>NZ_JAIZZK010000001.1 GCF_020443705.1 Clostridium algoriphilum
AGAAAGAGCAACCACCACTAATAATGGCAAAAATGAACTTGATTCTATTAACTTGGAACAATTGGTAGGAGTAGAAAAATTACAACCTGAGACGAAAACCTTGCTAAAAAACAACCTTAATGAAATAGTAGATTTAATTGAAAAATCAAAAAATAATAATGAGACTTCGCCAAAAATACTTGATGTACTACAGAAACTAACTACTCAAGTTAATGAGGTAAAGGGAGAATTAAGCTTATTAAAAGTAGTTAATGAAAACCCCACAGTGGAAGATAAACCCTCTGTAGATTTGAATAAATCTTTAGATAACAATAAATTAAGATCCAAGGTAATAAATTTTGTAGAGGTAGCTAATGATGTTTTAAAACAAAATACAGAGAAACCGTCAGAACAATTGGTAGGAAATGATAAATCTATTGAAGAAGTGGTGCAAATTCAGAAAGTATTACAAGCTTTGAGCTTTATGCTTCAAAGTGTAGAAAAAGCGATCATTACTAATAATGGCAAAAACAAACTTAATTTAATTAATTTGGAGCAATTGGTAGGAGTAGAAAAGTTACCACCTGAGACGAAAACATTGCTGAACAATAGAATTATTGAAATAGTAAATTTGGTTCAAAAATCGAGAGGTAATGATGGTTCTTCTACTCAAATAATTGATGTGATACAGAATTTAACTACTGAAGTACAGGATGTAAAAGGTGATTTGAAATCATTAAAAGTTATCAATTATCAAACTTTTAGTGGAAGTAATGATGATAAATCGATAAAGCATAGAACAAAGACGATCTCTGAAATTACTCCTATAAATCTAAAACAGAGCTCAAGTGATGCACGGCAAGATAACAAATCTTCAGGAAATAAATCTTTCGAGGATAAATTTCTTAATAATTTGATTGGTCAAGATAAAGATGAAACGAAAATATCAAAAGTAGTTAATTTTATGAGTCAATTTGAAGTTGTAAAGACTGTAGATACAACTAAAGTAGGAATGTCTAATATAACAATTAATAAAAACAATTTTGAAGTAGACGTAATTAAAAATATAGAATTTATGGAAATTAATAATATTAAGGATTTAATAGTAAAAATGAATCCTAAGGAACTTGGAGAAATAACAATTAAGCTTACTATGGAAAGTGGAATCATGAAGGCCAATATTTCTGCTCAAAATAAGGACACCTATAATTTGCTAAATCATAATATTCAAGATATAAGTGATAGGTTGAAAAATATGGATATTAAAATCCATAGCTTAGATGTAAATATATATGAGGATTCAACATTTTTTAGTAAGGATTCCAGTGGGAGAAATAACAATTCCAGACAAAATAATAACTCAAAAACAAATACTGATTTAACTGATTTAGAAGAAGATATTTCTATAACTAATAAGTATGTTATAGAGGAAAATCAGGTGAATAAATTTGTTTAATTATCTACAAATACAAATAAGAGTTTAAGGGGTGATAAAAATGGCAACTGCTGTGACGACCGCTTCAAATGCAGAACAGGCAAGTTTAGCTAGGGCAACTAGCAGAGGAACCGCTATTGTAAAGAAAGGGGATGGACTGGACCAAAATTCATTTTTAAAAATACTTTCATCGGAACTTTCAAACCAAGATCCAACTAATGCTAAGGACGGTACAGAATTTGTAGCTCAAATGGCACAATTTGCATCTATGGAACAAATGAGCAATTTAAATAGCACCATGACTTTCGCAAGCTCATCATCTTTAGTGGGTAAGTTGGTAGCTTTTAGTAGTTATGATGATAAAGGAGTACAATATGGAGGCACTGTCCAGGCAGTTTATAAAGATTCAGGGGCAACCTATATAGCTGTAAAATTGGCAGATGGGAGTACAAAAGATTTCCCGGCTGATACTTTATCAGATGTTATAGATGTGCCTGATACTAAATTAGAGTCTTCAAGTGTTAATACTGCATTCGCGGCGGCTATAGGTTTAATGAGTAAACAAGTTGAGACTTCAGCTTTAACTGATGGCAAAAAATATTCAGGAACTGTTAAGAGTATATCAAAAGACGCTAATGGGATTAAGTTAACTATTTCTTATCAAGAAAATGACGCAGAGGTCACTAAGGATATAAGTTATGATGACATTTCAAAAGTAAGTTGAAAAAGTAATTAATTAAGATGGTAAGGTGATGCTAAATATGTCTTATAGAGTGGTGAACGGTAAACTATACTCAACTGGCGACTTTATTGAGTATTCGAATGTAGACTCTCAAAATAAAAGGGATAAAGTTAATAAAGAAGAAACCGCTAATAAGGAAAAAAGTACCTTTAACAAAATTTTAGATATAAAGATAAGAAAAGAAGAATGTTTTACCATATCTTCTCATGCAGCGCAAAGGCTTAATAGTCGTAACATTGATTTTAATGATGATGATATGAAAAAGATTAATGAAGGAATAAATATGGCAGATAGTAAAGGTGTGAAACAATCTTTAATATTATATAAGGATGTGGCCTTGATTACCAGTATTAAAAATAGAACTGTAATCACCGCGATGGACAAAAACGAAAGGCAAGGAAAAATAATAACAAATATAGATAGTGTAGTTATGATATAGGCCGGACCTTTATAGGGAGCCTAACTTTGTGGAAGGATAGAAGCAAAGTGATAAATAAAAAATTATAATTACAGTTTAGCTATAGTAAATAAAAAAATGGAGGTTTTATTATGTTAAGATCATTTTATTCTGGGGTAAGTGGATTGAAGGTAAATCAGGTGAAATTGGATGTTATAGGAAATAATATCGCTAATGTAGGAACTACAGCATTTAAAAGTTCAAGAGTTAGATTTAAAGATATGGTAAGTCAAAATGTTAATGAAGCTGGAGCTCCAGGAACAAGTTTAGGTGGAGTGAACGCAAAGCAAGTAGGGCTTGGAGTACAAGTTTCAGGAATAGATACTATGGTAGGGCAAGGTATGATGCAACCAACATCTAGAAATCTCGATGTTGCTATGGATGGTCAAGGGTATTTAATGGTTGCTAGGGGTCCTCTAAATGGTGAAGTAACTCTAAAGGATGATACAATTGATACAACTGCAGCCAGTACACTTGATGTTTCATATACAAGAGATGGAGCGTTAATACGAGATGATGCTGGTCACTTATTAACTTCAGATGGAGCTAGGGTTATGGGGTATTCTATAGCTGGCAATACATCATATGATGTCACTACTGGTTTACCTACTATAACATTTGTAGATGCAAATGGTACCATTGTTCCAGCGGCAGATACGGATAAACTTATTCCATTATCAATACCTGATTCAATAGAACTTGCTGATGGTTCATTACAGAGAATAACAACTTTTTCTATAGAAAAGAATGGAGAAATTAAAGCTAATTTACAGAATGGTTCTGTAGCTGTAATTGGACAGATTGCTATGGCATCATTCAGTAATCCCGAAGGCCTAAAAAAAATAGGTAATAACTTATTTGAAAATACGGCTAATTCAGGAGTGCCTGTTGTTAGATCAGGAACTGGAGCAACCACTGATAATAGCAGTGGATACGGTGATATGCTTCAAGGAATGCTTGAAATGTCAAATGTTGATCTTGCTGAGCAGTTTACAGATATGATAATTGCACAAAGAGCTTTCCAGGCATCAGGTAAATCAATTACTACAGGAGATGAAATATTACAGGAACTTATAGGCCTAAAGAGATAGTATAAAAATCAATATATAATTGAAATTTGTAGTAAGTTTCAAATGCCTTAAGTATTTGAGACTTACCAAATTTTTTCAACCTTAAACTACATAGCAAATCATAGGAGGGCCCATGATAAGACTTACAGGTTTTAACAAAAAAGAATTTATCTTAAATGCTGAAGTTATAGAAAAAATAGAAATGATGCCAGAAACATTAATAACTTTAGTAAATGGGAAGAAATATATTGTCATCGAGGATACAGAAGAAGTAATTGAAAAAGTAGTAAGGTATAAAAAGAGGATATTTACTGGTGAGTTTTAGGGGGTAGCAATATGAAAAAGCATGATTTTTTGACCACTATTGGGATTGTAGTAGGGACTGGTTTAACGGTATGGGGAATGGCATCTGGTGGAACTAATTTAAAAATCTTTTATGATTTTGCTTCAATCCTAATTACTGTAGGTGGATCCTTTGCAGCACTGCTTATAGCTTACCCGATTTCAGCCATGAAGAGAATAACAAATGTTATTTTTCAGTCATTTAAAGAAAGTACATCATCTAGTACAGAGATTATTGAAACCTTTAAAAATTTATCCCAAAAGGCAAGAAAAGAGGGACTTTTATCTCTTGAAGATGAAATGGATGTATTAACTAATGAATTTTTAAAAAAAGGGCTTCAAATGGTGGTTGATGGATTAGAACCTGAAATAATAAAGGAAATTATGGAACTTGAAATTGATGAAATGGAAAGGCGTCATACGGATGGAGCCAACATGTTAAAAGCATGGGCAGCTTATGCTCCTGCATTTGGAATGATTGGAACCCTTGTAGGACTTATTCAAATGCTTGCAAATTTAAGTGACTCATCAGCATTAGCTTCTGGTATGGGCAAGGCATTAATAACCACTTTCTACGGTGCATTACTTGCAAACTTAGTATTAGTTCCTATGGCACAAAATCTAAATTATAAATCAAGCATTGAAGTAAATAGTTGTGAAATGATAATTAATGGAATACTTGCAATTCAATTAGGAGTAAATCCAAGAATTATTGAAGAAAAATTGACATCTTATTTATCTCCTCCTGAGCGACTTAAATTTATTGAAAATAAAGTCAAGGAGGCTGAGGTGACAGAGAATGTCTAGGAAAAAAAAAGTTAAAGAAGAGATGAGAACGGATGCTTGGATTGCTACATTTGCTGATACCATGACACTGCTTCTAACTTTCTTTGTATTATTATATTCTTTTTCCACAGTTGATGCAGCTAAGTTTAAGCAAATTGCATCCTCACTTCAATCGGTATTAACTGGTGAGAGTGGAAAGAGTGTTTTGGAGACAAGTGTTAAGAGTGGAGAAACACCACTAGTGGGTGAGGGTGTAACAACTACAACTACAACTACAACTACAACCTCAAACACTAATACTGAGGACATTTATAAAAAGGTGCAAAATTTTATAAAAAACAAAAAACTTGAAGCTACAGTAATAATAAAAAGTGATGATAGGGGAGTTATTATTCAACTTAGAGAAAATATTATATTTAAAAGTGGAAATGCAGAAATTATAGATAAGAGTAAATCGGTGCTAAGTTCAATAAATGCTTTAATAGCTACTTTTCCAAATGATATTGTAATAGAGGGTCATACAGATAACATACCAATTAGTAATGCAAAGTATAAAAATAATTGGCAATTATCTTCTGATAGAGCACTTTCAGTACTTGAATATTTTGTAACAAGTAAAGGTCAAACTCATCCTGAACGATTTAAATCAATTGCGTACGGTCAATACCAACCTATTGTGGCTAATAATAGTGATAAAAACAGAGCTTTAAATAGAAGAGTAAATATTTTAATTGTTGCAGATCAAAAGGGGGACAATACAAAATGAGTGAAAAACCAAAAAAAAAGAATAGTTTTAAATTAGTTATTATAGTCCTATTATTATTAATTGTAGTTGGTGGTGGAGCCTTCGCTGGCATGTATATTCTTGGTAACAAGTCGGAAGCTGCAACCACAAAAACTGTGGCAGTTACTGAGTCTAATTATTCCTTAGATGAATTCGTAGTAAATCTTTTAGACGACGGTGGATTACTGTATATAAAAGTTACTGTTTATATTGGATATGAAGAAAATGAAAAACTAGCTGTAGAACTTGAGACAGAAAAGCCAGTTATTAGAGATATAGTTAATAGCTATCTTAGGACAAAGAAAAATGCAGACTTTACTTCAACGGGTCTTGTTACAATAAAGAGTGATTTAATAACTAGAATAAATCCAGTTTTAACAAAAGGAAAAATATCGCATATATATTTTAATAATATAGTAATTAGCAGGTGATAAAATGATAGATGGACAATTTCTGATATTGATGTTTAAAATAATAATATTTTTACCTTTTACGTTATTTATATTATATTTATCTTTAAGGTATGGTGGCAGTAAGCTCCGTAAATTACAAGATGGTAGATATATGAAGGTACTAGATAGAATTTCTTTATCTAAGGAAAATAGTATTGTAGTTGTAAAAATTGGTGATAAAGCATATGCAATGTCATCAAGTACAAAGGAAATTAAGACCTTGTTTGAATTACCTAAAGAAGAAATTCTTCATATTGAGAGCATTAAAGAGCTACCTCAGTATGAAGATATGAAGGAACTATTTAAAAAACATATTTTGAAAAAGGAAGTTAAAGATGAAAAGAAAAAATAAAAACTTGTTTATTTTTGCTTTGGTTATGGTAATTATGGGGATAGCTACATTAAGGGTAGTAAATGCGGCTCCACAGACACTACCAATACCTAAAATTAATATCTCAGTTGATAATGCAAATACGCCAAAAGAATATGTTGATAATATTAAGCTATTAATGCTTCTTACAGTACTTACTCTATTACCATCAATACTTATAATGACAACAAGTTTTGTAAGAATAATTATAGTGTTATCACTATTTAAAAATGCTATAGGTGTTCAGCAAGCGATACCTAAAGAAGTTATAATTGGACTTGCCTTATTTCTAACATTTTTTACTATGGCGCCAACATTTGCAAAAGTTAACAGTGAGGCATTAACTCCTTATATGAACAATAAAATAACTCAGCAGGTAGCCATCGATAAAGGGTCCAAGCCCATGAGAGATTTTATGTTAAGGCAGACCAGGGCAAAGGATTTAAAACTTTTTTTGGATGTGGGAAAACTACAAGATACAGTTAAAAATGAAGTTGATTCAAAGGGTAAAGTAGTACTTACAAATGGAAAACCTAAACTTACCTACGATAAGGTGCCTTTATATGCGGTTGTTCCGTCTTTTATAATAAGTGAGCTAAGGCGAGCTTTTGAAATGGGATTTTTGCTATTTATTCCTTTTATTATAATAGATATAGTTACAGGTAGTATTCTTATGGCTATGGGAATGATGATGTTACCACCAGTTATGATTTCGCTTCCATTTAAATTATTATTATTCATTATGGTTGATGGTTGGAATCTATTGGTAAAATCTTTAATTATGAGTTTTAGTTGAGGTGAAATAAATGACAGAGAATATTGTATTAACCGTAGTAAAAGATGCTATTTCAACTGCATTGTTAGTATCAGCTCCTGTTTTACTAGTAGTGACTGTTGTAGGACTAATAATAAGTATATTTCAAGCTACTACTCAAATTCAAGAGCAAACACTGACCTTTGTGCCGAAATTAGTCGCCGCAGCACTAATTGGCTTATTAATGGGAAGTTGGATGCTCCACTTAATGGTTGATTTTACAACTAGAATTTTTGAACTTATTGCTAATATGGGAGGTTAGGTGGAATTGCATTGACTAATGCTACTTATTATTTAGGATTTATAATGGTATTTTTAAGAATATCATCATTCTTTATAGGTATACCAGTTTTCTTTCCTAAGTCTGCTCCTGCAATGGTTAAAGTTGGATTTTGCTTTTTATTCACTTTTATTATTTTACCAGGAGTTAATTATGGGAATGTAAATTTAATTGCAAATAACGCAACCCTCATTATATTTTGTATATCGGAGGTTGTGACAGGTCTAACACTTGGATATATAACTAAATTTTGCTTTTACTCAGCACAAATGGCTGGGCAACTTATGGATTTTCAAATTGGATTTTCTATGATGAGCATGTTTGATCCAATATCTAATGAGAATGTTACTTTGCTTGGAACATTGCTTTACAGAATTAGTCTAGTAATGTTCTTAGTTGTAGATGGTCATCATATGTTAATTAGGGCTATTATAGATTCATTTAATTCTGTTGAAATTGGAAAGTTTATACTTAGTCAACAAACAGCTATGATGATGCTGAAAATTTTTATAGAATTCTTTACACTTGGATTAAAAATAGCAATACCTATTATATTAATAATTATAATAACAGATTTAAGTATAGGGTTAGTATCAAGAACTGTACCACAGTTAAATGTTATGATTTTAGGTATGCCAATAAAAATATTAATAGGACTCAGTTGCTTCTCTTTAGTATTGCCAGCTGTTTTAAATTTAATAGTAAATTCTTTTTATACTATTCCAGATATAATTAAAGGATTTTACAAAGTAATACCTTTACTAATTTTTATTTCAGCAGATAGTGGAGAGAAGACAGAAGATGCTACTCCTAAGAAGAAAAGTGAATCAAAGAAAAAAGGGCAAGTAGCAAAAAGTAAGGAGTTATCGTCTACTGTTACATTGTTAACAGTAACAATGCTTATGATTACGTTAGGTGCGTATACTCTAGATAATTTAAAAAGCGTTTTAATTCTTTTCTTAAATAACTATTTAAATTTTACGCTTACAGAGTATACTTTTAAAACTGTGCTTCTTGTATCACTCATGAAATTCGGACTTATAATTTTACCAATCATGGTTCCTATTATGATAATGGGAGTTGTTGCAAGTTTAATGCAATCTGGTTTTATATTTACAAATGATCCACTAAAACCTGATTTGAAAAAACTAGATCCTATTAGTGGATTTAAGAAAATTTTTTCTATGAGATCAGTAGTTGATCTAATAAAAAATTTAGCTATAGTTACTACTATATCAATTATTGCTTATAACTTCATTAAGAGTAATTATTTAGATATTATGACATATGGAAGTTTAAAGATAGAAGCAATACTCGGAGTATTTGGAAGTTTAGTTGTAGATATATTTTTTAAGATTAGTATAGTTATGCTTATAATATCTATAATTGATTTTGCGTATCAGAAGTACAAGCATAACAAAGAACTAAAAATGAGTATGCAAGAAATCAAAGAAGAATACAAGCAACAAGAAGGAGACCCGCAAATCAAATCAAAAATCAGGCAAAAACAAAGAGAAATGGCATCGAGTAGAATGATGCAGGATGTACCTGATGCAACGGTTGTCATTACCAATCCGACTCATATAGCTATTGCTATAAAATATGAGCAGGGAGGGGAAGGAGCCCCTATTGTTGTCGCTATTGGTGCAGATAATGTGGCTATACGAATTAAAGAGATAGCAAGTGGAAATGATATCCCAATTATTGAAAACAAACCTTTAGCTAGGTTAATATATAAGGAATTAGATATAGGATCCGAAATTCCAGCAGATATGTATCAAGTCGTAGCAGAAATACTAGCATTGGTATATAAGCTTAAGAAAAAAAAGTAAAGGATGATATTTGTGGCTGAAAAAGCAAAGTTTAACATAAAAAGTAATTTAGATGTTTTAGTTGCATTTGGTGTAATAGCGATAGTTTTAATGATTATAATTCCATTACCACCAGCACTTCTTGATGTAATAATTGCATTTAACATTACACTCGCAGTTATAATTTTATTATTAACAATGTTTACAACAGAAGTTTTGCAATTTTCAGTTTTCCCAACATTGTTGCTTATCACAACACTTTTAAGATTAGCATTAAATATATCATCTACAAGGCTAGTATTAACACAGGCTTATGCAGGTGATATAATTGAGGCTTTTGGTGAATTTGTTGTTGGAGGTAATTACGTTGTTGGAATAATTATTTTTTTAATAATAATCATTATACAATTTGTAGTTATTACGAATGGTGCTGGTAGAGTTTCAGAGGTTTCTGCTAGATTTACACTAGACGCGATGCCTGGTAAGCAGATGAGTATTGATGCTGATCTGAATGCAGGTGTTATAACTGAAGAACAGGCAAGAGAGAGAAGAACGAAACTACAGGATGAAGCAAGTTTTTATGGAGCTATGGATGGAGCGTCCAAGTTCGTAAAGGGAGATGCAATAGCGGGCATTATTATTACTATGATTAATATTTTTGGTGGAATAATTATAGGAGCTGTAATGCTTAAAATGCCAATTGCAACAGCTGCAACTACTTATGTTAGGTTAACAGTAGGAGACGGTCTTGTAAGTCAGATTCCAGCACTTTTAATATCAACTGCATCTGGTATTTTAGTTACTAGATCTGGTAGCAATGTAAATTTAGGAAGTCAAATAACAAGTCAGCTTACAGCATTTCCAAAAGTTATTGCTTTAGCATCAGTTGTATTATTAGTTTTGGCTGCAATACCAGGTATGCCTCATGTAGTTTTTATAATGTTATCGCTTGGAATGGCAACTAGTGCTTATTTCTTAAATAAAGATGAGAAAGATCAAAAGATACTACAAACAGAAAGTGAAGAACAAGAATCTTATGAAACAGAAAATAGGGAACCTGAGAACGTAATGAATTTAATTTCTGTAGAGCCTATGGAAATAGAAATAGGATATGGATTAATACCACTTGCAGATGAAGCTACAGGAGGAGATTTATTACAAAGAATTGCTTCTGTAAGAAGACAATGTGCTTTAGAGATGGGAATTGTTGTTCAGCCAATTAGAATCAAAGATAACTTGCAACTTAAAACAAATGAGTATGTAGTTAAAATTCGTGGTACTGTAATAATTAAGGGTGAGTTAATGCCAAGTATGCTCCTATGCATTGACCCAAGTTCTGAGGATATAACTATTCAAGGTATTAATACTATTGAACCAACATTTGGATTACCTGCAGTTTGGATAAATAATGATCAAAGAGAAGATGCTGAAATCAAGGGGTTAACAGTGGTAGACCCAACTACAGTAATGGTAACTCATTTAACAGAAACTATTAAAAATCATGCTTTTGAGTTATTAGGTAGACAGGAAACTAAGATACTTATAGATTCGGTAAAAGAGAAATATGATACCGTAGTGGATGAACTAGTACCAGATCTTATGACTATCGGTGAAGTTCAGAAGGTTCTCCAGAGTTTGCTTAAAGAAAAAGTAGCTATAAAGGACATGGTGACAATACTCGAGTCTCTAGCAGATAATGCTAGAATAACTAAGGATACAGAAGTACTAACAGAATATGTGCGTTTTTCATTGGGACGAAGTATTTGTAATGGACTAGTTGATGAGAATGGTAGCATGACTATCATTACTTTGTCACCAGATGTTGAAAATGTTATTTCAAGCAACATTCAAAAATCCATACAAGGTTCTTTTCCAGCAGTAGATCCAGAAACTACAGGAAAGATACTTAACTCTATCAAGAGTAACATTAACACGATTTATTTTCATAATAACCAACCAGTCATTTTAGTTTCTCCGAAAATAAGACCAGCGTTTAGACGATTAATTGAAATGGTATTCCCTAGCGTTTGCGTACTTTCTCTTAATGAAATACCAAATGAGGTTGAGATTAAAACTGAAGGAGTTGTGACTCTACAATGATTATAAAGAGATATATAGTCAATGGCATGAACGAAGCCATGACTAGGATAAGGTATGAACTAGGTGTTGATGCTGTTATTATAAGTCAAAGAAAAATCCGTAGACCAGGAATAAAAGGTTTATTTACAAGTAAGATTATTGAAGTAACAGCTGCGGTTGAAAATGAAATAGTTAACCAAGAGCAAAATGTCGTAAGTCGTGGAGTAGTGAGTAGTATAGAAGCAATTAACAAAGTTGTAGAACATGAAAATACAATTAAAGATAACGAGAGAAAATCTCAAGAACAAAACAAGGTAGTACATAGCGAGTCTGAAAATGTGAAGCAAAAAAGTGAAACACAAAGTAATAATTGCTCAGAAAGCATAATGAGTGAAATGATGAAAATGAAAACTATGATTAGCGAGCTTGCAGATGTTAATAGGCCTGATAAACTTAAAAGCGATATAGAAAAAATATTAGAAGAAAATGATGTTGATAGTGAAAATATAAAAAACATAATAAACAAGGTTAAAAACATTGACTTAGAGGTCAGTGAATTGGAAAAGTTGAAAATGGTATTAAAAGATATGATAAATGTTAGTAGCCCAAAATTAGAAGGTAGAATAGTGCTTGTTGGTCCAACAGGTGTAGGGAAAACTACAACCATAGCAAAACTTGCTGGAAAGCTAGCTCTAGTTGAGAAAAAGAAAGTAGGACTTATAACTGTAGATACTTACAGGATTGGTGCAGTAGAGCAGTTAAAAACTTATGCAGACATTATGAACATTCCTTTCAAAGTTGTATATAATATGAATGATATGGAAAATGCAATAGAGAGCATGAGTGAATGCGAAGTAGTATTAATTGATACTACAGGAAGAAGTAGTAAAAATAGAATGCAAATTGCTGAACTTAGAACATTTGTGGAAAAGGCTGACACGAAAAATATTCAATTAGTGCTAAGTGCTACAACGAAAAATAGTGACATTAAATATATTATTGAAGGATATCAGATTTTACATTATAATAGTATAATAGTAACTAAATTAGATGAAACTTCCACATATGGTTCCATTCTTAACATATTAGAAAGTGCTAAAATACCGATTAGTTTTGTATCAACTGGTCAAAATGTACCCGATGATATTAAAGAGTTGTCTGCAGATAGAATTGTTAGTCTTATATTAGGAGAGGATGCTATATGTTAGATCAAGCACAAAGATTAAGGCAAATGGCAGTGGAAAATGCTGATAACATAGTACCTAATAAGCCTAGAATAATAACTGTTACTTCTGGTAAAGGTGGGGTAGGTAAAAGCAATATAGTTGTTAATTTATCTATAGCACTACAAAAGATGGGTAAGAAAGTTATGATTTTTGATGCAGATATAGGAATGGGAAATGATGATATTCTAATGGGATGTTCGTCGAAATATAATGTATTTGATGTTATATGTAAAGGGAAAGAAATTGAGGAAGTTGTTTTAACTGGACCTTTTGGTGTTAAACTTCTTCCAGGTGGATCAGCCCTTACACAAGTTGAAGATTTAACAGAAATTCAAAGAGATATATTTTTAAATAAGCTTACAGCTTTAACGGGGCTTGATTATATAATAATGGACACTGGGGCTGGTGTAAATAAAAGCGTTTTGGGATTCATCGCTTGTTGTGAGGATTTAGTAATAGTAACAACACCAGAACCTACGTCACTCACCGATGCGTATAGTTTACTCAAGGCTGTTAACCATTTTAATATTAAAAATTCTGCGAAAGTTATAATAAATAGATCCTTAGATAACAATGAAGCTAATTTAACTTTTAATAAATTTAATAATGTTGTTACTAAATTTCTAAATATGAAATTAGAATATTTAGGTAAGATCGGTGAGGATAAGAAACTAGCTTATGCAGTAAGAGCGCAACAACCTGTAATTGTAAGTTATCCTAATTCTGAGGCAGCGAAGGACATAAACAGTATAGCAGGTAAAATTGAAGGAATGAAAGATGAATATAGTGGCATGGGAGTAGAGGGGTTATTTAAAAGAATTTTCAGCATCTTTTCATAAGGGGTTGGGGAAATTGATTAAAGTTGATTTTAAGGTAAATAAAAAATTAGAAATATTAATTGACGAAAGATATTTTAATAGCAACATACAAGATGAAACAGAGAGCTATATAGCAATTAGTATCCCTATTAATTCAGGAGAATATCTTCCATTGTCAAATGGCGTTATTATAGATGTAATTTATTATGAGGAAGAAAATCTATATAAATTTAAGTCAACAGTTATAGGACGTAAATTTGAAAATATACCTATGTTACTTATATCAAAACCAAAGGAAATTAAAAAAATACAGAGAAGAAAATATGTTAGAGTACCATTAATAAAAACTGTTAAGTACAAAAATATTAAGCGCGAGCAAAAAACTAATCCTAAAACAATAGATGTGAGTCAATATTTAAAAGCTGTACTAGTTGACTTAAGTGGTAGTGGTATGAAGGTAAAGATATCTGAAGAGATAAAGCTTAATGATTTTCTTGTGGTCTCATTATTAGTTAATGATGAAGACATAATTATAGTGGGTAAGGTAATGAGAATTATAAAAGATATTGATAGTAGGTTTATTTGTGGCCTGAGCCTTGATTCTATAGATAACTCAACTAGGGAAAAAATTATTAAATATATTTTTAAGCTTATGAGAGAGCAATTGAAAAAAGTATAGGGAGGCGTCATATGTCCATAGCTAAACCAACTGATCTACACGAGAAAATTGTAAAAAAACATATACCTTTAGTTAAATATATTGCATCTAGGGTAATAATTGGTAAAACTAAATATGTTGAATATGAAGATTTAATTAGTTATGGCATGCTAGGACTTATGGATGCTTTAGGAAAATTTGATTCAACTAAAGGTATGAAATTTTCAAGTTACGCATCAATAAGAATAAAAGGTGCTATGATTGATGAACTAAGGCGTAATAGCCCTATTTCAAAGGGCGCTATGGATAAACTTAATAGGTACAATGAGGCTATAGAGAGACTTCAGAAACGTCTCTATAAAGAACCAACAACTATTGAAATCGCAAAAGAATTGGGAATTACACTTGCTGAAGTAAGTGATATTGAGAACAATATAAATTATATATCCATAGTTTCACTTGAAGATTTAATATTTTCTGACGACGATGACATGCCACTTAGCGGCACAATTAAAGATGACAGGAGTCCAAGTCCAGAAAAGGCCCTCGAGGAAAAAGAGCAAATAGAGTATTTGGTTTTGGGGCTTGAAAACCTTAAGGAGAAGGACAAGTTGGTTTTAACCCTATACTATTATGAAGGTCTTACATTAAAGGAAATAGGAAGCATTTTAAGTGTGTCTGAATCACGAGTTTGTCAACTACACAGCAGGGCCCTTGTAAACCTAAGGAAAGCCCTAGTAAAACTTAAATATGATTTAGATTAAAATCATCTAATAAGGATGATGCAATTTATAAAATTTGGAGTGGATTATATGACCGGTTTGTTAATTTTTATTGGATTAATTCTTATAATACTTAATGTCTTAGCAATAAAAAAGCAGAATAAGTCCTTTAATGGAGTGCTTGGGAATGCTATGGGAAATATACATGATAATGATATTATAATAGGAGAACTTAGACGAGAGTTTTCTGAAAACATCTTGGAACTTCAAAGTGAACTAATGAAATTAAAAGAGGACATAGAAAGAAATAATAAAACAATTAAAAGAGCTGAACTGACCCAGGATAAAGGTGAAAATAAAATTATTATAGAAGAAAATAATGATGATATAATTATGGATAAGCCTAGTATTATAAGTCCTATTGAAGAACCACGAAATGCTACTAGCCAAAAGGTTGATGAGATAAAAAGGCTATTTTGTGAGGGCTTATCATTAGATGAAATTTCAGAAATATTGCATTTGGGTAAGGGGGAAGTACTATTAATAAAGAATTTATACATAAAATAAAAAATTTAATAGACTTTCTAAGTGATAGAAAACTTCTAATAGGTATAGGAATAGGGTTAATTTTGGCTTGTATTATATTAAGCGGTGCCAAGATAAATTATGAAATGAGTAAAGGTAAAACTGAGATTAAGGCTAGGGGATATGGCATGCGCTATCCTGATGAAATGCCAATAATAACTAATAAGGACGTGGGGAAATGATTAGAGGTCTTTATACTGCAGTAACTGGAATGATAACTGGAGAAGCTAAACAAAGTATAGTAACTAACAATATAGCAAATGCAAATACAAACGGTTTTAAAAGCGATAACCTTTCTATTAAAAAATTTGATGATGTGTTGATACAAAACTATGATAAAATCGTAAATGGTAAAAATACTAAGAATACTATTGGATCATTAAGTATGGGAAGTAAAATAGATGACTTAAACACGTATTTTGGTCAAGGCCTTCTTCAAGCAACGGATAAAACTACGGATTTTGCAATAGATGGAAGTGGTTTTTTTACAGTGCAAAGAAATGATGGCATTACTACAAAAGATTATTATACTAGAAGTGGTGATTTTCATGTTGATGGAAGTGGATATTTAGTAACTGATAGCGGAGACAAGGTTTTAGGTAAAGATAAAGCAACAAATGCATTAGGACCCATTTATGTTGGTGATGGTAAACTCCAAGTAGATAATAGCGGAAATGTATCGGTTAACGGTGTGAGTCAATATAAATTCGCAACAGTAGATTTTAGTGATTATAAGACCATTAAAAAAGTTGGAGATAATTTGTATGATGCAGCGAGTCCTATGCAAAACCAAAATATTACTGTTAAACAAAATTCATTAGAAAAATCTAATGTTAATGTTTCAGCTGAGATGGTAAATATGATGACAATTACAAGAAACTTTGAAAGTAATCAAAAAGTTATACAGGCTATTGATGAGACTTTAGGAAAAGCAGTAAATGAAGTAGGCACGGTGAAATAAAACATATAAATGAAGGAGGGGAAGCATTAAAATGTTAAGACTTTTATGGAATACTCAAAGTTCTATGGCAGCCCAACAGGAAAAGTTAGATGCTATATCAAATAATATTGCTAATGCAAATACTAATGGATACAAGAAACTTGATGCAAATTTTAAAGATCTTGTTTACGAGACACTTGATAGAAAAGGATATCCAGTAACTTCTAGTGCTGCAAGTAAAACGGCATTGCAAAATGGTACTGGAACTCGCATAGGTGAATGGACAAGAGATACTACGCAAGGTCAGCTCACACAGTCAAGCCTTCCAACTGATTTAGCTATAGACGGCAGCGGATATTTTGAAGTAATTCAGGCGGATAATAGCAAGGCTTATACAAGAGCAGGTAATTTTCTTACAGATGCAAGTGGAACTATAGTTGATGATAAGGGAAATAGATTAAGCATACTTGATGGTCAGGGTAATAATATTAATAAGGTGAATGGATCTTATAAATTTGATAAGAACAATTTTCAAGTTGATGTAGATGGGATCGTATCTATAAAACAAGGTAATACGTCAATGTCTGTTGGAAAAATAAAAATATCAAATGCTATAGGAGATAATTCAATGATATCTATAGGAGATAATTTATTTGCGCCCAAGTTAGGTGCGACTATGGTACAAAGTAAAGATTATTCAGTCATGCAAGGGTACTTAGAGCAATCCAATGTTGATATTGCAACAGAGATGACAGAGATGCTAGTAACTCAGAGAGCTTTTCAGCTTAGTTCAACTACTCTAAAAACTGCAGACGAAATGTGGCAAATGGCGAATAATCTACAAAAATAGATTTATTGTTCTCTATTCTTAAGATAGATGTACTTATATTGGTATGTCTATTTTATATTGTAAAATAATAATCAAAAATAGTTTTAATTAAAGAGTATTTCTCATATATTATTAGTAAAGTACATAATAATATGATCTAGGAGGAATAAAAATGGGGATAGGATATTTAGTTGGATGTTTACTTAGTATATTACTTTGGAAATTAGATAGGCAAAGATTATTTAACATTATTAATTTAAAAATAAAGAAGAAAATTGAAAATATATATGTGTTACAATTTTTATATTTTTTCGTAGCAATTTTTATATATATTGGGCTTGTTTTAATAAAAGATAATCAAGTATATAATGCAATCACCGCTTTTATGGTAATAGATATAAGTAATACAGAGAGAAAAAATCTAAATCACACTGAGAAAAAGCATTTTTATGATACTATATCAACTATATCTAGAGCACTCATATGCGGGTTCATTACTCCATTATTCTATATTGCAATACTTGGTAATGGTGCAGGAATTATATTTACATTGCTCTACAATTTAGGGATGGATGAGGATTTAAATATAATAAGTAAAATTGTATCTATTGCCAGCATAATTCCATCAGTAATTGCAGAATTATTTCTATATACAATTTATATCTTTAGAAATCGAAATTTAAGGGTGAAATTTAAAGGGGATTACATAAGTAATCTATGGAGAATACCTCTTCTTAACGTAGATATCTTAGCTGCTTATACAGAGTCTGTTAACTTTTACTCCTATTATAATGGGGATAATATGCATCATCTAAAGAGTTATGGTGATTACAGCAATAAAATTGATGATGTATGTATTAAGGATTATTTAAGTATAAGTTACTCTATTTGTTTTATAGTTTTCACTATATTTGTAGTCTTACAATTATTATAAAAAATTGATATAGTTGTATTAATAGCAATAAGAGTAATAAAAAAACAAAGCATATACTCCTGGGATGTATATGCTCTGTTTTATATAAAAAAATTATTTTATTTTGTTCATTGCAACTGTAATAGGTGGTATAACTTGTTTTTTTCTTGAAACAAGACCTGGAACATATACACCACTATTAGTTAGAGTAACATTAAAGGCTTTTGATATAATCTCTTTATGTTCCCCTGCAGCTATTAATACTGAACCTCCATTTAATATATCAGTTAGCATTAATAAAACCAATGCAAAACCATTTTCTTTGGCTTTTTTATTCATTAAATCTATCATGTCTTCTTTTAGTGAGTCGAAGCCTTCAATATACATTGTACCAACTTGTGATACTCCTACTTTAAAATTATTAAGGGTAAAAGTCTTAAAGTCTTGATAGAAAATTTCCTCAGCAGTTTTACCTTCTAAAGAGGTACCAGCTTTAAACATTTCCTTAGCAAACTCTTCCACATTTAAATCAGCAATTTGAGCTAATCTTTTTAATGTAAGTTCATCGACTAAAGTGGAGGTAGGAGATTTTAAAAGTAATGTATCAGATATAATTGCTGCACATAAAAGACCAGCAACACTTTTAGAAGGCCTAATACCATTTTCAAAGAATATGGTAGCGACTATTGTTGAAGTGCTTCCTACAGGTTCATTTCTAAAATATATAGGTTGTCCAGTTTGCACATCTGCAATTCTGTGATGGTCTATTATTTCTAATACATCAGAGTCTTCAAGCCCTTCCACAGATTGGGCTTTTTCATTATGATCAACTAGTATTACTTTTTTTCTGTTTTCTGATATTAAGTGGAATCTTGATATACTTCCAATAACTTTATTATCTTGATCAAGAACTGGATAACTTCTATATCTTGTCTCAATCATAATATGTTTTATGTCCTCAACAAAATCTTCTGAATTAAAACTAACAAGGTTTTTTGTGGTCATAACATAATGGATAGGGATGCTCTGAGTTATTAATCTAGAAGCTGTAAAAGTGTCAAAAGGGGTTAATATTATTGTGCATTTATTAGTTTTTGCAAGCTTAATAATTTCATCTGTTGGAGTATGATTACCTGTAATTATTAAAAGAGAAACCTTAGAACTAATTAACAAGTTTTGAGTATCGTCTCTATCCCCACAAATAGAAATATCACCAGCTTCAATTACAGATTTTGTACTATCAGGATGCATAGCAGCTACAACAATCTTTCCAGTTGTTTTAAAATCTCCTTCTGGTGTGTACAAGCATTTAGCTGATAGAGTATCTAGAATATTCTCAATTGGTGTATTACTTTTGGCAAGAATAGAATTATCCCAAATATCTAAATAGTTTGAAGCAAGATTTGAAACTGAAACAACGCCAGCCAATCTATTGTTTTCATCAATTACAGGTAGAGTTTTAATATTATTCCTTTTCATAATGGACCATGCCATTTTCAAAGAAATTTGTGGTGAAATAGGGGCCACAATGTCAATGTCTAAATCAGAAATTTGAGTTTTAACCGTAGTTATAAGCTCTGGTTCCTCTACATTAAAGTAATTAAGAATAAATTGTGTTTCACGATTAACTTCACCAAGTCTTATAGGTACAGCACAAATTTTTCCAGTCTTATTTTTAAACTCTGCATAGGAAATAGCAGCGCAAATAGAATCAGTATCTGGATTTCTATGCCCAGTAATATAAATAATGTTTTTCAAGTATAAGCCTCCTAATATTCATCTGGGGTAGACAACAATTATTAATTATTATTATCTTTGTCATTTTCACTAACAATCATTATAGTATTAGTTTATATTCAAACTCCCATATTGTAAAGAAAAAACCAATGTTATTTAAAAAAATATACCATAAATAAAATAATATGCTATATTTTTTTCATATGTAAGGAGGCAAACACATATATTAGAAGAGTATAAAAATATAGCAACTTGAAAGAATCTGTACCACTTAAAAAAAGTTACTTATTCTTAGAAAAGTAAGGGGGGACATGTAAGTGATGAATGAACAAGTTTCAAATGATAATAAAAAGGATAAAAACAAGTCAAGGGGATTTGGGTATGACAGTAAGAACTCATCAAGAGGACTCACCAGTGCAGATGCCGAAAGTAGATTAAAAAAATATGGATTTAATAAACTAGAAAATAAAAAGAAAATAACTGCTATTCAAATATTTATTTCACAATTTAATGACTTTATTACATGGATATTAATTGCAGCGACTGTGCTTTCAGGCTTTATGGGAGAGAAAGCGGATGCTATAACTATATTTATTATAGTTATAATGAATGGAATATTAGGTTTTATTCAAGAATATAGAACTGAGCGCTCACTAGAGGCTCTTAGTAAACTAGCAGCACCAACTGCTAAAGTATTTAGAAATGATGGTGTACTTGTTATAAATGCAATATATTTGGTGCCAGGTGATTTAGTAATCTTAGAAAGTGGAGATAGAGTTCCTGCAGATTGCATTTTGACTGATGATAATAATGTAATGCTGGATGAATCATTACTTACTGGAGAATCTGCTGGAGTAAATAAAAGCGCTAAATCCAAGGATAACAACATTTTTATGGGAACCATAATCCTTACAGGTAAAGCTAAAGCAAAGGTTATTGCCACAGGCATGAGCACAGAAATGGGAAAAATAGCAGATATGCTTCATAGTATAGATAATGAGAAGTCTCCATTAAAAGAAAGATTGGCGCATCTTGGAAAGATACTGGTTATACTTTGTATAATAATTTGCTTAGTTGTAACTTTCATGGGTATTTGGCGTGGACAAGATAAGTATGAAATGTTCCTATTAGGAGTTAGCCTTGCAGTAGCTGCAATACCAGAGGGATTGACTGCTATCGTTACAGTAGCTTTAGCATTAGGAGTATCTAGAATGCTTAAAAGGAATGCATTAGTAAGAAAGTTACCAGCCGTTGAAACTTTAGGTTGTACTTCTGTAATATGTACTGATAAAACAGGTACTCTAACTGAAAACAATATGACAGTAAAAGCATTCTATTTTAATGGACAGGGTTACAATGTTGATAGTGATAAAATTCCATCAAATCTAGTGATGAAAAAAGCCTATACATATTGTAATGATTGTAATTACGATTTCAATGAAAAAAATATGGTGAAATGCTTATTTGGTGATCCTACGGAAACTGCATTAATTAAAGGACTTTTTAAGAACACAAAAGAACTTCAAGATTTTTTAAACAAATCTAGAAGGGTATATGAAATACCCTTTAATTCAACAAGAAAAATTATGTCAGTGGTTGTTAAAGAAAATGATAAGGAAACTTGCTATGTAAAGGGAGCTCCTGAGCGAGTTATAGAGAGTTGTAATTATATATTGGTTGATGGAGTGGTGCAGCCAATGCTTCCTAATTATAAAAGCAGACTCATAAGGGCTGTAGAGTCTATGTCTTATAAGGCATTAAGGTGTATTGCTTGTGCATATAAAGTGACTGGCATAGTGCATAATGATAGTCTGGAGAGTAATTTAATATTTATAGGCGTAGCGGGTATTATTGATCCTCCAAGAAAAGAAGTAAAAGAGGCAGTAATAAAGTGCAAAATCGCAGGAATAAAACCTGTAATGATAACAGGTGACCACAAAAATACAGCTTATGCTATTGGGAAAGATTTAGATATATGCAAATACCAAGAGGAAGTTATAACTGGAGATGAACTAGATAAATTAAGTGATAAGCAATTAGATAAAAAAATTGATGATTTAAGAATATTTGCAAGGGTAAGTCCAAAACACAAGTTAAGGATAGTTAAAGCTTTTAAGCATAAGAAACATATTGTTGCTATGACTGGAGATGGTGTAAATGATGCTCCAGCAATTAAAGAAGCAGATATTGGAATTGCTATGGGCATATCAGGAACAGATGTAACTAAGGAAGCGGCTTCTATGATTCTTTTAGATGACAATTTTGCAACTATTGTTTCAGCAGTTGAAGAAGGTCGAGTAATATATAATAATATAAGAAAGTTTATAAGGTATCTATTATCTTGTAACTTAGGTGAAGTACTTACCATGTTTTTAGCTTCACTGTTCTACTTAGATAATCCACTTCTTCCAATACAAATATTATTCGTAAATTTAGTTACTGATGGACTTCCAGCTATTGCTTTGGGTGTTGATCCTGCTGATACTGATATTATGCTAGAAAAACCTAGAGGAAAGAATGAGAGTGTATTTTCAAGAGGACTTACAGAAAAAATTATTATTAGGGGCTGCTTAATCGGTATTTGTACAATTCTAGCATTTATCGGTGGCAAATATTATGGTATGAGTATTGAAGCATGTAGAACACTAGCTCTTGGAACTTTAGTTTTATCTCAACTTATACATGTTTTTGAATGTAGATCAGAAAAACACTCTTTATTTGAAATTAACCCTTTTACAAATTTGTATTTAATTGGGGCAGTAGGTATATCCGTAATTATGTTACTTTGCATAGTGTATATTCCTTTTATGCAAAATGTATTTCACACTATACCACTTAATGCTGGTCAATGGTTAATAATTTTATTTTTCTCAGGTATTATCTCATTTATAAATAGTTTGTATTTATATCTAATGCACAAGCACTAGGAATTAATGTAAATAATAAAAGCTATATGACTAAGTCATATAGCTTTTATTATTTAAAACGTTTATCAGCTCTTACTCTTTGCACCTTTGGAGCATCGCCCTTCATTGGTACCAAGTCTTTTTTAGTAGTCATATTTCTAATGTTTACAATTTGAATTTGTTCTCTGTGTTCTTTACCTTTTTTGCCTTTCATACCTTGTATTATAACGGAATGACCTTGAAGCACAGATATAAAGTTAACTTTTTTAAACCAACGTTTTTTCTTAAATACACATCTAGCAATTGATTTGCTTCCGTCAGCCTTTACTAGGATAGTTACCAGTAATTTATAAAAAATTCCAAAATAATTTTTTTCCTCTACTTTGACGGATAGAACCCTACCTTGTGCTTGAGTAAGTCTATCACCATATCTTTTTAAATAAGCTTGTGTGTAACTATTGGTTAATTTATCTTTTAATCCCATCAGTATTACTCCTTTACAATAGAAATTATTAAATATAAAAATTCAATAAACCTATTATATCTTATGTAGTAATTTAACTCAAGTATTAATAAATGTATATTTTAATATTTATTAATAAAATTGTGTATAAAAAAATATTATACACAACTAATTTTATAAAATATTATTAACTCATAGCGATAATATTTGTACCCAATGTGTAATTTGAGAATATTAATATAATAAAGAATTGAAAGGAGGCGGAGTATGAATAGGGAATTAACTCTGAAGGATATTATATATGAATTTGATATTGAAAATATGGATAGGGTAGAATCGTTAGATTCTATGCCACAGTATTCTGATGTGATAGAAAATATTAAAACTGCCATGAGTATAGATGAAGAGGGTTTTAATGTATATTTAATAGACGATTTTTCAAAAGAATCACTTAAAGATATTATGAAATATGTAAATAAAATATTTGAGAATAAGAGCAAGCCTAAGGACATTTGTTATGTGTTATATGAGAATGAAAAATTTCCTAAGCCAATATTCGTAAGCAATGGGGGAGGCAATAAGCTAAAAGAGGCACTCGAGGATCTGCAGAACGAATATTTAGAGTGCACATTTCAATTTTATAATAATTCTACAAATATGGAAAAGGAAGAAATTCAGGAAAGCATCCAAAGGGAAAGAAATGAGCTAATAGGTAGTCTAATAGATACAGCAAAGGAAAAAGGTTTTGATATAAAATCCAATAATAGTGGATTTACCTTCATACCTTTAAGTAATGGCAAGGAAATGTCTGAGAACGAATATGACACATTAAATAAAGAAAGAAAAGAAAGTATTTTATTTACAGCAAGAATGTTAAAAGGTAAAGCTAAGGAAATATTAGAGCAGCTAAAAGATATCGAAGTTATGGATCTACAAAAAATAAAACAAATAATGGAAGAGTACTATACGAATGAAATGTATGATTTAAAACAAGAATATAAAAATATGTTTATAGAGGATAAAGTTGTACAAGATTATTTTGATATAGTATGTAGTGATATAGAAAACAAACTAGTTGACAATTATTCTTTAAGTTACGACGATGATGAGGAAAAGATAAATGATATTATCTGCAAATATATTGTAAATGTTATTGTAGACAATAGCAAAAATCAAATTCCACCAGTTATTTTTGAACAGGACCCAAATTTAGCAAACTTAATTGGTAATATAGAATATGAAAATCATAAAGGAGTTTATTCCACAGATATTGGGTTTATAAAGAGTGGTAGTTTGCTCAAAGCGAATGAAGGGTGTTTGGTAATTAGAATGAGTAATTTAATAAGTAATCCTTTAGCATACTATAACTTAAAAAAATCATTATTAACTGGTGAGGTAGATGTTGCGTGTACAAGTAGCCATTATGAGCTCATTGCCTTAAGCAACACATTAAAGCCAGAGCCTATACCAATTAAATCAAAAATAATTCTCATTGGTGATTATGAGACATACGATCTTCTTTATAACTATGACGAAGACTTTAGAAAAATTTTCACTATAAAAGCTGAATGTAACCAAGTACAGGATATAGATAATGAATTAAAGAGTTCTTTGGTGTTTGAAATAGATAAAATTTGTAGCGAAAACAATTTTAAGTTCCTTACAAAGGGAGCTATAAGAGAAGTTGCAAAGATTATGTCTAGGAAGACTCAGAGCAGAAAGAAAATATACTATGATATTCATGAAATAAACAAGTTATTAATATTAGCTAGCAATAAGGTTAATAAAGAAAATAAAGAAGAGATTAGTTTCGATGATATAATTGAAGTAGGTTATAAAAAAGACATTATGGAAAAGGAAATTCTAAACCACTATACTGAAAAGAAAATGCTTATTGACGTTACAAGTAGTAAAATTGGGCAAGTGAATGGACTTTCAGTAATTGATACAGGATATTTTAGCTTTGGTAAGCCAATAAAAATAACTTGCTGTTGTTACAAGGGAGCAGGTAACATTATAGATGTTCAGCAAGAGAGTAATATGAGTGGTAGTATCCATAGTAAATCTATTAATATACTAAAGGGTTATATGAGTACTATAAATGGTGGATTCACTAGGCTACCAGTTGATTTCCATTTAAGCTTTGAACAGATTTATGGTAAAATAGATGGGGACAGTGCATCGGTTGCAGAAATATTATGTATGCTATCAGCCCTAAGTAAAATTCCTATAAAGCAAAATATTGCCATGACAGGCTCAGTAAACCAATTTGGTGATGTTCAACCTATAGGAGGAGTAAATGATAAGATAGAAGGCTTCTTTGCAGCATGTAAAGCCATAGACACTATAAATGGCAAGGGAGTATTGATACCTTTATCTAATGCAGAAGATTTGGTTTTAAGTGAAGAAGTTGAAAGGGAAATACAAAATGGAAACTTTCATATATATACAATGACATCTATAGATGATGCAATCGGAGTATTAATGGGAGAGTCTGAATATAACTTTGAATCATTGATGGTAGTTATTACTAAGGAATTGAAAAAATATAGTAGTAGAAAATAATTAATAAGAATAATAAAATTGTTTTCATAGTATGTTAACAAAATTATATATTGTGTAAAATGCGTTTGAACAAACCTTAGCAATTCTTAATTTATTATATTTATGGATGCGTAAGAAAACCAAATGTTTGAGCGAGAGCGAGTTTGTAGGTTTTAGCATCTATAAATATAATAAATTTTAGAATTGCTTGGTGAAGTGAAAGCATTGGAGCAATATATAATTTTTGTTAACAAAGAATGAGAAAAAGCACAGATACTAATTTTATAGTATCTGTGCTTTTTTTTATACATTAAATCTAAAGTTAACTACATCACCATCTTGCATGATATATTCTTTTCCTTCAAGTCTATATTGTCCCTTTTCCTTAGCAACAGCTTCACTTTTGCATTCAACTAAATTATCATAAGAAACTATTTCAGCCCTTATAAAACCTCTTTCTATATCTGAGTGGATTTTACCTGCAGCTGCAGGGGCTTTGGTTCCAATGTGTATAGTCCATGCTCTTATTTCTTGAGGACCTGCAGTTAGGAAACTCATAAGTCCAAGTAGTTTATAGCTTGAGTGAATAAGTTTATCAAGGCCTGTTTCAGTAAGGCCATATTCTTGTAGAAGCTCCATTTTTTCATCATCCTCTAAAGCGGATAATTCTTCTTCGAGTCTTGCGCAAACTACAATTACTTCTGAATTTTCTCCAGCGGCAAAGTCAATAACCTTTTTAACCATATCATTTTCAGTATTACCAGACATTAGGTCATCTTCGCTAATGTTTGCAGCATATAATACTGGTTTCGATGTAATAAGGAAAAGACTGTTCACAAAAATAGTTTCTTCTTCGTTAAACTCTAGTGTCCTTGCTGGAAGGTTTGCTTCAAGGTGCTCCTTTATTTTTTCCATAAGTTCATATTCCATTTTAGCTATTTTGTCTCCAGAGCGTACAAGTTTTACTGACCTTTCCATTCTTCTTTCTAATACATCAAGGTCAGAAAAAATAAGCTCTAAGTTAATAGTATCTATATCCCTTAAAGGATCAACATTGCCATCTACATGTATGACATTTTCATCATCAAAACATCTTACAACATGAACAATAGACTCTACTTCCCTGATGTGAGCTAGAAACTTATTACCTAAGCCCTCTCCTTTACTTGCCCCTTTTACAAGACCAGCTATATCATAAAATTCAATTGCAGTATGAATTATCTTTTTACTATTATAAATAGCTTTAAGTACATCCAATCTTTTGTCAGGTACACTAACAACACCTATATTTGGTTCGATAGTACAAAATGGATAATTAGCAGATTCTGCGCCTGCTTTTGTTATTGCGTTAAATAATGTGCTTTTTCCTACGTTCGGTAAACCTACAATTCCTAGTTTCATATATATGTACATTCCTTTCATGCGTTTTAGATTATTAATCACTCCAAAATTATACCCTACATCTTATTGCATTTCAAGAAAGTAAATTAGAACAATGGTTTAGGTTTGAAACGTAGTGGATAATAATTGAATATTAGTAAATAAATTTAAATTTAGCGTTGTATTGATTGAATTAATTTAAAAAAATTTTGAAATTGGAGGAAAATAAGAAGGAATTTTCATTTTTCTATAGAATATTACTTAATAGTGGTTTAAAATGGATTAAAGTGGTTCAAAGTGGAGTGAATTTATAAGGTGGGGGAATATTATGTTTATTGGTGAATACCAACATGCCATTGATAGTAAAAACAGAATGATTATCCCCACCAAATTCAGAGATGGATTAGGCAGTGATTTTATATTGACTAAAGGTCTTGATGGATGCTTATACATATATACAAAGGCGGAATGGACGATAATGGAAGAAAAATTAAAAAAACTTCCATTAACTAGTAAAGATGCCAGAGCATTTGTTCGTTTTTTCTTCTCTGGAGCTAATGAAATAACCATTGATAAGCAGGGAAGAGCTTTAATACCACAAAATTTATGTGAATATGCTTCAATACAAAAGGAAATAGTAAGCATAGGAGTATCAACTAGAATAGAAATATGGGCTAAGGATAAATGGGATAAATATAATGAATCGGATATCGATTTTGACGAGATAGCAGAAAAAATGAGTGAATTAGGTATATAGAAGGAGAGAAAGTATGGAATTTAAACATGTATCAGTTTTGTTAAACGAGTGCCTTGATGCACTAGATATTAAAGAAGATGGAATTTATGTTGATTGTACACTAGGTGGTGCAGGGCATTCTTTAGAAATTTTAAAAAGATTATCCACTAAAGGACGGTTAATTGGAATCGACCAAGACGAGGACGCATTAAAAGCTGCCAAGGAAAAAATCAAAGAATATAACAATGTTACATATGTTCATGATAATTTTTATAACATTGATGTTATACTCGACAAATTAGGGATAGGTAAGGTTGATGGTATCTTTATGGATTTAGGGGTATCGTCATATCAGCTAGATAATGCAGAACGTGGCTTTAGCTACATGAGGGACGCCAATCTTGACATGAGAATGGATAGAAGTAAAGGTATAACTGCATATGATGTGGTAAATAACTACGAAGAGCAGCAGATAGCAGATGTTTTAAGAAACTATGGCGAAGAAAAATTTTCTAAAAGAATTGCTGGTTTCATAGTAGATAGAAGAAAAATTGAACCAATTAATACTACTTTGCAATTAGTGGATGTTATAGATGCAGCGATTCCTGCAAAGTTTAAGAGGGATGGGGGTCATCCAGCTAAAAGAACTTTCCAAGGAATAAGAATTGAAGTTAACGGAGAATTAAAAATCCTCAATAAAGCAATTGAGGATGGAATTCATAGACTTAATAGTGGTGGAAGAATGGCAATAATTACATTCCAGTCACTTGAAGATAGAATTGTTAAAGTTAAGTTTAAAGACTTAGAAGATCCATGTAAATGTCCGAAAGAGTTACCTATGTGTGTGTGTGGTAAAACACCGATTGTAAAACTTATAAGTAGAAAGCCGATAAGGGCAACAGAAGAAGAAGTGGAGATAAATTCAAGGAGTAGAAGTGCAAAATTGAGAGTGGCTGAAAAGATTTAGTTCTAAATTATGGGTGGGGTGAATAAAGTGATAATAGAAAAAAACAAGTTTCGAATGGATGGAAATACCGTTTTAGTGCCAGATGAACCATATAAAAAACGAAAGTATGAGGACTTAGAAAAATCACGATCACAGGTTGCGGACAGTAAAAAGCTTAGGCAAATAAAAAAGAAGAAAAGTGTTCTTACAAATATCGTTTTAGGTTTTGTTGTTGGCATAATTATTGTTGCTAGGTATTGTATAATTTACAATTATCAACAGGTAAATTCTAAAGCTAAAAATGAAATAGAAGTACTAAACAAAGAAAATGACTCATATGCAGTAGATCTAATCAAGTTTAGAAATATAAGCTATATAGAAGAAACAGCAACTAAAAGACTTCACATGGTTAAACCAAAGGTTAGTGATATACAATACCTAAATTTGAGTAAAAACAATTTACAATCAAAAGAAGACGACGGAGTGAAAACAAGTAACGATGTAGTCACTAAAATTAAAAATATTATATTTTAGGTAGTAATCAGTCCTACTATCTAATTTAGAGAGGACCATTAAGGGGGAACCATATTGGCAAGAGGAGAGTATAGAGACAAGGTATTAGTTAAACGTAGAATGTTGGTTGTCTTTTTCATACTTTTTCTTTTGTTTATTCTATTAGTTAGTAGGCTAAGCTACGTAATGATAGCTAAAGGAAAAGAGTATAAAGAAAAAGCTGTTTTGCAGTGGACAAGTGATGTTCGGATTGCACCCAAACGGGGACGAATATTAGATCGAAATGGAAAAGAATTAGCCATAAGTGCAAATGTCTTTAGAGTTGATTTAGATCTTAACTCATTACGAGAAACTATTAAAAAGAATAAGTTAACTATGAATGACATTGCGCCAGAACTCGCCACAATACTTGGAATGAAATCGAGTGAAGTTTTACCTATTTTAACTAAGACTAATTCAAAAGGAAAAGCAATTGGAGCAGCCATATTAAAGAGAAGAATAGATAAGGCTACATCTGATAAAATTAATGATTTCTCAAAAAAACATAATCTTCGTGGTATTGTTATTACTGGAGATACAAAAAGGTATTATCCTAATAATAATTTTTTAGCAAGTGTTCTAGGACATACTAATTCTGATGGAAATGGACTCACAGGTGTTGAACTTTATTACAATAAATTTCTATCGGGAGTACCTGGAATAAAGATCTCAGAAACTGACAGAAAAAGTGAAGAACTTCCTTATACAATATCTGATTATACAAAACCTATAGAGGGTAAAGATGTTGTGCTCACTATTGATGAGATGATTCAATATTTTTGTGAAAAGGCAGCATCGCAAGCTATGATTGATAATAAGGCAAATGCAGTTAGTATAATTGCAATGAATCCTAAAAATGGAGAAATATTAGGCATGGCTAACAAACCAGACTATAATCCTAATGATCCTTGGGATCTTAGTAAAACTTATGACGAAAATCAGAAGGTATGGAGAAACAGGGCAGTAAGTGATACTTTTGAGCCCGGGTCTATATTTAAAGTATTTACGTCAATAGCTGCTATGGAAGAAGGAGTAGTTAAGGAAGATGATAAATTCAACTGTACTGGAAGCACTGTAGTTGCAGGTAGAACAATTAAATGTTGGAAAACAACAGGGCATGGAGCTGAAAACTTTATAGACATACTAAAGAATTCATGTAATGTTGGATTTATGGAGTTAGGTAGAAGACTAGGACCGGAAAAACTAAATAAATATATTTCTCTGTTTGGGTTTGGTAAAAAAACTGGTATTGATTTAAATGGAGAAGCACTCGGGATAATTAGAAAAACTAAGGATATGACGGCACTAGATGTAGCAGTAACTTCATTTGGTCAAAGTAATACGCTGTCTTGCGTGCAGTATTTAACAGGCTTTAATGCTATAGCAAACGGAGGAAAACTTATTACTCCTCATGTCATGAAAGAGATAGTTGATTATGGAGATTCAAATACTAAAACCGTTCTACAAAAATATTCTAAATACAATGAGAAGCAAATAGTAGACGCGAAAACTTCAAAGCAACTGCGCAGTTACCTTGAACAAGTTGTAGAAAATGGTGGTGGCAAGAAGGCATTTATTGCAGGATACCATATTGCTGGAAAGACAGGAACTGCTCAAAAAATCAGTACAACAGGGCCTGGTTATGCACCACAAAAATATGTTTCATCATTCGCAGGAATGGCGCCTGCAAATGATCCCCAAATAACATTACTAATTAACATTGATGAACCAGACCCTTCTAATTACTATGGTGGCCAGATTGCAACAGTAGTTGGAAAACAAGTTTTTAATGATATTTTTAATTACTTAGCATTAAAATCTGATGCTTCTAGTGAGGAAGTTGGTAAAAGTTTACTTAAGGATATTATTGTACCAGAGGTAAGAGGTCTTAAAAAAATAGATGCAGAAAAATTATTAAAAGAAAACAGTCTAAAGTCAAAATTAAGTGCACAGGGAGAGACTATTACTGATATGACTCCAAAACCTGGATACACAGTTAAAGAAGGTAGTGAAATAATTTTGCACACTGGTGCGGTAAAGGAAGCCAGTAATATGGTCGTGGTTCCAAACATTAAAGGTAATAGTTCTGAAAATGCCAGTAAACTTTTAAATAGTCTTGGGCTAAAAGTTCAATTTATTGGTAGTGGAATAGTATCAGAACAAAGCTTAGAAGGAAAAGAAGTTAAAAAAGGAACTACGGTTACAGTTAATCTAGATGTTATAGCTGACTAGCTATTCATCATCACCTGCGGTGCTCAATATTAATGGCTTCAGCAGGAAATTTATATTCTTACTGAATGCTCAATTTTATTACAGGTTGTAGTACCTACTTTTAGAAATAAATGATATTCCTTCTGAAATGTAATTAAATATAGTGTATAATTATAAATTATGCACGTGATAATAAAAACCGACAGGACTCAGCATTTCTGAGCTGTCGGATTTATCATGTAAAAGGGTAAGGGAGTGATAATATGAAGTTAAGAAAAATAATGGAGAATATTAACTTTAATTTAATAAAGGGTGATATTGATATAGATGTAGAAAACATTCAATATGATTCAAGAAAGATTAAAAAAGGGGATATATTTTTCTGCATAGAAGGATATAATCTTGATGGGCATAAATACATACAAAATGCAATTGACAATGGTGCTGTTGCCATTGTATGCCAAAAGGGCATAGAAAACCACATAAATGCTACGGTGCTTAAGGTAGAAGAAAGCAGAAAGGCATTAGCTATAAGTGCATCTAATTACTATGAAAATCCAAGTCGAGGCATGAAAATGATAGGGGTTACAGGTACTAATGGTAAAACAACTTCAGTTTTTATGATTAAAGCTATTTTGGAAGAGCAAGGGTACAAGGTTGGGCTTATAGGAACTATAGCAAATTTTATTGGTGAAAAGAAAATTCATACAGAAAGAACAACTCCAGAATCACTTGAATTACATGAACTTTTTAAAGAAATGGTAGATTCTAAGGTGGATTATTGTGTTATGGAGGTCTCTTCTCACTCCCTAAGTTTAGACAGAGTCTATGGGATAGAATTTTGTGAAAGCATTTTTACAAATTTGACTCAAGATCATTTAGATTTTCATAAAACATTTGAGAATTATTTTAATGCAAAATTAAAGCTATTTAAGTATAGTAAAAGTTCTATAATTAACATAGATGATACATATGGTGTAAAAGCCTATAATTTAATTACAAAGAGTAAATTAAGCTATGGACTAAATAACAATGCAGATATTATGGCAACTGATATAAAAATGCATTCTAGGGGTAGCGAATTTATCGTGCAGTATAAAGACAACTCTTTTGAAATTAAATTAAACATACCAGGGAATTATAATATATACAATGCACTTGGATCTATTGCAGTTTGCCTAAATCAAGGCGTAGAAATATCTGCAATTAAAAAAGCTCTACAAAAGGTGCAAGTACTTGGACGTTGTGAACTTGTTGAGAATAACCATAACTTGGGATTTGAAATAATTTTAGACTATGCACATACTCCTGACGGACTAGAAAACATATTAAAAACTGTCAGGGAATTTACAAAGGGTAAACTTATATCCGTTTTTGGGTGTGGAGGAGATAGAGACAAAACAAAAAGAGCTATAATGGGCAAAATTGGAACTGATTTAAGTGATATTTCATTGATAACCTCTGACAATCCAAGAACAGAGGAACCAATGGAAATAATAAATGATGTAGTAAAAGGAATAGTAAGGCATAATTTTGAAATTATAGAGAATAGACGCGCAGCTATAAAAAGATCAATTGAGATTGCAAAAACAGGTGATGTAATTGTAATTGCAGGAAAAGGTCATGAGGACTATCAGGTGCTTAAAGAGAAAACAATACATTTTGATGAGCGAGAAGTTATTTCAGAAATAATAAAGGAGCAATTTTAAATGGAGTATATAAGTCTTGACGAGATACTTGAGGCAACTGGGGGAAAAATACTAATTGATGGTGAACAAACTTTATATAACAATGTATGTATAGATACGAGGATTATAAAAGATAAGGATATATTTATAGCAATTCAAGGTGAAAATTTTAATGCGAATGATTTCATAGTTGAAGCTAGTAATAAAGGAGCTTCAATTTGCATTATTGATGAAATAAAATATGATAAGGCGAAACTTAATACAAAAACATCTGTAATTAAGGTAGTGGACACTAAAAAGGCATTACTCAATCTTGCTAAATATTATATAAATAAACTAAACTTAAAAGTAGTAGGTATTACTGGCTCAACTGGCAAAACATCCACGAAAGATCTTGTTGCTGCAGTGCTTAGTGAAAAATTTAAAGTATTTAAAACATTAGGTAATTTTAATAATGAAATAGGACTTCCTATGATGATATTTAAGTTAGATAAAAGTTACGATGTTGCTGTACTTGAGATGGGTATGAGTGATTTTGGAGAAATTCATAACTTATGTGAGACTTCAAAACCTGATATTGCTATTATTACTAATATTGGAATGTCTCACCTTGAAAATCTTAAGACTAGAGAAAATATTTTAAAGGCTAAAATGGAGATAACTGATTATTTTAATAAAGACAAAGTTTTAATTGTAAATTCCGATAATGATTTATTAAAAGATATAAGTACATCAGACTATAAACTTATAAAAACAGGAATTGATTCAGAAGCAGATTTATTAGCATGCAATTTAAAGATTGACGAAAATAAAATAAACTTCAATGTACTTGACAAGAAAAGTTTAATAAAAGATATTATTGAGGTAAATATACCAGGACGTCATAACATATTGAATTCAATGCTTGCAGTAGCTTGCGCAAGAGAAATGGGTATGGAATATAATGAGATTGCTAAAGGATTTATAAGATTAGAAGCTACATCTATGCGCCTAGATATAACAAAAGGCGAAAAGTTTATAGTAATTAACGATTGTTATAACGCTAGTCCAGATTCAATGATAGCTGCAATAGACGTACTTTGTAATACTCATGGAAGTTCTAAAATCGCAATTCTTGGTACTATGAAGGAACTAGGAGATGGCGAATATAATGCACACAAACAAGTTGGCAAATATGCAAAATTTAAAAATATTGATCTATTAATTGCTCTAGGTGAATTTAATCAGGCATATAAAGAAGGATTTAACGATATAGATAAATATAGGAGTTTTAAAACCTATAAGGAGGTAGTTTCTTTTCTAGATGCGAAGATTGGAAAAAATGATGTTGTTTTAGTTAAAGCTTCAAGATATATGAAGCTTGAGAGTATAGTTAAACAATTAGAAAATTTAAATGCTAAAGAGGTGATAGAAAAATGAGTTTAATTATATATGCAGTTTTAATTGCATTTTTTTTATCGATTATACAAGGACCCTTTTTAATACCTATGTTACATAAGCTTAAGTTTGGTCAAAATATAAGAGCAGAAGGGCCTAAAAGTCATCTCAAAAAAGCGGGAACACCTACTATGGGTGGTATAATATTCATGATTTCAACAATAATTACTATGCTAATTATTGTAAGACATACTAGTGATGAAGCTATGATTGCAGTATATTGTTTTATTGCGTTTGGAATTATAGGGCTTATTGATGATATGCTAAAAACAGCACATAAAAAAAATGAAGGTCTTTCCTCTAAACATAAGATGCTGCTTTTAGTTATAGTAGCTGGTTTAATTGGTTATTATTATTCACTTAAGGCAGGAACGGACATAATGATACCATTTTCTAATAAGAGCATAGATTTAGGCATTTGGTATGTTCCTTTAGCTATTTTTTATTTTGCAGCAACAACAAATGCGGTTAATTTAACAGATGGTTTAGATGGATTGGCTACTTGTGTTACGATAGTAGTTATGACATTCTTTGCATTGGTTAGTAATATGATGTTTCATACTACTCTTGCAATATTCTGTGCTGCGCTTGCAGGTGCATTACTCGGATTTTTGAAATTTAATTCTTATAAAGCGCAAATTTTTATGGGAGATATGGGGTCCCTTGCACTTGGGGGTGCTGTAGCCGCAGTTGGTATGATACTAAAATCACCGATACTTGTTGCAATCGTTGGAGGGATATATGTTTTAGAGGCTCTATCTGTGATCATTCAAGTTTTAGGGTTTAAGGCTACAGGTAAGAGAGTATTTAAAATGGCTCCAATTCATCATCATTTTGAATTGAGTGGATGGAATGAAACTAAGATTGTCGCAGTATTCTCAATTGTAACAGTAATATTCTGTTTAATTGGATTTTTATCATTTACCTATAAGTGATGTAAGGAGGATGTAATATGAAAAAATACAAGGTTAAAATGGGACAATTAGATTTTGTATTATTCGCGACAATAATACTGCTTGTGTCCATTGGAGTAGTAATGGTCTATAGTGCCAGTTCATATTATGCTGCTTTCAAATTTAATGATCCAGAATTTTTTTTGAAAAAGCAATTATTGTGGGCATGTATTGGATGTATATTTATGGTCACAGCTATTAAAATTGATTACCATAGTATAAAAAAATATACTGGACTCATTATGCTAATTACTATAATATTATTATTGGCTGTGTTTGCATTCCCAGCAATTAACGGAGCTAAGAGATGGATTCAGTTAGGATCCGCATCCTTTCAACCATCAGAAATTGCAAAATATACTGTAGTATTGTTTATGGCTAAAAGTTTGGATAAAAAAGGTGAAAAAGTTAAAGAATTTTTAAAAGGGGTATGTCCATACTTATTAGTTTCAGGATTTTATGCAGGTTTAATCTTAGTTGGGAGAAATTTAAGTATTGCAGCGGTTATAATGATTGTAACTATGATTATTCTATTTGCTGTTGGAGCAAAATTCATGCATATTTTTGGTATAGGGGCAACGCTTGTTGCGGCAGTTGGTGCTGCAACAATACTTGAGCCTTATCGAATGGCGAGACTAATGAATTTCACAAATCCATTTAAGGATAGTCAGGGAGATGGGTATCAACTAGTTCAATCACTTCTCGCACTTGGGTCAGGAGGGATTACTGGGGCAGGTATTGGACAATCAAGACAAAAATGCCTTTATATACCTGAACCCCACACTGACTTTATCTTTGCAATAATTGGTGAAGAATTAGGACTAATCGGATGCGCCTTTATAATGTTATTATTTATAATTTTTGTATGGCGTGGTATTAAAACAGCAGTTACTGCTAAAGATATGTACGGTACCATTTTAGCTATTGGAATTACATCTGTTATAGCTATTCAAGCAGTTATAAATATCGCAGTAGTAACTGGATCAATGCCAGTAACAGGTGTGCCGTTACCATTCATAAGTTATGGTGGGTCTGCTCTGGTGTTCAATATGTTTGCAATGGGAATACTTTTAAATGTGTCAAGGCAAACCGTAAATAAAAATTAAAATTAAAGGCATGCATATATGCATGCCTATTTTTATGCTCTAATTTGAATTTTTATATTAAATTTTAATAATTTATAAAAAATACACTGAAATTGAGATGAAAATAATTAAATTAAGTGTTATTATATATAAGAAGCTAGTTTAAAACTAAATTGTATAAATAATGTGTGAATTTGTTTTACAGTAATATACATAATATGCAATATATATATATTACGTATATTAATATATAAACTGTGAATAATTAATTTTAATGAATGCGGGGAAGTGAATGAAGAAAAAAGGCGAGGATCTTATAAAAGGTAACTATATTATACAAAATAAAGAAAAGTTATTACATAAAAGAAAAAAAAATAAAAAAATAAGGGTTTTGATGTTATTAGTAATCATAATGATATCTACATTAATTACATTATGCATTAAGTTGCCTTATTTTAATATTACAAGCATTGAAATAACAGGAAATAATAATTCTTCTAAGGATGAAATATATGATACGGCGAAAGTTCACTTAGGAAGTAATATTTTATATGAAAATTTTAATGACAGTAAAAAGCAAATCATGAAAAATCCGTATATTGTAGGTGTAAAAGTTAAAAAAGGTCTTCCGAGTAAAATTACAATACAAGTACAGGAAAAAGTAGCAGTGTTTTATGGAAAAGTAAATAATGATTATTATATTTTAGATAACAATGGAATTCTACTTGAAAAAAGATCTAATATAAAAAACATGAATTTAGTGAAATTGATAGGCTTTAATTATCAAAAAACTGAAGTAGGCCAATTGGTTGGATCAAAGAATGATCGAAGAATTAATATTATAAAAGACATAACAAATATTATTAATGAATATAGGAAAGCTAATAGAGATAGTGATATAACAATGGTAGATGTAAGTAATGTGATAGATGTCAAGGTTTTCACAGGGGAGATGTGTATTAAGTTTGGAACAACTGATGATTTAAAAGACAAATTTAATAAAGCAATAAATATTATTACGCAACTTAAATATCAGGGTGCAAAGGGATATGTAGATGTTAGTTTTACAGGAAATCCAGTTGTCATTATAGAAAAAAAATAGAAGAAGATTTAACAATAATAATATCCCCGGATTTTAGCAAGGAGGAAATCTATGAAGAAGTTTAAATCCCAAGTATCCATTGGTATAATATGCGTATTGTTAGGGTTTATGTTATCTTACCAGTTTAAAATGATAAATAAACAAAGTTCAGCTGTTGAGCCTGATACAAATACGCCTGAAATTATAACTGAAAATGAGCAACTAAAAACAAGTAAGCAAGAAATGCAGAAAAAGATTGATGAGCTTGATGCTAAAACAAAAGAATATGAAAGTACTTCTGCTGGAAAAGATGAACAAAGTGGGGTAATATATAAAGAACTACAAGAGACAAGAATACTTACTGGAGGTACAGAAGTAGAAGGCCAAGGTATGACTATATATATTACTCCTAAGAGTAATATTTTTGGTAGTAGCTCTGAAGATCAGCTAATAAACGATACAGATTTAGTTCATATAGTAAATGAATTAAATGCGGCAGATGCTGAAGCAATTTCAATTAATGACATTAGGTTAACTTCTCGTAGTGGTATAAGAAATGCTGGAAATGCAATTATAATAAATGATGAAAAAATTTCTTATAACAAGAGAATTACTATTAAAGCAATTGGTAAAAATGACATATTGGAAAGTGCTATTAATTTTCCAGGGGCAATTTCACAAAGCCTCACTCAGACTTGCGATATAACTATGGAAAAATCGGACAAAGTTGTAATTCCTAAATACAACAAAACATACAATTTTGAGTTTGCTAAACCAATAGAAAAGAAATAGAGGTGATTAAATGGTTGCTTTTGTAGGATTGTTAATAGGTGTTATATTAGGGATTGTATGGAATGTTAATATTCCAGTTAAATTTTCTCCGTATATCTCTGTTGCAATTTTTGCGTGTCTAGATTCTGTTTTTGGCGCATTAAGAGGTTCAATATCTCATAATTTTCGCGCAGATATTTTTATATCAGGTTTTTTTGGAAACGCAGCGCTTGCCGTAGCAATGGTTTATTTAGGTGATAAATTAGGAATCCCAATTTATTTAGCTGCTGTTATTGTTTTCGGAGGAAGAATATTTAATAATTTTGCAATTATTAGACGCCTCCTAATAGACAAAACCAAGTCTCATTAATGAGGTGATTAAATGAAAAATAATGAAGCCACCATATTTGTTTTTATAGCTTCAATAATCATAGGGCTTCTTATAGCTATGAATATTGGGTTTGAAGGGAAAAAAAACTTTTTAGATGTAAAACAGTATGATGAAGCCTATAATGAGAGATCAAAGTTATATTCTGAACTGAACAATTTAAAAGAGCAATATTATACTACTAATGAAAAATTAACTAAATATACTAGTGGAGATGAAAAAAAATTACAAGTGGCCGAAGAAATTAAGAAAGAGATTAGTGACAATAACCTACTTCTAGGAAAAAGTGATGTGCAAGGCCCGGGTGTTAAAATAACATTAGAGGATGGTACAGACAATTTTGATGATTATCCTACTATGGATAGGTTAATTCATGATAATGATATTGTTCAAGTGATTAATGATCTTCGGAATGCTGGAGCAGAAGCAATTTCCATCAACGGTCAAAGGGTTGTTTACAATAATTATGGATTATGTGTGGGGTCTAATATTGATTTAAATGGTGTTAAAATAGTGCCTCCGTTCTACATTACTGCCGTAGGAAATGAAGATGTATTATATAATTATTTAACACTAGAACAAAATTATATAACTCAATTAAAGAGCAGACATGTTAAAATTAATATTGTAAAGGAAGCAAACATAAAAGTATTGGCGTATAATAGTGAATTTAGTAATAAGTACCTTAATTTAACTGGTAAATAGACTAATTTAATTAAAAATATATAAAAATTACGAAATAATGAAGGACTTTTATGGTTGATGAAGAATTAAAATATAAATGAATATAATAATTTGTAATTGATTTATACTAAGGAGGGACGGATAGTTGGCGATCGGTGAAGTTTATAATAATATAAAAAATAAAATTCCAGAAAACGTAACATTAATATGCGTTTCTAAGACTAGACAAATACATGAAATAAAAGAAGCATATGCATCTGGAGCCAGAGACTTTGGAGAGAACAAGGTTCAAGAATTAATGGAAAAGTATGATAACTTAAGTGGTGATATAAGATGGCACTTTATAGGACATTTACAAACAAATAAGGTGAAATATATAGTTGGTAAAGTTCATCTTATTCATTCTTTAGATAGTATACATTTATTGAAAGAAATAGAAAAACGTTATGCCGCTAAAGATGAAATTGCAAATGTATTAATTCAAATCAATATAGGAAAAGAAGCTACAAAAACCGGTATAGCTGTTGAAGACATAAGTCTTCTAATAGAAGCTTGTGAGGAATGCAACAATATAAAAATTAAAGGTCTAATGGCTACAATTCCAATTGGTAATGAGGAAAGCTGTAGAAAATACTTTACAGAGATGAAATCTATATTTGATAATTTAAAAACTTTTGAATATAAGAATGTTTCCATGGAATTTCTATCATTAGGTATGAGCAAAGATTATAAAATTGCTTTAGAAGCTGGAGCTAATATGATAAGACTTGGTGAGAGCATATTTGGGAATAGAGATTATAAGAAATAGGAGGTACTAAAATGGCTAGTAAAGTGTTAAACAAGGTTATGGGTTTTTTAGGAATGGCAGAAGAGGAAGAGGATGAAGTTAAAGAAATGGAGAATGATGATGAAAACATGGATATAGAATCATTAATGACCGCTAATAAAAAACAAAGTAAAGTAGTAAATATACATACATCAGCATCTACAAAGGTGGTAATAATAAAGCCAGACGATTTTGATGAGGCAACTACAATTAGTGATAACTTAAAATCTAGAAAAATAGTAGTAGTTAACACTACAGGACTAGATCCTACAACTGGGCAAAGATTATTAGATTTTGTCGGAGGAGTATGTTACGCATTATGTGGTGATCTTCAGCAAATAGAAAAAGGGGTATATATAATATCTCCATCGAATATAGAAGTAAATAATGATTTGAAAAATGAACTTAGCTCAAAAGGGATTTTTAACTGGAATAAATAATATATGTGTGGTTAAACGGAATTAGTATTAAAGTAAGGACAACTGTTTGGAATATAGCTTATTGAAATTTGGGAGGTAAAAAATTTGATTAGTTTAATTAACATGATTTTTAGTGTGCTTGAGTATGCAATAATTATTGAAGTGATTTTATCTTGGGTTTATGCTAACCGTACAAATCAATATATAGAACTATTACATAAAGTAACTAATCCACTTCTACAACCAGGTAGAAAGATTCAAGAAAGATATTTTAATAATACAATGGTAGATTTTTCACCAATCATAGCACTTGTTATTATAATGGTTTTAAGAAAAATTGTGTTTAGTATATTATAAACACTTAATTAAGGTAGGATTCAAATGAATAAAAATCAATTTTTAAATAGTGTGAATATTGAAGACAAAAATTTAATTTCAAACATATACAATAAAATACAAATAGCTGAAAATACAAATAAAATTATATATACTAATGATTTTTTACCTCCCGCTATATGGAATCAAGTATCAACTATATGCAAAAATTATGGAGTTGAATTATTTACAAACGGTGTATTTAAAGATGCAGACAGAAGAATGTTATCATTTTCTTCTGAAGGTGAACCTACAATATATCCTATAAATTTATTAAAGATTAGTAATAAATCTAAATTTAGCAAGGTAGATCACAAGGATTATTTAGGTTCAATAATGTCACTGGGAATTAAAAGAGAGAAATTAGGTGACCTAATAATTCAAGGTTCAACATGTTATGCACCAGTTTGTAATGATATTAGTAATTATATAATTGATAATTTAAACAAAATAAAGAATTGTCCATGCGAAGTAAGTCAATATGATTATACATTAAATGAAATTCCAGAAAGAAAATTTCTGGAAAAAATAGTGATATCTACATCATTTAGACTTGATAGCATGGTTTCAGCTGTTTGTAATATTTCAAGAAGCAATTCAGTCCAACTAATCTCTTCAGGTAAAATTTTAATAAATTATTTTCAATGTGAAAAAAAAGATAAAGTTATAAATAATAATGATATATTAACAATTAGAGGCTATGGGAAATTTATGGTTGCAGATATTATAGGAAGTACTCAAAAGGGTCGACTAAAAGTAATAATAAAGCAATACATTTAGGTAAGGGTGGGGGACAAAATGAGAATAACATCTATGGATATTAATAACAAAGAGTTTAAAAAAGGATTAAGGGGCTACAATGCTGATGAGGTTGATGAGTTTTTAGATAAGGTAGCTGAAGAATATGAAATTTTATACAAAGAAAACTCAACACTCAGAGAAAAAGCAAGTTTCTTAGAAGAAAAATTAGAACATCACGTTAAAATTGAAGCTACTATACAAAGTACATTAGTACTCGCTCAAAATGCAGCAGAACAGGCAAAATCCAGTGCTCAAAAGGAATCAGAACTTATTATTAAAAATGCAAATGATTCTTCTCAAAAATTATTAGATAAGTCTCATAATGATGTACTTAAAGTAAATGATGAATATGATAAAACTAAACAGGAATTTGCAAAATTTAGAACTAAGTTTAGAAATTTTATGAATTGCCAAATAGAGATGTTTGATGGTCTTGAAAATGATTATCTTAAAAGTAACAATGTTGGTAATGAAATTATTGAAAACACAATTGAGGGCGAAGCTGCTATTGATTTAGAGTATTCTGATTTAACACTCAAAAACATTGATGAAAAAGAATTTCATAACAATGATCTAGAAGGAATAAAAAGTTTTTTTGCAAAAGGGTAGAAACATAGAAATCTCACTCATTGGGTGAGATTTTTTATGCTGCAAACCTCGGATATTTAAACTAACAAACTAATAAATATTTTATAGAGCAGAGTAATTAGGAGGAAAAAAATGAACATAGGTATTATTGGAGCAATGGAAGAGGAAGTTGAATTTTTAACTAAAGCAATGGCTTTTGAAAGAAAAGAAATAAAGGCTAAAATGGAATTTAGTTTAGGAGTTATACATAATAAAAATATAATTATAGTTACTAGCGGCATTGGTAAAGTTAATGCAGCCATTTGTGCTCAAATATTAATTGATGATTTTAATGTTGACTACATTATAAATGTAGGTATTGCAGGTGGAACTAAGGAAAATATATACCCAGGAGATATTGTGATAGGTGATAATTTAGTGCAACATGATATAGATACTTCTGCATTTGGTTATAAATTGGGTCAGATTCCAAGATTAGATACATTTGAATTCAAATGTGATAAAAAACTAATTGAATACGCAAAAGAGTCATGTAAGGATATAAAAGGACACAATTATTTTTCGGGTAGAATAGTTTCAGGTGACCAATTCATTGCTAATAAAGAGAAAATAAAATGGCTTAATGATGAGTTTGATTGTTTAGCTTGTGAAATGGAAGGCGCAAGTATTGCACAAGTATGTTATTTAAACGAAACGCCATTTATTGTTATTAGATCAATATCTGATAATGCTAACAACGGGGCTGAAATGGATTATGAAAAATTCAAAGATATAGCTGTTACGAATTCTACAAATATATTAAACAATATGTTGAAATTAATTAAATAGTCCTTTAAATAGGTATAAAAATAACTATTTAAAGTTAGACATAATATTTTAAAATAAATTTTTTAATATTATTAAATAAGTGTAATAATATTCTTTCCATGAGAAAACATATTCATATAGAAGTTTTATTTGTTTAATATTACTACTATATTAAATATGGAGGAGTTGTTATCATGGAAAAGGAAAAAATACAATATTTTAAACAAAAATTGATAAATGAACAGATACGAGTACGTAATCTTATTAACCAAATGAAACAAAATGGAGTTATAGATTCTAACAGTGAAATGGCAACAGAATTATCCTTTTATGACAATCATCCGTCTGATTCTGCTACTGAACTATTTGACAAGGAAAAGGGAATTGCATTAAAAGGTAATGAGAAGTCAATGTTAAACAAGATTGAAGATGCCTTAAAAAGTATAGAAGATAATAGCTATGGTAAATGTAAGAGTTGTGGTAAAAGTATTAACGAGGATAGATTAGAATTTACACCTTATGCAGAAAACTGTATACAATGTCAAAAATCAATAGATGATTGTATACCAGCAGAGCATAATAACAGATGCGCAGAAGAAGATGTACTTGGTACATTTTTTAAATATAATGATGGCGATGTAGGTGTTGATCAAGAAGATACTTATCAGGCAGTAGAACGGTTTAATAAATTAGATGACATAGTTGAATTTTATGATGATGATGACAATGGCGGCTATGTTGAACCTATTGAGAAAATAAGTAATGAGCAATATAAAAATCAGTTACCAGATTAATAATGAAGCATCAAACATAATGAACAGTTCTACAAGTAATGTTTTAATTTAGTTAGACTAAGCAAAGTATATATTGCATAAAATTTTTAATTGAACTACAAATTATAGCAATATATACTTTGCTTATTTGGCATATTAAGATTTTAGCATATCTAGTTGTTATTTTTTTAATGTGCCTTAAACAGGAGGAAGGGTATGGAATTTTTAATTATATTTTTAGGCCTTATAGTAGATAGAGTAACTAAAATTTGGGCGCTGAGTTCTTTGCAGGAAACAAATGGAGTTATATTGATTAAAGACATTTTTAAATTAGAATATTTGGAGAATAGAGGAGCAGCTTTTGGAATATTACAAAACAAGTTGATATTGCTAGCTTTAGTTACGCTTCTAGTTATTGCGGGTATGATATATTATATTATTAAGTATAGGCCAAAATCAAAGTTTCTAAGGATAAGTTTTGCTTTAATTATAAGTGGAGCATTAGGAAATTTATATGATAGATTATTTTATAAATATGTTGTAGATTTTATTTTACTTCATTATAAGGAAATATATTATTTCCCCACATTTAACATAGCCGATAGCCTAGTAGTTGTGGGAACATTGATTTTGGCAATTTCTATAGTAAAGGATGAGATATAAATGGAAAATTTTGAATTTAAAGTTAATGAAAGTTCAGTTGGTACAAGATTAGATGTTTTTATAGCAAATGAGTTTGAAAACAAATCTCGAGCATATATTCAGAAAATAATTGAAGGTGAAACTGCTGCTGTAAATGGCAAATGTAGAAAAAGCAATTATAAATTAAAATTAGAGGATATAATTATATTACAAATTCCAGATCCTGTAGAGTTAAACGTAAAAGCAGAAGATATCCCATTAGACATTATATATGAAGATAGTGACGTAATTGTAATTAATAAACCACAGGATATGGTGGTTCACCCAGCTCCAGGGAATTATAGTGGAACATTAGTTAATGCACTCTTAAATCATTGCACAGACCTATCAGGCATCAATGGTGTACTTAGACCAGGCATAGTGCATAGAATTGATAAAGATACGTCTGGAGCCTTAGTTGTTGCTAAAAATGATATAGCACATAATTCACTTGCGGCGCAACTTAAAGATCATTCGATGACAAGAAGTTATTTAGCTCTTGTAGAAGGTATTATTAAAGATGATGAAGGTACAATTAATGAACCCATAGGAAGGCATCCTAAGGATAGGATAAAAATGGCAATAGTTGAAAGCGGTAAAAAAGCTATTACACACTTTAAAGTAATAGAACGATTTGATAAATATACATTAGTAGAATGTAACTTAGAAACAGGTCGGACTCATCAAATAAGAGTACATATGGCAAAGATAGGACACCCTTTAGTAGGTGATTTAATATATGGTTATAAAAAACAGAGTTTTAATTTGAAAGGTCAGGCTTTGCATGCAAAAAAGCTTGGATTTATACATCCAACTACTAATCAATATATGGAATTTGTATCACCATTACCAGCTTATTTTGAAAAATTATTAATTAAGTTGAAAATTAGTTGAGTAGGCGCACAATATGTGCTATTATGTTAGAAATATAATATTTATGCCTTTAAATGTTCCAGAGAGATCATAAGGATAAAGATAGCAATACTATGATAAATGTATAGTAAGCCTTTACCTTTTTGGTAAAGGCTTTTTAATATTCAGTCATTAAAATAAATAATTCTATTAATTAGGAGGTGAGAATATGGAATTCAAATCAGTGTTATTAGATGAAAAAGCAATAAAAAGAACACTTACACGAGTAGCACATGAAATTATTGAGAAGAATAAAGGAATAGAAAACATTATTTTTGTAGGAATAAAAAGAAGAGGGGTACCAATTGCTGAAAGAATAGCTCTTTTGATAGAAGAGATTGAGGGAATTAAGGTTCCAGTAAGTAGTGTAGACATTACTCTATATAGAGATGACCTTACATCATTAGACGATCAGCCAGTTATAAATAATATAAATCTAGGCATAGATGTGCGGGGTAAAAAAATAATTCTAGTTGACGATGTATTATATACTGGAAGAACTGCAAGGGCTGCAATTGACGCTATAATAGATAAGGGTAGACCTCAAATGATACAATTAGCTGTTCTAGTAGATAGAGGACACAGAGAGCTGCCAATTAGAGCTGATTATGTAGGTAAAAACATACCTACTTCAGGTAAAGAGATGATTTCTGTTGAACTTTCAGAAATAGATGAAAAAGATTCAGTAAGTATATATGAACTATGATCTTTTAATGTAGTCCAGAGAGACTAAAAGGAGGAACTAATGAAAAATTTTATAGATGTTGATGAAAAATTACCGATATTAAAGACCCTCCCATTAAGCTTCCAGCACTTATTTGCTATGGTGGGGGCCACAATACTAGTCCCAATGCTTACAGGTCTTAGTCCATCAATTGCGCTATTTTGTAGTGGTGTTGGAACTTTATTGTATATATTATGTACAAAAGCGAAGCTGCCAGCTTATGTGGGCTCATCCTTTGCGTTTATTGGACCAATGGGTGTTGCTACAAAGGCATATGGACAAAGTTCTATGCTATCAGGTATTATTGCTGCAGGATGTGTATATGTAATTGTAGCTTTAATTATAAAACTTATAGGGATTAAGTGGCTTGATAGACTTTTGCCACCAGTAGTTGTAGGTTCTGTTGTAATTGTAATAGGACTTAGTTTAGCAAGTGTTGCTATTAATTGGTCAGGTTTAAATGCTGAATTTACAACTCCAGCATTAGATGGTGTATCAAGAGCCACATGGATAATTATATCCATGACAACTTTAGTAACAGCAATAATTGGTACTATGTATTTTAAAGGATTCTTCGGAGTAGTACCAATTTTGATTGCGATGGTAGTTGGGTATGTGCTTTCTATAGTTTTGGGAGTAATTTCACCAGAAGTTCTAAGCAAGATAGGGTCCGCACAATTTATTAGATTGCCAAGTTTTGTTCTGCCTACTTTTAACATAAATGCTATTATGCTTATGGCACCAATAGCTTTCGTAACACTCGCTGAACATGTTGGACATGTATATGTTACAAGTAATGTAGTTGGTAAAGACTTTACAAAAGATCCAGGACTTCATAGATCAATTCTTGGAGACGGTATTGCAACAATGTTTGCGGGTTTAGTTGGTGGTCCACCGAATACAACTTATGGTGAAAACATTGGAGTTATGGCAATTACTAAGGTTTACAGTGTTTGGGTAATTGGAGGAGCAGCTATTATAGCAATTTTATTATCTTTTATTGGACCAGTTTCAGAGGTTATAGGTAATATTCCTTTACCTGTAATTGGAGGAGTAAGTGTTATGTTATTTGGAATAATTGCATCCTCTGGTTTTAGAATTTTTGTAGAAGATAAGGTTGATTTTAGTAAAAAAAGAAATTTAATAATTGCTTCAGTAATAATAGTTTTAGGAATTGGTGGAGGCGGTATTAAGTTCAAATTCGCAGGTGCACCAGTAGAGATTGCAGGGCTTGCTTTAGCGACCTTGGTTGGTATTATATTAAACTTAGTTTTACCACAATACAGTAAGTCGGGAGATAATTAATAAGTGATTTATAAATAAAATTATGATTTTAAGTGTCAGATGATTTCTGGCACTTTTTATTTGTTTTAAAGAAGTGTTATTTAATAATCCTAGACAATAATAACAAATAGAGATATTATAATATAAGTAATGTTTGTTATAAACATAAGAGAAATGGGAGAGATATATATGATGTATACTTTAATTGCCACTACGACATTTGGTTTAGAAGCGATTACAGCTAAAGAACTAAAAGCACTAGGGTATGAAAATTTAATTGTAGAAAATGGGAGTGTAACATTTGACGGAGACGAAATGGATATTGCTATATGTAATATTTGGTTAAGAACTGCAGAAAGGCTGTTTATCAAAATGGCTGAATTTACTGCTTTGTCTTTTGAAGAATTATTTCAAGGTACAAAAGCCGTAAATTGGGGTGATTTAATACCTGAAGATGGTAATATGCATATTATAGGTAAATCTGTAAAATCACAACTTCATAGTGTGCCAGATTGTCAAGGTATAGTAAAAAAGGCTGTAGTAGAGTCTATGAAGAAAAAATACGATAAAGAGTGGTTTTCAGAAGAAGGACCTGAGTATAAGATAGAAGTTGCAATTTTAAGAGACTTAGTGACCTTATCAATTGATACATCAGGTGTTGGACTACATAAGAGAGGATATAGAGAATATGCCGGCGAGGCACCACTTAAGGAAACTTTAGCTGCAGCCCTTGTCCTTATAAGTAAATGGGATAGCACAAGAGTTTTAGCAGATCCGCTTTGTGGTTCTGGAACAATAGCTATAGAAGCAGCTCTTATAGCTAAAAATATGGCTCCAGGAATAAATAGAAAGTTTGCAGCAGAGTCTTGGCCATCTATGGATAAAGACATTTGGGATCAAGTTCGAGAGGGTGCAAGACAAACTGTAAACAATAAAGAAGTTGAAATACTAGCTTCAGATATTGATGGAAGATTATTAAAGGTAGCAATAGATAATGCAGAAAAAGCAGGAGTTAAAGATTTTATAAAGTTTCAGAAAATACCAATGCAAACTTTTGAATCTAGGCAGAAATATGGAGTTATAATTACAAACCCACCTTATGGAGAAAGATTAGGAGAGGCAGAAGAAGTAAAAAAACTACATGTTGATCTTGGAGTAATGTATTCAAGCTTAAATGAATGGTCTTGCTTTGTTATAACATCGAACCGTGAATTTCAAAAAGAATTTGGAAAGAAAGCAGATAAAAACAGAAAGTTATATAATGGAAGATTATTATGTTATTATTACCAATATGTAAAAGAAATACCTAGGAAAAAGAAGGAAGACTAAAAGTGCATATGTGTGAAGGTTCTCCTTGACGTTACTTGCAATAAGAACTCGAGACGTGAAATTCAATTAATAAATTCTAATCTTTTTCCAATATAAATTTCTCTAGCACTCACATTCGCCTTCCTAGCTCAGGTTCGCTAGCCTGCCATCCTAGCAGGCTTACGAGAATTTTATATTGGAAAAAGAAGGATTTATAATTTGAATTTCAATGTTCCTTCGCTACTTATTGCAAGCAACTTCGGAGAAATCTCATACTATCATGCATGTGATTGTGGAAGGTCAAGGGATAGGGAGTTGCTATCCATCGGTTGGAAGGGTTATGAGAATTTCTCAATAAAGATAAGACAGGGGATATGTGTATAATACATATATCCCTTGTCTTATTTTTGGTTTATATTTCGGTGAATGAATTAGAAAAATAATTATATATTTTGATGAAAATAAGTCGCTAATATTTCTACTTTATATTTTGTATTGATAAATTTAATTTGTAATTTCCATATTTAAATATTTCATCTAAGAAGTCTACAATTTTAGCTTGAGTAGAGGCAGTTAATTTTAGCATATAGCAACCATCTCCGCTTATTCTATGAGATTCAGTTACTAATGAATTATTATTTATACCGTTTTTATTTGTATTTTAAATAATATATTTAAAGGAGTATAGAGATATTTGTAGAATAATTATTCAAATATGTTATGTAGTACTGGTATTTTATAGCGGGAAATAGAGAAATGGGAAAAATAGCACTATTAGTATAACTACATAATAGTATGACTTTCTCCAGAAGTGACTTGAAATAAGAAGAGCAGAAAAAATTGAAATTCCATTTAGAAATTCTTGTTTTGTAAATGGAAAATTCTCGTGAACCTGACAGGAAGTCAGGTTAGCGAACCCGAGACAGGACGTCGAGTGTGAGTGCCAAAGAATTTTTCATGAACAAAACACTAGAATTTCTTAATGAAATTTCATATTTAAGCTCTTATTTGAAGTCGCGCAGGAGAAAGTTATACAGATGCACTCTTTTTTATTCTATTCTTTCTAAAGTACTTTCGCTAGGAGTTATATACATAGTTTTGTTTGTTGAGTATATAACCATTCCGGGCTTAGCACCTGTTGGTTTCTTTACATTTCTAACCTGTGTATAGTCAACAGGTACACTAGAAGAGTTTTGTGACTTGCTATAAAATGCTGATAGGTTTCCAGCCTCGAGTAGCGTGCTTTCAGGTATATCACCTATATTTTTAATTATAACATGAGAGCCAGGTATATCCTTTGTGTGTAGCCACATATCATTTTTATTGGCAAGTTTTAGAGTTAACAAATCATTTTGAATATTATTTCTACCAACATAAATGTCTATTCCATCACTTGAAATAAAGTGCATTGGTTTAGTTGGCTTTGGTTTTTTCATTTTATTGTGTTTTTTTATTGTAATATATTCAGTTACTATTAATTCATTTTTAATATCTTCAATTCCATTATAGTTTTCTACATTTATTATGTTAGTGAGAACAGAATGGAGGTATTTTAACTCGTTTTTAGTAAGATTCATTTGAATTAATGCCATTTCTTCTGCTATCTTAAACTTATTATATTTTTTATAATAATATTGAACATTTTGTGAGGGCGTTTTATTTTCGTCAAGTTTAATTTTAACGTATTCACCATTTTCACTATAATAATTAACAACACTTGCAAATTTATCACCTTTTTTAAGTGAGTATATATTGGCAGTTAGGAGTTCACCGTTTAACTTAAAAGCACCTTTAGTGGTACAATCTTTTAAGGTTTGGGTAAGTATTCTAACTTTTTTATCACAACGATTTATATTGTTATTAACTATCTTTTGAAGGTTTGAGCTTTTAGCATTTAATCTATCATGTTTATCTTTGCGAAAATAGAAAGTTTCTATTAGTTTAGAGGGTGAATCATATTTTTCACAATCATAATCGTTTAAAGAGGTAAGCTTTATACAATGAAAATCTTTTAATTTATCATTCATAGCATAGGAAGCTAAAAAAACATTATCATGCATGTTTTTAAACGTGTCTACGGTAAATTCATAAATATTTTTAGCATGTTCTAAATCAAATTCAGTATTTTGCGCATTATATCTATAAACAAGTTCTGATGATAAGTTAGAACTTACTCCTGTGAATGTGCCCGTGAAAAACTTTTCACCAAATTGTATGTCTTTATCAGTTAGGTATTTATAAAATTCATCATAACTGAAATTAAAAGCATCTAGTTTTGTTGAAGCAGGAGGATATATATATTCTACGCCGGTATATAAAACACGATAACTGTTAACGTCTGAGCTAACATGCTTAATGCTATCCATAATTAAGTTATCACGAGTTCGAACTAAGCTAATGTTACTATGTCTACCCATTATTTCAATTATTAGCGAATATACACTGTCAAATCCTAATTCATCACTACTTTTAAAATCGATAACTAACAATCTGTCTGAATTTAGTTGCTTAACGTCTAAGACGGTGGCAGTATTTAAATATTTTCTTAGTACCATGCAGAATTTAGGTGCTTGTATTGGGTTTTGTTTATTAAACTCTGTCAAATGAATTCTTGGATAATTCGAGCTAGAACTTATTAATAACTTATAGACTATCCTATTCTTTTTAAAACTTAATATAACTTCATCTTTTTCTGGCTGGGTTACTTTATCTACTCTACAACCTACGATTATATCTTTTATTTCCCCAACGAGGCTAGATAAATAAATTCCATCTAATGCCATATTTATCATCCTTTCATTATGTTTAATCTTTATAAATCTTATTTATGCTTTGTAAATAAGACATTATATACTATACTACTATTAAGATGTATTATCATTAACAGTATACCATTAAAGAAAATTATTGAAAAGTCGAGGTATGCTGAAGCAAAGAGGAGGAGTTTTGTGGAAATTATAAATTTTACGAAAATGCAGGGAACGGGAAACGATTTTATTATTATTGATGATTTCGAGGAAAAATATAATAATTTAAAGGAATTAGCTAGCAAACTATGTGATAGGCATTTCGGAATAGGTGCTGATGGAATTTTAATGATAAGAAAAAGTAATATAGCAGATATACAGATGATTATTATTAATGCTGACGGTTCTTATGCATCTATGTGTGGTAATGGCATAAGGTGTTTTGCTAAATATGTATGGACGAAAAAATATGTATTAGGTGATAGTATGAAAATTGAAACTGGCGATGGTGTAAAGCTTGCTACTATTTGCGTTAAAGATGGAGTCGCTCAGGGTGTAACTATAAATATGGGGAAATACAGTTTTAATCCTTTAAGCATACCAGCACTCTCCACAACAGAAATAATAAATAGAAAACTAGAGAGTGATAATAGGGATTACTATATTACTTCCTTACTTATGGGGGTTCCACATACTATTGTTTTTGGAAAACTTAATGATTATGAAGTTTCTGAAGGGAAATTTATTGAGCGTCACGAGTTGTTTCCTGAAAATACAAATGTAAACTTTTGTGAAGTAGTAGATAAAAACATGATTAAGGTTAAAACCTGGGAAAGAGGTGCAGGGCCGACCTTAGCTTGTGGAACTGGTAGTTGCGCCTGCGTGGCAGCAGCCAATAGACTAGGGTACATAGGTGGAAAAGCAACAGTACAAGTTCCAGGTGGATTACTTAATATACAAATTGTTAAAGAAGAGGTTTTGATGGAAGGCCCAGCAGAAATTACGTTTGAGGGACAATTTTATATAAATTAAACTAAAGCAACTGTCTATTATAAATAGTACAGTTGCTTTTTTTATGCACTTTTTTTGCATAAATTGATTTAAAATGAATAAAATTTTTATTTTTGACAATGCTTACAAGTAGGATATCCATTGTATATTACACATATTAAGAAAGGTAAAATGATATGAAAAAAAAGTTACTCCAAGTATTATTAAATAAGAATTTAATTACATTGAAGAATTATAACGAAGTAAAAGAACTTTCACTTAAGAGAAGTTGCAGTGAAGAGCAAATAATTTTGCATGATACAAAAGTAGATGTATTTGAGCTTATAGAAATATTAGACAAAGATTTTAACATACCGTATATTGATCTAGAATCTATCTGCGTAAAAGATGAGGCATTTAATTTAATATCAAAAGAGGTAGCTAACAAATATAGCTTAATACCTTTTTATGATATGAATAATGAAGTACATGTGGCTTTTTCAAATCCATTTGAGGTAAGGGTTATTGATGAGCTGAAGTTTATAACAAACAGAAAGGTTAAAGTGTTCTTTGCTTTAGAGAGTCATATCTCAGAAGTTATTAAAAATTGCTATGGAAAACAAATTGTAAATGTGGCAGTTGAAGAAATGAAAAAGGAATATATGCTAGAGGATAAACAAAAAAATGAAGAGGTGCATTCAGTATTTTCTAGTGAAAATGCACCTGTAATAAGGATAACGAACTCCTTATTAAAACAGGCTGTAGATGCAGAAGCTAGTGACATTCACCTAGAGCCTTTTAAGCATTTTGCTATAATAAGAATGAGAGTAGACGGGATACTTAGCGAAATAAATCAAATTCCTAGTAATGTATATAAGTCCTTATGTACTAGGCTGAAAATTATGGCTAATATGGATATAGCAACTAAGTTAGTTCCTCTAGATGGAAAGATAACTGAAAATATAGATGGAATAGACTATGATTTCAGAGTTTCTTCGCTACCAACAATGTATGGAGAAAAAATAGTTATAAGAGTTTTATACAAAGTAGAGAGATTTATTAATTTAGATTCTTTAGGGTTTAGTTCTGATAAAGTTAATCTCTTAAGGGACATATTAAAGCTTTCGCATGGGATGATACTAGTCGCAGGACCTACAGGAAGTGGTAAATCAACAACATTATATGCTTTGTTAAACGAAATTAATAGCAAATGTAAGAACATTATTACTATAGAGGATCCAATTGAATATAATATGCCAAGAGTCAATCAGGTAAATGTTAATAACAAAGCGGGTCTTACATTCTCAAATGGATTAAGGAGCATTTTAAGGCAAGATCCTGATGTAATAATGATAGGAGAGATACGAGATGAGGAAACAGCACATATAGCGGTGAGAGCATCAATAACTGGCCATTTAGTCCTATCAACTCTTCATACTAATGGTGCAACTGCGTCTATTTCTAGGCTCATAGACATGGGTATTCCATCATATTTAGTTGCAGATTCTTTAGTTGTTGTATTAGCTCAGAGATTAGTAAGAAGATTATGCTCTTATTGTAAAACCGAATATAACATTACTCATGATAAGTTTGAGCATCTAGGATTTAAGAGGGGAGAAAAAACATATAAAGCATCGGGATGTAATAAGTGTAACGAAACTGGATATAAAGGTAGAACTGTGATATATGAATTATTAAAATTGGACGGGAATCATAAATCTATTATTGCAAGGAGTGGGATAAGTGACGAGCTGTGGAATTATTGCAATGAAAAGAAATCAAATCCCTTTATGGAGAGTTGTAGGGCTTCAGTGCTTAATGGTGTAACATCAATACAAGAATTTGAAAATGCTACTTATAGTTATAATATCAAATAAGGTGTCTAAAACATTAAGTTAATATGGCTAGGGATAGGTGAAATGTAACATGAGATATAAATATATAGCTAAAACATCGAATGGAGCTTCAATAAAGGGTAATTCTGAGAGCGATAGTATTGAAGAATTGGCATTAAAGTTACGTGAAAAAGAAATATACCTGCTAAAAGTAAAAAGTGAAAAAAACAGAACAGAGTTTTCCAGTAAACCTAGTCTAAAGACAATATCTATATTTTGCAAGCAATTTTCATTATGTATAAAATCGGGTATACCAATATGCGATATACTTGATTTGCTTTATGAGCAAATGTTACATAAATCTATAAGAAAGAGTCTGATTAGTATTAAAGAAAACGTACAAAAAGGTAATTCATTGTTTGCAAGTATGAAGAAGACTATAAATGTATATCCTGAGTTTATGATAAATATGATTTATTTGGGTGAAGAGAGCGGAAAACTTGATATAATCCTGGAAGAAATGTCTAAGTATTATGAAAAAGAACATAAACTATTAAAAAAATTTACTAATTCATTGATTTATCCTTGCACAGTATTTATAACATTAATGGTAGTATCATTGTTTTTGCTTATAAAGGTAATCCCTATATTCATAGAAAATTTAAATTCGATGGATGCAGATATTCCATTAATAACTAAACTTGTCTTAGGAAGTAGTAACTTTCTACGTAATAATTTGTTGTGGATTGCAATAATTTTTATAATTTCAGTGTTAGTTATTATAGAATATATTAAAACAGAAAGTGGGAAAATTGTATTTGATAAATTCAAATTTAAGTGTCCAATATTAGGTCAAGTATACAAACGTCTTATTTACACAAGGTTTTCTAGAGGACTCAATATATTACTAGGTAGTGGAGTAGGCCTTCTGAAAGCCTTTGAAATAATCAATGATGTTATTGGTGATAAATATTTTAAGTTAAAGCTTAAATCAGTTTTTAGTGATATAAAAAAAGGAGAGGATTTATCAAGTTCTATAAATGCAATGAACCTATTTCCACAATTTTTTGTAGCTATGATAAAAATAGGAGAAGAAACTGGTAATTTGGAAGGGATGTTTTTAACTGCAGCAGATATATTTTATGAAGATGCTCAGGAAAATGTGGAAAAAGCGACAGTACTATTAGAGCCAATACTGATAATATTTTTAGGAATTATGATTGGGACGATTATATTGGCAGTTATGCTACCTATGCTAAATGTTATGGATTCTGCAGGTAAGTTTTAATAAATTAAAGTGCAGTTAAATAAATAAGAAAGGTGAATATATGCGCAAAGGTTTTACATTAATTGAAATTGTTTTAGCTTTATCTATTATCAGTATAATAGGGGGATGCAGCGTTATTTCACTCAAGTATTATAAAACAGTGAAAAACAGGCTAGATGCAGATTATTATTGCAATGCTACGGTTAGTTTCATTAATAATTCCAAAGTGTATTGTAGAGAAAAGTCTCTTAGTGCAGTTGTAATTTTTGATACATCTAGGAATGAAATGAGACTAAAGTATGGAATGGATACTGTAAGTACACTATCATTTTTTAATAAAGTATCATTAGATCAAGTTTCAGGTAGACGAACTAATGGGGATATTGTTATAGATAATAAGGGGTATAGTAATGATGCATGCACAATAATTTTAAAGGATAATAATTCAGTAGATCATAAAATTACAATGAGAGTAGGTTCAGAATTTGTCAAAATCATTAAATAAAAAAGGATTTACATTAATAGAAGTGTTATGTAGTCTTGGAGTATTTTCAATTATTTTCATTTGCATAATGTCCTTTGATATAACGTCTTTAAATATGAAAAAAGATATTAAAACTACAAATAATAATGTATTAATAATGGAAGCTATAAAAAACAACATTATATATACTATGACATATGCAGAATTAGAAGGGTTAATAAAGGAAGAAAAAATTTATATAAACAGAGAATATATGACTTTTGATAAGATTAAAATTGGTGTTATGGATGCATTTTCAAGTCAGATGCCTGTGGCAAATCAGTATATTAAACTGAGCTTTGTAAAAGATGAGTTTATGGTTTATAAGTTAACACTTTCCTTATTTTCTGGAATACTAAATGATAAATCAGAATTACAGTGTAATTTCTATAAAGGTGACCATAAATGAAGAAGAAGGGTTTTACACTTATAGAAATAGTAATAGCCATGGGATTGGTATTTTTAATGGTTGGGATAGTAAATAGTTTGCTAAACTCTTATGTCAAAAGCTATAAAAATAGTGTAGTACAAAATAATGGGTTTAATTATTTAAATGAAGCTATATCAATAATAGAAAAAGAGCTTAATCAACATTCAGCTTCAGTAAAAACTGAAAACAATGTTATTAAAATAAATTATTTTGATGGAGAGAAAATAAACAATATAAAATGTATAAACAGTAATCTATATATTTTATATGGAACAAAATATGCACCACCCCTTGATAAGGGCACAAAGAGCGTAATTATAGATGATGTGAAAGAATTTGTAGCTATAAAAGAAGGGAAAATTATTTATATTAAGGTTGCTTGGTATAATGGTCAAAGTATTGAGAGGTGTTTGGTGATAGAAAATGCAAACTAAAAAGGGCTTTATATTAATTTATACTATTTTAGTAGGGCTTATCTGTTTAATTATTATGATGTATATATTTGATATACAAGTGTCAGAGATGAAATACTCTACCAGTACTAAAAAATATGTTTTAAATGAGGATAATTATCAAAAATACAAAGAATATCTAATGACTTTATTTTTTGATTACCTTAAAGAAAATAAGGAGCAAATAAAAGAAGGGGATACAAATAAGTTTTTTTATAATTCAACAGGCAATATCGTAAATTATGGAACATCAAATGTGGTTTATTCTAATAAAACCGAAGAGTTTATTTTTAAAACACCTGACGAAACCAGATTAACTAGAAATGATTATTACAAGTTAGAAGTTGTTGGTGAAAGCTTTAAGTTGATATTTGTAAAAACTGATTATACTTATAGTATTTGATTATGATTATAAATTAGGAGGTAAAAATGAAATTTAGAAAAAATATGCTTCTTGAGGTATCACCCCAAAGAATTGAAGGTATAGAATTCTCTAAGCAAACAATGTTAAGCAAAACCATAAATTTCCTTCAAAAAAATAAATATTACAAAGATATTTTGGATATAAAAGATTTTAAATTAGATATAAAAAATAAAAACTTATATATTCTTGTAGAAGGTGAAACAGTATATATTAAAATGGTAACATTGCCATTAGTTAAAAAATATCAAATTAATGATATCATTAAAAATGAATTAAGATATTATTACAAAGATATAGATCACATGGCATTTACCTATAAGTTAATAAAAGAGGATAAAATTAATATGGAGTTATTAGTTTTTTGCCTAAAGGGAAATAACTTAGATATTTTAGAAAATAGCATTGAAAATAACATTAATTTAAGAAAAATAAATCTAATTCAGTTTTGTTTTAAGGAGTATTGTTCTACTAAAATCAATGTAAAAAGCTATATATTAGTATTTTATTATAATAGTAATTTGTATTTTTTAATATGCAACAACAATGAAATTGTAGCTAATAATATTGTGAACATTGAGGAATTACATCAATTTGAATTCTCATACCTAATGAATAATTTTCTAGAACAGTATAATGATTATGTGAAATTGAGCGAAAAAATATATTATGTAAACATTAATGCACTAAATATTGATGAATTAGAGTATGTATCATTACCTCATCAAATATTAGATGAGGTAAGTCGGAAAGAATTGCTAAAATATATAATAATAAAAGGGTAGGGGATATGATGAAAAAAGCATTCATTCCTAATTGGTATATAGATAAAAAAAATCAACTAAGATATAAAAAATTTAAGATATGTATTGTAATAATGCTTATAGTAAATATTTTGTTGATGAGTTTTATATTAAATACATCCAATAAAGTAAAAAATATTGAAAGCGATATTGCACTTCAAAAAAAGAAGATTAATGTTGTAGAAGGTATTAAAAAAAGTAACATTGTTAAACAAGATGTTGTTATTATTGAAAGATATAATGAGCTCAGCAATTTTATGAAGCAAAACAATATAAATTACAATAATATTATTATAACAAAGACTGATTTAGAAATGGATATTGAAGCTAAAAATTATGAAGAATATATTACTGCAATAGGATGCATAGAAAATAACTATTCAATAAAAATACTAACTCCAAATAATAAAAATAAAGGTAACTTTAACTTTAAAGTTACAATAGGTGTATAAGAATGATTAAAAACAAAAATATTGTTTGGATATTAAGTATACTTATTATGTTTATTGCCATTTTATCAGTTAAACTTGTTTTTGTTAATAATAAGTTTATTACTTATAAAAATCAAGTCGTAATCAATGGTAATAATGCAAATAGTGTTACAGCAAGTAAGAGTCATAAGGTAAGTAAAAGTTTTGCTAGTGTAGATAAATATGGATATAGCGATATTTTAAAATGCATAAGTAGAATTAAAGGTTTTGAAGTTAATTCAATTAATATGTTGGAGAATGAGAAATGTAATGTTGGGATCAATTATAATGGAGATATAAAATTATTGTATACTTCTTTATGTTCGTTAAGTGAAGAGAGTAATTTTATAAACATAGATAAAATTGGTATTAGTAAAGATAGCAAAATTACTAATATGAGTATCAACTTTAAAAAGAATAAGTGATTTATAAAGATGTCTGCCTTTTGATAAAAAGCTGGACATCTTATTATTAATTATCAAGAAGTATGTATTATTTTGAGTATATAGTTAATAAATATACAAAATTATAGAAAAAATATATAATATTATTTGCAAAAATCATTAAGTTTTGATAAAATAACATTGTTCCACTGTAATGTTTATATTTAGTGTGGTTATAAAATATTTTTATTGTAAGCGATTCATTTGAAAATTTTAATCATAAATGGGCCAAGTTTAAGAATTCTTGGTAAAAAATAAAATAATATTATGGGAAGTTTACATTAAAAGAAGTAAACAATAAATATTGATGTAATTTGAAGTGCATCTTTTAAATATTTATGCAATAGAACATTTATAAAGATCAGTGTTATTAAAAAGTTGCATGGTCGTAATTAACGGTTTAAGTTTTCATGAGTATATTATAGTTATGAATGCTATAAAGAGTGAAATATAGCTTTATAAGGTTATTGCTACGCGTATTTACAAATTAACTCTAAATATATAACTAGATATGTAGTATATGTTTAGAAATTGGTATTAATTTACCAAGTAAGGTTATAATATAAATGGGTTAATTGAATTATTAATGAATTTTGGAGGGATACAAAATGATATCAGCGGGAGACATAAGAAAAGGAACTACATTTGATGAAGGTGGACAAGTTTACACCGTAATAGATTTTTTGCACGTAAAACCTGGTAAGGGTGCTGCATTTGTTAGAACTAAATTAAGAAACGTTATAAACTCAGGGGTTACAGAAAAAACATTTAACCCAACTACAAAATTACAAGAGGCAGTTATAGAAAGAAAAGAAATGCAATATTTATATGCAGCTGACGGACTATACTACTTCATGGATCAAGAAACTTTTGAACAAATACCACTTAACTACGAAAAAGTTGAAGATGCAATAAAATACTTAAAAGAAAATATGTTTGCTATAATAAAATTTTATAAGGATGAGGCTTTCTCAGTAGAAGCTCCAAACTTTGTAGAATTACTTATAACTAGTACTGAACCAGGTGTTAGAGGTAATACATCTTCAAGTGTAACAAAACCTGCAACTGTAGAAACAGGAGCAATAATTCAGGTTCCAATGTTTGTTAATGAAGGCGAAACCATAAGAATAGACACTAGAAATGGTGACTACATGCTAAGAGTATAAATTTTACAATTAAGAAGAACCGATATGGTTCTTTTTTTTTGTTCTTTTTTTGAGAAAAATACATATATTATGGAAATGAATCTGATTTAAATTAATATAATTTCGATTATATGGAATATTTCATGAGGTTGTAAAATACAAATTATATATGGGAGTGTGAAAAAATGTTAGTTACAAAAGATTTATTTGAAATACTACCTAAGGTTATTAGAAATAAATTGGAGCAGGTTGATAATTTACAACAACTTGAAGAGATTAGGATAAAAGTAAACAAGCCTATGTTTATTCACATTGGAAGTAGGGAGGAAATCTGGGACTATATTGCTTCGCCAGAGGATATAAAATACATAATGCAGAGGATTAGCAATTACTCAATATATGCGTTTGAAGACGAGATTAGACAGGGGTATATAACTATAAAAGGTGGACACAGAGTTGGATTATGTGGAATTTGTGTTATTGAAAACAATAGCATAAAAACTATTAAAGATATTTCATCTATAAACATAAGGGCATGTAAAGAAATCATTGGTTGTGCTGATAAAGTAATGCCTTATATTACTAATAATAATTCAGTTTACAATACAATAATTATATCGCCTCCGAAATGTGGCAAAACTACTTTGCTTAGAGATATATCGAGGCAAATATCTCAGGGAAATAAAAACAAAAATTTCCATGGCAAGAATGTTTCTGTAATTGATGAGAGGTCCGAAATCGCTGGTTCTTTTAAAGGGATACCTCAAATGGACGTGGGCATTCGCACTGATGTATTAGATAATTGCCCTAAGAGCCAGGGGATTATGATGGCAATTAGAAGCATGTCGCCTGATGTGATAGTTTGTGATGAAATTGGTACTCAAAAGGATATGGAAAGTGTACTAATGGCATTAAATTCTGGAATTAGTTTAATTACAACTATTCATGGCTTTGGAATTGAAGACTTGTATAAAAGAAATGTTTTTAAAGAAATTGTAGATAATTTCGTATTTACGAGGGGAATAGTGCTTAGCAATAAAAAAGGAATTGGAACAATAGAGTGTATTTATGATTTTACTAAAGGCATAGATGTGTGGAGGTCATAATATGATTAAAATAATCGGATGTATTGTGATATTAGGTGCATCAACTATGGCTGGATTTATATATAGTGAAAGATTAAAGTATAGAGTTTTTCAACTTAATGAAATCCAACGAGCAATATATCAGCTTCAAAATGAAATAACTTATGTACATTCTCTTTTGCCAGATGCTTTTAAAAGTATAGCAGATAAAAGCAAAGAGCCTATAAATGAACTTTTTGCCAAAACTAGTGAATTATTATCTGACAATGAATACGAAAATGTATATCAGGCTATGAATAGTGCAGTGGAGTTTGTAAAAAACAAATTATATTTAAACGCTGATGATATAAATGTTATTTTGGATTTATCTAAAACACTCGGAGAATCTGATATTCAAGGTCAAAATAGTATGTTTACACTTACCATAGCTAATTTAAAGAAGCAAATTAAAATATCAGAAGAATATATGATTAAAAACATAAAAATGTACAGATATTTAGGTTTTTCCTTTGGGGCAATGATTGTTATAGCATTAATTTAGGGGAGGTTTTCAAGTGTTAGATGTTAGTTTGCTATTTAAAATAGGGGCAACAGGTATTTTAATTATTATTATTGATAAAGTTTTAAAAAGTGGTGGCAAAGATGATATAGCTGTGGTTGCAAATTTAGCAGGAGTAATACTACTTCTTATGATGGTTATAAATTTAGTAAACAAGCTGTTTACTTCTGTGAAAACACTTTTTCAGTTTTAAGGCGAGTAAGATAACGATCCAAGAAGTGTTATCTTACTTTTAAAGATAATCACAGATGCAATCGAGGAGGAAATTATGGAAATAATTAAAATTGTTGCATTTGCTTTCATAGCATTATTTATTGTACTTATATTTAAAGGTAAAAGAGATGATCTAGCTATTCAAGTTAGTATTGTAGCAGGAATATTAATCTTTTTATTTATGGTAAACAAACTTACATTAATAATGAGCTTTTTACAGACACTAGCGAATAAAGCCAACATTGATGTTATATATTTAAACACAGTCTTTAAGATACTTGGCATTGCATATTTAGCTTCCTTTTGCAGTGAGATATGTAGGGATGCTGGCGAGAATAGTATTGCGGCTAAAGTTGAATTCTCTGGAAAAATATTAATACTAGCTTTAGCGATACCTATCTTAATGGCAGTTATGCAATCTATTTTAAAGATAATGTAGATGGTTAATATGAAAAAATATTACAAATCTAAATGTGAGGTATAATATGAAAAAAATAGGACTGATTTTAATATTTTTAATATGTTTAATATGTGTTCCTATGAGTGTACAAGCTACAGAAACAGGGAAAATAGGAGAAAAGCAGCAACAGGAAATAAGCAATTTATATGACTACATATCAAACGTGAAAACAAAGTATGAAATATTTAACGATATGGAACCAAAAACTTTTGTAGAACAATTTATAAAAACTGGACAAGGTGGGTTTAGTTTTAAGAATATCTCAAGTTATATTATCAAATACACATTTAAAGAAGTCATTGCATCTATGGAATTAATTGGAAGTCTCATGATTGTTGCTATTATCTGTGCACTGCTTAATAATCTTCAGAGTGCTTTTAGTAAAGAGAACTTGTCGAATATTGCTTATTTCGCATGTTATGGTGTGATGATTGTGATGATAACTAAAAGCTTTTATATAGTAGTAGAGCTTGCTAAAAATACTATTGTTAATATGTCTGATTTTATGGTAGCACTTATACCAGTACTCATGATGCTCCTAGCGAGTGTAGGAGGGTTTGCAGAAGCAACTTTACTGGACCCTGTAATAATGGGTTTTGCCACAGTAAGTTCCAAATTGTATGTAGATATTATTATACCTATAATATTTATGAGTTTCGTACTACAATTTGTTTCAAATATATCTAGTGATTATAAAATAAAAAATTTAACAAAGCTTTTAAAACAAGCTGCCCTTTGGATCCAGGGGATAGTTATGACGGTGTTTATTGCTGTAATTACATTAAGAAGCATAGCAGCAAAAACCCTAGATCAAGTTACTATAAAAACAGCAAAATTTGCAGTAGATACATTTGTTCCTGTAGTTGGAAAATGTTTATCTGATGCTATTTCAACTGTCGCGGGATACTCACTTCTTCTAAAAAATGCAATAAGTGGACTTGGGTTAATTATTCTTATAGTAATAGTATTACTTCCGATTATAAAACTGCTAATTATGGCTTTTTTATATAAAGCTACAGCTGCACTAATTGAACCGATAAGTGATAGCCGTACAGTAGATTGTATAAACTCAGTAGGAGATTCTATTTTACTTTTAATGTCATGTGTAATATCAGTAAGCGTAATGTTTTTTATAATGGTTGCAATAGTAGCCTCAACTGGAAAAGGAATAATATCAGGCTAGGAACTTAAAATGTTATTCACACTTAGCTTTAAAGCACTCGATTAATCATAAAGGAGGTGGTGATAATTTGATAGAACTATTGAAAGTATGGGTAACAAACATTACCATTGCTATATTTTTTATTACTGCAGTGGAGATGATTTTACCTGATAATAGTATTAAAAAATATGCAAAATTTGTGCTAGGATTAATGTTAATTGTGGTCATCATAAACCCTATAATGAAAATCTTTGATAAGAATTTTAATTTAAACACTTATTCAAGTAAAGCAACAAGCTACATGGAAGGAAGTAATTCTAAAGCAAATATTAAAGAGTATAAAAATATTAATATACAAAATACAACACAAAATTTTAAAAAGAATTTAGAGGCTCAGTGCATTACAAACTTAGAAGATGTATACCCAGATAATAAGTATAATGCCGAAATAAAAATTGTTTATGATAGTAAAAAGGGAGTATTTAATATTAATACTGTTGATATTGGAGTAGTGGACAAAGGGGTTAAAAGCATAAAAAATATAGATATTAATACATCAAGTGTAAGTACATCTAATAAGGAAATTTTACGCGATGAACAAGGAAACAAAATAAAGAATCTTTTAAGTACCAAATTAAAAATATCTAATGATGCGATTACTGTTTATAAATTATATTCATAAAACTTATGATTTATAGTTAGTATAAAAAATAAGAAAAGAGGGGGATTTTTATGAACAGTGATAATTTGCTCAGTAAACTTACTGAGTATATTAAGATAAAATTAAATGGTGGTAAGGAAAAGAATAAAACCGACAAAAGCAAAAAATCTGATAAGATACTAGGAAACTTGGTTTTAATGATATTGGTGGCAGTTGTGATAGTTTTAGCAAGTAGTTTCTTTAAAACACCCAAGGCAACGCCAACTGTCGCAACTGATACACAAAAGGCTACAGTCGCTACGAAAAGTACATCAACACAGACAAGTGATTATGAAACGGAGTTAGAAAACAACCTCAAAACAACACTAGAAGGAATAGACGGAGTTGGAAAGGTACAACTTATGATCTATTTTGCCAGTGGAGAAGAAAGTGTTCCTGCAGTAAATGTAAATGATTCTAAAAGTGTTACAGTAGAAAATGATACCACAGGAGGAAAAAGAAACATCTCACAAGATAATAACGGAAGTACCGTTGTTATGACGAATAATGGAACACAGAATGAACCATTAATTGTAAAAAAATACAAGCCTACTATTACTGGTGTATGTGTTGTTGCGCAGGGATCAGGTGAAAAAATTACTGAACTAAGGATTAGACAGGCAGTAATTGACTTATTTAATTTGTCTGAAGATAAAGTAAATGTATATCCTATGAATAAGTAGCATATAATTTCTGAGAAAGGTAGATGGGGGGAAATATTATGAATAAAAAACAGTCTGGTATAATTGTTACGTTGGTAGTACTTATTGTGTTTGCGGGGTATCTTGCAACAAAGGTGAATGGGCCATTGTATGTTAATGATGGTGACTTTAGTAGTGAGAAGAGTGCAATATCTTTAAAGGAAACCAAAACTGCTTCAACTGCTTCAACTTATTTTGTAGAAGCTAAATTATCAAGGGATCAAGAAAGTCAAAGAACTCTTCAAACAATTAAAACTTTAATTGACGATACGAACACTCCAAAAGCACAAAAAGCAACTGCTGCTACTCAATACTTAAACATATCAATGGCCTCACAAAATGAAACAGACATTGAACTTGCATTAAAAGCGCTAGGGTATAATGAAGCAATGTGCAGTATAGTAAATGACAAGGTACAAATATTAGTTAAATCTGATAAAAAACAACTTACAGAAGAACAGCTTCGGAGCATTAACGATGTTGTAATGAGCAAAACAAAATTAGAAAAAATTGAAGTTAAGATAAAAGAATAATATTTGTAAATAAAATATTTATCTGCTATACTAGATTTAGCATTGTCATGTTTTACCTAAGTTAAATAAGGGGGTACTAATATGGAAGATAAAATTTTAAACGAAACAGAAATCGGTGTTGTTAAGATATCTGAGGATGTGGTTAGTGTTATAGCGGGACTCGCTGTTGCTGAAATACAAGGAATCGTTGGAATGAGCGCTAGTCTAGTTGGTGGAATAACTCAAATATTAAGTGGAAAGAAGAATTTATCTAAAGGCGTTAAAGTCAATGTAGGAGAAAATAGTGCAATAATTGACTTACACGTTGTAGTTGAATATGGTGTTCAGATCCCAGAAGTAACAGAAAAGGCACAAATAAATGTAAAAAGATCTGTAGAGCTAATGACAGGCCTTACAGTATCAGCAGTAAATGTATATGTACAAAATGTTGTATTACCTAAAACAGAAAAGCTAGAGGAAATAGAAGCATAACAATAAACACCCTCTGTAATAGAGGGTGTTTATTGTTATGCTTGTTATTCTTATTTAAAATGTATGGATTATGATATGAAAATTAGGAGGATTACTAATGAATAGAAGAAAGTCAAGAGAAACAGCAATGAAATTACTTTTTGAAATGTCAATAAATAAAGAAAATTATGAGGATATAATTGAGAATTTTAAAGAGAACACAGATGTTGAGTTAAAAGATATTGATATGTCATATATTACTAAAGTGTTAGCAGGAGTTCATGATAATGGTAAGGAAATTGATAATAATATTGAAAAGCACTTAATTAAGTGGAAATTAGCTAGATTATCAAAAATGAATTTAGCTATCTTGAGAATATGTACATATGAAATATTGTTTGAGGAAGAAATACCAGGTAAAGTTTCTGTAAATGAGGGAATAGAACTTGCTAAGAAATATGGAGAAGATAGTTCACCGGCATTCATAAATGGTATTTTAGCGAAGATGATTTAAAAGTAATAGCTTAAGCAAATAACAATAAAATAACTAGTCAGTATGCTAGTCATTTTGCGTCATACTTCGTATAATGGAGACTCTTTAGTATAAACTATTAGGGAAACCTGACCCTTAGTCTGACGCAAGATGAAATAGCATCTTTGACTAGTTATTTTAGTTAAATTAAAGAGTGATTTTAGAAACACGTTAGTATATTATAATTGGTTAAAAGGAGAGATTAATTTGGGCATTAAAGTTAATGGTAAGGTAATAGTTGAAACATATAGAAATGAAATTAAATCATTTATAAAAGATGGGGTTAGTAAGGGACTTAGAGTGCCATCAATTAAAACTATATTAGTTGGTGAGGATGGTGGATCTTTGTCATATGTGAAAAGTCAAAACAACCTATGCAATAAACTAGGCATTTCTTATACTTGTATTCATTTGGATAAACATGCTAATCAAAAGGATATTGTAGATATAATAGAAAAATTTAATGAAGATGATAGTGTAGATGGGATAATTCTTCAATTACCACTTCCTAAAAACCTTGATGAAAAAGAAATTACTTCTAAAATTGCATATAATAAGGATATTGATGGATTAACTGATGTAAATTTGGGTAGATTTTATAAGGGAGAGAAAAGTTTTATTCCCTGCACTGCTTTAGGAGTCATTGAAATGATTAAAAATACTGGATGCGTAATTAAAGGTAAACACGCTGTTGTTATTGGTAGAAGCAATATTGTAGGAAAACCATCAGCGCAATTGCTGCTTAATGAGGATGCAACAGTTACTATATGTCACTCTAAAACTCTTAATTTAAAGGAAATTTGTAAAACAGCAGATATATTAGTTGCAGCAATAGGCAAACCAGGTTTTGTTAAGAGTGACTTTATTAAAGAGGGAGCAGTTGTTATAGATGTTGGGACTACAATGATTAATGATAAGGTTACTGGGGATGTATGTTTTGATGAGGTTATTGAGCATGCAAGTTATGTCACCCCAGTTCCAGGAGGAACGGGACTCATGACTACGACAATGTTAATTAAGAATGCTTGCTCCGCTTGGAGAGATAATGTTTATTAAAATACTTACAGTAACTGCTCTTAATGGGTACATAAAAAAAGTAATAGATAGTGACTTCATATTAAACAATGCTAACGTTAAAGGTGAATTATCTAATGTGAAATTACATTCTAGTGGACACATATACTTTTCATTAAAAGATGCTTTTGGAAAAATAAATTGCATAATGTTTAAATCACAAGCTCAAAAACTTACAATTACACCTAGAGATGGAATGAATGTTATCATTCGAGGAAAGGTTTCTGTTTATGAAAAGGGAGGAGCATATCAAATTTATTGTAACTCCATGGAGACGGATGGGGAAGGCCAATTATACTTAGCTTTTCAAAAATTGAAAGAGAAATTAGAAAAGGAAGGGCTATTTGATGGAGCTCATAAGAAGGAAATACCATTATTTCCAAAGAGAATAGGAATAATAACATCACAAACAGGGGCTGCAGTAAAAGATATTATCAATGTGGCTACAAGGCGCAATGCAAATGTCAACATGCTGATATACCCAGCACTTGTTCAAGGGATAAATGCTAGCGACGACGTTGCAAAAGGCATAAAATATTTTAATACATCAAAAAATGTAGATTTAATTATTATTGCAAGAGGTGGAGGCTCAATAGAAGAATTATGGGCATTCAATGAAGAAAGCTTAGCAAATGTAATATATTCTTCTAATATACCTATCATTACCGGAATCGGTCATGAAACAGATTTTACTATAGCAGATTTTGTAAGTGATCATAGAGCACCAACTCCTTCAGCTGCAGCAGAAATTGCTGTTAGAAATTTAAAGGACTTAAATAATGAAATAAGGTCGTTTAGAGAATTACTTTTAAGATCCATAAAATTTAAGGTAACTAAAGAATATAATAAAATTGAGTTACTAAATAAAACTCTTAAAATAAATAACCCTTTAAACTATGTAGTTAATCAATATACTTACATAGATAATTTGAAAGAAAACCTAAATTATAAATTTAATGCAATGATTTTACTTGAAAAGCAAAAATTATCAAAATTAAATGCTCTAATGCATGCACATAACCCTTTAAATGTATTAAATAAGGGGTACGCAGTATTGCAAAACAATGAAAATGAGGTTATTAGTGAAATAGAAACTTTAAAAAATATAAAAGAGATAAAAATCACATTAAAAGATGGTTGCGTGGGATTTAAATTGAGTGATTTGGAGGAATTTTAATGGCAAAGAAAAAAGAAACTTATGAAAACATGATGGTAAGGCTTGAAGAAATTGTAAACCTTATGGATGGAAATGAAGTTACACTAGAACAAACTATGATTAATTACGAAGAGGGTATAAAAATTTGTAATAGTTTATATAAAATTCTAAATGTTGCAGAAGGTAAAATAAAAATATTAACAGATGAAGGCGAAAAAGATTTCATGGCACTGACAGATGATGTTAAAAGTTAGTTAATATTATAGTGAAAAGAAGGGGTAAAGTGGATATAAAATTACTTAAAGAATCAGTAGAACAATGGATTATTAATTACTTTGATAATAAGTCAGAAATCAATAATAGAAATTTTGAAGCAATGATTTACAGTATAAATGTAGGAGGAAAAAGAGTTAGACCTATTTTAATGCTTCTTACATATGCTATGTACATGGAAGATTACAATGAGATAATGCCGTTTGCAGCAGCACTTGAAATGATTCATACGTATTCACTTATTCATGATGATCTGCCTTGCATGGACAATGATGATCTGCGACGTGGAAAACCTACAAATCACAAAATATACGGCGAGGCAATTGCAGTCCTTGCAGGAGATGGATTGTTAAATGAAGCAATGATAATAATGCTAAATCAATGTTCAGATGGGAACTTAAACAAAATCAAGGCAAGTGCTCTCATAGCCGAAGCTTCTGGAGCAGAGGGGATGATAGCAGGTCAAATTTGTGACATTTTAAGCGAAGGCATCATAATATCTGAGGAAGAACTTCTATATATGCATAGAAATAAAACAGGACAACTAATTAAATCGGCAATAGTATGTGGTGCTATACTAGGAAATGCCAATAATGATGATTTAGAAAAATTAAAACAGTATGGTGACAAATTAGGGTTAGCTTTTCAAATAAAGGATGATATATTAGATGTAGTTGGTGACGTTTCTGTTTTAGGTAAAAATGTGAAAAGTGACGAATGTAATAATAAAACAACTTTTATAACTATGTACGGGCTTGAAAAGTGCAAAAAAAAATGTAATGAATTAACGCAGGAGTGTTCCAATATATTAAATGAATTAAACTTAAATACAAAATACCTAGAAGAAATAACAGAATTTTTATTGAAAAGGGAATATTGAAAATAAGCTAGTATTATACAAGTTATATGTTGCCTCTAAAGTGCCATTAACTTGTTTCCGTAACAAAAATAGCTTTTGAATTAAATATTATTATATGATATAATATCCCCATAAATGTGGGTAAAAATAATATATTTAATAAAAGAGGATAGATATATATGAGTAAAATTATAGATGATTTCAATGATATAAATAAAGTGAAAAAAATGACGATAGAGGAATTGTATGAATTTTCAAAAGAAATTAGAGAGTTTCTAATTGACAAGGTGTCTAAAACTGGAGGTCACTTAGCTTCTAATTTAGGTGTAGTAGAATTAACATTAAGTTTATACAATGTGTTTAATTTAGATAAAGATAAAATAATTTGGGATGTAGGACATCAATCTTATGTACATAAAATTCTTACAGGTAGAAAAGATAAATTTGATTCGCTAAGAAGTTACGGTGGGTTAAGTGGTTTTCCTAAAAGAGAAGAAAGTAAATATGATATTTTTGAAGCAGGACATAGTAGCACTTCAATTTCAGCTGGACTCGGCATTGCTAGAGCCCGCGATTTACAAAAGGAAGATTATAATGTAATTTCAGTAATAGGTGATGGTGCACTTACAGGTGGCATGTCATTTGAAGCCTTAAATGATGTAGGATTTAGAAAAACAAAAATGATTATTGTTCTTAATGATAATCAAATGTCTATCTCTAAAAATGTTGGAGGTATATCTAAATATTTAAGCCAGTTTAGAATTGATCCAACTTATAATAGAATTAAAAAAGAAATAAATTCTACACTTAGAAAAATACCTAGTGTAGGTGGCGGAATGGTTACTTCAATTCAGAAACTCAAAAACGGAATTAAGCAGGTTGTTGTTCCAGGGATGTTGTTTGAGCATATGGGTATAAAATACTTAGGTCCTATAGATGGACATGATATTAAAGAAGTAAGCAAGGTTTTAAAACTAGCTAAACAAATAGATGGACCAGTAATTATTCATGTTATAACTAAAAAGGGAAAAGGATATAAATTTGCTGAAAAAGAACCTAATAAATTTCATGGGCCAGGACCATTTAATCCTTTAACTGGAGAGTTACGTGGTGCTCATAAAGCAAGTTACTCTGAAGCATTTGGGCAACAAATTATGAAACTTGCAAAGGAAAACAAGAATATAGTAGCAATTACAGCGGCTATGCCTCAAGGTACTGGGCTAGAAACGTTTTCGAAAGAGTTTCGTAATAGATTTTTTGATGTAGGAATTGCAGAGCAACATGCAGTTACTATGGCTGCAGGAATGGCATCGCAAGGATTGAAACCTATTTTTGCGGTTTACTCTACTTTTCTTCAACGAGCATATGATCAAATTTTACATGATGTTTGTCTACAAAAATTACCTGTTGTTTTTGCCATAGATAGGGCTGGCATAGTTGGTCAGGATGGGGAAACTCATCAAGGAGTATTTGACTTATCGTATTTGTCACATATACCTAATATGACGATTATGGCTCCAAAATGTATAAATGAACTTAAGACTATGCTAACTTTCGCAGTGGATCAAGATTACCCTATTGCTATTAGATACCCTAGGGGTGGGGATAATCCTAACGTTAAAATGACCCCAATTGAAAACTTTAAAAGAGGTAAATGGGAAACTCTATATAGTGGTGGTAAAATAGCATTTATAGCTACAGGTAAAATGGTTCAAAATGCTATTTTAGTTAGAGAAAGATTAAACAATATGGGAGTAGAAGCTACTGTAATTAATGCGTGTTTTATTAAACCAATTGATACATCACTAATTTCAGAGCTAGTTCATAAAAAGTATTCATTAGTAACCATAGAAGATAATCTTGTGCATGGAGGATTAGGTTCTTTAGTACTCGAATATGTAAATACACTCGAGGAAAGCTCAAAGGTTATTAACTTAGGATATAAAGATGAATTTATTCCAAACGGATCGGTTGACATATTATATAGATTACATAAGTTGGATGTAGATGGTATTTTTGAAAGTATTCTTAAATTAGTTTAGATAGTACATTGTAATGAATGTTGAGGAGTTTTTATATTGGAAAATAAAGAAAGATTAGATGTTATTGTAGTTAAAAAAGGAATAATATTTTCTAGAGAAAGAGCAAAAGAAAATATTATTTCTGGAAATATATTGGTTGATGGTATTGTGACTACTAAGTGTGGAAAAAAAGTAGACTCATTGTCTAAGATCGAATTTATTGGAGAAGATATCCCTTATGTAAGTAGGGGTGGTTTAAAGCTTGATAAAGCTATTAATCTATTTGGTATTGATCTTAAAGCAAAAACATGTATAGATATAGGAGCATCTACAGGTGGATTTACAGATTGCATGCTTCAACATGGAGCGTGTAGGGTATACTCTATAGATGTTGGAAAGAATCAATTAGATGCTAAGCTGAGAGGCGACCCACGGGTAGTGTCAATGGAAAAGACAAACATAAGGTATTTATGTGTAGATAGTATAGGAGAACTTGCCGACTTTGCTAGTATAGATGTATCATTTATATCACTTGAAAAAGTTATTCCAAATTTGCTTAACCTATTAAAAAATGAAGGTAGCGCCGTTGCTTTATTAAAGCCACAATTTGAAGTAGGCAAAGGTAAAGTGAATAAACAAGGTGTGGTTAAAAAACCTAGTGAACATGTTGAGGTAATAAATAAGGTCTTAAGCCTTCTAAAATGTCTTAATGTAAAGGTTGTTAATGTGAATTACTCATCACTAAAAGGACCTAATGGTAACATTGAATATTTGATTTATTTTACAAAATCTAAAGAGCAACATAAAGATTATAATGATGATATAAAAGAATTAGTTAGTGAAGCCCATTATAATTTAAATTAGGATTAGGGGGATATAACAATTAATAGTTGATATATGCTTTAGAAAGCGGCAAGGAGGAAATATGAAAAAGATTGGCATTAACATAAATACCACTAAAGATAAAGATGGAAAAACAATTAAGTATATAAAGAATATTGTTAATAAATATATTGATAATAATAATATATTCGTATTTAAAGATGCATTTGGCCTAGAAAATATTAAGTATAATGATTTAGATATTATTATTGCTTTAGGTGGAGATGGAACTATTTTAAGAACATCAAGAAATTTAAATAACTCCAATATACCAATTTTAGGAGTAAATATAGGTAATTTAGGTTTTCTTTCTAGTATTGAGCTATTAGAATTTGAAAACTCTATGAAAAGATTCATTGAAGATGATTATTATGTAGAAGATAGAATGATGATCAAATGTACTTTACCATGTCGAGGTGAAACTGAAGAATATACAGCTTTAAATGATATAGTTGTATCAAAAGGGACCCTTGCAAGAGTAGTTAAATATGAACTACACATAGATAATAAGTTTTACATCGATTTTACTGGTGATGGACTTATAATAGCTACGCCGACAGGTTCTACTGCATATTCATTATCAGCAGGTGGACCCATAATTTACCCTAATTTGGATGTTATAGCTTTAACACCTATATGTCCATTATCTTTATCTATGAGAACTATAGTTTTGGACGGTAAAAGTGATATATCTGTAAGTATAAAATGTGAACATGAGAGCATATTTTTGACGTTAGATGGTCAACGAGCAATAAAGCTAAATAGTTATGAAAAAATATTAGTAAGTGTCTCAAATAAAAAATGTAGATTGGTTAAATTCAATGATTATAATTATTTTGGCATTTTAAGACGAAAAATAATTTCTAGAACAACAGATTGTGAGGGAGAAAAAGATGAAAATTGCACGTCATGCAAAAATAATTGAGATTATTCAATCTAAGGAGGTTGAAACTCAAGAACAGTTAGCAGATGAACTAAAAAATAAGGGATTTCATATTACTCAAGCAACTGTGTCTAGAGACATAAAAGAACTAAAGTTAATTAAGGTTATGAATGCATACGGGACTCACAAGTATGCTACTAGTTCTCCAGGGGATACTTTCTTATCAAACAAATTAGTTAATATATTTTCTCAAACAGTTCTTTATGTTGACCATGTAGATAATTTTATAGTTTTAAAAACTATATCTGGAGCTGGAGCGGCAGCGGCAGAGGCTTTAGATTCCTTAAAATTCAATGGAATTGTAGGAACAATAGCTGGGGATAATACTGTTTTTATTTTAGTTAGAAAAGAAGAAGATACAAAGGAAATAATACAAAAAATAAAAAAAATGATTAATGAATAGGAGGAATAAGTATGCTCCTACAGTTAAATATTATGAATTTTGCCTTAATTGAAAAATTAAATATTAATTTCGAGCAGGGATTTAATGTACTTTCTGGTGAAACTGGAGCAGGAAAGTCAATTCTAATTGATGCGATAAATTATGTATTAGGAGGGAAATTCAATAAGAACTTAATTAGAACAGGGGAAGATAAAACTTATGTTGAGGCCATATTTACCATTGATACTACAAAAAATAAAAGTGTTTTAGATGAAATGGATATTGACTATGAAGATACGGTGATTATAAGTCGAGAAACATTTCAATCCGGTAAAAGCATTGCTAAAGTTAATGGTAAATCATTGCTTTTATCAAAAGTTAAACATATTAGTAAAAATTTATTAGATATTCATGGTCAACATGATAATCATAATTTATTAGATAAAGTTAATCATATATTTTATGTTGATTCATTTGGTACAAATAGGATACAAAAGGTTCTTGTGGGATATAATAAAAAATACACAAAGATGCTTATTATTAAAAATAGGATTATTAAATTAGAAGGCAATGAAGGTGAGAGAGAAAAAAGAATTGATTTTTTAAATTACCAGTTAGAAGAAATTAAAACTGTTAATCTTAAAATCGGTGAAGATGAAGAACTTTTGGAAAAATATGCGATAGTTAGTAATGCAGAAAATTTAGAAAAGCATTTATCAAAAAGTTATCAATTATTATATACTAGTGACGAAGAAAATACTTCAGTTTTTTATAATTTAGCTATGGCAATAAAAGAACTCAGAGGTATAGAAAAGCATATGGAAAAAATAAAGATAATTACAGATTCACTAGAAGAAAGTTATTTTAATATTGAGGAAAACATAGCAGATCTAAGAGATTTAAAAGAAACAATATATTATGATGAAAAAGAACTTGAACATATGAATAGTAGAATAAGTCTAATTAATAGTTGTAAAAAAAAATATGCTCCAACTATTGAAGAAATATATGAATATAAAGACAAAATTCAAATTGAATATGAAGAGTTAACTAATAGCACTGAAATAATTACCCGTTTAAAAAAAGAAAAGATAGAACTTGAGCTTGAGATGAAAATTATAGGAGATGAAATACACGAAATTAGATGCCTCACAGCAAAAAAGTTACAAGCTAAAATAAAAGAGGAACTAAATTACATCGGACTTGAAAAAAGTAAATTTTACATAGAAGTAAAACTTGAGGATCAATTTTACGAAAATGGTTGTGATAAAGTTCAATTTTGTATATCTACAAACCCAGGAGAACCGTTAAACCCATTAGAAGACATTGTGTCTGGAGGTGAGCTATCACGTATAATGCTTGCGCTTAAGACCGTATTTGTTGATAAGGATGAAATACCTACTGTTATATTTGATGAGATAGACACGGGTATTAGCGGTAGAATCGCTCAATGCGTTGCAGAGAAAATGTATTCGATATCGTTAAACCATCAAATTTTTTGTGTAACTCATTTACCTCAAATAGCTAGCATGGCGGATACAAATTATTTGATATCTAAGAATGTATTAAATGATAAGACATTTACAAACATTATAAAAATGAATGAAGAGGAAAAACAACATGAAATAGCAAGAATGATAGGTGGGGCACAAGTTACTAAATTAACCTTGGAAAATTCTAAAGAGATGATAAATATGGCAAAGAAACAGAAGAAAAGTTAATTTTTGTTTTTAGTATATTATAGTAATAAAAATATGTTTCATAGGGGAAAGTAAAGTCATCAATAAATTATTGATGGCTTTATTCTTTTGCCTTTTAAAAAAAAGAATTTGTGATAATTAAATATTTCTATAATTTATTAGTACATTACAGAAACAATTAAACAAAGTAAACTAAAAATAATTTTCTGAAATCAATTGTACATAACTTCAAGTTTGTAAAATCTATTATATATAATTTTAGAGTTTAAATTTATAAAAAAGTGAAAAATAATTGAGATATAGAAGAATTTTTTTAATTTATCATAATTTAGTTTTACATCTATATCTTTTACTTTTTTTGAATTATTGTTATAGCATAGTATGAGGAATTACGGGGTAAATTAAGGTCGTAACTATAAGAGAAAAGGAGGTAAAGCTTATGAAGAAGAAATTAAATATAATCTGTTGGATTACGACACCTCTGGTAATAATTGCTTTAAGTGCCTATTTTAAGGTAGAAAATAAATTCATCGGAATATTTGATAGAACAACGAAAAGTATATATTCTAGCAATTTTACAAAGGTAAAAGATGATAAAGTTAATATTCCCAACAAATCATATTTAATTAAAGAGAATAAAAGTGTAAAAGTTAATTTAAAAGGATTATTAGCAGTTCAATCAATACCACTTGCGAAAAATGATACAAAAATAATGGTTTATCCAGGAGGGCAACCGGTTGGCGTTAAACTTAATACTAAGGGTGTTTTAGTAGTAGCTTTATCTGATATTGAAGGTCTTAATGGTAAAACACCGAGTCCTGCTGCAAGTGGAGGAGTACAAATAGGGGATAGTATATTAAAAATTAATGATGTAGAAATAAATCATGCAGAGGATGTAACGAGGTCTATAAGTAAAAAGAAAAATTCAGAATTAATCCTGAAAGTTCAACGTAAAAATAATCCTAATTTTATAGATATAAAGGTTAAACCAACGATTGATTCTTCTGATGGAAAACCAAAAATCGGACTATGGGTACGTGATTCAACTGCGGGTGTTGGCACATTAACTTTATATGATGATAAAACTAAAAAATTTGCAGCTCTTGGGCATCCTATTACAGATGCAGATACTGGAACAACTCTTAATGTTAATAATGGAGTAATTATATCTTCTAATATTGTATCCATAAAAAAGGGAACAAGAGGATGTCCAGGAGAGTTAAGAGGTCTTTTTATAGATGAAAATAAAATAAAAGGACAGATAATTAAAAATACGGAATGTGGTATATTTGGAGATGGAACAAAGAGTCTAATTAATACTAGATTTAATAAGCCAATAGAAATAGGTCTACGAAATGAAATTAAAGAGGGGAAAGCGCAAATTTTAACTACAGTGAATGGTAGTGAACCAGAGTTATTTCAGATAGAAATACAAAAATTATTACCTCAAACCTCTTCTGGGTCAAAAAGTATGGTAATTAAAATTACAGATCCTAGGCTTTTAAAAATTACTGGAGGTATAGTTCAAGGGATGAGTGGTAGTCCGATAATTCAAAATAATAAAATTATTGGGGCAGTTACTCATGTTTTAATCAACAAACCAGATGTAGGATATGGAATATATATAGAATGGATGTTAAAAGATGCAGGTATTTTATCAAAATAACTAGTATTATTTAAAAAAAAGAGTTAAAATAGATATTAAGAGATAAGGATAGCATAAGCTATCCTTTATTTTATAAAAAATGATAAAAAATGATAAATAAATATTTATTTGTAATTTTTTTTTATATAAGAAGGAATTATTATTCTTTTGTCGAATTAATATATGTTAAGATATGGGAATTTATTTATAAAGGGGAGTTAATATATGGAAGAAGCTAGAATTAGTGTGCTCATTGCAGATGATAATAAAGAATTTTGCAATATATTGAATGATTATTTGTTAAGTCAAAGGGATATTATGGTTACAGGCATTGCAAAAGATGGAATAGAGGCTCTTAAGTTAATAAAAGAGAGAAAACCTGATTTAGTAGTATTAGATATAATAATGCCACATTTAGATGGCCTTGGAGTATTAGAAAGATTGGGAAGTATGGACCTTGATCCAATACCTAAAATTATAGTATTATCTGCAGTAGGGCAAGATAAAATAACTCAAAGGGCTATTGCTTTGGGAGCAGATTATTACGTAGTAAAACCCTTCGATATGGAGGTTTTTACAAAAAGAATAAGACAAATGTTTAACAATACAATTTCTAGTGATAGTAGTAAAAAATCAATTTCTTTTATTGATACAACTGAACCTAGAAAAAGTAATCGTAATGAACCAATGGACCTAGAAGCTGAAATTACAAACATAATTCATGAAATTGGAGTTCCAGCTCATATAAAGGGTTATATGTATCTTAGAGAGGCAATTACTATGGTAGTAAATGATATTGAACTTTTATCTGCAGTAACAAAAGAATTATATCCATCAATTGCTAAAAAATTCAATACTACTGCTAGTAGAGTTGAAAGAGCAATTAGGCATGCTATTGAAGTAGCATGGGGACGTGGCCAAGTTGAAACTATAAATAAAATTTTTGGTTATACTGTACATAATGCTAAAGGTAAACCAACTAATAGTGAATTTATAGCAATGGTTGCTGATAAGTTAAGATTACAAAATAGAGGGGCTTGTTAGCACTATCAATGGGTTGACGTGTATATACATCATACCATAAAACCAATAAATATCTTTTCAAATCAATAAACATATTATTTGTAATGCTACTAATCCTCCTTATTTGTTGAGTAAACATTTAAGGAGGATTTTTAATTATGTTTGAAATTGATTATCAAATTAGTGACTTCATGTCAAACTGTCAAATGAAAAATTTAACACAAAAGACTATGGCAACATATGAGGCGACTTTAAAACTTTTTGCAAGATACTTACAAGATAATTATATAATAACTGATGGTAAACTAGTTAAAGATGAAATGGTTAAGAAATACGTTTTATTTATTCTAGAGAGAGGAAAATATACTGTTTGTGCTAATGATAGCACTAAGGATAAAAGTAGACCATACAACAGAACGGATTACAAAAATAAAGTTTCAGCATCTACAATAAATAATTATTTAAGAAACCTAAAAGTGTTTTTCGATTACCTTAAGGAAGAAAAGGTAATCAAGAAAAGTCCAATGAATAATGTTAAATATTTAAAGAATGGGAGGAAACCTGTAGGGTTCATAACTGATGATGAATTTATTAGATTGCTCTTACTAATGGACACGTCCAAGTATCACGAATATAGAGATTATATTGTAATACAAATTTTATTTGATACTGGAATGAGAATAGGAGAGTGTCTGATGATTGACGTTTGTGATGTAGATGTTATAAAAAGGTCAATACTTTTACAGGAAGATAATACAAAAGGAAGAAAGAGTAGATATGTTTTCTTTTCTCCGAAAATGCAACAGGACATTAAGGCTTGGATAAAATATAAGGATAGATATGTAGAAAGCGACTTTTTGTTTCCAACCCATAGGGGAAGTGGCCTTCGTGGGTAAGGTATCTTCTTAAAATAGTGGTAATAGCACCATGGTTTGCGAATATTTATTTCAGTTTACAGAAGCAAGACACACAATGATTTAAAATTCAAAGATAAACATATATTTGACATATATGTTTATTTTGATTACATTATAAATTAATGGTACAATCTATGCATGTGTTGTTTCTCGCTCGTATTTAATTTGCGAAATAAAGGTTATTTATAATATGAAAGGAATAAAACTATGGAATATATGAATATTAATGGTGAAAAATATAATTTTATTATTGGAACTAGTGAAAACGATAAATATAGAATGAGCTTTAATGCTTTAACTCAGAAAACATTTGGATTTAGTTTTGAAGAATGGTTTCAAGACGGATACTGGAAAAATCAATACATACCCTATTCACTCATGGATGGAGATGTGGTTGTTTCCAATGTATCAGTTAATATAATGGATTTTGAAGTTTTTGGAAAAATAAAACGATATATTCAGTTAGGAACGGTGATGACTGATATTGCTTATAGAGATAAGGGATTGCTTCGAGTAATCCTGGAAAAAGTCATTGTGGAATGGCAAGATAAATGTGATTTGCTTTATCTATTTGCCAATGACTCTGTCCTTAATTTTTATCCCAAATTTGGTTTTACTAAATTGAACCAATATCAATGTACAAAATTAATAAGTAAAAAGGATAAAGACGGATTTGTGAAAAAATTAAATATGTCTGATGAATGCGACAGAGCGTTAGTGTATGATAAAGCAAATGTTCTATCTTCATTAGCCAAAATTTTTATATGTGGTAACGCAGAATTGATTATGTTTTACTGTACTTTGTTATTGAATGACAGTGTTTATTACATTCAAGATTATGATGCAGTTGTAATCGCAAATTTTGTTGAGGATACAATAGACGTATTAGGCGTTTTTTGCACAGAAGAAGTTTCTTTAGATAAAATACTCAATTATTTGGTAAATGAAAACATAAAAAGAGTGAAACTTTATTTTACACCAAAAGAAATAGATTCTTATATAATTACGCTACTAGAGGGAGAAGATACTTTATTTGTTCTAGGAAAGGATACAATGTTACTTGCAGATAATCAATTTATGTTTCCAAAGTTATCCCACACTTAATGGATAAATATTGAGCATAATGTGTTGTTATGTTAATTCTCTATCTTCTTATATTGTTCTACAACTACCCAAAATAATAACTACCAAGTTTATTATTTTGGGTAGTTATGTTTTGTAAAATAAGTGTAAAATATTATACATGGATATTGACACCTTCTTATATCATAAGTATATTTTAAATAATATTTTCTTATCATTATAATCTGTCATACTCCCATATTCTCATATCAGTATCTTGAACGCCTATATTAAGTTCTTCAGCATATTTTCTTATTATTTGACAAGTATGTCTAATGAAATTCCAATGGTGAAACAATGACCATTTATTTAGTATTATTGTATCAAGTAAAGAACAGATGATTTAAGATATTGCATCTATAGGGATTTAATATATTAGCAACAACATCAAACACGATATGCATAAAGCGAAAGATGAACTTGTTTGGGTTAAAGTTGTTAGTATTTTTCCAATTGCTACAAACAACACTAAAACTACACATGTAGTAAAATATTATAAAACTGAAGCTAATGAAGAGTATTGTTTATTTGAGTACGTTATGGATTGGAATAATGGCGGTACAGTAAATAATTTTTATGGAAATGAAACAAATTTACTTTTCAAATAGTTGTTATATTTATGCTCAAGATGTTACGGATTTAAATCGTTTTATATTATTTACAATGGGAAAAACAATTAAGATAAAAGTTGAAGAATTTATAAGCGAGCAGGAACAAAAGAATTATGAGGAGAACAAAATTTCAAGTAGATAAATAATGTATTATATAAATTAGTGAGGGGCTATATTTAAGAGTATCTATTAAGTTAGGTGCTTTTTTATGCTTAGAAATATTTGAGGATGATAATTTTCTAATGCAACATCTTCGTTTACTGCAACGTAGACCGCTTTTAAATCTTTTGCAATAGGATATACATTGCCTATTGCTTCCTTAATAAATAGATATTAGAACAATCAATTGATACCCTTTAAATCATTAACACATTCCCCTGAACCGTGGGTAGTATGGCTCCAATAAGCCTAATAACAATCAATGAGGAGTAACTCATACAATTGTGTGGAGGTATTTGCAAGCTGATCATCTGTAGCAGTTATGTATGATAACTACTAGTTGTAAGGTTGGATATAGACATTGTATCTTGTAGAATGTCTTGTGTATTATATAATTTACAAAAATATGAAAGTATCTAAAAAACTATGTGTTCATTAATGTTTAACTAAATGTGCATATAGCCATCGTTTTTATCATAAGTATGAATTAAGTTATAATATTTTTGTCATCATTATGTATGCTAAATTTTAACTCATATAAGATAAAGTTTAGCATATATATATTGTAGGTGATTTATTTAACATATTATGATTAGTTACTAAGAAAACAAAGGGATAAACAAAGGGGGATAAACTTATGTCATCTAATACATTAATAAGCAATATAAATAAACATATACAAGAAAATTTTTGGTTATATATTATAAGTATTCTTTGTGTATTTACAGGTATAATTTTAGGAATTTACAGTGTAAAATATATGGGACAGTCTGAAAGAAATGATTTGGTGAATTACTTGACAAATTTTGTTGATCCTTCAAATACAAGTGGAATTAGTTATAAATTAATATTCTTACAATCAATTAAGAATAATCTACCTGTGATCATTTTACTTTGGTTTTTAGGTTTAACTATAGTTGGGATACCAATAGTTATAATCATAGATTTATTAAAAGGATTTACTGTCGGATTTACATTTAGCTTCATGATAAGTGGGCTAGGGAAAAGTGGTATAGGAATTGCAATACTAGGGGTTCTTCCTCAAAACATAATTTATATTCCATGCATTGTTTTTGCATCTGTGGTCTCAATGGAATTTTCTATAATGCTGCTTAAAAACAAGTTTAATAAACAATGGACAAGTAGTACTTCTGGTAGAATATTATATTATAGTGTAATATTTATTATAATAATAGTTGTATTATTCATAGGGATTATTATAGAATCGTATATTGCACCATATTTTGTTAAAAATCTTATTAATAGTATGGGAAGCGTAAGTAAATGAAGAACAAGGATTTATTGCATTTTCTAATGCTAACAATAAAATGTTTTATTATTTTACTGGTAATTGGTATTTTAATGCCAAAAACAGTAGATTACTTGCTACAAAATTTAATTAGTAACACAAGAATTTACAAGAATAGTGTTCTAGTTTACAAATTAGTTGATAATAATTATAATTTAGTTTATAATTATATTCTTACATTCTATTTATTTTTTAGAGTATAACATATGTATAAATATTAAAATTCTCTATAATATAGGAGAAAAATTATGAATAAATTACTGACAATCTATATAGAAAATTTAACAGCTAATAAGTTAACCAAAAATACAGTTGAAGCATATACAAGGGATGTTAAACGTTTCATTAAGTTTTTGGAATGTAGAAATGAAAGTGTAGAACTCGCTGATTCTATAACAATTATGGCATATTCAGAGCAACTTAGAAAAGAAGGTTGTGCAAATAGTTCTATAGCAAGAAATATTGTTTCTGTTAGAAACTACTACAAATATCTTATAAAAAACGATTTTGCACAACATGACCCAACTGCCTATTTTTCTATTCCCAAAATCAAACGGAATATACCTCAAATTCTAACTATTAAAGAAATAGATGAGTTATTAAATCAACCCGATGGGATAACTGATAAAGGATGTAGAGACAAAGCAATGCTAGAACTAATGTATGCCACTGGCATAAAGGTTTCAGAACTCTTAAGTCTAACAATCTATGATATAAATTTAGAATTGCTATACATAAGGTGTAACAATGGTAAAAAAAATGAAAGAGTAATTCCTATAGGAACTCATGCGGTTAGTTGTCTGTCATTTTACTTAAAAATTAGAGCCAATATGAATGTACATAATCTAAGCTTGCTCTTTCTAAATATAAAAGGCGATAAGATGACAAGGCAAGGATTTTGGAAAATAATAAAAGAGTATGCTAAAATGACTAATATTCAAAAAACGATAAATTCATATACACTAAGACATTCGTTTGCCGTTCATTTATTGCAAAATGGTGCTGGTATATCTTCAGTTCAACAATTATTAGGTCACAATAGTATGTCTACAACCCAGATTTATTCTTCTGTAGTTAAAAAAAGTAAAATAGCAGAAATCTATAAGAATACTCATCCTAGAGCATAAGCTTATTTTATAGAAAGTCTTGTTATAGTGTTAGTTAGATATAAAAACATAAAAGTACTAAATATCAATAAAATATAAAAATAAAAATCCGCTTTCATTGATAATGAAAGCGGATTTTTATTTGTATTTTATGAATATAATAATTTTTTTATTTAATATAAATAAATAGTGATAATATTAATCTTTATTGGTAAAAATAATGTTATAAATTTTAAGCAATGCAGATAACATTAAAAATTGTTGTCTAGCGGAAAGGAAAACGAGGAGGATTTATATGAAAAGAAATTTTAAAAATGTGTTATGCTTAATTTTATCATTAATTTTTGCAACGCAGCTTTTTGGAATGACAGCTAAAGCAGAGGGAGAAACTAAGGATGATAAAGGGATTGTAGTAGATGCGAAATCAGCATTATTAATGGAGCCATCTAGTGGTAAAATAATATATGAAAAAAATTCCCATGAGAGATTTGCACCAGCATCAGTAACTAAAATAATGACTATGTTATTAGCAATGGAGGCTATAGATTCAGGTAAAATCAAATTACAAGACAAAATAACTGTAAGTGAAAATTCAAAGAAAATGGGTGGAAGCAGTATGATACTTGATACTGGAGAGGTTAGAACAGTGGAAGAAATCTTAAAAGGAATTGCAATTGCATCAGGAAATGATGCTGCAGTTGCAATGGCAGAATATTTAGGAGGTAGTGAAAGTAGTTTTGTAAATATGATGAATGAAAAATCAAAAAGCCTTAATATGAAAGATACTAATTTTAAAAACTGTACTGGGTTGCCTGCTGAAGGACATTATTCATCAGCGTATGATATATCAATTATGTCTAGAGAGTTACTAAAACATACTAAAATATTAAAGTATTCATCAACTTACATGGAAACTATATCAGAGGGTAGGAAAGCTCCAATAGGCCTTGTAAATCATAATAAGCTTGTCAGATTTTTTAATGGATGTGATGGACTTAAAACTGGTTTTACAAATGAGGCAAAATATTGTATATCTGCTACTGCAATGCGAAGCAATGTAAGAATGCTTGCAATAGTTATGGGTTCACCAACATATAAAATAAGAAATAACGATGCCAGTATGTTAATGAACTACGGGTTTTCTAAATTTGAAACTAAAAAATTAATAGTAAAAAATCAAGATTTAGAAAAAATAACTTTAAACAAAAAAGGTGATAAATTCCTTATAGCTAAAGCACAAGAAGATTTTCTTATAACTATTGAAAGAGGTAAAAAAAATAAAATAACTAAGAAGTTTGTTATAGCGCAGAATTTGAAAGAATATAAAAAGGATGCAACAATTGGATTTTGTGAAATATATAATGATAATAAATTATGTGGAAAGATAAGTATCTACAGTGATAGAAATATTAAAAAATCCGGGGTATGGGATAATTTAAAAAATAATTTTACAGAATTATTTGATAAAGCTATATAAAACCATAGCTTCTTTGCAAAAAAAATTGCTTAGAAGCTTTTTTTTTGTTGTTTTAAATATATAGAAAAATATACTTAATTAGTATAATTATCAAAACAACGGATTTAAACAATTATGTAAGTAACAAAACAACCTAAAATACTAACTAGTTATTTTTTAAAAGATGCATTATACTTAAAATAAGATAAATATAAAAAAACAAGATAATATAATATTTGCTTATAATTAATTGTTTAGGAGAGAGTGTACATGCCATTAAGTATAAAAGTAACTAATTTTGAAGGCCCATTTGATTTGTTATTACATCTTATTAAAAAAAATGAGATGAACATTTATGATATTAATATTGTAGAAATTACAAATCAGTATCTTGAATATCTTAAAAATATGAAGGAAATGGATTTAGAGGTGACGTCAGAATTTATTGTTATAGCTGCAACTTTAATTGAAATTAAATCAAAATATTTGTTGCCTAAACATAAAGAAGAGCATAACGAGGATGAAGAAAACGATGTGGAAAAGGAGTTATTAAATAAATTAATAGAATATAGAAAATATAAAGTCATAGCTGAAAATTTAAAGATGCTAGAGCAGGATGCAGGTATAATGATTAGTAAAAAACCTGAAATAATTGAAGAAGATAATAAAATCATAAAAGAAATAGATTTTCTTAAAAACATTACAATGATTGATTTGTATAATTCATATAATAATTTAATGCAAGAATACATAAATAAAATGAATACTAATAATATTATAGACAAGAAAATATTATTAGATGAATTCAAGATTGAAGATAAAATGGTTGAACTAAAGCATACTTTGGATTGTTTTGGTAAAGTACATTTTACAAAGTTAATTTATGGATATTCATCAAAGATAGAAGTTATTGTTACGTTCTTAGCATTACTTGAGTTAATTAAAATAAGGGGTGTAAGAGTAATTCAAGAAAGTAATTTTAAAGATATATATCTAGAAAGGGTAGATTAATATGAACGAATTTAATTTTAAGCAATTAGAGAGTGAAAAAGAATCAACTAAAATAAAATATTTTTCTATTATTGAATCCTTGTTGTTTGTTGCGGGAGACTTATTAAAGTTAACTGATATTGCAAGTATATTAGAGTGTAGCACTCCATTTACAAAAAAACTAATAAATGAGTTAAAAGAAAAGTATGAAGAAGAGTGTAGAGGAATTAAAATTATAGTAACAAATGATCAATATCAATTTGTTACAAAACCTTGCAATAGTGAATTTGTTCAAAAACTATTAAAGACAAATACTAGGCAATCGTTGTCTCAGGCTTCGCTTGAAACTTTGGCGATTATTGCATATAAACAACCAATTACGAGGGTTGAAATCGAGAATATAAGAGGTGTTAAAAGTGATAGGGCAGTTTATACCTTGTCAGAAAAAAAATTGATCGAAGAAAGTGGACGAAAAAATGTTCCAGGAAGGCCAATTATTTATGTTACCACAAATGAATTTCTTAAGCATTTTGACTTCCATAGTTTAGATGAAATGCCTTCTTTTGAAGAGTTCAATAAGACCAAATTACAACCGAATGTTGTTGATATCAATCAAACTGATTAATTGTTTTGAAAATCCATTACATATATATAACTATTAACCTCACTATAATAAAGGGTTTGTTAAAAACTCTCGTATGGTGGGGTTAATAGTTTTATTTTGAATTATTTAATTAGAAAAATTACTCGTCGCAATTTTCTTTTCCTTCACAATTTTCTTTTTCATCAGATGATGTATCTTTATTGGATTTATCTTTAAACATACCTTTAAGGATATCGAAAATTTGTGGTACAGTATCAACAATTTTATCATATGTATTTTGCTGATCTACAGACAATAATCTTATTGAATCATTTTTAACAACTAAAAATGCAACAGGTTTTACTGTGACTCCAGCTCCAGAACCACCACCAAAAGGATATTTATCACTTGAGTCAGAAGTTTTAATACTATTGAACTCACTACCACCTGATGCGAAACCAAAACATACTTTTGAAATAGGAATAATTGTAGTCCCGTCTACTGATTTTACAGGGTCCCCTACAATGGTGTTCACATCTATCATATCTTTTATACTTTCCATTGTGCTTTTCATTAAGTTTTCAATTGGATGATTATCCATGTACATTTCCTCCTTTATATTTCTTAAGATTAACTTTGTTATGTTTTATTTTTATAAGACAAAGACAGATTACAAATGTTATATTAATAATTTTTGCTAAATTGATGTAAATTATACTTGAAATTCCCATATTGAAATGATTTTTTTCAAAATGGGGGATAACTCTAAAATCCATGTTTTTAACTTTTACAAAATTTATTAAAATTTGATACAAAAGGCTATAAGTCGAGTGGATTAAGCCGTATAAGATTGCCACAAAGGCTGCATCATCAAATCCATATTCTAATTTAGTATTTAAAATTATTATTGGTTTAAATTTTAAATTCTTAATCTTATAAATAATCGATTCGATATCATTTAAAGACATAGATTCTAGAAAATTATATTTTGGCTCTGATACTAGATTATTTTTTAAGCCCAAGTTTAAAGGTTTCTTTTTCTTTAACTTTTTATTATATATGTAAATTTCCAAAACTTTGTTTGAGTATTTAAGAGTTATTTTAATAGGAATTGGAAATAATATAATTATTAGAGCTAAAAGAAACATGATAATATATTTAAACATCTTAACCTCCAAATCTATCTAATAATTGGTATTATACCCAAGTATTTATAAAAAAACCAACGAATTGGTATAATACTTGTTATTTGTATGTAATAAGAGGTTAAACTCAACAATTTAACAAAATTTTAAGAGAGGTGAAAATATGACAAAAAAATTCAAGGTATATTTATCATTATTTTTAGGTATGTTTTTGTTATTTACATCTTTAGTTCAAAATGTGTATGCTGATGATTTATATGTTAATGCAGTTAGTGCTATAGCATTAGATTGTGATTCAAAAATTGTATTGTATGAAAAAAATGCGTATACTCCAATTGAGATTGCAAGCACTACAAAAATAATTACGGCTCTTGTGGCAATTAAATGTGGAGATTTAAACAAAAAAATAACTATTTCAAAAAGAGCTGCAACTATACGTGGTTCAGAAATAGGATTGAAAGAAGGGGAAGTAATAACTCTCAGAGAGTTACTATACGGACTTTTGTTAAGGTCTGGAAATGATGCTGCAATTGCTATTGCGGAAGGAATTAGCGGGAGTGTAGATGAGTTTTTAAAGCTCATGAATGAATATGCTCTGGAAGTGGGGTTGTTAAATAGCCATTTTGAATCTCCTCATGGATTAGATAGTAGCAAACATTATTCCACAGCATATGATCTAGCTTTAATTACTGCTAAAGCTAAAGAAGTTAAATTTTTCAATGATATAGTAAGTTCTAAGGATATTAGTGCTACAGAAAATAACTTTAGTAGAAGTTATCATAATATAAATAAAATCTTATATCTTCTACCAAATTCAACAGGTGTAAAAACTGGGTTTACCGGAAAGGCAGGCAAATGTCTAGTAACTTCTGTTAAAATACAAAATAGGGATGTAATTATAATAACTTTAAACTGTACCCCTAGATGGAAGGAAACTGAGAAAATTAATAAGTATATTGAAAAAAATTATAAATATAAAAAATTAATAAGTAAAGGAGATGTTTTAGGCGAATTTAGTGTGAAAAATGGAATAGGTAATGTTGAAATGGTAAGCAAAAGAGATATTATAGTGCCTATAAAAAACAATCAAAAGATTGAAGTTAAAATTAAGAAACCTTTATATGAGGTTTATGCTCCTATAGATGACGGAGAAAACATAGGTAGGGCAGATATATATGCGAACAATAAACTTTTATTTACAGAAGCTCTGGTAACTAAAAAGAGGGTTAATAAGAAAAATAACTTTAGAATGAATTTTGATAAAATTAAAAATTTATTTGTTAAATACTAATAAAATATTATTCATTCTTATTTGAGTCATTAAGATATTTGAGATTACATCTCTTTTAAAAAAAGCATTTTAGTAACTCATTAAAATAGATTAATATATTAATCGTTATCCATAACATATGAAAGTATTAAATAAGATTTAAAGTATTATAACTAATTTGTAACAATATTGATATTTTGAAATATTTTAATAGTATAGTACTTTAGGAGGATAGGTTGATGAGTTATGAACCATACGATTGTATTGATGTAGGAAGTGAATTTTGTCCAAGATACACTAAACTGCGATAAGCAGTTTAGTGTTTTATTTTAAGGATAATAAATTAATATTTACTATCCCTTTATATCCATCCCAATAAATTTTGTCTACAACACTATTAATTATTAAACGTTTATCATTGAAATCTAAGAGATTAATTACTGATGAAAAACTATTTAAGGAATATAAAAATTTATTTACATTTGTTTTATTGTTTTTATATTTAAGGGAAATAGATTTTAAACTTTCATACTTAATTTTTAAATCCTCTAATTCAATTCCTAATTTGGAAATTTGAGGCCTTATATACTTTGATATTTCATTGTCTAATGATAACTGACTTACTAAAATATCTATCTGGGATTGTTTTATAGTAATTTGATCTGGTAAGTTATCTATTTCAGTTAACATTAAAGTATTTGTAGCTGTTTCCGATTTTATTTTATATAGTTCTTCGAGTAGAATGTGTTTGTCTATAGTAATACCTTTTAAATTATCTATAATTATCTTTTCAAGCTCATCTACTCGTATGTTAGGGTTTGTACATCGCAAGCCTTTTGAATAATCTTTTGTACTACAAACATAGTATTGAATTTTTTTATTGGTTTTTGCACTAATATGACCGTGTTTAACAATCATACTTTTACCACACTTAGAGCATTTTAAGGTTCCAGTTAGTAATGCGGCAGCTGAAGTTCCAAGCCTTGGAGCCTTGTTTTTATTAGCATCTAGTATCTTTTGAACATTAAGCCAACAAGAAGCATCAATAATGCCCTCATGAGTGGAAACCGCAGCTATCCATTCTGTTATGTCACGCCTAATTCTAGCACCCTTACTTTTATTATAAGTTAAGATACCATGTTTATCATCAGCTGTTCCCATTACATTCATACCAATAAAGCTAAGATGATTCAAAACATTATCATTTGCTCTAACATAGAGAGGATTTCTTAATATAAGCTGAATTCTTTTTTTATTAAAATCTACTCCATTTTTTGTTTTAATATTTTTACTGAAAATAAAAATAAAAACTTGACTGATAGATTTATATTGTAGATATTTGTTGTATATTAGTTTTACTACATCTAATTCATCTTTTACCTGCGATAGTGTGTACATAGTTTTCTCTTTGAACTGCGCATCTAAATAGGGTAACTTTTTACTTTCATAGCCCAGAGGGGTTTGACCACCTAGCCATCTTCCATTTTTGGCGAGTTCTAGCATATTGTCGCGAACTCGCTCACCGATAGTTTCTCTTTCAAGTTGAGCAAAAACAGAGGCAATATACATCATAGCGCGTCCCATAGGCGTTGAAGTATCAAATTGTTCATTAACACTTATAAAGCTTATATGCAGACTATCTAGTTCATTTATTAACGAAGTGAAATCAGAAATATTTCTACTAATTCTATCTAATCTATAACAGATAAGAACGTCAAATTTTTTTTGTTTTGCATCACTTAGCATTTTTTGGAATTGTGGTCTTTTTATATTTTTACCTGAGAAACCTTCATCTTCATATATTATAAATTTTTCAATGTTTAAATGACTCCCTTCACGTTTACATAACTCAATTTGATTAATTATAGATTCACCTTTTCCTGTAAATTTTGATTTTCTGGAGTATATAGCGGCAATTTTCAATTTATCTACTCCTTAATAATTAATGTTGAAGTCTATATATATCGTTTAAACTAATAAAAAATAGAAGTGTATATGTTATAAACTATAATATCTATTCCAATAAATATATGTATTTTGAAAAAAAAATATTACGCAAAATTTGTATATAACTAAATATAATGGCTGTATAAAAGTTTGGAACACTAAGTTTAAAGATGCATACTATAAAATAATAGCTGATTGGAGGACTATAAATGAAGGTAAACTCTATAATCCTTTTGAAATTAAATAAAAAAGAAGTAGAACTTTTAAATGAGCAATATACAAGGGATGTTGCAAAAATAATGTCTTCAGAGCTTTCACTGCAGGAAATAAACCAATTAATTGAACAGTTAACAATTAACTAAGGTTTATATAATATTAAATGTAGCACTATTATTCAAAATGGAATAAATGCACTACAGCAGAATAAAATATAAAGGGAAAGCTAAAAGATGATAACAAAATATATTTCAATAATCAAAAATGAACAATCTGAATATATTGGAACAAATCCTATTAAAAAATGATATACTATTATAATATTCAATACAACATTAAATGGAGATGATTTATATGAAGTTATGCGAAATATGTAAAAAAAATATAGCAATGATATTAACATCTAAAATTGAGAATGGAAAAACTGAAACTATAGGTTTATGTATAGAATGTGCCAAAAAGAGGGGAATCCCAGTTATGGATCAATTAATGCAGCAAGCTGGATTATCCTCAGAAGATATTGAAAGTTTAAATGAACAAATGGGAAATATGTTTAAAGACATGAATTTAGAAGATATGAATCTTGAAGAGCTAAATACAACAGACACAAATGTAGAAAATAGTGATGGAAAAAATATTATTGGTAATATTTTCAATGGATTATTTTCTGCTGAAGATAAAAATAGTGATTTTATAGAAGATGATATTGAGACTTCCTCAAAGATAAAAGAAACAAAAGAAGATAAATCAAAAAAGAACTGGTTTAAAAAGAAGAGAAAAAACTTAGATACATATGGAATAAACTTAACAGAAAAAGCTAACAAAAATGGTGTAGACAAGGTTGTTGGGAGATATAAAGAAATTGATCGTGTGGTACAGATTTTAAATAGAAGAAGTAAAAATAACCCTATATTAATTGGTGAAGCTGGTGTAGGTAAAACAGCTATCGCAGAGGGCCTTGCTGTAAGAATTGTAGAAAAACAAGTCCCAGAAAAATTATTTAATGCGGAAGTTTATCTACTTGACCTTACTGCAGTGGTTGCTGGCACACAATTCAGAGGACAATTTGAAAGCCGTATGAAGTCAATTATTGAAGAAGCTAAGGAAAGCGGAAATATTATATTAGTTATTGACGAGGTGCACAATATTATGGGCGCTGGTGAAGTTCAAGGTGGTGCAATGAATGCAGCTAATATATTAAAACCTGCTTTGTCAAAAGGGGAAATACAAGTTATTGGTGTAACAACCCTTGAGGAATATAGAAAATATATAGAAAAAGATGCTGCACTTGAGAGAAGATTTCAACCAGTCCTAGTTGAAGAACCTAGTATTGCTGAGACAATAGAAATATTAAAAGGAATACGAGGTTATTATGAAGAATATCATAAAGTTAAAATATCTGATGAAGTAATTGAGGAAGTTGTAAATTTATCGGAAAGATATATAACTGATAGATTTTTGCCAGATAAAGCAATTGATGTAATTGATGAAGCCGGTTCTAGAGCTAATTTAAAAAATAAAGGCCTGGTAGAACTTGCAGGATTAAAAGAGGAGTCAGTAAAAATTCAAACTGAGAAGAATGAGGCAGAGGATACTGGGAATTTTGAAAAAGCTGCTGAATATAGGACGAAGTTATGTAAAGTAAAAGAAGATATTAGTAAAACACAAAAAAAATGTAGTGATGTTCAAATTACTATAGAGGATATTGCTTTTGTAATTGAAACATGGACCAAAATCCCTATACAAAAGATTACAGAGAAAGAAGCAAAAAAATTATTAAATCTGGAAAGCAGGCTCCATAAACGAGTTATAGGTCAAAATGAAGCGATTAGGAGTTTGTCTAGAGCAATAAGGCGTAATCGTTCAGGGTTTAGAAAAAAGAAAAAACCATCTTCTTTTATATTTGTAGGACCAACAGGAGTTGGAAAAACAGAGCTAGTTAAAGCACTTTCTTGTGAGCTTTTTGGAAGTGAGGAAGCGCTAATTCGTATCGATATGTCTGAATATATGGAAAAGCATACAGTATCAAAATTAATTGGTGCACCACCAGGCTATATAGGGTATGATCAGGGTGGACAATTAACTGAAAAAGTACGAAGAAAGCCATACTCAGTAATTCTTTTAGATGAAATAGAGAAGGCTCATCCAGATGTATTTAACATGTTACTTCAGATTCTTGAAGATGGAATACTAACAGATAGTCAAGGTAGAACTGTTTTCTTTGAAAACACTGTAATTATTATGACATCTAATGCAGGCACTACGTTTAAAGCAAGTAGTATTGGTTTTGTACAAGGCGATTATGACATATTAGAGGCGCGTGTAAAGGATGCATTAAAAGAAGCATTTAAGCCTGAATTTTTGAATAGAGTAGACGAAATTATTGTGTTTACACCTCTTGAAAAGTTAGAACTTCGAAAAATAGTAGATTTAATGATTATGGAAGTAGTAGACGAGGTAAAAGAAAAGAAAATTACGTTGAATGTTTCAAAAGAAGTAGCTGACTTTATATTGAAAAAAGGATATGACGAGAAATATGGAGCAAGACCACTCAGAAGAACTATTCAAAAATATATTGAAGATGAGATTGCAGAGCATTATCTCCAAAATGAATTTAGCGAAGGGGCAGAGATATCTGTAGAACTAAAAGATAATAAAATAGTTATAATATAAAGTTCAAAAGCTGCTGAAGATTATTCAGCAGCTTTTGAACTTTATTTGTATCACTGTTCTATATTCTGTTTACTTACAGAATAGGATTTTTTGGAACTATAAAGTTTGTACTGCAGTTCAACATGGATGACTGAGTTGAGAATAACATCACATAAGAACATTGCAAATAAGATATCCATTATTACGTGCTGTTTAACAAATTCTGTAGATATAATAATAAGAAATCCTAGGATATTAACTGGAATTTTAATTGATTTTCTAGCATTAGTTGCATTAATGCCCTTAATAGCTAGGTATGCAGTTATAACATGTATGCTTGGAAAACAATTATATGGTTCATCGGAGTTATAAGTAAATAAGATTAGCTTTGAGAATATATCATTCCCTGTAACTATAGGCCTTGGAACAGTGGTTTGAAAAAAGTAATAAGTAATAAAAGCAGCAACATAACATAGGCATAAAGTAAGCATAATCTTATAATAAATTTTTCTGTTTTTAAAGCACAAATAAACAAAACAGAAGGCTAAGAAAAACCATAAAGTCATATATGGTATTATAAAAATCTTTATAAGTGGTAAAGATTTATCTAAATCGGTAGTAACATTATAAACTCCTCTTTGAGTATTATTTAGTGTCCAATAAAATAAATTAGAAAAAGGAATAGAACCAATAAGTATTAGCGGTAATAGTTTTTTAAATATATTTTTCAAGTCATCAGTCCTTTCTTCAAAGACTATTTTAACGGAAAATTACAATAGATACAATCATTTTTATAAAATATATTTATGATTATTATGTAATTATAACAAAAATTTAACAAATATCATAAACAATATACATATGCTTATCAAATATCGCAGTTTGGTGTCTCAATCATGTCCTTGCCATCTGGCAGAAACAGGAGACTGTATATTATGTTCACAGCTTGCAGGTGAAAATTTCTGCGATTGTGGTAATTGGAATGGAGTATGCATATATCAAGAATATGCTTCAAACAACTACAAAGCTAAAGAAAGTAGGAAATATTACAATTGCAAAATATTAGAGAAAAATAGATTTGAGGACAATGTTATTATATTTAAAGTAGAAGCAAGTGATAAATTGGTAAGTGAATTGGTTCAACCAGGAAGTTATATTTTTGCACGAAGGCCAGATACTGATACGAGGTTTGATACGCCAATATCAATAATGGATACTGATACGAAAAATAATACTATAACTATTGCTATAGAACTAAAAGGATCTAAAACAAAAGCATTAGATGTGTTAAAGTCAGGCGATGAACTGCTCGTAAAAGCACCATTTTGGAATGGCATTTTAGGACTGAAAAACATATCTACAATTAAGAATAGTAAATGCATAGTTGTAGCAAGAGGAATAGGGCAGGCACCAATGATACCACCGCTTAAGCATTTGCATGCAAATAACAATGAGATTATAGTTGTACTTGATAACTCCCCTTATAAAAACAGTTTTGTTAATGATTTTCTACAGAAATATGCATCAAAAATTATAGAGTGTAATACTATATGCCGTGGCATAATCACAGATGAATTTAAAAATACGTTGAATGATTTAATTAGTAATAATGATATTAGCTTAGTGCATTGTGATGCTACAGATATTTTAAATTATGAATTGATGAAGGTCGTAGAAGAGATAGATAAAAATATTAAATATTCTTGTTGTAATAATGCGAAAATGTGTTGTGGAGAAGGTATATGCGGATGTTGCACAAGAAAAAATAATGACCGTAAATTAAGGCGGCTCTGTAAAATGCAGACAGAACCTAAATATGTTTTAGAAGGGAGGAGAATATTTTGAAGGTTATCGTAATTGGTGGTGGATGGTCTGGTTGCAGCGCAGCAATCATAGCAAAAAAGGCTGGGGCAGAGGTTGTATTATATGAAAAAACAGATATGCTTTTAGGGCTTGGCAATGTAGGTGGTATCATGAGAAATAACGGAAGATATACTGCATCAGAAGAAATGATAGCACTCGGGGCAGGAGATTTAATACATTTGACTGACGAAAATAGTAGACATAAAAATATTGATTTTCCGGGGCATAAACATGCCTGGCTTTACGATGTAAACAAAATTGAACCAGCAGTAACAAATTATTTAAAAGCCATGGATATAGAAGTGAAAATTATTACAAGAGTAGTAGACGTTGAAAAAGAAGGTAATAAAATAAAAGGAATATATCTTTCAGATGGGGAGTATGTTGAAGCAGATGTATTCATAGAAACCACAGGTTCAACAGGTCCAATGGGTAACTGCTTAAAATATGGAAATGGATGTTCAATGTGTATTTTAAGATGTCCAGCGTTTGGGCCAAGAGTAAGCATAAGCTACAGAGCAGGAATTGAAGATCTAAAAGGAGAAAGAGAAGAAGATGTATATGGAGCTTTTAGCGGTTCTTGTAAATTAGCTAAGGATTCTTTAGCTGATGATGTTATAAAACAACTGGATGAAATAGGAGTAGTTGTATTAAAGGTTCCAAAAGAAGATGTAAATTTAGATAAACTTAAACTAAAGGTATGTCAGCAGTATGCTCTTAAAGAGTTTGCTGAAAATATGATCCTATTAGATACAGGTCATGCTAAATTAATGACTTCATATTACCCATTAGAAAAGTTGAGGAAAATTAAAGGGCTTGAAAATGCAAAATATATAGATCCGTATGCAGGGGGAAAGGGAAACTCCATAAGATACTTATCTGTAGCTCCAAGAGCAAACAATATGAAGGTTATAGGACTAGATAATTTGTTCTGTGCAGGTGAGAAGGCTGGTTTATTTGTAGGCCACACAGAAGCCATATTAACAGGGGCTTTGGCAGGTCACAATGCAATAAGAAACTATCTAGGAATGACTCTTTTGATATTACCAAGGTCACTAGCCGTTGGAGATATAATAGCTTATGCAAATGAAAAAATGAACTCTAAAAAAGGGCGAACAAACAGATATACCTTTGCGGGAGCGGAGTATTTTAAGAGAATGCAGGAACTAGGACTTTATACTTTGGATATAGATGAGATTAATGGAAAAGTGGAGAAATTAAATTTAACTAATATATTTAGTGAAAAACTTATATAGATTAAGAAAGTTAGTAGTATATTTTACAAGGTAATACACACAATACTCTTATGTGGAAAAGATTTATTATATATGGACTTTTAGGTCTATTGGCAGAAGTTTTGTGGAATGGTTTTGGAGCTATGCTTAAGGGTGATGTATTACTTAGGGGTACTACCTGTATCTGGATGTTTCCTATATATGGGCTTGCTATATTTCTTGAGCCTGTGCATTATAGGATAAAACATCTTCCGCTTATAGTTAGGGGAGGCATATATATGGTTCTTATATTTGCAGTAGAATTAATTAGCGGACTACTGCTTAGGTTGATCTTAGGTGAATGCCCTTGGAATTATGTAAATAATACATTGTCAATAGGCGGAATAATTACATTGAGTTATGCACCAGTATGGATTGCCTATGGGATTATGTTCGAAAAAATACACGATGTAATAATGCGAATTGAGAACAGTCTTAATGGTAATGTTAATTAGGGTTAGACTTTATACCCAATCTATAAAAACTCGATGTAATAAATTCAATGTAACAGTTACATTGAATTTATTACATCGAGTTTCATTTACTTATAATAATAATAAAAAAAGGTCAAACACTTATTATTTTTATTATAAGTACATTTCAAAATTATATATACATTAAATTATGATGTAAAAGTAAGTTAAAAGTAACCATATAACATTTTATAAGCATAGTAAAGTAATAATATAGCTAGAAAACCGACAATAATCCAAAAAAACATTAATTTATGATTGGATCTTTTCGGCTTTGGAGTGAAAATATCAACAATTTTATTAAGTGGTTCATTTATTTCTGAATGTATTATTTTTTCGAATTCTTTATTCATTCAATTCACCTCATCAATTATTTATTAATATATATATATTATTTATACATAAATTAATATACCATATATATATAAATTATAAGTGAAGATGATAGGTATAATAAATATTACATGTAGGGAAAATAATAAGGTGCAACAAAATAATTTAATTTGAAGGGAGTTTTAAAGATGCCGGATCATCAACATATTGGAGGTAGCAAAAATAGTAATATCGATGTTAAACGTGACAATAAAAGTAAACCTAAAAAAAGTAATGGAGATAAGAAAAACCCACCTTTGTATAAAAACTTTAATGGGGAAACACTTGATTAAATAATAAAATTATTGGCTAGTATTATATGTGTAAATAGTGTTTTCAAGAAGGACATTAGTTAAAGGAGGGATAAGTATATGCAAAAAGGTAAAAAAAGTGAAGTTAATAGTCAAGAAGTTAATATTGGAACTAAAAGAACAGTTGCTAGCGATAATCAAAAAGATATGAAAAAAAGAAAAAAATAAAATAAATTTTAAAAGTATACATCTATATATAGAAAAGGAGGTAATTTGATGGCAAATCAGGGAGAAAATTTTATGAATGAAGGTTATAAGATAATGAAGTTTGAACGTGATATTGATAAAGTTACTGGCCAGGAGATAGGAAAAATTGAAGTAAAGGCTTTAGATGGCCAAAGGAAGTATATAACTTTAGATGATAATGCTGCAGATGAGATAGAAAAAAACTTGTTCAAATATCTAAAAAGCAAATAATGCCAATAGATATTCTGTTGCATTCATAAACAATAATGTTGAATTAGTTATGATATAATAACAATAAAAAGTATTACAATTTTAAAAATAAGATATACTTATAACAATAGGTATATCTCATTTTTCGTTAATTTTAGTATAAGATATTATTTAACCGCATGATCGAGTTTTAGGAGGAATTATAAATGAAAAAAGTTGTGGTCATTTTTAATGGAGGCACTATTTCCATGACAGTTGATCCAAGAATAAGGGCAGCTGTACCAACTTTAAATGGAGAAGAAATAATGTCTATGGTTACAGGTATTGAAAATTATGCTGAGATAGAATCACATACATTTTCAAGTCTGCCAGGACCTCATGTGACACCTGAACTAATGATGGATTTGTCTAAGTATGTGCAAAGTTTTTTAAGTAGAGAGGATATATGCGGCGTTGTAGTAACCCATGGAACAGATAATCTTGAAGAAACAGCATATTTATTAGATATAACTATCAACAACCCAAAGCCTGTGATAGTTACAGGTTCAATGAGAAATAGTTCGGAACTAGGGTATGATGGACCAGCAAATTTATCAGCATCTATTTGTACTGCTATTTCAATGGAGGCACGTAATAGGGGGGTACTCGTGTGCTTAAATGATGAGCTTAATTGTGCTGGTGAGGTTACTAAATCACATTCAATGCACTTAAATACTTTTCAAAGCCCCGAGTTTGGCCCTATAGGGATTATAGATAATAATGAAGCAATATTCTATAGAGATAACTTAAAGAAAGGGCATATAATAACAGATATAATAGAAACTAGAGTAGATTTAATAAAAGTTTGTTCCGGTATGGATTCAAAATTAATTGATTTTTGCGTGAAGGAAGGCGCTAGAGGCATTGTTATTGAAGCTATGGGAAGAGGTAATATTCCACCTGAAATGGCAGAGGGGGTAAAAATAGCTATAAAAAAAGGTGTTGTGGTTGTTATGGTATCTAGATGCTTTGAAGGAAGAGTATTGGATTCTTATGGGTATCCTGGGGGAGGAAAAGAACTTAGAAATGCTGGAGTGATTTTTGGAGATAGCCTGCCAGGTCAAAAGGCTAGAATTAAACTTATGCTTGCACTCGCTAGTACAACAAATAAAGAAGAAATTGAATATATGTTTGAATGTGGAAGATATAAAAACCGAATTTCATAAGATGAATAGTAATAAATATTCGTGCTGATATTGACGTGAATGACGATTTAAGATATTATGTTTGTATAAAATTAAATGTCTATAATGGGTTTTCTAAAACCTAGTGCATTATTTTTGTATAACCAAGCTATCATAAAATACATAATTGGGGGTAAATATGAAATCATCAAAAGACAAAAAGAAAGATTCGATATTTGAGAGACTTTTTAAACTAAAAGAGAACAAAACGACAATTAAGACAGAAATACTTGCGGGTATAACAACATTTATAACCATGGCATATATTATATTTGTAAACCCTAATATCCTTAAATTTGCTGGTATGAATTTACCTGGGATAAAGGGAGATGGGGCAGCAGCTTTTAATGCCTTAAATGATCCAGTTGTAGCATCAGTTTTTGCAGCTACATGTCTTGCAGCGGCTGTAGGTACATTTGTAATGGCTTTCTATGCTAATTTGCCATTTGCACAGGCACCAGGTATGGGATTAAATGCATTCTTTACTTATAGTGTATGTTTAACACTCGGATATACATGGCAACAAGCATTGGCAGCAGTTCTTTTGTCGGGAATATTATTTATAATAATAACTCTTACATCAATTCGAGAAAAAATAGTAGATGCATTACCACAAAATTTAAAACTTGCTATTTCAGGTGGTATTGGTCTGTTTATAGCACTTATCGGTTTTAAAAGTGGTGGAATCATTGTAGGAAGTAAAGAAACTTTAGTAACATTCGGTAATCTTACAACTCCAAGCGCAATAGTAACTTTAATAGGCATAACTGTTACAGCAATACTTATGGCTAGGAAAGTAAAGGGATCTATCTTAATCGGAATTGTTATAACTGCAATGGTAGGGATTCCGTTAGGAATTACAAAACTTTCAGGCGTTCATGTATTTAGTGCGCCACCATCTCTTGCACCGACATTTATGCAGTTCGATTTTGCAGGTCTTTTAGGAGTAGGTGCTGCTAAGGGGATTTTTTCAGCAGTTATGAGTGTAGTAATGGTTGTAATAACCTTTAGTTTAGTAGATTTATTTGATACTATTGGAACACTTGTAGGAACAGCAACAAAAGCTAAGATGCTTGACGAGAATGGACGAGTATTACATATGAACAAGGCACTAATGTCAGATGCGTTAGCAACTACAGCAGGAGCAATTATGGGAACAAGTACTGTAGTAACCTATGTTGAATCTACAGCAGGAGTTTCTGAAGGTGGAAGAACAGGACTAACCTCCGCCACCGTAGGAGTGCTATTTTTATGTTCATTATTTTTCAGTGGACTTGTAGGAATAGTACCCCCTGAAGCTACTGCACCAGCACTTGTAATAGTTGGAGTGCTTATGATGAGTTCAGTAACAAAAATAAATTTTGAGGATTTTACAGAGGCACTTCCAGCATTCTTTACAATAGCAATAATGCCTTTTAGCTATAGTATAGCAAATGGAATAGCAGCAGGAATTATTTTTTATCCTATAGTAAAAATTGCAACGGGAAGGCGCAAGGAAGTAAGTCCTATAGTGTATGTATTAGCAGCATTATTTATTATTAGATTTATAATATTGCCTTAAATCACTAAATGTTTATGATACAATACAAGAATTAAACTAGCATCTATTTAATAGATATTTACAATATCTATTAAATAGATGTTTTTGTTTTTCTATAAAAAGTGTAACAAAGTTAATATTACTCGAATAAGATAATATAAAAATTATAAAAAGGGTGATATCATGAAAATAAATAATAGACTATCCAATATCGATGAATATCATTTTAAAAGTATTGATGACATAAAAAATAAAGCCATACTTTCTGGTAAAAAAATTATTGACTTAAGCATAGGAGATCCAGATTTAAGCGTTGATTCAAAAATAACAGATGCATTAATAGATGCGTTAAAAAACGAAAAATATCACAATTACCCTCCATATGATGGAATAATTGAACTAAAAGAAGCGGTTATAAAGTACTATAATGAGGTTTATTCTGTAAGCTTAAATTTAGATGAAGTAATAATCCTTATAGGGTCCAAAGAAGGTATAAGCAATGTAATCCCAGCTGTTTGTGATATAGGCGATTGTGTAATAGTGCCTGAACCTGCATACCCTGTTTACAGTATTTGTTCAAAGCTTTGGGGATGTATACCTTATACCGTCCCTTTAACGCAAAGCAATGGATATATGCCTAATCTTGATATTATTCCTGAAAATATAGTTAATAAATGCAAGCTGATGTTTATAAATTATCCCAATAATCCAACAGGGGCGGTAGCGAGTTGTGAGTTCTATAAGCGTATTATAAAGTTTTCTTATGATAATAATATTGTTTTATGTAATGATTCAGCATATAATGAAATAATTAAGGTAGATAAGAAAGCTATTAGCCTTATGCAATACGATGTAAAAAGGCAATGTGTGGAGTTTGGAACTTTATCTAAAACTTACAATATGACAGGATATAGAATAGGGTATGCTGTAGGTAATGCTAAAGTAATAAATGCTCTTTTAAAAATAAAAAGTAATTGTGACTCTGGTCAATTTATTCCAGTTCAAAAGGCCGCAATTGCTGCTCTTAATTTAGAACGTGATTATGTTCAGAATATAAGAAAAACATATGATGAAAGACGTGAAGTTGCTAAAAGTATTCTACTAGAAAAAAATATTGATTTTTTTGATACTGAGGCTACTTTTTATTTGTGGTGCAAAACACCTAAAAACTATACTACAAAGGAGTTTTGTGAAGAATTATTAATTAATAATGGAATTGTGGTTACTCCTGGAAATGTATTTGGGAAACTTGGATACGATTATTTCCGTATAGCATTGACTAAAGATAAGCTTATTATTGAAGAAGCTTTAAAATCTTTGAAAAAATGTGGTGATTAGTATTATTATTGGTATAATATAAACTATATAGGAAATATTTTATTATAAGTATAAATTTTTTTAAAATACATGGAATTAGAGTTTAACGACAGTTTAGAAGGAAAGTCTCCTACTTCTATAAGCGGGGGGATAACAATTGACAATTGTTATCCCCCCAGAGACATACAAGGAGGATACATACTATAACAAAGATAAAACTTCAGTAGGAGTATAAATCTTATTTTAAAGTCGTTAATATTGAGCAACTGTAGATTATAATTATACATTATTCTAAAAATAATCGTAATAAAAATGGAAACTTATAGTTTTAGCTTGAAACTTGGGTAATAGTTTATGTATAATTAATAGGGATTCACAATGAACATTGGAAGGATGCGATGTTATGATTAGGAGTATGACTGGGTTTGGGAGAGGAAACTCTGAAAAAGATGGTAAAAGCTTTACAATTGAAATTAAAAGTGTTAATCATAGATATTTTGAAACTAATATAAGAATGCCTAGAGTATTAATAGCTTTTGAAGACAAAATCAGAAAAATAATTGGTGAAAAAGTAAAAAGAGGGAAGCTTGATGTTTTTGTAACTCAAGGCAATTATGAAAAAGAAAATGTTGCAGCATATTTAAATGAAAAGTTAGCTGAGAGTTATATAAGTTGCTTTCAAATTTTAAGAGATAAATATAATCTAGCAGATGATATATCAGTTGGTACAATAGCTAGATTGCCTGAGGTAATAACGCTTAAACAAAAGGAAGAAGATGTTTCAGAAACCTTTGATCAGATTGAATTATCACTAACAAAGGCGCTTGAAGCTCTTCTTTTTATGAGAGAAAGAGAAGGCAAAAAATTACTAGAGGATGTAATGCACAAATGTGACTTAATTCATAGCTTGGTTGACAAAGTTAAAGAAAGAGCACCACTCGTTGTTTTTGAGTATAAGGCAAAACTAACTCAAAGGTTAAATACTCTGCATAAGGAAATTGATTTTGATGAAAGTAGAGTTGCTATGGAAATTGCAATATTTGCTGATAAAGTTGGAATAGATGAAGAAATTGTAAGATTAAATAGCCATATAGTTCAGATGAGGGAAACTTTAATATTAAATGAACCTGTTGGACGGAAACTTGATTTTATTATTCAAGAGATGAATCGAGAAACTAATACTATAGCCTCAAAAGCAAATGATTTAGAAATTTTAAATACAGTAATAAATATGAAAAGTGAAATAGAAAAAATTAGAGAACAAATACAAAACATAGAATAAACAGGAGGCAAATGATGAGTATAAAGTTGATAAACATAGGTTTTGGAAATATTGTTTCAGCAAATAGATTGGTAGCTATAGTCAGCCCTGAATCAGCTCCTATAAAAAGAATAATTCAAGAAGCAAGAGATAGAGGTATGCTAATTGATGCTACTTATGGAAGAAGAACCAGAGCAGTTATTATCACTGATAGTGATCATGTCATTTTATCAGCTGTTCAGCCTGAAACTGTTGCACATAGATTATCTGTTAAAGATGAGGAACATTTAGATGAGGTTGAAGAATAATGAAAAATAAAGGACAGCTAATTGTTATTTCAGGACCTTCCGGTGCCGGTAAAGGAACTGTATGTAAGGCACTTCTTGAAAAAAACGATTTTTGGATTTCGGTCTCCGCAACTACAAGAAGTCCAAGGAAAGCTGAAATAGACGGAATGAATTATTACTTTATAACTAAAGAAGAATTCCGAGAAAAAATTGAATCGAAAGATTTTCTTGAATACGCAGAGGTTTATGGAAACTGTTACGGTACTCCTAAATCTCAAGTTTTAAAAGTATTAGATGGTGGCCGCGATGTAATACTTGAAATAGATATCCAAGGTGCTCTTAATGTGAAAATGGCTTATCCAAGTGGTTTGTTTATTTTTATTCTTCCACCATCTATGGAGGAATTAAGAAATAGAATTACAAATAGGGGCAGTGAAACACCAGAGTCCCTAATTACAAGATTTACATCTGCTCATAAAGAAATTAGTTTTGTTTCAAAATATGATTATGCTGTTGTAAATGATACTGTAGATAATGCTTGTGACAAAATTCAAAGTATTATAATTGCAGAAAGATGTAGAGTAGATAGAATGAATGGAGATTTTCTAAAGGAGGAAATTAGTAATGAATAATGAAATGATTAGTCCATCAATAGTAAATTTATTAGAAAAAGTAGATAATAGGTATTCGTTGGTAGTAGCAACATCCAAAAGAGCAAGACAAATAATAGAGGGTCAAAGTCCACTTGTACATGTGGATTCTACGAAACCTGTTACAATAGCTATACATGAAATTTATGAAGGAGCTATTGTTGCAATTACTACAAAAGAGGGAATAAAATAGTATGGAAAATAGAAAGACAGTAGTTATTGGTGTAACAGGTGGAATTGCAGTATATAAGGCTCTAGATGTTATTAGTAAATTAAAAAAAGAAAATATTGAAGTGCATGTTATTATGACAAAGGCAGCTATTGAGTTTGTAAATCCAATAAGTTTTCAATCTCTTAGTCAAAACATTGTAATTCATGATATGTTTGAAGAGCCTAAAGCATGGGAAATACAACATATAGTGCTTGCAAAAAAAGCTGATTTATTTGTTATAGTTCCAGCGACTGCTAATGTAATTGGTAAAGTTGCAAATGGTATTGCAGACGATATGTTAACTACTACTATAATGGCAACAAAGGCACCAGTGATTTTTGCACCAGCAATGAATGTCAATATGTACAATAATCCTATACTCCAAAGTAATATCCAAAAGCTTAAGGAGTTTGGATATAATTTTATTAATCCAACATCCGGAAGACTCGCCTGTGGTGATATAGGAGAAGGAAAATTAGCACAAACAGAAGATATTTTTGAAATAATTATGAGTAATTTGTATTCAATAAAAGATATGATTGGAACTAAGGTTTTAGTTACGGCTGGGCCAACAATTGCACCTATTGACCCCGTAAGATATATAACAAATAGGTCTTCTGGAAAAATGGGATATGCAATCGCGAGAGAAGCAAGAGACCGTGGAGCAGTTGTAACTTTAATATCGGGTCCATGCAATGAAAAAGTACCTATTGGTGTAAGTATCATAAGAATAAATACTAATGAAGAGATGAGGGCAGCTGTATTAAACAATTATGAAGATACTAATATTGTTATAAAAGCAGCAGCTGTATCTGACTATAAGCCTAAAGTGTACAGTAATAATAAAATTAAAAAAAGTGAAAATGGTCTAAATTTAGAGTTTATACGAGATAATGACATTTTGAAAGAGTTAGGATTACATAAAAAGAATCAAATTTTAGTAGGCTTTGCAGCTGAAAGTAATGATCTACTGCAAAATGCTAAAGGTAAACTACTTAAGAAGAATTTGGATTATATAGTTGCTAATGACATAACAAAAGCAGACATTGGTTTTGGAACTGATGAGAATAAAGTGATTATTTTAAGCAAAGATAACGATCCAATAGCAATAGACAAAATGTCGAAGAAACAAATTGCTAGGGAGTTGTTTAATTTAATAAATAAAAAGCGCTAATGCGCTTTTTATTTATTAAAGAAAATTACAAAATTAAAAGGGTGATTAAGTGTATCAGTATGCTGGAGTTGTGGTGAATAACGATTCGGTTCAAGTGGATAAGGTTTTCACATATAAAATACCTATTAGTTTAATAGGCAGCGTTCTTTTAGGATTTAGAGTTAAAGTGCCGTTTGGTAGAGGAAACAGGACGATTGATGCTTTTGTTTTAGAATTGCGTGAGCAATGTGATAATGTGAATAATATTAAGGAAATAACAAGCATTTGTGATGATATGCCACTCCTTAAAATTACTGATATTGAACTTATTAAAATTATGAAAAAAAAGTATCTTTGTACATACTTAGAATGCATTAAAGTTATTATTCCAAGAGGAATAACAAAAGGTATAAAAAAGAAGACTGCTCAGGTATTGACAACACTAAAACAGCTAGAGGGAAAGTTTTTAAATGAACCTTATAAAAACATTTATGAGCTAATACAACAAAATAGTATGAAGTATAATAAAAATGAATTTAGCAAAATGTTTAATCAGTCATTGTCATCAACAAATACAATGATTAAATATGGATTTTTGGAGACCAAAGAGGTAATAATTAATAGGTATAGTGATAAAAACTATTCTAGCTATGAAGAAAAGATATTAAATGAGAATCAACAAAAATCAGTAGATATTATAATGAATTCTAAGTTAAAAAAATTTTTAATTTATGGAGTTACAGGTAGTGGAAAGACTGAGATATATATGAATTTGGTTAGTTATATGTTAAAAGACAATAAACAGTCTATAATTCTTATACCCGAAATATCTTTAACACCTCAAATGGTTGAAAGGTTTAAAGGCCGATTTGGACGTGACATAGCAGTTTTTCATAGTAGACTATCAGATGGTGAACGTTTTGACGAATGGATGAGAGTAAAGCTTGGAAATGTTAAAATTGCAATTGGGGCAAGATCAGCTATATTTTTACCTTTTGAAAATCTAGGATTAATTGTTATAGATGAGGAACATGAAGCAAGTTATAAGTCGGATAGGGACCCCAAATTTGATGCACGTGAAATAGCTTACATGAAATGTGAGCTAGAAAGTTGCAAACTAATATTGGGGTCAGCGACGCCCTCTATAGAAAGCTATTATAAAGCTAGTATAAATGAACTAAAGTTAATTACAATTAATGAGAGAGCTGATGGTGCAGCCATGCCTAAGGTAGAGATCGTTGATATGCGAGAAGAGCTTATGAATAACAATCGTTCTATATTTAGCAAGTCATTACATGAGGGTATAACTGAATCTCTAAGAAAAAACGAGCAAGTAATATTGTTTTTAAACAGAAGAGGTTTTTCAACCTTTGTCTCTTGCAGAAAATGTGGATACGTTTTTAAATGCAAAAAATGCGATATTTCACTAACTTATCACAATACATCTGAATACCTAACTTGTCATTATTGTGGTGAGAAAGAAAGAATAAGCAAAGTCTGCCCTAGTTGTGGCAGTAGTTATGTGAAATATTTTGGAGTCGGAACAGAAAAGATCGAGCAAGAAATTAATAGAATCTTTCCTAGTGCAAAAACTCTAAGAATGGATTTTGATACAACTCGAAAAAAAAATTCTTATGAATATATATATAATACTTTTAAAAACAAACAGGCAGATATCTTAATTGGAACTCAGATGGTTGCGAAAGGATTAGATTTTAAAAATGTTACTTTAGTAGGAGTAATTGCCGCAGATTTATCACTTAATTTACCAGATTATAGGGCCTTTGAACGGACATTTCAACTACTTACGCAAGTCTCAGGAAGGGCTGGTAGAGGCAGTAAGGAAGGGAATGTTGTCATTCAAACATATAGTGCAGATAATTTAACTATACAATATGCAGCACATAATGATTATGATAGTTTTTATAAAAATGAAATTATGATGAGAAAAGCTATGGATTATCCACCTTTTACAAGTATTTTAGTTATTAACATGAGTTCTGAAGATGAAAAATTGTTAATAAAAAGTATACAGAATGTTGGCGAAAATTTAAAATATAAGATTCAAAATGATGATAATATTACATTACTTGGGCCATGTCCTTGTGGGATTTCTAAGATTAAAAATTTCTACAGATGGCAAATTATCATTAAAGGAAATATTGAAGAAATAATTGCAGGCGAAATAAAGAATTTTGTTTATGAATCAGTTAAAAATGTTTATAATAGTATAAGGGTTAGCTTGGATATTAATCCTAGCAGCATGATTTAAAAGTATCGTAATAATTTAATACAGTAAAAATATTTATTTAATAACAGGGGGTTATGGTATGGCTATAAGAACAATTAGAATTTATGGAGATGACTTATTAAGAAAGAAAAGTAGAGTGGTAGACGATATTAACCAAAGAATTTTACTATTAATAAAAGATATGAAAGAAACTATGTATAATTCTAAGGGAATAGGACTTGCGGCACCACAGGTTGGAATTTTAAAAAGAATAGTAGTCATTGATATTGGAGAGGGAATAATAGCATTAATTAATCCAGAGATTGTAGAAATGCAAGGTTCACAAATTGCAAGTGAAGGTTGCTTAAGTATACCAGGAATGCAAAAGTCCGTAGATAGGCCTAATAATGTGAAAGTTAAGGCCCTGAACGAAAGTGGAGAAGAAATAGTTATCGACGGAGAAGGTCTTCTTGCAAGGGCGATTTGCCATGAAATTGATCATTTAGATGGCGTATTATTTATTGATAAAGCTATAGAGAGTGAGGAAGAATAATATGAATATAGTTTTTATGGGCACACCAGAATTTTCAGTACCTTCACTTTTAAAACTAATAAATGAATTTAATGTATCTGCTGTTTTTACTCAGCCTGATAGGCCAAAAGGAAGAGGAAAAAATTTAGCTATGTCGCCAGTTAAACAACTTGCAGTCACCCATAATATACCAGTATATCAACCCTTAAAACTTAGAAATAATGAGGAAATGATAGAAACAATTAAAGATTTAAAACCGGATTTTATTGTAGTGGTAGCCTTTGGTCAAATTCTTCCGAAAGAAGTATTGGATATTCCGAAATGTGGATGTGTAAATTTGCATGCATCACTCTTGCCTAAATATAGGGGTGCTGCTCCTATAGCTTGGTGTATAATTAATGGGGAAAGCAAAAGTGGTAATACAACAATGTTTATGGATGTAGGCCTTGATACAGGGGATATATTGTTAACAGAAGAAGTGAAGATTTCAAGTAGTATTACAGCGGGGGATTTGCACGATACTCTAATGACTAGCGGTGCGGAGCTTTTAGTTAAAACAATAAATGGAATAGTGAATAATGAAATAAAACCAATTAAACAAGAAAACAACTTAAGTACATATGCGTCTAAACTAGGAAAAGAAATGGCTAATATTAATTGGGAAAGTAGTAATGTTGATATTCACAATTTTATAAGAGGGTTAAATCCATCACCAATTGCATATACTCATTATAAGAATACTGTAATGAAAATATTTAAGTCAAGAGTTATAAATGAGCAATCAGATAAACAGATAGGAAGCATAATAGAAGTTTCAAAAGATGGAATTAAGGTAGCAACTGGTAATGGTGTTTTACTTATTGAAGAAATACAATTTCCAGGAAAAAAACCTTTAAAAGTGAAGAATTATATTATCGGGAATAAGATAAACGAAGGTGAAATTCTTATATAAATAAATCTAATGAAAAATTGAGGTTATATCATGAATAATAGTAGACTAGTAGCAATTATAGTTATAGAAAAAGTGTTGAATGAAAATGCATATTCGAATATTGTTTTAGGACTTGAACTTAACAAATCAGAATTAAGCGATAAAGATAAAGCACTAGTTACAGAAATAGTTTATGGTACGCTAAAATATAAATATACTATAGATAAAATATTGTGTAACTTTATTAAAAAGGGTATAGATAAATTAGATAGCTTTGTTTTAAATATACTAAGAATATCAGTTTATCAAATTAGATTTCTAGATAAAGTTCCGAGTTTTGCAGTGGTTAATGAGGCTGTAAATCTGACCAAAAAGAAAAGCAATATAGGAGCATCAAAACTTGTTAATGGTGTGCTTAGGAGTTATCTAAGAGACAATACCACAAAGTATTATAATGAAAAGGATAATATTGAAAGATTATGTTTTGAGTATTCATTTACTAAGGCTTTAGTTAAACTCTTCATAAAGCAATATGGACCTGAAATTGCTGAAAAAATTCTTGTGGGATTAAACTATAAACCTGATGTTACAGTTAGAGTTAATACTCTAAAATTAAGTTATAAAGAAATATGGGAAAAACTTATACAAAATGGGTATAATATAGAAGAAGGGTATGCATGTCCTGATGCAATTCGAATTATTAAAGGTAAAAATATAGAGAATAACCTTTTATTCAATGAAGGAAAAATAACAGTTCAGGATGAGAGCGCAATGCTTACAGCACATTCTATGAACCTTACGCCAAATTTATATGTCTTAGATCTTTGCAGTGCCCCAGGGGGGAAAACAACGCACATTGCAGAAATTATGGAGAATACAGGACATATTTCCGCATTTGATGTACATAAAAATAAATTATCATTAATTAAAGAAAATTTGAAGAGAATAGGAATTACAAATACTACTTGTGATGTTCGAGATGCTACGATTTATGATCCGAATTTATTTGAATGTGCAGATAGAGTTCTTATAGATGTACCTTGTTCTGGTCTTGGAATTATAAGAAAAAAACCTGAGATAAAGTGGAGCAAGCACATAAAGGACGTAGAAACTATAGTTGGTGTACAAAGGAAGATAATGGAGAATGCTTCTAAATACGTAAAAAAGGGTGGAGTGCTTGTATATTCAACGTGCACCCTTAATAAGGAAGAGAACGAAAAGAATATTGAATGGTTTATAGAGACTCATCCGGATTTTAAGATTGAGCCAGTATTTTATGGAGAACTAGATAATATAAACTATAATGATAGAGGATATGTTACTATATTTCCAAATGAATACATGGATGGATTTTTTATAACCAAAATTATAAAGTCATAGTGGTGTATAAAATGATAGTAGGTGTATAAAATGATTAATATATTAGATTTAGATTTAGTCGAATTAAAGCAATGGATGAAAGATAATGGTGAAAGCGAATTTAGAGCTAAGCAAGTATCGGACTGGATTTATAAGAACGTCTGGGAATTTGAAAATATGAACAATATTCCGAGGAGCATAAAAGAAAAGCTACAAAGTAATTTTTACATAGGAATACCTAAACTTATTGAAGAATATTCGTCAAAATTAAACGATACAAGGAAGTACTTATTTGAATTAGATGATGGTAATTTAATTGAATGCGTTATTATGAAATATAAACATGGGAATTCTATATGTATATCTACTCAAGTTGGGTGTAGAATGGGATGCAAGTTTTGCGCATCTACCATTGGAGGAATGATTAGAAACCTTACGACCGGAGAAATGCTATCTCAAATAATTAAATCACAGCAACTAATAGGGGAAAGAATTTCAAATGTAGTACTCATGGGAAGTGGGGAACCATTTGATAATTTTTATAATGTTATAAAATTTCTTGAACTAGTAAATTCACAAAATGGATTAAACATTGGTCAAAGGCATATAACTATTTCTACTTGTGGTATAGTACCGAAAATCAAAGAATTCGCTGATATTAATTTGCAAACGACACTTGCTATTTCACTTCATGCAGCTACAGATGAAATAAGAATGCAAAGTATGCCAATTGCAAATAAGTATTCTATTGCAGAAATTATGGATGCATCTAGGTACTATATAAATAAAACTAATAGGCGAATAACTTTTGAATATGCTCTTGTGAAGGGTCTTAATGACAGTTTGCAGGATGCAGAAAAGTTAAGTGTTCTATTAAAGGATATGTTATGCCATGTTAATTTAATTCCAGTTAATGAGATAAAAGAAAATGAATTAAAAAGGTCCTCGAATGAAGATGTTGCAGAGTTTAAGAGGGTACTTGAAACGAATAATATTCAGACAACAATAAGGCGAGAGATGGGACTAGATATTAATGCAGCGTGTGGTCAACTTAGGAGAAGCTACATTAAAAGTGGAAATTCAAATGAGGGGGTATAACAATGCTTGGGGTTTTATCAGATGTTGGAAATGTTAGAAAAACAAATGAAGACTCTGTTGGTTATTTTGAAAGTAGTGATTTCGATATTTATGCTGTAGCAGATGGTATGGGGGGGCATAATGCAGGAGAGGTTGCAAGTCAATTAGCTATTAAGGTTATAATAGAATATATAAAGAAAAATCACAATGACTTAGATTTAAAAAAAATACTTTCTGATGGAATAAAATGTGCCAATAAAGAGATTTTTGAGATGTCGAGTCAGAGTGATGCACTTAAAGGAATGGGTACAACTATAACAATTTGTTTTAAAAAACAAAACGAAATGGTTGTTGCTAATGTGGGTGACAGTAGTTGTTTTATTATTGATCAGAACAGAGAATTATTAAAAGTTACAAGAGACCATTCTTTAGTACAACAGCTTTTAGATAATGGTTCTATAACTGAAGAAAATGCTAGAACTCATCCAAATAAAAATATTATTACAAGGGCACTTGGAACAAATGAATTAGTAGAAGTTGACCTTTTTGATGTTGATTTGACTAATATAATTAAATGTATTTTATGCACAGATGGTCTTTCTAATGATGTGACTTATTCTGAGATGTATGATATTATTATTAAAAATGACAATGAAGCAAGTTGCAAAATGTTAGTGGATTTAAGCAAATCAAAGGGTGGACGCGATAACATATCAGTTATCGTATTTGAAGGAGAGTGCAGAGATGATAGGAACCATATTAGGGAGTAGATATGAACTCCTTGAAAAAATTGGAGAGGGCGGAATGGCAATAGTTTATAAAGCTAAATGTCGTTTGCTCAATCGTTATGTTGCTGTAAAAATTCTAAAAGAAGAATTCTCAAATAATATAACGTTTATGGATAAATTTAAAAAAGAAGCGTCATCTGTTGCTAGTCTTTCATCAAATAATATAGTTAATATATATGATGTTGGACATGAGGGAGATATTAATTATATTGTAATGGAATATATAGAAGGTAAAACTCTAAAGCAAATTATTGTTGAGAATGGTAGCATGGATTATGACCTCGTAATAGACTATGGTATGCAGATTGCAAAAGCACTTGAATGTGCTCATAAGAACAACATTATACATAGAGATATAAAACCACACAATATCTTAGTAACAGAAGATGGAACAGTTAAAGTTACGGATTTTGGTATAGCAAAAGCTGCAAGTTCTGTAACTATAACTAATACCAGCACAGTAATGGGCTCAGCTCATTATTTTTCTCCAGAACAAGCAAAAGCAAGTTTTGTAGATTGTAGAACTGATATATATTCTTTTGGAATAGTGCTTTATGAGATGGTTACAGGGAGAGTGCCTTATGATGCAGAAAGTCCTGTATCGGTAGCTTTAAAACATATACAAGAACCAGTTGTTCCACCTAAGCAAATAGATCCCAATGTGCCTGAAAATTTAAATAAATTAATATTAAAAGCAATAGAGAAAGAACCTATAAAAAGGTATCAAACAGCAAAAGAAATGTTTTTAGATTTACAGAGAATACAAAATAATAGTTCATATACTATAGCTTCAAACAGTAGTATGGATAATGAATACACGAGAGTTATGGCACCTGTAAATGTAGCTGATTATGAAAAAGAAAAAAAAGTAGAAGAAGTGGAAGAAGTGATCAAAACTCCAAAGACTAGAGCTAATAAAAAAAATAACAAATCGAAGATAATAGGTGCTGTTGCAATTATTTTGTTTATTGTTTTAGCTACTGCTTTAGGATTTATGGTTAAAAATTATTTATCAAGTAATAATAATGCCGCAGTTGCAGATAAAATATTGGTTCCTAAAATTATTGGTTTGGATAAGGCGAATGCAGAGGAACTAGTAGTGGAAAAAGGCTTAAATTTTGTCGTGGTTGCAGAAGAAGATAGCGATAAACCAAAAGGAGAAGTCATATTATGTTTCCCTGATGAGGGAACAGAAATAAAAGCTAATGGAGAAGTAAGAGTCAGAGTTAGCAAAGGACCAGCAAGCTTCAAAAATCCTTCTGTTAAAGGGCTTGATAAAGCTTCAGCTAGCGCTATTATAGAACAAAATGGATTAGTACTTGGTAGTGTTACTGAGGAGTACAGTGAATCCATTGCTAGTGGCATAGTTATAAGCCAAGATCCAGGTCAAGATGACTTGGTTCAAAAAGGTGATAAGGTAAATTTAGTAATAAGTAAAGGCGTAGAAATCAAGTATGCAAAGGTTCCAAATTTATATGGTCTATCTTTAAATGAAGCAGAACGAGTATTGCAAAGTACAAATTTAAAGTTAGGTAATCAAAAGAAAGTAGTAACTAGTGATAACTCACTGGAGGGTAAAATTTTCAATCAAAGCAATGCTGCAAATACGGAACTTCAAGAAGGTACTTCAGTAGGTGTCAGTTATTATACTTACGTTGAGCCAGCAAAAGAAACATTTAATGTTCCAAACTTTATAGGAATGACCGTTAAACAAGCAAAGGCCTCAGCGGTACAATCTGATGTAACCATATCAGTATCTGGTAGTGATAATGATATCATTGAATCACAAAGTAAGGCGTCAGGGACTAAAGCTGATGTCGGAGATACTATAACTTTAACATCTAAGTCTGTGGTAGCACCGACAACACCTGGAACTGGAACTGGAACTGGAACTGGTACTGGTACTGGAACTGGTACTGGAACTGGTACTGGAACTGGTACTGGTACTGATACTGATACTGATACTGATACTGGGACTAAAGTTCAAACCACTCCAACAACAGACGTAAAAAACAAATAATTATAACTTTTAAAATATGTTAACAAATATTAAGTCAAAGGTAAATGAAGGAGGAATCTATGCAAGGAGTAATCATAAAAGGTGTAGGCGGACTATATTTTGTAAAAGTTGAAGATAGGGTTATAGAATGTAAGGCTAGAGGAAAGTTCAGGTATACTGGGCTTGTCCCCGTTATTGGTGACAGAGTGGAAATAATGCTCGAGACGGATGTTAACAAAGGGGTAATTGAAAAGATTTTCACAAGGGATACAGAAATGGTACGACCAGCAGTTGCTAATGTTACTCAAGCTTTCGTAGTTTTCGCCTTTAAAAAACCTGACTTGAATATGGATTTGCTCAATAAATTTTTAGTGCTTTGTGAACACTATGGGTTAAAGATAGTCCTTTGTTTAAATAAATTAGATTTAGTTGATAAAATTGATGAGGACCTTATAAAAGAATTAAAAAGCGTTGGGTGTGATATAGTTTTCTTAAAAGCAAAAGAAGGTGATGGTCTTTGTGAGCTTAAGACAAAAATAAAAGATAATATTACAGTTTTTTGTGGACCCTCAGGAGTTGGAAAGTCAACTATACTCAATAGTTTACTTGGAAGAGAAGCTATGAAAACTGGAGATATAAGTAAAAAGTCACAGAAAGGTAAGCATACGACTAGGCATAGTGAGCTTATTGAATATGAGGAAGGTTTTTTGCTAGATACTCCAGGGTTTTCAGCGTTAAGTCTAGACTTTATAGAGAAAGAGAAACTACAAGATTGTTTTCCTGAATTTGAAAAACATAGATGTGAATGTAGATTTTCTAATTGTATGCATTATAAAGAACCTAATTGTAGCGTTAAGGAAGCAGTAGAAGCTAATGAAATTTATACTGACAGGTACAATTTTTATGTAAAAACATTAGAAGAAATTATTGCTAGGGGGAATAAAAAATGATAAAAATAGCACCATCTATACTTTCAGCAGATTTTTCAAGGTTAGGTGAACATATAAAAGAACTAGAGGCTTATGGCGCTGATATGATTCATATAGATGTTATGGATGGTATGTTTGTACCTAATATTTCTTTTGGTATTCCGGTTATTAAGAGCATTAGAAAACTTACAAAGTTGCCATTTGATGTACACCTTATGATAGAAGAACCATCAAGATATATTGAAGATTTTGTAAAAGCAGGAGCTGATATTATAACTGTTCATTATGAAACCGATAGGCATATTGACAGAACTATTAATTACATAAAAAGTTTTGGAGTTAAAGCAGCAGTTGCATTAAACCCGGCTACTCCTGTAGCATTAATAAAACATCTGATAAGTAATCTTGATATGGTACTTATTATGACAGTAAACCCTGGATTTGGGGGTCAAAAGTATATTGAATACTGCCTTGATAAAGTTAAAGAAGTAAGAACTCTTTCAGACAAATATAATAAGAAACTCTTAATTCAAGTAGATGGTGGAATCGATGAAGTAAATATCCGAGAAGTTGTTAGTGGTGGTGCTAATGTAATTGTAGCCGGATCAGCAGTATTTAAGAATGGAGAAATCGAAAAAAATATGAAAGCTTTAAGAGCTGCTATTTAGCATGAAGGTAATAATAATATCAGGAGGAAATCCGCCATCAAAGGAGCTACTCATAAGTGAAATTACAAAGGATACATTTATAATAGGAGCAGATAGTGGGGCTAATTGCTTATATTGCTATAATATAACGCCTAACTTGCTTGTTGGGGATTTTGATTCTATTGATACAAAGGTATTAGATTATTTCAAAATAAACAATTGTATCATAGATGTATATCCTACAGAAAAAGATTTTACTGATACTGAGATTGCAGTTAGAAAGGCTATAAGCATGAAGCCAAAAGAAATAGTACTCCTAGGGTGTACTGGTACTAGAGTTGATCATTTGCTCGGGAATATTGGTATGCTAAAGATATGCTTAGAAAACAGCCTTAATGCGTGCATGAAGGATGCAAATAATAATATTAGGTTAATTGACTCATCAACCTCTTTAAATGGCGTAGTGGGTGAGACATTCTCGGTACAATCATATGGTGATGAAATTATTGGATTAACAATTGTGGGTGCTAAATATCCTTTAGATAATTACAATTTAAAAATCGGGCAGAGTATATCTATTTCAAATGAGTTCTCAGTGCCGCTGGTTGAGCTTAAATTCGAATCTGGAACGCTTATGATAATATTACCATCAGATTAAAATTCATAAAAACTATTTTTTTATTGAGATTTTCAATAAAAAAATAGTTTTTTATTTTGGCAACATTATTGATATTCAATCATATAATAATATTGGAATACTTTTAGAGGGGAATAACTTATGAAAAGGTATTATAAGTTTTTTGGAAGGCAGTTTGGAATAATTATAGCGTGCTTAGGTATTGGAATTATAACCGTAGTGATAGTTCCATTTTGGTGGTGGATAATTGTTGTGGGAGGGGGAGTTGTTTATTTAGGTTTTACTATAATGAATCATAACAATCATTGTTAGCTGTATGCAGATAGATAGGGCGGGTTGAATAACAGTTTTTGAATTATAAGTAACGCTTATTTGGTAGGTCTTGTAATAATTTAATTATATATGAAGAATACTTAAATAGTTTAAATACATTATGTTTGGGAGGTATGTGAGATGAAAATTGTGGCTATTAAATTACCGAGATTTATGTCTCGAATAATTAGATTCTTTTTAAGAAAATAACATAGAAAAGCTCAAATTAGTTTATTATTTTTGCGAAATGTTAGAGTTTACACTCTAGTGTATTTATGTAAAAGGCATTTATAAAGAAATGATTTAAATAAAAAAATTAGCTTTTACAGCTGGATTTAAATAAAAAATGTAGCGTTTACAGCTGAATTTAAGTAAAAAATGCAGCGTTTATAGCTGAATTTAAATAAAAAATGTAGCTGGTTACAGCTGAATTTAAATAAAAAATGCAGCTGGTTACAGCTGCATCTTTATTTCTTAATTATATAGCACGTTGAACTTTACCTGAACGAAGACATCTAGTACATACATGTATAGATTTAGGCGTTCCGCTAACTATAGCTTTAACTTTTTGAATATTTGGAGCCCATTTTCTCTTTGATTCACGGTGTGAGTGACTATATTGACTACCTGAAACAACACCTTTATTGCATATCTCGCATTTTCTTGACAATGAAAACACCTCCTTAAGACTATGAAGAACAAAATCTTCTCAATTGAAACACGCATTATTGTAACATACATATTACTACTCTTGCAAGTCTATTGAGCAATTATAAGTACATAAAGCAATTATATAATAAAATTTCTTGAATAAATTAGTGTTATAATATAAAATAATCTATATAGCATTATAAGGAGGAATTACAATGAAAGGTAAGATTACAACCGAGAATGGTACTATATATTATTCAGAGGAAGCTTTAGCCAATATAGTTGGCATTTCTACAACGGAGTGTTATGGAGTTGTAGGCATGGCACTAAAAGATGCCAAGGATGGATTTTGGCAATTAATTAAGAGTGATGGATTAAATAAAGGGGTTAAAATTAACTCTAAAGAAAACAAACTATTTATTGAATTATATATAATAGTTGAATATGGAACCAAAATATCTATAATAGCAAATAATATAATACAAAAGATAAGATACAATGTTGAAAATTATACAGGACTAAAAGTTACAACAATAACAGTAAACGTCCAAGGTGTAAGGGTCTAAGGAGGTATATGCAGTGGAATACTTAAAAATAAACGGACAACACTTCCGTAATATGGTTATAAATGCATCGAATAGATTAGAATATGAAAAAGAATATGTAAATTCTCTAAATGTATTTCCAGTCCCAGATGGAGATACAGGCACTAATATGTCAATGACATTTAAGGCAGCAGTACTAGAAATTGAAAGCATGTCAACGGAGTCCATTGCTGAGATATCACAAAAATTAGCTAGAGGCGCGCTAATGGGTGCAAGAGGTAATTCAGGCGTTATATTATCACAAATATTTAGAGGCATTGGAAAAGGGTTAGAAGGCAAAGTAGAAGCTACTTCAGATGAATTCGCTAAAAGTATCCTAGAAGGTGCGAAGTTTGCATATAAGGCTGTTATGAGACCTACTGAAGGAACTATTTTAACTATTATTAAAGCGGCTGGTGAGAGTGCAGTAAAAAGCAGGGCGGCAAATGTAGTTACACTTATGCAGGAGGTTTGCAAACGTAGTGAGAGTATGCTTAATAAAACTCCAGATATGCTTCCAGCATTAAAACAGGCAAAAGTAGTTGATGCGGGTGGCATGGGCCTTTTAATATTATTTAAAGGAATGTATGAAGCCTTAAGCAATAATATGGAGGCTACAATTAATAAACTGGATAATAAAAGTACTAAAACAGAAACAACGTCATCTTCAATTTCAGATATACCGATAGATATAAAGTTTGGTTATTGTACTGAATTGTTAGTTATTGCTAAAAACGTTGATATAAATAAATTAAAGAAATATTTAGAAAAGCAAGGAGACTCAATGGTTGTGGTATCACAAGATGAGTTTCTTAAAATTCATATACACACAAATGACCCAGGGCTAGTGCTTTCAAAAGCAGTAACACTAGGCGAATTATTTAAAGTGAAGATAGAAAACATGAGAGAACAACATAGAAACCTATTAGGTATAGCTGACGAGGAAACTGAGAAAATCGAGGAAACGGTAAAGGAAAGTACTATTGAACCTAAAAAGTATGGATTTATATCTGTTGCACTTGGAGAAGGAATTAAGAATATTTTTGAAGATTTAGGTGTGGATGTTGTAATAGAGGGTGGGCAAACTATGAACCCTAGTATACAAGACATAGTAGATAGTGTTAATAAGATTAATGCTGAAAACATATTTATATTACCTAATAATAAAAATATACTTATGGCGGCGCTTCAGGCCGTTGAGTTGTCTGATAAAAATGTAATTGTTATTCCTTCTAAAACTATCCCACAAGGTATAACCGCTGTAACAATGTTTAATGCAGAAGTCAGTGTAGATGAAAATGAGAATATATTAAAAGAAGCAATAAAAAATGTTGCAACAGCTTCTGTAACATTTGCTGTTAAAGATACTGAATCTGATGGTAATATAATAAAGGAAGGAAATATACTAGGTTTAGTTGAACAGGATATTAAAGAAGTTGGAACAGATATTTATAAAGTTTGCGATGATATTATTGGCAGTATGATAACTAAGGACAGTGAGCTTATCACCATTTTCTATGGTGAAGATTGTATTTCAAGTAAAGTAGAAGAGTTTATCTCTACTTTGGTAAGTAAATATCCAGATATAGACATTCAATGTTATAATGGAAAACAACCATTATATTATTTTATTGCGTCAGTTGAATAAAAGCCTTAGGGCTTTTTTTCTTATATATTAATAATGAATAGAACTATTGTTAAAATATTTTTCTTGGAGTGGTATTTGTGAATACTTATAGTGATATAAAATATATAAAGGGTGTTGGGCCTAAAATGGCAGAAAACTTGAATAAGTGTGGAATTTTTAATGTATTAGATTTACTTTTATATTTTCCACGAGATTATGAGAATGTATCTGCTAATAAAAGCATTCTAGAATGCGCAGAAAGTGAAAAAATCATTGTAGAATGTTCGGTTTTAAATATACTAAAAGATGCTAGATTAAAAAACAATAAGACTCTTTCTACTATAGTTTTCTGCCAAGGAGATAACAAATTTAAAGGTAAATGGTTTAATCAAACATATGCAAAAAATAGCTTTAAAATCTCAAGTAATTATATTATTACAGGCAAAGTTAACATATTTAAGAATGAAATAACAATCATGAATCCTAAAATAGTAAAAAATACTTCTATGGATGCCAATACTTTTATGGATACAAATAAAATCATTGCTAAATATCCTATCAAAAACAATATTACAAATAACTTTTTTAACAAGATTATATCTGATGTGCTTTGTAATATTGAAATAACAGATAATTTGCCTAAATGGCTTGTGGAAAAGTACTGTTTTTGTTCTTTAAGTGATGCTACTCGTAATATACATAGTCCTAAGAGTACAGAACTCCTTAATGAAGCAAAGAAAAGACTTAAATTTCAGGAATTATTTACTTATTCATTAAAGATATTAATGTTAAAAGAGTTTATGAAAGATCATAATAATGGAATTCAATTTAAAATAGCTCCAGAACTTATAATTTTAAAGAAACAACTTCCATTTGAGCTAACAAAGGCACAAAGTAAAGTTGTAAGAGAAATCTTAATAGATCAAAAGAAAAATAAAGGAATGAATAGGTTGCTACAAGGTGATGTTGGAAGTGGTAAAACTATAGTTGCTATAATTACCATGTTTAATGTGGTAAAAAACGGTTATCAAGCAGCTATGATGGCACCAACTGAAATTCTAGCAAAGCAACATTATGAGGAAATTCAAAATGTATTAAGGGATTTCCAATTAAATATACAAATATTAAGTGGAAGCACAACAGCTAAAAACAAGCAATTAATTAAACAAGAGTTAAAAAATGGAACAATCGATATTATTGTTGGTACCCATGCACTTATTGAAGATAATGTAGAATTTAAAAACTTAGGCATGATTGTTACTGATGAGCAGCATAGATTTGGAGTATCACAAAGAAATAGATTTTCTAATAAAGGCAAAAATATTGATATTCTTGTAATGACAGCAACACCTATTCCAAGGACACTATCGTTATATTTATATGGTGATTTAGATGTATCTATTATAGATGAATTGCCACCTGGCAGGCAAATAATTGATACATCCTATGAAAGCTTGGCCTCTAGTAAAAAAGTCTATAAATTTGCTTTAGCCGAAATTATGAAGGGACGACAAGTGTATATTGTTTGTCCACTTGTGGAAGAAAATGAAGAAATGAAGTTAAGCTCAGTTGAAATGCTTTATGAGAAGTTAAAAAAAGATCAATTTAAATCAATAGAAATAGCAATGGTATATGGTAAAATGCCTAGCAAACTTAAAAATGAAATCATGGATAAATTTAAAGCCGGTGTAATAAAGGCATTAATTTCTACTACAGTAATTGAGGTTGGAGTAAATGTACCAAACGCAACTGTTATGATAATTGAAAACTCAGAAAGATTTGGCCTTGCACAACTCCATCAGCTTAGAGGAAGAGTAGGAAGGGGAAAGCATAAGTCTTATTGTATACTATTAGCTAACATCACAAACAATATAGTGAGAAGAAGATTAGAAATACTTATAAAAAGTAATGACGGCTTTTATATTGCTGAAGAAGATTTAAAAACCAGAGGTGCAGGAGAATTATTTGGAATAAAGCAGCATGGTGAATCAGGTCTAATTTTAGCAGATGTAATTGAAGACATTGATATTTTAAAACTGGCTAATAGCGAAGCAAAAAAGTTAATACAAAGTAAAAATATAGAAGACATGCGGCTAAAGAACGAAATAATAGAAAAAATCGAGCAAAGTTCTAGCTATATTTGTTTTAATTAAGAAAAAATATCTTTGTATAAATTATATATATATGTTAAAATATTATCGAAACTTGCTTAAATGGAGGAATATACATATGAGAATTATTGCAGGAAATGCAAAGGGAAGAAAGATATTGTCACCTGTGGGTATGGGAACAAGGCCTACACTTGATAGAATAAAAGAATCTATATTTAATATAATTCAAGATAGAACGCGTAATGCAGTAGTAGTAGATATGTTCTCAGGCACTGGTAGCTTGGGTCTTGAGGCAGCAAGCAGGGGTGCATCTATTAGCTATTTAATTGATATGGGTGATACAACTTTTGAGATGTTACAACAAAATGTGGATAATCTAAAGTTTAATGATAAATGTAAATGTTTAAAAGGTGACACATATAAATACATGCAACAGTTTGCAAATGAAGGGATTGTTTTTGATATAATTTTTATAGATCCACCATATGCAAAGGATATGATTCCACCTGCTATTGAAATTATTGCTAGCAATAATCTTTTAGACAAAGACGGAATAATTGTTTGTAAAATAGACTCTTCAGAAGAATTATACGAAGGGAATAGTATTATTCATCTTTCTGATTCAAGAAAATATGGTAACACTACGGTATTGTTTTATAAATACACAGAAGCTAATAATTAAATTTTATTAACTACCCTTAGAAAAATGTGGAGGCATAACATGAGAAAAGCAATTTGCCCTGGAAGTTTTGATCCGATAACAAATGGACATTTAGACATCATTAAGAGGGCGTCTAAAGTTTTTGAAGAATTAATAGTAGGAGTACTTGTTAATCCCGAGAAAAGATCTTTATTTACTGTTGATGAGAGAGTGGAACAAATAAAAAATGTATTAAAACATTTACCTAATGTACGCGTGAAGAAATTTAGTGGTTTACTTATTGAACTAATGAATAAAGAGGGTGCTGGGGTAATTCTGAAAGGACTCAGAAGTACATCAGATTTTGAATATGAGTTTCAAATGGCATCGCTCAATAACAAATTGGATCCAAGTAAGGAAACTGTATTTATGATGACAAATGCAAAATATTCCTATCTAAGTTCTTCTTCAGTTAAACAGGTAGCAATGCTTGGTGGATGTATTAAAGGGTTGGTGCCTGATGAGATTATTCCAGATATAGTTAGAAAAATTAATTCTAAATAGGGGGTGTGAAATATGGATGTTATTAAGCTTTTAGAATACCTTCAAGGGATTATTGAGAGCTCGTCTAAAATACCTGTTACAGGTAAGGCAGTTATAAATAAGAAAGAAATATTAGACATAATTGATCAAGTTATGAATCACTTGCCAGATGAGTTTAAGAAAGCACAGTGGATTAGTGATGAAAAAGAAAGAATTCTAGTTGATGCCAAAAAACAAGCTAAGATATTTGAAGAAGAGACAATTGATAAAATAAGAAGAAGAGTTGAAAAGCAAGACCTAGTTAAAGAAGCACAAACAAGGTCGGAAGAAATAATTGCCTCAGCTCAGAGAGATGCTAAAATTATGAGGCTCGGGGCTAAAGACTATGCGGATGAAATATTATCCCAATTAGACAAAGAAATTGAATTAAAAGGTCAAAAAATGGTTCATAAAATTAAAGGCGATGTTCAAGAATTTCTAATATCGTTACAAGGAGAAGTTACTGATACCACAACTTCAATTAGAGAGAATGTAAAAGAATTAAGAGGTATGAAATAGTTTAATTATTTTTATAAGAAATAGTGGGATAAATAAAATTATTAATATTAATATGTACAAATTGCTACTTTTATATGTGCTCATATTATTAAAAGTAAAAACAGATGAGGTATGTAGTAAAATATAATATAAAATTATTGTTATAATTGAAGAAATTATGGCTTGAATAAATTTTCTAGCAATGTATTTTTTTATAGAAACATTATATTTATAGGTATAGCTGTAAACTTGAGAAATGATAGATAGACCACTAAAAGCAATTAAAAAACTTAAAACTGGAAGTTTTACATATAGATTCGAGTTACTAGAGGATATTAAATAACATCCATTCGTCATCTCTAACATCCCGAGTAATATACCTTCTATAAAATTACCAGAAGATCCTAAAATTAAAGCTAATTTGTTAAGGACAATGTGAAATATTACATTGTCTTTAATCATTCCTGTTATAACAGAGAACACAACAATAAAACCACCTATATTTAAGGAATTTTTCATTGCGTCCTCAATACTGCTTTTTAAGACCTTTCCAATATTAGTACTTATTGGTTTGTTAGAAACATTACTACTTCTAAAATTCATTTTAAAAATAGAATTCTTTGAAGGAATAATAAAACCCATAAACATGCAAGAAAGAATATTCGATAGCAATAAAATATAACCAATTTTGCTACTAAACATCATAGATGTACCTATTGAACCTATAATAAACAGGGGGCTTGCATTAGAGGCAATATTTAGTAAACGTTCGCAGGTATTTAAATTGATTATGTTTTTTTCGTATAAATCGCAAGTGTATCGTGCCCCCAAAGGATAACCGCATAATATACTAACTAAAAGGGCAAAGTTACATTCTTTTGGTAGTTTTAATGGTCTACAAATTATATTTCCTAGTAATTTGGAATAAATATGAATGCCATTGTAGTTTATTATAATGTTTATGACGACTAAAAACGGGAAAAGTGAAGGAAAAATTGCATTGAAAAACAACTTTGCACCAGAAATAGTATATTTGATACACACATTTGGTGTTAATATTATCTGAAGAATTATAAGAGAACAAATTAATGTTATCGATAGATTTATCTTTAAAGTTTTGAATAGTTTAAACAATAATAATATTATAAAAATTAATGATATAACTAATAGAAATTTCAATGTTAAACCCCTTTCTAAAGCATTACTATATAAATATATTTGAATTTTTATAAACTTATGTATTGGAAACACTAATTTAAAATAAAAGTAAATACTACTATCATTTTATAATAGTAGTATTTATTTTTAATCCATAATTATAGGAGATATCAGATAATCACTATTATGATCTATATAACTATTTATAATGCTGTAAGCCCTTGTAGACTGCAAATCTAGCTGTAGAGTCTCACTGGATTCTTTAGGCATTTTAGTATAAAGTGGTATGTTACTGTTTGATTTTATAGATTTTAAAATTGATTTACCTTTTGAGTTAAAGCCTAGAACCCTAGCATAAGGACAAGGCAAAGATCTTAATTTTTTAGTATTAAAGCCATCAAATCCAATAAAGTATTGGCATAATATTCTGCTGATTCGGGTATAGGTATATCGTTTGCTTTTAATATCTTCAAGAGCACTTGAGTAGTTCAAATTATTTTGTAAGGATTTAATAATTCTATTATCAAGCCCCTCAGTAGCGTCCGGTAGATTTACTAAAGTGTTTTTGGATGTAGCTGATTTATATTTAATGTATGGGAACATAGATTCTTCAAATGTACATTTGCAATTTCTTGAATATAAATTTTGAATATCTGTTAACACCGAGTTTGGGATATGACCAATAAGTCTAGATAAAGAACCATTTTCTTTCAAAAATTTTCTTATAGCTGTAGAGCTTGAAAATTCATCATTTAAAATATTACCCTTATAAGAATCGCCTTTTCTTTTTAAGGTGTAGGGTCTAATAGAACTATGTAACTTGATTAAGCTTTTACAATACTCTATACCTAATATATTATTGGAAGAGTTTAAAAAATCACCCGACAGAAGGTTTGATATGTTCATGTTTGAATTATTTACATAATCATAAAGTGCTTTAGCTCTTGCTAAGGGATAAACAATGCCAACGGATAAATAATTTTTTAATAGAGATTTAAATTCAAATGGTTCATTAAGTAGTATATTGGCAATATTATAAATATCATTAATACCTCCATGTTCACTACCAAAACAAATATTATTAACTACTCCTAAGCTGTTTAGAAGACTCACAGCGCCACCTGAGAAAAATTCTGCAGAAGATACGCTGTAAACAGATGGTAACTCTATTACTAAATCTACTCCGTTGTTTATTGCCATTTTAGTTTTCGTCCATTTGTCTATACTTGATGGAATTCCTCGTTGAGCAAAATTACCACTCATAACGCCAATTAACACATCACAATTTGTAAGCTCTTTGGTTTTATTGATATGATACACATGACCGTTATGTAGTGGGTTATATTCGACAATTATACCGGTTATATTCATTTAATCACCTCATGAAGACTCATATTATTATATTTGTTTATGTATATTATATAATATAGAGCTAACTAATAAAAGTATATATATTTATTAAAAATGAAAAGAATATGTTTACTAAAAAACAAATATAATGTAAAGTGATAATATATATTATATAATACATAATATACATTAGAAAATATATATTATGTATAAATATCTTTTTTGTATTATGTTGAAATGTATTGGAAAGAAGTATATATTGTGAATATGTAAAATCTGGTATGAACTGAAAGGAGAAATAAACATGACATTTATAGAAAAAATATGTAAAAAGGCACAAGCAGATAAAAAGATAATAATACTTCCAGAAGGTGAGGAAGATAGAACTATAAAAGCTAGTGAAATCATTAAAAATAATTCATTAGCTGAAATTATATTAATAGGAGATTTAGGTATAATAAAAACAAAAGCAGCTAAATTGGGAGTTAATATTGAGGGTATAGAGATTGTAGATCCAAAAACCTCTAAGAAAACTGATGTTTATGCAAAAGAATTTTATGAGCTAAGAAAAAAGAAAGGAATGACCTTGGAAAAAGCTGTAGAGACAATGCAAGATTGTGTGTATTTTGCAACTATGATGCTTAAAATGGGGGAAGCCGATGGAATGGTATCAGGAGCAATACATTATACAGGAGATTTACTTAGGCCAGGAATGCAAATAATTAAAACCACACCAGGAATTAAAGTAGTTTCAAGTTTTTTTATAATGGAATTGCCCCACAATGAATATGGAGAAAATGGATTGCTTTTATTTGCAGATTCAGCTGTAAATATAAACCCTAATGCGGAAGAATTAGCAGCTATTGCAATAAGCACTGCAGATAATGCAAAAATGTTATGTGATTTTGAACCAAAGGTTGCAATGTTATCTTTTTCAACTATGGGAAGTGCAAAGCATGAACTGGTAGATAAAGTAGTAGAAGCTACTAAAATTGCAAAGAGTGTTAGACCTGATTTACAAATTGATGGAGAGCTTCAGTTAGATGCAGCAATAGTTGCAAGCGTTGCAAAACAAAAGGCGCCAGACAGTAAAGTAGCCGGAAATGCAAATGTTTTAGTGTTTCCTGACTTACAATCTGGAAATATTGGTTACAAATTGGTGCAAAGATTTGCTAACGCAAAGGCAATTGGACCAGTTTGTCAAGGATTTGCTAAACCTATAAATGATTTATCAAGAGGATGCAGTATTGAAGATATTGTTAATGTTGTTGCCGTGACTGCAGTTCAAGCTCAAATGCAGAAATAGTTTTATTTATTATAATAAATAACATATAATTAGGGGGCTAAATTTAGTGAAAGTATTAGTTGTAAATTGTGGAAGTTCATCGCTTAAGTATAGGTTAATAAACATGGAAAATGAGGAATCATTAGCACAAGGGCTAGTAGAACGAATATCAATAGATGGATCGAGCTTAACTCATAGTGCTAAGGGGCATAAATATGTAATTGAAGAGCCAATAAAAGATCATAAAGATGCAATTAAATTAATAATTGAAGCACTTTTAGATAAAGGGCATGGTGTTATCAAAGATTTATCGGAAATAGGTGCTGTTGGGCATAGAGTAGTTCATGGTGGAGAAAAGTACGCCAAATCAGTTATACTTAATGTAGAGGTAATGAAGGGCTTACAAGAATGTACAAAACTTGCACCTCTTCACAATCCAGCTAATTTGGATGGAATAAATGCTTGTAGTTTGTTAATGCCAAATACTCCAATGGTTGCAGTATTTGATACTGCATTCCACCAAACAATGCCAGAAGCTGCATATATATACCCACTTCCATATTATCTTTATACAGACTTAGGTATTAGAAAATATGGATTCCATGGAATGTCTCACAAATTTGTTTCAGCTAAAGCTGCAGACATGATGGGTAAAGACATAAAAAGTTTAAAATTGATTTCTTGCCATTTAGGAAATGGAGCAAGCGTCTGTGCTATAAAAAATGGCGAATCAATAGAAACAAGTATGGGATTTACTCCACTTGAAGGAATTGCTATGGGAACTAGATGTGGAAGTATAGATCCTGCTATATTAACTTATATAATGAAAGAACTGAACTTAACAATTGATGAAGCAAATGATATAATGAATAAAAAATCAGGTATTTTAGGTGTATCAGGAGTGAGCAATGATTTTAGGGATGTTGAAGCAGCTGCAATGAAAGATGGAAATAAAAGAGCACAACTCGCAATTGATATATTTTGCTATAAAGTTAAAACATTTATAGGGGCTTATGCTGCAGCAATGGGTGGGGTAGATGCAATAATATTTACTGCCGGCCTTGGTGAAAATTCTCCGCGTACAAGAGAAAGGATTTGTAATGGGCTCGAATTTTTGGGAGCACATATAGATAAGTCTAAGAATAATGTAGCGGGGAAAGATGCAGAATTAAGCAAGAAGGATTCAAAAATTAAGATATTAGTTATACTAACAAATGAAGAATTAGTAATTGCAAGAGACACAATGGAGCTTATAAAATAAATAAATGCTAATTTTTATGAGAAATAATTCTTGACTTTTTAGTGGATTGTTTATATAATAGTCTGTGTTTGATGTAAGTAAAAAACAATTTAGTTAGGAGGGACGCAGAAGCTTTGCTCGAGCTGTATAATATATTTATACAAGGTATAAAGATTTTCTTTATATGAGAAAAAACTAAATAATATTTGGTTTTTCAGAGTGGATAGTATGGTAATAGACGTTTCAGAATTATTTAGTGATAAAAAAAGAAGAAAAGAAATTCATTTAGATTTAGAAAAAGCTAAGTTTGGCTATGATAATGAATTTATTCAATTTTCTAAACCAGTTAAAATTAATTTAGTTTTAAAGTCTAATGGTGATGAAATAGATTTAACTGGAAATATTGATACAGAACTATTACTTGCTTGTTCTAGGTGTCTTGAGACCTTTTCTTATTCAATAAATATTGAATTACATGAAAGACTGTCTAAAACTCTAAAGAGTGAAGATGATGATATTATTTTTATTGAAAATGATAGATTAGATTTAAATGAAATTGTGGAAAATAATATCATTTCTATTCTGCCTATAAAAAGACTTTGTAATGAAGATTGTAAAGGCTTATGCCATCAGTGCGGTATCAATTTGAATCAAAGTACATGTAAATGTAAATTTGATGATATTGATCCAAGGTTGGCAAAATTAAAAAACTTGTTTTCAACTGATTAAGGAGGTGTTACAATGGGAAATCCTGCTAGAAAATTTTCTAAAGGTAGAAGAGATTCTCGAAGAGCGCAAACATTTAAACTTGGTTTACCAGGTATAGTTGAGTGTCCTCAATGCCACGATATGAAGCTTGCTCACAGAGTATGTAAAAACTGTGGATATTACAAAAATAGAGAAGTTGTTTCAATGGAACAAAAATAAAAAAAGAAAGTCGAAAGACTTTCTTTTTTTTATTTTTAAATGCATTTATAAACTTAAAATATAATTATATTTGTATTCTAGCATTATTAATACTAGAGATTTGTGTAATATGGTATATAATATAAATAAGATAAAATAAATGAAGATAAAATAATATATATAGGGCACATTTAAAGTGAGGGTTTAAGATGGTAGTTGTTGTAGATGGAATGGGTGGGGATTTTTCTCCAAATGCTGTTGTTGAAGGTTGTATTGCAGCTATAAAAGAATATGATATAAATATATTAATAACTGGACCTGAAGATTTAATTGGAGAAGAGTTAAAAAAATATAATTATGATAGTAACAAAATAAAAATTGTGGATGCTAAAGAAACTATTAGTCTAAGTGAACATCCTGTAATTGCCATTAAACGCAAGAAGGATTCTAGTTTAGTAAAAGCTTTAAATCTTGTGAAAAGTGGAGATGCAGATGCTATAATTTCAGCAGGAAGTACTGGTGCTTTTTTAGCAGGATGTACACTAATAGTAGGAAGAATAAAAGGTATTGATAGACCCGCCTTAGCACCGGTAGTTCCAGGTAAAAATAGGCCTTTTATGATAATTGATTGTGGTGCAAACTCAGAATGTAAACCTAATTATTTACTTCAGTTTGGAATAATGGGAAAAATATATTTTGAAAACATTCTAAAAATAGATAACCCATCTGTAGGTCTTGTGAATATAGGAGCTGAAGAAGAAAAGGGCAATGAACTTGCAAAATCAACACATAAATTACTAAAGCAGGCAAATTTAAATTTTGTAGGAAACGTGGAGGCTAGAGATATACCAACTGGAGACGTTAATGTTTTAGTTTGTGATGGATTTACAGGAAATGTAATTCTGAAATTATATGAAGGCACAGTTGCAAATATATTTGATTCATTAAAAATGGGAATAATGGGCTCTTTCAGGACTAAAATTGGAGGTGTCTTATTAAAACCAGTTTTTAGAAAATTTAAAAAGGACTTTGATTATAAAGAATATGGTGGAGCTGCTTTTTTAGGAGTAAATGGTATTTGTATAAAAGCTCATGGAAGTTCAGATGCGAAAGCTTTTAAAAATGCAATTAAACAGGCTACTATATTTTATGACAACAAGGTTGTAGAGAAATTAAAAAAGGAAATAGAGAAACTATCTGTGCAAGAAAAATCATAAAGTGATTATTTGTAATAAATATTATATATAATATGCAAATGTAGGGAGGTGAAAATATTATGTTTGAAAAAATTAGAGAATGTATAGCATTGCAACTAGGCATAGATGAAGAAGAAATAAAAATGGAATCATCTTTTATGAATGATTTAGGCGCTGACTCTCTTGATATTGTAGAACTAATTATGGCACTCGAGGAGAAGTATGACATAGAAATTCCTGATGAAGATGTTGAGAAAATTGTGAATGTTGGAGATATAGTTGAATATGTTAAAGCGCATTCTGAAGAATAATATAAGGCTCCACAGAACATGCGGGCCTTAGCTTTTCAAACTTATTTTTGAATTTACTATAAAAAAGCTGAAAAACAACTGCTATATAAATTGTGTTATAAGAAAAATCCAAGTAAATTGAAGAATAAACTTGAAGAATTATTCCAATATACATGAACATAATGACAAAAAAATATTGTGAAATAAACGTATTTAAATAAACTTCCGAAAAGGAGTATTGATTATGAAAAGTGATATAAAATTACAAGATCTTGAGAAAAAACTAGAATTAAATTTTAGTGATAAGGAACTATTAAAAAATGCAATAACTCATAGTTCATATGCAAATCAGAAAAAAAAGGTTGTTTTTAATGAGAGGCTTGAGTTTTTGGGTGATTCTGTGTTACAACTTGTAATATCCGAATATTTATATAGTCGGTTTAATGAAAAACCTGAAGGATATTTAACTAAAATTAGATCTCTTATTGTCTGTGAAAATTCTCTATGCGATATTGCATGCAGTTGGGAACTAGGAATGTACATGAACATGAGTAAAGGTGAAGAAATTACTGGCGGTAGAAATAGAGTTTCAATTTTGGCTGATTGTGTTGAAGCAGTTATTGCTGCTATATATTTGGATAAGGGAATAGAATATTCTAAATTGTTTATATTAAATAACTTTAAAGCAACAATTGAGAAAGCAATTAGTAATGAGATAATTTTGGATTATAAGACTAAACTTCAAGAAATATTTCAGCAAAATGGAGAAGTGAATATTCGATATGAACTTGTAAAATTTGAAGGACCACCTCATAGAAGAATTTTTTTCGTTAATGTATTAGTAAATAATTCTATAAAAGGATCAGGCCAAGGATTCAGTAAAAAAGAAGCAGAGCAAAATGCAGCCAAAGAGGTTATGGTTAATCAGGTGGATTTGCATGAGTAACGCACATTATATTATTCCCATTTTTGTTCCGCATGAAGGTTGTCCACATGAGTGTGTTTTCTGCAATCAAAATAGCATAACAGGTGCATCAACAAAAGTCGATGCAATGTACGTTGAGCAAACAGTAAATCAGTATTTGCAAACAATAAATAATGAAGATGCTGTTATAGAGGTATCATTTTTTGGAGGAACATTCACAGCTATAAAAACAGAAAAACAGATAGAACTTTTAACTGTTGCAAAAATGTTTAAAGATAATAACAAAATAAAATTCATTAGATTATCTACAAGACCAGATTATATAGATGATAATGTATTACAAAATTTAAAAAATTACTCTGTAGATATTATAGAACTCGGAGTACAATCGATGGATGAAGAGGTGTTACTAAAATCTGGTAGGGGGCATACTGCAATTGATGTAGAGAATGCATCAAATCTAATAAAGCAGTATGGTTTTACATTAGGGCATCAAATCATGATAGGTCTCCCAGGAGATAATATAAATAAAGATATTGAGACGGCTAAAAGAGCTATAGACCTTAAGCCAGATATTTGTCGAATATATCCGGCTCTTGTAATTAAAGATACACATATGGAAAAAATGTATATAGAGCATAAATTTAAGCCTTATTCATTAAGTGAAGCAGTAAATATAAGTAAAATTATTTACATTATGATGGTTGCAAATCAAATAGATGTTATCAGGATAGGATTACAGCCCACTGAGGAGATCTCAGAAGGTCACGATTTGGTTGCAGGACCATTTCATCCCGCATTTGGGGAACTAGTTGAAGGTAGTATATATAATGAGCTATTATATGATGTTATCAATAAAAATTTTAAAAAGGTCATTCCTTTTAATGAATTTCTAGTTAAAATAAATCCAAAGGATATTTCAAAGCTTTATGCTAATGGTAAAAGTTTTTTTAATGACATGAAAAAGCAGATAGGAAAAGTTTCAATAGAGGTATTACAAGATACTACAATTAATCGTGGAAGTATTAGTATATGTTTAAAAGAAAAATGTATTACCATGACTATATATGAATATGTGTACATAAAATATATAGAAAAGTTTTAATTTATTATATAAAATAAAATTTATATCCTTAACATCTTAAATGAGTATATATTACGTTGATCGAGTTGGAGTAATATATACTTTATTTATATTAAAGTATATAAAAATAATAATATGAGGTGAATTATGAAAAGGAAAAAAAGAGATAAGTATACAAGAATATTAATTTATAGTATAATCGTTATTTTTACTTTAAGTTTTGTATTACCAATGTTATTGGGGTAAAATAGGAGAGTGTTTCAATGTTCTTAAAATCTATTGAAATAAGAGGATTTAAATCCTTTGCAGATAAAACAGAATTAACCTTTAAAAAGGGTATTACAGCAGTAGTAGGCCCTAATGGAAGTGGTAAAAGCAATATATCTGATGCTGTTAGATGGGTGCTTGGAGAACAAAGTGCACGAAGTCTAAGAGGAGATAAAATGGAGGATGTTATATTTGCAGGCACACAGTTTAGAAAGCCAGTGAGCTTGGCTCAGGTTTCTCTTACTTTAGATAATAGTGAATGCGAACTGGATATAGATTATTCTAATGTTACGATATCAAGAAGATTATATCGTTCAGGTGAAAGTGAATATTTAATAAACAATACAAGCTGCAGGTTAAAGGATGTTCAACAGCTTTTTATGGATACAGGCATAGGAAAAGAAGGTTACTCAATCATTGGTCAAGGGAAAATAGATGCTATATTAAGTGGAAAAGCGGAAGAAAGAAGAAAATTATTTGAAGAGGCCGCGGGAATTGTAAAGTTTAAGACTAGAAAAGAAGAAGCAGAAAAGAGATTAGATAGTACTGATCAGAACTTAATTAGAATAAAAGATATCTTAAGTACTTATGAGGAAAGACTAGAGCCATTAATGAACGAAAGTCTAAAGGCAAAAAAGTTTATAACATTATTTGAAGAACTCAAGAGTAAAGAAGTTAGCATAATTATTGATTCCATATATAAAGTTGAAGAAAAAAATAAAAGATTACATAACGAAGGTGTCAAACTAAAAGATGAAGTTATAAAAAGCACTGAAGGGAAAAATCAGCTAAAGAAAGATGCTCTAGACTGGAATAGTAAATTTGAAAAGTTTGAGAATAAGAACCAGGAAGAAAAACAAGTATATTACGATAATAAGTTAATTTATCAAAATACTAATTCTGAAATAAATATTCTAAATGAAAGAATTGAGAATTTAGATAGAACAATTAGTAAAACATCAAATGAGAGCGATGTTATTCATAAAAATGTTCAAGAATTTAAAAGTAATCTTGATAAAACAGAGAATTCTTTAAATATTATAATAAAAACTCAAATTGAAATAGTAGAAAAAATTCAATCAGGAGAAATAAAGATTGAAAGTATTCAAAATAATATAGCAATTGATAGTTCTGAAGCTAAAACTTTTAAGGAAAAGCAGCAAAGCAATATTACATTAACTAACAATGCTACGAATAGTTTATTAATTTTAAATAATAATATAAATATATCTAATACAAGAGTTCATACACTTAAAAATAATATTGAAGATTTTTGTAGTTCAATAAAAAATAATGCTACTACAAATACAATGTTTGAAAAACAGATGGAAGAATTCAAAGACTTAATAGTTAGTTATCAAAGTAAGGTTAAAGAAAATAAAAACAGAAATATAAAGCTTCAAAGCCTTTTATATAATGATGAAAGTTCAATGAAAAACTGTAATTTTAAAATTAATAAAAATGAAGCTAATTTCAATGTATTAACTACTTTAGAAAAAAAACATGAGGGTTATAACAGATCGGTAAAAAATTTAATGCAAAATGTTAATGAAGGCCGAGTAGGCAGTATTCATGAATGTTTTGTAGTTGGAGAAATCATAAAGGTTGAAAAGAGCTTAGAAGTGGCTGTAGAAATTGCTTTAGGCGGTAATATATCACACATAATAACTAAAGATGAGAGTGTAGCAAAAACCTTAATTAGTTATTTAAAAACAAACAATCTTGGTAGAGCTACATTTTTGCCTTTAAACATTATAAAGGGTAAGAAGCTTACAATGGATAATAAAACTAAAAATAATCTTGGTTATATTGGAATTGCTAGTGAACTAATAGGTTATGATGAAAAGTTTAGTGAAGTTATAACATTTATTCTAGGAAGGACAATTATATGTAAAGATATGGACTCGGCCCTAGAAATAGCTAAAATTAATAGTTTCCGTTTCAGAATTGTTACATTAACTGGAGAAATTATAAATGTGGGTGGGTCATTAACTGGTGGAAGCGTGTATTCAAAAACTTCAAGTATAATTGGAAGAAAAAGAGAAATAAAAGAGCTGGCTAAGAATTTAACCATTTTAAAGCATGAATTGTCTAATGAGTTAGATAAAATAAAAAGGAGCAAATTTTCAATTGAAAAATTAGATGAAGAAAATATAAATATAATGAATAAGGTTCATTCACAAAATATTGAAGTTACTAAGATGGAAGCTAAAATAAATGCAATAAAAACTGAAACTCAAAGATTAAAAAACAATATGGAGAGATTACAAACAGAAAAAAGCTTGGAAGATAATAAAATTATACAAGCCAATAAGGAAATTAAAGATAAGAATATAGCTGTTTCTAAATATACAGTTGAAATACAAGAAATACAACAAAACATTAATAAAGTTGATTATAAATTGAAAGATAAATTGTTAGAAATCGAGAATATAAAAGAAATAATTATTAATGCTAAAATAAAAAAAGCTAAAATTGATGAAACAATAAATAATAAACGAACTGAAATTCAAAGACTAAATGATGAAATATTTGTATATAATAAAAAGATAATTATATGTTCTAAAGAAGTAGAAGAAGCAATGAAAAATAAAAACACAAGTACATTATCAATTCGAGATTGTCATAAAAAAATAAATGAGATAAAAACTATATTAGAAAAGATGGAGAAAAATTTTGAAGATAATGAAATTCAAAGAATTAAAATTAAAGAGTATATTAGAATAACTGGTGAAAAATTAGACGATGTATCACTAACCCTTGAAAAAAACGAGAAAAATTTATATAAATGTGAACTATCTCTTGCGAAAGTTGAGATGGAAAAGGAAACTTATTATGAAAAGTTGAATAAGGATTTTGAGTTAACATTCGCAGAAGCGTTGCAATTTAAAAATGAGATTAAAGATATTGATAAGCTAAAAAAGGAAATAATAGCATTAAAAGGTGAAATATCTATGCTTGGAAAGATAAATGTAAGTGCAATAGAAGAATATAAAGAAGTTAAAGATAAATTTACCTTTATGGATGGTCAAAAAGAGGATTTGGTGTTAGCTAAAAACGAATTATTAACTGTTATACATGAAATGACTGAAAGAATGAAAAAAATATTCGCAGAGAACTTCGTCATATTAAGGCAAAACTTTAATGAGACATTCACCGAATTGTTTAAAGGGGGAAGTGCAGATTTAATCCTTACAGAAGGAGATGAACTTACAGCAAAAATTGATATTAATGTGCAACCACCAGGAAAAAAACTTCAAAATATAAATTTAATGTCTGGTGGAGAAAAAGTTCTATCAGCAATTGCATTGTTATTTGCTATATTAAAAATGAAACCAACACCATTTTGTATTTTAGATGAGATAGAGGCAGCACTTGACGATGCAAATGTAGTTAGATATGCAGAATTTTTAAAAAGATTTTCTGATAATGTTCAGTTTATTATAATAACCCACAGAAAAGGAACGATGGAAGCTGGAGATGTTTTGTATGGCGTTACCATGGAGGAAAAAGGAGTGTCAAAAATAGTATCTGTAGATTTTAACAAGTAAGTAATTCATAACAACTGATTTATGTCACAAAATGCAAACAAGGAGGAGTATTGATGTTTGGAGGATTTTTTGATAAATTAAAAGGTGGACTTGCAAAGACTAGAAATAGTATTAATCAAAAAGTTAGTGAAGTACTGAATTTGGCTATTATAATTGATGACGATTTATATGAAGAATTAGAAGAAATATTAATTACATCAGATATTGGTGTGGAAACTTCCATTTATGTTATTGAAAAACTCAAAATAAGGGTAAAAGATAATAAAATAAAGGACCCAGCACAAATAATACCCTGTTTAAAGGAAGTCATAATTGATATATTAGGTGAGAATGAAAATCAGGTAAAACCACAAGAATTCCCGAAGGTGATTTTAGTAATTGGTGTTAATGGAGTAGGAAAAACTACGTCCATTGGTAAAATTGCAGCAACGCTAAAAGATGAAAAATATAAAGTTCTTATTGCTGCAGCAGATACATTTAGAGCTGCAGCAATTGATCAGTTAGAAATTTGGAGTAAAAGAGCAGGCGTGGCATTAATAAAACATCAAGAGGGGTCGGATCCCGCAGCTGTAGTTTTCGATGCTGTTCAAGCAGCCAAAGCAAGGAAAGTAGATGTTTTAATATGTGATACGGCAGGTAGACTTCATAACAAAAAAAATCTTATGGATGAATTAGCAAAAATAACTAGAGTGATTAAGCGCGAGTATAGCGAAGCACTTATGGAAACTTTACTGGTAATTGATGCTACAACAGGGCAAAACGGGGTACAGCAAGCTAAACAATTTATGGATATATGCCCAATTGATGGCATAATATTGACTAAATTAGATGGTACAGCTAAAGGTGGAGTTGTTATATCAATAAAAAAACAACTTAATATACCTGTTAAATATATAGGCGTAGGTGAAGGTGTAGATGATTTACAAGTGTTTAATTCTAAAGATTTTGTAGAGGCATTATTATAAAATATAAATTTTAGATGGTAAGTTTTTATAAAAACATTTACCTGTTAAGTAAAACTACTTGACACCTCATTTAAATTCTGATATTATATTATTTGTGAGTCGGTGATGAAATGGAAAAAAGATTTGAAATTTCCCTATTACTAGATTTTTATGGTGTATTGCTTACTGAAAAGCAAAGAAACATAATGGATTTATATTTTAATAATGATTTGTCTCTATCAGAAATAGCAGAGATAAATAATACTAGCAGGCAAGCTATTCATGATACTATTAAAAGATCTGATAATTTGCTTTTAGTATATGAAGAAAAATTAAAATTATTAAATAAAGACTATAAATTAAAAGACACATTAAAAAACATTATATTGAAATTAGATGATTTACAGATAAATATAAAAGATGAAAAAACAAATCAGTTTATATGTGATATCAAAGCCCAGATTATTGAAAATATTTAGGAGGTTTATTATGGCATTTGAAGGGTTATCTTCTAAGTTACAGGATACCATAAAAAAATTAAAAGGTAAGGGTAAGCTTTCCGAAAAAGATATTAAAGATGCTATGAGAGAAGTAAAATTAGCATTGCTTGAAGCGGATGTTAATTATAAAGTAGTTAAAGATTTTGTGAAAAAAGTTAGTGAAAAATGTTTAGGTAATGGAGTGTTAGAAAGCCTAACACCTGGTCAACAAGTTATAAAAATAGTTAATGATGAGCTAACAGACCTTATGGGTAATTCAGAAAGTAAGTTAGAGTTTTCAACTACGGGCTTAACAGTTATTATGTTAGTTGGACTACAAGGTGCAGGTAAAACCACAATGGGTGGGAAACTTGCTCTTTCACTTAAAAGAAAAAATAAAAAGCCATTATTAGTTGCTTGTGATGTATATAGGCCAGCTGCAATTAAACAATTAGAGGTAGTAGGTAAGCAAATTGATGTTCCAGTATTTACTATGGGAGATAAAGTTAGTCCTGTAGATATAGCAAAAGCATCAGTAGCATTTGCAAAAGAAAATGGAAATAATGTAGTAATTATAGATACAGCAGGAAGACTTCATATAGACGAAATTTTAATGAATGAACTTCAAGATATAAAATCTAATGTCGAGCCAAATGAAATAATGTTAGTTGTAGATTCCATGACAGGTCAGGATGCAGTAAATGTAGCAGAGAGTTTTAATTCACAGCTAGATATAACTGGTGTAATTTTGACTAAGTTAGATGGAGATACAAGAGGTGGAGCAGCACTATCTATTAAAGCAATAACTGGAAAAACCATAAAATTTGTTGGCGCTGGCGAAAAAATGAATGATCTGGAAGTTTTCTATCCGGATAGAATGGCATCAAGAATACTTGGTATGGGTGATGTGCTTTCATTAATAGAAAAAGCACAACAATCTATTGATGAAAATGAAGCCAAAGAACTTGGAAGCAGAATGATGTCTCAAGAGTTTAATTTAGATGATTTTTTAGCATCGATGCAACAAATGAAAAAACTTGGACCATTGAACAAATTGGTTGAAATGATGCCTGGTGTAAATAAAAAAGAATTAAAAGGTGTAGATTTATCTAAAAGTGAAAAAGATATGGGGAAAGTCGAAGCTATCATAAGGTCAATGACTGTCTCGGAAAGAAAACATCCTAATATAGTTAGTGGATCTTCTTCTAGAAAAAAAAGAATTGCCAATGGTTCAGGTACTTTAGTACAACAAGTTAATAAGTTGTTAAAAGACTTTGAGATGATGAAAAAATTTATGAAACAAGCAAAAGGTTTCCAAAAACCCGGTAAAAAAGGTTTGTTTGGTAAAATGCCTTTTTAATAAAATACTTAGAATAATAGACAAATTTACATTTAAGGAGGTGATATACGTGGCAGTTAAAATAAGATTAAAAAGAATGGGTGCTAAACATGCTCCATTTTATAGAGTGGTAGTTGCAGATTCAAGAGCTCCTAGAGATGGAAAATTTATTGAAGAAATAGGATATTATAACCCAACAACAGAGCCAACTACTATTAAAATAGATGTTGAAAAAGCAACTAAGTGGATGAAGAATGGTGCACAACCATCTGATACAGTTAAAAGGTTACTTAGCAAAATAGCAGTCAACTAGAAAAGTTGTAAGTAATGAATGGAGGAGTTTTCCATGAAACAGTTACTTGAAGTATTGGCAAAATATTTAGTTGATAAACCAGAAATGGTGGTAGTAAACGAAGTAGAACATGAGCATATGGTACTTCTTGAATTATCTGTAGCACATGTAGATATGGGGAAAGTTATAGGAAAGCAAGGAAGAATAGCTAAAGCTATTCGAACTGTTGTAAAGGCAGCCGCTGTTAAGGAAAATAAAAAAGTGGTTGTTGAAATAAAGTAAGAGTTAGGTTCTGCCTAACTCTTATTTTAATTAAATTTTTATTTTATATATAATATAAGTAATTTTGAAAGGAGGATTTTGTATGAAAGATTTTATGAGTGTAGGACAGATTGGTAAAACACATGGGTTAAAGGGTGAAGTTAAAGTTTTTTCATTAACTGATAGTCTTGAACGGTTTAAAAAAATAAAAAATGTGTATATTGATGGTGAAATTAGAAAAGTTGAAGGTTGTAAACTTCAAGCAGATAAAGTAATACTTAAAATTGAAGGCATAGATAGCATAGAACAAGCAGAAACATACAGAAACAAGTACTTGATGGTTAAAAGAGAAGATGCAGTTAAATTATCAGAGGGAAGCTATTATGTGGCTGATATATTAGAGTGTAGCGTTTTCGAAGAAGGCGGAGAAGAACTTGGAAAAGTATTTGATGTTCTTAATACACCAGGTAATGATGTATATTGGGTTAAGGGAAAAAAAGAAGTGCTTATTCCAGTGCTTAAGGATATCATAGTTAGCATAGATATTGATAAGCACATAATAATAATTAAGCCAGTAAAAGAATGGCAAGAATGAAAATAGATATATTAACGTTATTCCCTGAAATGTTTGAAGTATTTAATTATAGTATGATAGGCAAAGCAATAGAAAACAATATAATAAATATTTCATCACATAATATTCGCGATTATTCTTTAAACAAACATAAAAAAGTAGATGATTCTCCATATGGTGGTGGCGCAGGTATGGTTATGCTAACTCAACCATTAGTTGATAGTATTAAGGATATTAAGCTACACAATGGTGGAAAGGTGATATTTTTGGGACCAAGGGGTAAAACTTTTACTCAAGATATTGCAAAAAAACTATGCATGGAAAAAGAATTAATATTTGTATGCGGTCATTATGAAGGAATTGATGAGAGAAACTATGATTATATAGATATGGAAATTTCACTTGGAGATTATGTTTTGACAGGCGGAGAAATGGCATGTATACCTATAGTTGATAGTATATGTAGGTTAATTCCAGGGGTATTATCCTGCACTGAGAGCTACACGGAAGAGTCTTTTTATGATGGAGTATTAGAATATCCACATTATACAAGACCAGAATGTTTTGAGGGTAAAAAGGTTCCTGAGGTATTAATTTCGGGTCATCATGAAAATATACGAAAATGGAGAAGACTACAATCATTACTAATAACTAAAGAAAAAAGGCCGGATTTATTTCAGAAACTTAATCTTTCAAAGGAAGATAAAAAACTATTAAGTAATGTAGACACAAAATCTGATATAACATCAGATTTAATTAAATATAAAAATATCTTGTAATTAGGTATAAAAGATATTTTTATATTGATATATATATTTTTTTATGTTAAAATATAGTTTGTGCTAGTACGGACGGTCCTCTGTCATATCATAATGAGCAAGAACGTCACAATAAAATTTTAGGAGGGAATGCACATGTTAGATATTATAAGAGCAATTGAACAAGAACAAATTAGAACTGATTTACCAGATTTTCACGTAGGTGATACTGTTAAGGTTCACATTAAAATCAGTGAAGGTAACAAGGAAAGAATTCAAGTATTTGAGGGAACCGTTCTTAAAAGACAGAATGGTGGCTTAAGAGAATCTTTCACAGTAAGAAGAGTAGCATCTGGTGTTGGTGTTGAAAAAACATTCCCAGTAAACGCTCCAGTAATAGAAAAGATTGAAATTGTAAGACTAGGTAAAGTTAGAAGAGCTAAACTATTTTACTTAAGAGATAGAGTTGGTAAGTCTGCAAAGGTTAAAGAAAAAATGAGATAAAATTGGGGCTGAAAAGTCCCTTTTTACATTTACACATATTTCATTTAGATAGACATAATATTTTGATATACATAACTTTTTAAAAATCTCAATTATGCAATTTAAGTAGTTGAAGCTACATAGTAGATTAATAAGTAGGTGCATGTATTGATAAGAAAAACTTTTAGATTAGCAAAATATACAGCAATTTTACTTTTGATAGCTGTATTTATTATAAATTTCACATTTCAAATAGTAACTGTAAGTGGCGAATCCATGATTCCTACGATGCAAAACAATGACAAATTGTTACTTGAAACAAAATCTAATCAATTAAAAGATGTTAAGAAAAATGAAATTGTGGTTATAAAATATCCTGCTGATATAAGCCAAAGACTAATAAAAAGGGTTATAGCAGTTGCTGGTGATAAAGTTAAAATTAGCGATAATGTATTGTACATAAATGGTAAGATTATTAATGAGTATTATAAAAATGAACGTGTTATGAAAGACTATGATGAAGCTCTAGTGCCACAAGACTCAATTTTTGTTCTTGGTGATAATAGAAATTATAGTAAAGATAGTCGAAGTAGCGATATCGGGTTTGTAAAACTCAATCTTTTGGAAGGAAAAGTAATTATAAGACTTTATCCATTCAATAAAATGGGGAGGATTAGATAAAATGGCTATGAAAATAAATTGGTTTCCAGGTCATATGGCGAAAACAAGAAGACAAATTCAGGAGAGTTTAAAACTCGTTGATGCTGTAATAGAAATTAGAGATGCAAGGATAGTTAAGTCGAGTGCAAATCCACAAATCGATGAAATATGCAAAGATAAGCCTAGAGTTATTTTGTTAAATAAGAGTGATCTAGCTGAAGACAAAGTTACTAAACAATGGATAGAAAAGCTTACAACTGATACTGTAAGGCCACTCGCCGTTAATTGTATTACAGGTCAAGGGTTAAAAAGTATAAAAATCACTCTTGATGAGTTATTGAAACAAAAGCATGATAGACAAAGAAAAAAAGGGTTAGTTAATATAGTTACGAGAGTCATGGTAGTTGGTATACCTAATGTTGGTAAATCTTCTTTTATAAACAAATTAGGGAAAAATAACATTACTAAAACTGGAGATAGACCAGGGGTTACCAAAACTAAGCAATGGGTAAAAACTAGCTTAGGAATAGAGCTAATGGATACTCCAGGGGTATTATGGCCTAGATTTGAAGATGAGACAGTTGGACTTAATTTGGCATTTACAGGTGCAGTAAAAGATGAGGTTATAGATATAGAAGAATTAGCACTTAGATTAGTAGAAAGACTTCAAACTAATAATGCACAACGGTTAATGGAAAGATATAAACTTTCGGAAATCATGGAAAATCCTTTAGATAATTTAGATAATATAGGTAAAAAAAGGGGAGCTGTAATTTCTGGAGGTAATATTGACTATAATAGAGTAGCCGTTATGCTTCTAGATGAATTTAGAGGTGGAAAATTGGGGCCTATATCGTTAGAACGAGTAGACTTAGAGTAGATTTATTTATAATATTAATAGATTGTTTAGATTTAGGTGGCATCTAGAAAAATAAATAGTCAGATTTATATTTATTTTTTAAGATGTCTTATTAAGATAATTTAAAATTACTAAGGAGAGAATACCATGACGTTTAATATTGATTTTTCTAAAATGACTTACAAAGAAATATGTGCAAATATGTTAGACATAGAGAATACTGTAAACGATTGCAATAATAATTATAGTGAAAATATATTAAATATGCTTTTACGAGACGATAGGAAAACTGTTCAAAAGTTAGGTAGTAAAATGTCCAAAAGGTTAGAGCTAAAAGCAAAAGAAATTCAGAGAGTAAGAAAAATGTATAAATTCGACAGAAGTTTTGGAAACCACAAATATATAGCTGGGGTAGATGAGGTTGGGCGGGGGCCTTTAGCTGGACCAATAGTTGCTGCAGCAGTAATATTAGACCTGGAATCGGATGAGGATAAGGATCTAATTTTAAGAGCAAATGATTCTAAAAAATTATCAATAGATTGCAGAAAAGAATTATCTTATATCATTAAAGAGAAAGCCTTAGCCTATAAAATTACTGCTATTGATAATAAACAAATTGATGAAAAAGGCATTGCTTGGTGTAATAATCAAGTATTTATTGAATCCTGTAATGGACTTAGTATCAAACCAGATTTAGTTTTAAGTGATGGATATAAAATAAAAAATTATTCAGATCTAAATGAGTTTGTAATAAAAGGGGATACATTAAGTATAAGTATAGCATGTGCGTCTATTATTGCAAAAGTGTATAGGGATGAATTGATGTTACAGTATCACAATGAATATCCAAACTATGGATTCAATAAAAATGTTGGTTACGGTACAAAGGAACATGTGAGTGCAATAAAAGAACACGGAATTATTGCATTACATAGAAAAAGTTTTCTGAAAAACATATTAGGTGAAGAAAATAATAATTAATATAAAATTTACAAATTCACTCCGAATTTAAAAGGTGGATTTGTAAATTTTGTTTTATAGTCTAATAATTAAGCCTGGAAAGCGTCCTTAATATGGTTGATGTTGAAATCATTATTAGCATTATTTAGGATAACTTCAATAACATCAAATCTAAAATTCGAGTTATTTAATTTTTTTTGTAAAATATAAAACTGCGCTGTTTTATAAATTTTATGTTGTTTAGTAGAAGTAACTGCTTCAGCTGGTGTACCAAAATTTATTCCATACCTACTTTTCACTTCTATAAAGCAGATAAAACCTTTATATTTTGCTATTAAATCTATTTCACCACATTTGCACCTGAAGTTTTTATCTAAAATTTTATAATCTAAATCTCTTAAATAGTTTTCGGATATATCTTCACCAAGTGCACCGATATCTTTATTGAAAGCCTTCATTGAAAACATCCTTTCTTAAATTTATATTATACCTATAGTAAGTTATAAAAGCTTGAAAATCAACACAATATTTGTAACTTAATCAAATATTAGTTATTTGGTTTACATATTAAAAATTATGTTAAGTACCTAAAAAGTAAACATAATTAAATTCAATAAAAATTATTAATGAAAGTTATTTTATTTGTAATTATGTCAATAATCATGAAATAAGAATTAATAAAGGTAAGGGTGATAAAATGGCAATACAAATTATGTCAGCTGCATTTACAGGAATTAATGGCGTTTTAGTTACAGTCGAAATCGATATTACTCGAGGACTACCTGCTTTAAACATTGTTGGACTTGCAGATGTTTCAGTTAAAGAATCAAAGGAGAGAGTACGGTCTGCAATATTAAACTCAGGCTTTGATTTCCCCGTAAGTAGAATAACAATAAATTTAGCACCAGCTGATATTAAAAAAGAAGGTTCTCTATTTGATTTACCAATAGCTGTAGGGATCCTCCTTGCAACTAAACAAATAAACATTAATGATATTAGTGATTACCTTTTTATAGGAGAATTATCTTTATCCGGTAAATTAAAAAAAGTAAGGGGCTCATTACCTGTAGTTATGGAAGGAGTAGAAAATGAAATTGAAAACTTTATAGTCCCTACAGATAATGCAGAGGAATGTAGTCTTGTTAAATCTGCAAAGATATATGCTTTAGATAATTTAAAGCAAGTAGTAGATTATTTTAATTATAAGGATTTAATGCCTTATGAGAGATCCAATAATGAGGAGATACTAATAAATGGGGAGTTAGATTATGAAGATGTTTTTGGACAGGAAAGTTCAAAACGTGCTATAGAAGTAGCGGCTGCAGGAGGTCATAATTTGCTTATGTATGGACCACCAGGTTCTGGCAAATCAATGATGGCTAAGAGGATTCCAACTATATTGCCTCCCTTAAGTCAAGCAGAGTCATTAGAAGTTACAAAAATTTATAGTGTCTCTGGAAAGCTTGGTGATGGAGAAAGAATTATTTTACAAAGACCTTTTAGGAGTCCGCATCATACTATATCACGGATTGCATTTGTTGGGGGTGGGAATAAAATAATACCTGGAGAAATTTCGCTAGCACACAAAGGTGTATTATTTTTAGATGAAATATTAGAGTTCAGAAAAAATGTATTAGAAATATTAAGGCAGCCTTTAGAAGAGAGAAAAATTAGCATCTCAAGAATTAATGGAACAATAGAATACCCATCAAACTTCATGTTTGTAAGTGCATTAAACCCATGTCCTTGTGGATATTATGGATCTTATGAGAGGCAATGTAGCTGTAGTGATTATGAAAGGCGAAGATATTTGAGCAAACTATCGGGACCACTACTAGATCGAATTGATATATTTACTGCAGTAAATTTTCTTCCTTATAAAAAAATAGTTAGTGGTGAAAAAAGTGAAAAGTCTAAGGTTATTAAAAAAAGAGTAGAACAAGCAAGACATATTCAAGAAACAAGATTTAGTACGGAAGGAATTCACTGCAATGCAGAGATGAGTCAAAAGCAAATTAAAAAATATTGTAATTTAGATGACATGGCTAATAAAATTATGGAATTAATGTATGATAAATTTACGCTGAGTACAAGGGCTTATTCTAGAATTCTTAAGGTAGCTAGGACTATAGCAGATCTAGATGGATGCAAAAATATTTTAGATAAACATATAATTGAAGCGGCTGAGTATAGAAAGTTTATTGATGAGAGAATAGTTTGATTATAAATAATAAATAAATAAATAAAGTAGTGGAGGTAAAAAATGAATGACTATGATATATGGTTTTCTTTAGTTAAATTATCACCTAAAAATAAACTTAAATTAATAAATGATTTCCATTGTACACAACAAATATGGTATTATGGTGTACATAATAAAAAAACAGAATATTTTAATAAAAACTTAATTGACGTCCTGACAAAAGCTTGGAGCCAAATTGAAATTGATAACGTACGAAAAAACTGAGAGGTTAATGAAATAAATTCAATTGCGTATTATGAAGATGCATATCCGAAAAAACTTAAAAATTATGATGATGCACCATATACGTTATTTTATAAAGGAAATATCTCACCATTAAATAAGGGCTATAATATTTCAATAGTAGGATCAAGAAAATATTCGAATTACGGTAAGGATGTTACTAAAATTATATGCTCAGATTTATGTTTAAATAATATTAATATTATTAGCGGAATGGCCAAGGGCATTGATACATTTGCTCATGAGAGCAGTTTGGAAAATCAATCATATACTTGTGCAGTTTTAGGCTCAGGATTAGATATAGTATATCCTAAACAAAATTTAAAAGTTTTTAATGAAATAGTTGAAAAAGGCGCTGTTATTTCAGAATTTCTGCCAGGAACACCACCATATGCATACAATTTTCCTTTAAGAAATAGAATAATAAGTGCTCTAAGTGATATTATTATTGTAGTAGAGGCTGGTGAAAAAAGTGGATCATTAATTACAGCAAACTTAGCACTTGAACAAGGTAAAGATGTAATGGCTGTACCAGGATCTATATTTTCCTGTGAGAGTAAAGGAACTAATAAATTAATTAAAGATGGGGCATACCCCCTTACATGTTCAGGTGATATATTTGATTTAATGGGAATAGAAATGAGAGAACAAAATAAAACCATAGTAAAATCCGATAGCAGCCATGTTAACAAACAAGTATATAGCATTATAAATGATAGTCCATTACATATTAACGACATTATTAGAGTAACTAACATTGACATAAAACAATTATATGGGGTATTATTTGAAATGCAGATTAAAAATGAAATATTATGTCTAGCAGGGAATTATTATGTAAAAGTAAATTACAAAATATAAGTAAATATATATAAGTATATTAGAATACATTGATGGAGGGGATAAGATGGGACAAAAACTCGTTATAGTTGAGTCACCTGCAAAAGCTAAAACTATAAAAAAATATTTAGGGAGCAGTTATATAGTAGAAGCGTCCATGGGACACGTTAGAGATTTACCAAAAAGTCAATTAGGTGTTGACATAGAAAATAATTACGAACCAAAGTATATAACTATTCGTGGCAAGGGTGAATTACTTGATAAGCTAAGAAAAGCGGCTAAAAAAAGCGATAAAATTTATCTCGCAACAGATCCTGATAGAGAAGGCGAAGCTATAGCCTGGCATTTAGCAAAAGCTCTAAAAATAGATGAGAAAGACAAATGTAGGATAGAGTTTAATGAGATAACTAAAACAGCTGTTAAAAAAGCAATAAAATCTCCAAGAGTAATAAACGGAACTCTTGTGGATGCTCAACAAGCAAGGCGTATACTTGATAGATTAGTTGGATATGAGATTAGCCCTATACTTTGGAGAAAAGTTAAATGGGGACTTAGTGCAGGACGAGTTCAATCAGTTACACTTAAAATAATTTGTGATAGACAAAAGGAAATAGACAAGTTTATTACTAAAGAGTATTGGACTATAGAATGTGAGTTACTCAAAGAAGGAGAAACTCAGAAGTTAAGTGTTAAATTACTTTCAAAGGGCGGCGTCAAAATTGAAATGAATTCTAAAGAAGAAAGTGATAATGTTATTAACCAGCTTAATGATAAAGAGTTTATTGTAAGTAAAATAAAGAAATCATCAAAGAGTAAAAATCCATTACCACCATTTATAACAAGTACGCTTCAGCAAGATGCATATAGAAAACTTAATTTTGCAACAAAAAGAACTATGTCTATTGCACAACAATTGTATGAAGGTATGGAGGTAGAGGGGTATGGAACAGTAGGGCTAATTACATACATGAGAACAGATTCTACTAGAATAGCTGAGGAAGCTCAAATAAATGCAAAAGAGTTTATTTGTAATAGATATGGAGAAAAATATTATCCTGCTACTCCTAGAATATTTAAAAGTAAAAAAAATATACAGGACGGTCATGAAGCTATTAGACCTTCTGATATTGAAATAACACCAGAACTTGCTAAAAAAACTTTAAAAGCTCCACAATATAAATTATATACATTAATTTGGAATAGATTTGTAGCAAGTCAAATGGAATCATGTTTACTTGATACTATATCTATGGATATAGCAAATGGTGACTATATGTTTAAGGCATCAGGGTCTAAAGTAGCTTTTGATGGATTCAAAAAAATATATGATGAAGAGCTAGATGAAGAAGAAAATACTTTAAAACTTCCAGAATTGAGTAAAGGAGATATTTTATATAGTGAAAAAACAGAGGGGAAACAGCATTTTACATTGCCACCTGCTAAATTTTCAGAGGCATCTCTTGTAAAGACATTGGAAGAAAATGGTATAGGGAGACCAAGTACTTATGCACCAATTATTACAACCCTTCTAAGTAGAAAGTACATACAGAAAGATAAAAAAACTTTGGAAGTAACGGAACTTGGAAATATAGTCAATAATATTGTAAGTGAATATTTTAAACAAATAGTGGATATTGAATTTACAGCACAAATGGAGAATAACTTAGATTTTATAGAAGAAGGACAGGAAAAATGGCAAAGTATAGTCAATGATTTTTTTACACCGCTGAAAGTGGATATTGAAATTGCTGAGAAAGAGATAGCAAAAATTACAATTGAAGATGAAGTTACAGAAGTGAAATGTGATAAATGTGGCAAGTTCATGGTAATAAAACATGGCAGATTTGGTGATTTTATGGCATGTCCTGGTTATCCAGAATGCAAAAATACAAAAGCAATAACTAAAGAATTGGATCTTCCTTGTCCTAAATGTGGTGGAACAATTCTAGAAAGAAGAAGTAAAAAAGGTACTAAATTCTACGGATGCAGCAATTACCCACAATGTGATTTTGTAAGTTGGTTTGAACCAACTGAAATAAAATGCCCTGTATGTAATACATATATGGTTAAAAGATATAGTAAAACTAAAAGCGACTATATGGAATGTTCTAATAAAGAATGTAAACATAAGGAATATAAAGAGGAAGAAAATAGTGAAGAAAAGTAAAATCTAAATATTAATTAAGTCGATTCATTATAGTATATAAATATTATGTCGAAATTTATGAAAATACTGTTGATATAGCATTAATGTTGTGCTATTATTAATTAGAGAAAGAACGATTCTAAAAATTTTAAATATTTTGAATTCAATATATTCTAAAGAAAAATAACTTTATGAATTGTCTTAATAATATAAGTTTTGTAGTTTTTAACATAAATGAGGAGGAATATTGTGTCACTATTAGATAAAACAAGAATGTTGAATAAGATATTGCAAAAATCAGGAACAGAACCAGTAGTTTTTGATGACATTTGTAATTTATTAAGCGATGTATTGCAATGTAATGTATATATTGTTAGTAGAAAAGGAAAGATATTAGGTTATAATTTATCCAGTGGATTTGAATGTGATGTTGTAAAGGATGAAATTTTAAAGAATATGAGATTTCCAGAAAATTACAATAACAGTTTGCTTAATATTAATGAAACAAAGGCGAATCTTACAAATGAAAATGGTTGTGTATTTGAAGATACTAGAGAATGTGCAATAGAACATAAAATGTCCACCATAGTACCAATAAACGGAAACAGAGAAAGATTAGGTACACTTTTACTTGCAAGATTTGATAAAGATTTTACTGAGGATGATTTAGTTTTAGTTGAATATAGTGCCACTATAGTGGGTCTTGAAATTTTAAGAGCTAAGAATGATTTAATAGAAGAAGAAGCAAGGAAAAAAGCAGTAGTACAACTTGCTATTGGAACTTTATCTTATTCTGAGCTAGAAGCTGTGCAACATATTTTCAATGAATTGGATGGTAGCGAAGGATTGCTCGTAGCATCTAGAATAGCAGATAAAGTTGGAATAACTAGATCTGTTATAGTTAATGCATTAAGAAAATTTGAAAGTGCAGGAGTAATAGAATCAAGATCCCTCGGTATGAAGGGTACTCATATTAAAATATTAAATGAAAAGTTAATTGACGAATTAAAAAAAATAAAATAAACGAAGGCAGAACATTTTTGTTCTGCCTTAAGTTATTTTATTTAAAAAGTATAAATATGTATTAAATGAGAATACTAATAATTGTATTATACTCAAAGTTTTACTAAAAACTTTGATATTCAATAAAATTTTTATTGAATACATTCTTAGCTTGTGATATACTACACAAGTGAGAAAATACACACATTACTTGATTATGGGAGGGTTCCAATACTTGGACTTCAATAAGATGATAGTAATGGAGGTAAAAACCAAGGAGGTTATTATTAATGGCAGTTATATCAATGAAGCAATTATTAGAGGCAGGTGTTCATTTTGGACATCAAACTAGAAGATGGAATCCTAAAATGGCACCATACATATTTACAGAAAGAAACGGTATATACATTATTGATTTACAGAAAACAGTTAGAAAAATCGATGAGGCATATGACTTTATTAAATCTGTATCTGAAGAAGGTAAGGATGTCCTATTTGTAGGAACAAAAAAACAAGCTCAAGAAGCTATTAAATTTGAATCAGTAAGAGCAGGAATGCATTTTGTAAATAATAGATGGTTAGGCGGAATGTTAACTAACTTTAAAACAATTAAAACAAGAATACAAAGATTAGAAGCATTATATAAAATGGAAGAAGATGGAATATTCGAAGTTCTTCCTAAAAAAGAAGTTAGTCATCTTTTAAATGAAAGAGAAAAACTAGAAAAGAATTTAGGCGGAATTAGAAGCATGGATGCAAACAAAATTGGAGCTTTATTTGTTGTAGATCCAAGAAAAGAAAAAAATGCAATCTCTGAAGCTAAAATTCTTGGAATTCCTGTAATTGCAATAGTCGACACAAACTGTGATCCAGACGAAGTTGATTATGTAATCCCAGGAAATGATGATGCTATAAGAGCAGTTAAATTAATAACTGAAAGATTAGCTGATGCTATTATTGAAGGAAAACAGGGTGAACAATTAGCTGAATAATAGTAACTATATTTATCTAATAAAATAATAAGATGATTATTGGCAGGAAAGTTGAGGGGTAGGTGGAAGTTAATTCTTTCATTTACCTTTAAAATTAGATAGGAATAGGAGGAAATAATAATGATTAGTGCAAGCATGGTTAAAGAGTTAAGAGAAAAAACTGGTGCTGGAATGATGGACTGTAAAAGAGCTCTTAGTGAAACAGATGGTGATATGGAAAAAGCCATTGAACTCCTAAGAGAAAAAGGCTTAGCAGCAGCTGCAAAAAAATCTGGAAGAATAGCTGCAGAAGGATTGGTTCGTGCATATATTTCAGAAGGTATGAAATCTGGGTCTCTTGTAGAAGTTAATTGTGAAACAGATTTCGTAGCTGATAATGAAGAGTTTATTACCCTAACAAAAAACATAGCAATGCAAGCAGTTCAAACTAATTCTACTACTATTGGTGAATTCAGTGATGAAAAATACATAACTGATGCAGCAATGACTGTTAATGATGCTGTTACAGCTTTAATAGCAAAATTGGGTGAGAACATGTCTGTAAGAAGATTTCAAAAGTTCTCCATTGAAAATGGTATAGTTCAAAGCTACATTCATGGTGGTGGAAGAATAGGCGTTTTAGTAGAATTATCTTGTGAAAAACAGGATGATGTGTTAATTCAAATTGCTAAAGATATTGCAATGCAAATTGCAGCAGCTAGTCCATTATTCTTAGATAATACTTGTGTTGACAATGAAACTTTAGAAAAAGAAAAAGAAATATACAGGGTTCAAGCATTAAACGAAGGAAAACCTGAAAAAATCGTTGAAAAAATGGTTATGGGTAGAGTAAATAAATATTATAAAGAAGTTTGTTTACTTGAACAAATATGGGTTAAAAATGCTGACTATACTATTAAAAAATATCTTCAAGAAGAATCTAAAAAACTTGGTGCTGATATAAAGGTAACAAGATATGTAAGATTTGAAAGAGGAGAGGGCATAGAAAAGAAAGAAGAAAATTTTGCTGAAGAAGTTCAAAGACAAGTTCAGGGTAAATAATAATTAAAGGGAACACTGGGTGTTCTCTTTTTTAAAATAAGTAATACTTTAAAATAGTAGTACTTAAAATCAGGAGGTATAATGTTTATGGAGGTTGCTAAGTATAAAAGAATTATGTTAAAGATTTCTGGAGAAGCTTTAGCTGGTGAAAAAGGATTTGGAATAGACTTTGAAATTACAAATGTGATAGCACTTCAAATAAAAGAATTGGTTGAGTTAGGTGTTGAAATAGGAATAGTTGTCGGAGGCGGAAATATATGGCGTGGTAGAAGTGGTGAAGGTATGGACAGGACTACTGCGGATTATATGGGAATGATGGCAACTTGTATTAATGCATTAGCTCTTCAAGATTCTTTGGAAAATATAGGCGTAAATACTAGAGTACAAACTGCCATTGAAATGAAAGCTGTAGCAGAACCGTTTATAAGAAGAAGAGCAATGAGGCATTTAGAAAAAGGTAGAGTTGTTATATTCGCAGCGGGCACAGGTAATCCATATTTCTCAACAGATACAACAGCAGCTCTTAGGGCGGCAGAAATAGAAGCAGAAGTGATTTTGCTTGCTAAAAAGGTTGATGGAGTTTACGATAAGGATCCTCATATATATGATGATGCAAAGAAATTTGATCATCTTAGTTATCTTAATGTGCTTGAGAAAGGACTTCAAGTTATGGATTCCACTGCTACATCATTATGTATGGATAATAATATACCAATATTAGTTTTTGGACTTGACAAGCCTGAAAATATAAAAAAAGCAATTTTAGGAGAAAAAATTGGTACTTTGGTATCTGATTCTGCTAAATAGTCAGTATAAAATGGAGGGAATTCTATGATTAAAGAAATTATTAGTATTGCTGATGAAAAAATGAATAAATCTATTACTGTTTTAAAACACGAACTTGCAAGTTTGAAGGCAGGAAGAGCAAATGTTTCAATGTTAGATAGAATTCGTGTTGAATCTTATGGAAGTCTTGTGCCAGTAAGTCAAGTAGCGAACGTTTCCTCACCGGAACCTAGAGTGTTACTAATTCAGCCATGGGATAAAGCTTCTATGAAAGATATAGAAAAAGCCATATTAAAATCTGATTTAGGATTAAACCCATCTAATGATGGATCCGCAATTAGATTAATTATCCCTGAACTTACTGAAGAAACAAGAAAGAATTTAATTAAAGTAGTAAAGAAAACAGGAGAAGAAGCTAAAGTTGCTATAAGATCTATAAGACGAGATGCTAATGATAAAATTAAAGGTCTTAAAAAAAGCAGTGAAATTACTGATGATGAAGCTAAAAAGTCAGAAGACATCATACAAAAAGAAACAGACAAATTTATAAAAGAACTAGATAAATTGATTGATATTAAAGAAAAAGAAATAATGTTAGTTTAATTTATAATTTTAAATAGAACCTGCATAACTGCAGGTTCTATTTAAAATTATGCAATAACTAGTAAAAAGGAGAGAATTTTATTGAAAAAATTATTCGCTTTTTTTAAAAGAGACAAAGAAATAAGTAATAATTTAGATTTAGATATGTCAAAAATACCTAAGCATATTGCAATTATAATGGATGGAAATGGTAGATGGGCCAAGGAACGTAATTTACCGAGAGCACTTGGACATAAGGCTGGAGTAGAAGCAATTAGAAGAATTGTTAAAGAATGCAACAAATTGGGAGTTGGATATTTGACATTGTATGCATTTTCAACTGAGAATTGGAATAGGCCTTTAAAAGAAGTTGATTCTCTGATGAAATTGTTGGTAGAGTACTTAAAAAATGAATTTGAAGAATTAAATGCTAATGATGTAGTAATTAATTCTATAGGTAACATATCAAAATTACCACAGATATGTAGGACAGAATTGAATAATGCTTATGAAAAAACAAAGAATAATAAGGGGTTAACTTTAAATTTAGCTTTAAATTATGGTGGAAGAAACGAAATAGTAGATGCCGTAAAAGGAATATATATAGATTTAAGAAGCGGAAAGATATCTAAAGATGAAATAACTGAGAATATATTGTCAAAATATATGTACACTGGAAAAATTCCAGACCCGGATTTAATAATAAGGCCTAGTGGTGAATTAAGATTAAGTAACTTTTTACTGTGGCAAAGTGCATACTCTGAACTTTGGTTTTCAGATATTAATTGGCCGGATTTTCATGAAAAACAGCTGAGACTTGCAATATCGGACTATCAAAAGAGAGATAGAAGATTTGGAAAGGTTAGATAGGGGAGAAAATTATGAATAATAGATATATAGGAGCACTGATTCTAGCTCCATTAATAATATTTATATTTTTAGGAGGAGAGTACTTAAAATATATTGTAATGATACTTTCACTTTTGGGTATGTATGAGTTCTACAAAGTTTCTAGAAAAAAAAATTATAAGCCTATTGGGCTAGTAGGTTATATCTTATGTATAGTATATTACCTAAATATGGGGAGTGATTTTTTATCAAGCTTTAATATATACATATTAATAGCTACAATTTTTTTACTATTATGCATTCCTGTGGTCTATACAACTTATAATGTTATAGACGTTGCCCTCACCATATTCGGATTTTTGTATGTGGCAGTATTTTTTAGTTTCATAGTGTTTATAGATAATAAAACTTATGGTCAATATTTAGTTTGGATTATATTTATCTGTTCATGGGGATGTGATACGTCAGCTTACTATTCAGGAAGAATTTTAGGAAAAGGTGGTAAACATAAGCTATGCCCTAAAGTAAGCCCCAATAAAACAATTGAGGGCTCGATAGGTGGACTTTTGGGAAGTACTATAGGATGCACAATTTATGGATATGCTATATCAAGATATGGGGTGCCTATTCAATTACATCATTACGCTATAATTGGTGTACTTTGTGGTGTTTTTGGACAATTTGGAGATTTAATTGCGTCTTCAATAAAAAGATTTGTTGGAGCAAAAGATTATAGTAGTCTTATACCTGGACATGGTGGAATCTTAGATCGATTTGACAGTATTTTATTTGTGTCTGTTGTAACATTTTATTATATTACATTTATATTGCAATTATAAAAATATGTTCAACAAATATATAGAAATTATAAACTTGTTCTTATCATTTATTGTTTAAAAAAATCATATATTGTGCAGAATGCAAAAAAGTTTTTGGTGAATTGGCATTCTTTACAATATATGATTTTGTTATTATGTAAATAATTCTAGAGTACTAACTATGTTAAAAATTTACATTGATATCTGCATGAATTATTGAATATAATAATATAATTACTAGTTTTATTATAAAAAGAGAATCATACACTATATATTGAATAATTATTTTGCGTTTACAAAAATTACTACTTACTTTATTTTAATAAATAAATATGTTATATTATATGCTGTAGAACATTTAATTAATATGTAAATACTAAGTGATAAGTATGAGATTGAGAAAATAAACAAGAATTTAATAATAAATATTGAAACCATATAAATTATAAAACATAGCTTTAAACGAATGGAGAGATTTACATGAAGAAACTTACTGTTTTAGGAGTTACCGGGTCCATAGGAACTCAAACGTTAGATGTTATTCGAAAGGAGATTGACAACTTTACTATTGTGGGAATTTCGGCTAATACTAATTGGGAAAAGGTTATACCGATAATTGAGGAATTTGGACCAGAATATGTTGCCATGATGGACGAGGGAGCTTCATTAAAACTTAAAAAACATTGCAGCAAAAAAAATTATTCAACTAAAATTTTGCATGGGTTAGACGGCTTAAATTATATAAGTACTTTATCAGAAGTTGATATTGTAGTAACATCGGTTGTAGGTATGATAGGTTTGATTCCTACTATGAAAGCTATTAATGCAGGAAAAGATATTGCTTTAGCAAATAAAGAAACACTAGTTGCAGCAGGTAAATTAGTCATGGATGCTGCTAGAAAACATCATGTAAATATTTTACCTGTTGATTCAGAACATGGAGCTATTTTTCAATGTTTACAGGGGAATAAAATAGATACTGTTAGTAAATTAATAGTAACTGCATCTGGTGGACCATTTAGAGGTAAAAGCAGACAACAATTAATAGATATAAAACCGGAAGAGGCAATTAAACACCCTAAATGGAATATGGGTAGGAAGATATCAGTTGATTCATCTACGCTTATGAATAAAGGGCTAGAGGTTATAGAGGCGCACTGGTTATTTGGTATTGATTACGAGAATATACAGGTTGTAGTTCACCCTCAAAGCATAATACATTCTATGGTTGAGTATATTGACGGAAGCGTAATAGCACAAATGAGCTCTCCCGACATGAGACTTCCTATTCAGTATGCTATAAACTACCCCAAAAGAAACAAAAATGTCATTAAAGAATTGGATTTTTATAATATGGGTAATTTAACTTTTGAAAAACCAGATATGAATACGTTCAAATGTCTAAAATTAGCATATAAAGCAGGAAAAGCGGGTGGGAATATGCCTGCTATTATGAATTCAGCGAATGAAGTAGCTGTTGAACTTTTTCTAGATCATAAAATTAAGTTTCTTCAAATAGAAGACATTATAGAAAATTGCATGAGTAAATTTGAGCATAATGTTAATCCAAGTTTAGAAGATATTTTAGAAGTAGATTTAAAGGTTAGAGAATATGTAAGAAATAGTTATGATAAAAGATAGGGAGGGGAATTGTTATGTTTAATAATCTTACAAGCATTATAACAAACATACCATATATTATTATGGCTCTATTAGCATTTAGTCTCTTGGTTATAATACATGAATTAGGTCATTTTATGTTATGCAAGTTAAACGGAGTGAAGGTAAGCGAGTTTTCTTTAGGGATGGGTCCTAAACTTTTTGGAATTAAAGGAAAAGAAACGGAATATTTAATTAAAGCATTTCCTGTTGGTGGGTATGTTAAGATGGAGGGTGAAGAAGGTGGAAGTACTGATCCAAGATCTTTCACTAATAAAACACCACTTCAAAAACTAAGCATAGTTTCTGCTGGTGCAATTATGAATTTAATATTAGCAGTAGTTTTATTTATTTTCGTAGGTGCTGCAAAAGGGTATATACTACCAATTATTGGAGAAGTAAGTTCTAATAGTCCTGCTATGAAAGCAGGAATACAAGCTGGAGACGAAATTACTAAGGTTAATAAGGTTAATATAGATAGATGGGATGAATTTTTAAATGAGATTTATACATCAAAAGGCGAAAGTATGAACATTGAAATAGTTAGAGATTCTAAAGTAAAAGAAATATCCCTAAAACCTGTTAAAGATGCGAAAGAAAATAGATTTTTAGTAGGTATACGTGTTTCTGGTGTAGAAAAAAAATTGAACTTTAGTGAATCTGTAGCTTATGGATTCGATCAAACTGTTAGTACGGCAAAACAGACTTTTGGATTTTTCGGTAACCTATTCCACGGTAAAGTTACTGCTAATGATGTAGGTGGACCAATAAGTATAATAAGAATTTCAACTATGTCTGCGCAAGCTGGATTAACAACGTTAATGTACTTTACTGCATTAATGAGTGTACAACTAGGAATATTCAACATAATACCTTTCCCGGCTTTGGATGGAGGATGGATTTTTATGTTGTTATTTGAAATAATAACAGGTAAAAAATTAGATGATAATAAAGTTGGAGTTATAAATTATATTGGATTTATGATTTTAATGGCATTAATGGTGTTAGTTGTGGTAAAGGATATAATTAATCCGTTAAAATTCTAGGAGATGAAGAATATGAAGGTTACACGAGTGAAAGAAACAAAGAAAATAAAAATTGGAAATATATATATAGGTGGAGATTCGAAGGTTGCAGTGCAATCAATGACAAATACAGACACAAGAGATGTAGAGGCCACAATAAAGCAAATTCTTGAGCTGGAAAAACAAGGGTGTGACATTGTACGTTGTGCTGTGCCGGACATGGTGGCAGCTGATGCTATTAAAAGTATAATCAAAGGAATTCACATACCACTCGTGGCGGATATTCATTTTGACTATAATTTAGCTCTAAAATCTATTGAGAATGGGATATCAAAATTAAGGATTAACCCAGGTAATATTGGTAGTATTGATAGAATAAAGTTAGTAGCAGATGCTGCTAAAGAAAAGCAGATCCCGATAAGAATTGGTGTAAATTCAGGATCACTAGAAAAAGATATACTTAAAAAATACGGGCATGTATGCTCGCAGGCTTTAGTCGAAAGCGCATTAAGGCATGTTAAAATACTTGAAGGTTTAGACTTTTATGATATAGTTATTTCCATAAAATCCTCAGATGTAATGATGATGATTGAAAGTTATAAATTGTTATCAAGTAAAGTAAATTATCCATTGCATCTTGGTGTTACGGAAGCTGGGACTACATGGAGAGGAACAATAAAATCAAGTATAGGTATTGGAGCACTTTTAGCTGAAGGTATTGGAGATACTATAAGAGTATCATTAACGGGGGATGTAGTAGACGAGGTTAAGGTTGGCACAGAAATTCTAAAATCATTAGGTTATATAGATGGTGGTGTTAAATTTGTATCATGCCCAACCTGTGGAAGAACTCAAATTAATCTTATAAAAATTGCAAATGAAGTAGAAGAAAAATTAAAGTTATGCGATAAAAACATTAAGATTGCAATAATGGGATGCGCAGTTAATGGTCCAGGAGAGGCAAGAGAAGCTGATATTGGCATCGCAGGAGGAAATGGGATTGGTCTCATATTTAAAAAGGGTGAAATAATTAAGACTGTTAAGGAAGAAAATTTAGTGGAAGAACTTATTCGCGAGATAGATAAACTATAAATGTCTTATCAGGAGGAATACTAATGAATGCCAGTCTAGCTGAAATGTTGAAAAATGATTTCAATTTAAATGAAGAAACATTAGTAGATGATATTAAGGTATTGAGAGTTCAATACCTTAAAAAAAGCAATAAATTGAGAGTGTTAATTAAATCTTTTGAGGATATAGATGATAATAAAAAGCTGGTAATTAAAAATATTATATCAAAACGATTGTGCAGCTTTAAAGATATACAGTTAATTTGCTATCGTGATGTGTCAGATGCTACTATAGAAGATGTAAAAGATAAATTCTGGTCAGAAGTTGTAAATGTTATAGCTACTTCAGAGCCGTCAAGTAAGGATAGTTTGCTAAAATCTTCTAGGATAATAGAAAAAGGTATTCTTAAAATTCAGTGTGGTAATGATTTTATGTGTAAAATTTTAAGGGATAAGAACATAGAAGTTCTTATAAAAAATACAATAAATGATATGTTTGGAGTTAACTCAATAGTTAAATTAGAGCATAATAGTGAGCTCTCTAAAGAAAACTATTTTGAAAAGAAAGAAAAGGAAAATGAAACTATAATAAAGGAAATAGTAAAAAATATTAATGTTGAAAAGAAAGATAAACCCCAAAATAATAGTCAAAATAAGGATAGCAATGGGTACAAATCAAATAAGTATAGTAGGCCAGGCTATAAAAAAGGTGAAGCCGCTGATGCAAACACTATAATGGGGAGAAACATAAATGATGAGACAACAGAAATAAAAGAGATAAATGAAACTTCCGGAATAATATGTGCAAGTGGAGATATATTTAAAGTAAATATAATTGAAACAAAAACAGGGAGAATAATTATTACATTCTTTATTACAGATTATACAAGTTCAATTACAGTAAAATGTTTTCCTAAACCAAAAGATGTTGAGAAGATAATGGATGAGGTTAAAGTAGGACTTTTTTGTAAGATACGTGGAGAAGCAAGTTATGATACTTATGCAAGAGAAGTTGTTGTAATGGCTAGGGATATAGTAAAACTTAAAAAAATAGAAAGAATGGATACTGCACAAGAGAAAAGAGTTGAACTTCATTTGCATACTCAAATGAGTGCTATGGATGGGATAAGTCCTGCATCTAAACTTGTTGAAAGAGCTGCTAAATGGGGACATGCTGCAGTAGCAATAACTGACCATGGTGTGGTACAAGCTTTTCCAGAAGCCATGGACGCTGCTAAAAAGAACAAGATTAAGGTTATATATGGTGTAGAGGGGTATCTAGTAGATGATGGAGTTCCAATTGTTATTAACAACAAAAGAGAAAGTTTAGATGACTGTTATGTAGTTTTTGATATAGAAACAACTGGGCTTTCTAGTGAAAATGATAGTATAATTGAAATTGGTGCATTAAGAATAGAAAACGGAAAAATAGTAGATAGATTTAGTGAGTTTGTTGACCCAGGAATAGATATACCTTATAAAATTATCGAACTAACTGGAATAACAAATGACACTGTTTCCGGTGCAGCATCTATAAAAGAAATACTTCCTAGATTTTTAGAATTCGCAAAAAACAGTGTAGTTGTAGCCCATAATGCTGACTTTGATGCATCTTTTATTAAAAAAAATTCAGAAAGGTTAAATTTGAAGTTTGAGAATGCAATTATGGATACAATTCCTTTAGCTAAATATTTATTTAAAGACCTTAAGACATTTAAACTAAACAATGTAGCAAAGCATTTAGGGATATCACTCGAAAATCATCATAGAGCGATAGATGATGCTAAAGCTACTGCAGATATATTAGTACATTGTTTTAGTTTACTTAAAGAAAAAAATATTTTTGATTTAGAAACATTAAACAAAGAATTTTTAGGTGACTTTAATGTGAAGAAGGCCAATTCTTATCATGTAATTATTTTGGTAAAGGATCTAGTTGGTCTTAAGAATCTCTATAAGCTTATTTCAATTTCAAATTTAGAATATTTCCATAGAAGGCCTAGGCTTCCTAAAACCTTAATTGAGAAATATAGAGAGGGGCTTATAGTTGGATCAGCCTGCGAAGCTGGACAAGTGTATAAGGAAGTGCTTCAAGGAAAATCAGAAGAAGACATTAAAAAAGTAGTAGAATTTTATAATTACTTAGAAATACAACCTCTTTTAAACAATAAGTTCATGATTAAGAATGGTATTGTTAAAGATGAAAATGAATTAATGGATATTAATAGGAAAATATGTGCTATTGGAGAGAAAAATAATTTGCCTGTAGTTGCTACAGGAGATGTACATTTTTTAGAACCTTCTGATGAAGTTTTTAGAAAAATATTAATGGCTGGTAAAGGTTTTTCAGATGCAGATGATCAACCACCACTATATTTTAAAACTACTAATGAGATGTTAAAAGAGTTTTCATACCTAGGAGAAAAAAAATGCAGAGAAGTTGTAATTTATAATCCAAATAAAATTGCTGAAATGATAGAAGTTTTAAAACCAATACCAGATGGAACTTATACACCTAAAATACCAGGTGCAGAAGAGGATATTCGCAAGATGACATCAGATAAAGTTCATTCTATATATGGTGAAAACTTACCTGAGATTGTTGAAAAAAGATTGGATAAGGAACTTAACTCTATTATAGGTAACGGATATGCTGTGCTTTACCTAATAGCTGAAAAATTAGTAGCAAAATCACTTGCTGACGGCTATTTAGTAGGATCGAGAGGTTCAGTTGGATCTTCTTTTGCAGCTAATATGTCTAATATAACAGAAGTAAATGGACTTCCACCTCATTATGTATGCCCTGATTGCCAAAAGAGTGAATTCATTTTGGATGGCTCTATTGGTTCTGGTGCTGATTTACCTGATAAAAAGTGTCCCAATTGTGGTGCGCAATATATAAAAGATGGTCATGATATTCCGTTTGAAACATTCTTAGGATTTGAGGGAGATAAAGAACCTGATATAGATTTAAACTTTTCAGGAGAAAATCAAGCAGACATACATAGGTATACAGAGGTGCTGTTTGGAAAAGGGCATACTTTTAAAGCAGGGACAATTGGAACTATTGCTGACAAGACTGCTTATGGATATGTAAAAAAATATTTAGGTGAGAAAGACGTTAGGGTACCCCAAGCGGAAATAGAAAGACTTGTAATAGGATGTACTGGTGTTAAAAGGACATCAGGACAACATCCAGGTGGTATAATGGTTGTTCCAAGTGACAATGAAATATATAATTTTTGCCCAGTACAACACCCAGCGGATGACCCAAATTCAGATATTATTACAACACATTTTGATTACCATTCCATAAGTGGTAGGCTATTAAAGCTTGATATACTTGGACATGATGATCCTACAATGCTTAGGATGCTTCAAGATTTAACAGGACTTAACCCCATAACTATCCCACTCTCAGATTCAAAGGTTATAAGTTTATTTACATCACCTGAGGCATTAGGACTTACTGTCAAAGAGTTGGGTTGTGAAGTAGGAAGTTATGGCGTACCAGAATTTGGTACAAAATTTGTTAGACAAATGCTTTTAGATACGCAACCTAAATCTTTTTCGGACTTAGTTAGAATTTCTGGACTATCTCATGGTACGGACGTATGGATTAACAATGCACAATATTATATTAAAGAAGGGTTTACAACACTTAAAGAATGTATTTCTACAAGAGATGATATAATGGTTTATCTAATGCAGAAAGGGCTTCCACCTAAGACTGCTTTTACTATTATGGAGAAAGTAAGAAAAGGTAAGGGTCTTACAGAAGAGCATGAGCTAGTTATGAAAGAACATGATGTTCCAGATTGGTATATAGGTTCATGTAAGAAAATAAAGTACATGTTTCCTAAAGGCCATGCTGTAGCATACGTAATGATGGCAGTTAGAATAGCATATTATAAAGTTTATTATCCAAAAGAATATTATGCTACTTTCTTTACTATAAGAGCAGATGATTTTGATGCTAATCTTATTGTAAAAGGCGATAGTGCTATAAAAGTAAAAATGGATGAGCTAACTGCTTTGGGTAAAGATATAGGAATGAAAGAAAAAGGACTTCTAACTGCACTTGAGTTATCGTTTGAGATGTATAAACGAGGAATTAAATTATTAAATGTAGATCTTTATAAATCTGAGGCCGTTAAATTTACTATTGAAGATGAATCAATAAGACCTCCGCTAAGCGCCCTTGAAGGTGTAGGAGAAAATGCTGCTAAAAGTATAGTTTTGGTAAGAGTGCAGGGCGAGTTTATATCAAAAGAAGATTTGAGAATCCGTTGCAAAGTTTCTAAAACTGTGATTGAAGCACTAAACAATCATGGATGCTTAAAGGAGCTTCCTGAAACAAATCAGCTATCGTTTTTTTAAGGAAATGTAATAAAACCTTGAATTAGCATATTTTATATGATAGAATGAGATATATTAGTTACCGCTGGTAATTTTATTGCATGAGAGTAGGCCCGCCTACTCTCTATTTATTGAAACGCAACTATTGGTTGCGTTTTAATTATAATGCTTTGATTAATTATGTTAATAAATGTATAAAATATTAATAAAAGGAGGGTGTTTAAAGTGAAAAATGATACCTTGTTACAAAAGCTTAGAAAAATAATTGATCCAATAGTTGAAAAAAATAATTGTGAATTATATCATTTGGAATATGTAAAAGAATCAGGACAAAATTTCCTGAGGATATATATAGATAGCGCTAATGGAATATCTTTAGAAGATTGTGAAAAAACAAGTAGAGCAGTAAGTGAAATATTAGATGTAGAAGATCCAATAAAAGATGCTTACTGTTTAGAGGTATCCTCTCCAGGAATTGAGAGGATTTTATATAATGATAGTCATCTAAAAAAATACATAGACCAGAATATACTAATAAATTTAAATAGTCTATATGAGGGAAAGAAAAAACTTGAGGGCAATTTATTAGGATTTTCTGATGTACAAATAGAAATTCAGTATGATGGGAATAATATATCTATTCCAAAAGAAAAGATATCCATTGTAAGTTTAAAACCGGTGCTGTAAGGAGGAAAATTAAAATGAATCAGGAATTTATTGAAGCATTGAGAGAAATTGTGGATCAAAAAGGAATCAGTGAGGATTTACTTTTTGAAACTATTGAAGACGCATTAGTAGCAGCATATAAGAAAAATTTTGCTACGCTGTCTAGCAATAGCCAAAATGTAAAGGTGACAATGAATAGAGAAACAGGTGAAATACACGTTTATGGTCAAAAAACAGTTGTAGAAGAAGTAGTTGAGGATGTTACTGAAATATCACTAGAAGAAGCTAAAGAGTATAGCCCTAAATATCAAATTGATGATGTCGTTGATATTGAAGTTACTCCAAGGAAATTTGGAAGAATAGCAGCACAATCTGCAAAACAAGTAGTTATTCAAAGAATTAAAGAAGCTGAGAGAAACATTATATACAATGAATTTATAACCAAAGAATTTGATATTATTACAGGAAGTGTTATAAGAAAAGATAGAGGTAATGTATTTATAGATTTAGGTAAAATTGAAGCTGTGCTTGGAGCTAATGAACAGATGCCTGGCGAAGAATATAATTTCAACGAAAAATTAAAACTATATATTGTTGAGGTTAAAAACACTACCAAAGGTGCTCAAATAGGAGTATCAAGAACTCATCCAGGTCTTGTGAAACGTTTATTTGAATTAGAAGTGCCAGAAGTTTTTGGTGGTGTTGTTGAAATAAAAAGTATTTCGAGAGAAGCAGGTTCAAGAACTAAGATTGCAGTATATTCAAATGATGAAAATGTTGATGCTATGGGGGCTTGCGTTGGACCCAAAGGCACTAGAGTTCAAAACATAGTTAATGAATTAAGAAATGAGAAAATTGATATTATTAAGTGGAGTAAGAAATCTGAAGAGTATATATCAAACGCTTTAAGCCCTGCAAAGGTATTAAATGTAGAGGTTGAAGAAAATTCTAAATCAGCAAAGGTCATAGTGGAAGATAATCAATTATCTTTAGCGATTGGCAAAGAAGGTCAAAATGTTAGATTGGCAGCAAGACTCACAGGTTGGAAAATTGATATTAAATCTAGAACTCAAGCTAAATATAACATGGATGAAACTGAAGAAACTGGAAACCAAGAAAGTGAAACTGAAGAAGTAGAAAATGAAGAAGTGGAAAATGAAGTAATTGAAACCATTACTGAAGAGTAGGTGATGCTTTATGAAAGTTAAAAAAATACCTCAGCGCATGTGTACAGGTTGCATGGAAATGAAATCTAAAAAAGAATTATTGCGCATAGTTCATAGCAAAGAAGGCGAAATCTCTATAGATTTAACAGGGAAAAAACCAGGCAGAGGTGCATATATTTGTAATAGTATAGATTGCTTTGAAAAATCTTATAAGACAAAAAGATTAGAGCGAAATTTAGGCGGGAAAATAAGCGAAGAAATTTATGGGAAACTAAAGGATAAGATAAATTATGAGGACGAGATAAATCATGAATAATAAATTTTTTCAGTTTTTAGGTTTAACTAAAAAAGCAGGTAAACTTATTGAAGGGTACAATCAATGTGAAGACGCACTAGCACATGGAAGAGGAACTCTTATAATTTTGTCAGAAGAAAGTGCTACAAACACTAAAGACAAATTTAAAAGATTAGGTATAAAAAACGTTATACCTCTTATAGAAGGAGTTCCAAGTGAGATTTTAGGTAAGTGTTTAGGCAGAGCAGAAATCAATGTTTTATGCGTAAATGATAAAAGAATGAGCAGTAAGCTATTAAGCTTATGGAATGAAAATGATGAATAAATTAAATTTCGGGGGTGAATGATTTGGCAAAAGTCAGAATATATGAATTAGCAAAAGAGTTAGAAGTGTCAAGTAAAGAATTAATTAATGTACTATTCGAAGAGTTTAGTATAAAGGCCAAAAATCATATGAGTGTGATTGAGGAAGAGGATGCTGAGTTAATCAAAGAACTTTATAGTGATGAAAATTCAGGACTTAAGGATAGTAAAAATGAAACAGTGGAACACTATGAAAACTTAGCTAATGAAGATGCTAACAAAGTTATTATTAGAAAAAGAGGTAGAAAAGGTAGAGACGAATTAGGCAGTGGTAACAATAGCGTTGAGGCAATAGATGATGAAGTTGTAGTAATTGATAGTACCATTACGGTTAAAGACTTAGCTGATACGTTAAAACGACCTTATGTTGAAGTAATAAAACAACTTATTTTTATAGGCGTTATGGCTGGAATGAATCAAGAAATTGATTTTGCAACAGCTGAAAAAGTAATAGAAAAATATGGTGCACTTGCAGTACTCAAAGATGCAGAAGAAGGCAAAATAGCTGAAGATGAAGACATTGAAGAAAATGAAACTGAAATAGCTACAGATAAAAAACCAGCTGTTGTTACAGTTATGGGTCACGTTGATCACGGCAAGACATCATTACTTGACTGCATTAGAAAATCTAAGGTTACAGAAACAGAAGCAGGTGGAATAACACAACACATTGGTGCATATACTGTTGATGTTAATGGCGAAAAAATTACATTTTTAGATACACCAGGACATGAAGCTTTCACAGCAATGAGAGCAAGAGGTGCTCAAATAACAGATATAGTTATACTTGTTGTAGCTGCAGATGATGGTATTATGCCACAAACTGAAGAGGCAATAAATCACTGTAAGGCAGCTAAGGTGCCAATTATAGTTGCTATAAACAAAATAGATAGACCAGGAGCTAATGTAGATAAAGTTAAGCAAGAATTAACAGAATATGGTCTTGTAGCAGAAGATTGGGGTGGAGACACAATTTGTGTTCCAGTATCGGCTCATACTAAAGAGGGAATTGATACTTTGCTTGAAATGGTAGTAATTACAGCAGAAATGTTAGAATTAAAAGCAAACGCTAGTAGGAAAGCTAAAGGAACTGTTATAGAAGGAAAACTTGATAAAGGTAGAGGCCCACTTGCCACTTTACTAATACAAAATGGTACACTACACACTGGTGATTCTATAATAGTTGGTTCAACTTACGGAAGAATAAGAGCGATGTTTGATGATAAGGGTAAAAAGATAAAGACTGCAGGTCCTTCTATTCCAGTAGAAATACTTGGATTATCTGAAGTGCCAGCAGCAGGAGATAGATTTAATGTAGTTAAAGACGAGAAAACTGCGAGAAATATGGCTGAAACTAGAAAAACTAATTTAAGAGAAGAACATTTTGAGACTAGTAATAGAGTTTCTATGGAAAACTTATATAATCAAATACAAGAAGGATCTGTTAAAGAACTTGGTGTAATTGTTAAAGCTGATGTCCAAGGATCGGTAGAGGCTGTAAGACAATCACTAGAAAAATTATCTACTGATAATGTTAAGGTAAGAGTTATTCATTCTGGAGTTGGAGCTATTACAGAAACAGATGTTGTTTTAGCAGCTGCATCAAATGCAATAATTATAGGTTTTAATGTAAGACCTGATAATAATGCAGCAACAATTGGAGAACAAGAGAAAGTAGAAATTAAGACATATAGAATAATTTATGATGCTCTTGATGATATTAAGGCCGCAATGATTGGAATGCTTGATCCTGTATATAAAGAAGTTGTTTTAGGTAGAGTTGAAATAAGACAAATATATAAAGTTTCAAATGTAGGAACAATAGCAGGATCTTATGTATTGAATGGTAAAATTACGAGAAATAGTAGTGTTCGTGTTCTTAGAAATGGAATAGTAATTACAGAATCAGTATTAGCTTCCTTAAAAAGATTTAAAGATGATGCAAAAGAGGTTGCTGCTGGATTTGAATGTGGATTAAGTGTTGAAAAATTCAATGACATTAAAGAAGGAGACATCATTGAAGCATTCATAATGGAAGAAATAAAACCAAAACTAATATAAGTATAAGGAGTAGTGAATTGTATGGTTAGTTATAGAAATGGTAGAATAAATGAAGAAATTAAAAAAGATGTAAGCAATACAATTCAAAATAAAATAAAAGACCCAAGGTTAAGTGCTATGGTAAGTGTAACAAAAGTAGATACTACAAAGGATTTAAGTTATACAAAGGTTTATGTTAGTGTATTTGGAAATGAGATTGCTAAAAAAGAAACAATTCAAGCACTTAAAAGTTCAACTGGTCTTATTAGAAAAGAAATAGGAATTCATGTTAAGCTAAGACATGTTCCTCAAGTTATTATAGAGATAGATGAAACTATTGAAAAGGCAATGCATCTGGAAGGTATTTTTAATCAGATAAAGGAAAAAGATAAGAATGAAGAAGAAAAGATAAAAGAAGGTATAACTCAAGAAGATAGTGATGATAATTAATGAGATTATTAATAAAATAAAGCTTTTTAAAAAAATTGCTATAACTTTTCACACATCGCCAGACGGCGATTGCCTAGGTAGCGCATTGGCTTTACTTATTGGACTTAGAAAACTAAATAAAGAAGTATATATAATTTCAAAAGAAGTTATTTCTAAAACTTTTTTATTTTTACCTTGCTCTAATGAAATAAGTGGCGAAATGTGTGAATTATTAAAGGGTACAGAATGTGTAATAGTTCTAGATTGTGGTGATTTTAAAAGAATTAATGCGAATCTTAGCATGAAAAATAAGAAGTTCGAATTAATTAATATAGATCACCACTTATCTAATGATTTATACGGAGATATAAATTTTATTGATATAAAAGCTTCTGCAGTTGGAGAAATTGTGTATAACGTGCTTAAACATCTTAATGTAGATATAGACAAAGAAATAGGTACATGTTTGTACACATCTATACTTACAGATACGGGTTGTTTTAGGCATTCTAATACCACAGCAGTAACTCATGATATTGCAGGTGAGCTAATAAATACTGGTATAGATTTTAGTAAGATCCATAGAATAGTATTTGAAAGTAAGAAATTAGATGAAATTAAATTTTGTGGAGAGATTATTAGTAATATTACAGTGGAACTCTATGGTAAAGTATGTTTTATGTATATATCTAAAGATATTTTAGAAAAATATAATATGGAATCCTCAGATACATCGGATATTATTAATAGTGGTACATCAATAGACACTGTTGAGGTTTCAATTCTTATAAAAGAATCTGAAAATGGTGTTAAAGTAAGTTTAAGATCTAAATCTTTCGTAGATGTTAGTAAAATTGCACAAGTTTTTAAAGGTGGAGGTCATGTTAGAGCTTCAGGATTTTTTACAGAAGCAAATTTTCATGATACTAAAGTTAAATTGATTGAAATTTTAGAAAAAGAGTTGATTAAATGAATGGTATATTAAATGTATTTAAACCTACAGGAATGACTTCCTTTGATGTAGTACGTAAAATAAGAAAAATTAGCAATGTGAAAAAAGTAGGCCACGCTGGCACTCTAGACCCGGAGGCTAGCGGGGTTTTACCTGTTTGTATAGGGAAAGCAACAAAGGCTATTGACTATATAATGGCAGACTTTAAAGTTTATGAAACTGAATTAAAATTAGGCGTTACTACAGATACTTATGATAGAGAGGGAAAAATCATAAAAGAGAGCGAAGTAAATTGGAGCGATGAAGAAATTACACGCGTTATTAACTCGTTTATTGGAGAAATAAAACAAGTTCCTCCAATGTACTCTGCTCTAAAGGTTAATGGGAAAAAACTATATGAATTAGCAAGAGCTGGAATAGAAATAGAGAGAGAAGCAAGAGCGATAGTAATTTATAGCATAGATATTAAGGAAATTAATTCGCCTTACGTAAAGTTTAGAGTGAAATGCTCTAAGGGAACATATATTAGAAGTTTGTGCTATGATATTGGAGAAGCATTAAAATGTGGCGGAATGATGTGGAATTTACAAAGAACTGCTACAGGTCAATTTGATATTGAGGATGCTATAAATGTTAATGAATTAAATGAAGAAAATATAAACAAATACATTATTCCTATAGAAAAAATATTTCAAAATAATACTAAAATCACTATAGAGGATAGGTTCGTTAAGTTTTTATTAAATGGTGTTATAGTAAAGGATAAAGCACTAACGTGTAAATTTGAAGTTAACAGTATGTATAGTATATATAATAATGATAATGAGTTTATTGGAATTGCAGATAAGAGTAATGACGGTGTTAGGCTAATAAAATCATTTATATAGGAGCATAAGTGGAATGTTAATTATAAAAGATAATTTTAAAACAAAATTAGAATATTCAACATACATAGCACTCGGAAGTTTTGATGGGCTTCATTTAGGGCACATGCATCTTATTAATAGAACCGTAGAATTAGCAAAAAAAAATAATGTAAAAAGTATGATTTGTACTTTTGAAAATCATCCATTGTCGGTTATAAATAAAGAAATTTGCCCGAAAATAATAATGGATAATAAAACAAAAATAAGTTTATTAGAAAATACGGGTATTGACATAGTTAATTTAGCTAAATTTGATAAGAAATTTATGAACATAACTCCTGAGAATTTCATAAAAAACATGGTGAAATGCTATAATGCAAAGGGAATAGTTGTTGGTTTTAATTATAGATTTGGTTATAAAAACTTAGGTGATGTAGAAATGCTACAGAAATATAGTTCTATACTAGGATATAAACTATATGTTTGTGAAGCAATTAGTACTAATGAGGAAGTTGTGAGCAGTTCAAAAATACGACATCTAATCGCCGAGGGCAATATTATTAAAGCAAATGAGCTTTTAGGACGTCCACACACTATTATTGGTAAAGTAATAAAGGGAAAACAACTTGGGAGAACTATTGGATTTCCAACTGTAAATTTAAATTACAATAAAGAATATATTCTTCCTAAGGGAGGGGTGTATTATACTGTAGTTGAATATAATAATTACCTTTATAAGGCTATAACTAATATAGGATATAATCCTACAGTAGAGGGTGGAAAACTGTCAGTAGAAACTCATATTTTGAATTTTGATAAACAAATTTACAGTGAATTAGTTAAAATAAACTTTATTAATAGAATAAGAGATGAGGTTAAATTTAATACTATAGGTGAATTAAAGCAGCAACTTGAAAAGGATAATGACTATGCTAATATGCAAGAGATATAACAATTAGTGTTATTATGTAAAAAAATAATTTACAATTTAATCTTAGTTTGTTATAATTGATATGAACCTTATGCTAAGTTCACCGAATCACCAACGGTGTACTTGGAATATGGGGATTATATTCGGAGGTGTTGTAAAATGCAAAAGACTACAAAACAAGAAATAATGGTAAAACATGCAAGACATGAAGGAGATACAGGTTCTCCAGAAGTACAAATCGCACTACTTACTGAAAGAATTACAGAGTTAAATGAACATTTGAAAATTCATAAAAAAGATCACCATTCAAGAAGAGGTCTTCTCATGATGGTTGGACAAAGAAAAGGAATGTTAGGTTACTTAAAGAATCAAGATATTGAAAGATATCGTGCAATTCTTGCAGAACTTGGACTAAGAAAGTAATTCAGAGCGGCTTTGCCGCTCTGTTATTTTAGGTTAGGAAAAAATATATACAATTAGCTAATAATGTTAGTATAAATTGAAGGGAGGCAAATATATGATTCATATTATGGAAACTACTGTAGCAGGCAGAACTCTTAAAGTTGAATATGGTAAGGTTGGAATGTTATCAAACTGTGCGATATTCATGAGCTATGGAGAAACAGTAGTTCTAGTTAATGCAAATGCATCAGAAAAACCAAGAGATGGTATTGATTTCTTTCCACTAAGTGTAGAATATGAAGAAAAACTTTATGCCGTTGGTAAAATTCCTGGTGGTTTCATAAAAAGAGAAGCAAGGCCATCAGAAAGAGCAATTTTAACTGCAAGAGGTATTGATAGGCCATTAAGACCGTTATTCCCTAAAGGTTATAAAAATGATGTGCAAATTGTTTGTACTGTACTATCAGTTGAACAAGATAATTCACCTGAAATACTTGCTATGAACGCAGCTTCACTAGCATTATGTGTATCAAGTATACCGTTTACTGACGCTGTTGGAACAGTTTCAGTTGGTCTTATCGATGGTAACTTCATATTAAGCCCTACTGTAGAAGAGAGAAAAGCAAGTTCTATGAAGCTTACAGTTTGTGCAACAAAAGACAACGTAACAATGATAGAAGCAAATGGAGACGAAATAGCTGAAGATGTAATGATAGCTGCAATCGACTTTGCTTTTGAGGAATGTAAAAAAATAGTAGCTTTCCAAGAAGAAGCTGTAGCTAAATTTGGAAAGAAAAAAAACATTCCTGAATTTCAAAAAATTGATGAAACTCTACAAAGTGAAGTTAGAAAATTCTCATTTGATATGGTGAAGACAGCAATGTACATAACAGATAAAGATGAGAGAAATTTAATGGTTGATGAAATAAAAGAAAAGATAAAGGTTCAATTTAATGAAAAGTATGCTGATAAAAAATCAGATATAGGTGAAGTTTTCTATAATATTCAAAAAGAAATAGTTAGAAATATGATGTTAAATGAAAATAGACGACCAGACGGAAGAGCTTTTGATGAAGTTAGACAAATAAGTTGTGAAGTAGGAGTACTTCCAAGAACTCATGGAACAGGTCTTTTCACAAGGGGACTTACCCAAGTACTTGGAGTTGCAACTCTTGGAGCATTAAAAGAAGCCCAGATACTAGACGGAATAGGTGATGAAGATACTAAAAGATACATGCATCATTATAATTTTCCAGCTTATAGCGTAGGAGAAACTAAACCAATGCGTGGACCTGGAAGACGTGAAATCGGTCATGGTGCACTATCAGAAAAAGCAGTAGAACCACTTTTACCATCTGTAGAAGAATTTCCATATGCAATTCGTGTGGTATCAGAAGTATTAAGTTCTAATGGCTCAACATCTCAAGCTAGTGTAAGTGCCAGTATTTTAGCACTATTAGATGCGGGTGTTCCAATTAAGAGACCTGCAGCGGGCATTGCAATGGGACTAATTACAAGTGATGACTTATCAAAAGAAAAAGTATTAACTGATATTCAGGGAATAGAAGATTTCTTTGGTGATATGGATTTTAAAGTAGCTGGAACTGTTCAAGGAATTACGGCTATACAAGTTGATACAAAGCTTCATGGATTATCTAAATATTGCATTAAAACTGCAATTATAGATGCTAAGAAAGCTAGACTTCATATAATAGAAAAAATGAACGAATGTATACCACAGCCAAGAAGTGAAATGTCAGCATATGCTCCTAGAATGTATGTTCTAAATGTAGCACCTGACAAGATTAGAGACGTAATAGGTAAAGGCGGAATAACTATAAAGAAAATTATAGCAGAAACCGGCGTTAAAATAGACACTAGTGATGATGGAAAAATCGTAATTATGTCAAGCGACGGCGTTAGTGCAAATAAAGCAGTGAAAATCATTGAAGAGTTAACTAAATCTGTTAAAGTAGGAGAAATATATTTAGGGAAAGTAACAAAGATTGCTGCTTTTGGAGCTTTTGTTGCAATTCTTCCTAACAAGGAAGGTCTAGTACATATTTCTAAACTTGATTTTGCTAGAGTCAATAAAGTAGAAGATATTGTTTCAGTTGGTGATGAAATACTAGTAAAAGTAATGGAAATAGATGGCCAGGGAAGAGTAAATCTTTCAAGAAGAGATGCTATTAAAGATAGTGAAAATAAAGATAGCGAAAAAAAAGTCAATGAATAATAATAGAAGGGCTTAGATGCCTTTTTATTTTTTTTAAATAATATTACCGAAATATGCACATATTAAATATAAATTCTCATTAAGGAGAGGCGCATATGTATAATTTGTTTAAGTTAGATAATGGGTTAAGAGTTGTAGTTGAAGACATTGAATATGTGAATTCTGTCAGCGTAGGTTTATGGGTAGAAAATGGATCGAGAAATGAAAATACAAGCAACAATGGAATATCACATTTCATTGAACATATGCTTTTTAAAGGAACTCATGATAGAACTGCTAAACAAATTGCTGAATCTATTGAAGATGTAGGTGGCCAATTAAATGCCTTTACAGGTAGGGAAGCTACATGTTTTTATATAAAAGCATTAGATACTTATTTGGAATTATCATTAGATATTCTATCAGATATGCTTTTTAATAGTAACTTTCTAGAAGATGATATTGAAAAAGAAAAAGGTGTAATTTTTGAAGAAATAAACATGAGTGAAGATTCGCCAGAGGATGTTTTAGCAGATTTACACACAAAAGCAATTTGGGATACAGATTCTATCTCGTTACCCATTTTAGGAACTATGGATACTGTAAAATCTTTTAGTAAAAAAATGTTAGTAGATTATATAGACTCATATTACATACCAGAGAATTCAGTTATATCTATATCAGGTAAATTTGATATGAAAACTATAGAAAGTCTTGTTCAAAAATATTTCGGTAAATGGAGCTGTAAAAATAAAAAAATTACTGAATATAGTAGTCCTGAGATATTAAATAAACATTATTTCAGAAAAAAAGATATTGAACAGCTTCATGTAAGCTTAGGAATTCCCGGTGTAGAACTTGGAAATGACGATACCTATGCTCTAATATTATTAAGTAATATTTTAGGTGGAGGATCATCCTCACTATTATTTCAAAAAATCCGTGAGGAACTAGGTGTATGTTATTCAATTTATTGTTATATATCTGCTTTTAAGAACACTGGAATTGTAAGCATTTATGCAGGGCTTAGTCCCACGAACGCTGAGGTTGCAATAAAAGCAATAAAAGAAGAAGTTAGAAAATTCGCTACAATAGGAATTGATAATGACAGATTGTTTAAAGCTAAAGAGCAGTTAAAGGGTAGTTATATTCTAGGGCTTGAAAGCACAAGTAGTAGAATGTTTAGTAATGGCAGATCAGTAATGTTTATGAATAAAATTAATACCCCTGAAGACGTAATTAGAAAAATAAATGATATTGATATGTCTAAGGTAAATGCAGTTATGGATAAGACTTTTAAAAGGGGTATAATTAATTCGACATATGTAGGCAAAGAAAATGAAATGCTTAAAGAGGTTTTCGAAGGTAAAATTATTTCTGTGGATAAGTAAATTTATTAATAAATATATATAAATTATGCATATCTCCTTAATAAATTTCATATTATTTTATGAGAATTGTTAAGGAGATGTTTATATGGAAGATAATATAAAGCTATACAGCGAAATGGAAAGATATGAAATTATTAACATTAATGATGGTGATAAATATAGTAATTTAGGTAGTAATGATGTAGTTATTGATGACAATGGACTTTTAAAATTCCTAATTATAAATGAGGGGAGCTCTAAGTTTAGCTTTTTTCGCAATAATGATATCATTGAAGTACCTTGGGATTACGTTAAAAAAATTGGTTCTAGAACTATAATAATTGATGTTGATAATGAATTTTTAAAAAAGTCTCATATTTAATTTTGGAGGACATAAATGAAAATAGTGGTGCAAAAGTTTGGGGGTACATCTGTCTCTACCAAGGAAAAAAGAATGCTCGTAGTAAAAAAAGTTTTAAATGCAAAAGCTCAAGGATATTTACCTGTAGTAGTAGTATCTGCTATGGGAAGAAAAGGTGAGCCTTATGCTACTGACACATTACTATCTTTGGTAGATGATAGTTTAAAAGTTGTAAATCCATTAGCGATAGACTTGCTAATGAGTTGTGGTGAAACTATAAGCACTGTAATAATGTGTAATGAACTGAATAGTAATGGAATTAATTCTGTTCCTTTAACTGGGGGACAAGCAGGTATAATTACAGATTCTAACTATACTAATGCTGAAATACTTAATGTTGATACAAAAAAAATATTGAATCTTTTAGAAAAAGGGAAAATCCCTGTTGTAGCAGGATTTCAAGGTATGGATGGAAAAGGCTTTGTTACGACGATTGGGAGAGGCGGAAGTGATGTTACTGCTGCAGTGCTAGGCGCAGCGCTTAGTGCTGTAGAGACTCAAATATACACCGATGTAGATGGAATTATGACAGCTGATCCAAGAATAGTTTCTGAGGCAACATTAATTAAACAAATAAGTTATGATGAGATATTTCAGTTTGCAGATCAAGGAGCAAAGGTTATACATCCAAGGGCAGTTGAAATACTAAGAAAATATAATATCCCATTTGTAATAAAAAATACTATGAACGAATGCCCTGGGACAGTAATTAGTAATTTTGAAAGTGAAAATCTTGAAAATATCATTACAGGTATTACACATATGAATAATAGAGTGCAAATAAAAATATGTAAAAATATTGGTTGTAATTATGATGATCTTTTTGATATTTTAGCTGAAAATTTTATAAGTATAGATCTTATAAATGTTTTTCCTAAAGAAAAAATATTTACAATTGATGAAAAAGATTTTACGAAATTCTCTAATTTAATAAAAGATCTTAATATGTCTTACTCTTTTGTGAAGGATTGTAGCAAGCTTTCAATTATAGGTTCAAAAATGTGCGGTACACCTGGTGTTATGGCAAGAATATTAAAAGCTTTAACTAGAGAAAACATTGAAGTACTGCAAACAGCAGATTCTCATATGACTATATGGTGTCTTGTAGAAACAGGATATGTAAAAAAAGCAATTAATGCACTACACAGAGAATTTAAATTAGGTTGAAAAATGTATATAGTTTCTCTTAATGCACAAAATAAAATGGATTAGGAGGAATGCAAATGTTAAAAACTGAAAGTAATAAAAAAGTGAAGAATAAAGAAGGTAAGAATAAAGATTCTAATGAACAGGTTGAAAATATTAAAGAAATAGGTACAACTAATATACCGACTCAGGATGATAAAATTCAAGTTTTGCCCATTATAGGTCAAATAGAGGGACACATGATGTTATCACCTCAAACTAAAGCTACTAAGTATGAACATGTTATTCCCCAATTAATTGCTATGGAGAGGGATGAAAAAGTAAAGGGTATCCTTATTGTTTTAAATACAGTTGGCGGGGATGTAGAAGCTGGCCTTGCAATAGCAGAGATGATTAGAAGTGTTAGTAAACCTACTGTATCACTTGTAGTCGGAGGAGGCCATTCAATAGGCATTCCACTTGCAACAGCTGCTGAATACTCATTCATTTCCCCATCTGCAACTATGATAATTCATCCGATAAGAATGAATGGGTTAATAATAGGTGTACCTCAAACTTTTGAATACTTTAATAAAATGCAAGAGAGAATAACTGAATTTATTATTAGGACTTCTAAAATTGATAAGGAAACGGTAAATAGGTTGATGATTCAAACTGACGAGCTTTTAAACGATATGGGTACAATACTCATAGGAAAACAAGCAGTTGATAATGGCCTAATAGACGAGGTTGGTGGCATTAGTGAAGCTTTATCAAAATTAAACGAAATGATAGATAAAGCATAAAAATAGATATAAATAGGTCAAAATGACCTATTTATATCTATTTTTATTAATGTTTACTATAAATAATATGGTTTTTATATGGTTATTCTGAAATTCATTTATAAATCTGTAGAAAGTTAGAGGGAATTTATAAATTTTGTAGAAATAATAAAGATAGAACTAATAAAGATAGAGGTGATACTTTGGCTAGAAAAAAAACTAAATCTAAAGTTGTGAGGAGTATAAATGCTGACAGTGAAATATTTGGAATTATACTAATAACTATAGGTATATTAATTTTATTAAGTATATTCTCAACTATATTTTCAAGTTCTCACTCTATATCAGGTATGATAGGTGAGTTTGTTAATCATGTACTTTTTGCAATTTTAGGATTGGGCGCATATCTTTCACCATTTTTTATAATATTTATTGGTGTTTGCATAATTGTTAAGAAGGGTAAGATAAATTTTAGTAAGAAGTTTTATGGAATTGTGCTTTTAATAGTAAATACATTACTGTTTATACAAATATTATCATTAGATAAATATTATTCTAAAGGAAAATTTTTGCTCGGAGTAAAGAAGATATATAATTCAGAAAGTGCATTACACGGTGGGATTATAAGTTATTCAATTGATGTACCAATGTATACACTATTCGGGGCTGCAGGAAGTTGTATAATATTTATAGCTATTTATGTTATATGTTTAATATTAATATTAAACATATCGCTTCATGATATCTTTATATACATAAAAGATAGGTTATATATTAAAAAGACTACTACCAAAAATGATAGTAAGGATTTATACATAGAAAACAATGACAAGCAGGAGGAATTAGTTGTTCCAAATGACGAAAAAAATAGCTTCATTAAAAATATTAGCAATAAGATTAAGATAATTGATTTTATTAAATCAAATGAAATTTCTGATGAAGCGATTGATGCTAAGGTAACAAATAGTGAAGAAGTGGTTAACAATATTAATACTGGTAGTGTACGAGTATCAAAAGTAAAACACATAGATAATTCTATTAAGCAAGAATTGGAGCAAGAAATTCAATTAAATAGTGTTCAAACAAAGCCAAACTATAAATATGAATATCCCACTCTAGAATTATTAAATGAAAATAATACTTCTAAGATGAATAAGAATGATAAGAAGGAATTGCTTAACAATGCCAATAAGCTACAAGAAACATTAAGTAGTTTTGGAGTTGAAGCAAAAGTTATTCAAGTTACCAAAGGTCCTTCAGTGACAAGATTTGAACTTCAACCTAATGCCGGTGTTAAGGTTAGTAAAATTGTAAATTTAGCAGATGATATTGCGCTTAATTTAGCTTCGTCAGGAGTACGAATTGAAGCGCCAATACCTGGTAAGGCGGCTGTTGGTATAGAAGTACCAAATAAAGAGTTAAGCGCAGTATATTTAAGGGAAGTAATAGAGTCTAATGAGTTTTCTGCAACAAACAAAAATTTATCATTTAGTTTAGGAAAAGATATAGGAGGTAATTGTGTTGTTTCAGATTTAACTAAAATGCCACATTTGCTAGTAGCAGGGGCTACTGGGTCTGGAAAAAGTGTTTGTATAAATTCATTAATAATAAGTTTACTTTATAAATATTCTCCAGAGGATGTTAAGTTGCTTTTAATTGATCCTAAAGTTGTTGAATTAAATATTTATAATGGCATACCTCATTTATTAATACCGGTTGTAACAGATCCCAAAAAATCTGCCGGTGCTTTGAATTGGGCTGTAAATGAAATGTCAAGAAGGTACAAGAGTTTTGCTGAAAACAATGTGCGAAGTATCGAAGGGTATAATGAATTAGTTAATAAAGGCATTGTCGAAGATAAGTTACCTTGGATTGTAATTATAATTGATGAGTTAGCTGACCTTATGACCGTTTGTGCTAATGATGTAGAGGAGTATATTGGAAGACTTGCACAAATGGCAAGAGCTGCCGGAATGCATTTAGTAATTGCAACACAAAGGCCTTCAGTTGATGTTATCACAGGTGTAATAAAAGCCAATATACCTTCAAGAATATCGTTTGCAGTTTCAAGTCAGATAGATTCAAGAACAATTTTGGATTCCTCTGGTGCAGAGAAATTATTGGGTAAAGGCGATATGCTATTTTACCCAGTCGGAGAAGCTAAACCAATAAGAATACAAGGAGCTTTTGTATCAGAAGAAGAAGTTGAGCGAGTTGTTACTTTTATAAAAGATCAGAAGACAGAAGTTAACTATGAAAAAGAAATAATAGATGAAATAGAAAGCAGTTCAAGTATTAAAAATGATGCTGATAATATTGATGAACTGTTAAATGAAGCAATTAGAATAGTTGTTGAAAATGGTCAAGCCTCCACTTCCTTATTGCAACGCAAGCTAAAAATAGGGTATAATAGAGCAGCGAGAATTATAGAACAAATGGAGGAAAGAAACATTATTTCAGGTAGAAATGGAAGCAAACCTAGAGAAATATTATTAAGTAATGCTGAGTTAAAAAATTAATTAATAAATAAATGAAAGAAAAATTGTAAATACCCTTGTTTAATTTGTAAATCACATTTACAATAATTTATGTATACAAATGTAGAAAGATAATAAGTTAATATCTATTATCTACTTGCAGAACCAAACAAAGAGGATAACAGTTTATAAATGGGATTTACCCGCAGAGACAAACAAGGAGGATGACAGGTGGAAAAATTAAAAGTTGGAGTTATAAATCTAGGTTGTGATAAAAATAGAATTGATAGTGAGATTATAATAAGTAGTTTAAGTGAAAGATATAATATGACCAATGATCCTAAGCTAGCAGATATAATTTTAGTAAATACTTGTGGATTCATAGAATCTTCAAAACAAGAATCAATAGATACTATTTTAGAAATGTCTAAATACAAAGAAAAATATAAGTGTGAAGTATTAATTGCAACGGGGTGCCTTACTCAGCGTTATGGCAATGAACTGCTAGAATTAATGCCAGAACTTGATATTATGCTTGGAGTTAACGATTATAACAAATTATTAAGTAGTATAGAAGAGGTTCTTTTAAAAAAAATAAAAGTGCAATATTGTAGTTATAGCGATGAAAATATCAATGAAGGTAAGAGAGTCTTAACTACAGGAACGTACTCCGCTTATATTAGAATCTCTGAAGGGTGTGACAATGCTTGTACATATTGCGCTATACCTAATATTAGAGGAAAGTATAGAAGCAGAAAGATAGAAAATATAGTACAAGAAGCTAAAGAATTAAGTGAACATGGGTGCAAAGAAATTATTTTAGTCGCTCAAGATACCACTAGATATGGAATTGACTTATATGGTAAAAAAAACTTACATACGTTAATTAATAAGATTTCTAAAATAAGCGGAATTGAATGGATTAGAGTACTTTACTGCTATGCAGAAGAAATTACTGATGAAATTATTAATGAAATATCTATAAATGATAAAGTATGCAAATATGTTGATATACCAATTCAACATATAAGTGATGATATTCTTAGATCCATGAAAAGAAAAGGAAGAAAAAATATTATTACAGAGAATATAAATAAGATGAGAAAGAATATTAAAGATTTGATATTAAGAACTACACTGATTGTTGGATTTCCAGGAGAAACACAAGAAAATTTTGAGGAATTAAAACAATTTATTAAAGAAACAAAATTTGATAAATTGGGAGTTTTTAAATATTCAATGGAAGATGGAACAGAAGCTGCAGAAATGAAAGATCAGATATCAGAAGAAATAAAAGTACAGCGTGAAGAAGAATTGATGATGCTACAACAAAACATATCTAAAGAAATAAATAGTAAAAAAGTAGGAAAAGTATATAGAGTTTTAGTAGAGGGCTTTAATGGAAAAACTTACTATGGTAGAAATTATGAAATGGCGCCGGAAGTAGATGGAACTGTTTTCTTTGAATCTGATAAAGTTCATAATAAGGGAGAATTTATTAAACTTAAGGTTACCAAAGCTTTAGAATACGATTTAATAGGAGTTGTGTACTATGAATCTTGCGAATAAACTTACAATGATACGAATTTTTTTAGTGCCTATATTTTTGCTGTTTATAGCAGCTAAGGGTATACCTTATGGAAGAGAATTGGCTACTATCATTTTTATAGTGGCTTCTCTTACCGATAAGTTGGATGGTTATATAGCTAGAAGTAGAAACCAAATAACTAACTTCGGAAAATTTATGGATCCACTGGCAGATAAGTTGTTAGTGACTGCGGCACTTGTATCATTAGTGGAACTTCAGATTGTGCATGGTTGGGTAGCTATGATTATAATTGCTAGAGAGTTTGCAGTTTCAGGACTTCGAACAATAGCTGCATCAGATGGGAAAGTAATTGCTGCTAGTAAATGGGGAAAATTGAAAACTGTTATTCAGATAGTAGCTATAATTACAGCATTAATAAATTTATCTTACGTAAATACAACTTTAAATTTGTTAACAAATATTTTAATGGCTGCAGCAGTAGTTATTACAATAATATCTGGTGTTGACTATTTTGTAAAAAACAAAGGTACAATTAGAGTTGATAAGTGATTAAAATTTTAAAGGTTGTTAATAATACAAATAAAGGGTCCTGTTGTATAAAAATGGAATATTTTATTTTGTATGTTGACCATGTATTATAAATAGTGTATACTTAAATTAGAACAAATGTTCGTTAATGAAGGATGGTGAACCCTAAGGGGAAATTTATGAATAATGAAAAATTAAAAGCATTAGAAGTTGCTATGGGTCAAATAGAAAAACAATTTGGAAAAGGTTCGGTAATGAAACTGGGAGAAAATAGTAAATTAAATGTAGAAGCTATTTCTACTGGCTGTTTAGGACTTGATATAGGACTTGGCATAGGTGGAGTACCTAGAGGAAGAATGATTGAAGTTTTTGGACCAGAATCTTCAGGTAAAACTACAGTTGCACTTCATATAGTTGCAGAAGCTCAAAAAAATGGTGGCACAGCTGCATTTATAGATGCAGAGAATGCATTAGATCCTGAATATGCTAAAGCACTAGGAATAGATATAGAAAATCTAATAGTTTCCCAACCAGACACTGGTGAGCAGGCGTTAGAGATTACAGAGGCACTAGTTCGTTCTGGGGCTATAGATGTTATAGTCGTGGATTCAGTAGCAGCCTTAGTACCTAAAGCTGAAATTGAAGGCGAAATGGGAGACTCTCATGTAGGACTCCAAGCAAGACTTATGTCTCAAGCTTTAAGAAAACTTGCTGGTTCTATAAATAAATCTCAATGTGTTCTTGTATTTATAAATCAATTAAGAGAAAAAGTAGGAGTAATGTTTGGAAATCCAGAAGTAACTCCTGGTGGAAGAGCATTGAAATTTTATGCGTCTGTTAGATTAGATATTAGAAGAATAGATACTATTAAACAAGGCGACGAATTTATGGGGAATAGAACAAGAATAAAGATAGTTAAAAACAAAGTAGCTCCTCCATTTAAAAAAGCTGAATTTGATATTATGTATGGTCATGGTATATCTCGAGAAGGAGATGTTCTAGATATCGGAGTTGTAGAAGAAATTGTACAAAAAAGTGGTGCATGGTTCTCTTATGGAGATATTCGTCTTGGACAGGGAAGAGAAAATTCAAAACAATATTTTAAAGAAAACCCTTTGGTTATGTTGGAAATAGAAAATAAAATTAGAGGAAAACATAATCTTCCATTATGTAAAAGTCCTGAAATTAGTAAAAAAGAAGTTTCAAAAAAAGAAGCTAGTAAAAAGGGAGCATAAAAGCAAGTTTATACTTGCTTTTTTCTTTAATTAAATATTAATATTATTGTTTATGAACTTTATATGTTATTATATTGAACTACATGAAGCAAATATATTTATGAATGTTATTATGCAAATAGTATATGATTTTTTTTATGCATTCTGATAACGATTTACATAGTTACTGTAGAATAGTAAAAGTAAAACAACTTATTTAAATGCTTTAATCTTGACATTAATTGAAAAGTAATATAAAATAAATACAAATACTGGTTTAGCATATTTTATTTGCTACCATATTAATAAGTATGACACCTTTTCTAGCTTTCATATTTACTCTTAAATAAATTTGAAAATAAGCAAAGGAGGTGTTGATAATCAATGGATACTAAAAGTCAAACAATGCTCATAGTAGTTTGTGCTATTGTGGTTGTTGTTTTAGTAGGTATTTTTGTTGTAATTTATATTAGAAAAAATATATCTCAAGCAAGTATTTCCAAGGCAGAAAAAGAAGCTAAAAAAATTCTTGACGAAAGTGTAAAAGAATCTGAAACAAGAAAGAAGGAAGCAATCTTAGAAGCCAAAGAAGAAGTTCACAGACTTAGAACTGATTTAGAAAAAGAATCAAGAGAAAGACGTAATGAAGTTCAAAGGTTAGAAAGAAGAAATATCCAAAGAGAAGAATCTTTAGATAAAAAAAGTGATGTGCTGGAGAGAAAAGAAGAAAATCTTAATAAAAAACAACAAGATATTGAGATGGTAGAAGCAAGTGTACAAGATTTATACACAAAGCAAAGAGGAGAATTAGAAAGATTATCAGGATTAACAGCAGAAGAAGCAAAACAAGTTTTGTTAGATGAAATTAAAAAAGAAATTAAACACGATGCTGCAATTATGATAAAAGAAATTGAAACTAAGGCAAAAGAAGAAGCTGATAAAAAAGCAAGAGAAATTATTACTTATGCTATTCAAAGATGTGCAGCTGATCATGTTGCAGAAACAACAGTTCATGTTGTATCTCTTCCTAATGATGAGATGAAAGGAAGAATAATAGGCAGAGAGGGTAGAAATATTCGAACGCTAGAAACACTTACAGGCGTAGATTTAATAATAGATGATACACCTGAAGCAGTAATTCTTTCAGCCTTTGATCCTATAAGAAGAGAAGTTGCTAGAATAGCACTTGAGAAACTCATAGTAGATGGAAGGATACATCCCGCTAGAATTGAAGAAATGGTAGAAAAAGCTAAAAAAGAAGTTGATAGCGACATAAGAGAAGAAGGAGAACAAGCAACTTTTGAAACGGGAGTGCACGGGCTTCATTCTGAAATTATTAGACTACTTGGAAGACTTAAATACAGAACTAGTTATGGTCAAAATGTATTAAAGCATTCTATAGAAGTTTCATATTTGGCTGGCCTTATGGCTTCTGAACTTGGAATTGATCCAACACTCGCTAAAAGATGTGGACTACTACATGATATTGGTAAAGCTGTAGACCATGAGGTTGAAGGACCACATGCGCTTATAGGTTCAGAAATAGCAAAGAAACACCATGAAGCACCTATTGTAGTAAATGCTATTGCAGCACATCATGGTGACGTTGAGTTACAATCTCTTGAAGCAATATTAGTCCAAGCGGCAGATGCTATATCAGCTGCTAGACCAGGTGCAAGAAGAGAAACTTTAGAAGCATACATTAAAAGGTTAGAAAAATTAGAAGAAATCGCAAATTCTTATGAAGGTGTTGAAAAGTCATATGCTATTCAAGCTGGAAGAGAAGTTCGAATTATGATTAAACCTGATGTAATTGATGATGCAGGAGCTGTTGAGATGGCAAGAAATCTCGTTAAAAGAATTGAAAATGAATTAGAATATCCTGGTCAAATTAAGGTGAATGTAATTAGAGAAACAAGAGCTATCGATTATGCTAAATAATCAAACATAATATTAAATCCTCTTAAAATTTAGAAAGTTTCTAAATTTTAAGAGGATTTTCTTTGTATTTAGAAAATTATAGTTAGGAAAAATAAGTTATTCCATTTACACGGCAAAAAAATAATGCTATATTGGTAGCATACGATTTAAAGTATTAATTTTCTAAAGTTAACTTAATAATCTAGTTAATTCATTTCATTTAACTAATATAATCATACAAGTAATATAATCATGGGGGGTAAAAAAATGGTATTATCTAAAAAAGCTGGACAAATATCAGCATCTTTAACATTGTCCATAACTGCTAAAGCAAAAAAAATGAAGGCTGAGGGCCTAGATGTTATAGGATTTGGCGCCGGTGAACCAGATTTTAATACACCGAAAAATATTCAAGAAGCGGCCATAAGAGCAATTAAAGAAGGAATGACAAAATATACAGCTGCTTCTGGTATTATTGAGTTAAAGCAGGCAATAATTAAAAAATTGAAGACAGAAAATAAATTAACTTACATACCAGCTCAAATTATAGTTTCGACCGGAGCAAAACAATGTCTAGCTAACGTTTTTCAAGCTATTTTAAATCCAGGAGATGAAGTTATTATTGGATCTCCATATTGGGTTAGCTATCCAGAATTAGTCAAATTAGCAGATGGACAACCTGTCTATGTAGAAACTAAAGAGAGTAATGAATTTAAATTAACCATTGAAAACCTTAATCAAATAGTAACTCCTAAATCTAAAGCAATAGTGATAAACAGTCCAAACAATCCCACAGGAACAGTATATTCAAAAAATGAACTTATAGATATTGCTGAGTTTGCAAAGGAAAATAATTTAATCATAATATCAGATGAAATTTATGAAAAGTTATTGTATGGAAATAATGATCACATTAGTATAGCAAGCCTTTCAGAGGATGCATACAAAAGAACTATTGTAATTAATGGTGTTTCTAAAGCTTATGCTATGACAGGATGGAGAATAGGATATGCTGCTGGCAGTGCGGATATAGTATCATTAATGTCTAATATTCAGAGTCATACTACTTCTAATCCAAACTCAATTGCCCAATATGCATCAGTTGAAGCTTTAAATGGTAATCAAGATGATGTATGTAAAATGATTGAGCAATTTAAAGTAAGAAGAGATTATATGGTAGAAAGAATCAATTGTATTAATAATTTATCTTGCATAAAACCAGAAGGAGCTTTTTATGTTATGGTAAATATAGAAGATATTTTAAATAAATCAATCAACGGAAAGCTTATAAAAAATTCTATTACTTTTTCTGATTTGTTATTAGAAAAAGAAAAAGTTGCAGTTATACCAGGGATAGCATTTGGTGTAGATAATTATATTAGATTATCTTATGCTACATCTATGGAGAATATAAAAAATGGACTTGATAGAATAGCAAGGTTTGTTGATAGTATTTAAAATTGATTTACATATCTTTTAATGATATTATAATAACATGAACTAATAGTAAATTATTAGCTCATGTTATTATAAAAGTATTGAGGTGAAGTGAAGTGGTATCAAAAGAAGTTAAAGTTAATAATCCTAAGGGATTACATGCTAGACCAGCCACATTATTAGTAAGAAAAGCGGCTTCTTTCAAATCGGATATAGGTATAGAATTTTTGGGTAAGAAAGCTAATATTAAGAGTTTAATAGGTATTTTATCTCTAGGTGTGGGTTCAAATACAATTGTAAACGTTATAGCAAATGGTGTTGATGAAAAATTAGCCTTAGAAGAAATAGTAACACTGATTAATTCTTTAGAGGAATAATTATAAGGCTATACATTTTAAAAAGCTGCTAACTTACTGTTTGCAGCTTTTTAAAATGTATATAAATAGAAATAAATAGAAATAAATCAAAGGAGAATATATATATGATAGATAATGTTGTAGAAATCAATTGTAATTCAGACATAAAAATTAATAATAAACATTTTATATTGTTTTTTCTTGAAACAAAATCTAGGAAAAGTATTTATACTTCTAAAAGTTATGAACGTGATATAAAAGATTTTTTTAGTGTGAGTAGTATAACGGATATTAGCATTGAAGATATTAAAAAGGTATCTATAGTACATACACAAAATTTTATAATGAAATTAATGGATAAAAATATGTCTTCAGCTACTATAAATAGAAAAATATCATCATTGAGTGCTCTCTACAAATGGTTATTAAAATACCAAGACAATTCTACAGGTATTGAAATAATAAAATATAATCCTTTTGGAAATTTAAAGGAAGAAAAACCTGTAATAAACAATAAAGAAACTGAATTTTTAACAAAACAAGAGTGTAAAGTTTTATTAGAAAGCATAGATACATCTACAATATTGGGTCATAGAAATAAAACTATATTAGTACTTGCTTTGACAACTGCTTTAAGAAAATCTGAGATTATCAACATAAAAATAAAGCACATAACTACATACACGGGTTATAATGTAGTAAAAGTAAGGCGAAAAGGTGGAAAAGATGATATAGTAAAACTTCAAGGAAATGTTCTTACTATGATAAATAGATATATTAAGATGACTAAAAGAGATAAGTTAACTAGCGGCGAGGAATATTTATTTATTGGGCACTCAACTAATGGCAGAAATAAAGAAAAGTTAAATGCAAGTACTTTAAATTACATGATAAAAAGGGTATGCATAAACGCAGGTATACATAAAAATTTAAAAGTTCATTCTACTAGGCATACAGCAATAACACTAGCAATTTTAGCAGGGGCTACAGCAGAAAAAGTAAGAGATTTTGCTGCACACAAAAATCTGGCAACTACTAATAGATATATTCATTCAGTAGATAAGTTGAAAAATAATGCTGGAGATTTAATTGATGTGTTTTAAAGGGACAATAGGTCTTAGTTAAGGTATTCAAGTATCCCTTATTTTAAATTAGTATGGTGTAAAGAGTTAGGAGTTATTAAAATTAATGATTGATGAGGCTATGTAGATAAATAAGGACATAGGGCTAACAAAACTCCTTTGACTAACTATATGGCTTTTGAGAAGCTGTAGGGGCTCTTATAATGGATGACAAGATAAGAGCATAAATGAATTATTCCTGCTAGGAATATTCAAGATAAATATGTTATGATAATCACATTATATAACTTGATATTAGTATACAATATAATATATAAATGTCTTAAATTTATTAGAATTTGGATTAGTGTATCGTGCTGAAAGGGTTAAGAAAGTTATATATACTTTCGTGACCCTTTATTACTTTTACAAGTATTTAAAAACTAAATGTGGAAAAATGTATATTGTAAAGATAAGATATATGTACAGCTAGTGATATAAACGTGTTTAAATACAGAAACAAAGAATCATTAAAATATGAATAGGAGATAATTATGAAAATAGGTTATGCGTGCATTCCGCTTACAATGAATGAAAGAACAAATAGAAAATTAACTGTAGCAAAGTTTTCAGAAAAAATGTTTTTAGAGGTACTAGAGCAAAATATATTAGATTTAAGAAGAATACTAGAAAATAATAAAAAGTTTAACATAAGTTTATTTAGAATAAGCTCAGATATAGTTCCATTAGGAAGTCATAGTATTAATGAAATCCAATGGCACAAACATTTTCGAAATGAGTTGAATGAGATAGGAGAATTTATAAAAAAATGTGGTATGAGAGTCTCTATGCATCCAGGTCAATATACAGTTCTTAATGCAGAAAAAGAAGAGATTGTAGAAAATGCAATTAAAGATTTAGAATACCACACTAGATTACTTGATTCTCTGGGTGTGGACTCAAGTAATAAGATTATACTTCACATTGGTGGAGGGTATGGAGATAAAACTGCTTCTATGGATAGGTTTATCAAAAATTTTAGAAGGTTGTCACAAGCAGTGAAAAACAGACTTGTAATTGAAAATGACCATAAAATATTTAATATTGAGGATGTACTTTTCGTAAGTAGGGAAATTAATATCCCAGTAATATTTGATAATCTTCACCACGAATGTAATCATGAAAAGGATGAGTCGGTAAAAGCTATAATGGCGAAGGTTGCTAAAACATGGCAGGAAAAAGATGGTCATATGAAGGTTCATTATAGCCAGCAAAATCTACATAAACAAATAGGGGCACATTCAGATACTATAATAGTTAAAATTTTTTTGAAATACTATGATGAAGTTAAAGAGTTTAATCCTGATATTATGCTTGAAGTAAAAGATAAGGATATTTCCGCTATAAAATGTAATGTAATAGTTCATAATATAGATAAGAAACCAAATGCTACAATCATAGAAAAACAATGGGCGAAATATAAATATGTGTTGATGGAGAGAAATTATAAATACTATAAAACTTGCAGTAATTTGGTAAAAAACAAATGCAGTTATGCAAACTTTTATGAGTACATTGATGAAATAATAAACCTTGATGTAGACAATGGAAGTTTTATAAATACTGCAGAGCATGTTTGGGGATACGTTAAAAATGATGTTACCGATAAAGAAAAAAACCATTTTAATAAACTTATGTTAGATATAGAACATAAAGGGAAGGTTAAACTCTATTTGAAAAAATCATGTGATAGATATAATGCTGAATATATGATCAATTCATATTATTTCTGTTATTAAAGATAAAAGTTAGTAAGAAATTAAAAACACATATTGTAAATTAAAAACACCATATAATAGAATATGGTGTTTTTAATTATATATTAGAATATAGTTAACATAATACGAATTATGTTAACTATTACTAAAATGTAAACTAAAAATGTAAGTTTTAACCTTGAAATAATAAAAATAAATATCGAACATTTGTTTGTATAAGATTTCTTTTTCTTGTCAATAATCTTAAAAGTTATTTAATTACATTTTAAAGGTTAAATACTTTTATGTGTTTGAATAATCCATGATTTTCAACAAAAAGGAGAGATATTATATGAATACTGTATCAATAATAGGAAGAATAACAAAAGATTTAGAACTTAAAAGTTTTAATGAGGGAAAAGGGTTTTATACTAGATTTACAATAGCTATTAATAGGGTATCACATAAAGATTCACAACCTGAAGCTGATTTTATAAATATCGTAGCATGGAGCGGCTTAGCAGAAACAATATGTAAACACTTAAAAAAAGGAAGCCAATTGGCAGTAACAGGTAGACTCTCCAGTAGTAGCTACACAGATAAAGATGGAAATAAAAGATATAGCACAGAGGTTGTCGCTGAGGACTTCAAATTTTTAGATAATAAACAGCAAGTCGTATAGTATTCATAAAATTATTCCTGTGGTATAATTTAGAATAGTTAATAATAAATTTGTATTTAATATCATCTGGAATAGAATAATTATTGAGTTAAATTGTCTAATTTATTTCAGTACAATAAATACAAAAGGGGGGGTGTTCAAATGAAAACTATTGTTGTAGCAGGCGGTTGTTTTTGGGGTGTAGAAGCGTATATGTCAAAAATAAATGGTATTGTTGAAACTAAGGTGGGGTATGCTAATGGCAAAAAGAAAGACCCATCATACGATGAGGTTTGTCTTGGAGACACTGGCCATGCGGAAGCTTGTTTAATAACATATGATGAAGCCAAGATAACTCTAGAAAAAATATTGAATAAATTTTGGGGAATAATAGATCCTACGGTCTCAAATAAGCAGGGAAATGATATAGGGCATCAATACAGAAGTGGTATATATTACACAGATGTGGAAGATTTAGATATTATAATAAAAACAAAGAATGAAGTAAAGGGTAGATATGATAAACCTATAGTTACAGAGGTGCAGCCTCTATCTTGTTTTTATGACGCTGAAGATAATCATCAAAAATATTTACAGAAAAATCCTGGAGGTTACTGTCACATTAATTTAGATGATTAAATTAATACCATAAAACAAGGAAGTGTAAAATCTACACTTCCTTGTTTTATAATTTCGTCACGTAATTTAATGGTTAATATAAAATAAACTATATTTTTAAGGAGTCATTATATATTTTTAATATATCCTCTCTTGTTACTGGTGTGGGATGATTTTTTAATTTGATCTTATTCAAGAACACTTGGTCAGCATAAGAACATATGTCTTTATAATTAACACTATCTACGTATCCGAGAATATTATTTATAAAATTACCAAGTTCGTCTAAGTTTTCTAGGGTTAATAAATATAATATTTTTCTTACTTTATTTTTGTCTTCACAAAACTCTAAATATGACTTTAAAAATATTCCATTTGCTTTACCGTGTGGTATATTATGAAAATATGTAAGAGCATAACCCATTCGATGTGGAAGAGATGTACCAGATTGTGCTATAACCATACCAGCTATTGTAGAAGCAAGCATTAACTTTTCTCTCACTAAACAATTAAAATCTTTTTCTCTTATCATAATTAAACATTCCCCAAACAACTTTAAACCCTTTTCTGCTAAGGCATCACTCATAATATTTGATTTTGAAGATAAATACCCCTCTATTAAATGCGACAATGCATCAATTGAAGTATTGATAGTTATTTTCTCTGGCAAAAACATTAAATACTTTACATCCAGCAGAGCTATTTCAGGAAATACCTTCTGGCATATACCATGTTTTGTTTGTAGTTCATTATCAGTAACTATAGAGTAGGGTGTTGTTTCAGTTCCTGTCCCAGCGGTTGTTGGTATGGCAATTACAGGTAAAGATTTTAACTCCGGACTGTTAAATAAATTGTATCTTGTAGCAATTGGGTTGTTTATTAATACACCAGCTGCTTTTGAAGCATCAATAGGAGACCCACCTCCGATACCTATCATAAAATTAGACTTTTGTGATATGCCAAGTTTTGCAATGTTTTCTACAGTTTCTAAAGATGGATTTTCTTCTACATCATTAAAAACATCGTATAAAATTCCTTCTTTGTCCAATGCTTTAGTAACATCTTTTAATGAACCATTTACGATTGACGAGGTCTTACCAGTTACAATTAAAGCTTTATCTCCATAAGTATGAAATAAATTACTGTTATTTAGTATTACGTCTTCTTCAAGTAATATTTTTGTTGGCATGTAGTAATTAACAAAATTCATAATATGTCCTCCCTTATAATAGTATATTATGTATTTATTATAACATTATCCAGATTAAATTATAGGATATATCAATTAAATTAGCACGCTTGTTTTTTATTTGTTTAGTGTGTATTAAAGGAAATTTTTAAGATTAATATCTTATTGTTTAATTACTTTTCATACATTTCCTTGGAAATATGTTACATATCTATGAGAAACCTTAGGTATTAAAATGAAAAATAATATTACAACAATTGATTTTTTATTGATATACTTATATAATTCTTCGTGAAGACTTATATAAATATATATTTTATATTATATTTTTGCATCGCAATAGATTAAAATTTGTATTTATTTAGTAACTAAAATAATATTAGGAAGTGGTATAGTGGAAGAACGTTTGCAAAAATTCATGGCAAGCTGTGGTGTTGCTTCACGTAGAAAATGTGAGGAGATAATTACTAGCGGAAGAGTAAAGGTAAATAATATCGAGGTAACAGAACTTGGACATAAAATTGATCCTGAAGAAGATAGTGTATGTGTAGATAATAAAATTATTAACATAGAAGAAAATAAGGTTTACATTGCATTAAACAAACCAGAAGGAGTAGTATCTACTGTAAAGGATGAAAAAGATAGGGAAACTATTCTAGATTTAGTTAAGGTAAAAGAAAGAATATATCCGATAGGTCGTTTAGATTATGATACATGCGGGCTAATTATATTAACAAATGATGGGGATATCTATAATAAAGTAATTCATCCTAGACAAGAAATCAATAAAATTTATTTAGCAATACTTGAAGGATGCCCATCCCAGGAAGAAATAGACAAGTTTTGTAACGGGATTGATATTGACGGATACATAACAGCACATGCAGATTTTGAAATAACTAAGAGAATTGGATTTAACTGCAGAGCTAAAATTACGATACATGAAGGAAAAAATCGCCAGATTAGGAAAATGTGTGATGTGATAGGCCATTCAGTTATTGCATTAAAGAGGATTTCTGTAGGTGATATTACACTCGGAAATATGGAGAAGGGATCATGGAGAAATTTAACCGAAGATGAAATAAAATATTTGAAGAATTTATAATTAAAAGATTCATTATTAATTATAAATAAAAGTGCTTTCTAGCTTTATATAACAAGAAACACAAAAGAATTATATAAAATGAACTATTCGTTGAAACTATGTTCAATAGATGATAAAATGAAATAAAAGCTTCATTTTATCATCTATTGAAATTTTTATTTCATTTAGTTGGAATTAACATAGAAAGGATTGAGTTGATTATGGAAAATAATAAACAAGATTTGATGAGATCTATTCAAATCAAGTTTCCACGTTTAAGTAAAGGTCAAAAACTGATAGCTGAGTATATCTTAAAACACTATGATAAAGCAGCATTCATGACAGCAGCTAAATTAGGTATTAGTGTAGGAGTAAGTGAATCAACTGTTGTAAGATTTGCCAATGAGCTTGGATTTAGTGGTTATCCAAAGCTACAAAAAGCACTTCAAGAATTAATTAAGAATAAGTTAACTACCGTACAAAGGATTGAATTATCAAACGACTTCATGACTCAAGAAAATGCATTAAAGGGTGTATTAAAAGCTGATATGGAAAACATTAGAGCGACTCTCGAAAAAATAAATCATCAAACTTTCGAGGATATAGTTAATTCACTATTTAAAGCTAGAAAAATATATATAATTGGACTTAGAAGCTCATCTGCATTAGCAGAATTTTTAGCTTTTTATCTAAATCTTATTTTAGATAATGTTAAGGTAGTTGCCTATGGTGTTAGTGACATATTTGAACAGATGCTTAATGTTGATGAAAAAGACATAGTGATTGGAATAGGATTTCCTAGGTATACCACAAGAACAATTGAAGCTTTAGCTTTCGCTAAAAGCAAAAACGCTAATGTTGTAGCAATTACAGATAGTTTATTATCTCCATTAGCAGCTAAAGCTGATTATACATTAATAGCACAAAGTAATATGGCTTCCTTTGTTGATTCTTTAGTAGCACCACTTAGTGTAATAAATGCATTAATTATTGCTGTAGGTTTAAGAGAAAAAGAAAAAATTTCAAGAACATTTTCTACTTTAGAGGACATATGGGAAGAATATCAAGTTTATTCTTTAAGGGATAGGGATGAAAGAGATTGATCTAAGATAAGTACATATAAATGTTTATTTTAAAGGATAGTTTAAACTTTTTACTCAAAGAAGAATTGTACATAGTATACAGAATCTAATAAATGTAAAGTAATTTGTTATTCTTATATACATTATAGTTGTAAAAATGTTTTAGAAGCTAATATTTCTGTGGATGTAATACTTCATACGATATGAGGCACAAGGAAGTTATTAATTCTTGAGTAAATAGTTCGAAGAGAATCCTTTATTGGGGGGGTTCTCTTTTAATTTTGTTTTTATAATGTAAAAAAACTATAATAATGCATGAATTGTTGCATTGATTTTAAAATAAGGTTGAATATATTAATGGATTATATTAAATTATAAGTAAATATTAAAAGGGAGTGATTTAGTGTCAAAAGTAATTATTATTGGAGGAGGACCATCAGGCATGATGGCAGCTGTTACGGCTTCATCAAAACACGATGTGGTACTCATTGAAAAAAATGAAAAGTTAGGAAGAAAGCTTTATATAACTGGTAAGGGTAGATGCAATATTACTAATGCTAAAGATATAGGTGATTTCTTTGAACATATACCATGCAATCCCCATTTTTTATATAGTTCTTTATATTCATTTACAAATGTTGATACAATGAATTTTTTTAAAGAATTTGGGGTTAATTTAAAAGTTGAAAGAGGGGATAGAGTATTTCCTGAATCAGATAAGTCTTCAGACATTATAAAAGTTTTTAATAATGAATTAAAAAATAAGAATGTCAAAGTACTATTGAATTCAAAAGTAAAAAAGTTAATTAGAGATAATCAGAAAGTTGTTGGAGTTGAACTTGCAGATGGAACTAATGTATTTGGCGATTATTTCATATTATGTACAGGTGGTTTATCATATCCACAAACTGGGTCATCTGGCGAAGGTCTAACTTATGCTCGTGTTTTAGGTCACAATATAATCAAACCTAAAGCTTCACTTGTACCAATTGTGGTTTATGAGGAGTGGGTTAAAGATTTACAAGGCCTTTCTTTAAAAAATGTAGAATTAAATATTATTAATAGTAAAAATAAGAGTATATACAAAGAATTTGGAGAAATGATTTTTACTCATTATGGAATTTCAGGACCCATAGTTTTAAGCGGCAGTAGCTTTGTAAAAGAAGGAGAGAACTTAAAGGCTTTAATAAATTTGAAACCGGCTTTAAGTGAAGTAGAACTTGATAAAAGAATTCGTAGTGATTTCTTAAAGTATGCAAACAAAGATTTTAAGAATTCATTGAATGATTTACTTCCAAGCAAACTAATAAATACCGTAATACAACTATCTAATATCGATGAAAATAAAAAAGTTAATTCTATTACTAAAGAAGAAAGAAAGATTTTAGTTAATTTACTTCAAAATTTACCGCTTAGCATTAAAGGTCTTCGTCCAATAGAAGAAGCAATTATAACTAGTGGGGGAGTGGATACTTTAGATATAGATGCATCTACAATGAAATCAAAGAAAATTGATAATCTTTATTTCGCAGGTGAAATGATAGATGTAGATGGATTTACAGGAGGTTATAATCTTCAGATAGCCTTATCAACAGGGTATTTAGCTGGAAATAATGTAGGGATAGAGTAAATTGTTAAAAGTGTAAATTTAATATATGAAGGGTGGATAATAATGGATATATCCGTTGCCATAGATGGGCCTGCAGGTGCAGGAAAAAGTACAATAGCGAAAATTATAGGTGAAAAATTCAATCTTATGTATATTAATACCGGAGCGATGTATAGAGCGGTTACGTTAAAGGCTATGAACGCAAATATAACAGAAAAGAATGTAGATGATTTAGTTAAACTAGTGGAGTCTCTAGAAATGCATTTTGAAGAGGAACGTTTATTTGTTAATAATGAAGATTTAACAGACATGATAAATATGCCTATTATAAGCAATAATGTTTCAAAGTATGCAACCGTCGCTGAAATAAGAGAAATTCTTGTTAAATTACAACAAAATATTGCCAAAAAGTTTAATGTTATTATGGACGGCAGAGATATTGGAACGGTAGTACTTAAAGATGCTACTTTTAAATTCTACTTAACTGCTAGTAATGATCAGAGAGCTAGAAGAAGATATGATGAATTACTTTCAAAGGCAATAGATGTTGATTATGATACTATCTTAAATGACATTATAAAAAGAGATTATATAGATACACACAGAGAGGTTAATCCATTAACAAAAGCAAAAGATGCTATAGAAATAGATTCTTCTGCCTTAAGTATTAACGGAGTAGTTGAAACTATATCAACATATATTAATTCAAATACTAAAAATATTCAGCATAGCCTTTAGTATATTATTTATTTAAGGACGTGAAAGAATGAAGATAATAACACTTGCAGATTCAGCAGGTTTTTGTTTTGGGGTAAAAAGAGCTGTAGATACAGCTCTAAAAATGAAACAGGAATATAATAATGAAATTTATACGCTAGGACCACTTATACATAATAATGATGTTGTAAGTTTTTTAAAAGATAACTTAATATATCCTATAGAACTTAATGAAATTTCTAATTTAAAAGATAATGATACACTTATAATAAGATCACATGGAGTATCTGAAGAAATATTAAATGAGTTAAATAAAACCAATCTTAATATAATAGATGCTACATGTCCACACGTAGGGAATATTCACAAGAAGGTAAAGGAACACTACGATTTAGGATATAATATAATTATTGTAGGAGATAAAAACCATCCTGAAGTTATCGGAATAAATGGATGGTGTAATAATTCTGCAGTTATCTTAAAGGATGATACTGAGTATCATCTTATTCCAAACAAAGTATGTGTAGTATCCCAAACAACAGAAAGACAAGCTACTTGGGAAAATGTATTAGGAAAAATTATAAAAACTAGTAAGGAAATTGTTGCATTCAATACTATTTGTAGTGCAACAGAAGTGAGGCAAAAATCTGCAGAAGAACTTTCAAAAAAAGTTGATGCAATGGTTGTAATTGGAGGACTTAATAGTTCCAATACTACAAAGCTTTATGAAATATGCAAAATCAATTGTGAAAACACAATATATGTAGAAAATATGTCAGCTATTCCAGATGAATTTATTAAAAATGAAAATGTAAAAAGTGTAGGAGTAACAGCAGGTGCTTCAACACCAGATTGGATTATTAAAGAGGTTATTACAAAAATGAGTTAATTATGCTTTAGAATAAAAATATACTAGCACCTATTAAATAAACATTTATAAAATGTTTATTTAATAGGTGCTTTTTTATAATTTTAAAATTATTAGGATTAAGGCGTTGCATAGGCCTAGTTTAATAATATGCTGTTTATTTGAATGTATATTATAAGCTATATGATTATATTTTTACTGATTATTGAATACTAAATAAACTTAAATAATATAATTTAATAGTACTATAATGGGGAGAGAGAAAATTGAAGGGTAATTCAATAATACTTGAGCGTTCTAAAGAAATTAGTAGTAAAGAGATGCAAATATTGATATCTGTAATTCATAAGTATAACTTAGAGTTAATAAGCGCTGAAAAAGTTAGAAATTCCTATATGATTATAACAAACAATGGAAAATTTTGTTTGAAAAGAAGAAAACACGGAAAAACTAGAATTAGAAACGAGTGTATTTTAACACAAGAGTTATTATTGAACGATTTTACAAATATAGCTAAATATTTCAAAACAAATGACGCATCTTTCTCGGTAAGCTATAAAAAGAGTATATATTTCTTAAAAGAATGGATAGAAGGATCTGAATGTGATTTAACAAATATTGATGAAGCTGTAAATTGTATAAAGCTCTTAGCACAATTTCATAATATATCAAAAAAAGTAGATCATAATAAAATTTATATATCAAAAAAAATAAAAAATTTGCCAAAGTCTTTTTCGCATAACTTAAGTAATATGGAAAAATTGGAAAGAATAATTGTTAGTAAAAGAATAAAAAACGAATTTGATATACTTTATTTAGAGAATGCTAATGATTTTTATTATAGGGGTATCGCGGCAATTGATATTCTAAATAAATCGCAATATTACAAATTATTAAAATCATCAATAGATAATAAATTAATCTGTCACAACAGCTTTTATTATCAGAACATAATTAAAAAGGATGGCAAGTACTTTATAATTGACCTTGACAGTATTTCAATAGATTTACAAATATGTGATTTAGGAAAACTTATTAGAAGATTGATGTTCAAAAAAGCTTATGTGTGGAATTTTTATTTTGCTAAAGCATTAATTGAAGCTTACAGTTCTATTAATAAATTAAGCAAAGAAGATTTAAATATAATCCTTGCATTAATAACATTTCCTTATAGTTTCTTTAAATTAGGCAGGAAAAGATACATTAAACATAAGAAATGGTCTGAAACTAAATATTTGCACAAACTTAGTAAAATAACAAAATATAATGAAATTCAACAAAAATTTTTTAATGATTATTCAGCTTACGTAAAAGAATATATCTGAATTTTAATAAGTTACTTGTAAAAGTATCGGCAATAGATTTATAATTAGATTTATATTACACTTATAAAAAAATTCGTCCCCAAAATAAGAAAAAATGGAGTAAGGCTAAATGTACAAATCAATAAGTTTAAGTTTAAAAAACATTGATAGTTTTAGAAAAATCAATAAATTTAATACTAATTTTAGTTCATCAAATAAAAATTTTTTTGAGCAGTATGATAATAGTAATATTATTCAAAGATTATTCTTGAGGAAAAATGTAAATTTATTACTGAAAGAAAATAATTATATAGGCTATATATGGTTTCAAAAGCATAATAAATATCACAGTTCTATTAATTCAATTAATGTATTTGGGAATAATAACTTAATGAATTTCTATAAGATATTAATTAGTTCTCTAACTAATAACGATTTAATAACTTATGAATGTGAAAACAATAAAATAAACATAGATATATTAAAAAAACTAGGGTTTAATAGAATTAAGGGATTCATGGAACTTGAAAAGGAATGCATCGAACACTTTAATATCTTTGTTCCTAAGAAAATTACTTTTTCTATAGTTGAAAAAAATAAAGATGAAAAAGCACGATGTTTAATACAAAATGAAATATTTAAAAACGATGATAGAATTCCTATAAATATAGAAGATATATATTATGATGAAGCACAGGAATATTATTTTGATAAGGGTGCAATATTTATTAAATGTGATAATATACTTGTAGGATATGGTCAAATTATAGTTGAAAATAATATAGCAAACATAGTGAATTTTGGAATAATAGAGAAATATAGAAAAGAAGGATATGGAAAGGTGCTTTTAAGATACTTGCTTGATATAGCGCTTGATAATGAATTTTCTAAAGTCTCACTAAGGGTAGACTCAAATAATATTATTGCTTTTAAATTATATCTTTCGATGGGTTTTAACGTAAAAAAAGAAATATATACTTGGCAAAAAACTAATGTATAAAAGTATAAAAGGAAATAGATGATGTGCCATCTATTTCCTTTTATATTTTTATACTTTAGTTAATGACATATATGTTTCAAGCGCTATTCCTAAGATTTCCATAGCATCTTTTAGCGCATCGGCATTTAAACAGTAGGATAATCTAATTTCATTTATGCCAAGTCCATGAGTTGCATAAAATCCTTCTGCGGGTGCAACCATAACTGTCTTATTGTTATAATTAAAATCTGTTAATAACCATTTTGCAAATTTTTCTCCATTTTCGATTGGAAGTTTAGCGATTACATAAAAAGCACCCTTTGGCTTTTCACAAACCACACCTGGTATTTTCGATAAGTATTTATGTAGAATATTTCTTCTTTCCTCGTATTCTTTTTTGACTTTTACAAAATATGATTTTGGAGTATTAATTAAATTAGCCGCAGCTAATTGTTCAATAGTAGGAACACATAATCTGGTTTGTCCTAACTTAAGAATTTCACTCATAAAGTCTTTATTTTTTGAGGCAACCAACCCAATTCTAGCACCACAGGCACTGTAACGTTTTGATATACTATCAACTAATATTATTTTATCTAGAGTATCTGTCATATAAAGGGCCGAGGTGTATTTTAAATCATCGTAAACAAATTCCCTATATACTTCATCAGCAATTAAGAATAATTCATTTTCGTTTACAATATCAGAAAGCATTCGTACTTCTGCTTCGGTATATACAACACCTGTTGGGTTTCCTGGGTTTGATACCAATATTGCTCTAGTTTTGCTGGTAATCTTACTTGTGATTTCTTCTTTAGCAGGTAAGTGAAAGCCATTTTCTGCTCTTGTAATAAATGGAACAATCTTAACCGATGCTACATCAGCAAATCCACTGTAATTTGTGTAAAATGGTTCAGGAACTATAATCTCATCGCCGGGGTCACAAATAGCCATAAGTGCAAACATAATAGCTTCTGAACCACCATTTGTTATCATAATTTCCTCTTTAGCAAAATCTATATCCCATTCTTTGTAATATTTTATAAAACTTTCAATTAAAGAATTTATACCTTGAGAATTACCATACTTAAGTACCTTATCCGTGTATTTGTTCATTCCTTCTGCAAATGTATAAGGAGTATGTATATCTGGTTGGCCTATATTAAGATGATATACACTAATGCCTCTTTTTTTAGCCTCATCAGCATAAGGAACCAGCTTACGAATTGGTGAAAATTGCATTGCTTGAATCCTGTTAGATAATTTCATAATGTTTCCCCCCATCATTAATCTAAAAACTAAGTAAATTCTTTTAATATAACTTCAACAGGCACAGATGATACTCTCATATCTACCATATTATTAAAATTACACGTACAGTAATAATTTCTTTCACCTATGCAATCATATTGTAAATGTTTATCTCTAATATTTTCTTCTTTTTTTGCATCATACATATAAATCACTCCTTTTAGATAGGTTATCCTAAAAGAAAGAATTTATTTTGAAATGTTTATTTTAAAATAAATATTAGTGATAGTTAATAGTAACATGTATATACGTATATTGTTCTTGATATTACAAAAAAATTATCTATTAATATTATAATATACCTGCTACATATATTTCAAGTAAATTAATTAAATGATTAAATATATCCAAATAGTAAAAATAACTTTAAAAAATCATGAAAATTATATATAATGATAGATAGTAATACTTTTTAATAAAGGAGAATGCACTAATGAATGAAATACTTAAATACTATATAGAAACATGGGGTTGTCAAATGAATGAGGAGGATTCCGAGAAATTATCTGGTATGCTAATACCGGTAGGATATAAAAGAACTACAGATAAGGGAAATGCTGACATAATTATATTTAATACTTGTTGTGTTAGAGAGAATGCAGAGCAAAAGGTTGATGGGAATATAGGTGCTTTAAAAACAATGAAGAAGGAAAATCCTAAGCTAATAATTGCGGTTATCGGATGTATGATGCAACAAGATGGTATGGCAAAACATATAATCACTAAGTTTCCATTTGTGGATATAATTATTGGAACACATAACGCTCATAAATTCCCAGAATACCTAAAAAGGATACAAGCAGGAAATTCATCTATCGTTGAAATATGGGATAAGGAAGAAACCATTATAGAAGGAATTCCAATTGACAGAGAAAATAATATAAAAGGATTTGTTACAATTATGTATGGCTGCAATAATTTCTGCACTTACTGCATAGTACCTTATGTACGAGGACGCGAGAGAAGTAGAAAACCAGAAGATATTATTAACGAAATAAGATCTATGGTTGCAAAAGGTTATAAAGAAATAACTTTACTTGGTCAAAATGTTAACTCTTATGGAAAAGGATTAAGTCCTGAAATAAATTTTTCACAGCTACTTATGAGAATTAATGATATTGAAAACTTAGAGAGAATAAGATTTTTAACATCTCATCCAAAGGATTTATCTAGTGACGTAATAGAGGTAATTGCTGAAGGAGATAAAATTTGTGAGCAAGTTCATTTACCAGTACAATCAGGTTCATCTAATATTCTAAATAAAATGAATAGACATTATGACAGAGAGAAATATTTAGAATTAGTTAAAAATATTAGAAATACAATACCTAATGTAGGATTAAGTACTGATATTATAGTGGGATTCCCTGGGGAAACAGAAGAAGATTTCGCAGAGACTCTAAGCCTTATGGAAGAGGTGAAATTTAATTTAGCTTTTACATACCTTTATTCTAAAAGAAAAGGAACTCCTGCAGATGAAATGCTAGAACAAGTACCAGATAAAGTTAAACATGAAAGATTTAATAGATTAGTTGAGGTTGTTAATAGAAACTGTGCAGAAAGAAATAAAGAATGTAGAGGCAAAATTGTAGAAGTGCTAGTAGAAGGTCATAGCAAAAATGATAAAAGTAAATTAACTGGTAGGACAAGAAATGGGAAAGTAGTAAATTTTGAGGGAAACAACAAAGCTATTGGAACTCTCGTGTCAGTTTTGATAACTGATGCACACTCTTTCTCACTTATTGGTGAAGAAATATTAGTTAGTATTTAATCTTTAGTAATTTAATTTCTGTGAGTAGACATTAATTAATATTTACTCACAGATAAAAGCAAGGTGGAATAAAAATGGCATTAACTCCAATGATGATACAATACTTTGAAATAAAAGAAACATGCAAGGACTGTATATTATTTTTTAGGTTAGGGGACTTTTATGAAATGTTCTTTACAGATGCAGAGGTTGCAGCAAAAGAACTTGAACTTGTACTTACAGGGCGTGACTGTGGACTTGAAAAAAGAGCGCCTATGTGTGGAATTCCTTATCATGCTGCAAATACCTATGTAGGTAGATTAATTGCAAAAGGATTTAAAGTTGCTATATGCGAACAAGTTGAAGATCCAGCACTAGCAAAAGGTATTGTTAAAAGAGATATTATTAAAATAATTACGCCTGGAACATATACTGATTCCAGTTTTTTAGAAGAAACTAAAAATAACTATATTATGAGTATTTATATAAACAATGAAATTAACTTTTGTGGAATGTGTTTTTGCGATGTATCAACTGGTGAATTTAGTTGCACAGAAACTAAAATTAACGTTGTTACCATACTAGATGAAATCTCAAAGTTTACTCCAAAAGAAATTATTATCTCGGATGTTATCTCTGAGGAAGTATTAAAGGCTATAAAAGAAAGATTTAATGTTTCTTATTCAGCTTACCCTAATGAATACTTTATTGTGAAAGATGATAGTTTAATAAATAACCAGTTTCATAATTTTTGTGAAAATACCTTTTCGCAAACTTTAATTAGAAGTATTTCAGGACTGCTTAGTTACATTATAGATACACAAAAAAATTCACTTTCTCATATTGATATTATAGAGTATTATGATATTTTAGATTATGTAAGTTTAGATGCAAATTCTAGGAGAAACTTAGAACTCACTGAAACTTTAAGAGATAAAACCAAGAAAGGTTCTTTGCTTTGGGTATTAGATAGAACAAATACGGCTATGGGAGCTAGAAGACTTCGTAAATGGTTAGATCAACCTTTAATAAATAAGAACTCAATAGAGGAAAGATTAGAGGCCGTAGAGGAACTTAAGAATAATACTGCCTTCCATGAAGATTTAAAAGATGTGCTGGTGGATATATATGATATAGAAAGACTTGTAGGAAAGATCTCTTCGAGGAATGTTAATGCAAAGGAACTAATTTCTTTAAAGAATTCTATTGAGAAAATACCTAAGGTTAAGGAAATTTTATCAGAGCTTAATAGCAAATTAATGAGAAGAATTTATTCGGATTTAGATGATTTATTAGACATATATAATACTTTAGATAATTCTATTATTGAAAGTCCATCTATTTCTATTAAAGAAGGGAACATTATAAAGGGTGGCTTTAATAGTGAAATAGATGAGCTAAGACTTGCAAAGGCTCATGGTAAACAGTGGATAGCTACTTTAGAAACTGATGAAAAAAGCATAACTGGGATAAAGTCACTAAAAGTAGGATACAATCGAGTATTCGGTTATTATATTGAAGTAACCAAATTAAACATACCTTTAATTCCAGAGGGCAGATATATAAGAAAACAAACTTTGTCTAATGCAGAAAGGTATATTACTCCTGAACTTAAAGAAATGGAAAACAAGATTTTAGGTGCAGACGAAAAATTAGTTAATTTAGAATATGATATATTTACAGGTATAAGAGAAGATATCGAAAAACATATAGAGCGAATGAAAAATACTGCAAAACTAATATCAGAAATTGATTGTTTGAGTTCCTTAAGTACAATAGCACTTGAAAATAATTATACTAAACCTAAGATGAATACAAAGGGTATTTTTAATATAAAAGGGGGAAGGCACCCTGTAGTTGAAAAGATGATGCCTACAAATACGTTTATTGAAAATGATACGTATATGGATGCAAAGGATAATCAACTTCTATTAATAACTGGACCTAATATGGCAGGTAAATCTACCTATATGCGTCAAGTAGCATTAATAACTATTATGGCTCAAATGGGAAGTTTTGTTCCTTGCTCAGATGCTGATATATCAATTTGTGATAAGGTGTTTACGAGAATAGGAGCATCTGACGATCTTGCCGCTGGTAAAAGTACCTTTATGGTAGAGATGTGGGAAGTATCTAATATATTAGAAAATGCAACTAATAAGAGTTTAGTTTTACTTGATGAGGTAGGTAGAGGAACAAGTACTTATGATGGACTTAGTATTGCTTGGTCAGTAATTGAGTATATTTGTAAAACTTCCAGTCTAAGGAGTAAAACATTATTTGCTACGCATTATCATGAGTTAACAAAACTTGAGGGTATGATAAAGGGTGTAAAAAATTATTCTGTAGCGGTAAAAAAAATTAAAAATGAAATAGTATTTCTAAGGAAAATTGTACCTGGTGGAGCCGATGAATCTTATGGAATAGAGGTTGCAAAATTAGCAGGACTACCCAAAAATGTAATTGACAGAGCAAATGAAATTTTAGCGTCACTAGAAAGTTTAAATAATACAACGGAAATTGACTTAATTAACAAGAAAATTAAAAATAATGCGGCCTATGATAATTCTAATGATAAAAAGAGTATTTCTAACATTCAGGAGAAAGAAACGGCTGTAACTTATGAATCTAACATGTTAGAAGATGAAGTAACTCAAATAAGCTTTACAGATATTGAAAAGGATAATATATTAAAAGAAATTAAAAATATAAATATTCTTAATCTAACACCTATGGATGGATTCAATAAGCTGTACGATTTAGTTGAAAGAGCTAAATTAATATAGGGGTAGCCAAGCGCCCATAGATATAACCAAGTTGCTATAAAAGTAGCAAAGGATGTGAGGTATTATGAGAATTAACATATTGGAGGTTGAAACTTCTAATAAAATTGCTGCAGGTGAGGTTGTAGAACGTCCATCATCTGTAGTAAAAGAGCTAGTTGAAAATAGTATAGATGCTGGTGCTAAAAACATCAACATAGAAATTCTCGATGGTGGTCAAACAAATATAAAGGTAATTGATGATGGCGTAGGAATTCATATAGATGATATAGAAAAAGCATTTTTGCCTCATGCCACTAGTAAGATAAAATGTGTTGAAGACATATATAAAATACATACTTTAGGTTTTAGAGGAGAAGCATTACCTAGTATAGCATCAGTATCTCGTACTATACTAAGTAGTAGGACCAAAGAATCCTCAATTGGTAAAGAAATATCTCAGTCCTCAGGGGAGATAACATATATAAATGAAATAGGATGTAATGTTGGTACAACAATAGAGGTTAAGGACTTATTTTTTAATGTCCCAGCAAGACAAAAGTTTTTAAAATCACCTCAAAGAGAATCAGCTTTAATATCAGACATTATTGGAAGACTTGCATTAGCTAACAATGAAATATCTTTTAAACTTTCAAATAATAACAAAAAGGTTTTTTCTACCTTTAGCTCTGAAAATCTTAGCGACACTATAAGGTATATATACGGCAAAGAGGTTGTTAATAACATCACAAGTTTTGAAGAGTATAATGACATTATGTCTGTTCACGGATATATTGGTAATGCAGATATAAGTCGGGGAAGTCGTAATAGGCAAAGTATATTTGTTAATAAAAGGTATATAAAAAGTGGTCTAATTACTGCAGCCGTTGAAAATGCATTTAAATCATTTTTGACTATTAACAAATTCCCATTCTTTGTTATATTTTTAGATATATTTCCTGAGTATATAGATATAAATGTTCACCCACAAAAAACGGAAATTAAATTCCAACAGGATAAAGCTATATTTAAGATTGTTTTTGATGCTGTGCATACAGCAATTGCTAATAGTTTAAGAGGCAATTTCGATATACCAGAGGAAGATAATAAAAACAATAGTGATAATGAAACCCAAAAACATACTTTAAGAAATGAAATTTATGACTTTAACAAGATAGTTATAGATGAAAAAGACAAAGCAGAAATAGAAAAGAATGTTCAAATTCCAATTGATTTTAAATATAAAACATTAAACAATGAAATAAATAATTTTATGGAAACACCTTATGAACATGCGGGTATCATAAATATTACAAATGATTCAAGTAGTAAAACTAATAATGAATTAGCTGATGGAAACTTAGGTAGAAATGCTAATGATAGCAATGTAACAAATAATAATTCGAGTAATGTCACACGGACTAATAATAATTCGAAATTCCCTGAATTAAGAATTATAGGTCAATTTAATAAAACCTATATAATAGGTGAAGTATATGATGAACTCTACCTAATTGACCAACATGCGGCCCATGAAAAAGTATTATTTGAGAAATTCAAAAAAGATATTATGAATTGCGAAGTCGTATCTCAAATTTTATTAGTACCAACTGTAATAGAGCTAAGCCAGGAAGATTACGCATACTACATTGAAAATGAAGCCGTTTTTAGTAATACTGGTTTTAATATCATTGAGTTTGGAGAAAATACAATAAGTATAAAAGAAGTACCAATAATTCTTGGAAAACCAGATATTAAAAATCTCTTTAATGATATATTAGATAATCTTAAAAACATGGGCACAGGTAAAACTGCGGAAATTAAATATAATAAGATAGCGTCCCTTGCTTGTAAAGCAGCTGTTAAAGCTAATAATCAGTTAACAGAATTAGAAATGATTAAATTAATTAACGATTTAAGATATATAGATGAACCGTTTACTTGTCCCCACGGAAGACCCACAATAATAAAAATAACACTTAATGAATTAGAAAAAAAATTTAAAAGAATACAATAGAAAAAGGTGGAAATATGAAAGATTTATTTATTTTAGCAGGTCCTACAGCGGTAGGCAAAACAGAAATTTCGATAAAACTTTCGCAAAAGCTAAATGGGGAGATTATATCAGCTGATTCAATGCAGATATATAAATATATGAATATTGGCTCTGCTAAGATCTCAAAACAAGAGATGAGGGGAGTTCCTCATCATCTAGTAGACATAATAGAACCAAGTGAAGAATTTAGCGTAGCTGAGTTTAAAGAAAGAGCTGAAAGTGCTATTGAAGAAATAACTAATAAAAATAAACTTCCAATGATAGTTGGTGGAACTGGTTTTTATATAAATTCTTTAATATATAATTATAGCTTTGCAGATACCAATAAAGATGAGATATATAGAGAATATCTTACGAAACTTGCAGATGAAAAAGGAAAAGAATATGTACACAATTTGCTAAAAGAGATTGATGAAGAAGCTTTTAACAAATTATATCCTAATGATTTAAAAAGAGTTATCAGAGCATTAGAAGTGTACAAAGTTAGTGGTAAGCCCATGAGTGGATTTTCACAAGAACAAAACATATTAGATATTCCTTATAATGTGCATTATTTTGTACTAAATATGGATAGGCAAAAATTATATAACAGAATAAATCGCCGCGTAGATATTATGATGGAACACAATTTAATTGATGAAGTTATAAAATTAAAAGAAATGGGCTATACTTCAGATATGCAGTCGATGAAAGGGATAGGATATAAAGAAATATTATATTATTTAAATGATGAAATATCCTTAACTGAGGCCGTGGAAATGATTAAACAAGGGAGCAGAAATTACGCTAAAAGGCAGCTCACTTGGTTTAGAAAAGATTCGAGAGTAAATTGGGTTAACAAAGATGAATTTAACAATGAAGATGAAATTGTAGAATATATTACAAGTCAATTATCTTCAAAAAAAATTAAAATAGTTTATTTTTAAACGAAATATTAACTTTGGAGGTGTATATATGAATAAACCTACTAATAATTTGCAGGATATATTTTTAAATGGAGCTAGAAAAAATAAAATACTAGTTACATTATATTTGGTAAATGGTTTTCAATTAAAGGGTAATGTAACAGGTTTTGATAGTTTTACGGTTGTACTAAATTGTGATGGGAAACAAATGATGATATACAAACATGCTATTTCTACTATATCTCCATTAAAACCGATTTTGTTAAACAATGATGAAATTTAAAATTTTATTATGTAACCTTTAGTAGTAATAGTAGTAATAGTAGTAATAGTAATATTATTTTGCACTATATTAAAAGGACACTTCATTAAATCGACAAGTAAATAGTAGCTGAGTAAATAGTAGAGCGAAGTTAATAATTTAAGGTCTAAAGTTAGAGTCAACTAGCTTGAGACTTTTTTTACGTAGGTTACAATATAATATAATTTTAAAAACCTCTCTATTTTAGGATTAAAAAAACTAAATTTATAACCTTTTAATAAAAGGTATTATAAAAATAAGAACTAGAGTATTTAGATAAATACTCTAGTTCTATGATATACTAATAAATTAATGTGTGTAGGATTAATAGTTACTAGGCCACAGAAAATGAAGGGTGTTATCTAAGAATTTGTTAATTTAGAAAATAAACTGCTTAATTATATCTTATTAGATATAGTTAAAAAAAATATGAAAGAGGTATATGATGATTAATGAAAAAAATATTAAAACTTTAGGAACACATAGCGGAAAATTTCATGCAGATGATGTTATGGCAACGTCTATACTTAGGCTATTACTAGGTGATGTAACGGTAACAAGAACAAGGGATGAAGATGTCCTTAGCAAATTAGATTTTGTATATGATATATCTTTTGGAGAATTTGACCATCATCAATTAGACAAAGAAATAAGAGAAAATGATATTCCGTATGCAGCTTGTGGTTTAGTTTGGAGAGAGTTTGGGTCAAGAGTAATTCAAAAGTTTAATTCTCAATTTGATGAAATTGATATAACTTCAATTTTCGATTATGTTGATAAAAATTTAGTGCAGGGAATAGACGCTACAGATAATGGCGTAGATATAAAATCAGAAATTAAAGTAACTTCAATTAGTGATATTATTCAAAGTTTTAATCCTACATGGGATTCTGATGATTCTAAAGATGATGCCTTTGAAGAAGCTGTTGGATGCGCAAATCAGGTTATAAAAAGAATAATAAGTAGACAAGTCTCCGTTGTAAATGCAAAGACAATAGTAGATGACGCTTTTCAAAATAGAAAAATTAATGAAATAATGGTTTTAAAAAAAGGTTGCCCATGGCTTCAACAGTTACTTAAAATAGATATAAATAATGAGGTATTGTTTGTTATTTCACCAGATGATAATAATGTAGAGTATAAGATTCTGACTGTAAAGAAAACAGTTGGTACTTTTGAAGCGAGAAGGGATATATTAGAATCAATTAGAGGAAAATCAAGGGAAGAAATAAATGCTATAATAAAAATAGACGACGCTGTATTTTGTCACAAAGCGGGGTTTATAGCATCAACTATAAGCATGGAGAGTGCTTTGAAAATAGCGAATCTATCAATTTAAAACTTAATTAACAGATAAATATATACAATATTCAATTCTGAATATAACATGTATTGTTTATTAAATACAACTCTTCATAGTTATGTTAATTCTAAGAAGTATCTCAAAACGAACCCGTTGATAGTTGCCGACGGGTTTATTTTTTATATTTAAGTTAGTTAATGGATTAATAAAACTTTAAAAATGTAATAATTAAGGGATAAGAATAACTTTTTTAAAACAGCTAAGCATGTAAACGATTTTATAGTAGTGAAATGAATAATATGTAAGTTTATTTTCGGAATCACATTATAAACACTTGACTTAATGGTAAAGAAAAAGTAATATAAATTGCAATTAAACAAATATAAATAGGTAGTTATGACTAATTAATTAAATAAACGATTCAATTTTAAAACATTATCGATGAATATGAGCTATAATCCAGACCTAATTGTTTTTAAAAGTGAATAATTATATTTAACACATTCATTTTTTACCGAAATGAAGAATATTATTATATAATATTATTTATAAGTTAAATGATTTAATTATATTATTTTATTTCATTTTTAATTTGATTTTGATAAACACTATATTAAATAATATTGCTAAATGATTATATATATAAGAAAGACTTTTAATGAGCTAAGTAGAAATTTACGTAAAAGGTGGTATTGTAATTTATTTAAAAAATGATTTATAAAATGGAGGTTAGTAATATGTTAACTTGTAACAAAGAAAGAATACAAAACAAAATTGAAACGTTTTCCACATTCGGCGATGCCGGACATGGAGGTATCACAAGATTTTCATTGTCGGAAGAAGCACTCAATGCAAGAACAGAGTTCGTTAAGAGAATGAGGGAAGTTGGTGTTGAAACCGTAACTGATGACATGGCGAATATGTATGCAACTCTTCATGGAACAGAAGCTAATCTTCCTAGTATTGTAATGGCATCACATTGTGATTCTGTTAGGAATGGTGGTAATTACGATGGCATCCTGGGAGTTATAACAGCAATGGAAGTAGTTGAAACGATTGCTACAGAAAAGATTCCTCATAGGCATCCAATTACAGCTATGATCTGGACTAATGAAGAAGGTTCACTTTATGCACCTGCAATGATGTCCTCGGGTGTTGTTTGCGGTAAGTTTGAGAAGGCTAAGATGCTCGCTTCAAAGAGTCCTGAAGGAAAGACCTTTGGTGAAGCTTTAAAGCAGAGTGGATATGTAGGAGACGAAGCGAACAGACTCACTCCTAAAGATTATATGGCAATGCTCGAGCTGCACATTGAACAAGGTCCTGTACTTGAAGCTGAAAAGAAGCAAATTGGCGTTGTAGAGGGAGTTGTAGGAATGGTTAACTACAGAATTAGGACTTATGGACAGTCTGACCACGCCGGAACGACGCCAATGCCATACAGAAAAGATGCCCTTTTAGCTGCAGCCTCTGCTCTTAAGTATTTACATGCAGAACTTGATAAGCTTGATAGTGACCTTGTATACACAACAGGAGAAATACTTTGCCATCCATGTGTACATACTGTTATTCCTGACTTCGTTGATTTTTCATTAGATGCAAGACATCAGAATCCAGAAGTCATTAAACAGGTTGTTAAAATAATCAAGAACATGCCTAAGGAATTTGATAAGTGCGAAGTGAAGTATGAGGAAGCATGGGCACGTAGTACAATTGAATTCAATGAAGAATTAGTGAGTTTAGTTCAGAAGAGTGCAGATGCATATGGTTATACAAGTAAAAGAATGTACAGTGGTGCAGGACATGATGCACAGTATGTTGCTAACTTAATGCCTACCACTATGATATTCGTTCCAAGTAAAGATGGACACAGTCATTGTGAACCGGAATTCACATCTGTTGACGAGTGCTTGCGAGGCATAAACGTAGTTCTACAGACAGTTTTGGAAATCGATAAGAATTAGGAATATACCAGCCCCAATGGGGCTCATTAGCCTATGTTCGGAAGAAAATATTAAGAAAGAACTCAATATTAATGCCATTATATATGGTTATGATGCCATTTCTTATAATAGCGGCTTACTATGCAGTTAATAATTTTAAAGGTATTGCTAATCCCGATAATGCTCTGCTTACGGTAGCTATTAATACTCTACCAGGCTGGGCAGTAGGTTTAATTGCAGGTGGCGGTGCACTAACTGCAATTTTGGTTATGTCTTTTGTGGCTCTTACTGTTGGTGGGTTGTTCTCGAAAAATATTCTTGGAGTATTAAAACCTGACATAAGTGAAGGATCAATGACTTTATGGACACGTATTATAACTGGAATATTCTTAGTTAGTAGTGCTTTTTTATCATTATATTACCCAATGCTTATGTTAGGAGTTGTAGCACTTTCATACTCTGGACTAACACAAGCTTTCGTTTCGGTGATTTTTGCATTTACATGGAAAAGGGCAACGAAATGGGGAATTTTATCTGGGCTAGTTGTAAGTGTAGTTTCATTATTTTTTATGACTACACTTCCTTATGGAGTAAGTAAAGGTTTTGTGGCATTAATAATTAATTTTGCAATAACTATTATTGTTAGCTTACTTACAAAACCAGATGACGAAACAATACTACGATATGAACAGTTGACAAATAATGAATTGGTTAAATCCAATTCTACAGTTAATTAGGAATTCCTATTGTTAGTCAGTACTTTAGCTTCTGTAACACAAAAACATCAATTTCATTGGTATTCACATTAGTTTAAAAGGGTATTATATAATACTGAGAAAATCAATATCAGCAAAGAACCCCTTACTAAGTAATTAGTTTAGGATTTTCTGTTAATATTGATTTATTTTATTTAGATTTTCAGAGAATATAAAACATGCAGAAGGTAATTAGAAAATAGAAAGAAGCAGTTGGAAATGCATTTTAAGCACTATTATTGTTCTTAACAACACTTTGACAAAAAAAAAAATGTCATAATACTTGACAAATTATTTTTTGTCAAGTATTATTGTAAATATAAGGAATGTAGGAGGTGCTAATTATGAAAATTACAACAGGGCAAGCTGCGCGAGGAGAAAATTTTTTTAAAAGGCCTATTTTAATAAATAAATTATGGAGAAAAATTGATTCAGAAAGTAGCATTATAATTTCAGCGCCAAGAAGGGTTGGGAAAACATCTTTAATGAGGTACATAGAAGATAACCCAAAGGATAAATACTATATAGTCTATGTTATTACTGAGTCAGTATATAACGAAAATATGTATTATAAGGATATTGTAAAGGCTATTTTAAATTGTGATTCAATAAAGAAAAGAGACAAAGTAATAAATTCAATTAAAGATTTAGCTAAAAACATTTTCAAAAGCATTGATGAGGTAGGCATAGATTCCGTTAAGCTTAGTAAAAATATTGAGTTGAATTACTTTGAAAAGTTTATAGAAATTATGAGATTTATTGATTTAGAAGGGCACAAATTAATTATTATGATAGATGAATTCGCTCAAGCAATAGAAAACATTCAACAAAGGCAAGGTACTACGTATGCAGTTCATCTTCTTCAAAGTAATAGATCATTAAGACAAAATAGTGATATAAATAATAAATTTCAATTCATATATACCGGTTCCATAAGCTTAGAGGGCATTGCAAGACGAATGGATTCTTCAAAGTTTATAAATGATCTGGATATATTAAAAGTAACTCCACTAAGTGAAGCAGAAGGGAAAAGCCTTATAAATGAATTACTTAAAGGGCTTGATTTTACAATGGATGATGATACTATAAAACATATGCTTAATGAAATTAAGTGGTTAATTCCTTTTTATATTCAACTTGCTATGGATAAAATTCAGGATATTTATGATGAAAAGAACATACGTTTTATATATAGTGAATCAGTTGATATAGCAATTAAATGTATGATAGAAGAAAATAATAAATTTAGCAGCTGGCATGAAAGGCTTAAGGTGTACAAAAATGATGACTATAAGTTCATTATAGAAGTATTAAACATAATATCTATAACAGCTGCTAAGGAGATAACCTATAATGAAATACATGATTTAGCTGTGAGATATAAGCTTAAAGAAACCTATAAAAATCTCTTAAATACTCTTATAGACGATGGATATATAAATAATGATGATAATAAAAAAATATATACATTTACTTCTCCTATATTAAGAATGTGGTGGTGTAAAAAAAATGCAAACTAGTAGTTTAAGTCTTTATAATCCCAATAATCTAACACAGGAAGAATTAGTTGATAGATTTGTAATAAGAAAAAAAGAATTTGAAAAAATTTTTAAGGATATAAAAAATTCTGATATGAAATATCCAGAGCAGCATTATATTATAGAGGGTCAAAGAGGGTTCGGTAAAACAACCTTGTTAAAAAGATTATACTTTGAAATAAAAGGAGATAAGGAATTAAAAACAAGTATCATTCCTATTATATTCCCGGAGGAACAGTACAATATACGTAGACTATTTAAACTTTGGGAAGAAACGGCAGAGCATCTTGAAATGGAAAACGTTGAATTTAAAGGGCTTTATGATGAGATGGATAAATATTCAGAGTGCGATGACTACGAAGATATATGCTTTAAAATCCTTGAGGGAAAACTTAAAGAAAAAAATAAAAAGTTAATACTTTTAATAGACAGTATTGAAGGTATTTTAAAGAAATTCAAGACTTATGAGCAGCAAAAACTTAGAGAAATTCTCTTAACTTCTGCAGAAATTCGAATTATAGGTGCATCTTCAGATGTTTCAGAATTTACTTTTGATTATAATAAGCCCTTCTATGACTTCTTTAAGCTGATAAAATTAAAAGGCTTAAACTTAGAAGAAACTAACGAATTTCTTGAAAAGTTAGGTGGGATTTTTAATAAGAAAGATATAAATGAGATACTTAAAAGTAATAAAGGGAAAATAGAGGCCTTAAGGCGGTTAACAGGTGGGGTGCCAAGAATCATGGCATTGCTTTTCGATATTTTTAATGACGACAAGGGACCTGAATTCAAAGAATTAGATACATTATTAGATAGAGTAACACCTCTTTATAAATACACAATGGATTGGTTATCGCCAGTGCAACAAGAAATTATTGATATTATAGCGCTAAGATGGGATGCTACAACGACAAAAGAAGTAGCAGACAAAATAAGGATGCAAAGTAAAAAAGTATCTGCTCAGTTAAATCAATTAGAAAAAAACGGAGTAATAAATAAAATTCCTGTAAATAAAAAAAACTACATGTACCAAATCAAAGAACGATTTTTTAACATATGGTATCTGATGAGGTTTGGAGGAGACAAAGAAAAACATCAGGTGCAATGGCTTGTGAATTTTTTTGAAAACTGGTGCAGCAGAGAAGAACTAATTAACAAAAGCGAAAATAAAGAACAAGATTTATATTCTGTTAAAAAAAACTTTGATAAACAAAGTAATGATTTTAACACTATTTATGTTTTATCGAAAACATTACTTTGGAACGGTCTAATAGAAGAATCCTTAGAAAAGGCTCATTTGTTTTTACAAGTAGATAATAATACAGATAAATATAATAAGGCTATCAATGAGTATTTAATATTTTTAATGGCTAAAAAACAATATAACTCCTTATTTAAACTGTTTGATGAAAATGAATTTAGGCTAAGGGATAAATTTAAGCCTACTTATTATGCGTTAATGTACTTTATGAAAAATCAAAATGAAAAATTTGAAATTGAGTTTAAAAAAGTGGGTGAAGAATTAAAGGAAACTGTTGAAGAGATTATTGAAGAAGTTAATAAAATTAGTAAAAAAGAGACAATTAAATAATCAATACTATACTAAAATGTTCTACATTGGTATTATATATGTTACTATTACAAAGGTAGTTAAATAAAATAGCTAGATAGTAGGATAGTCAATTCTATTAATTTGGCTTAGATGTAGATTAAAATACATAATACAAAGGGGAACTGGAATAATGCTCGATATAACAAAAGAATACCTTCAAAAGAAGTATAAGATAAGTCCGAAAACGCTAGGACTCTATGATATAGCAATACAAGATGTGCAAGGGGAGTTTAATAAGCTTGATGAGATAAGAGAGTTTAATCAACTTAAAGTTTTGACTGCACTTCAAGATGAACGAATCAGTGAATCTCATTTTACAAACTCTTCTGGATATGGTTATGGTGATATAGGACGAGATTCATTAGATAAAGTTTACGCAAGAATTTTCAATTGTGAGAGTGCACTTGTTAGGCCACATTTTGTAAATGGAACTCACGCAATTGGGGCAGCATTGTTTGGTAATTTAAGACCTAATGATACCATGCTTTCTGTATGTGGAACGCCATACGATACGCTTCATAACATAATAGGTATAAGTAATTCAAAAGATATAGGTTCTTTAAAAGATTATGGCGTAAAATATACACAATTAGAATTAAATGATAAATCTAAAGTTGATATTGACCTAATGAAAAAGACATTGATAGCGGATAAATCAATAAAGTTACTTCATATACAAAGATCTACTGGGTATGGGTGGAGAAATGCTTTATTAATTTGTGAGATAGAAGAGATTATAAAAGCTGCAAAAGATATAAATCCAAATGTGATTTGTTTTGTAGATAACTGTTATGGAGAATTTATTGAAACTACGGAGCCGACAGATGTGGGTGCAGACTTAGTTGCTGGTTCACTAATAAAAAATATTGGTGGTGGAATTGCACCTACTGGCGGATATATAGCAGGTAAAGAAGAATATGTACTTCAAGCTTCGTATAGATTAACAATTCCAGGCATAGGTGGAGAATGCGGTTCTACATTTGGAGTTATGCGTTCGTTATATCAAGGACTATTCCTAGCACCACATGTTACTATGGAGGCATTAAAGGGTGCTATTTTTTGTGCAAGGATTATGGAGCTTGCAGGCTTTGAAGTTCTTCCTAAATACACTGATAAAAGAAGCGATATAATTCAAGCTATAAAATTTGGTGATAAGGAAATGCTAATTAATTTCATTAAGGGTATACAAGCAGGGTCACCAATTGATTCTTTTGTTGAATGCGAGCCATGGGATATGCCAGGATATGAAGATAAGGTTATAATGGCAGCCGGTGCATTTATTCAAGGTTCATCTATAGAACTATCTGCTGATGCTCCAATAAGAGAGCCATATATAGCATATTTACAGGGTGGGTTAACTTTTGATCATGCTAAAATCGGAATACTAATAGCTCTTTCAAAAGTTATATAAATTTATGTGAACATTAATGCAAAATTATTTTATTTAATATATGTTTTAGTTATATAAGAGTGTATAATAGCAAAAAAAGACTGCAAATGATATAATCATTTGCAGTCTTTTTGCATATTTAAAAGGGGACATTTAATATTTTCTGTAAATACCCACAAGTATACCCAGAATTGAACAGTCCTTAACTATGATAGGGGACATAGATGAATTTTCAGGTTGAAGTCTTATATGTCCTTTTTCCTTAAAAAATCTTTTTATAGTTGCTTCATTATCAATAAGAGCTACAACTATGTCGCCATTTTTAGCAGAATTAATTTTTTCGATTATTGCAAGATCTCCATCTAATATTCCAGCTTCAATCATGCTGCTACCAGAAACTTTAAGCATGAATAACTCATTATTAGTTTTGGTAAAATTTAACGGTATAGTAAAAGTATCTTCAACATTCTCAACCGCGAGGATAGGAACACCAGCAGTAATTTTTCCTATAATAGGTATATCTATAAGTTCTTTTCTTATAACAGAATCCTTTAACAATTCAATTGCGCGAGGCTTGGTAGGGTCTCTACGTATAAATCCTTTTTTTTCTAATCTTTCTAAATGACCATGAACAGTAGAGGTGGATTTTAATCCTACAGCTAAACATATTTCTCTTACTGAGGGTGGATATCCTTTTGATTGAACTTGATCCTTTATAAAGTTATATATTTCGCTTTGCTTATCTTTTTTTTGAGTTAACATAGAAACACCTCTCATTCGTAGTAGAATTATACCATATAATTGTAAAAACATCAAACTTATGTTCTATTTTAGGTAACAATCATCCGTAATATCTGTATAAATATACATAATATTTCATTAAAAGTACCACTGTTTGATTTATTAAATATTCTTTGTTATAATAGAACATTATGAAAGTATTTGAAATAAAAGTAGTGGGGTGTTGTATGTCCAAAAACTGTATATTTAATAATAAAAAAATTTGTAATGACTGTGGTGAATGTGAAGTCTGCGAATTAAATTCAAATAAAAAATGTGATAATTGTGGAAAATGCTTAGAACTTGAAGGATTTGATGTTAAAGCTATAAAAATTGATGAAGTCTTTGAAGATGCAGGGACTGAAAAGTTACAAGATGATATTTATAAAACTGACGAAATCGATGAAAATGATGCCGAGGAAGATAATACAGAGAATAAGAACGATGAAGTAGCAAAAATTGAAGATTATGAATCATTTTTGGCAGAGGAAGAACTTGAAAAATTAAATAAAGATGATTATATTGCTCAAAATAACGAAGTTTGGGAATTTATAGAGGATATAGATGGAGTTAAAGCATTACTCGAAGATGAAGAGGATAACTCAGAATTCCTTAAAGAGGAATTCCCTGGACTTATAAGACTAAAAAATATGTAAGTAATAATATGTAATTTACATGCTTAATAGGGTTAAAAAGTATATATTACCACAGTTGTGGTAATATATACTTTTTTATTGTTCATCAGAAAGGGGGTTTGACTTAACCGCATTTCTTAATTTTTCATCATCTGCATGAGTATATATTTGTGTAGTAGATATATTTTCATGTCCTAAAATATCTTGTAGACTTCTAATATCTACGTTCCCATATTTATACATAAGAGTGGCTGAAGTATGCCTTAATTTATGAGGCGTATACTTATTTTTATTAAGTCCTGCATCTCCTATGTATTTTTTTACAATCCTTTCTACAGTTCTTTTATTAATTCTTCCAAATTTCCCGCTGATAAAAAGGGCATCCTTATCCTCGACATGAATTTTATTTATATTGGTATATCTAATAGGCAAATACTTATGAATAGCTCTAAATGAAGCTTTGTTTAAATAAATGGTTCGCTCTTTATTTCCTTTTCCAATAACAGATAATGTATCACCTTTAATATCAGATATATTGATACTACATAGTTCTGACAGCCTGAGACCACAGTTTAAAAATAATGTTATAATACTATGGTCGCGAACAGAATGCTTATCACGAGATATTGTAGCCTCGAGTAGAGTCTTACTTTCATCTAAAGTTAAAAAAACGGGACTACGCTTGCCGAGTTTTGGAGATTCTAAATCTATTGTAGGGTCTAGTGTTAGCACTTTAGCCTTAGTAGTTAAATACTTAAAAAGGGACTTAATAGATGCTATTTTTCTTGCTTTTGCATAGTTACCATTAGCTCTATACTTACCAAGATAGGAGACAAATGCATATAGATCTTGCAAGTTAATAGTTTTTAATGTATCTAAGGTTAGGTCACTTATAATAATCTTCTCAAGTGGTAGGGCCTCATCTGATGCTACTAAACCTTTATACATTTTTATAAACTTTAATAGTAATGACAAATCTGCTGTATAAGCAATTATAGTGTTAATAGAACAGCCTTTAATTGTAGATAAATAATTAAAATAATCATTTAAGAACTTTGGGATTTCATTATTATAAATACCATTTATATTTGATTTCATGACTACCTCCAAAATACGTAATAATGTCGTGAAACTTACATTTCACGACATTATTATACTACAAAAGAGGGGGTAAAATCCTGATTATTTTAAATGTTTTTTATTTTTCTCTTTTTTTTTATTTTAATTATTTTAATTATTTTTAACTATTATACTACCAATAATATTGTAAACTTAAAAAGCTATCAGTTTAGCATCACTGATAGCTTTTTAAACTTAGTTTATATCAAATATCAAATATTACACATTTATGGAGGTTTCAACTCCCAAGGCATCTTTGTTAGCCTCAATTATTGGGCTTACATATTCATCTATAAAATCTACTACTTGACTTGGAGCTCTACCCACAAATTTAATTGGGTCAATTACAGCTATAATTTCTTCTTTTGACATCTTAAAGCTTGCATCATTTATAATTCTTTCTATAAGATCATTACTTAATCCTTCTTCTTTAACACGTCTTGCTGCAGCCATAGAATGAACTCTAATGCTTTCATGAAGCTCTTGTCTGTCCCCGCCCCTTTTAACGGATTCCATAAGGATGTTTTCAGTAGCCATAAATGGTAGCTCATTATTTACATGAGCAGTAATTACTTTTTCATATACTACCATGTTTCCAGCTATATTCATATATAAATTTAAGACTCCATCAAGTGCTAAGAAAGCCTCAGCTACAGATATTCTCTTATTAGCTGAGTCATCCAATGTTCTTTCAAACCATTGTGTTGCAGCTGTTATAGCAGGATTTAGTGAATCCACTATAATATATCTAGATAGCGAACTAATTCTCTCAGAACGCATTGGATTTCTTTTGTATGCCATTGCAGAGGATCCAATTTGTTTTTTTTCAAATGGTTCTTCTACTTCTTTCATGCTTTGAAGTATTCTTAAATCATTACTAAATTTATATGCACTTTGAGCGATTTCTGAAAGTGTATTTAGTATTATAGAGTCTACTTTTCTAGAATAAGTTTGACCAGTAACTGGATATGTATTAACAAATCCCATTTTATTAGCAACATATTTATCTAAGTCTTTTACTTTTTTTTCATCATTTTCAAATAGGTTCATAAAACTAGCTTGAGTTCCTGTAGTTCCTTTTACTCCTAGTAACTTAATACTATCAATTACGAAGTCTAAATTCTCTAAATCCATTACTAGATCCTGAATCCAAAGAGTTGCTCTTTTACCTACAGTAGTTAATTGTGCTGGCTGCAGATGAGTATAACCCAAAGTAGGAATATCTTTATACTTTAATGCAAATTTAGAAGATTTACTAATTACATTAACTAATTTCTTCTTGATTAATAGTAAAGCTTTTTTCATTATTATTAAATCAGTATTATCGCCTACATAGCAGCTAGTTGCTCCTAGATGAATTATTCCCTTTGCGCTGGGACATTGGACACCATATGCATATACGTGGCTCATAACATCGTGTCTTATTTCTTTTTCTTTTTCTTCAGCCACCTCATAATTCACATTATCTACATTGGATTTAAGCTCATTTATTTGAGCTTCTGTTATATTAAGTCCTAATAATTTTTCACCTTCAGCTAAAGCAACCCATAGCTTTCTCCAAGTTTTAAATTTCATGTCATCTGAAAATAAATGACTCATTTCTTTTGATGCATATCTACTGTTTAATGGTGTATTATAAGTATTTCTCATATTTTGCCTCCAGACGTACATATTAAGATATTAAACAAATATCATTCATATTATAACATACAATATTACTAATAGTAACGAAAATGTTCGTATATCTGACTTGTACTTTATATAATGTTTTTAGTCTTAGATAGATCTGCTTTAAATAATATTCGCATTATAAAAAATATTAAATAGTTCTAAAATATTATATTTTTAATATAATTTATACAAACAGAATAATTATAATAGTCTAGGGGGTAATTATGTATAAACTTAATAATATAGACAAACTATCATTCGTATTAGTTTTGATTGGCGCTTTAAATTGGGGACTTTTAGGGTTATTGAATTTTAATCTAGTTAACGTTATCTTTGGTGGTATTCCATTCCTCGCTAGAGTAATATACATACTAGTAGGCTTATCTGCAGTTAATATCATTGTTTTTATATTTAGAAGTAAAAAAGACTAGCTCCTATACTCTATTAATACTATCTAATAGAACACTATTAGTATTTAAAGTACTCCATATATTGTTATGGAGTATTTTTAACTTAAGCAATTATAATCCGAATTGATTCTCACTAAAATTATTGCATTGATGAAATTGGTACTTATTTAGATTTATAGTATCATTTTTAGAGAATATAATACCTTCACTCTCGAGAAACAACTTCTGCATATTACGAGATTCGTAATCCGTTATACTAATCAACCCTTTTGAATTTATAACTCTGTGCCAAGGAAGGTTACACTTTCTACTTAATGTATGAAGAACTCTGGATACTTGCCTAGCTCCTCTTCTATTTCCAGCCAACGTTGCAATTTGACCGTATGTCATTACTTTACCTTTAGGTATTCCTTTTATAATTTCTATAACGTTTTCTGTAAAAGGCTCCAAATAAATCACTCCCATTGTTAAAAACACTGAATTTTAAGTGCATTAAAACTAACCTTAAAGTTATACTTCCCTTATCAATTTGTAGTTATTAATAAATTTAATTACATATGGTAATTCCTCATACTTAAAGAATGATTTATCTTCAATCATATGTTCTAATTGATCAAGTGACACCCACTGTATATCACTAACTTCTTCTGCCTGTAATACAGCTGATGAGACATCAAATTCTTGCACAATTATATAGCTATCCATAATAAAGTTTTCAATTGTAAGTCTAGTTAAGGGTTTTATATCTTTAGTTTTAAACACAATTCCAATTTCCTCGTAGGCTTCTCTTATACAACCATTTAAACTAGTTTCACCTGCACCCACACATCCACCATGGGTTGCCCAGATATTTGGAGAAATCGCTTTAGTTTCTGATCTTTTTTGAATCAATATTTTAAAATTATTGTTAATAATCCAAATATTTGTGACTAGCTGGTACTCTCCTTCTCTCAAAGAATTACCCCTCGCAAAGACTTCTCCAGTTTTCTTACCACTAATATTATAAATATCACATAATTCAGCCATCCTATATCCCTACTTTCTATGTAAATGTATAGTATAAAACAAACAATTACTTAGCCATCGATTGGGTTTTTAGGCCCTTCAAGCTCTAATTGATAAAAAACGAGATTGAGCCACTTTCCAAATTTAAATCCTGCCTTATCTATCCTACCTGTATATTTAAATCCTAACTTTTCATGCAGTTGTATACTTTTTTTATTAGACTCATCAATTCCAGCCACCATAGTTGCATATTCTCTTTCATTAGTAATTCGTATTAGCTCTTTAGCAAGTAGTGTTCCTGTGCCTTTGTTTCTGTATTTACCATCAACATAAATTGAGTGCTCGACAGTGTACTTATATGCAGGCCATGCTCTGAAAGGTCCATATGTAGCAAATCCAATAACCTTATTGTTTTCTTCAACAACTAATATAGGATATCCCTCTTCTTTCTTCTTTTTATACCATTGTTTTCTATCATCAATGGTGTGAGCTTTATAATCATATATTGCTGTAGTATTTATAATAGCATCATTAAAAATTTCTAGAATATTACCTAAATCATTTTCTACTGCTTCTCTTATCACTTTTATACCCCCTTCACTACTGAAATTGATTCAACCATTGTTTTATATCAATTCTTCTGAATAACATTATACAACAAATTAGCTCTTTTTATAAACTATTTTGTCCTTTTATATTCATCCACCAATTTGTAAAAAGTATTCCTTTTAAGTTTCAATAACTCCATTGCGCTTGTTCCTGTTAATTCTCTATCCTTATATTTACCATAAATTTCTTCCCAATTTAATGGATAATTAATTTTTTTGCGTCCTTTATACTTACCTTTCGCTTTTGCAATGGCAATGCCTTCTTTTTGATGCTCTAATAAAGTTGCCCTCTGAAATTCTTTTATAGCCTTTATCATTGTAAACATAAGTTTACCTGTGGCAGTACTTGTATCTAAATTTTCATTTATACATATTAGATTAATTTCTTTACTTTCTAACTGCTCACCTATAATCAACAACTCTTCTGTTGATCTTGCAAGACAACTAAAATCCCACACATAGACTGTATCTCCACACCTTATAAAATCCATCATTGCATTTAATTGAGGTCGAACTTCTTCTGCACTTAGTTTATCATTAAACCACTTTTCTATGTTGTAGTTTTTAAGTTCTGTAAATTGTCTATCCTTATTATGCTGATTTGAACTTACTCGAGTATAAGCAATGTTCATACAAACAACTCCTTTACCTATATATTAACATATTTTCCGTTTAAAGTGTACTTAACACAACAACTGTTTGTTAGTTTTATAGGTGATTTCAAACAAACAGTTTCTGTAAAATCATCCCGTGTTGGTTTGTTGTATAGTCTAAGTAAACAGTTGTTCAAACAAAGAAAAAGGTAACCATGTCGAATGTATTTCGACACGATTACCTCTATAGAGTAGGTTTGCTGACACCAGTTGCTTTCGCAATTTCAGATATGCTATAGTTCTTGCTTTCACTTCCATATTATTTACAACAGGTGCTTTCTCCTTAATTATATTTTGAATCATTAAATTTCTTCATAAATCTCTGCTTTTCGGCGGTATAGGAAAAAACACCCAAAATAAAAGCTTATCGAACAGATTGCTATTTGTTCGATAAGCTTTTATAGATTTTCTTCTTGAAAATTATCTAATTAATGCATTATATACATTTCCTATCCAAGTCTCAAATTTATTTCCTTTTTCATACAACATAACATCATACATTTCAGGTTGAGCTTGAAGAAACTTGTTTTTTAAAACTTGTATATCCAATTGTTTTAAATTACCTTCTCTTTTTATTCGTAAAAAAGCTTTTTTAAAATCACCGGAATTATAACCAATATCTTTTTTTCCTAAATACATTGGTTTACCGTTTTTAGTAGTTATGCCGATTGCTTGCGCAGCACTAAAAGCCTCTTCCATTACTTTATAAATTCTATCGTGTACTGCCAATCTTATTAGTACATCTCGCGATTGTTGACAATCCGATTTTTTTAACTCGTTTATTGCTTCCAGCCTTTTTCTCCAATTCGTTTTAACACTTGCCATTTTAACTAAATCATCAATATTTGTAGGAGTTTGTTTTTTAATTTCATAATCTATTACCATATTTACCACATCCTTCATTACTTTAATTTCTATATAAGTAATCAATATCCTTTATTTGTTAAAATGTTGCGAACTAATCTGCTAATATCTCTTAAATAAATTGACAAAGACCATCCATGATAATTTATAATTATATTTAATGGCTTTTAATTTTAGAAAACACTATTCATTTTATACCCCTATTTAAAACCTTGTAGCGGCTTTATTAACTGTACTAGATATAATCCTATACTTAATAGTTAAAGCATCACTACACGTCTTATTTTTAAGTTTAAATAGTTATATCTAACAGTATTACATACTGTGGCAAAAATATTATTATAGACATATCAATTTGTGGACTGGAGTTTCTAATGCTTCTGATATTTTAATTAATACATTTAAACTAGGATTACTTTTGGCTTCACCCTCTATATAAGATATATACTGACCAATTTTTCCAATTCTTCTACCTAACTCTCTTTGGCTTATATTTAACCTTTCTCTGTTTTTATTTATGTTTTCACTTAACATTATTTCACCACCTAAATATATTTAATATTATTATGGTATGCAAGATAATATTAAAATATTTCTATGGATATAGTTGTTGTATCATCATTTTTTGAAAAGTTAATAAATATAAATTAAGAACTAATTTTTTTAACATATTTTATCTCATCCTTTCCTTGGTATAATAATAAAATAAATAAAAAGGATAAAGGCCTGGGATATATTATAATAATATCTCCCAGGCTTTTATCCTTCCGTGTACACAGTTACTGTGCGCTTTCTCTCGGACCTGCCAGTAAAGTATAGACTGCGGAACCCTAGTCTAAAATGCGGTAGCAGCAGGTAGTGAATTTAAGAATTGACTGATGAAGAAATATCAATAAGGAGTTAGTATAATATAATTTAAAAATATTGTAAGTGATAACCTATAGTAAAAAGGGAGAATGAAAATATGGAATTAAATACATTAGAAAGTGAGATGTTAATCGATATTTATGATTCTGATATGATGCCAGAACTGCCATTTGAAATCGAAAATTATAGATTAACAGAAATTACCGAAAAATATATAATAAATGATTAGCAGAGACAGTAAACTTTATAATTATTAAGGGATGCTTAATATATCCAATTTATTTATTTACTTAATTATATTATTATAAACAGATGTCGTGAAAGTTCTTTTCACGACATTTGTCTTTTAAATATATAATTTTGTATATAGGATTAAATCCAAGTAATATCTAATGGGTCACGATCTACCAATCGTTTATAACCATATTGGGGATACCCGACCATAACTGCACCTGTTAACACCTTGTTTTCAGGAATGTTAAACAATTCTAGTAATGGATAATAATTATCAAATGCACACATTTCAAAGAGCCCAGCCCAACAACTACCTAATCCTAAAGTAGTTGCAAACAGTTCCAAGTAGGCAAAGGAAAAAATCGTATTCTCTCTACCATTTTTAATTTCTCTGGGAGCCATTGCTAAAATTAAATTTGGAGCATCACGTAATATTTTATCTATTCCAGTTTCTCTGTAAGCACGAATATGATAAGGAAAACTCCAATGATGCAAAGGATTTTTAATTTGTGCTTCCATCCACTCTATGACAACCTCTGTAGCTTTTTTTAGTATTTTCTTATCTTCTACAATTATATATGATATTCCTTGCTGATTACTGGCAGTAGGTGCAAAACGTGCAATATTAACTAATTCAATTAATTGCTCTCGTTGCACTGTCATATCTTTGTAACATCGGATTGATCGTCGAGACCTAAGAAACTGTTTAGCAGTTTCTTTATTTATAACTGGGAACTTTTTTAAAATGGTCTGATTGTTTAAAGGTGTTTTGATATTGTCAATTGCACTGTTAGGGCATACAGCAACACATTGACCACAGGCTATACATGCTTGTGGCTCAATTGCTATAGGGCCATTTTCGCCCATACCCAAAACTTTTGGTGAGCATACTTTCGTACAAATTCCACATTTAATACACTTTGATTGGTTTACTTTAATTAAGTTCATTGGTGTTCACCCCTATTTTGTATATTCTTAATTCCCAAAATATACTTCTAATGGTGTAATAATAGATGATAGTGCTATGTTTTGCAAGTACATACTTATTTGTACCATAGTATCTAAATACATACTAATGTATTTAAATCAATCAAATTTAATGTATTATAAAAAATAAAATATGTCATGAAATTATGATTTCACGACATTTGTTCTTAGCAGACTTATTATATTAAATGGATTTTATCGTATTATTAGCAAACACTAGCAACATCATTTGCATTAAGTAGTGATTTAGTTGCTGGCGTGTAAACGTTACCCTTGATGTTATTTTATCTTTTCAGCATTATGACCATAATCTATTGCTTTCTTGAACAGATCTGCGACTAATTGATTCTTCGCTTCATCGGAATAACATTCATGTATAAAATAAAAATTTTCTTTGGCAGCTCTGTCATCATTTTTGATTAAGTTTTTAACTTCTTCTTCAGTAATTTCACCAACGTAACGTTTTTTTTCATCAGGCACTTAAATCATCCCTCCTTTAATAAATTTAATAAAATTCAACACAATCGATATTATGAGATAAAATAAGCTTTTTAATAATTTTATTATGTTTTTCCTTATAGAGGTAAATAGAAGTTGTCTTTGTGACATGTTTCATGTAATACAATTCCCGTGGAGGAAAACTTCCACGGGACCATATATCATTTTAATATTTTTTCTATATATATATTCAATTATAAAACTCTTTTTTTCTTCGATAGTTATAATTACTAAAATACAGTTTAATGTTTGAAGTCAATGTATTTAACGAACTATTTCGGACCATTTTCATCACCATATAATGCCACTTTGAGGACTATTAGTTCGCGTTCCTCTTCCTCTAATTGGCCTATACTGGGAATATATCGAAAGACAAATATATATATTATAACTGTGCAACAAGAAGGTAATTGTTATTAGCAGTTACCTTCTTGTATCCGGTTATTTAGTTGAAACTCTCATATTCGATTTTGTTCTTAGGTTAGATCAATTATATTTATTGTGTTGAAGAGTAGTTATAATTTGTAGAGTTATTGCTATCCCATGTATGTGCATTATTCTGGAAGGTCATATTAAGCATGTAACTTGCAGAAGGCATTGTTATAGTTGCTGCCCATTGTCCATTAGATTGCTTGGTCATTGTTGCGTCAGTTGGAGCTGTAAAATTACTATATCCCCAATGTAACGTCATGGATGTAGCATTGGCCGCCAAGCTTCCATTATAGTACACTGTGACTGGTTGGTTAGCTGTAGGTGCTGGACTTACATTAGCGGGTACAGATAATGGCCATATTTGAAGGTGCCAATCTTGATTACCGTTGTTATCCCAAATAGTTCCATCTGTAAAGTCAAAATCTAATTTTGTAGCTGAAGCAGGAATAGTTACATCAGCCTGCCAAAAGCCATTTGAGGCTTTAGTCATATCAACATTAGTTACATTAGTCCAACCATTGATCCCCCAATGTAATGAAACACTTATGGAATTAGCTAGAGAACCATTATAGTAAACTGTAATTCTGTTACCTGTAAGTAACTTGCTACTATCGTAATCTACTTTGTAACCAGCGTGAGGAGCATAGGTAGTAATGGTATCATCATATAGAGTAATAATTGAATTTGCTGGAATGCTTCCAGATATTGTTCTATTTGAAACTGTTAAAGTACAACTTGCTGTTCCATGATTTGTGTACGTGCCATTTGCTAAGTTAGTAGCAGAATTAATACTAACACTTAAACCAGCGTTTACTATTACTGTACCAGTAGTTCCACGATCTATTAACATAGTTTGATTATTGTTTGTCCATCTTAGATATTCGTTTTGACCAACCATTGCATTATGGAACTGATTTAATGCTACAACGTCAACATCTTTCCATAAAGAATCACCTACGGATCCAATTGAACTAGTTGGTCTAACGAATAATAAAGGAGTGGTTCCTGCACGTGAATCAACAATAGCCCAACCCATTTTTCTTTGCCACTGTGTTAAACTACGAGTAGAACCATCCCCATAAGTATCATGAGTTTCAAAAAAATTCACACTTGTAGTTGGATCTATACCACCCATACCACTTGATTGGCTTAGATTGTTTGAAGTAATTGCACTTCTTACACTACCACCATAATTAGTAGCTGTAACGTTCATAAATGTTTCATAGCTGGCAATATTGTCTGCTGTTCCATCTTGTAATATTTCACCGTATATAAATATGCTTGATTTATTATGCAAATTGTCAAGAACATTATTCCAATAATTTCCAGACAAGGATTGTCCTGCATCTAGTCCTATATTTGTTTCAATATGTTTAGCTGCATCAAAGCGGAATCCAGAAGCTCCAGCATCAACGCATTGATTTAAAAATATTATTGCCTTGTTTTGAACTGCAGCGGTTTGAGTATTTAAATCAGGCATACCGATACCTTGTTGTGTTATGTCATACCTGTTACTCCAATCTGCACATTGTCCTAGATTGTGATACAAGCTTGGATCTTGAAAACTTGGATCAACTGAAGGATCTAATTGATTTGAATTTCCGTTATTTGCCATATGGTTCATAACCACATCTACTATTATTGAAATTCCATAGGTTTTTGCAACGCTGCAGAGTGCTGTAAAATCAGATAAAGTTCCAAGCTGGGCATTGCCAATAGCTTCATTAGTTGGTTGATACAATATCATCCACTGAGATGGATCAGTGCTTGTACTTTTGGTTCCTTGTATAGGTGAAACTTGAATGGATTTATATCCTGCTGCTGCAATATTAGGCAACTCATTTTGTATATTATAAAATGACCAATCAAAAGCATGAAGTATTGCTCCGTCTTTAGTGTTAGATGGTAAAGTAGTTGCAGCATGTACAACAGCTGGAGACTTATTAGATAAAAAATAGAAGTTTTGAAGTGGGGTGAAATCTAAATTTAAAAACAATCCAAACGAAGTTAATGTTAATTTCCTCTTCTTTCTCATAAATTCACTCCTCAATTTTTATTATAAAACGTGTATCCCTATTACTAAAAAAACCAACAAGCGTTAAAACCTATTGATTTTTCGTTTATTCTCCTAATTTAACAGTCCAAATATCAAATATAGATTTGAACATACTGTATGGCATATAGCAATATCCTGAATCACCCCAAGTTTCACCCCAGGAGTTTCTAACAATAAAGCTTCCATTATTAATATTATCATCATATCCAACAATACACAGAGCATGTCCACCAAGCTGCTTCTCTTCAGTTTTAGGTATTGGAACTATACCATCATTACCCACTGACTCAAAAGATTGATATACAGTCATCCCAAATACCAATAGATGACTAAGCAGTAAAGCATGTTTAACCTCATTAACTGAACGTATTCTTTGATATCCTGAAATTATATAGTCATTAGCTTCGATTATTTCATTTTGAGTAGGAGAATTTTCAAAGGTAGTTATGTCATATGGCCATGAAACTTCACGGCAAACACCTTTTTGTTTAAGAACCTTCATTCCGTCCCTAAGGGATGCTCCACTATCACTATTTATGGTACCTTCTAAATATCTTTCCCACCAGTATAAAAAAAGTCTGGATAATCGTTCAAAAGGTTTGCGGGAACTATTATTGAGCAGCATAAACTCTCTAAGTCCTGAAACAATTGCATTGGCAGTACAACTTCCTAATTGACCTTGATCTACAACAGGAGAACATTTTTCTCTAAGATCAATTTTCCCAGGAAGTAATTCAACATTGACAATATGTCTCTGTCTATACTTCAAGTCCCTTGGATCAATCTTATCCTTGATTAATGTATACTTTCTCACATTAACACACCTCCGCTTTTTTAATATTTTGTATATATTAAAATATTGATAAAAATAAATATTATCAATTTAAAAGATATATCTGCTTGGGATATCTATAAATTTACTATAATTAAAATTTACAGATTGAAGTGATCAATACAAATCAGAAAAAATTTATATCTAAATTATACCATTAAATACCATGTATTGCCATTCAATAACTTATATCGAAAATATTATTTAATTAAAAAACACTATTGTAAATTTTTAACAAAGATGTATAATTAATGTGTATAGTAATCCATTTCATTATAATAATTTAAATTAACCTTGAAGAGGAAATGTTAATGATAGAATGGAGAGTTTTTTTAAAGATCATAATTTGCATAGGTAATATAAACACATTGTTTCGGTTGATTTCTTGTTGACAAAAGTATACATTGCTAAGGTAGCGATAGCATTGGTCATGCTTTGCTACCTTAGTTCTTTTAAAAATTTAATTGACGACACATATGACCAATGTATCGTCAAAAAATATTTAAAAGAAGGGGTGTATATTATGACAACAAGAAAATCAAACTCAAAACCGAAACCAAAAACAAATGAATTAATATTATTAGAAGCAAAAGAGAACCACAAGTTTATTATTGATTTGATTAATAATAAACACTTTCTTCCTTTTTTAAATATAGTGCTTTCTACTGTATTTATAGGTATTATAGCAAGCATTTGTATTTACAAGGGACAACTTGCAAATACAGCAATATTAGTTAGTGATATGCTAATGAAATTGTTTGTTGGTAGAAAGTAAGCATGTTAGATAAGAGAGATTTTATACACCTCTCTTGTCTTTTGGTCGATTTGTTTATTTGCATAACTTCAAAACCTTATTTATTTTAATTTTCAAATGAAACGCTTTAAAAATTACATACTGTATATTGATTCCGGTATATGGCCGATTTTTACCTGTATGTCGGCTGTACAAAAGGTTCTTTCATAAATTAATAGCATTGGTAACCGTTATGTTCTATATGTCATTGCCAACATTTCAACATTTCTTAATAGGTATTATTTTATGTTAAATGCGATAATTATATTCTTCTATTGATAGTGTTTTACTTCGTACTTGATCATTTATTTTGCTCATACATAAATATCCATAAAATTCATTATAATTTATAGTATGCAGAAACAATAAAAATGTAACTAATGTCTTAAAATATTTATTAATATACTAGGTAATTGGTTCACTCAGTGGTGTATTATCAGCTACTTGAATTTTAAGAAAATCGGGCAAATAATTTGGGTAATAATTCCATACAGCAAATGGTGCTTTTTCAGCCTTTTCCTTTGTAGGTCTGAGTCCGATACCAAATGGAGAAATCATATTTGTGGTTGGCAGGCAACGCTCGTACAATCTCATTGGCTTAGTTCGCTCATTCTGTACTTCTTCTATATTTTCTATCCATAAAAGTTCCAACATTAAATTATGAAAATAAAATCTCCTATTCTCTGTACCTTGCCCAGGGTGATTATTTGAAGAATCTTATACAAGTCCAAATTCTACAAGTAAGTTACCAGCTGGTGCTTTGGTTTCTGTGCATATATAGATATGGTCAACTTCCATATGATTTCCTCCTTATTCGTTGATTTGTTGTCAAAGAAAATATAAAAAATCTTTACCCCGCACTATTATACAAATGTTTCTTAAATCCAACTATTTATTTTATCTGAATTCAATAATATAATTATCCTCTTGCTCAGTAGAACTATCCACTTTAAAATTACAATTATTTAATACTTTATTAGAGCCTATATTTGTTTTTAAAACTTTAGCAATTATTCCTTTACATTTTCGGAATCCGTAAGCCCATTTTAACAATGTATCTAAGGCCTCCGTCATAAAGTTTTGATTTCTATAATTAGGTGAAATACTGTAACCAACCTCTGAATAACCATTTTCACTTAACACCCCTTTGAAACCAATAAAACCTATCCCCGTTTGATTATCTTTATTAATGATTAGCCAGTATGTATACCATTCATGAATATTCTCATTAACATTTTTCATTTTGACCAGCTTCTTTGATATTGCTGATTTAACAAAATTAGATATTGCTTCTAATTCAATGATAATTTTAATATTATAAATCTCATTTTCACTAATACATGATAGTTCATTATAAGATAAAGGCTTTAAAAGCAACCTTTCTGACTCTAAGACTTTCCTATCCATTTAAGCTGCCTCCTCCCACAAGTTTCCGCACATTTATCTACCATTGCAACACACTTTAAGAAAACTGCGTAGTAAAATTTTTTCCCTAAAGATTTTTAATAAATCCTGTCTTTATTCCTCTAACGAATCCTATTTGTTCATAGAACCTTAATGTCTCTTCTTTTTTCGAACCTGTTAAAAGCATAACTTTATAGCAATTATTATCTTTTGCAATTTCAATCGCCATATTTAGTGCTTTTGTTGCATGCCCTTTTTTTCTATAATCTGAATCAGTAATAACATTTTCTATTAATCGGGGTAATGACAGGGTAGCTACCGTGTACTGCAAAGTAATTGGAATTAATTAACTTTTAAAAAATCATATGCGAAAAGGGCTTGATGACCTTAATATATTGTTATGCAATATATAAATATTTCGACTTAACATGAATTGAAGGATTCAAAAAATAGTATTATATTTATATTTTTTTAACTATATAATCAATAAATCCCTGGCGGATTTTTTCTCCTTCATATATTCTTTCTAGAACTCTATTTTCTTTATATAATATCTCCATACCGTGAAAATATCTATCTGCTTCATATTCTTCACAATATGAGTGTAATTTCCCTATTAGGCATTATATAATATTCTCTTTTTAACCTTTCACTTATGGCGCCTTCCATTAGTATAAAATCATTATTATTAAAGCATTGCTCAAAGGTTTCTTTCATTTAAATCACTGCCTTTCAAATTGCGGAAAATCTATATTTAATTAGCCACGTCTTTGCAAAGTCAACTCCGTCTTTCATTTCGAACAACTTACATTCTGCATTGCCAACCTTGCCCTTTTGTACATTATAGTTTTCTTCAAACTTTTTACCAATTAATATAAAATCGTCTGAGCTGTAATCATAATCCTTAAACCATTTCCAGCATCGCTCACCATTTTCAAATATTACTCAAAACTATCTATTTCTTTAACTAATATTGAGGTTATGGATAATTATGTTATAGTTATTTTAAACATTCAAAACACAGATGATCCTTCTTTAGAATTAGATCTAAGTAGAACCTATTTAGTAAATGGTAAAAATAACTCTACAAAAATTGATAATCCGAATTCAATTAGTCTGATGTCAATTCCCAAAGCTTAAGCCAACAGCAATTGAAGTTATACTTTAAAGATTTTCATTTTGAAGGAAGTCCTTATACATTAAAAACAGTTTTAAGCTCTGCTGTAAATAAAGCTATAAATTTATATGTAGATATTAAATAATCCTCTCAATTTGGGAGGATTATTTTTATTTTAAGATAAATTTAAGAAATACCCTAACATTCTTTATGCAGAGAGTATGACTTCTCCGCTAAAAAATATATGTTCTTACATTCAACATTATCAACGCTTTGTTATTTTTTACGAATATAACACAATTACACTTATGTTACATTCAGAATATTAATTTTTAGCAATCTATTCTAACATTTTTTATAATTCATATATTTTTCTAATATATCTTTGTTACTTTTAAAAAAGTCATATAAAGTTTGCATATTTTTCACCGTATCCGTAGTAATAATATGCTCTATCAATTCTACCTGAATTAACTTATCCTCTGTACATCCTATAAAAGTTAAAAAATTTTCTATTATATTATGTCTGTTCAATAGGAATTCTCCTAATTTCTTACCTTCATCTGTTAAAGTTACAATTCCATATTTAACATAATTCACTAATCCAAATTCTCCAAGCTTCTTTATCATTTTTGAAGCTGAAGAATCCTTAACATTTAGAAGCTGTGCAAGCACATTTGTTCGAATATATGTTTCTTTTAGGCTATTCCTATATATCATTTCAAGATAATCTTCTAATGCAGGAGTAAGCATATTTTTATTATATCCTTGTAATTCATATCCACGGACAGTATGAAATTTATTATCCATTTAATCACCACCATTATATAAATTATTCTTTATAATTTATATATACTAGTAACACTTATAAAATATTTATCATATTTTAGTGTGGGGAAAGTTTTTTTCTCTACAGCAAATTATATTATTTGGATTTTAACTCATTGTGCTGGTTTCATGCAATTTAAATAGTTGTCCCTATAATAACTATGTGCTATATTTCTACAGAAAGTATTCTTGAACTTGATAGTAGATAATATTTATGAATGGAGGATTTTTTATGATAATAGCCTGGCTTAAAGGTTTTGATCCGATAACTCAAGCTCTTTTTGCAACACTATTTACTTGGGGTGTAACTGCTTTAGGAGCATCGTTAGTATTTCTATTTAAAGATATAAATAGAAAGGTACTAAATGGCATGCTTGGGTTTGCGGCTGGAGTTATGATTGCTGCGAGTTTTTGGTCGCTGCTCGCCCCTGCTATAGAGATGGCCGAGCAAACAAGTACACCAGCATGGATACCAGCAGCTGTAGGTTTCTTAGCAGGTGGCGCTTTCCTTTTTGGAGTAGATAAAATTTTACCCCACCTACGTCTTAGTCAACCAATAGAACAAGCGGAAGGTATTAAAACTAGTTGGCAAAGAAGCGTCCTATTGGTATCAGCTATAACACTTCATAACATACCAGAAGGACTTGCTGTTGGAGTCGCATTTGGAGCAGTAGCAGCTAATATGCCATCGGCTTCATTAGCAGGAGCGGTTGCACTGGCAATTGGAATCGGCATTCAAAACTTTCCAGAAGGAGCTGCGGTTTCTATCCCATTAAGACGAGAGGGTTTCTCTCGATTAAAAAGTTTTATATACGGTCAAGCGTCAGGCATAGTAGAACCTATAGCAGGTGTGCTAGGTGCATTTGCAGTAATATCTATGAAACCTATTCTTCCTTATGCGTTAGCTTTTGCGGCAGGAGCTATGATTTTTGTAGTTGTTGAAGAACTAATACCTGAATCACAACAGGATTCAAAAACAGATATTGCAACTATTGGTGCTATGGTAGGGTTTGTAATTATGATGGTGTTGGATGTAGCTTTGGGCTAATGTTAGAAACCACTATTCTTAAATAAATGTAAAAATTATTTAACATAATATACGTTATGTTGTATGCCTTTAGAATCTAATTCAATACCAATAGATCGAAAGAGCATTCACTATAACGTTTATTATGTTGTATGATTTCCTGCTATACTAATTTTAAGCTAAAAAGTTTAACAATTACGCTTAAAATAAAATTTCTTAACTAATTCAAACTAACTAATGCTATTTTGTAATCTTAACTTGTCAGCCACCATTGCCATAAATTCTGAATTAGTAGGCTTTCCTTTTTCATTGCGAATAGTATACCCCAAAATTTTATTAATAGTTTCTACTTAACCCCTACTCCATGCAACCTCTATTGCATCTCTTTCGATGAAAATAAAGTGTTGAATGTTTAAGTATCAATGGCTTATAATACATAGATAAAAACAATTATTTAATTTTAGAAGGAGTTTTGTCTATAACGGTATATTGTTTGCAGTATTTATTGTAAGAAAGGCTTTAAAATAGCAATACCAGAATATATTACACCTATGGTTACAATATTAATAATTACATTCTTTTTCTTTAAATCAAAAATTCATGCTAAAACCCATGTGACATCCAATTAGGAGAATATTTAAAATTCAGCAGTTCTTATATTGCTAAATTTTAAATATTCTGATTTATTCTAAAAACACACATCTATTTAAGATTTAACCAACCTTTACGTTTAAACCACCAGGACATACTGATGCCTATAAGAAACATTATAATTATAATAAAAAAGTAACCGTAGCGCCAATGAAGTTCTGGCATGTAGTCAAAATTCATGCCATATATACCTACAATGAATGTAAGCGGAATAAATATTGAAGAGATAACTGTCAAAATCATCATTATAGTATTCATTTTGTGAGAATTAAGAGATACAAAGCTATCTCGTATTTCAGAAGTTATTCCCTGGCTTGATTCGAGTATTTCAGAAAGTCTTAAAAGATGATCATAAACATCAACAAAATAAACACGGTTATTTTTAATTTCTTCAAGATGAGTTGAGTTCAGAACTCTATAAATCAAGTCTTTCATTTGGTTTATAATTCTGCGAAGTTTAAGTAAATTTGAACGAATTTCAAAAACTTTATCCATTGAGTTCCTAGTTAAACTATCACCAATTCCGTCGATTAAATTCTCCAGATTATAAACGGCTGGGAAATAATGATCTACAATTTCATCAAGTATGTGGTAGCATATATATATATTTCCTTGACTCCAAGCGCTCTCAGTGGTATTGATTTTTTGCCATACTTCATCAAATTCATCCAGATGAGTACTATGAAAGGAAACTATAGATTTTTCACCCATAAATATATCAACTTCTTCAGGTGATAAAGTTTTTTCATTTAACGAATGAAGTACAAAAAAACTGTATCCTTCGTAATAGTCAAGTTTTGCACGTTGCAAATCATAAAGACAATCTTCAATAGCAAGCTTATGAAAATGAAAATAAGTATCAAGTAGTTCTGCTTCCTTTGGAGTAGGACAGTCAAAATCTACCCAAAACCATTCTATATTGGTATCATTAAGTTTTTCCAAAGGTAAATCTTTTTTTAGGATTAAATCTTTTGTTATTGCTAATGTATGAATCACTTCTTTGATCCCTCCATCTCTAAGTTATGTAATCTATTTTTATACCTTTTCAATTGACGCTTTCACACCTGATATAACAAAAGGTAGGACTTCTTTTGCAAAGACAGAAGCGTCTCTCAGTAGGTCTTTAGTATACCAATAATAAGTTGCACCATATATTGACCAACTTATCATAGTATCAACCAACTCCAATTTTTTTCATTCACTACCAGCAAAAGTTGTACTGTTTGTCAGCATAGTAATAACAATACCCTGTAATTGAAGTTGGTCTTTAGTCTCAACCAGTGAAGCAATGGATTGATGCTTTCAAGTTATAACTATATTATAGCTTTTCTAATAAAAATCGAAGCAATCAACATTGTGGCTTAATAGAATTTTTTTTATAATTTTATCATGTTAAGTCCTTATTTATTGTACTGATGCAATAGCCAATATATAATGACTTATCTTTATCTCTAATTAAATCTATATTCAGCTCTGACTCTTCAGCATTAATAAATTTATAATTTGAAATTCCTAAACTTAGAAGAAAAATGATTTGAGTTATTTTCATGATGTTTATTTAATTTTTCCCATAACGGTTGCACTAAGTCAAATAATTCTCTATTCACATTTAAAAATTCAAAATTATTCATATGTAATCCTCCTCCAAATTTATAGGTTTTTAACTTTCATTGCATTGATCCAATCCTCTTTCAAAATTGCATAATGAACAACGTCATAGAAAAAGTTTTTAACTTTTACTTCTTGTAGACCTAACCCTTCATATTTCATCCCACATTTCTGCATAACACGACCAGAGCCTTCATTTCCTACATAATGTGTAGCTTCAACGCGATTCAATTCTAATTTTGAAAATGAAAGTTCCAATATTAAATTCAACGACTCAGACATATAATTATTATTCCAATATTTACGGTTTAGTACATAACCAATATTTGCTTTATTATCATCAGTACATACTCTTAAATCAATACACCCAATACATCTATGCTCTGCTTTTAACTCAATTGCAAAAGTCCCTATTTTATCTAAAAAATGATCTTTTACTGATCTCTCTGTTTGCGATACATCCGTATGTGATGGCCATGTTAAATATTTTGTTACAATATCATCCCCGGCATATAAGAACACATCATTTATATCATCTATAGAAAACGGTCTTAAAATTAATCTGTTTGATTCTAATATAGGGTTTTCTTTTATAATTTCATTGTAATCCATCATTTTCGCTCCTTTCCGTATAAAAACATATGTAATCATTGCTCCGTAATAAAATACAATTACGAGATAAACCTTTAGTTAATTATACTATTTTTACCATGAATTATATATAAGAAAATAAAATGGGTTTTATTTATTATTGCGATAAAAAACATTTAATATTTTATACCTATATCTAGCCTATACCCTCATTCATACTTTTGTATATGCAATAAATCACTATTTAAACTGCATAAATGGTGTCTAATTGAGAATATACACTACATTTATGCATTTAATACAAGTAAACTGTGACAAAATCATTTTCATGTTTTTGCCACAATCATATACAATTAAATTGATATTAATCTTATTGAGGATCTGCTATCTCAAGTTGACAAGTTGTAATGGCAGTATCTGTATTAGTAGCTGAGTTACCAACAAAGATTATCCAACAGCTTTAACATTAACACGTCTGTTTCCTGTTGTAGTACCACCTGCTTGAATATTATAAATAGTTCCGACAATTAAATTATCTCTAATGGCTTTTTCACAAACATCTTCGCAGCTTGTTTGTGTGGGTTCAGGTAACGCTAATGGAGTAATTCCTCCAAGTGATTGAAAGCATAGTTATTGATAAGAGGTATTGCAGTACTTTTTTTAAAATATTTACAAATAAAGGCATTCCCATTGCCGTTCCGTTGCTACACAAACCCCTTATCTTGAACCAAAAGAAACACCATCTGATCTTCAGATGGTGTTTTGTTAAATGGATATTTAACATAAATAACTATATAATGTTGAGTATCTATGTACTGAGATGATGGCCAAACAAAAGTAACGGTAGACTAATTACATATGTTGAAAGAAGGGCGAATTGGTTAATAAATTAATTTTTTTCAAATAGTACTTAATTTATTAACCAATAAAAGGCATCAGTTTCGGTTTCGGGTTTGTTAGGTTGTTTTTTTAAAGCTAGATATTGTTGTTGAGCTGCGATAGTTAGCATTAACCAGCCTATACCTACAATAAAATTTCCAAGTACATTTGTTTCATCAGCACTTTTATTTTTTGAAAGTGCAATAGCGATTATATTAGTTAAAACTACTAAATCTTCGGGGCTTGAATTTTCTAAAAATGTCAATATTACACCACCTATTTGCAAATAGTAATACTAATATATAGTATTGTTATTATATGAATAATATGAGTGTATGTTTGGGATATGCATAATTCAATTCCTGCGAATAGAAGCACCTTCTCTGAACATAGGGCATATGATAATATCGTAAACCTATGAAAGGAGTGAGCAATATGTATAATCCTTATAACACGTATCAATGTCCTTACTACTTTAACGAACCAATGTATAACTCAGACTTTTCTAATCAGTATATTCCTTTTACCAATGAAATGGATTATGATTCAAGATTTAATTTTTCTGAATCAGCAGATGCTGATGGTTTTATTGAATTGAAGGATTATGGACCAGACCCCTTTGTAGTTAATATTAATGAAGCTACTAAGCAAAATGATACTTATCGTACCGCTTTATGGACAGGAAGCTATTTGCAAGTTACCTTGATGAGTATCAATGTTGGGGAAGACATAGGTTTAGAGGTTCATCCTAATCTTGATCAATTCATTCGTATAGAACAAGGTCAAGGAATTGTTAAAATGGGTGATAGAAAAGATAGGTTGGATTTTCAAGAAAGAGTCTATGATGAGTTTGCCTTCGTTATACCTGCTGGTAAATGGCACAATCTAATCAATACAGGTTATGAACCGCTTAAATTGTACTCTATTTATGCACCACCTCAGCATCCACGTGGTACAGTTCATGTAACTAAAGCAGATGCACAAGCTGCTGAAGAGCACCGCGGTGACTACTATCAAAAGGAACAAAGAGCTCATAGGCAAACCAAGGAATTTACCTTAAGTGAACTTGCTCAGTATGATGGTGCTATGGGAAAACCTGCTTATGTAGCAGTTAATGGAATTGTATATGATGTAAGTGATAATTCAAAATGGAGCGGAGCTACACACTTTGGCTTAACTGCTGGTAAAGATTTAAGCTCACAGTTTGAAAGTTGCCATGGAGTGGCAAGCAAATTAGCTAAGATTCCTAAGGTTGGTGTACTTAAAGGGTAATTATAAAAATCATGTAAAAATGAAATGTGATAACTTAAATACTAAGCTATCACATTTCATTTTTACACTCTAGTAATTGTAGCCTCTTGCCATTTTACTCTTTGCAAGCAGCTGTGATGTACCATCCCTTTCCCACTGTTCAACTTGTTCAATAGCCTCCTGAGGGTTCTTTCCTAGTCCTACAAGCACTCCTGATAATATAAATTCTTGATATAAATGTTCTGGATTAATCCCTTCTTTAGCTTCTGCTAAAGCACGAGTTACTAATGGAGTTATATATCTTACCCAGTCGTCTGGTGTAAATTTAGAAGTATCTTGTACCAAGCCTCTACTCGTAGATGGAATATTCAAACTGCTATTTAAGGTAAATAGATAATTGTATTTTGATGAGTGTTTTATCTCGTCTGTAATTATATCAAATAATACATCTCTATATGGACCTATAGGCAAAGCTCTTTTAATTGCTCTGTATTTTTCTACGGCTCTTAACTCTCCAAATAAAGCTTTTTTAATACCCTCTATATAAGAACTTGGTTTTTCAAAGGTGTCTTCACCACCAGTTGGTACTTCCATCCCTGTAAAGTCTTTATAAATTTTTCTGAATAATCTATTATGTTTGCGTTCATCATCCCTTATAGAAATTATAATAGCTTTTTCTTCTCTAGTAGGCGCTACACTTATAAGGTAATCATAAAAAAGTTCATCTTCTCTTTCACCTTGAACTGCTTCTTTTACCCCCACAAGTGCCTCCTGTAATTGAGGATTATACATCATTGGATTCTCTACTCTTGGCATAATATACACGAAAAACCTCCTGAAATAATAATTCAATAGTATATTATGTTATATTTTTATAAATGTGATTTTTTTAATTTTTTACTTATATTTAGTAATTTGGCGAACTCTTTTCGTATTTTGTAGTGCATATTTAAACAAATCTCTAATAAATTATTTATTACCATTAAATCACCCCTTATATAGATATTAATTTTATATATGGGTACATCCTCAAGTGTTGGTAACTTTTGTGAAAATTCAGCAACAGTTATGTCCGCGTTTTCAAGTAGGTTAAGAATGCTAGTTATCTGTTTTATGCTACCATCCGTAGAAATGGTAAGTGTTTGATTCTCTTCACTTGTGCTTGGAGTATATTCATCAAGTAAATTACACGCCATTTGTACTGCTTCTTTATGATGAATTTTCAGTTCAATATGCCTATGTGTAATCAACTTTTTTAATTCTGACGCGGTTCCTTCGGCTACAATTTTTCCATCATTTAAGATAGCGATTTGATCGGCAAGCTCATCCGCCTCATCAAGATACTGCGTAGTTAAAAATACGGTAACTCCTGAATGGCTGAGGTCTTTGATACTTTCCCACATAGCCTTGCGGCTTTGAGGATCAAGTCCTGTGGTTGGTTCGTCAAGAAATATAACTGAGGGATTGCAAATCAAGCTCATCGCCAGGTCAAGTTTTCGGCGCATACCGCCGGAATAAGTTGATACCCTCCTGTTTGCAGCATCAAGTAAATGAAACCGTTCAAGTAATTCATCGGCTTTGCTATTTACACTTTAAATATGACATAGTTTTCCAATAATACGCAAATTCTCTCTTCCAGTCAAAATCTCGTCCACTGCTGCAGACTGACCTATTAGGCTGATTACGCCCCGTACCTGATTTGATTGCGAAGCGATGTCAAAACCGCAGATCTGAGCGCTTCACTTATCTGGATTAAGTAAAGTGGTCAGGATTTTAATTATTGTAGTTTTACCCGCACCGGTGGAGCCCAGGAGGGCATAAATGCTTCCCTTTTACAGTAAAATGGATTTCCCTTAGCACCTTTAGGTTCTTATAGGACTTTTCAATACCACTTACAGTAATAGCTATATTATTTTATATCATATTTGCATTTACCCCCTATATAACTGTGACATTAGTCAAGTTTGCATTGCTTCCTTTTAAAACAGCATAGGTCAATTTATCCATTTTGGCACCGTCAAAAATAGCTTTTTTTACCTGAGCGTTTTTAAAGTACACATTTCTAAATACTACATTTTTAAAAGATGTCCCTTTTAACCCCGTGCAATTAAAGATAGTACCAATTAACGTTTGATTATCAAAACATACACCTGACAAATCCGAACTGCTAAAATCCGTATAATCTAAGACACAACTTTTAAAACTCATATTTTTCAGACCGACCTGAATTAATTTTACGCCGGTAAGATTAGCACCATCAAATCTTACATTAGCCAAATCACAAGCTTTAAAAGAGGTGTTAGTTAAATCTGAACCGCTAAAATCTGATCCTTTAAGTCCGCTACCATTAAACGTTCCATCATGTAAAGTTACATTTTTAAAATCAGAATTCTGTAAATCAGTGCCTTTAAAGGAGCTGTTACTAAAATCTGAATTGCTGAAGTCTGATTCTTTTAGAGCGCTGCCGTTAAATTTCCCATCATGTACTTTTACCCCTTTGAAATCAGAATTTTGGAGATTAATATTTGAAAAATCCTTTCTTACCCTCTCCTGTAATTCTATTGTCTTTGCAGCGATACTTCCTATGAGCTCTGATATATCGCCAATGGAGTTAATTGTCATGCTATAAGCAGTTTCCTCGTCATAACCTTGGTTTTTCAAATCACTTAATTTCTCTTGTAAATTATTAAACAATTCTTCTTTCAATTCCTTAACTACTTGCGAATCTTCATATATTGAAAATATTTCCTCTAAATATTTAATTAATTTCTCATTCATTGTTATTACCACCTTTCTCTTATAATAATTGATCCAAGATACGCTTAGCGTTCTCCCAATTTTTTTTATTTTCAAAATAAGTCTCATTTCCTTTTTTGGTAATTTTATAATACTTTCTTCTTCCACCTTGGGTCTCATCCCCCCAATAAGAAGTTATATCACCATCACTGTCTAGCCTCTTAAGGCTTGAATACATAGTTGCCTCTTTAAGTTCATACTCACCACCAGAGTTTGAATGTATCAATTTTGATATTTCATACCCATATTTATCACTGCTCATCAATAATTTCAATATAATTGTATTCGTATGTCCTCTGAGTAAATCAGAGGACATTTTATTATCTGCCATTGTGTCACCTCCACATTAACAATATACATCATATTACTATGACTGTCAAGGTACTGTTATTGTAGTTATACTGTTATTGGTTTGTGTATTTAATATAAATAAATATTATTTGGTTACTTTTTCTATTTGCTCTAAAATTGGATTCACGACTATGTCACAAAGTGTACTTTGTGACATAGTCTTATAAGTACACTTTTTGTATTTCAAATATACAAAAAATTTATATATGAAATATTTCATCTGACTTGTATACATTTTGAACTAAATTTATAATTATCATATAAATTTTTGAAGGAGTTATATAATATGAGAAGTTTTTTTATGGAAGAGTAAGTAGTAAGGATCAATCTTTAGAAAGACAAATTATTGTGGCTAAAGAGATAGAAATAGAGGATGAATATATTTTTATATGGTGCAGTTCAGTATTGTGTTACATTCAGGTTATCAATACGAGCTTAACAAAGTAAACCCATATCTAATTATATGGGTTTACTTGTATCGACATAAATGAAAAATGTGAATTAAACATTATTCAAAATTTTTTATATACTTTTATATAAAAATGTCGTTTAGATTACTTACAGGAATTTTTTGATTTAAAATTAACAACTAACATAATTAAAAATCCAAAGGTACAAACCCATGCAAAAATGTCTCCTATTGAAGCATATATTGTTTTTACCCCTTCTATCGGAACATAAGATATCATAACCTTATTATCTGTATTAAAATAATCCATTGAAGAAATGGTATTTCCTAGATAATCAGTTGATAGTGAATATCCATCTTGCACTTGTCGGATTATTGAGAATCCATTTTCCACTGCTCTGAATACAGCCATTTTTGTATGGATAGGGTCTATTTCTTTCCAATCTGAACTCGGAAGAAGTAGAATATCTATATTGTCCTTCCCAGCTTGTCTTATGTATGAGGGGAAGTCTGCATCAAAACAAATAGCGTTTCCTACTCTTCCATAAGAAGTATCTACATACTTAATTATTCCATCGCCAACCCTATCATTATCTCCTATCACTATTTTTGATTTAAGATATGTATACTTTATTTTACCTTTTCCATCAATAAACACAGATTTATTTTCATCATAAGCATTTCCTTGCTGGATTGTACACAATGATAATAAAATATTTACATTGTTTTGTCTTGCAATACTACTTACTTTATTTAGCAATAAATCTTCATCTTCTTTAAATGTAGGTGTGCTTACTTCATCCCAAAATATTATTTTTGCACCGTTTTCTGCTTCCTGTTTTGTTTTATTTAATAATTCATCTTGTAGAATACCTACTTTTTGTTTAAATAATTCTTTATCCTCCTTTGAATAGTTTTCATTCTTCATAGCTGCATGTATATCTTTGTTCAGGTATTTATGTGGTACACTTATCGATGCAACTTTTACAGTTTTATCTATTGGCTTTAATATAATAGTCCTAAGTCCTCCAAATAACATCATTAAAGTAAATACAGAAATGAAAATAGCTGTTCCATTCTTTATTTTATTAATATTAAACTCGTTTAACCACATCCAATTCGCATAAGAGTAAAACCAATATAACATAAAACTTATACCCCAAATTCCTGTAACAGAAGCTAGCTGCATTAAAGGCAAATTGCCATACTGAGTATAAGCGAGAGAACCCCAAGTTCCATAAGGACTGACAATGGAAAGTGCATACTCAATAGTTACTCCTGCAAATGGAAGAATAAAAGTAGATTTAAAACCTTTTATTTTAGGTTCAATAATTCTATCAATCAAAAATGGCAAGTAAAAAACTATGCTGAGTCCTGCTAAGACGGGATATTCAATCCAACTATTAATACCAGTAACACCTTTAAATGAAAAGAAGATTGTTACAACTAGTACTAATAAAGGCAGAAATAGGCCCTTTACATTTTTATTTATCCTATAGAAATGAATAAGAAATACTGGAGCAATCCATGATGCAATTGGTATTACCCATCTCCCATTGAAGAACACTAAAAGAATACCACCTATAATTAACCATATATACGAATTTTTTTCTTTTGATGATAAATCCTTCTTCATTTAATTTACCACACCCTTTCGTTAAAAATAGTTTTTAATTCTACTCTATTTTGTTGCGTATTATTTTACAATTGTTCATGTATCGTAGAATCACGATTGATGTACCATTTAAGAAAAGTATGACTCAACTTTAAGTAATACTTTTATGTATTTATATTTGTTGTAAAACTGGAGTAAATGGCACTTTAGTAAGTTCAATGCCCTTAAGCTATAACTTTCATTTTTTGAACTTCTCATTATAGACACAACCTGCCAAGTTTATCTAATGCCTTAGTAATTTTTGCAATTGTTTATGACGAACTTTAAGAACAATGTGAACCAATAATATTACCTACGTTTATATATAAGTTTTCTAATAATATAAGCTATAACAACACCTATACATATTATTAGAAAAATTATAATCGGTCTGTATTTGTGAAATGCAAATAAATCTTTGCATACATAACCTGTAGTAAAGACAATAAAAACTAATGTAATTAATTCAGGTGCTAAACTCCTACCCGGATTCAAATTATTTTGAACCAAGGGTAATTTATTTTAGTTTAATCCTCTTAAAAAGTCTGTCTGAATAAAACCCCAAAAATCCTGTGCAATTGTTCTGTAGCCTTGAACAGTCGGATGAACGTCACCAGGAAGATATTTAGTTAAATGCTTGTTCATTGATGCCTGGGTGTCAACATAAGTTGCTCCATTACTAGTAGCTGCAAGTCTTATTTTATCATCCAATTGTTCAAGAAGAGGCAAAAATCGAGGCATATCTGGTAATGCATTGTAATAGCCCATTACATAAATTTTAGTATCTGGCCTACAAACTTTTATTGCTTGAATTATCTTTTCTAATTTAAACTGAACTGCCGTGATTTCAATCCCAAGTATTGCCGTGATTTTTTGTTCAAGGGTTTTTGAAGAAATCAACAATGATTGTAGCTCTGCTGTCTCCATGGAACCGGGATAAGTTTGTAGCGTTTGTTGTGGAGTCATAGTACTGAGTTGATTTGCCCATTCAATCACCCTAAAAATGTCGTTAGCCCCAATATCCAAAGTAACAATTTCAGCGTTATTAAGGGCAGATTGAACGTCAGTATCAGTAGTAACCTGATTTAATACGTTCTGTGTAGTCCAGCCGGATACGCCATAGTCGCCGTAGCCACCTAAAACTCCAGCATCAGCAAGCTTGTTTACTATGATATTTGTATAACCATAGGAATCATTGTTGCCATATGGAGTCTGTCCTGCCGCCAAGGAATCACCCAATGATACATAATCATACAGCGGAGAAACAGCGCCAAATACTGTTCCATTCATAGAAAAAAGAAATACTATAATAAGAGAAATTACCATTGATGTTTTTGACATTAGATATTTTAACATAATTAAACACCTCACTTTACGTATTTATAGATATACATAGAATTATGAAATTATACCATTTTTCAATGTTTTTCAAACAAAATAAAGAAAGGTAAGTTTCCTCACCTTATTAATTACACTATTAATAGCTCTAAAACCTTGTTTATACCCTCATTTGCAATTATAATTAACAATCTTTAATTGAATTATATAATTATATAAAAGTTTTATCATCTATACAATTTTAATTAAGTTTAATTAAATTTAACTCAATTCTTATTCCTTAACTTTATATGATGCAGTAAATAAAATTTTATAAATAGTCTATAATTTAAAATACTATCCTTTTAATATGATAACTTATGAGAACAATAAATGCTCTAGCGGCTTGATGACAACTAATTATTATTATATATATTAATCTACACGACAAAAAAGAAGCCTCTTTCAGCTCCTATCTTATTTTACGAGTAATTTTACACTTAACTATTTACTCTCAATATCTTTCTTAGCCTTTTCAATTTTTTTGTTTATTTTATCTGCTTGTTTTTGGTTAATTACCTTATTCTTCACCAATTTATCTAATCTATTAATGCTACCTTTAGCCTTCGACCAATTCTTTGTTACTTCTTCCATTACTTTATTTGCTTGAGTCTGTGTTATTGTTTTAACTTTAACTAGACCCTTAAGAGTATCACTGTAAATAGTTTTCATAGCTGTCGAGATACCTTTTTCAGTATCATTAATGACCGTTTTGGGATTCATCGGTGCCTTTTTAGTAGTAGAACTACAACCAGTAAATAACATAATAGATATACAAACTAAAATAAATATTGAAGTAATTTTTCCGTTTTTCATTTTCACACCATCCTAAGATTATTTATTTTCCAACTTAATTTATCTTTAGGATAATCCAATGAAAATATACTATTTTTGTATTCTACTTAATAATCTTACTAATAAATCTAATTAATATATTTTTAGACTCACTTTCCTGTTTAGTAACTGCTACTTCTTCTTGACCTTTCTTAATTTCATTATCTACCATATTTATTTTATCTTTTTCAAATGTTACTGTGAGTTGTTCAAGTTTTTCAATTAGTAATGTTTGAAATTCTTCAGCCACTCTTTTTCGTTCTTCATTCCTTTCTTTTTCAATATCCTCTAATACCTGTAAACTGATACAATATATAAAATTCTTTTCTTTCGATTTTGATTTTACGCTATCAGTAACGATGAATGCAAACATAATCATTGATATAATAAAGCACCATATCCCACTAGTAACCCCTAATACTGTATGAAATGTAACTCCAGCAATTTGAATAACACTATTAATTAATATTGTCAAAGCTATAACCATTAGTTGTAAATTTAAATTCGTACCCTGACCTTTATAATGACCAATTTTCTTTTTTAAGGTTATCTTCTCAATGTTTATGTCTAAATTTTTATACTTTTTATAGAAATCATAGAGCTCTTTATATAATCGTTTATTCACTATTCGTGATTGGTCTTCTTTAGTTTCATTAAAAATCTTTTGATACCATTCAAAGCTACATTTTTTAAATTTTTCATTTTTAACCATTATTACCACCTCATAATCCCAATTCGCCATAAAATGGTAAAATCCTCTAATTGTTATTACAAAATAAAAAAGTACCTGAATTAACAGATACTTTTTAATAAATTAATCATATATTTATTGCTTTGAAGTCTAAAGTCCAATTTTCATAAAGCCCACTGTGAAAGGTAAATGTTTAAACTTTCTTGTACCTGTATGTATAAATCCTAAATCACTGTACCAATTCCTTAATTTCGTACTTTCTTCAATTAATCCAATAGTCATTTTATTACTTCCCATTTCTCTGACTTTATCCATTGCAAAAATAATCATTTCTCTGCCATAACCTTTATGACGATATTCTACCAATACAGCAAGATTATTCAGTGCAAAACTCCCACCATCATTCTTGTTAAGCGAAAAATAACCTACAATGATACCATTATCCAGATAAGCAAACATTGGTCGACCTTCATCATACTGCTTATATAATTTTTCAACTTTCATAAAACTTGCATTCCCTGGACAATTCTCTTTTGTAAGACTAAATTCTTGTGCTACTGTTCCAAAACTTTTTTTGATTACTTGTACACATACTTCAATCTCATCTCTTTCTATCTGCCTTATCATTTTTATCACTTCCATACTCACATTTTTTAATAATCTTTACTTCGTAATATTACACGATTATTCATCAATCGTAATTTATTGTGAACTATTTAGAAAATTTGCGAACTAGTAATCTTCTTCGCTACAATAAACCATTGTCCATATTTCTATTTAGGATATTCCTCGCCAAAGTATTTTATAAATATGTCCTATACTTATAAAAGAACTCTCTAGCCAAGGCGAACGGCAACATTTTGTTAGGCGCCGCCTATTTTTTAACGTCTGGCATCTTTTCTCTTAAATGATTCATTAACTTCCCCAGAAATTAATAATGAATATACCTTTGGTTAACGTTAAGCATTACCCCGAGTTTGACTTTCTCTATATTCTCTTAGCTCATCAATATTAAAACATGCCACAAATATTCCTTCTTCTTCCCCCGCCTTAACAATCAGTGTATTTCTTGAAATCCATTCTTTTCCCTTTATTATTTCACGAGATGAAACAACCTCAAAAGCCATAGAATGTCCATTACAAGTACCTTTAGCATAATTGGTTAATGCAACACCTACCATGTTTTCATAAGCTCTTGTTTTTAACTGACACTTCCTAGTTTCATCAATTTCACACGCATTAGGAATTAGGATTACTTCGGCACCTTTAAGCATTAAAATTGTTGCACTTTCAGGAAATTCTCGATCATAACATATCATAGCTCCGATTTTTACACTGCCCATAGAGGTATCTAAATCGCAAGTGTAAAAATTATCACCAGGTGTGCAAAATGCTTCTGTGGAAAAATCACAAGTATGTACTTTTGCATATGTAAGTGCAGAATTACCAAACCTATCAATTAAAGAAACTGTATTTCTAGGTAAACCTCCCCTTCTCTCTAAATAGGTTATCCCAATTGCCATGTTCAGTTCTCTTGCTAGATTTTTAAAACTTATGAAAAACTCGTGATTTTGATCTATTGCTGTTTCTTTCCACTTTTCGACCTCTTCTATTGTTTTGGGAAGGGAATATCCGTTATTCCACATTTCAGGGAATAAAGCAATATCAGCCCCCATTTTCTTTGCTAATCTACAATATTCATATCCTTTTTTCAAATTCTCCTTTGCATTACTATTTTGAATTAATTGTAACAATGCAACTTTTAAAATGCCCATAAAACACACCTCCGAAATTAATGATATTCTAGTAAAGATGGCGACTAACTACGGTATTCATGACAATCATCAAATAAGTATTAAATTTCCAACTACAGATTATAGAGACAACCTGCACAAATAATCTGATACCTCTTACAGTTGATTATGACGAACTATTATTGAAATGCAACGTAAAAACACCGTAAATTCAGTTATGAATAATACGGTGTTTTTTATTCGCTTTTAGTAGTTACGACGCTTAATAAGAATATTATTCATTATGGTCTGAAGACCAATAGTTAAGGTTATCGCTAATATTATAAGACAATTTTTGATCCCTTAAAAGTATTATATCTTCATCTGGGTATGTAGCAAAATCACCTTCTTCACGAGTTTCTACATCAAGTATCTGTAATAACTCTGTGCTATTATTTATAAACTGATGTGCAATATTTTTTCCTGCAGGTTTTGAAATAACATTACCAGCCTTTATTAATATTTCTTCTCCATCCATTCTTAATATGCCTTCTCCTCTCATTATGAGAAAGAACTATTTTTGAATGTGTATGATACTTTGCACTTTTCCTCCCGATTTTATTAAATCTATATTGATATAAATTTTTCACATCCTAGGGCATCTCCAATTAATACTGACTTCATTTTAGTTTGAAAATCAGGGTCATAATATACTCCTTGGATATATCATCTAAATTAAATATTCTATTCATTGTATCTCTCCTTTGAATATATTAATAAGTAATATTATACCATTTAAACCTTATTTATAGAAATTATAGCATATCATATATACTCATACATCACTATATTTCTATAATTGTAAATACCGTATTATTCAATTTTCAAAGAACATTGTCTGTACTTCAAATTTCAATAGTTATGTCACCCTATAATCAAAGTTCGACATATATATATCCGTTATTCTTTACCTAAGAGATCTCTTTTTAAACATTACTTTTTATCTGACTGCGATGTTCCTACACTCTTTGATCATTTTCCCAACTTCTCAATATAGACATTATATACTTCATCTAACTCCTATTAATTATGCAAACAAGCCACCTCGCGCTTTAACATTTTTCTTTTATTAATTCACCATAAAACAATTTTTCTCCTGCGATATTTATTAAAAAAGGTAAAAATTACTTTTAGATTTTACATTTGACTATAAGTTTTGACACCCCCGTATACATTGATTGTAGGTTATTATTTTACCGTTATCAATACTTTTAAGTTTTGAGTACGATGGGGACTTCAATATCAGCAAAAACATTATTTTTAGAGTATAATAAATATATAATTTAGGGTATAGCCCAGTACGAAATAAGTATGAGTTTTAATTATAGTTTTAATAATTGGGGGAGTTTTCTCCCTCTTTTTTTCGTTGTTTTATTATAATTAATTTTTAGGCAAAAAAATAGCCACCTATATAGTATAAATGTTTATTAAAGTAGCATAATAAAATTATAATTTATTTAAGAAGAGGAGTGACTACTTTGAATGATGATAAGTATTTAATTGCAAGCATAATTGGAATAATATCTATAATACCAAGTGAGATAGTTAGTCAAATATTGATAGGTTTAGGCTATAATAAGTACAGCACTTGTACCCTATCCAGTTTACTAATTACAGGTGATAAACCTTCATTAATTATGGGCATAATTGTAAATTCAGTGATTGCGGGATTCATTGCGATCATATTATATCAAACAATTAGAAAAATAGGTTCACAACATTTAGTCATAAAATGTGTTGGGGGAACTCTATTGATATGGTTAACTTTAGAATTATTATTTTCGATTTTTATTGAACGTAAGTTAATTGCTCCAAGAGGAATGAGTGGTTACTATTCTCATTTTTTGGGTGCTATTACTTTCGGAATTACTGAAGGAATGCTGTTTAATAAATTTTTATTTAATAAAAACATGGTCCATAAAGACTAATTGGTTTTAGTATTATAAAAACAAATATAGGATTATCCGCTTACACTTTCTTTACGCTTTCATAATTGGATAAACCTATACAACAGGCTATTTGAAAATTAAAAATCTATTTTAAAGCTGTTTTATATCTTATTTTTTTTAATGTCATACGATTCTAACTCCTTCATCTTTTATTTATATTTTTCGATAAATTCATATAGTGCTTGAAAAATAATATCCTGCTGTTTAACCCCTCTATGTTCGTCCAAAAAAAAATTAAACTTATCTAACACCTCACTATACAACTTCATATTTTTTGATATTAGAGTTCCTTCAAAGGACATAATTTTAAGTTGTAGTGGTTCTAGAATCTCTATTATGTTATTTTGCCTTCTGTTTCTTTCTATTAAATCAATAAGCTCTGTTTTTAGACTAGCTATTTCCAGTAAGGCAGGAATTGCTTTTCCCAGTTAGCTTTCTAAATACATATTTAACTTTTTTTCTTTCTCTTGCTTTTTAAAGTTTTCTAAAGCTTTCTCACTTCTTTCAATTGGTTTATTTTTAATTTCTGAAATATTTTGAAAGCTTTTGCTTTCCTTCCCGGGGATGTTATATAAAAAAGTTTGTCTATTGTAGTTTATACCAGTGCCTATAATGTTTTTAGCAAATTTTTTTTTTTCTATTCGTTCCAAGGCTATGTATAAATTTATCTGTTTGGATCTTATCCTCTTTTAATCGACTCCGATTTGCTATCGTGTTTTTATTTAATGCTTCGGCAATTTCTATAAGTTCATTATTTATCTCCATTTTTAACACCGCCCTAATTATATTCTACACTTAATCATAGGGGTTCGGTCAGTGTCATTTAAAATAAACTCCAGATACTGATTTACCGAATACGGATAATTATATTTGGTTGAAATGTTTTTGGAGTTTATCACAATTTTGCATGCTTTTTACCTCCTTTTTGGTTAATTTTTTGTTGCTTTTTTCAAAACCCGCAAACATTTGGTGTATAAGGGCTAGAACCTACTTTTAAAAAATTAGCTTTCATTTGTGCGGTTACAAAACCATACAATATAATCAAGTTAATATGAGTTCCGATTCCTTTTTTACAGAAGTAGAGGTGGCAGATTTTAATTTTATCTTGCTCACAACCCTTTATATAAAAATAGACCCCCTTAATGGGGTAGTAATCGCTAAGCGTAAATTTACCACGTTAAGACACATATTACCAAAATGACGATGAATTCAGAGAGAATATTAAATATACTCATGTTAATTTAATGTTTTTCTCAAAGATTTTACATTAGCTATATATAGTACTTTTAATGGAAGATACGGACCATTTCGCAAGCCGGTTGGCTTGTCTTGGCAAAGAGATTATAGAATTAAAGTAGTAACCCAAAGCAGTAGTGATCCATTTTTGCTCAATATTGAGAGTTTAAAAGATATAACTATATGGGGCAAAGTCAGTGATTTGATAAATGGAAGTGTTGACTATAGAGGAGGAGTAATGATTCCTAATTGTCGTACTTAATATTATAAATAGATTAGTAACTACTAAAAATTTAATTTATCATTGGAATACCGTATTATTCAGTAAAATGAATTTTACGGTGTTTTTTTATTAAGTTAATACGGAGTCTGACCAAAATTCGATATAAATAGTTCAAGCATATACAAATAAAAAAGACCCGCGATTAGCACAAGTCTTTGATAATTTATTGAATTCTATTTCATACCTAACATCATTTGAATACAATTCACTAGTTCTTGTCCATGCATACCACATTTATGAACGCATTCAACAATGCATTGAGCAAAAGTTTGACATGTCATTACAGCACCTCCTATAAAGTATATTGTAATTATAATCCAAGGTTATGTAGATATTATGAAGAAAACTCAAGTAGGTCTCTTTTATAAGTTTATAAAATCAGCATATAAAAATAATTCACATTCCAAAAATATCTCGACATAACTTATAATAAATTGTACTCCTATAACCTATAATTCCCTTACTTTAATATATTTAATTGTATGTAAAGTATCATTCATAATTATTTACACTTATCCTATATAATTCGTTTATATACAAAGGGTTATAGTTGTTTTATCATGTTATGTTTTATTGTACATATTGTAATATATGCAATCCCTATCGTTTATTAATTATCAAAATGTCCCTATGTATATAGTTTATTGATACACCTACTATACTAAAGCGTTCGTCTAGATCTAATATAATAAATGGACTAATTATATGTATATTCACCACCATATAATGCCACTTTGAATGCTATTAGTTCACGTTCATCTGCGGTATACTCTATCCGAACTACTTTATGCATTGTAATACTACTCGTCCACACATAAGTTCACGTTTTGTCCAGCAACATTCAATGTATTATAAAAATCTTATTTATTATTAGTTGTTGTATCATCATCATGTAATTTTCTATATTTTTGTTGGTTATGAGCTGTTTTTCCTATTCCTACTATGATTAATTTATCATCATTTTTTGAAAAGTTAAAAAACATAGCTCCCAATTTAGCTCTGTTACCTACATCTATTCGAGACCACTCATAACCTCTAAAAAGATCTTTTACAATAAACTCTTCATCCTCTTGTATTTCATATATAATGCCTTTTGCAATTTGAAATAAGTCTTTAAGGGGTGTATTACAATCAATTTTCATATTCAAACCAACCTCCCGTTATTGTATGGCTACTAGCTATACAATAACATAGATATCTATGGGACTTAATCATCTCTTATCTTGTTAGTACCTTTTTTTAAGTATCCTTGACATATGTTGTAAGCCTACCCGTTCACGTTTTGTCCAGTAAAAGTTCCCTTTATGTGCAAAACCAACCTCTTTTCAATTAAAATTCTATAGGAGATCTTATTATCATTTATTAATATATGTAAAGTATGGTTCTATGGATTATTTTATCATGACCAACTGCTGATAAAACTATTATACTAGACAATGGATCTAAATCCATTCATTCAGTAGTCTTTTATATCTATTATAAAACAACCATGTTATACTATCCCAAAGGCGGTGCATTTTATGCAACAAATGAGAAAGAACGTAACAATATCCTTACCTATACTCCTAGTTAATAAACTTAAATCTCATGCAGAAGAATTTTCAATCTCCTCCGATAAATTAATACATGATGCCATTGATGAGTATCTAATTAACCATAAGGATATTCAATATATAAAAGATATTGAAGACTTAATTTTTGAAGATGACGAATTAACCGGTACTAACACAATGTCCCAAAAATGACAATTAAACCTTTACAATATGTATTTTTAAATATATAATTAATTAACCTATTATGCTTAACATATAGTAATTTAGTATTAATTAAAGTTGTATTCTCTCCAAAGAGTACAGCTTTTTTTGTATCAAAATAAAGATCCTCCAAGATAATGTCAAAATTTAAGCCTAGCAATCATGATAGGCTTCGTATTAATAAGAATAATGTGAACCTATCTAAATGTTTAGATTTCTTTAAAATCATTATTTCACTTTTTAAGCACTAACTAATATATCGGCATTTACTTATGTATACTTATTTCTTTACTAATTTTCTGTGGTTAAAAATATTTTTTATATTATTCATACACCTTTTCCAACTGATTTACTAGATGCTTTTGTGTCTGGAACACGCCCATTTTTTTCCATTCTAAATATAACTCTGGACTAAATACTATCTTACTTTTAAAAAAATAAATTTTAATAGATTCAAATGCTACCTTTGAACTATCCTCAAATTTTGATTCTGCCATATTTAATGCACACATTATAATATCGTCCTTTATAAATACAATTGCGTCACAGCGTGGAATTAATTTAACAACTAAATCTGTTTTTTTTCCTTCTCGTTCAAAAGATAATTTTTTCAAAGAATGTATGCGCTCATCCGTATCCAATTCAACTTTATCTACTGACCCAGCAAAAACCTCATCAAAGTATTCAAAAACTCCATCAAGCTGATATTCCCAAGATGCCCACCACGTTTCTTCAAGCCCCTTACTCGCTAAATGTATAACACTATCAATTTCTTTTAATATATCGCCTTCAAAATGTCGTTCTGATTTCCTAATTGTTTTGCTATAAAAACTCTTGACTAATCCAAGGCTATCATTGATTATAATTAATATTTTATACCATCCAAAGTCATCCCAATACCCAAGATGAGTCATTGCATTACGCATTTTCCCAAGTGATACCAATACTTCATAAGCTCTATCTGCTAATTCTTCTTTAAATATAGATTTTAAAATTTCTATACTCTTTTTGTATTCAATAGTTTTGTATGTGGTATCTTCCACCTTACCCGCTATCCAATAATCCATATGAGAATCCCTACTGTTTTCTACATACTTCTGATGTAACAGCCTTGCAATGAAATCATCAGATACATCAACCGTAAAAATTAACAATTCATTTACATCATACAATATTTTTTTAGTAAACAGCTCTATTGCATTATGAAATGCCATTGTAGAAAATTTTAATTCACTAAAATGTTCATCAATACCTAAGCCCATATCATCAATATTTTCTAAAAATTTGTTATAATGAATCAACCCAAACCATAACGAATCAATTCCATTATTCATTATATGAAATTGCATTGTTTACCTCCTACTTAAGCCTTATTTTTTAGTAAAACTAGATCTTTAATTATCCTAATGGATATATATATCGCATACCTTAGGCTTCTATCTTATAAAAGCCAACAATATTTTCTTTACTAACAGATTTATTATCTTTCAAACGCATTATTGGATTATTAAATCTAGTATTCCATACATCATGATATACCTGAACTAGGTAGTATATTACATACTTATAAGTCAAATATATTTTAGATTTTATGGTCTTAAATTTAGTATGTTCATCAAAAATAATATCTTTGATGTCAACTAAAAAACCTAATGCATATGATGTCGATATTTTTCTCCACTCGTTTACAATATCTTGTCTATTAAGCACATAACATATGTCCGAGACAATTTCGGGACAATCCTTTATATGTTCTACATTACTATCTTCCCAGAATAAGTGATTAAATAAAAAGCCATTTATACAATTATCAATATATTTTCCTCGTACCTTTAATCTCTTTTTTATGCGATAAGTGTATGAACTGTCAAAGCTATTCCAATCTACTATTTCAGTGGTATGATAAGTAATTAACCCTTGTGCCATTTCTTTAAAAGTGATTCCTTTACTTGCTAAAAACTTACTAATGTCTGTAGTTTTAGTCAGAGCCCTAGCAAGGCAATATATATCTGATTCATTTGGTAGAGTTGTTCTTGTAGTAAGATGTGATATAACACATCTATCGAATTTTATGATTTCAAACAAATCATTATTGCAGTTAAACTTAACACCTATCGTTTTAAAGAATTTACTTAATTTAATATCTTCAACAATAATATTATTAAATGGTACTGAATACTTCAAATAGTTATTTATACTTTCTTCACTACAACCACAAATATATGATATTGATTCAATAGTATCCTCATACGAAGTTGTCCATAGTACTTTTTTGTCCACAAAATCCCCCTTTATAACTTGAATTCTGTAACTTTCTAAGCAATACTGTATACTTTGACTAACCAAATGTTTTTCTAAACCTATTTTTACAACCATATCTCTATTTTTTTCTTACAAGTAGCAATCAACTCTCCATATGTTTAGCATACAGCTACATATTAATTAAAGCTTTTGCCTTATATTTTTGGTTATCCATGTATACGGTTCACCGTACCTTTGTATCAGCGGTATTCAAATATACTTTAATTTGATGAGTAAACTAAGTATACTCATATCTAACATTTTATATCTCTAAATCTTCTTCAACACTTAAATAATCCAAATCTTCATTGTTTATTAGATTAATAAAAATTGTATTTATTGTTGAAAAAACTATCCATACAACCTTTATAAACTCAAACATACTCATTTCACTAGGATTAATGTCTCTAAGGTGGGCAATTCTATTTCTATACTCTAAACCAACCTCATTATCATCTTTTAACAAGTAATATCTTGTCCATCTTAAATGATGCTCACCTAACACTTTCAACATTACTTGGTTCAGATTATTACCATTTCCAAATATAGCACCCAAGGTGATATTCTTCTCAAAGAAAACAGTATTATCAATCGAAACATATACTAGTCTTAATATCTTTTCAAGGAAAGAAATAATATATATTAATTTATTGAATAGCGCAATTCCATGTTCGTTGTTTTTTACCACTTCACGAAGAATATTAATTAAATCATCAATATTATTATCTAGGTTTTCAAATTCAGTGTCGTGTTTTAGAGTTTCAAATATACATCCTATTACGACTTTTAACGAATTATTAAACTCTTCTGCTACCTCATCCTCACTAAACCAATAAAGCAATTTTGATGAATGAACGGTAATTAAAATGTCAAATTGGCTTTTTCTACTTGAAGTAAAGTAATCATTTGTATTAGGAGAACTAGCTATAATGTCTGTTACAGATCCCTTAAATGAAGTTGATGATTTTATTAGGGCGGATACCCATAACTTTGCTTCGCTCATTTCGTGGCTAATAGTTAAGTATCTTGTAAGTGGAACAACTTTTCTGTTCTGTTCCATCCACTTCCTATATGGCTCAGTTGAAAACTCGTATTTAAACTCTTGCCCTGTTTCCATAATTTTTTTATTTACTTTTTCATCTATTTCTCGAATGATTAGTGTTAGCTCCTTCGCTTCATTCATTCTTAATAGATACAATGTATCATAGGCAACTTTTAAATCACCTTGTAAAGAATATTCATCCTCCATATGTTTGTATCTTTCAACGATGTTTTCAAATACTTTTCTGCCACTTTCTGTGGCTATATTAACAAAACCACGCTGATACAAAACTTTCACAACATTACAAATATCTTTGAACCTCATTCTTGATACTTTATGGAAATTATCAACCATAAGTAGTTTTAAAAGCTCTTGATTATTCTTTTTTAAAATATCAAATAATCCTTCAAAGTTATCAAATGCGAAGTATGTATGTTCATTAATAAGATATTGAAAGATTCTACTATCCTTTAACCCAGAATAAAACATAATCATTAACTCAAGTGTTGCCTTCATTAATCCCATATCAGAAAGTCTATTAGCAAGCGTAAATATCTGTTCATAATTACTTTGAAGACATTTTATTATCGGTCCATTTGTAATAATCTCTTTATGTTTAGTTGAATATTGTATAAGTTCTTGTAAATGCTTACGAAAATCTTCTGGAATATCATCAATGTGTTCTTCAAATTTAAGAATATGATCTAAATACAAATAATCGAAATATTGTTCTTCATTATCTAATGAGACTAATTTATGAGTATCAAAATAATCACAGATTAACTGTCTATTATCTATTAAGAACTTTATGTTATGGTAAGTTGCTAATTCAGCTAAATCATACTTTTCTATTGTTAAAAAGTCATTGGTTTCTTCACGAAGATATTCAATTATATTCATTCATCCACCTCCTACTATTATCATCAAATACTCATTTACAAAACCGCAGTAACTTATGATACGGTTCACCACTCCAAATTCTAAAACTTATTAAGAATTTACATTTTCTCTAATCATCATAACTTCCCATTATAGACAATATATACTTCATCTAACTCCTATTAATTATGTAGTACAAGCCACCTCGCGCTTTAACATTTTTATTATATTAATTCGCCATAAAACAATTTTTCTCCTGCAATATTTGTAAAAATAGGTAAAATAAAGCTCAAGAATATACCCCAGAGCTTATGATTCAAGTTTCCAGTGATGACATTTATACTACTCGTCATACTTTTTAACTTTACTATGAATGATATGTTTTATAATTAGTCTTATAACCTTATGATACCGTATGGAATGTTGATATATGGTGCTATGAATTGTGAATCATTTGGTACACCTTTCCTTCCTAATTCTAAATTTATCATATATCAAGCATTTGTTTAATATTGTAAATGTATAGCAATTATTAAGTGGTAGGTTATGAGTAAATATGATATTCCGTTATTTAATACAGAAGATTTATTGAAAGAAGTTAATTTACTAGACGTGTTTCATGTTGAAGCAAGGGTAAATGTAATAAAAAAATGGAGCAATAATGATTATATTAAAAGCCAAAGTGAAATACAGTTAGGGGGAGAATTTTTTAAGGACATATTTGTTGATGTTTTAGACTATAGTACTGTGACATCTGGTGAAAAAGATTGGAGTTTATGTATAGAACAAAAAACAGAAGTAGATGGAACTAAACCGGATGGCGTATTAGGATTATATTCAGCTAGCAATACAATGGGTAAAACGCAAGCTGTTATTGAATTAAAGGGTCCGAATATTGATTTAGATGAAAAACAAAAGAGAAATGCTAAAGATTATGGAACACCAGTTGAACAGGCGTTCAGTTACGCTAGCAAATATGATGGATGCAAATGGGTATTGGTATCAAATTTTAAGGAGATTAGGATATATAAAGTCGGAAGAAGCCAGAATTATTATGAAAAATTCTTATTAGAAGACATTCAGGAACAAAATGAATTTAAAAGATTTTACTTATTACTATGCAGGAATAATTTAATAACAAAAGAAAATGAATCAAAGACTGAAATGTTGAGTAAACGAGCTTATAATATTGAAAAAAATATTACTAAGGAATTTTATAGTAAATATAAGTTGTTAAGGTTAAGTTTATTACATGTTATAAAAGATAATAATCCATATTTAGACATTGACCAATGTATCAGATGCTCACAAAAATTTTTAGATAGAATTGTTTTTATATGTTTTTGTCAAGGAATGAAACTTATAAAACAAGACGAACTAAAAAATGCTCTAGTAAGAGGTAAATACTCATATAACGGTATATGGATTGAAATCAAGGGATTATTTAGAGCTTTAGATGAAGGTAAGAAGACACTTAATATAAATAAATTTAATGGAGAATTGTTTAAATTTGATACGTTTCTTGATAATTCTAAGATACCAGATGAGTTTTTTGAAAATCTAAATGATATTATTAATTATAAATTTTCAAATGATATTAATGTGGAAATACTTGGTCACATATTTGAACAATCTATAACAGATTTAGCGGAATTAAAAAAAGAGTTTACTGGAATTGAGGATTATGATAATGAAGGTAGACGAAATAAAGAAGGAATATTTTACACACCTAATAATGTTACTAAGCTTATAGTTGATGAAACTCTAGGAAAATATCTAGAAAAAAAATTTAATGAAATTGTAAATTATTACAATTCACAGGAGATTAAAGTTCTTAAGGACATTGAAGGGAAAAAATTAAACAAGACTAACAGCAAAGAATTATTTATATATGTAGCATATAGAGATATATTAAGAGATTTAAAAATACTTGATGCTTCTTGTGGATCTGGTGCATTTTTAGTACAGGTATGCGACTTTTTGAGCAAAGAATACGAGAGAGTGGAAAGAAAGATGGATTACTTAAAAAATAATCATTATGGCCAAATTAATTTATTTCAGTTAAACCAAGAAATCTTAAGTAAAAATATTTATGGCGTAGATTTAAATGAAGAAAGTGTAGAAATAACAAAATTATCATTGTGGCTTAAGACTGTTGAAAAGGATAGGCCGCTGCTGGCTTTAAATCGGCATATCAGATGTGGAAATAGTCTAATCAATGACAGTCCAATAACAAGTAAAGCGTTTGATTGGAATAAAGAATTCCCAGAGGTTTTGGAAACTGGAGGATTTGATATAATTATTGGGAACCCTCCATATTTAAAATGGAGTTTAATTAATCCAAGAAAGCCATTTGAAACAGGTCAATACTTAGGTATTTCTTATAACTGTAGAATTCACCATGAGGATGCACAACCTAATCTATATATTTTCTTCATTATTCTTTGTATGAATTTACTTAAGGATAAGGGTTCTTTAGGATTTATAACATCTCAGGAATGGCTGAATTATGAAAAGTTAAATACTGTGAAAAAATCATTGTTAGAGAATGGAACAATAAATAATATAATATTTAATAGTAAGTATTCTGTATTCATTGATTTAGATGGAACTACTATCGGAACAAATAGTTCAATAATAATATATGAAAAAGGAATTTTTGAAGAAAGTACTTCTATAAATATTCCATTAAATGAAGAGGAGATGTATTTTAATACAGGAAATTGTTCAAGTATTCCGTATAAAATTACTCTTAATGAAAAATGGAATAGATATGGTATTACCTCTGAAATAGATCTAATAATGCATCAAATTAGTGGGATTGAATCTATATCTTTGGACAATAGAGATTATTTTGACGTATTTGGAGGATTCCAACCACCTATAAATAAATTACAATACTTTACATTGACTGAATCGGAATATTTGATGGTACCTAAAAGCGAAAGAGAAATTGTATATAAAGCTATTTTAAATGCTGATTCAATTGATAAATATTTTATGAAGAATGAGGGAGTTTTCTGGATTGTAGCTAATGAACTAACAAGTGAAAGCGATTTTAATAATACGTATCCATATTTGTATAGACTGTTGAAGAGTAGGATAAAATCAATTAATGATAGTACTTGGTACAAGTTTCCTAACATTAGAAATCTAGACAAATTTAAATCCATGGAGTTAAAACTTCTAGCGCCTAGAACAAAAAAATATAATGCTTTTTCATTAGATGAATCTAAACATTTATTCAAGGGTACAAATAGTGCTATTTATGTTAAAAAGGGATTTGATGTTAAGTTTGTAATGGGAATACTAAACGCTACTCTATTAACATTTTGGTATAAATTCGAAGGAGATGCCTATCATGGTGAAACCAGAAAATATGAACCTAAATCAGTGAAAAAGTTTAAAATACCTGTTGTTGAAAAAAACATTCAAAACAATATTGCTAATAAAGTCCAGAATATTTTAAACAATGGTATCTCTATAAATTATTTAATTATTGAGTTTAAAGAATGGCTTCAGTTTAACTTTAAAGTAAATATTGAAAATAATTTTTATAAATTAGAAACCCATATATTTATCAAAAAGTATTTTAAACAAAACTCTAAGTTGCTTTCTCCAAAGGACTTAAATATAATAAATAATTATTTTAATAAATATAGTGAAGGCTGTAGAGACTTTCTGAATAATAATCGATTACTAATTCAGGAGATAGATGAGATAGTTTACAACATTTATGGTATAGATGAAAACCAGAAAAAAATCATTAGAGAGTTATAGATGCTATAGATAAACCAGTCGTATCAACGGTTAGTAACGAAAAATTTAATTCAACTAAATTTCAACTAAGTATACACGAAGTGAAAAGGCAGATAATAATTAGCGACTATATAAAACTTTGACTGCCGAAGCATGCTAACTGGCGATTATAATCAACACTTGCCACCCTACTTCTTTACTGAAATTAAACTAGATAATAAAAAAGGACACAGAAAGCACGTTTTTTGCTCTCTATGTCCTTTTTAAGCATTGTTTACTTAATTAATTAAGACTTACACCCTAATTTAAAACAATAGCTTAGGTATCAATACAAGTTATTTTAACAAGTTTTCAATATCATCAAAACTAGTTTCTTCGGTTTCTTCACTTTTTTTATCTTCAATGGGTTTTATATCAACAGTATTTACAGGCTTTAATGGTATAGTTTTATCAAACTTTATGTTTATAGGTTCTTTTTTTTCTAAAACAAGTCCATCAACTTTTACATAACGCATTTTCATTTTTATATCAATCTTTTGGTCTTTTGATATAAAAATGCTTTGTCCAGTTTCTAAATTTTGAATATCGGTGTACGTATATTTGCTTTGCATTGTTTCGTGCATATTACCATTGCCTGTAGATATTATTTTATTTCCAAATATGCTAGCTTTTTTTTCTACGCCATAAGAATAGTTAGTTCTTTTTTCTTGTCCGATTACTTTTTCCCACTCTGCAGAACTATCATAAGAGTTTTGTCTCATTATTATGTAGTTATTACAATTTTCTATAACTTGATTTCTAAGTGCAACCCCACCAGCTTTGTCTAAATCAGATAAACTTTGAAATGCTGGGATACATGTTATATTCGCACTTCTAGATTTATTTAATAGATCGATTGCAACGTCACTAGCGTACACATTAAACTCGTCAAAAATAAAATATTTTCTTGTTTTATCTAAAAATAATTTAGATACTGCTTTTTTAGCATCCAATATTGCAAGCCTTCCAACTTGTTTACTAAGCTCTTGCTTACCAAGACTATCTAAAACAATTAAGATATTAGCCTTCTCTTTTAATGCTGTGTATACATCAATACCATTACTATTAAATATTTCACCTGCCTCACTCTCCGCCGTAGTTGCAAACCGAGCCATTGCACTATTTACTATAGGAGCAGTGGTTTCAATTATATCTGATAGTTTTGCATATTCATCAATTTCAATTTCGTTGTTATATTTCATTTCTTCAATTAAATTTTGGAATAGAGTTGGCGAATACTTTATTATTGTATTTAAATCTAAAGGTATCTTTTTTATATTTAAAATCTTTATTAATTGTTGTAAATATCTTTCTGTATTTACTTTGTAATGTGCTTCGGACCAATCACTCATGCCGATTAACATATCTTTTGCTTCTGTCATTCCAGCTCCTTTAAAAGGGTTGTAATGGTCGCTTTCATCGGGTTTTACAAAGTTTACAACATATAATTGTCTATTATATGTTTCCGAAAGTGATTGCATATAATTTAATAAACTTCCATCCCCTAAATCCCCTTTTCCATCAATAGCAAAAACAGGGTGATTTTTTTGAATAGCACTCTCAATAAAATTTGCTATAGCAATTGTTTTACCAGCACCAGTTGTTCCAGCTACAATTATATGTTTTGCATTATCATTTATTTTTACGACTTCAATATCTTCATAATCAGCACCAATCGTTGTAGTTCCTTCGTCATGCGTTTGTAAATTAATTTTTTCCGAATATTTATTTACGGTATTTTCTTTTTTCTTTTCTTTTCTTTTATCTGTTTTACTTTTACCTTTCTTCTCTTTTTGCCTTTTTATATAATAAATTTCTGCTATTATACTACTTATTATTAAAGCAATTAGTAATTGCCAAACTATATTAATATTTAATATATAATTTTTGTAAAGTGTAGATATGGTTGCAGTTTTTTTATGTATTATAGCATCCAATATAATATTTAAAAAATTTATTGAATGTACTAAGTATTTTTGCATAAAACTAACCTTAAGATTTACAAGTATAGCTAATACAAAACTTGCTATACATAAATATTTTTTTTTAACTTTCTTTGTGTTTATAAATATAACTGTTAGAGCTATTGTAAGTATCACACTAGGTAAACTTACAATTACAAATAGCACTAATGCTATAAATGCTAGTGTAAATAGTATAAAACTATCCGAACCACTAGTGTTTTTGTCATTATTATAATTCATTTTTACCCCCCTTCACATTATTACGTAATTTTTCTTGTAATGTTGCCATTTCTAGTTTATCTACATCTTTTAAAAAACTTTCCTTTTGTGTTGTCGATTGAAAAAATCTATCAATATTCAAATTAATTATATTTCTTAAAAACAAAAGTCCTTTATGATTCATAGTAGATATATCTTTTGTTAACCTCTCTTTCCTATTTTCATTCATTGTTAAATTTTTACATCATATGAGTTATATATATATAAACTTCTGAAAACAGGCTCGATCCTCTCTAATAATGCATTATATAAGGGAATAACCACATTAGGTTTATTGCTCATCTCTTAAAAATTTCAATTTGAATGTAACTAAAGTATATTTTAAGATTTAAAAAAGTACACTAAGTTTTTTCAACTATAACTTATAGCAAAATGGGTAAACTATATAATGTATTGAACGTATATAGTGTAAAATAAATTTATATTTGAAGGGAGAATAATTATGAATGAAAATAATTTAGTAGAAACAAAAAAATCAAATAAACAACTAGAAGGTAATACAGACTCAAGCACTTACTCAAATGAAGGTATTAATAGTAGTGTTAATGATAGTATTTCAAAATCAAAGGCGCGTTTAATTAATGAACAAGATAACAATGATTTTTATCTTTCTAATGGAGATTTAAGTGCTTACATGTCTAGTATGTCTAATATGAATAGCGACAGTGACGCTGCTGCTTTAGAAGAAACAAAACAATTAAATGCACGTTCAGCAGCAAATAAAGGTAATACTAAAAAATAGCTTAAAGATAACCTTTTATTGTGTTGAATTCATTTTATTCTATAAAGTATAAAGAAAATAAAAAAGTAGTGGGGTCCCACTACTTTTTTTAACTACATGAATTTCGATTAAATTATAGTTTAAGCAGTTAATATAAATATTTCTTTGACTTATTCTGCCTGGAAAATATTTAATATATAAAGTTCATTAGATATTTCTTTGGTTTCCTCATCTAATCTTTTTTTAATACTAACTTGTATTTTTTTGAAAGTACATGCTTCACTAAATATTGCACCAAATATTTCTATTAAACTGTCCAACGTGTTTTGTGATTTGCTTTTTTTCTTGTTCATTCCTTCTCCTTTAAATATTTACTTATATTATTTCTAATAAATAAATTAATAACATTTGGTTTTAAATTCCTTCTATCAATCTAACCATATCCATCTATTTATTATTTTCCCAACTTAATCTGAATTTTGTCTGATGTTAAATTATATTTTATAAATGTATTATAACTCTGTTATTCTTGAATGCAATATAATTTTTTGATTCTTTTTCATAGTTAAATTCCAAAACTCTTTTGTATACGTTTCATCGCCATTTTACTCGTGTTTTAAAAAAAACAAGAAAACTATTGTATATAACAATATAATTTACTTAAAGTTGGAATCAAGGTTATATATGGAAAATATGATAAATGGATAATAAGATATATGAGGGGGGAGTACGTCTGTTTTTAGAAAACAATGAGGAGTTTAGATCTGAATAATTTTTTTTATTGAATCTACATTATTAATAGTATAAGTAAATAAGTTAATTTTAATTGTATTGTATTGTATGACAAATTAAACAGATAGGAAGTGAATTCTATGATAAGGGTAACTCTTCTTCACCTTTTGATTGAATGTAAGCTGCAGTAAATGGAATGGTAGTCAATATAAAAAACCTTTTAAAATCTTCCATACTGTAAACTTCTTTATATTTTAAATCTTTTAAATACCTTTGTTCATATATTAGTTATGTTTGTTTTATTATTTTGTCTATTTCACTCAAAACTGCTAACGTTAATCCAATAAGTGTTACTATTATGACAGAACCAAAAATTAATAATGTAATTATAATAATCACCCCTTAAATTTATAATATAATTACACTATATTTTGTAAACGTGTACAATTGTAAAAATTTATATGATATAATATATTAAAATCAATGTTATAAAATGGGGTTAAGTAATGGAAATGTTGATGTTACTATAGAAACATTAGTTATACATTTATCGCACTATAAAAAGGAGTGTTAAAATGCATTCAGTAATGTCATTTATATTAAATCGTAAAAGTATCAGATCATATACTTCAGAAAAAGTAAGCAAAGATGTTATTATGCAGTTATTGACTGCAGCTAATTGTGCTCCATCTGTTAACAATATGCAACCATGGAGATTCTCTGTAATAATGAATAATAAAGAATTGATAAAAAAATTATCTTCTCTTACTGTATACCATAATTGGGTGAAAGATGCCCCTTGTTTGATAGCAATCTTTTTAGATACCAAATCTTTAGACGATAAATCCCCAAGCATTTACTTAAGACATACTGAATCAATCGGAGCTGCGATACAAAACATACTACTTGCTGCACAGGAGCTTGATTTAGGTACTTGTTGGATTAGTGAAATATTAGAATATGAAGATAAAGTAAAGGGATTATTAGGAGTTTCAAGTGACTTACAGCTAATGGCTGTTATAACCGTTGGATATTCTAGTGGAAGGAATTTTAAATCTAATAAAAAGGATGTTATTGTAAGCTGGTTATAAAGTTAAACGTTAGTCTTTTTATGCCATAACATTATTATATTGTTCAAATAAATAGCAAAACCCATACAACATAATATGGTTAAGGTAGAACTGTAATAGCAAAGATTGATCCTGTCTTTCTGGCTAGATAAAAGTTGTTATTTATTATGTGACCTTTTCTCGTTTCATGGCGATTGAACCCATCAAATTGGCTTATTTGATATGTCTTTTGATACAAAAAAATATACATTTAATTAAAAACAACTAATGGAGGTAACTTAATACTAAGTAAGTTACCTTCACATTTTCTTATATTTTAAGATGCTTATTATTTTTAGTTTGGTTTATTTTTGTTTTTTCAAAAATTGATTTATGGTTAACGATTCCACAATTCCATCGGCTTTTAATGTTCTTGAAGTTTGAAATTTTTTCACAGCTGCTAATGTGTTTACACCAAAATATGAATCAGCTCCAGTTACACCACTACTAAATCCTGATGCAATAAGTCTCTGCTGTATCCACCTTACTAATTCATTATGATCTCCTTTAGTAAGCAATACCTTAGCTATAACCTCTGTGGTATGAGTCCCTATGATGCCATCCTCAACAAGCTTTTTCCCATTTTCATCTGTTAACCCCACTAAGTTGACAGCATGTTGAAAAGTCCGTACAACAGTATTTATAACTATTACAGGTGAGATTGAACCAATAAATATATCAGAACTAAATTCATCTAAATCTACAAGTCCATTTACCCCGGCTACGCTCCCAGATCCTGAATATTGAAACTCTATATAATTAATTGAATCTGGCTTTGCTACACGTAATGTGCCACCCACAACGGTATATTTTTAACTGAATTATCCAAATTTTTCGAGTAAAAATTATCTCCTGTATAAATGCAAACTTCCTTACCATTTGATATTAAATGATCTGCGAATAGCCTCACATTACGGCTTATTTTAGATATAGTTTGTCCCAATGACGCTTCTACATCTATTGCGTATTTACAATCGGACGAAAGTCCATCTATAACAATTAGGAAATGTTTTGCCTCTAATATTGGATCATTTGCTCTTAGATAATGATAAAATCCAATTTTGAGTCCTGCTGCCTTAGCTTCACTATATTGTAATATTAACAGAGGATTTTCATAAGTGACTCCTTCAGTGGCTTTAATATAAACTATTTCTATTCCACTGTTTTTTACTTTTTTAAAATCTATATTTTGTTGGTAACTTGCTATATCTATTCCTCTCACAAAATTTCATCTCCAGTTCTAATTATTTTCTCGTAACAAGATATGTTGCAACCCATATCTCTGCTACTATAAAATAAAGGTAGTTACGAAAGGAATGAGCCAATCTATGACTAAGGGAAGGGATACTTCATGGAAAGAAAGAATTGAGATTGCATTGTACTGTATTCCTCAAAGCAACGACTATCATGGGTTTCTTTAATTCAATTCAAATTATTTTATTGGACACAAAAAGAGGAACTAAGTCATAACACTTAGTTCCCGTTTTATCTTACTTAAATTCAGTTGTAATACCTATTACTGTGCTATCGTAATCATCACTATCTACAAGGTCAATATCTCTATTAAGCTCTATATGAAGCTCCTTACCATTAGTAAAAATAATTGTACCTTCGGATGTACTTATATCTATATTCGCAACTTGCACAGCACCTTCAATTTGATAAACATTGTCTGAGATTGTATCCCTATTTTCAGTGGATACTGAAATATATCTGTCTTCGCCTATGTTTCCTTCTATTAATAAATAAATTATTCCCAACTCACATTTAACTGCAACATAACTTTCATTTTTAACATATACCTCCAAACAATTGCCAAACCCATCTATTTCCCATTTTTTTAGGTTATGGGTATGTATTTTAATAATTTTATCACCTGAATACACTTTTCTGGTTAAGCTATGATTAAAGAGGTATTTAAATATGACTATTTCCTTTGAAGATAAATCCCTACTTATCATTTTTTCTATATTCTCAAGTTCTCTTGTTAGGTCCTCATTACATGAAAGGTCAATTTTAAACTGTTCTTTGGTCTCTTTTGAATATTTCTCTTTACATTCTCCAATATGATTATCTACCATATTTTCTAATAAAGCATTTAAAGCACCATTAAAATCATTCTTTAATAATATCATTTCCATTTTACAACACTCCTTTTGAATTTTAATTACCTTATTTACTAAAACGACCATATTATTAATTAATTAATTATTTTGAAATTATTTCTATTTGTTCTTTCATGGTACATAGAATAAATTTTATTAGTTTAATTTAAAGCAATTAATATATTAAAACCACATCTAGTTATATGGGTTTTACTCGCGACGAAATAGGTACCTGTGCAAAATTACCACACTAGGGTCTCTGTCAATTTTAACATATTTGTTCATTTAGTTCTATTTTAACATTCATAGCACTATTTAGTCACCTTATTCCTTGTGGATTATGGGAAGCTATTTATATAATTGATGTCTTCTTAGAAAACAAATCAGATACTCAGCCAGATACAGTACATGCAGATACCCAAAGACAATTCGTTAAAATAAAATACAAATAATAGCATTGGCTACTCGTTAGAATTTATATGTTTTGTTATTTTATCAGTTTCACTTTTATCTAGCTTCAAAATTATATTTTTAAATTGTTCAGTTGCTTCTTCTTTTTCTCTCAATAATTTATTAATTCTATCATTAAAGTCTTCTTGTAACTCTTGCAATTTAACTTGTTGCTGCTCTCTTAATGTCAATAGTTCTTTGCCTACTTCAAAACTAGTTCTTTCCTTTTGCATTTCAATATCTTGCTTAGCCTTAATTTCTAGTTCAGTTAACTTATTTTTGTTTATTGTATCTAACTCATTAATATGTTTTATCAATTTATCCGTTTCGGCATTTTGATTAACTAAGTCATTATTAAGTCTTAAATTTTCGTTTGTTAATTTATTAAGGTCTGTTTTAATTTTATAAATTTCATCTTTATATTTAATATATTTTTCGTTAGTTTCTTTTAGCTTTAATATTTTTTCACCCTGCATATTATTAAGAGTCTTTAAGCTCTTAATATTTTCTTGTAGTTCTTTACTTACATGGGTTGCATCTAATTGCTCTTTTTCTAGTGTGATTATTTTCTTATTTTCTTCTTTTAATAAAGCGATGTCTTCTTTTAGCTTTTGCACTTCTTTATCTTTATCTACTATTTCATCCCTATGTATATTTTTAACTTCTGCAGTTTTGACATTATTTCGTTCTACTATATTTATATATATATCTGCCATTCTACTTGTTATCGTTTGTAATTCTTTTATATCTTCAGACATATTATTATCTTCTTCTCTGGCTCTATTTAATTCATAGTATTTAACTACTTGCTCCATTAATTCCTTATTATTTATGCCCTCACTCTGAGCTAACTCATTAAATTTTTGTTTTAAATCATCGCTTATTCTTACACTTAATATTGCATCCATAACCTGCTCCCTCTCTTAGTCCAGTATTCTCTATGAATATTATATATATTTTAACTTTTGTTAAATCTGGATTTCACCTACAACATTACATTACTTCTATAAGTATTATCATGCTTATAGCAAGTGATTTTGTGATAAATCATTAAGATTTATTATATTGTTTTTTAATACCTATTGTAATTTATACATTGTAAACATTTATAAACCACTGTATACATTAAGACTAAACATGTATACATAATGTTTACAATAATAGTATACCATATAAAATAGTAAAATTACATATAAAATCATTTAAAATGCATGATTTATTATAAAAACAAAACCATTCAATATAACTTTTATTATATTGAATGGTTTTGTGCTGGTTAATAGCGTAAATTTATGAGTTTAGTAGCGAAACAATAAAAAAAGCTGATAGGTTAGTAAGAAAAATAACCTCTGACATTGAAAATAATTTTCGGTCAAAAAGAGGAAGCGTCATATAAAAGAACATAATAGTTGAAAAATTAAGAGATTATATTAATATTTGAATTAAGATGAACAGTACAACTACTTTTATCATATTATTTAATAATATTAACTTTATGGAGTGTAACATGAAATTTTTTAGGATAAATCAATACTCCAGAATAAACGCAGTTAATTATGCTAAGACATTGAATTATAATTTTATCACATAATATTACATAAATATTATGTCCGTTGCCTTTGTAGCTTATATTACTTATAATAGTATTAAAGCATAAATTTGGAGCTTAAAGGAGTTGCTTAATGGGAAAGAACATAATATTTGAGTTTTTTAAAAAGCATAAAACATCGTATATTCTTGGCTTTGTTTTTATGATGTTAACATCTTATATCCAGTCATTATTTCCTAGAGTTCTGGGCAATGCGATTGATATTTTAAGCACTAATAATTTTGATTTTTCTCTTGTAAAAGTTAAAATAATGTACATATTATTAATTGCTATAGGAACTTTTATAAGTACCTATGCATGGAGAAACCTAATTGTAGTAAATGCCAGAAATCTTGAATGTTATCTTCGCGCGCGATTGTTTAATCACCTTCAGAAATTATCTCCGGAATTTTATAATCAACATAAAACAGGTGATTTAATTGCATACGCAATAAATGATATTTCTGCTGTAAGGATGACATTAGGTCCAGCAACAGCAATGATACTAAATATTATTATTCTTTGCAGTATCTCTATATATTCAATGTCAACGATTATAAGTTTTGAGCTTACTCTAATGATACTGTTACCAATTCCTTTCATTATATTATTTATGTTCAAAACAGGAAAACGTGTTCAAAAACAATTCAGAAAGGTTCAAGAAAATTTTGCAGCAATATCTGGCAGAGTTCAAGAAAACATATATGGGATTAGAGTAATAAAATCTTATGTTCAAGAAGAAGCTGAGGCTCTGAAATTCGAAACATTAAATGACGATATGATGAATTCTAACATTAACATGGTAAAGATTTCTTCCGTTGTCTCCCCTGTAATTGAAATGTCCTTTAGCATAAGCTTTGTTATGAATCTTATCATAGGTGGAAATATGGTATTAAACGGCAATATATCTCTTGGAGAATTTATTGCCTTTAATGGCTACTTGACTATGATCATGAGGCCTATAATTTCTATAGGAAGAGTTATAAATATATTTCAAAGAGGTATTGCTTCAATGAAAAGATTAGATGAAATCTTTAACGTTAGTCCAATAATTAATGATGGATGTAAAATGATAAGTAGCGCTATACTTGGTGAAATAGAATTTAATAATTTGAGCTTTTCTTATGGTAAATCAAACATAAATGCTTTAGAAAACATTAAATTTAAAATACCTAAGGGGTGTACGGTTGGAATTATCGGGAAAACTGCTTCAGGTAAAAGCACCCTTTTGAACCTGTTACTTAAGCTTTACTTGTCACCTATTAATAAAATTTTTATTGATTCAATAGATATAAATGACTATTCTCTAGAAACACTTAGAAGTAGCATCGGGTATGTACCCCAAGAAAATTTCCTGTTTTCTGCTTCCATTAAAGATAACATTAAGTTTTTTAAAGATATATACACAGACGAGGATGTTAAAAAGGCCGCTCAAATAAGTTCTATTTATGAAAGCATTATGAAATATGGTAATGAATTTGATACAATACTTGGAGAACGTGGTGTTAATTTGTCAGGCGGCGAAAAACAACGTATATCAATAGCTCGAGCTATTATTAGTAACCCGCCTATACTAATTTTAGATGATTCCCTCTCAGCAGTGGATACTATTACTGAATCCAAGGTACTTAAAAATATACAAAAATTAAGAACTGGTAAAACTACAATAATTATTGCACATAGAATTTCTACAATAAAACATGCCAATTTTATTATAGTCTTAGATGAAGGTAAAATAAGTGAAATGGGAACTCATGATGAACTCATAAAGAAAGGAGGACTATACTATGAAGCCTATAAATCTCAATGTTCAGCTTCGTAAAATGAGTAGTCTTAGAAGACTTTTAGAGTTAACAAAACCACATCTGAAAAAGATAATATTGGCTGCTTTATGCGTAATTGTAGTAAATTCAGCAGAACTTTTAAAACCATACATATTAAAGCTTGTGATTGATGATTTCTTAATTAAAAAGGTTTCACGAAATGGTATAAACTCTATAACACTTATGGGAATAATATATTTTATTGTTGCATCTATTGGCGGGTTATCCTCTTTTACTCAAGTGAATTTAATAAACAAGACTGGTCAAGCAATTATGAAGGAGCTAAGAAAAAATGTATTTAGAACAATACAATTTCTTCCTCTCTCATATCTTGACAAAAACTCCTCTGGACGATTAATTACGAGAGCAACTAATGATGTGGAAGCACTAAGTGAGATGTATACAGATGTTATTATAAGTTTGTTTAAGGATGTTTTCTTACTTATAGGTATAGTTTATGTTATGCTTGCACTTGATGTAAGGTTAGCTCTAATTTCGTTCGCTGTTGTGCCTCTAATGTTTTTTATAGTTTTCCTATTGAAGAATAAAATTAAAAAAAACTTTTCCATTATGAAAATGTTAATAGGTAAAATAAATGGATTTATGGCTGAAAATATTTCAGGAATGAAAATCATACAAATATTTAATGGAGAAAAGGAAAAAAATGTTGAGTTTTTAGATTTAAATGAAGAATATTTAAAAAGCACAATATTTCAAGTTAGATTGAACAGTATATTAAGACCTGCTGCAGATGTTTTTCAAAGTCTTTCAGTAGCAATTATTCTTTGGTATTGCATGGGTAAAATTTCAAACCATACTATAGGAATAGGTGTACTTTTCGCTTTTACAACCTATATAAAACAATTTTATAGTCCGATTTCAGATCTTGCGGATAACTATACAATTATCCAATCCGCTTTGATTTCAGCAGAGAGAATCTTTGAACTCCTTGATGAGGAAGATTCTCTAGAAGATATATATAAGGGCACGAGTATGGAACAGTTACATGGCAATATAGAATTTAGAAACGTATGGTTTTCATATAACAATTCAGATTGGGTATTGAAAGATATAAGTTTTAAAGTTATAAAGGGTGAAACTGTCGCATTTATTGGAGAAACGGGTGCAGGTAAGACTACGATAATAAGTTTAATAAGTGGATTTTATAAAATCCAAAAGGGTGAAATATTAATAGATGGAATTAATATTAATAATATAAGAAAAAAGGACTTACGGAAAGGTATATCAGTTGTTCTTCAGGATATATTTTTATTCTCGGGTGATATTGCCTCTAATGTTGTATTAAATGATAATATCAGTAACGAAATATTAATTGAGTCCTTAAGAACTACTTGTGCCTTAGAATTTGTAAATCGGTTACCTGACGGAATACATGCAGAAGTCATGGAAAGAGGAGCTACCTTTTCAGCAGGCCAGAGACAACTTCTATCTTTTTCTAGGGCACTTGCTCATTCTCCGTCAATATTTATTTTAGATGAAGCCACATCAAATATAGATACACACACAGAGAAGTTAATACAGAAGGTAATTCAAGAAATGGCTCAAGATAGAACTACACTTATTATTGCACATAGATTATCAACCATAAGAGAAGCTGATAAAATAGTGGTCCTAAAGCATGGAGAAATTTTAGAAGTTGGAAATCATGATGAACTTATATCCATTGAGGGATATTATAAAGACATGATTCAGGGTAATGTAATTGTCGTAAAATAATATTAAAAAAGGTATGTAAAATAACTGCTTTAGTATTTTACGTACCCTTTTATATTCTTAAAAATATATAGACATATCTATCAGTTAATCATTGTTTTATTAAGATAAAATAGAATTTAACACCAAGGTCTGTGTTTTCCACTCCACATCTGCCACCATGGAGCAATATTATATTTTTAACTATTGCGAGTCCTAGACCAGTACCTCCAAGCTTTCTAGTCCTTGATTTATCTATTTTATAGAAGTTATCCCATATCTTATTTGTTTCATTAGCATCAATTTTGCTTCCACTATTCTCCACCTCAACGCAAATTGCATCTTCTTTATCTATCATTTTTATTCTTATTAATCCACTATCATTAGTATGTCTTATTGCGTTAGTCATATAATTTGTTAGTACCTGCTCTATTCTATTCCAATCTGCTTTTACTTCTATATTTTCAATTAGTTTTAATTCAAGCTTAATACTTTTTTCATGAAGTAAGGATGAAAATTTCTTAGCAACAGGCTTTACTAGTTCATTTAGGAAGAATTTTTCCTCAACAAGTTTGAAATTCCCTGATTCTAGTTGTGACAAATTTAACATATCCGAGACTAAACTGTTCATTTTTCTTGATTCGTCCATTATGACTTCAATAAAATATTGTTTTTCTTCACCTTCTAAAACATCATCATTTAACGCTAATGTATACCCTTCTATAAGCGTTATAGGTGTTTTAAGTTCATGAGAAACTGATGCAACAAAGTCTTTTCTCATTTCTGTTAGTTTTTTTTCTTTTTCTATGTCTTTTTCTAATTGTGTATTAGCATCTTTAAGTGAAGTTAAAGCCTCATTTAAATTCTCTGATAGAAGGTTCAATGAAGCAGCCAGAGCACCAATCTCATCATTGCTTTTTACTTCACATTTTTCTGTAAAGTTAAGATTTGCCATTTCACCTGCAGTTTTAGTTATTTTTATAAGTGGCTTTGCAATCATATTTGAGTAAATTAAAGAAAGAAGTAGAATTACAATTAGGGCACCAATGTAGAAATATAAGTAGAATTCCTTTATAACTTGAACTGCTTCATTAACGGGCTGTAATGAAGAAAAAGCATACACAATTTCGTCTTTCTTTTTATCATAGGCTATTCCCGCTACGCTTACTACCATATCAGGGTTTTTATCAGTAATAAAAATAAGTGGCTTTTCCTCTTCTTTAAATTTTGTAAGACCACCTTTATTTGCTATCTCAGACGACATTATTTGGTCCATAATTCTAGCTTTTATAGAGTCTTTTCTTTCATCAGCTGTTTTTGTAAGATATTTTAAGTTTCCGGATTTATCTCGTATGATTATTTTATAACTATTTTCTTCTTCAAAAGAACTAATTAAGTTGCTCTCATCTTCATTATTTTTGAGTGAAATATATTCACTTTTAAATTTAATAAGGTTATGCTCTAAATTGTTTTTTTTCCATCTTATATAAAACTGTTCAAAGAATGCAGACTGAACTATTAAATTAGTAGTGATAAAAACTACAAAAACTATTGACGTTATTAAAAATAGCTTTCTTGTTATGCTCTTTTTACTTTTCATTTTTCACCTCGAATTTATATCCTGTACCTCTTACGGTTGCTATAAGATAAGATTTTTCACCAAGTTTTTCTCTTAATCTTTTTATAACAGTATCCACTGTTCTTAGATCTCCAAAATAGTCAATACCCCATAAAGCATCCAATATTTTTTCCCTACTTAATACAATTCGCTTATTAAGTATAAAATAATTTAGGAGTTCAAATTCCTTTGGAGATAGGTTAATTTCGTTATTGTATACGGTAACCTCATGGCTTAAATTATCAACTACGAGGCCGTCAAAGCTATTCTCTTCTTTTTGAACATCCTCACTGCTATGGGCACGCCTTAGAATAGCTTTGACTTTAGCAACTAGTAGTTTTGGAACAAAAGGTTTAGTAATATAATGGTCAGTTCCTAATTCAAAGCCTAATAATTCGTCATCTTCTTCAGATTTAGCTGTAAGCATTATTACAGGGATATCAGAGGTCTTTCTTAACTCCTTGCATACATCCCAGCCATCCATAATTGGCATCATTACATCTAGAATAACTAAATCTACTTTAGTTTTATTAAATATGTTGATAGCTTCACTGCCATTTTCTGCTTGCAAAACATTATATTGCTCTTTCCTTAAATATATAGACACAAGGTTTCTAATTCTTTCTTCATCATCAACTATTAAAATGGTTTCCATCATAAAATTTTCTCCTTTATTAAGAGCTTAATATAATTTAAAATTTAAATACAAGTTATAACTTTCTTCTATATTATATAATAATATCACCAATAATCATAATTATTAATATAATATCTAATATATAGCTTATAAGTAAAAATTCCTCTGCAAGGGGCATCACAGAGGAATTTTATATTTTGTATATATTCTAAACAATCTATTATATAGGTACATAATAGATTGTTTCTATGTCACTTAAATGGCAACAATGTTAACAATATGTAAATGATAATTGTTATTTTAATTTTGATATTTAAATTCTACTTTTAACAAAAAACACATAGAATTAATAAAGATTTTATTATATTCATAGTATAATTAACTTGTATGATTTAGATAATACTTGTAAGTGATTATTTATTCGATAGAATCATTAGGAGGTTTTTATATGCTTAACGGTGGTAAGATTAGAGAATTAAGACTTAATAAATCTTTAACAAGCAAAGATATATCAACTTTATCCCAAAATTTAAATGTACATGTATCTCAGACTTATCTAGAAGAACTAGAACGAGGAAGTAAAAAAAATCCATCATTTAATATAATTGAAACAATTGCAACCATTTTATGTGTTAATATAGATGAACTTAGAACAAATTAAAATAATTTAAGACAACTAACTTAATTGAGTTAATTGTCTTAAATTACTCCATGAAGGATTTATATAATTTTAGGTTTAATAAAGAATATATTTCTTTATTAAACCTCTAAAATTCTTAGTGACATAAACAAACATTTATGCAGTTCCTCTAACAATAAGATTTGTTTTAAAGTATACTTGTTTTTCGGTAGGAATTTCACCATTGATTACATTAATTAGGATACTGCAAGCTTTTTCACCCATTTTGTATATAGGTTGTGCTATTGTTGTGAGTTCAGGCTCAATGACAGCCGATATATGAATATTATCAAAGCCGATAACCGATATATCATTTGGGATTTTATAGCCATTGCGAAGTAAAATTTTCATTCCTCCGAGTGCCATCATATCATTACTATATAATATTGCATCCAAATTGTTAAAAGTGCCTATTATCTTTTCAGTGGCTATTATGCCACCTTTAACATTAAAGTCACCTTCAAATATATACTTTTCATTGTATATTCCATAATTCTTCATTGCATCAATATAACCATCTAGTCTTTGTTTTGATACTTCTAAATTTTCGCTTCCTTTTACAAAAACTATTTTACGCATACCCTTTTCATATAAGTATTTAATACCATCTTTTATTCCCTGATTATTTAAGCTAAATACCCCATAGTCATCTTTATATCCTTCAATGTATCTATCAACCAATACAAAAGGAACATTGTTGTTTTTCAATAGGGTTATACTCTCATTACTTTTTCCACCAGACATAAAAATAATACCGTCAATAAGTTTACTAATGAGAAGTTGAATATATTTTTCTTCTTTATGTATGTCATTATCCGTGTTACATATCATTAAATTATAGTCTAACCGTTCTGCCTCATCTTCAACCGCCCTTGCCATTTCTGAGAAAAATGGATTTGTAATATCAGGAAGTATAATCCCTATAGTCCCTGATTTCTTAGTGCTCAAGCTTCTTGCTATAGAATTAGGAATGTAGCTCATCTTTTTAGCAATTTTTAGTATTCTATTTCTGGTTTCATTGCTTATGCTAGAATCCTTTTTGTTCATAACCATGGAAACTGTGGCTTTTGAAACCCCAGCCATTTCAGCTATATCCTTCATTGTCACTTTACTCATAATTTTCCTCCAATTTACGATAAATGATCACAATAAATTAAAAATTTCTTTTAAAGTTAGAAATATACTTATACTATGTAATTTCAGTTAAAAAACGTGACAATATAAGTATATATCAAAATATAAATTATTTACAAACATTTTATAAAATTATAACCCAGAGGATGCTCCTACTGGGTTATAATTTTTAGTATTTAATTGTGATTGTAATATTTGCGTATCTATTTCTTTATAAGTTCGAGTTCAACAGGAATTTCCTTTTGAATTGCCTCACCCTTTGCTATTTTAATAGCATTTTCTATTGCAATGGATCCCATTAAACTTGGCTTTTGTGCTATCGTTGCTGTCATATCTCCACTTTTAACAGCAGCTTTTGCATCATCATTTCCGTCAAAACCTACAATAATAACATTCTTATGAGCCGCTTTGACTGCTTTTATAGCGCCTAGAGCCATTTCATCATTATGTGCAAATATTGCATCGAACGCAGGAGTCGCTTGAATAACGTTTTCAGTAACATTTAATCCCTTCTGTCTATCGAAATCTGCTGCTTGACTAGCCACAACCTTGATTTTATCTTTTTTATCTACTATATTATGAAAACCCTTTCCTCTATCCCTTGTAGCAGATGCTCCTGGAATACCTTGTAACTCTACTAAATTTCCTTTTCCATTTAATTTTTCAAGTATAAAATTCGCTGCCATTTCTCCACCTTTTACGTTATCGGATTCAATGTGACATGCAACTTCCCCACCATTAGATTTTCTATCTAGTGTTATAACTTTTATATTGTTATCGTTTGCGAATGTTATTGAGTTTACAACCGCATCGCTATCTGTTGGGTTAATAATTAAAGCTACAATTCCTTGTTGAACTAGATCTTCTACATTAGATCTTTCCTTTGCTGCATCATTTTGAGAGTCAAGAACTACAAGAGTATATCCTAATTCCTTTGCCTTTTTCTCAGCACCTTGTTTCATAGATACAAAGAATGGGTTATTAAGGGTCGATACTACCATTCCAATTTTTTTTCCACCTTCTGCAGATTTCTGCGAGCTACAGCCAACCAAAGTTGACATAACAAATACAGTTGATAATACCAATGAAAGTAATTTTGATCTTTTTCGCATTTAAATCATCCTCCAATTTTTATTTTTTCTTTTTTTCAGCCATTACAGCTAGTAAAATAACTATGCCTTTAATAATTGATTGATAAAATGGTGATACATTCATAAGATTTAAGCCATTATTAAGTACACCAATGATTAAAGCTCCTATTATTGTTCCTACTACACTACCCTCTCCACCAATTAAGCTGGTGCCACCTAACACTACTGCTGCGATAGCATCTAACTCAAAACCTACTCCAGCATTTGGGGAAGCTGATCCTATTCTACTTGTAACAATAATTCCACTTAAGGCTGCGGTTGCTCCACAAATAACGTATACAAGTGTTTTGATTTTATCTGTATTAATACCTGATAATCTTGCTGAGTCTTCGTTTCCGCCTAGTGCATAAATATATCTACCATATCTGGTTTGACTTAAAACATAAAATGCTATACCAAATATTATAACCATAAATACAACAGGGATTGGTATTCCTAAAATCATTTTATTGCCTATGCTAGAAAAGCTTTGTCCTAGTCCTGAGATAGGAGTGCCATTTGTATATACATAAGTTACTCCTCTAAAGATAATCATTGTAGCTAGTGTAACTATGAAAGCTTGTATTCTCCCCTTTGAAATAAGAATACCATTTATAAAGCCTATTACAGCACCTATGGCTAAAGCTACAATTATTGCTAAAAATAAGTTACCTGTTGACTTTATTATACTTGCAGCAACAGCTGCACTTACTGCAAGTATTGATCCTACTGACAAATCAATACCTCCAGTAAGGATAACAAAAGACATTCCTACTGCTATAACGGCATTTACTGAAACTTGAGTAAGTACGTTTTTAATGTTAGATATGCTTAAAAATCTAGGAGTAATAAATGATATAACAATACATAATACCAATAAACCTACTAAAGATTTATACTTTACAATCATATTTCTTAAATTAACTTTCACAATATAATCTCCTTTCTTAGTGAACATTATCAACTAAAGTCTCAATTATCTAACCCCATAGCATACTTCATTATAGCTTCTTGAGAAGCTTCTTCCCTGGAAAGCTCACCAGATATTTCTCCTTCATGCATTATTAAAATTCTGTCACAAATGCCGAGTACTTCAGGCATATCAGAGGATATCATAATAATTGATTTACCCATAGACTTTAATTCATTTAAAACTTCATAGATTTCCTTTTTAGCTCCTACGTCTATTCCTCTAGTTGGTTCGTCTATAATTAATACTTTTGGTGCAAGCATGAGCCATTTAGCTAATATAACCTTTTGCTGATTTCCTCCACTTAAATATTTTATTAACTGATTTGAACTTGGGGTCTTAATAGAAAGTTTTTTTATATATTCTTGTATTGACTTATTTTCTTCTGCTTTATTAATGCGTTTAGCTCTATTTTCATATTTTTTAAGGTTAGCTAAGGTCATATTGGTTCCTACTGACATACCAAGAATGAGCCCTTCTTTTTTTCTGTCCTCAGAAAGATAGCAGATTCCTTTCTCAATGGAGTCTTTAGGAGAGTGAATATTGACTTCTTCGCCATCAATAAGTATTCTACCAGAAGATTTTTTGTATTCTCCAAATATAGTCTTTGCCATCTCAGTCCGCCCTGAACCCATGAGACCTGATATACCTAATATTTCGCCACTATTTGCTTCAAAACTAACATTGCAAACCTTTTCATTAAAGCTTAAATTTTCAACTTTAAGAAGGGCTTTTCCTTTCGGTGATTTTCTGTAAGGAAATTGTTCCTCTAATTTTCTCCCAACCATCATTGAAATTAAATCATCTTTTGTAATGTCTTTTGTTTTAACTTCACCAATATGCTTACCGTCTCTTAAAACTGTTATTCTGTCACATATTTTAAATATTTCGTCCATTCTATGGGAGATGTATACAATGCTCATATTTTCATTTTTAAGCTTGTTTATAACTTTAAAAAGATTATCTGTTTCAACATCAGTTAATGCAGTTGTAGGCTCATCCATTATTATTATTTTAGAATATTTAGAGAGCGCTTTTGCAATTTCTATTAGTTGTCTTTCTCCTACATTCAAATTTTTAACCAAGGTGTTTACATCAATATTAAAATTAATGCTTTTAAGTAAAGTCTCCGATTTCTCTCTTAGCACTTTCTTATTTATTCTTCTTGTTATTCCACTGAATACTTCATTACCTAAGAATATATTTTCCCATATACTTAAATTAGGGAGAAGACTTAGTTCTTGATGAATAATTGCTATCCCTAATTTTTCAGCTTCTTTTATGTTTTTTATATCTACTTCAGAACCTTGGATAATAATGCTCCCTGTATCCTTAGTATATACTCCACTTAGTATTTTCATTAAAGTAGATTTCCCAGCTCCATTCTCTCCTAGAAGGGCTAGAACTTCTCCACTATAAGCTTCTATCCTAACATCTACGAGAGCCTTTACACCTGGAAAGGATTTTGAAACATTTTTCATCTGAAGTAGAGGCGTTATATTAGTCATTAAATCTCCTCCTCAAAATTACTTATATCTTGTTATATTTAGAATACAACTCCTGATTTTAGTATTATATTTGCATAGGGAGTTTGTTCACCAGTTCTTACTACAGCTTTACATTGTTTTAACTCAGCTTTCAGCTTCTCATGCGTTGTAAATGTGATTTTTACATCACCAATTGCTTTTTTTACATCATTAAATATGTTAGGACTTAATTCAAATGTCTCCTTAGCCACTATTACTTCTTCTACTTGAAGCTCTGTTAATACGGCATTTAGAGTTTCAATAAACCCGGGTATATTTTTAATTAATGCAATATCTATTCTTTTAATGTCGTCTGGTATTGGAAGACCACAGTCCCCTATTGCTAAGGTATCTTTGTGTCCCATTTTAGAGATTACTTCAGATATTTGTGAATTTAGTAATGCAGTTTTTTTCATGATTTTCCTCCTTACATTCCATCTTGCATACCTTTATTGAGATTTAGTAACTGATATCTTCCCCATAAATATCCAAAACCTCTTGCATAGTAGGTATTGATGGTTGTGCCCCCGATTTTTGAACTACTATAGAGGATACTTTATTAGCAAAAACTATAGCTTTTTTAAGATTCTCAAAGTTCAATTCTTTTGAACGTAATATACTTGCTAAGGCTCCAATAAAACTATCTCCTGCAGCAGTTGTGTCAATAGCGTTAACCTTAATTGCAGGAATTATTTCTGCCCTATCTTTATATATTAATGCTGCACCCTTTGAACCTAGTGTTATTATCACGAATCTTGCTCCCATACTTATGAGACATTCAGCTGATTTTTTAGCACTTTCTAAATCTTCAACTAAAACTCCAGTAATATCATAGGCTTCTGTTTCGTTAGGAATTATTATATCTGTATATTTAAATGCGTTTTGATTTGATTTATTTGCTGGAGCTGGGTTTAGGATTGTTATAATTCCCTGGGACTTTGCAAATTTAAAAGCCTCAGTTGTAATTTCAATAGGTGTTTCATATTGTGCTATAATTACGTCGCAATCCTTTACTATTGAATAGCTTTTTTTTATCTCATTTATAGTAATCGTCATATTAGCACCAGCTACTACCACTATTGAATTATTACCTTCATTGTTAACATTTATTATTGCTGTACCTGTTGTTTCCTTCTTATCTTTAAAAACATAATCTGTGTTTATGCCATCAGATTCGAGCTTCCTAATCAAAAAATCACCATTGCTGTCTAACCCAACCTTACCTATCATGTAGACATCGGATCCCATTCGTTTAGACGCAACAGCCTGATTTGCCCCTTTTCCTCCAGGAACATTGGTTATACTTTTTGCAAAGATTGTTTCACCAATTTTAGCCATATTTTCTACTTTTAATACTAGATCCATGTTTAAACTTCCTAGTACACAAATTTTACTCATACATATCACCTCTTCGTTACTTAACCGATTAAGTTAACCGGTTAAACTTATTGTATACGTTTAGATATTCTTTGTCAATTAACTATTTTAAAATATTAAAGATATTTAATATTTTATTATAACAAGAGTAAAATTAAGTCTTAAGTTAGTTATATTTATAGTTGTGTATAGTAAATTGCATTGACTATAGCTATAATGAAATTATTATAATAAATATATTGGGGAGATGACAAATGAATATTAAATTTAATAAAGAAGCGTTTGAAGAATTAAAAGCATTAATTAAAACTAAAGAAAATTCAGTTATAAGATTAGAAGTTTTAGCCGTCGGTTGTGGTGAGCCTGCATTAGCACTTTGTTTAGATAAACAAAGAGATGATGATTTTTTAGTAGAAGTTGATGGTATCTCTTTTGTCACAGAGGAAAAATTTAAAATTCATTTCGAAAATACTGAAATATTGTATAATCTTGAAGCATTTAATGGAGGGTTTTATGTCCATAGGTTACATATTTAATATCTAATTTACGAAAATAAAAGTAAGACCATACTTTTGGTCTTACTTTTATACTTATCGACTTAGTTTAATATATATTTAATCTACATCCCTACAGTTCCATTCACTAAAGAAATGTTTCAAATACTCCTGCATAAACTCGTGTCTCTCTTTTGCAATAGAGTAACCTGATTCAGTATTCATTAAATCTTTTAGCAATAAAAGTTTTTCATAAAAATGATTAACAGTTGTACCTATATTTTTTTTTATATTGATTAAAATCCATGTACTTTTGTGGTTTAATATTAGGATTATATAGTGCTCTCTCCTTATAGCCACCATAAGCGAAAGCTCTAGCTATCCCTATGGCTCCTATTGCATCTAATCTATCTGCATCTTGAACAACCTTACCTTCTATGGTCTCCTGCTTAGCATTCGTTGTACCACCTTTAAATGACATAGTCCCTATTATATTTGTAATTTTATTAATAGTGGAACTATCCACCCCGAGGCTCCCTAACCATTCTCTTGAAAGTTTAAGTCCAATTTCACTACTACCTCCGTTAAATTTCCAATCTGCAATATCATGCAGTAAGGCAGTTAATTCAACTATGAACATATTAGCATTTTCTTTTTCACCTATAAAAATAGAAGTTTTGTAAACTCTTAATATATGCCACCAATCATGACCTGTTCCTTCTCCATCTAGTTTGTCTTTTACATATTCCTTTGTTTTATTTATAATTTGATTATTATCCATAAAATGCCCTCCAATGTTAAAAATATTAATTAGAACTTAACTTCTCAAAAGTCTATGAATATAATATCACGTATTATATTAACTAGTTTATACAATTCAACCCTCATTCTTACCATTAAATACAAACGCTAAAAGTAATAGTATTATGTTAGTTATGGACATTAGCGCAAAATTCTTTATTGATAGAATGAAAGTTTTACTTTTAACGGGGTTTTGATAAAAAGAATTAATATTTTTACTTATTGGTATTATTGTTAAAATTACTAACAAAGTAACAAAAGGTGTAATTTTTAATATAACTAAAATTATAATATCTAGGTATGCAATATAATATAATGTTCTAAATAAATTAAAAGAAGTTTTTTTCCCTAAAAAGTAGGGTAAGGTATATCTATTATTTATTATATCCTCTTTAAGATCACATATGTTATTAGCAAGCATTATGTTTGCTATACAACTAATTGTAGGAATAGAAATTAAGAAAATATATAATACTTCCACTAGATTAATACTTATGTTTAAAATATTGTTATTATAGATTATAGAAATTATATTTTTATCAAATATATGAATGTAGCAAGATAAAAATAAAATTATAAAGCCCATAAATAATCCGGAAAATATTTCACCCAAAGGCATACGCGAAATTGGAATTGGTCCATATGTATAGAGAATACCTGCTAGGAATGAAATAATACCAATTAAAAGTACAACTAAATTAGTGTTTAAAGTTAATAAAACTCCAAAAAAAATTGCTATTAAAAGCAAAGTAAAAATTATAGCTATAGCTGTTGATTCCTTAATGCCGTATTTAACAATTCTATTTTTGCTTTTACAATTGTCATTATTTAGCGCTTTCTTGTAATCAATATAATTATTTATCGCTGTAGTTGCCATGTCAAATGCTAATAATGATATGCCCATAATAATAAAATTCTTTACAATAAAGGATTTGTATCTATATAAGGAAAAGAGAGTTCCAAGTATAAAGGGTATTATGCTGGCCAATTTAGTTTGTATTTCAACGAATTTAAAAAAACTAGTTAAAGACATTTGAACCCTCCTAATAATTATATTTCTGTTATTTTATTTTGACTTTGAATATAATTCATGGTAACATAATTGTAAACTTATAAATAAATAAAGTTTACAATTATATATATATTACATGCATTAGGTTATAAAACAGTGAAATGCAATTTTCTATATACTAGGGAGGTGTTAATTTTGAAATTATCTACACGGGATCTAATAATTACAGCATTATTTACAGCACTAACAGCAGTAGGTGGAATTATTTCTATACCACTCGGACCAGTACCTATAACGCTGCAATCCTTATTTGTCATTTTGTCTGGACTTATCTTAGGAGCCAAACTTGGTGCTTTATCTCAAATTACATATGTTATTTTAGGCTTAATAGGATTACCTGTCCTTGCTGGTGGAAGTGGAGGATTGGGCTCAGTAGTAAGCCCTACTTTTGGATTTTTAATGGGTTATATTGTTGCAGCTTATGTTATTGGAAAACTCACAGAAAAAAACAAGTCACTTTCTAAAATAATATATTCTGTTATTTTAGGAAGTTTAGGAATCTACGTTATTGGGGTGCCGTACTTTTATTTTATTTTTACAAATTATTTAGGTAAGAGTATAAATTTTTATGCAGCGCTTAAATTTGCGTGTTTACCATTTATACCAGGCGATGTTATAAAAGCAATAATAGCTATAATTTTAGCTAAAAAATTAATTCCTAGGCTATCAAAATATTTAAATTAATAGTAATATACATTAGCTCCTATATACTATTCCCAGGTTGTCCATATCTCTGGTACATATCCAACTGTGGCCTGTTTTCCGTTACGTACTATAGGAGTCTTGAAAAGTTGTGGATTATTTAATAAAATCTCCTCTTTTGTCTCTTCTCCTCTAATCTGATCTAAATTTAATTTTTTATAATCTTTTGCTTTTGTATTAATTAAGTTGTTTAATCCTACAGAATTTTTTACACTATGTAGTTCACCTTTACTTAGACCTTTAATAGTTAAATCTATGAACTGATATTTTATGTTTCTTTCCTTAAAATATCGTTCAGTTTTTTTTGTATCAAAACATTTTTTTGTTCCAAAGAATTGAATATTCATCTGATCAAGCGCTCCTTAAAATGAATTAGTATATCCTTAATGTTACCATCAATTAACGAATTGGTCACTATTTATTAGAAAACTAAAATATTATTATGGCAATTATTACTGTAGCGACAATACCACAGGTGACAGGAATGATATTTTTTCTAGCTACGTCGAATGGTTCAACCTTACAAATTCCCGCAGCGGCAACTACGCTCCAAGGAATTATAGTTCCTCCACCAATCCATATGGTGATAATTTGACCAAATGCTGCAATTTTTACTTTGTCTATGTTAATAGCAGTTGAAAATGTGTTAGCTAATGTGCCAACTAGTGGAAGACCAGCAAAACCTGAACCGCTGAGGCCAAGAAGAGTGCTAACTGCTGTTTGTATACCTATAACAGAGTATTTATTTAATGGTATATTATTAGAAGCATATACACCTATATCACTTAAAATACCTCTAACTCCGTTACCTAATATATCAGTTGCTGTAACATCGCTTCCTAAGAAAAAGAAAGCACCTATAATTATAATTGGTGCAAATATACTTATACCAAAAGTAAAACCATTTTTAATATATATAGTAACATCTCCTAATGCTGTTTTTATATCAGTATGTATTATAGATGAAATTATCATTATTATTGCTGCTGTCCCACCTATTAAAGCTGTAGATTCTGAGCCTATAAATCTCAATTTCTTAATGAATATAATATCTATTATAAATACTAAAGGGGTAGCTATAGCCATTATCTTTGTTCCTATTAACTGCTTTTGCGTGGATTTTTGTTTTCCATTTATGTTTGAATCAACATTGATTTCGATTGTTTTATCTTTTTTCATAAGTATAAATGCTGTAGTTATAGTTACAATACTCATTACGCCCCAAAATGGAAGGCATGCTTTAACAATTCCTAACGCATTAGGCAAGTTAGCAGTCTTAGCAGTTATAGATGGTGCGGCTTGAAGAACAAAATCGCTTGATAAGGCAATTCCATTACCAAATAAACATAAATCTACCGCAGCCCATACAGGAGGTAATCCAGATTGTATTGCTGCGGGCACCATTAAAGCACCTATAAAAACAACAGCAGGCGTTGGCCAAACAAACCATGAAGTTAAAGTAACAGTTATACCAAGAACAAAAAAAGACATGGTTTTATTTATCATTAATTTTTTTATAGGTTTTATAATTAGTTGATCTGCACCTATGTCATTTAATGCACTAGACATTGCATTTACTAATGCAATTACTACAACTATTTCAATAAATTCTTTTCCGGATACCACTACTGCCTTATAAATAATTTGCACAGACTTTAAAATATCACCTGTAAAAATGTAACCTATTACTCCAATGCCTAAAATACATGGAAGAATTACATCTTTTTTAAATGCAATTATTACAATAATTATTAGAATAATGATGATATATGCATAATGAATTACACCTAAATTTACCATGTATTTTTACTCCTCCCATGTATTAATCTTAGTACATATAACTATTTTTGTATTAAATGAATTATATATTTTCTAAACTATAGCCTTATAACAAGTTATTTAAATAATACATTGAATTGAGTATATGCAATATTCAAAGGAAATAATCAACTTTTACTCTTTTAAAAAATCACTAAAATGGAATTCATTATACAACAAAGAGACAAAAAAATATAAACCAGCCTATTGACTGGTTAATTTTTTTTATATTTCATGACTTTAACTAGCATTTATGATAGAATTATGACTAATAAAAAATATTAGAACAAATTATGTCATGTAAATTAAGAAGATATGTAAGGAGGCAAAGATGCTACAAATTTGGGGTAAATTAATTAAAGACAATAGAATAATTAGCGATGAAGTATCAATGTCCGAAATGAAAGATAGTTACCAGGAAAACTTAAAAATGTGTATAACAGAGTTATGTTATAAATTTGATATTGCAACACCCTACTGGTTAAAATCTAATATTAATGAGTATAATAAAAGACGTAAAACTAATTTTGATGAAAACAATTTTATAGAAGAAATTTATTTTGATAAATTTATGATAGAAGAATTAAAAGAAGAACTAAAATCGAACAAAAAATAGTGCATATAAGCACTATTTTTTGTTTGATTTCAAGGGAAATTTTTACTATCAATTTTCATCATAGAAGTCTAGAAAGGAATAATTTTTTTCGTTTTTTTGCCAACCTAATATTAAATCCATATTTACATTATGGGCTGCTCTAAAAATAGATTTGTCAACACCATTAAAAGTTTTCTTTAACTCTTTAACTAAATCTTTAATTTCCTGTCGCTTGTTTCCTATCTTTTTAGCAGCAACCATACATGCACAATTTAAAGGCCATATACCACTATTTTGAATAAAATTTTCTATATGTTCTTCTTCTATATAATAAAGTGGACGAATTAATTCCATTTCTTCGAAATTCTTTGATTTTAATTTTGGTAGCATAGTCTTAAAATTTCCTGAATAAAGTACATTTAACATAGTTGTTTCAATTACATCATTAAAATGATGTCCTAGAGCTAGCTTATTGCATCCTAACGCTTGTGCCTTAGCATATAAGGCTCCTCGACGCATCTTTGCACACATATAACAAGGATAATCTTTAGCTATGCTATCTATTATATCAAATACACTTGATTCAAATATTTTAACGGGTATATTTAAATATTTACAATTATCAATCAAAAGTTGCTTGATATTTTCATGATAACCAGGATCCATAGCAATAAATTCTAATTCAAAATTAACGTTGCCATGACGTTGTAACTCTTGAAATAATTTAGCCATGATTATACTATCCTTACCTCCTGAGATAGCTACAGCAATTTTGTCCCCTGCTTCAACTAAATTATAGTCCTTTATTGCTTTAACAAATTTTGACCATATAGGTTTTCTATAGTCTGTTATAAGGCTACGTTCTATTTCAGTTAGTAATTTTCTTTCATTAAATGGAGCTAAGATTTCACAACCTTCTCCCGCAATATTACCCATAAAATCACCCCTCTTTTACATTAAAGTATTATATCATATTCAAAAGCTTTGTCTTTCAAAAGTAATATATACTATATAATATGCTATTTAAAAGGTTGAATTATATCATTTGGAAAAATGGAGCCATTAAAGGCCGCGAATTCTTCAAAGTTTCCGCTTTCTTTATCATTGATTTGTTTTAAGTTATTAAGATTTATCTCATCGTCACCTATTATCTTTAACACCATAAGAGATGTGACACCAAAGCTAATACCATTATTAATGATGTTTGGAGTACGAGTAAGTTTAGTAGTTGTTTTAATATTAAGTTTAAATTCTTTTAAATCACGTTCTTTTGGAATATCTAAAAAAGTATCTATAGGCTTTTCAAAAAATCCATTAGTTTTGTGATTTTTATTATTCTCACGATAATCAATTATATAGTTAACTCTTATAATGAAGTTGATACTTGAAAATTCAGACCCTAAAGATAGGCGACTCCTGAATTCCGAATGTTGAACAATAATACCCGGTTCAAATTTTATTTTTTCAAACATATAAGAAGAGTTAATATTTTTAGGTAAATTTATATTTATTTTAGTAAAATTAATATTTTCTTTGTATAATGCAAATACTTTTTTTGCCATTATAGTTATTGACTGATTGCTACCTTGTAGATTAGTTATTGCAACTGGCGGTGCATATGTATAGGGAAGGCTCAGTGAAATAACATCATAAGGTTGGCTATTGAGTGTATCCATAAGAATAGAGCCAATTAAAGTATTTGATTCTAAATCAATTATATCAATGCTACCATAACTTTCATTACTTCGGTTAGAAACTAAAAGTTTAGTATTGTCATCAGTTATAAAAAGTCTTGTAGGTTCTGGTTTTGAGGTAAGAATAAAATTATATACTTTGTAATTTTCAGTATTAATTAACTCTATTCTGTTTAATCCTTGGTTTGCTGCATATAAAGTATTGCCTTTTAATACCATTCCAGCTATTAATGATCCTTTGGATAGATTTAAATTGGTAAAAATTTTTAAATCAATATCTATTTTTAATATATTATGTTGCATTGAAATATAAGCCGTTTTATCATCTTTAGATATTAAAAGATAAGCTGGATTAATGCCTAAATTTTCAAATGAATTTATAAGCTTATAACTATCTGTACTATAAATTTTTAATTCCTTCTGTAAAGTATCTAATACATATAATTTAGAACCCTCTTTATTAAGTCTTAAATCAATAATTGCCGAGAATCCTTTAATACTACCTAATAACTTTTCTAGATTAATATCATAGATATTGACTTCAGAAGTATTTGAAACATATATTTTTTTGTTTATGGTATCAATTTGAAAATTACCATTGTTAGGTAAGGATTTTTTTTCGATTTCACCACTAATGCAATTGACAAGTGAAATAGTATTACTCATATCACAAGCAACAGCAATGGTATTGTTATCTTTTAAGGCTAACTTAAATGGCCTTTTTCCAATAGGAATTTCTTTTAATATAGTATTACAAAGACTATCAATTATAGTTAAGGTTCCTTTTTTAACATTAGAAACATAATAAAAACTTTTTTTTATAAGTTCATCTATTTTAATCACACCCTTTACCCTTCTTAATAGAAAATATGATTTAACAATAGATAATATGCTTAAAAACAATAAAGGATTTGGAAATTCCAAATCCTAAAAACTTATGTGGATATTAACTAAACCTTTTCGTAGTTATCAAATTTCCCATTCTTAACAATTTTATACATACCTTTTGGTTTTATACTAATCTTTAGAATTTCATTATTAACAATATCCATATAGACTTCTTTAAATTTAATGGATAGACTGCAACCATATGATATTTTTATTGGGGTTGATACTAATTCAATACTGCAACATTTCTTTATAAGTCGTTGGTACAAAAGTGTTGCAGTATTATGACCTGGGTAAACAACTAAATATTCATTTTCGTCTACTTTCATAGCTATATACATCTCCCTTAAGGCTAATCAAGTTCATAAATCAATTTATATAATAGATAGATTAGTGGACTATTATATAATATGAAAATGTGCTATTAATGTGATATCTACCTTTCAGGCCTCTTTTTTAAAATTCTATCTACAATACCTATGTTTTTTTCGTATTTTAAATCTTGCCTCAATCCCTCTTTTTCGCTAGTTAGTTGCTGTAGTTTATTTTTTAATTGAATTACAACATTATTTTTGAATATTTTCTGTTCCTTTAATCCTTCGCATTCATTAATAAGTTGTTGTGAGGTATTCTTTAATTCATTTATTACTACATCCTTAGATATTTTTTCGCTTTCCATTACTTTTAATTTTTTTAAAGAAGTTTGTTGTATTTCAGCTATTATATTTAATTTCTCTTCGGCTTTTTTCTTTGCATTTGTAATTTTGAAGAAGTTATTATCTGACTCATCTATAATTCTTAGTTTTTGTTGATACTTCATTTGTAAATCTATTAATTCTTTTTCTAAATTTCTATTAGTCTTTTGTAATATTAAAAGTTCCGCTTGAATATCTATTTTGTTTATTTCAATATCATAATCTAATTCAGCTTTTGGTTCTACCCTATTGGTTTCTGGAAGGTAACCTCTATAGTCATCATTCTTGTAGTTAGGTAATAATAAATTTATTTCAGGAGGATTAGTCCCTAGTACATATTTACATTTTATATTATTATTTTTATCACTTAAAGATAAGTATTTATATGTTGAAATTTCATTATTTAATTCGGTATGATGTTTATTAGGTACACTCCATTGTTGTTTATATGAAGATGTGAACACATTTTTACCTTCAGCCCATATTGCCCAAAGGACTCCACTAATTTCAACTAGTAAAAAATTAGTTGGCTTATTGGAGCTTTCATGAATTTTATGGTTTTTCATTTTTCCATCAAGTTCAATCACAACATGTTCTATAAAATACAAAGATCCTTCTTTAGACAAATTCATTATATTTATTTTATCTAAATGTACTAATGTGCAAACATTAATGCTGTTACCGATAATACCATATAATCTTTTTGGAATACTCCATTTATTATTTTTGTATTCTGTGTAATTTATTACGACTTCATTTTCTTCACTCTTAATAAATATTAAGGATAAATTATCATTTTCTAAATACTGCAGCTGATAATGACAAAAGGCCTCTTTTATAAATGGCATAGTATCGATCGTATTAAATGAATTTCCTTCTTTATTTAAGCAAAAATGCATTAAAGAACATTGGGTTTCATTTGTATTATTTTTTCCAATAAAAAATATATGCATTAGTTTACCAATTGTAATTACATTTAATTCAGTCATTTTATACTCTTCATTTCCAAAACTATAAATTGTTTTTCCAAACCATTTATTCTCTTCCCAGACGCAATACTTAAGATTGCTGGTTTTAACACTATATATAATGTAAATTTTGTTATCACTATCAAAATCAACCGTAAAATCTAAAACTTCATTGTCAATTTTGTTTTCTTTAGTCCATTTATCTTCATCATACATAATACTGTACATTAGTTCACTATTATCATTTACATAGAACCTCCATATATGATCTTCGCCATCGTAGAATAAACATGGACTACATATTCTCATATTACTCATCTCCTTATAGAAATTATATTTTATTACAAAGTAATATATAACCTAATAGTTAATATTAGAAGCCATATATAAAGTACATGCATAATATAGTATTGGAAAATTTGAAATTAACACTAATGAACTATTTGTTTTAACAAACAAGTATACCACTCACAACTTATAGTCAAGTGCATACAGTAATATAGAGAACACAATTAGAAGTGTATCACTTGAGATAAAAGGAGGATAATATATGTCTATTACTCGTGATGAGTTTATTGCAAGACCTGGTATTGTTAACAAACAAGGACAACTTCCTGATCCATCTGAACTAGTTTGCGTTGAACTTCCAAAAGTTTTTGATCAGTGCCTAATTAAAAGATGTTTAGTTTATGCTTGTGGACCAGATACTTTAGATACAGACACTGATTTAAGGAGTGACACCCTTAAGGATCCAAAGATATTTACAGGATGCAGGGATTTTCAACTAAAGCTTATTTCAGTAGAAAAAATTCCACTAAAGAAAAATCGTAATTATAAGAAATTAATAATTTGTTTTGTAATTTCATTTTATGCAGATTATGTAGATTGTAATGGAGATACAAAATGTGAGTTTTATGAAATTAATCGTACAGAAGTTATATCGAAATTATATTGCCCAGATTCAATAGCACAAATCTCTGCTAGCTTTGCGTCTGGTGAATCAGAGGATCTTGATTCTGGAATTGTAAAACTTGAATTGGTAGCAGAATGTTTAGATGGATTTTTTTGTAAAGACGATTGTGGTGAAAGCTTTTTAGATATAACTTTAGGATTCCATCTTATTGTAAAATGTGAACTAGTTGTTCAATTATTAATTCCTGCATTCGGTTATTGCCCAGTCCCTTGTGAATGCGAAGAGGAGGATGAAGAAGATCCTTGTGAAAAATTTGATCGGGCTCCAGTTCCAAAATTCTTTCCAGATCAAAAGCTTAAACCTTTGTTTGATAATGACAGTGAAGATAATGACAGTGAAGATAATGAATGTGAGTTTGATTAGTAAGTGACTTATACAAAAACACGAAATAACCATTTATAGGGTTACCTCATAAATAGTAGTATACAAATTCTAATATGCCCTACTTATGTAAGTAGTTCTTATATAATACTTTCAGCTATAGTAGTAAATAATGACCGTCATTGCTGCAATTACTAAAGGAGATAAAAAAGGCTCTATAAAAAAAGGGCCTTTTTCTAATATAAATTGTATCGTTTCAAGATTAACTACATTAGGAATACAAAGCACAAATTTAAATAAGTTCTAATATTTAATATTAGAGTCCATATATATAATATTTGCATAATATAGTATTAGACAATATTTAAAATTAACATTTAGTAATTATTTATATTAATTAACAAAAATATCAATCACAACTTTTAGAGACCAGCATACTATAAAATAGAGAACACGATTAAAAGTGTATCACTTAACATAAAAGGAGGATAATATATGTCTATTACTCGTAATGAGTTTATTGCAAGACCTGGTGTTGTTAACAAACAGGGACACCTTCCTGATCCAGCAGAACTAGTTTGCGTCGAAATTCCAAAAGTTTTTGACCAGTGCCTAATTAAAAGATGCTTAGTTTATGGGTGCGGCCCAGATACGGTAGATACAGATGAAGAATTAAGAAGTGATCCCCTTAATGATCCAAGAATATTCACAGGATGCAGGAATTTTCAACTAAAGCTTATTTCGGTAGAGAAAATTCCACTAAAGAAAAATCCTAGTTATAAGAAAGTAATAGTTTGTTTTCAAATTTCATTTTATGCAGATTATATAGATTGTAATGGAGAGACAAAATGCGAGTTTTATGAAATTAATCGTACAGAGGTTATATCAAAATTGTATTGTCCAGATTCATTAGCACAAATATCTGCTACCTCTGTGGCAACTGGTAAATCCAGTGATCTTGATTCTGAAATTATAAAACTTGAATTGGTAGCAGAATGTTTAGATGGAAATTTATGCAAAAATGATTGTGATGAAAGTGTTTTAGATATAACTTTAGGATTCCATCTTATTGTAAAATGCGAATTAATTGTTCAATTATTAATTCCTGCATATGGTTATTGCCCAATCCCTTGTGAATGCGAAGAAGATATTGAAGTAGATCCTTGTGAAAAGTTTGATAGGTCTCCAGTTCCAAAATTCTTCCCAGATCAAAAACTTAAACCACTATTTGATGATGAATGTGAGGATGATGAATAAAAAACTCTAGAAAAATTTCTAATAATCAGAACATTTAGAGGCCAGACTCATACATTATAGTATAAGAATTCTAATATATCCGACTCATGTAAACAATACATTTGGAATTCTTATACTAAATATAACGAATTAAAATTTAGGAGGAATAAATATATGAATTCAATGTCAAAAGGTAATTGGCAAGATGAAAAAGATTGTGGCTGTAAAAAAGAAAAAGAGGATTGTCGTAAAAAAGAAAAAGAAGATGAAGTTTTATTAAAGTGCAAAACAGGATTCCCAGTAACAATTCCATTTTCTCTTACTACACCTACTAGCTTTACACTTAATACACTCACTTTAAAAATTGAACGTTTTTGTAATCCCTGCATTAAGTTTGAATTTGCAAGCAATATAGTTACTACAGATGCAGAAGTAACTCTTGAATTCCAAATATTGAAGCAATGTAGAAGGCAAACTACTCCAACCGCAATTGGACCTGTATGGATATTTTCTAGAACACCTATTGCTATTGATCCTGCTCTTCCTGTTGGAAATACTGGGGCTGATGCCTTTACTTTCATAGTTTGTGATTGCGATTGTGAAGATGACTCATGTTTCGACGAATGTTGCACCTATACTGTAGTTGTAACAGCTACTGAGACTGGTGCTGCTGGAACCACCGTTATTAACAATCCAACATTTTCAGCTTTAGTAGTAGAAAACAAATGTCATTGCAGCTAATACTATAATATCTAAAAAAGGCTCTATAAAGAGCCTTTTTTTTATAGAGACCTTTTTTCATGTATATTTTTTAAAGCTTTAATAAGTTTTTCAATATCTTCTAAGCTATTAAAATATCCTGGACTTATTCTAACTGTGCCTCTTCGATTTGTACCAATTATTTGATGTATTAAAGGTGCACAGTGAAAACCTGTCCTCACTGCAATTCCTTTTTTATTTAGCAGCTCCCCTACTTCAGACACATCTACATTGTCTATATTTAAAGAAACTACTGCTCCCCTGTTTTTATAATCACATCCCCCGTAAACTTTAATATATGATAATTTACTCAATTCTTTTATTAAATACTCTACTAACATAATTTCATGTTTTCTTATATTCTCTATTCCTACTTTTCTAATAAACCTTATGCCCGCGCATAATCCTGCTATTCCTGGAGTATTTAATGTTCCACTTTCAAATTTATCAGGTAAAAAATTAGGTTGTGTAATCGACAAGGACTCACTTCCAGTTCCACCTTGAATAAACGAATCCAGCTCTATCGTGTCTTTTATATATAAGCCTCCTGTTCCCTGAGGTCCATACAATCCTTTATGGCCTGGGAAAGCTAATAAGTCAATATTATCGCAGGCTACATCGATTGGTATAACTCCTGCACTCTGAGACGCGTCAACCATAAAGATTATTCCTGCTCCCTTAGCAATCTCCCCTATAGCTCTTATATCTTGAATCGTTCCTAATACATTGGAAGCATGGTTTATTATTATTGCTTTGGTATTTTTACGTATGGCCTTTTTTAGGTTATTAATATCCAAATATCCATTTTCATCTACACCAAGAAGAGTAAACGTTACTCCTTTTTTGCTTAGATAATTTAATGGTCTTAAAACCGAGTTATGCTCAATTACTGTGCTAATAACATGATCTCCTGGCTTTAATATTCCTTTTATACCTATGTTAAGGGATTGAGTGGCATTACATGTAAATACAATATTTAATAAATCAGGTATATTAAAAAACTCACTTAGTTCTTGTCTTGTATCCATAATTTTAGATGAAGCCTCAATTGCCATATCATGAGAACTTCTACCGGGATTTCCAGCATAGTTTTCCATGCATCTTAATACTTCAGAATAGACTTCAGGTGGTTTTGGAAAACTAGTTGCAGCATTATCAAGATATATCATATAATCCTCCTATTTAATATATAAAGTTTTATACTTTATACTTTATATATTATAAATACTTTGATATTCATAATAGTATGCTTATTAATGTGTTAATTTTTTTCTATAATATCTTAATATAGATTTTATGTTTAACTCTTAAAAATCATATTGTATGTAAAAGAATTACTAAAATGGAAAAAATGAGCTCCTAATATTAGGAGCTCATTTTTGTAACCATTAGAGATTACTTCGATATTATATAATACATGTAATATGTAATAAAGTTCTTATTAATAATTTTCTATTTATCAAATAGACCGCCAGTTTTTTTAGTGCTTCTTGCTGCCTTGCTTTTTTTCCCAATTACCTTATCAGGTCTTGAAAGCCCGCTTTGCTCAGAACTTTTCTTTTTCTTTTCCTCAATAATTTTTTTCATCATTTCAATAGTATTACTTGACATAAAATTTTTCCTCCTCTTGCAGCGAATTAAGAATGTTTGATAGTATGGAATTTATGTTTAAATCTTAATTTCTACACCCAAACTCAACTTGTTGTTTTCTCTACTAATCAGTTTATCTTAATTCTTATGAAAATTCAATATAATATTTAAAGATAGTAACATTTTTTCAAATGACGTATATTAATTATTCTTATATTTTCAATTATTCAGCATTTGTTAGCAATATTATCCAATTTAATTAGTACATCTTTATATCCGAGTTTTATAATTTGATTATTATATAAATCTTCATAAGTTACTGTGTCAACATCAAATTCCAAAGCTTTTAAATAATTACTTCCATAAAGTTTTTTAATAAATATCTCATAATCTTCTTTTATTAAATTATAATGTCTTTCATCATAATGATACCCCTTTGTATCATTATTTAATTTTTCTATTATCCCATATAACTGATAAATATAACTCATTTCTTTTAAACTGAAAATTTTTGATAAGGCTACAATAGCTTCTGCATAATTAAAGTTCATAGGTATAGGATATATACCTATGTTGTTTTTATCAGTATATTCTTTCATCATCCTCAAACTTTGAAATAGCGTGGTGCATATATCTAATCGTATTATAGTGGCAAACTCACTGAGCCTCAAAGCTTTAGTTCGCTCCTGATACTCTCGATTAGCTTTTTCAATTTTACTTTGCGTCTCAATTGTCATACCTGTGGAATTTTTATTTATAAACCAACTAAAAATGCCACCTAGAATAGCTCCAATTATGATAGAAGTAGATGATATAATTGGATTTAAAAGATTAGCAGGTATAAATGATAATGATTCTAGCATTCAATTCCTCCTTTTTAAAAAAGTATTTTCTACAATATAGTTTCCATACAATCATATTTTATTCGTATGCCTGGACATAACATTTTGTTGAATTAATAATTTATTTAGATAATTTATTTAGATAATATTTTTATGATAGACAAATTGACTAAATGAAATATATTTTGACAAGGTATTGGTAAGTAGAGTATTGTTTATATATAACTTATGCATAAAATTTTTATTTAATATTAAAAATAAATTTAAAGTAAGTTTATTGAAGGAGATTGCAACCTTATGAATGATAACAGAGGTCAAATAAGAAGTAATATACCTATAGGTATTACTGTGGACGTTGTATTAAAGAAAGATCAAAGAACAACTAAACTAACTAGGGGTGTAGTAAAAAGATTATTAACCAACTCAGCCGTACACCACAGGGGAATAAAAGTAATGCTAGAAGATGGTCAGGTAGGTAGGGTTCAAGCTATTATAACAAAATAATAACCCATATACTGAATAAATTCGAATTACTATAATGAAATTTATTTCATAGTAATTTGAATTTTTTAGTTTAATCGAAACTTTTTCTTGCAATTCTAATCAAAATGATATATACTTAAAAAGTTACCTAGTAAAATATCACGTTTATAAAACTACAAATCGATTCCTAATACACCGGAAAATTAGATCATTAAAACGCTTAACAAAAGAAAAGACATGAATTTTATAATCCAATTCTTAAATTCTTACCCTTTTCAATCTAAAACTTCTTAATGAATCCCTAATTAAAATTTTGTTGAATAACGTACTGATAACGCTTATAACATATCTTAATTTGTTATAGCATAATTTTAGACTAGTTTATAGGAGCTAAACAATTAATATTTGTTTTATGCCCCCTATGAATTTACAAGGAGGTGTCTAAATGAGAAAAGATGAATTATTTGAAATTACAGAAGATGTAATAAATGAATGTTTAGAATGTTTAGACTAACAACAAAAAAGCAAATCTATCACTAATGACGTCTAGTGAAGGTTTCTTTTTTTATGTATATTTTTATTAAATTTTAACTTTAATGTTAAATTTAGAGACTAATTTTTAATTTTTAACTTTTAATGTATATTTTAAAATAAATTGTAATATAAATAGAGGGAATTTCTTTTTAGTAGAGAATATATATTAGTAGAGAATATGCATTTAGAAAGGAGTGACTATAATGTTAACGATTTCTTTTATTAGTGGTGAAAGTGAACTATTAGATTTAAAACAATCTGAAAGTGACTTATTTAAAAGTTGGTTTTATAATTTTGAAAACTCGAGGCCTCATGAAGTTAATTCTATGGGTAAGAAATATCTGTTTAATAAAAAAGCAATAGCTTATATTTTGATAGAGCCTTAAGTTCTGGTAATATATCAAAACAATGACTATTTCTTAATATAATTAGAATAAAATAAGAAACCTGCATTTTTTAAGGATGCAGGTTTTTCTATACTCTCTTGATAGCATCTTGGCTGAAAAGCGCAGTTTCCATATATCATTGTAGTTGTGATTCATTAATAACTTTACCATTCATGGGTGGGGAAGGTTCAGTGATGTTTAATAACATAAATTCACTTATAGTCGATGCTTCCTTTATACATTCAGACCTTTCTTTTAATATAAATTGTTTTTGTTTATCACCAAACACTTCTGGAACAATTCCAACATCAGAGATATAATTGGCACACCACATGCCATTGCTTACTAAAGACACTAGTAACATTAATAAAAAAATAATGTTACAACATTTGTATCACATGTGGATAAAGCGCCCTGCACTTTTGTAAAATATTTTTCTGTTACGTATAAACTCTTCTTGAGAATTTTCTAAAGCAATGATGAGCGTGATATCTGAACAGTAGTTATAATTAAAAAGACGACCTATGGGTCGTCTTTTTAATTATTATTTACACAATATATAGGTGGAAATGGCAGGTATACTTACCTCATTAATACAAGTTTTAGCTCCTTTACCTACACCTTTTTTATTAACTTCACATTCATTTGCTAAAATTCTCCACTCATCACCATCTGGCAAACTTAAATTTATTGCTTCTTTGTTAGAATTATGAATTATAAGTAATTTACCATAATCATCTTTGAATGTCGAAGTTAACTCATAAGCCACGCAGTTATAAGGTGTTTCAAGGAATATCAAAGAATTCCTTACATCACTTGCGCTGTCTAAGGTCATAACCTTTTGGCTTTTTCTAAAAGCTATTAACCCCTTAATATATTCAAAAGTTTCTCTAAACTCAGCTTTTCTACTCCAACATATTTTATTCACGTCATCACCAGAATTATAACTATTATGAATTCCTTGTTTGGTACGGAGTATTTCTGTTCCACCTTGAATAAAAGGCACACCTTGACATGTGAGTACAATAGATAAAGCTAACCTAGTCATTTTTTCTCTTTCTGAGGGAGTATTATTAGGATTGCTTTTTTCAAATTTATCATACAAGCATAAATTATCATGAGCACTTACATAATTTATAACTTCTCCAGGGTCTTGTGTGAAATTATTTATTTCATTGTTAAAATTAATGCTGCCAACAATACCCTTCTTTATTTCTAGTTCAAATCCCTCTCCACCACTTACAAATCCTAAGGTGCTACCATCATTATCACCCTTTATTGCATTTCTTAAATCATCGTTAAAAACTGACACCTGAATCCCTCTTTGACTTCCTTTTAAAAGTTGCGAAGAATGTGGTAACGATGATGGTCCTCCTGTCCATGGTTCACCGTATATAATAATATTTGGATTAATAATTTTTGCTTGTTTTGTTAATTCTTTCATTGTATCAATATCATGAAGTGCCATTAAATCAAACCTGAATCCATCTATCTTGTATTCTTCTGCCCAAAATTTTATACTGTCAACCATAAATTTCCTCATCATTGGTTTTTCTGATGCTGTTTCATTTCCGCAACCTGATCCGTTCGTATAGTTACCATTATAATCTGTTCTATAATAATATTTAGGCACCAAAATGTTCATTGGTGAGTCAACTGTAGTAATTGTGTGATTATAAACAACATCCATAATTACACTAAGACCATTTTCATGCAATGTTTGTATTAAGGTTTTAAACTCGTGAATTCTAACAGTACCGTCTTGTGAATCAGTAGCATAAGAACCCTCAGGTACATTATATAAATAAGGATCATATCCCCAATTGTATCCACCCTTAATTTCATCAACACTAGCAAAATCAAATACAGGTAATAAATGAACATGAGTTATTCCTAATTCTTTAAGGTAATCTAATCCAGTAACGACACCTTCAGAAGTTTTCGTATTCTTTTCAGTAAAGGCTAAATATTTTCCTTTATTTTTAATTCCGGAGTCCTCTGATACTGAAAAATCTCTAACATGTATTTCGTATATTACTGCCTCAGTTCTGTTAATTGGTTTAGGCTTATTATGATTTTCCCAATTAACTGGGTTTATAGAATGAAAATCAACAATCATTCCTTTTTTACCATTAGCACTGGCCCCTTTTGAATAGATATCTGGTGTTTCTTTTATTTTACCATCATTTAATACTAAATAGTTATAATATTTATTTTTATAATCACCATAAAGTTTGAGCTCCCAAACCCCTTCTAAAGCTTTGTTCATTTCATATTTTTGTCCTAAATCATCATTAGGATTTTCATAAACTACTACTGTAATTTTATCTACTGTAGGTGCCCAAACCTTAAATATTGTATAAAGTGTAGTATAAACTGCACCTAAATCATCGCCATTGTATATGAGTTCTTGGTTATTTAATACATTTGCCATTGTTAAATCTCTCTCCTTAAAATCCACTATAGTGGCTTAATTAAAAACATAGTAAGGAAGTTTTTACTTCCACTTAAAGTTTTTTTTTCTAGGAACAAACGCTATTAATAAAAGTAAAGACTTCTTTTCAAATGTAGTTAGAATGACTATATATTGGCCAAGCGTTTATTTAAATATAAGATCTATTTCTATATAATATGTAAGCTTCTTTAAAAAAAGCCTCTCAACTTAAGAGCTAATCACCTTATGGATTTAAAAGGTATTCATGTAATTGTTATAATTGTATATATATCCCTTATCATTATATTATTAAACATAATATTAAGCAATACTAGCTTACATAAGTGATCCATTAAATAAAATAAATAATTAGTATGTTAGCTTATTCATATTATACTATAGTACATCAAAATAACTAATAATATGTGGTAAGCCACATAGCTTAACTAATAAATAAATATATTTATAAATATAGGAGATATTTACAAGTTTTAATCATATAATAAAGTAATATTCCTTTTAAAGAAGATGATAATATGAATGAAGACAAGAGTTACTATATTCAATTAAATAGTAATATTGAAAAAATGCTTAAAACATCAGAGTTTTTAGGTTCTGGTCATAATGGGATAGTTTACTTGCTCCCAAACAACAAAGTGATTAAGATTTTTAAAGATAAAAAAGTTTGTACGGGTGAATATAATATTTTTATAAAAACTAGAAAAAGTAAATACTTTCCTAAAGTTTACGAACATGGTGCATATTATATTGTGAGAGAGTTTGTAGGGGGGCAACGCTTAGATAAATATATTAAAAAGAATGGTATCAATAAAGTAATATCACTCAACATAATTAAGCTTATGGAAGAATTTAAAAAGCTTAAATTTAATAGATTAGATATTAGGTGTAAGGATTTATACTTAATGGATGACTTTTCAATTAATGTAATTGACCCTAAAAATAATTACTCAAAAAAAGTAATATACCCTAGACATTTAATGAAAGGTTTAAACAACTTAGGTGTAGTAGATCAATTTTTAGAAGTAGTTTGTGAAGAGAGCCCTAAGACTTTTGAGTTGTGGGATTTTAGGTTCAAACAGTACTTAGAAAAAAATATTAAATAAATATTATAACTAGTAATTTTAATAAAATATATCAAATTACATGAAAAATATTAAAAAATATAAGAGGCTCTAATTCCTTAAGGAATTAGAGCCTCTTATATTAATTTATTATAATACATTTAGTTCCTTTAACTCATCAAGAAATTCTTCGAAATTTAATGCTCTTGATGAGTTTAAAATAATCTTCGCATTTTTAATTAGTTTTTTATCATCAGTTACAAGAATATAATTTTTATTATTTTTACAAATATCTATTAGACTATAGTCATTTATAGAAATTTTATCTCCGTTAACTAAATATATATTTTTATTTTGCTCATACCTAATAATATCACTTGATATGCGTTCTTTACTAAAATTAGGGACATTATTATTAATGATGTGTCCTAATAACTTTAAGAATTTGCTTGAAAGCACAAAATCTTCATTAAATTTTGCATACTCTTTTACTGATAACTCTCCGGCTATATCCTCAGAGATTTTAAAATCAATACATTTTATATTTTCAATAGTATCTAGTAAGGTAGGATATTTATTCCAAACTTTTATAACTATATTAGTATCTAACAAATATTCTTTACAAATCATTGCCATATCCCCTTTTAGAAATAAATATATTAGATTTAAAATGGAAAGGTATCTGGATTGTTAGTTTTATTTATATTATATTCATTATTAATTAATTTGTTTACTATTATTAATAGTTTAATGTTTATACCTTGATAAAATTGCATACTGCCACTATAATTAATATATTAGTAATAATAAGGAAGGAGCGGCTGTTTTTCAGCTAGTAACTTAAATTATGGAAGTACATATATACTTAAAAGGTAATAAAGAAGCATTTATTTACAAAGGAGACAGAATTGATATTTTAGACTTTGTAATGAACAACGTTAAATATAAGCAGATTAGATATTTTAGAAAAGGTCTTAGCAAAAGTGAATTAGTTGAAGAAAAAAGTATAATTAAAATAGTAAAAATTGATTCGTAAAAAGCACCTACATTCACATTATGGATGTAGGTATTTTTTAGGATCATTATTGCCTTTTTTTGCTCTTTGATTTGTTTTTATTATCATTTTTAATTCCATGGTTTGACTTAGTTTTAGTAGTTATAGGTTTGATTTTGTCTTTAAAGTTTTTATGTACAGGCTTACCTTTAGGTTTACCTTGTATATATTCACCTTTGTCTTTTTGTTTTGTTACTTTCGTTTTTCCACTTGTGTTACTGAGGTGTTCTTTATTTTTATTTCCCCGTGGTTTTACTAAACATTTAGGTCCAAAACCAATAAGGTCTTCTCTTCCCGCTTGTGTTAAAGCTGATAATACTAAATCGTATTTCATAGGATCTTTATATTGAAGAAGTGCCCTTTGCATAGCTTTCTCATTTTTGGTTTTAGGTATATGAACTTCTTCAAGGGTAATTGGATCAAATCCAGTATAAAACATCGTTGTTGATAGTGTCCCTGGGGTTGGATAAAAATCCTGCACCTGTTCTGGTTGGTAATTAATATCTCTAAGGTACTCCGCCAGTTCTATTGATGAGACTAGTGTGCACCCGGGATGACTAGACATAAAATAAGGAATAACGTATTGCTTCTTACCTATTTTCTCAGTAGATTTATAGAACTTTTCTAAGAATTTATTATAAGTTTTTCCTGCTGGTTTACCCATATATTTTAAAACTTTATGAGAGACATGCTCAGGAGCAACTTTTAATTGACCACTAACATGATGTTCAATTAATTCATCTAAAAAAGTATCATTTTTATCTGCCATGATATAATCATAACGCAACCCTGAACGCACAAAAACTTTTTTAATATTAGGTAATTCTCTTAATTTTCTAAGTAACTTTAAATACTCCATATGATCAACATCTAAATTTTTACATGGGCTAGGATGCAAACACTGCCTATCCTTACAAGTGCCTACTTTTAACTGCTTTTCACATGCAGGTCTTCTAAAATTAGCGGTAGGACCTCCTACATCATGAATATACCCTTTAAAATCATCAAGCTTTGTAATTTGAATTGCTTCCTCCACTATCGAGTTTTCACTTCTGCTTTGTACAATTCTACCTTGATGAAAAGTTATAGCACAGAAAGCGCAACTTCCAAAACATCCTCTTGAACTAACCAAACTAAATTTAACTTCTTCTATTGCTGGTATCCCACCTAATGCTTCATAACTAGGGTGATAATTTTTCTGATATGGTAAGCTATAAACCTTATCTAATTCTTCTCTAGTAAGCGGCATTTCTGGCTTATTTTGAACAATGTACTTATTAGTATGCTTTTGAATAATACCAATTCCCCTAATGGGATCTTGTTCATCATATTGTATTTTAAAAGCTTCCGAATATTTATGTATATCTCTGCATACTTCTTTATAAGATGCTATTTCTATGTAGTCACATATATTATCTATATCCTCTGCTACATAACATGTTCCAAGTACCTGAGTAATAGATTTTATATCTATTCCTTCGTTTAACTGTTTTGCAATTTTAACAACTTGTTTTTCACCCATGCCATATATTAATAAGTCTGCGCCGCTATCAATTAACATAGATTTTCGTACCTTGTCACTCCAATAGTCATAATGTGCAAATCGCCTTAGACTTGCTTCTATGCCTCCGATTATGATAGGAACATTTTTATATGCTTCCCTTAATCTGTTGCAATAAACAATTGTTGCTCTGTCGGGCCTTAAGCCCATCTTCGCACCTGGAGAATACATATCTTTATCTCTTACTTTCTTACTTACGGTATAATGATTGACCATAGAGTCCATATTTCCCGAATTTACTAGGAATCCAAGTCTTGGTCTACCTAGTTTTTCAAAGTCTTCAATACCCTTCCAATTAGGTTGAGCTATTATTCCTACTTTGTATCCTTCGTTTTCTAGAACCCTTGAAATGATAGCAGTTCCAAAACTGTGATGATCTACGTATGCATCACCAGTAACTATAATAAAGTCTAATTCAGTCCAACCTCTATCTATAATGTCTTTTTTACTAATTGGTAAATATTTATTTTCCTTAATTAAGTCCACCTTCTTCTGATTTAATAATAAATTTGAATATATAATTCAAAATACAATTATAGCATTCTTTACGTTTAAATTCTTTGAAAATAATAAATTAAAGCATCATAAAAAATTCGTATAATATATTAACCTTATTAATAACAAATTCTATATGATTGCGTATACTATAATATAATGAATTTATTTTGTGAAATTCTTTCATTTGTTGTTAAGGTTATAGTATTTATAATAATAATAAAGGAGAGAGTGTATGGAAAGTTATATAAGTGATATGATAAATAAAAACATAGAATGGAGCGAAGAAGCAGTTACAAGCGACAGTAACAATATTCAACAAACTTTTGAAATGAATATCCATAATGGAAAAGGATTTTATCAAACTGGATTAAACAATTCTTTTTGGTCTAACTTAATTATTACAGCTAAGATTCTTAACCCACAAGATGGTTATTGGGGGATTATAATTAGGGATGGAGCAAGAAGGAACTTAGTTGTTTACGAGAATAAAGAGGTGTTACATGATAAAGAAATTTCATTTAATTATAAAACAGGAATAAAAGTAAATCTAATAATTGAAGCTATTTGGAACCAAAAGAAAAATACAACTTTAAGTGGAGAAATATCTATTAGATATTAACCTAGAATATTGTAATTGAATATTAGTATTTTTTATAATATACTAAGTAAGTTACAATAGAGGGGGATAAAATTTATGGCAAGTGAAGAAATACTTAAAGATAATATAGTAAAAAAGCAAAAGATAAAAGTAAATCACTTAAACTTATGGATCAACTTTAAAAACGATAGAGATTTTAAGTTATTTTTGATTGTAGGGCTTTTTACTGGCATTGCAAGTGGAATTAACTTAACTGTGTTTAATAACTTTTTAAGCGATACATATAAATTAACAGCTTCAGCTAGGGGCATTGTAGAGTTTCCTCGTGAACTTCCAGGAGTTTTAATAGTTATTGTTTTAGGGGTATTATCCTTTCTTGGGAATATAAAAATAGCAATAGTAGGTATGCTGTTTGCAGCTCTAGGTATGCTTGGTTTAGGTTTGTTTTCACCCACTTTTACAACTATGCTTATATGGATGATGTTACTTAGCCTTGGTACACATATTTTCATGCCTTTATCTGCAGGTATTGGTATGAATCTTTCACAAAAAGAAAATTATGGTGCAAGACTAGGAAGATATAGTGCATACAATTTAGTTGCCACCATTATTGGCTATGCAATAGTATGGTTAGGATTTAAATATTTTAAACTTACCTATCAAATAGCTTTTGTAATATCTTCAATTTTTTATATTTTCGCAACAGTATTTCTTGGCTTAATGAAATCAAAAAAACCTAAGACAAAAAAAGTCACATTTGTATTTCGCAAAAAATATACATTATATTATTGCCTTAGTGTGGTAAATGGTGCAAGAAAACAAATCTTTTTAACATTTGCACCATGGGTTCTTATTCAAGTGTATTATGTTGATGCACCTACCTTCGCTATACTAGGATTAATAATTGCTATATTAAGCATTTTTACTAGAACAATCGTTGGCAAAGCTATAGACATAAAGGGTGAAAAGTTTGTACTATCACTTGAAGCCATAATTCTTATAGTTATATGCATAGGGTATTCTTTTGCAGCTGATTTAGTCCCTGCAAGCATTGCAGTGATTATCATTGCCGCATGTTACGTTATAGATAACTCGTTAAGTGTTGTAGAAATGGCAAGATCTACTTATATAAAAAAGATTGCTATATCTGCAGAAGACGTTATCCCTACGTTGTCTGCAGGTACAAGTTTTGATCATGTAATTGCCATGTCTATTCCTTTTATAGGTGGCATATTATGGGTAACTTTGGGTTACAAATATGTATTCCTAGTAGCAGCGTTTATTGCTGTTATCAATCTGTTTTTGTCCCTAAAAATAAAAATCAACTAATAATAAATTAGTTGATTAGACTTGTTGATTAGACTTCTTGATTTACTTTCTCAAGCAAAAGAAAAAAGTCCTCTTCATTTTTTCTCTCTAAATAGGTATCTATAAGAGACTGAGTAGATAATTTACTAAAACCCTTGTACCCATTATCTAAGATGTCAGTTAAAACATTCATAAAATAATCTTTGCTTTTATCTATATCCTTAAGCATCTTATATGATATATCTTTTATTAATTCCGCCTTTATATTTTCTCTTAGCCTTTCAGTGTATTCTTTCATAACAATTTGTGTTTCTTCAGGGTATGCAGAAAAATCTCCTGACATTATATCTTGAATTTTCATGATTGTCACTCCTTAGTTATTTATGCTCTTTTAATGTTTTTAGTATCATGCATAAATGATTGCGACTTTATTATTCACTTTACATATTCATGTTTTGCTACCATAGCTGCACCTATTATACCTGCTTTATTACCTAGCTCGGCTAAAACAATTTTACCGATTGGTAATTCCTCATAATACTTATTCAACCTTACATGATCTAATATCTTATCCAAAAGATATTGTCCTGCCCCAGCAACACCGCCACCTAATGATATAATTTCTGGATCAATAAAATTAACTATATTAAGTATACCAATACCTAAATAATTTACTAATCTGTTCACTGCTAAATTTGCTATCTTATCTCCTTCCTTTGCACAATCAAATATAATCTTCGCGTTTATATTGTTTATATTTCCTTCTGCTTTATCAATTATTATAGTACTCTCGTTCATTTCCCCAATTAATTTTTTAGTATATCTTATTATGGCAGTTGATGAAGCAAATGTTTCTAAGCAACCATTTCTTCCACAATTGCAATCATAGAAATTTTCACCCACAACTGTATGTCCAAGTTCAGAACCTACGCCATTAAAACCACTATATACTTCACCATTTAAAATGATTCCTCCACCAATGCCAGTCCCTAAAGTAAGCATAACTCCACTTTTACAATTCTTCATTGAGCCATTCTCGTATTCAGCAAGTGCAGCCACAGTTGCATCATTATCTATATGAATTGGTGTATGAAGTTTGGCGTCTAACATCTCTCTTAAAGGTACATTCTTCCACCCAAGATTTACACAGAATATTACATTCCCATTTTTATCAGCGAGGCCTGGAATTCCTATACCTATTGCTTTTATATCTTTTAGTTGCATATTAACTTCTGTTATTATATTTAAAACTAGATCTATCATGTCGTTAATTATCTCTTGCGGCTGCCTCTCAGATTTTGTTTCACATGACATTTCATGTATTATGTTACAATTCTCATCAATAATACCAGCGGCAATGTTAGTGCCTCCTAAATCAATACCTATATACATTTAACTCTTCCCTTCGTAGCCTCTGCTACCATGTTTTTATAAATTAATATATGTTGATCCTAATTACCTAAATTATATATACTATTAAATTATACCATATATATGTACTTTTACTTCTAAAATAAGAAAGAACCAAAGTATTACTTTGGTTCTTTCTTAACAGGCTTATACTTAGAGTTAGTTTTCTCATCGGGATTTATATATTCATAGTCACCTACGTCATTTTTTCTAATTCCGAGTGAAGCCATTTGTTTATTGGTATTTTTAAGTTTATTACTCACGTAAACACCTCTCTCTATTAATAGATTTACCATAGAGAAAAATATTATGCATTATTTTACCTAAGTGATAGTATAACATATTAACTACATATGTAAATATGCCTTTTAAAGGTACCTTTAGACACCGTGCATCTATCATCTATATGAAAACCAACGGAAGTAATTTGCTGCTCCATATCATCAAATGTGATTATCACCATTCTATCTGCTATTCTACGTGAACTATTAATTATAGCCAACTGTTCACCTGGTGTAATTTGAGTGAATATTCCATAGGGTAGATCCACAATTGCTACATTAAATTTATTTTGTGAATTATTCATGTCACCAATAGTTATTACATCGTCATAACCAAAATACCGAAGGTTTGTTTTAGCATTTTCACCAATGAATGGGTTTATCTCATAACCTTTAATATTAATATCCATTGATATAGCCTCTATAAGTACAGTTCCAATGCCACAACATGGATCTATTACACTACAATCTAAATCATTGCCTACAGCTATATTAACCAATGCTCTGCAAACATTCACCTTTAGTGCATTGGAATAAGAAAAAGGTTTTTTATTGTGCAATAACCAGTCAGAAGTATTGCTCTCACATTCACCAAATATCCACTTATCTGCTACTTTTGCTATGCCAAAAATAGTTTCAGGGTTTTTCATTTTGGCTTCTCCAAGTATACTAAACCCTATTTCATATTCAATCTTTCGACTCTCATGAAACCCAATATTTTCATCAGTCACATTAATATATGCAACCTTATAATTTATGCTAGTTAGTTTGTCTATAACAATTAGATCTATAATTTGTTTAATTGTTTCTCCAATATACATTATAGAAATACATTTTTTTATAAAGGGACTCCTTGAGGGATCCACATAAGTATTAGAAAACAAATGTTTTTCATTAAGTGGTTTATTGAAAAGACATTTTATTTCCATTTTACACAGACTTTCTTCGTCAATTGAATAATTAGTTGTATATAAATAATTATTTTCTATTTGTGGTATCTGAAGCATTAAAACACTATCCTTTCAAATCTTCTCATCCTTATTAGTAAGTATATACATATTATAAGCATCCATAAATTTATGTATTTGAATTTCTGATTCTAACATTTATATGATATTAATAGCTTTTAAAAAACAATCAACTCTTTTTTCATATTCGTCCTTGTTTTCTAAATATGATTGAGCATGGCCTGCATTTGGAGCAATATATATATCTTTGTAACCATTCTTTACTGAGTACATTTTCAGGCACATAAAGGTAGGTACATAGTCATCATTCGCACCATGAATAAATAATATTGGAATATTTACCTTAGGTAATGTAGTTATAGGGGATACATCTTTGAATTTCCATCCAATTCTTATTTTTATTACTATTCCTGATAATTTTACTAAAGGAAGTTTTTTTATATTATAATCTTTTTCTAATCTATGCTGAAATAAATCTTGTGCATCAGAATAGCCACAATCCTCTATGCAAAACTTAATTCGGTTGTCTATAGCAATATTTTGAAGGGCTATGCCAGCTCCCATGGATTCACCATGCAACCCAACTATTATATTTTTACCTAATTTATTAAATAGCCAATCGGTACACTTTTTTAAATCAAACTTTTCGTAATATCCATAAGATGTATCGAGTCCACCACTTAGGCCGTGATTTCTATGATCATACATAAAAACTGAGAAGCCTCTGTTTATAAACATATTCATATACTTAACAGAACCATATAGACTCCATGTTATTCCATGACACAAAATTATAGCTTTTTTTGAATTATAATTAGGAAAAAATAGGCCATGAATTTTATAACCATATTGAGATTCTATATAAACATCTAATTTCTCCAAATCAATAAATTTTTTTATTTGTATTTCTCCATTTTCCACTCCACAATTGTAGGTGTAATTATATTTTGCAACCTTAGGATGTATAATAATATTAGAAAAATGCCAACACACAATGAAAACAGTTATAATAATTAATATTACTATTAAAATTATTATTTTAAACATCTTAACATCTCCCTAACTAAATATCAGATAAATAAAACAAAAGCAATATGTTTTAACTCTAAGCTTTCTTTCTGTATTTAAAAAACATTATTATACATACTATTCCACCTAATGTACAAATAACATAAATCCAAAAATTTAATGTTATAAATATGTTGTTTGACTGATAATAAATGACTACAGTACTTAAACCTGGAACTACTAAAGAACCTCCATTAAATTGTTTTATAGTTTTAACTCCGGCTTTCTGACCATCTACTACAATATTCCACGTACCTTTTTTTGATAATTTAACGGTTCTATCTTCTTTATTTGCATTATAAGCTACTACGATATGCGCCCAAGTATCCATATTTGCATTGTAATTCATTTCATAGGCAACCACATTTTTAGGTACTATTAAAAATTTCAAATTTTTCTTAACCATATCTGCTGATGTCATTCTAAAAGCAGGATGTGCTTTCCTAAGCTCTATTAATCCTTTAAAATAATCAACAGTTTCTTTGTTTTCAGATTTTCTTACCCAATCAATTTTGTTAACACTATCATTAGAATTATAGGAGTTGTTGTCTCCAGATTTAGTTCGTATAAACTCTTGTCCTGCTTGCAAAAACGGAATACCTTGCGAGGTAAGAATCATAGAATCAGCCATTTTGTGCATTTTTAATCTTGTTACATTATTATCCTCAGGATTCGTTAAAAGGAGCTTATCCCATAATGTATAATCATCGTGCGTTTCAACATAATTAATAAATTGTTCAGGATCTACATTTCCCCAAGTTTTTATAGTACTCGAGTAATCTATTCCTCCAACTATTCCTTTTTTTATATTTGTTTCTTCGTCAGACTTACCACTAACAAAACCTTTATCTTTTGTAACAAATACGCTACCTTTTATTGCATCTTTTATTACATTGTTAAATTGTGCTATGTCAGGCATTTTACTTGCATTTGTTTTTGTTGCTTTTATATCTTTAGGAAGTGTAGTTCCAAGATCTGAGCTCTCTCCTATAATAAGAATGGATGGGTCAATGCTGCTTAATTTTTTTCTGATTTCGTTCATTGTCTTTACATCAAGTGTACCCATATAATTAAATCTAAAACCATCCATATTGTATTCTTTTGCCCAATACTCAACTGAGTCTACAATAAATTTACGTGCCATTGCATTTTGTGAGACAATAGTGCTTCCTGATTCATTTATATTTGCACCCTCTTTACTTCCCTTAAAATAGTATCCAGGTACTATTTTATTAAAGTTAGAGTTATAGCTACTATACATTTGACTATACGCAACATCCATGATTACTCTCAATCCATTATCGTGAAAAGATTGTACTCCTTGTTTTAATTCTTTGACTCTTGCAATTGGGTTGTATGGATCGGTTGAATAACTGCCTTCAGGTGAATTATAGTTTTTAGGATTATATCCCCAATTGAATTGTGGTCTAGTTGAAGTCTCATCCACACTAGCGTAATCAAATATTGGCATAAGGTCCACATGCGTTACCCCTAATGACTTTATATAATCCATACCTGTTGGTTTTCCGTCTATTCCCTTTGTTCCTGTTTCGGTAAAAGCCAAAAATTTCCCTTTGTTTTTTATCCCACTATTTTTGTCTATAGAAAAATCTCTAACATGTAGTTCGTATATAATCGCATCATTTAAATTCTCGAATTTTGGCTTTTCACTAGGCTTCCAAGTTTCTGAAGTTGTTTGATCTAAGTCAATTACTGCACCTTTATCTCCGTTTGCGCTAACAGAACGAGCATAAGGGTCTACTGCCTCGTTCCAAGTTTCACCCACATTAACTTTATATGTATAAAATAATCCCTTTTGATCTCCTGGTAAATCATAAGTCCATGTTCCTTTTTCACTTTTTTTCATACTTAATTCAGTACCACTTTTATCGTCCCATTTTTTATAAATAACAACTTTTACTTCTCTAGCAGTTGGTGCCCATACCCTAAAGCTTGTATTACTTGTAGAATAAGTATTACCTAGATCATTTCCCTCATAATAGTAATTTTTTTCGAAATTAACACTATTAAAAATCTTTCCTAGTTCCACTTGCTTTTCAGCAAATCCTTTTTTTGATATAGTAAGGTTTTGACTTAGGTCCACATTTTCATTAAGTTCTATATTTGCAACAGATGTTTTACCATCCTTTGTTTCATTGTTTGCAACCTTTTTTATCTTTAATACCTTGCCATCTGCCTTAACTGTGATATCCGCTATACTTTCTGGTATGTACGGAACTAACAGGTTGGTTTCTATGCTTATATTATTAAGGTCATCTAATGTTGCAACGGCTAATCCGCCTTGCTTCTTTATATTAACTTGTGTTTCCATTTCGTTTTTGGTAGCAGTTGCCTCCGCAGCAGAATCATATACTTTAGAGTCGCCTTCTATTACCCATACTTCTGAAGCGCCATTATTAAATTTTTCAATAAATCTATTTTTTTCTATGTCCCTTTTGCCGTCAACAGTGCATACTGCAAATCCAGCTCTATTAAATCCAGCGTCTAATTCAATTTCACTGACATAGCCAAATGCATCATTCTTAGTAAAATTAAATGTATTTCCGGATTTTTTATCAGTCCATAACCATATATTTGATTTTAAATTGTTACTTGGATTTTTAGCATAATGAACTATAATCTTTATCTTGCCATTTTGAGCGAACGCATGTGTATTTGAAAATAGAAAAATTAAACTTATCATAATTAAAGTGGTTGCAAGAAAACTAATCAATATATTCCTTTTATTGCTCTCTATCTTAAAATTCATAAATTCTCCTCTAAAAAATAAAATTAATTAGGACTAATGATTAAAATATTGGAGAAATAAGCCGCTATTTATAAACCCTCACCTTAAATCCCTTTTTACAATCAACTAGTCCTTCATAAATTTCATTAATATATTTGTTAATGTTATCATCTATTTTAATATTGGAAAGTTAATTACACTTTTTATTTATATTTAAACATTTTTTACCTTATTACATTATATAATTTAAAACTTAGATATACAAGCAATTTGTTAATCTATTATGTAGTTATTATTATAATAAGACCACGGCATTTTACATAATTGCCACTAAAAAAACCATACACTTTTTTATAGTGCACAGTTATCATTAGATATCTTTATAACATCATAAACTATCCAAACCTTCTCTATAAAAGATATATTATATATCTTTTAATACTCTTATGTTAACATTTCTTTTAAATCATGCGATTACTTTACCTCTCCGATGATACTTTGTTAATAACGTCTACTCTAGAACTTCCTATCATATTAGATATTTTTGATGATATGATACCGTCTTTATAAATTCTATCTTCATTTGCATTAATCAATATGGTTAGTTTCACCTTTAACTTGTCATATGTGATAACATCATCTAAATAAAAATCTACTGTGTCTTTTAAACAAGCTGCTAATTTTTTTGGGTCCTTATAAACTTTTTTCATATAGTACTCCTTTAAAATTTGTTTTTAATGCTAGGTTATATCTTATTTACTCTATTTAATTATAAACTAACTATCAATACTGAATTCTTTTAATGCATTAGTCAATTTAACATTTTCGCTATAATCTACGGGACAATCTATAATAGCTGGAATGTTTTGAGCAAGTGCTTCTTGTAATGTTGGTATTAGGTCTTCTGCTTTTGTTATCCTATATCCTTTTGCTCCCATGGCCTGTGCGTACATAACAAAGTCTGGATTTGTAAATTGTACATTCATATCCTCACCGAACCTATCCTGTTGCTTCCATTTTATAAGTCCATAACACGCATCATTGAATATTAATGTCACAAAAGGTGTTTTTATTCTGAGAGCTGTTTCTATCTCCTGACTATTCATCATAAATCCACCATCACCAGTGACTGCAACAACTTTTCTTTCAGGATTTACAAGCTTAGCTGCCACTGCTCCAGGTACTGCAATCCCCATGGATGCAAATCCATTGGAAATTAAGCAGGTATTAGGCTTTACAGACCTATAATGACGTGCAACCCACATCTTATGAGCCCCTACATCAGAAATAACAATATCATCGTCTCCCATTACTTTCCTTAAATCATATAATATTTTTTGGGGTTTCATAGGAAAGCTGTAATCATCTGAATAAGATTCATAATTTTCTTCCATTTTTGTTTTAATATGCAAAGCAAAAACTGGTTCATCCACTCTATGTGCAAGCTTACTTATTTCATTAATAGAATAAGATATATCACCAATTACCTCAACTTCAGGTATGTAACATTTATTAACTTCAGCTTTTTCTTCAGCAATATGTATAATTTGAATATTCTCATTCTTATTCCATTTTTTTGGATCATATTCAACTAGATCATATCCTACAGCAATAACCAGATCTACCTTTTCAAATAAACGATTTACATAGTCACGTTGTGCAAGTCCTATACTCCATAAAGAAAATGGATTTTTATATGAAACTACTCCTTTTGCCATAAATGTATTAGCTACAGGGATTCTTAGCTTTTCCACCATATCTGTAATTGCTTGACTAGATTTTGAACGTATTACCCCATTACCAGCAAGAATAACTGGGTTTTTAGCACTGCTTATAGCTGCTGCCGCTCTTTCAATACTATTGTACGTAGCATAGCTTTTTTCATTATCTCCATGGCTTAATGGCCTTCCTAATGCAGCCATTGCAGCTATATTTTCTGGTAAATCTATATGGACAGCCCCTGGTTTTTCACTTACAGCCAGTTTAAAGGCTTTCCTTATGATTTCTGGAGCGGTATCCGGTCTTACAACCTGTTTATTCCATTTCGTAATTGGTGCAAACATAGAAATTAGATCTAAATGTTGATGAGATACAATATGCATTCTATCCGTTCCTGCTTGCCCAGTGAGAGCCACCAAAGGCGCACCGTCCATATTGGCATCAGCAACACCAGTCATTAAATTTGTTGCTCCTGGCCCAAGTGTTGAGAGGCATACTCCTGGCGTACCAGTTAAACGCCCATAAACATCAGCCATAAAAGCAGCTCCCTGCTCATGACGAGTTGTTATAAATTTAATTTTAGAATCTTTAAGTGCTTTTAAAAAAGTAAGATTTTCTTCTCCTGGTATTCCAAATATATACTTAACTCCTTCATTTTCAAGACATTTTACCATTAGTTCTGAAGTGTTCATATTTATACACTTATTATTTGGATTTGTTTTTTCCACTTTATCGTCATTCAGATTCATTATTTTATCCCCCTTTATTTACATTAGCCTTTATGGGATTTTCTACTTTTAATGTTTAAACTGAACAAAACCTTTAATTACATGTAATTAGTTAAGTCTCATCCTAAACTCGCTTAGAATTATATCACATTTTATTTGCTATTTTTTATGTTTACAGTAAAAACTTTATTTTATTGTAATTACAGAATTTTTCATTTCATTTTATTGTATAACGCTGCATAATTAACAGGATACTTTGTTAACTGCGTTGATTTGCATATACATATTGGTACACCTATGTATATTTTTGCCCTGTGACAAGTTAAGTTATGTTAATTATGTTAATTATGTTAATAAAATATGGTTCTTTGTTAATACGATATTGTACTTTGTTAATTAATATCATATAATTAGGCTTGTACGATTTTAATATAAATTAAATTTGTATTAATATTTTAATTATCACACATGATTTTATTCATCAAAGGAGGAACAATATGTTTAACTTTAAACCAAAAGACAATATGTTTTTTGAACTTTTTTCAAAAGGAGCTGAAATATTTAATAATTCCGCAAAAGAACTGAAATTGTTAATGAATGAACTTGATAATCCTAAGGAAAGATTGGATAAATTAGTAAGCCTTGAGCATGAGGGAGATTTAGTAACTCATGAATTAATTGAATACACAAAGAAAATGTTTATAACTCCGTTAGATAGAGAGGATATATTTAATATAACAAAGGGAATAGACAATATTACTGATAGTATTGAATCAACTGCCCATTTATTTTACATGTATAATGTTACTTCTGCTACAACAGAAGCTATTGAACTAGTTGACAAACTTATGGAGGTTACATCAGAACTTGTAAATGTAATCTTAGAATTAAAAAGTCTTCGAAAAAGCACTTTATTAGTAAATAAAATTATTGACATAAATACATTAGAAAATGAAGCTGATTTAATTTATAGAAAAGCTATGAGAAAACTTTTTGATAATCCAGAAGATTTGTTATTCGTAATGAAATGGAAAGATTTGTATCACTGTTTAGAAGACAGCATTGATGCATGTGAAACACTTGCAAATGAAATCAGAGGAGTTGGTATGAAATATGCTTAGTTCATCAATTATAGTTGTTGTAATAATATTAGCACTTGTTTTTGATTTCATAAATGGATTTCATGATACAGCTAATTCTATTGCTACATCTATTGGTACTAAAGTACTTACACCTATGCAAGCATTAGGAATGGCTGCGGTACTGAATTTTGTTGGTGCTATGTTACATACAGAAGTTGCAAAAACTATAGGAACAGGAATCATTAAAACCGGTGTAGCGACTCCTCAAATCGTTGCTATAGCACTAATAGGTGCCATTATATGGAACTTACTAACTTGGTATTTCGCTATACCTAGTTCTTCTTCGCATGCACTTATTGGTGGACTTTTAGGTGCGTCCATAACTTCACATAAACTTGATTTATCTGTTGTTAATTGGGGTGGCTTTTTTAACAAAATAATAATTCCACTTATTTCATCACCAATACTAGGGCTGGTTTTTGGCTTTATATTTATGTTTATACTTACTTGGTTGTTCCACAAAGCAACACATAAAAAGGTTAATGGGTTATTTAAAAAGTTGCAAATTTGTTCTGCAGCTTTAATGGCATATAGTCATGGTTCAAACGATGCTCAAAAATCTATGGGTGTTATAACTATGGCACTTATAGCAGGAGGACTTCTAAATGCAAATAACTTTGCCATACCACTTTGGGTTAAAATTGCTTGTGCTTTAGCAATGTCATTAGGTACAATGACTGGTGGATGGAAAATAATAAAAACAATGGGTGTTAATATGATAAAATTAGAACCAATTGATGGGTTTGCCGCTGAGACCGCAGCTGCACTTACTATTCAAGCGGCTACTGCATTAGGCGCTCCAGTAAGTACAACCCATGTAATAACAAGTGCAATAATGGGTGTGGGGTCCTGTAAAAGGCTTTCTGCTGTTAGATGGAGTCTTGCTAGAACTATATTAGTCGCATGGGTTTTAACTATTCCATGTAGTGCAATTATTGCTTCACTGATTGCTCTTGTGTTTTACAACTAATAACTATTACCCATGATGTTTACTCCTTATCTACTATAATTAATTAATTTACTTTCTTAAAATTTAGTTTGATTAGTCTATACTAAAAATCCCCAATAATATTTTATTGAGGATTTTCCTATTATAATGCCTTAATTAGCTGTAAAACCTTATGAAAGCATAAATTAAGTTATTGCTATATAATTAGGTTTTATTCAGCCATTTCTAATGCTATTTTCATCATATTAGTAAAGGCTTCCTGTCTTTCTACAGACGTAGTTAGTTCATGAGTTATTAAATTATCTGAGACTGTCAATAGACAAGCTGCTTTTTTATTCAATACATTTGCATTATGAAATAGAGCAAATGATTCCATTTCCACAGAGGTACAACCATGCTCTTTGTAAATTTGTTTGTATTCATCAGCATTTTCCCGATAAAATACGTCAGCTGAGTGGACTCTATTTTTATGAACTTTAATATCTAGATTCTTTGCAATTTTTTCTAGTTTATTATTTAATATAGGCGATGCTGCAATTATATCAGAATCATATCCACTTTGAACTTTCGCATAAGTAGATTCACTCCAAGCTTCGGTGCATAATATTACATCATATAAGTTTAAATCAGTTGTGTAGGCACCACAAGAACCAATTCGTATAATATTTTCTACGTTATAAAAATTATATAGTTCATATGAATAAATGCCAATACTTGGCATGCCCATTCCACTAGCCATTACCGAAATTTTACGTCCTTTATAAGTACCTGTGTATCCATAAATATTTCGTACATTATTAAATTTGTAGACATTTTCTAAAAAAGTCTCCGCGATAAATTGGGCACGCAATGGATCCCCTGGCATTAATACAGTTTTTTCAATTATTCCTTGTTTATTTACTTCAATATGTGCGGTTGGTATCATATCAAAACCTCCTTATAGTTGTATTTAGCTAATAGTAATAATAAATTAAACTAATAACTATTACTATTACTATTACTATTACTATTACTATTACTATTTAATTATATATTAATGATTATACCAAAATAACATTAAAAAAGAATAACATATGTCTTATTTAAATTTTTTTTGTAAATATTTTAAAATATATATCAAATACTCTAGATTTTATTATTAGCATCTGATATATATTTTTACTATTTCTGGGTTATTATTAAATTTTATATTTTATACAAGTTTACATTTTTGAGTACTTTACATAATCTTAGTTATGTAAAGTTATAATCACTTATTAATCTTTGGTGCAATTTTATCTAATGATTAAGATTCTAACGTATATATATGTTAGAACTTGTATACTATAACAAAAGTATCAATTAAATATTAAAAATATATCATATATGATATAATTACATAAGATTTATAAATTGAATACTTAAACCCTAATTGTAATAGATCGGAGATATAACGCTAATGAGTAATGAAGAAAATATTACAGATTTTATACCGGGAGTACATTCACCTTCACCCGAATCAAAAAATAATATTTATTTTTTATTTTATAAAAATAATTTATTAGTTAAAGATGAAAACGATAAAGCAGTAATCCCAACTATTTTAGATCAAGAAGCTTTAGGACCAATTAACATCCAATATTTTGGTTCTATAAATAATATAAATTGTTTTTATGGTGAAATAAAGGAATCTTATAAGATACCAAACAATATGAAACTAAGTACTTTAAAAGCTTTGACTCACAAGTTATCAGAAGATATGTTTTGGATTGGAGGAAGAGCTGTTCAATTAGTAAACTTTAATAAAGATCATATGTATTGTGGTCGATGTGGTTCATTAACTAAAAATGTTGATGGTGAAATTTCTAAAAAATGTCCTAATTGTGGACTTACAAATTACCCTAGAATTTGCCCAGCTATTATAGTAGCTGTTGTGAAGGAAAATAAAATACTCCTTGCTCATAATAATCAATTTTCTAAGGAATTATATAGTGTAGTTTCTGGTTTTGTAGAGGTTGGAGAAACTTTTGAGGAATGCGTTAGAAGAGAAGTTTACGAGGAAACAGGACTCAAAGTAAAAAACATTAAGTATTTTGGGAATCAACCTTGGCCTTTTCCTAATTCTATAATGATAGGATATACTGCAGAATATGAAAGTGGTGAAATACATGTAGATGGGGTTGAAATTGGGCATGCTGACTGGTTTTGTTCTGCTGAATTGCCTTTAATCCCTGATAGCATTAGTATAGCTAGAAAATTAATTAACTGGTTTACTAAAAATCATTAATTAAGCAAAAGCATATAAAACTACACATTAAAATAAATAGAAGTTAGAATCATTAATTCACAATGAATTAGATTCTAACTTCTATTCTTTCTGTAATATATTTAACAATATTTTACTCCTTAAACTATATTTCCGTGTTTAATTTTTATAAATTGAATTGTTGCAAATTTAAACTTAATTTATTACGGGTAAAGCTATCTTCAGTATTCCTAAGTAATTTATTATGGCTTCATAGCCGATTGCTTTGGCAATCATCATTGAATTCTTAGTTTACTTATAGTCTTTATATATTATTTATGAACACATCCCACTCATCCATGTTATATTAACTCATTGGGGTATCAAATTTGTTTAAAGGTTTTACTAAATATATATAAGTTGCGCTTCTTATATATTTATATTATCATACTAATAATAACTTGTCAATAGTTATTATTAATCAATAAAGGAAATTTTATAATTTTATTCCATAATTGTGTGTTATAATTTATTATAAAATAACAGTGAAAAGAGGTTTATTTATGAATAAAAAAGAATTGGCAAACATAAGAAAAGAGTTTAAATTAGATAGTAGCATGATGAAAATTCAGGAAATTTATAGTGTTTATCTAAAGAAAGATAATGTCAAGATTGATTATGAGCCAGTTATTCATTCAGAATTTGATTACTTTGATAGAATGGATATGGATAAAAAAGAGTTGTTTCTAGGCAATTTCAAAAAAGTGCTTACTGGTGCTCTTGATACAAAAATTTTCGAGTTAGATTTTCAAAATATTGAAGAAGAAGATAACACTCAAGATATATTATCTAGTGCTCTAAACGCAGATAATAAAAATGATATTGAAAACTACATTAATAAGTTAATTGAAAAAATTACAGCTAATTATAAATATGAAACCGATATAGTAGTTACCTTTATTAAAGCTGAATATTGGCTAGGGACGAGCCATAAAAATATGGATCCAGCTGAAAGCATCAACGATGCGATGCAATCCTTTAACTTTATCTTATCAAGCGTAAATAAAATTGATGTTCCAAAGAGAACCTTAAAATTCGACTATACTGATAATGAATTCAAGGCAAATTCAGCCTTAGATTCAGTTATTAATCTTAATGCTCCCTTAGAGGGCTTCATGTTTCCTAGTCTTAGTAGTGGTTATTCAGATTACAATAAAATTTTATATTATGCATCAAAACCCAAAGAATTAAACACCTCATTTATTGAAAATGTACTTAATTGTGGTTTTAAATTTACCGCTGAGGACGAAAAAAATTGCTTTAGCGATATATTAAGATCTGTAATTGGAGATAAGATAAAACCTGAACTTATGCAAGATATTTATGCTAATATACATGAAATTTCTGAGCAAGCTGAAGAAGGTGAAACTCCTATTCTTGGAGTTACAGATGTTAAAAATATTCTAAATAGTTGTGGTGCAGAAATTATATGCGATATAGAAACTGCTTTTGAAGAAACTTGTGGTAGCAAATATGATTTTAAAATTAATAACATTGTACCTGAATTTAATTCTAAATCAATCAAAATCACTAGTGAAATTGCAAATATTACTTTAACCCCTAAGGACCTAAATTCGGTTAAGCAAGTAAGAAATAAGGATGGTAGAAGATGTCTACTTATTGAAATTGAGGATGATATTGTTATAGAGGGGTTCATGTTAGAAACTGAGGAATTTTAGTAGTTAATCAAGATATAAGATAATTTCTTAACAATATTCCATATTAAAGTAAGAACAATAGTCCATCTTAAATGGTACTATTGTTCTTACTTTATCCTATATTTATTTTTAGGCCTACCAACCTTGCCATATTCCATATCAACCACAAGTTTTTCCTCCTTTTCTAAATAATCTAAATATCTTCTGGCAGTTATTCTGGAAACTCCAATGTTTCTTGCAATTTGTTCTGAGGTAAAGGCATTATCTTTCATATCAGCTATACCCACTAAAACTTTTTCATAGGTATATTGATTAAACCCTTTTATGTCGCCAATAGTCTCATTATATTCTATAACATGTTTTTTCCCCTTTATAGTGTATTTATCAATGATTTCTTGCTCCATACTATCAGTATTCTTAAAACTATCTTTTCTGCTTTTAAATTGAAGCATTGCTTCTTTAAACCTAGTAAACATGAATGGTTTTACCAAATAATCTACTGCACCATATCGGAAGGCTTCTTCAACAGTTTCTGTATTTCTATCAGCCGTAATTAATATAGCATCACATTTTATATTTTCTACACGTATCCACTTTAATAAATCTATACCTTTACCTTGTGGAAAAAAGACATCTAATAATATTAAATCAGGTTTTATACTTAATATAACTCCTTTTGCCTTTTCAATTGAATTAACACTACCATACAGCGCAAAACCTTCTATTTTATTCAAGAATTTCTCGTTGATTTCTCTCACCATTGGGTCATCTTCAACAATTATAGCTTTAATCATTTTTTCTACCCCTTTTCATTGGTATACATATATTCCATATAGTACCATTTTCCTGTAGAATACTTATATCTCCATCAGCATAATCTATTATTTGTTTTACTATATTAAGTCCAAAGCCTCTATTACCTTGTTTAGTTGTAAATCCTCTTGTGAAAATCTTTTCCCTTATATTGTCTTTAATTCCAGGGCCATTATCTTGAATTTTGATTCTAAGTGACTCATTATTGGAATTTAGTCTTATATATATTTTACCGTTCTCAAATTTGACTAACTCTTCAATTGAATTTTCAATTAAATTTCCAAGTACAGAGCAAATTTCGTCTACTGTTATGTTTTCAGGAATTTTATCTAAATAAGAGTTTGTATCAAAATCTACAGAAATTTTTGCTTCTGTTGCCTTATTATATTTGGCAAGTAGCAACCCTGCTATATGCGCATTTTTAATTCTCTTACTTAAAATATCAGAAACTTTTCCTCGAAGCTTTGATATATGAGAAATATATTTAATAGCTTCATCATATTCTTCTAATTCAATAAGTCCTGATATAGTGTGAAGTTTATTCAGAAACTCATGATTTTGCGACCTTAATGCACATGTCATTTTTTTACTCCCAGTTAGTTCTTCTGCCATATTTTTAACCTCTGTTAAGTCCTGAAAGCTAGATACAACTCCTATAATTTCATCTTTATAATTCTTTAATAAGGTATGGCTACACATAAGTATTTTACCATAATGTATTTTTATTTCTTGATTATATACTGCCTTCTGAGCTCTCAATACTCGAGTCATTTCACGTGTAAAGTTTGAGTTTAACTCAGCAACATTTTTACCTTTATCCTGATCTTCTAATTCTAATATTATCTTTGCTATCTTATTAAATAAAATTATTTTCCCATCTTTATCAATAGCTATAATTCCATTTTTTAAATTCTGCAATACTATATCTCTCTGACCTAATAAAAGTGCTATCTCTTTAGGCTCTAAACCAAATATACTTTTCTTTATTATATTTGCTAAAATAGCTGCACCTAATATTCCAATTAAAAGACCTACAACTAAAGCAATTTTCAAATATAACAAACGAGTACTTAACTCAGCGTATACAGTATCTGTTAATAGGCCAACTAAAACCGCTCCTACTTGTTTATCATGATAATATATAGGCACAAAAGCTCTTATTGCAGTAATTAACACATTCTTATCCTTAGCTACATAAGATTCACCTTTTGTAATAACTCGTTTTTCTCCACCATCAGCATATCTTTTACCAAGCGATTTTCCATATGGATATGAATATTTTATTCCCTTCATATCCATTACAATAATATATTTAAATCTAGTCTTTCCACTGAAACTTTCTATTGTTTTCTGAACTGTTTTATAATCTTTTGAAGTAGCTAATGTTTTTTCAATTGTATCAATAGAGGCAATAGTCACAGCTAAATCCATAGCGTTATTTCCCATTTGAGTTTCAACAGAAGTTTGCACTTGATAATAAGTAACAATTCCTATACCACCAATCACAATAAATATTATAACACTTATAAAGATTGTTAATTTATACTGTAATTTCACTGAACCTCACCTCATGCTGTATTTACTTTATTTTTGCTTTATCTAATCCATTTCCAATAGCTTTGATAAGTCCTTTACTTGTATATGTAGCCCCTGACACAACCTCAACCTTCGATGTATTAGCTTTTATCACTCTCTTTGGAATTTCCTTATATACTATTTCACCTATAACTGGTGTTTCTTGTTGCTCCATAATCTTAATTTGTTTTATATTATATTTATCCGTTAATATTTGTACTTTTATAGGTCCAATATGTCCCTGCGCGGTTCCTTCATATGTTCCTTCTTTGTAAATTATGGGTTTTGTACCACAACCAACTAGTGCTAATACTATTGTTAAAGTTAGTATTAATAATTTCTTCAAATAAGTATCCTCCCTTGTATCACATTGACCTTTCCTGGAGTAAATAGTTATTGTTACAATTATATCATAGTTATACTTTTTTTTATGATCATTATTTCCATGGACAAAGTAATTCTTCTAAAATGTCAATCATAATAAATAAAAATAAGCCAATAATACTTAAAATTAAAATACCTGAATACATTTGAATATAGTTAATTCTCATCCAAGAATCCATAATGAAATAACCCATTCCATATTCAGTTCCAAAATTTTCAGTAAAGAATAGAACTGAAATTGCTGTACCTATGCCAATCCTAAGTGATGTCAATATTGCTTTAATGCTTCCTGGAAGTACAATTTCTTTTATAATCTGTTTTTTTGTAGCTCCCAATGAATACATAGTATAAAAAACATCATCAGGAATATTTTTCACTTCATCTTTTATATTAACCACCACAGGAAAAAATGTAATTAAAAAAATCATAACTATTTTTGTTATATCCCCTAACCCAAAAATAAGCATTACTATAGGAAGTAATGCAATCTTAGGTATTGGATAATTAAAATATATAATTGGCGAAAGAATTAAATCAACTTTTTTAAAAAATCCCATTAAAATCCCCACAGGTATACCAATTATTAGAGTAAATAATAGTCCTACTATTATCCTAATAGAACTGTAAATAACATGTATTGCTATATCTTTATGAAAAGTTCTAACTATATTTATTATTATAGCATATGGTGGTGGAAATAAAGGTTTATTAATTATTATTGCAACTGATTGCCACAAGCCAAAAATAAGAACAAAAGCAACAATAAAATTAATTGGTTTATATTCTTTAAGTCTCATTATGAATCTCCTTTAGAATTTTTCTAAGCTTAGTACTCAAGTGTATATACTCTAAATCCAGTTCTGTATTAATTCGACCAAACAAAGGGTTGCGTGTAATATTAACTATTCTGCCAGGTGATGAAGAAATCACAGCTATATCCTTTGCTAAATAGATTGCTTCCTTAATATCATGAGTTACAATGATTGTAGTTACCTTATGTTCTTCCCAAACTTCTAGAAATAACTTTTGAACGTTGTCCCTAGTCATAGCGTCTAAGGCAGAAAATGATTCATCCATTAAGAGTATATTCGGTTTTAATAATAAAGCTCTTGCCATTGAGACTCTTTGCATTTGACCTCCGCTTAGCTGACTTGGATATCTCTTAACAAAATCATTTAGTTTTAATTCATTTAATATTTTATTATAAAAATGTAAATCTATATTGCTCTTGCCATCTTTAATTTTTGTTGAAAGAAATATGTTTTCTTCAACAGTCTTCCATTTAATTAATCCATAATTTTGAGGTATTAACCCTATTCTATGTACTTTAGGATTTACTATAGTTCCATCAATTAAAACTTGACCTTCATAGTTTACAATAATTCCTGCGAGTACTTTTAATAAGGTTGATTTTCCTCCCCCTGATGGACCAATTACAGCACATATTTCTCCTTTTTTTACTGTTAAATTAACATTTTCAAGTACTTTTACATGCTTGTCTAGGTTTTTATAATAAAACACTAACAACTTGATTAATGTTATAAGAAGCAATTTTCATTTTCTTTTGATTTGATGGCGATACAATATAATGTTCTACAACTAATAAAATAACACTTATAAAAATGCCAATTAAATATATCAGACCTCTATGCATTATAAAATATAAACTAAATAAAAGTAAAACCATTATAGAATGAAAAAGACTTGATATGCATAATGCACCTATTAAACCAAATTTAGCAGGGATAGAAAACAAACCCATTTTCCTGTCGAAATCGATATCTTGTGTTGCATAAATTATATCAAAACCTGCTACCCATAAGGTAACTACAGCGCCTAAAATAATTGGTGTAAGTGCTAGTTTTCCTGTTACCGCTATCCATGCTCCTACAGGTGCTCCCCCACATGTAACCCCTAATACAATATGACATATCCATGTGAATCTTTTAGTATATGAATATATTATAAAAAGAAAAAGTGCCACCGGTGATAACATAAAACATAGTGTATTTAACTTATATGCAGCCAAAACAAATATTAAAAAACACAATATCACTATTGCCCAAACCTCATAATCTTTTACTATTCCTTTTGGCAAATGCCTATTTGCAGTTCTTGGATTTTTTTTATCAATATCTTTATCTACAATTCGATTTAGGGCATTAGCACCATTACGAGCACCAATTAGAGCAATTAATATCCAAAATATTGTAGAACTTGACGGTAAACCATTTGCTGCCCAAATCATTGCTATTAAAGCAAATGGAAGAGAAAATAGTGTATGCGAAAACATAACTAACTCCCCATAGCTTTTAAGTTTCTTTAATACCATATTTCTCCCACCTCTTGTCTACCATTTCTTTTATTTCTTTTGACATCTCTATATCATCAGGCCAAGGTCTTGTATGACCTTCTGATGGCCACTTTTTTGTAGCATCTATGCCGAGTCTTGAACCATAGTAAGGAGTATTAGATGCATGATCCAGTGCATCTAAAGGACCATCAGAAATTACTAGATCTCCTTTTGGGTCTATATTGTTAAATACTTTCCATGCAACTGTTGATATATCCTGAGGATCTATATTTTCATCTACTACAATAATTATTTTTGTATACATCATTTGACCAAGGCCCCATAAAGCGTTCATAACTTTATTCGCATGCTTTGGGTAAGCTTTTTTAATAGAAACAATTACACAATTATGGAATACACCTTCTAATGGGAAATTCATATCTACTATTTCGGGACATTGAATTTTTATTAAAGGCAAAAATATTCGCTCTGAGGCTTTTCCCAGGTAACAATCTTCCATAGGTGGTTTTCCAACAATCGTTGTAGGATAAACTGGCTCTCTTTTTCTTGTAATTTTTTCAATATGAAACACAGGGTACATATCTTCAAGAGAATAGTACCCTGTATGGTCTCCGAAAGGACCTTCTAGTCGCTTTTCATCTAAATCCACGTATCCTTCGAGGATAAATTCAGCATTAGCAGGTACATATATGTCATTTGTTATACATTTAACTATTTCTAATGGTGATTTTCTAAGAAATCCTGCAAAAATCATTTCGTCTATCATTTTTGGTAGTGGTGCTGTTGCCGCATATATAGTTGCTGGATCACATCCTATTGCCACTGACACTGGCATCTTCATTCCTAGTTTTCTATACTTCTCATATATTTCTTTACCATCTTTATGGAGATGCCAATGCATACCAGTTGTATTGGTATCATATACTTGAAGCCTATACATTCCAACATTTTGCTGGTTAGTCTCTGGATCTAATGTTATAACTAAAGGGAGAGTTATGTATCGTCCCCCATCTTTAGGCCAGCACTTTAATATTGGGAGTTTGCTTAAATCTGGTTCCTCTATTACTTCTTGACATGCTGCATTTTTTACCTTTTTCGGGAATACTCTTGCGAGCCTTGCAAGCTTCGGAATTGATTTCACCTTATTTATTAACGTTATATAATTTGTAATATCCATAAAATCACTAATAGTTTCAGCAATTTCATCTAGGGTTTCTACTTCTAGTCCAAGGTTAATTCGCTCATATGTACCTAAAGAATTTATTAATAATGGATAGTCAGAATTTTTAACATTCTTAAAAAGTAATGCATTACCATTTTTTTTTGAAACTCTATCAGCTATTTCCGTAATTTCAAGATCACTGTCTACTTCTATTTCTATTTCATCTAATAGTTTTTTATCTCTTAAATGATTTATAAAATCTTGGAGATCCTTATAAGCCATAAAATCATTCCTTTCAAGAATTAATTAGAAGTTACGATTTAATAATTTTTGTGTTATCTCCTTTATTATTACCTTGCTTTCACACTCTGGTAACTTTTCTATATAATCAAAAGCTTTTTTTGTATACTTATTCGCTAAGTCTTGAGCTTTCTCTATCCCTTTATACTTATTAACTAATATAACTATACTAGCTACATCATCATTATTTAATAATAATTTATCTAAAATTGTGGATATCCTGCCCTCTGCATCATCTGCCATAGCATATATGAGTGGTAGTGTATAATATCCTTTTATTAAATCACTTTGTGCACTTTTTCCAAGTTTGTTAGTATCTCCACTGTAATCCAACAAATCGTCTATGATTTGAAAAGCCATTCCAATATAGTAACCGACTCGTCCAAGCAATTTCGAAATTTTTTCACTACACTTAGATTCCTTACTACCTGCATAAAAGCTAATTGCAAATAAAGCTGCTGTTTTACCAGATATTATTTTAATATATTTTTTAAGGCTTGTGTTTCTAGCATATCTAATATTATATTGTCTTATTTCCCCCATACATATCTTGGAGATAGCTTTTGAGATATCTCTTAAGATTTCTGTGGAATAACCAACGCCAGACAACATAATAAAACATTGACAAAATAAAAAATCACCAATATATACTGCATATTCCTTGCTATATTTATGTTGTATAGTTTCTATTCCACGCCTAAGTTTAGATTCATCTACAACATCATCATGAATTAATGTAGCCATATGCATCATTTCGATTGCCGCTGCAAGATTATGCATTTTGTCCGAATTATACTCTCCGAATTTTGCTGCTAATAATAAAAAAGCAGGTCTTAACATCTTTCCTCCTGCGTCAACCAATGGGGAGATAGCTTCATCAAATTCTTTTTCACTAGATTTTACATTTACCTTAATAATTTTTTTTATATTATCTAATTCTTTTGCAATATCAGGGTAATATTCCCAAAATATACTCATTTTATCACCTATGTCCAATTATTTTTATAAGATTATCATTTTATATTCTATTAGTAATAATACCATATTATTATTACTCCAGTACAAAACTAAATGTCCTTTTAATTATTTTAAAAGGACACCTGATTTAAAATAATTCAATTTTACGTGCTATACTTATAGTAGAACATATTACTTAATCAACATATAAATAAGATCTTTTTACAAAGCCTATCCTTTTCCAGTATTTTTTTAGAACTGGTAATACATAATAATCTAATCCAAATGTACTTCCTGATCCACCTATAAGCGCAATTCCTGCAGCCAAGTACCATAACATTTCAGTTGGAGCCATTCCAGAAGTCCAAATCATCATACCCATAGCAATTGACATAAGTGATGCTAAAGCAGTGAATAATCCAACTATTAATAATAATCCTACGCATATTTCTGCGAGTACCATGCATGTTTGGAAAACTGTAGCTAAAGTGGTATACCCACCGTCACCCGTATAAAAGAAAGTGTCCATAGACCATTTAACTATTTCCCCAATAAACCCTGGCACTGGTAATGCATCTACTGCAGTCTTTGCTCCTGCAGCGGCTGCTGTTGCTGCAGTTGCTCCATCAACTACTGGAGCTGGTATTAAGAATATTTTTGTAGGGTCAGCAATTATACTAGGTAACTTTGCAAGTCCTTCTGATAACCATTTATAACCAACGAACATTCTTAGTACTACTAGCCAAAAATTCGGAGATGACTTCGAAAAATATCCACCTACAAGACTTCTATTGTCTTTAACATGGAAAAACTCATGTAATAAGTATGACCAGCATTTATTAAATCCTGCAACCTGAATAAAATAAACTATATTTATAAAATGTTTAACAAATAACGCTAAGAATCCGGATAAGGCATAGAATTTTTTGCCTGTACCAATATTTGCAACACCATATTTACCACCTATACATACCATTGCACCATGAAATGTAGGTTTATAAGCTTTCTTTTCGTTACCTTTTATATCGCTATAAACATTATGTGCAACTAATTCAGCAGATTCTTCTGCGTTTTCTACCATCTGAGGTAGAGGCCTTTCCTCACCTTCTGGAATAAAGAAAATATTATCACCAACAACATAAACATTTTTGTAATCTAATGATTGTAACTTATCGTTAGTTGCTATTCTTAATCTACCTTTTTGTTCTATTTCCATTTTGGAGATAATATCTGAGCCTTCAACACCTGCTGTCCAAATTACTGTATAGGTATTAACTGTTCCATTATTTCTTATAGTTGCACAATCCTTGGTAACTTCAGTTATACCTGCCTTAGTGAGTACTTTAACACCTAATTTACCAAGCCTTTTTTTAGTTTTTTCAATTAACTTGTCCGGGAAATTAGGTAATATTTTAGGTAAGTCATCTGCTAATATTAAAGTTACTTCTTCTTGGCCTATATAGAATTCTTTACATAATCTTTCCTTCCACTCTCCTAATTCACCCATCATTTCAACACCTGTAAATCCACCACCAACAACAATAAAAGTTAGCAGTTTTTGTCTTTCCTCTTTGTTCGTTTCTTTCACAGCTTTTCTGAACATATTAAGAATATGTTCTTTTAAGTTAACAGCATCCTCATAAGACCATAATTTATGGCAATATTCCTCAGCACCTTTTATACCAAAGTAAGTTGGCTTAGATCCTGCACCAATAACTAGATAATCGTATTCATAGGTACTATTCTCTGATTTTAATATATTATTTTTAAAATCCAAATCAATAATTTCGTCAAGTACAACTTCAACTTTTCTTTTTGCAAAAATTTTTTTCAGATCGATTCTAATTGAGTCCTCAGAAACCCTTCCTGCTGCAACCTCATGAAGTTCTGTAAGTAAAGTATGGTATGGTTTTTTGTCTATAAGAATAATTTCTACGTTTTCATCTTTTTTAAATTTTTTAGCAAGTTTCTTTGCAGTTAATACTCCGCCATACCCTCCACCAAGTATAGCTATTTTTTTCTTTTCACTCATACTACATCCCCCTAAGTTTAAGAATTATATATAGATATGACTTTTAATAAACACTATAGTACAAACAGAATATTAAAACATTGTCTTATAATAAATTCTATAAGTTATTTACATTCTCAGTTAACTCTATGTTATTTTCACTTGTATAGTTAAAATTTTATCACAATAACTTTAGCTGTGCAAATATGAAATTGATTTGGTCATTAATAATGTATTTTGTTAATTTAGTTCATAGATATGGCGTATTTATTGGGTTAATTGCTATTTACACGAAGTTTACAAAGTGTTATAATCACTGCGTTATTTACACTTCATTACAGTACTCTCTGAAATTTAATATTATATTTCACTATGTTTAAATTATGTTATATCATTTATAAAAAGAAGATAAAAGAAAGATCAAATTTTATTGGGGGACATTTATGAAAAAATATTTATCTATAATTGTATTATTAGTTATTAGCATTAGTGTTGTCGCTTGTTCTAATAAAGCAAATCAAGTTACAAGCTCAAAATCATTAAAATCACTTACCATTGGTGTTATGCCAGATTTAGACTCTCTTCCATTAATTATAGCGGCTCACAATGGGTATTTTAAAGAAGAAGGCATCCAGGTCAAAATAGAACATTTTAAAAGTGCATCAGATAGGGATACAGCACTTCAAACTGGTAAAATCGATGGGGCAATATCTGATATGCTTTCAGTCGTATTTTTTAACGATAATAATTTTGATGTTAAAATCACATCAAAAACAGATGGCAGCTTCAAAATAGTTGCAGGAAAAAATTCAAATATAACTAATGTTAAACAATCCTCTGGGAAATCAATAGGTATTTCTAAGAACACTATTATAGAATATTTAACAGATAGAATAATTGAAAGTGAAAATTTAGATATTAATTTAGTTCAAAAGGTTTCAATACCCAAAATACCTACTAGACTTGAAATGTTAACTAATGGCAAGTTAGATATGGCAACATTACCAGAACCCCTTGCTAGTACAGCGCTCTTGAATGGTGGCAAAGTTTTAAGCAGTTCTGATAAAATTGGTATAAACCCTGGTGTAATGATATTCACAAAAAATTCAATAACATCAAACCCAAAAGAGATAAAGGCATTTTATAGTGCTTATAATAAAGCTATTGTATATTTAAAAGAAACAAAGCCTGAAAGCTATATTGATTATGTAATCAAGGAGGCTGGTTTTCCGAGTACTGTAAAAAGCAACCTGACTATTCCAAATTATTCATTAGCTTCTATGCCTACTGAAAAGGAACTAAAAGAAGTTACAAATTGGCTCAAAACAAAAAAACTATCTACTAATAATTATACGTTGCAAGATTTATCTAATAACTCATTTATTAAATAATATTTATAACAGCAAAATATAACCCCTATTCTATAAAGTTGTGCACTTACAATAAATAATTTTACAATTAAAATTCTAAAGGAAAGGTGGTTATAATATGAGTAGATATTTTAATTTGCTAAAATCTATACAGGAAAGAATGAATTTATATCATTAAATGGTAGCTTACATGGTAGAACATATTTAACTATGAGTGCTACATCCATGCCTATGTGGAGAGCAGATCCTAACCTTTCCGACTGTGTTACCTTTGTACCTAATGCTTATAACAAAGACAAAACACTTGAAGTCGCAGCTACAGAGTCTTTAAAAGCTATAGAAGATGTAATAAAAACTAAAGGAGCAGATAAAATTGCAACGGCTTTTACTAAAGCGTCGGCCTCTACCTTAGGTGGAAATCCAATATATTCAAGTACTGCTATAGCGGTACTTGAATATATTGAAAAAAATAATTTATGCTTAAATGCAAAATAATTGGGAATTAAATTAAAAAACGACTTTCTCAAACTTAAGGGAAATTATCCAATAATCTACGATGTTAGGGGTATCGGTCTTATGTTAGGGATTGAGCTTTTAAAAGAAAATGGTGAACCTGCATGGAATGAAGCCGATTTTATATTGGAAATATTGAAGGATGAGGGAATTCTAGTAGGTAAAAATGGATTAGATAGAAATGTTCTAGCTTTCCAACCGCCTCTTATTATAACAGATAATGACGTAGACTTAGTGCTTGATAAATTTAATTTAGCTTTAAGTAAATTAAATAGATTTTGTATGAAATAGAAAAATATAAAAACCAAGTCTTAAATATATAAGACTTGGTTTTTAATGATTATGTACTTCTATAAGAACAAATATACTTATAAATATTACATATCCTTAGGGTCTATATCATTAATCATTTTTATTTTCCCAATAACATACCATGTAGTTTCTTGTTTTTCTACATTATAAACTTTCCCAATTATTTTAGCCTTAGACATAACTCCAGAAAGTGAACCTATAAATGAAGGTGTATTCAATTGAAGTTTCTTAATTATTTTACCGTTATTTATGTCTCTAACAATTGGTTCCTTCGGAATTGAATCGTGTATCTCCTTACTAGTTTTTCCTGCATTCTTACTAGTCGCCCCTAATTCTTCTAATGTTTTGTATATCTTTTCCATCATGTGTTTTCTTTTTTCAATACTTATACTTGGAGTTTCAACTTGTATATGTTCTAGTGATTTTTTCATAATAAACGTCCCTTCCTTTAACTAGCAGTAATTTAGTAAATATGTTTCTCTCTATTATATCATGATTCTAGATACATTTCGGAAAAATTGATGAAATAAAAATAGTGATACTATTTCATTTCAATTAAATTATTCCAATATTTCTTAGGCATATTTTGCATTTGTAGTTTTTCATTACTTCTTTCTTTTATTGATACACTTTTGTGGAAGACTTTCCATAGATTTTGATAGAACAACTCTTCCGCTTCATGACTTTCTAATTTTTCAAATTTGAGATCTCTAAGTATCCATTCATTGTTTTCATATACTATACCGATTTTCCTCTTAACATCATGGATGATCCAATTCTCATTCGTAAGTCTTTCTTTAAAATGATTTCCAATGAGCTCTACAATATTATAAGTAGGTTCTATTGGTGCATATAATATGCCCTTGAATTCTTGAAATCTAACTAATCCTAGGAATCTGTGAGCTTCAGTTCCGACCTTATTAGAATATCTTTGTATTTCATTAACAATTTCATTTGTTAAATAATCATTAATCTTACTCCCTAACCTAAATCCCATTTGTATATATTCAAGTAATTTTAATTCTATTCCTTGCGTCTCAGATAAAAATGATTTATACACATGAATTAAAGTGACTTTAGATATTTTTTCAACTATTGCCTTTGATACTTTATTGGATTCCACTGTATCAGTTATTATGAAATCGTCCTCAAATAACATATCTAAATTATAACTATCTTCCCTTTCTATGCTTTTAGGTATTTTATTATAATAACAATTGTATATAACAGATAAAAAGCCATCAAAAGAACCATCATAAATAAATCTAAGCAAATAAATCACTCCTTAAACTAAACAAGCTTATTTGTTGTGGCTTATTAAAGCTTTCATAGTCTAACAAATAATTCTTAAGTGTTGCTCTTTCCATACTTCTATCTCCATAAAATTTACCGCTACAAGTTATAAAGAACCTAGCTCTTTTAAGCACTACTCCTAGTTTTTTCAAGTTATCATAAGAAAGATTACAAAGTCTTCTTGCTCTTACAATCCTAAGAGCTGATTTTACTCCTAGTCCAGGTACTCTAAGTAGCATCTCATAACTGGCGTTATTTACCTCTACTGGGAACTTATCTAAATTGTTCAATGCCCAAAAGGCTTTAGGATCTAAATCTATATCGAAATTAGGGTTTATTTCACTTAATAATTCATTTGCTTTAAAGCCATAGTGCCTTAAAAGCCAATCTGCTTGATACATTCTATGTTCTTTTAAGAGTGGCGGTGTAGTTTGAATTGCAGGTAAATTTACGTGCTTCATCACTGGCACATAAGCAGAATAATATACTCTTTTAAGTCCAAAAGTATTATATAGTCCTTCTGTAAGGCTAATTACACTCAAATCACTTTCATCAGTTGCACCTACCATTATCTGAGTACTTTGACCTCCAGGTGTAAATTTAGGAACTTTAAAGCCTTTTTTCTTATGTTCGATTGACTCTATTATACTATGTTTAATAAGACCCATAGGTTTTAGTATATCTGCCTTATTCTTTTGTGGAGCTAAAAGCTTTAAGCTTTTCTCTGATGGTAGTTCAATATTTACACTCATCCTATCAGCATAGAGTCCTGCCTCATAAATAAATTTTGGATCCGCGCCTGGAATAGCCTTTACATGAATATATCCATTAAATTTGTGAACTAACCGTAAGTCTTTTATTATCTTAACTAAATTTTCCATAGTATAATCTGGACTTCTTTCTACCCCTGAACTAAGGAATAGTCCTTCAATATAGTTTCTTCTATAAAAATTTATTGTTAAATCTACTACTTCTTTAGGAGTGAAGCTTGTCCGTTCCAATTCATTACTAGCTCTATTTATGCAATACTTACAATCGTAAATACATTTATTAGTGTACAAAATCTTAAGTAGTGAAATACATCTACCATCTTGTGACCATGAGTGACAAATGCCCGACGATGCTGCATTACCAATTCCATCCTTAGTATTCTTTCTATTAGAACCACTTGAAGAACAAGAGGCATCATATTTTGCTGAATTTGATAATATTTCAAGCTTTTTCATTACGTCCATTATATCACCTCGCAAACGTTTGTTCTTATTTTATCATGTTATATCATAAATTAAAAGAGTTATTTAATAGAATTTAATGCTACTATAAATGTAATATTTTTATTAAATACAATCCATCATCTAAAATACTTTGTTCACAACTAAACTTAACACCAGCATCAATTAATTCGAAGCATACGTCTCTTGTACTGTTTATATCAAAAAGACACGAACCCCTCTCATTTAAGGCTTTAGCAGCATCTTCGTGTATTCCTTCTCTCAATAAATTATTTATAACTTCTCGGTTTAACATTATACCACCTCCTATGTCAATATATAATCACTAGTGTCTTTAATATGTTATTACTCTACATATAATATACTACACTTTTAGTATTTATTTAACCTATTGCAACGTAATATCTACACCTACTTATTCTTAATTTGTAACTTTTCCTCGTATACTCTTGTTTTAATTTTAGAATGATATATCAAAAGCCTGCAACCAATTGGTCACAGGCTTTTAATTATTTAATATTATATTTACCTTTGAGCTATAGAAATTATATTCTATAACTCAAAACCACTATATAATAAAAAATATTGTTATAGTATAATACAAATTAAACTACCATTACCCTCATTTATAATTCGCTGTAGAGTCTTTTGAATTTTTACTTGAACATCATCAGGCATTTTAAACAGCTTATTCTGAAGTCCTTCTTTAACTAATACTTCTAAAGATTTACCAAACATATTACTCTGCCAAATTTGTGATTTATCATTTTCAAATTGATCTAGTATAGATTTATAGAAATCTTCACTTTGCTTTTCTGTACCCATAATTGGTGAAATTTCTGTCTGTATATCTGCTTTAATAAAATGAAGGGACGGTGCTGAAGCTTTTAGCTTTACTCCGTATCTACCACCATGTTGTACAATTTCAGGTTCTTCTAATGTCATTTCCGAAAGCTGTGGTGCTACGAGTCCATACCCTTTTTCCTTAACATCTTTTAAAGCCTCTGCAATTTTATCATATTCTACTTTAGCTCTAGAGAATTCTCCCATTAACATTAACAAATCATTTTCACCTTTTATCTCGCAATCACAAGTCTCTCCTAATATCTTATAAAATAATTCATGTTTAGGAACTAGACTAACTCTAGCAGTGCCTTCTCCCATATTCATTTCGTCAAGTTTAGCAGAATCTAAAAAGTCAACTTCACTAAAGCTTAATAAAGATTTATTGATGTCTCTAACTTTAAAAATACCTTTACACATATCTTTTAAGAATTTCATAAAACTAATTTTTACCCAATGCTTAGAACTTAAATTCTCAATCCATTCTGGCATATCTATGTTAATTTCTTTAACAGGGAATTCACGAAGAATTCTTTGAAAAATATTAGCTATATCCGCCTCTTTCATATTTATAACATCCATAATTTGAACTGGAACATCATATTTTTCTTCTAATTCTCTTGCTAAAACTGCTGTTTCAGGAGCAGCTGCATTTTTCGAATTTAACACCATTATAAAAGGTTTATTTATCGATTTAAGTTCCTCAACTACCCTTCCTTCGGCTTCTAAGTATTCATCTCTATCAATACCAGTGATTGAACCATCGGTAGTAATTAAAAGCCCTATAGTTGAATGCTCATTTATTACCTTTTTCGTTCCAATTTCTGCTGCTTCCTCAAATGGAATCTCATAGTCATACCAAGGGGTATTCACCATTTTAGGTGCCTCACCTTCAGCATATCCTAGTGCTCCTTTAACAATATATCCAACACAATCAACCATTCTAACTTTGAATTTAGTGCCGCCTTCAAATTCAATCTCAACTGCTTCGTTAGGTACAAATTTAGGTTCCGTTGTATGGATTGATTTTCCTGAACCGCTTTGTGGCAGTTCATCTTTTGCTCTTTCTTTTTTATGAGGATTCTCGATGTTCGGAATTACCATAAGCTCCATAAACCTCTTTATAAATGTTGATTTCCCAGTCCTTACAGGACCTACAACTCCTACATAAATATCCCCTTGTGTTCTCTCTGCTATATCTTTATATATATCAAAATTATCCAAGATATACCCTCCTAATACTTATTATTATCAATATAAATATACTTAAGATATCAATGAATTATTACTACAGATTGAAAATATATAAAAAAAACCAACTTTTTATTAATTTCTAATAAAAAATTGGTTTTATAGGGTTATTATTCTGTTAACTAAGCTACATTATAAGACTTTAAACTTTGTTTATTGTTATCTTATGAAAAGTTGTTAAAACTCATTTTTTTTATCTCTTGACATTAGTTCGTATACTCCATACTTAGGATCTTTACCTTCAAATAGTACTCTGTATAATACATCTGTAATAGGCATAGAAATCTGCTCTCTTTCTTTGAGTTCATAAAATGCTCTTACAGCTTTAATACCCTCAACCACCATTCCGATGTCATTGCATGCCTTTTCCATAGAAACGCCTTTTCCAATTAGTATTCCTGCTCTTCTGTTTCTACTGTGCATACTAGTGCAAGTTACTATAAGATCCCCCATACCGGTTAGACCATAGAAGGTTTCAATCTTACCTCCTAGCCTAGTGCCTATTTTTATGATTTCGCTCATACCTCGTGTCATTAGTGCAGCCTTCGCATTATCCCCGTAGCCTATACCATCAGACACACCTGCAGCTAAAGCAATAATGTTTTTAACTGCTCCTCCGATTTCTACTCCAATAATGTCTTCATTAGTGTAAACTCTAAATTTGCTTGTCATAAAAACATCTTGAACAATATTTGCATACTCCATATTTTTAGATGTGACTACTACTGTTGTAGGTATATCTAACGCTACCTCTTCTGCATGACTTGGACCTGATAGTATTACTATAGGATTATTCGGAATCTCTTCTTCTATAATCTCAGAAATTCTTTTTGATGAACCCTCTTCAATTCCCTTTGCAATACTAACAATGATTTGATCTCGATTTAAATATGGTGCAATCATCTTACTTAAACCTCTTATTGCATGAGATGGTACAGCCAATACAATTAACTTACTATCGCTTATGCACTTCTCTAAATCAATAAATGCTGTTACTCCTGCTGGTATGATAATGTTAGGTAAATATTTAATATTTTCTCTCTTAATGTTTATATCATCGCTAACACTAAGTTTTCTGTCCCATATATTGACATCTATTCCTTTTTTGGCTAGCATTATAGATAATGCAGTACCAAAACTCCCACCACCTAAAAAAGCAACTTGTGACATTTTATTCCTTCCTTTCCCTAAATATTAGTTTTATACCTGTTCCCTTAAATTCAAAACTATTTCTCAATTGGTTTTCTAAATATCTTTGATAAGAAAAATGTAGTAAATTTGGACTATTTACAAAGAATACAAATGTTGGCGGTTTTGAATCTACTTGAGTAACGTAGAATATCTTAAGTCTCTTATTTGCTACTGTTGGAGGTTCTTGCATAAGTACTGCTTTATTTATAACCTCATTAAGTATCCCTGTAGATATTCGTTTTGAATAATTATCAAAACATTCTTTTACTGTTGCTAATACCTTATGTACTCTTTGACCTGTTTTTGCAGATATAAATAAATAAGGCGCATATGCCATAAAGTTTAATCCTGCTTGTATTCTCTTCTTATACTCAAGCATTGTTTTGTCATCTTTCTCAATAAGATCCCATTTATTTACTATTACCAGGATTGCTTTTTTCATTTCATGAGCATAGCCGATAATTTTTTCATCTTGATCACTTAATTCTTCAGTCGCCGTAAGCATAAGCATAACCACATCAGCTCTCTCAACAGCCGCAAGTGATCTAATAACACTATATCTTTCAATACCTTGTTCTACCTTACTTTTTCTTCTGATTCCTGCAGTATCAATAAGTACAAATTTACCTTCATTAGTTTCTAATTTACTATCTATTGCATCTCTTGTAGTCCCTGCAATAGCAGTTACAATATTTCTTTCTTCTCCAAGCATTCTGTTTATTAATGAAGACTTACCAACATTCGGCTTGCCTACTACTGCAACTTGAATATATTCTTCATCTTCTACTTTTGAATAAACACTATCAAAATGTACTACCACTTCATCAAGCATATCACCAAGTCCAAGACCTTGAGTTGCCGAAATAGCTACAGGAGTACCTATACCTAAATTATAGAACTCAAATGCATTAGCTTCTAGTTCAAGATGATCTATTTTATTTACTACAAGTACTATTGGTTTTTTACTCTGTCTTAGCATTTGAGCAACTTCATAATCTGAACCTGTAAGGCCTTGTTTACCATCTACAATAAAGATTATAACATCTGCTGTTTCTATAGCTATTTGTGCCTGTCTTCTCATTTGAGCTAAAATAATATCTTGACTTTCAACTTCAATACCACCTGTATCAATTATTGTGAAATTATGCCTTAGCCAATCAGCATCAGCATACACCCTGTCTCTTGTTACACCTGGTGTATCTTCAACTATTGATATCCTTTTACCTGCTAACTTATTAAATAAGGTAGATTTTCCTACATTGGGTCTTCCTACTATTGCTACGATCGGTTTTGCCATTATTTTTCCTCCTTACTATTTTCGTTTATTATATGGATTAAATCTTCTCCTGAATAATCACATATTAAAACTTTTGTGTTTAAACTTTTTTCTATATCCCTAACGGTAATATCATCTAAGAATATTTGCTGATCATTGTTTCCTAATTCATATCCGTTTTTCAGCATATTACTAGGCATAATTAAATAATCACCTAGTTTTTCATCCTTTAGTTGCTCAATTATATCGCTTCCTGTTAAAAGACCTGCTACAGTAATAGTTTCGCCAAAAAAATGGTTTGTTATTTTCTTAACTTCAATTTTAATTTTATTATTACAAGCAGTAATTTTCTCAGCTACCTTTAATATTTCCGCGTAAGCTGAATGACCAGTTACAAAAGTAAAACTACCCCTGTTCTGTAGTTCTAAGGTTGCTAAATCTTCATTAATAACACTTCTTAGTAGTCTTATCATGCCAATGCCATCCTCTAATTGCTCATAACCATCATAAAACTCTTCTCCTGGAACATCAATTCCAGCTGAAACATAAAATTCATCAGACAACCTTATGAAAGGTGAACCTATTTCCCTAAGATATTTTTCTTGCAAATGTTTCACACTTTCAATCTCTTGCGACGAAGAGTATTTATCATACAATGTTAAATTAAATAGCCCTTTTCTGTATTTGGTTACTCCAACTGGAACAACTGCCAAATTTTCAATGTTCGGGTAAAGTTTATATAAATCCTCGATAGTTTTTATAAGCTCAGACCCATTGTTTATACCGGGACATGAAACCACCTGACAATTAATTTTAATACCAGCTTGAGCTAATTTTTCTAACCTAGCATATACATTTCCAGCAAATTTATTGTTTAACATTCTTTTTCTAAGTTCAACATCAGTAGTGTGGACTGAAACATTTATAGGGCTTATTTTATATCTAATAATCCTATCGATATCCTCTTCCTTCATATTCGTTAAAGTTACAAAATTACCTTGAAAAAACGATAATCTTGAATCATCATCTTTGAAATATAAAGTTTCTCTCATTCCCTCTGGCAATTGGTCAATAAAACAAAATATACAATTATTATGACAACTCTTTGGCTTATCTAAAATCGCATCAATAAATTCGATTCCTAAATCTTCATCATATTCCTTTTCTACTTCAATTTCCCAAACTTCGCCATAAGTCTTCTCAATTTCAATATTAATAAGTTCATCGGTAATTAAAAATTTGTAATCTATAATGTCTATTACATCATTTCCATTTATACTAATTAATCTGTCTCCCACTTCTAACTCGATTTCTTCTGCAATACTTCCTGGAAGTATCTTAGCAATTTGGTTTTTCATTTTTACCTCCTGTTTGTAAGTAACCTTTATTGTATAAGGTTTTATGAGGAATTAGAAATACTAATTAACATTAAATAATAGCTTTTAACGTTAGATTTAAATATATAATAAGTAATCAATTGAATAATAAATTATAGCATTCCATTAGTTATATTACATGAATTAAATACCTAAGTCAACGCATAAGCCTCTAAAACAAGAAAAAAAAGCAAATATCGCGTATTTTGCTATTTTTTTAATACCTTCTATTAAAAGCATCTAAGTTGTCACAAAATTTGTTACAGAATAAAAATACCTCCTAAGAAGGAGGTACTAAAATGCTTCTATGCAATATTTTCTTATAATCTTCTTACCATCTTCACTTTTAAGGTACTGAAACAAGTCTTTTAAACTATCAACTTTTTCTTTAGAATAATACATTTTAATTGGAAATCTAAGTACATAAAGTTTATTTTTTATATTTGACGCAGTCATTTCAATACCACTTAATGTTAAAAGCTTATTCTCTTTATTATACCACTGTCCTGGTATAAAACCTATAGCATTCTTATTCTGAGCAACAAAATTATTCATTTCTTCCACACTTGACACATATTGAATGCTATTACTCATTTGTTCTTTTACAGGAGTATCTTTTATTTGCATACTAAATTCTTGCTCTACTGAATTAAAATTGTCTTTATATGCTACAGGTACTATTGTTTTAGATTCACCATTTAACTTTCCCCAATTTGTTATGCTTCCAGTGTATATTTTTTTTAATTCTAGAGTTCCAATACCATTTACTTTATTGCTAGTGTTAACAATAACACCTATAGCATCGTAAGCTATTTTTTCGGACTCAACTTCCTTATTAGTTTTCTGAACATACCCAACTAATGTATCTGCCGTGGATTCATTTAGTTTATTAAAAGCACTTTCTCTCTCGTCACTTTCAACTGTAACTACTGAGTCGTTATTCAAATTATAATCACGGGCTAAGTCTTTTACCATTGGTAAAACTGAGTCTTCACAAACAATTTTAATGCTTTTGGGTTTCTCTTCATTGGCTGCTGTATCTTTTTTGCATCCAACATTAATCATTATCATGATAATACAAAAAAATAATGTATAAGTTCTTAATTTTTTTTTCTTCATAATCACTACTCCACTACAATATTCTGAATATATCCCTATCCAGGTTTATTGTAGTTTTTGTATTTTTATATAAAACTATTCGTTTAAATTAATTTTTTCTCCTGTAACCAAATAAATTGTCCATTCACATATGTTTGTTGTATGATCGGCAATTCTTTCTAGCCATTTACAAATAAATAAAAGTTGAGTAGATTGATTTATTGTGTCTTGATTTATAATCATTACTTGTAGAAGATCATTAAATACTTCCTTATATAACTTATCAACTTCATCGTCTCTTTTGCAAACCTCATATGCCTTTTCAACATCTCCTTCAACATAGGCGTCCAAGGCGTCTCTTATCATAAGCACAACTAGTTCACCCATTCTAGGTATACATACTAACTGCTTCACGTATTTTTCATCTTTTATTCTTACTGTTATTTTAGCAACATCAACAGCGTAGTCAGCCATTCGCTCGAGATCAGTTACTATTCTTGTTGTAGTGAAAATGTTTCTTAAATCTATTGCTAAAGGAGCTTGCATAGCGATTAATCTTATTGCTTTGTTTTCTATCTCTCGCTCCAAATCATCAACTATATCATCATCCTTCATTATTTTTTTAGCTTTTTCAACATCTTTAGTAACTAAAGCATCAATACAGTCATGAATTTGTTTTTCAACAATGCTTCCCATCCTAATTAAATCATTGTGAAGTTCTTGAATATTCGCTTCAAATGCTTTTCTTATCATATAATCACCTTCCCTTCTATATTTTAGCCGAATCTTCCTGTAATGTAGTCTTCTGTCCTTTTATCTTTAGGTTTATAAAATATTTCCTCTGTTTTTCCATCTTCAATAATTTCTCCATTTAAGAAAAATGCTGTAAAATCAGAAATTCTACCTGCTTGTTGCATATTATGCGTAACAATTATAACTGTATATTTTTTTTTCAAGACATCCATTAGTTCCTCAATTTTCAGAGTCGATATAGGGTCTAAGGCTGAAGTTGGCTCATCCATAAGCAGAACATCAGGTTCTACAGCCAAAGTTCTAGCAATGCAGAGACGTTGCTGTTGTCCGCCAGATAATCCTAATGCACTCTTTTTAAGTCTATCTTTTACTTCATCCCATAGCACCGCACCCTTTAAGCTATTCTCTACAATTTCATCAAGTTCTTTCTTGTTTTTAATTCCATGAATTCTAGGTCCATAAGCTACGTTATCATATATAGACATAGGAAAAGGATTAGCTTTTTGAAACACCATTCCTATTTTTTTTCTTAAATCTATTACATCATAATCGGGATCGTATATATTTTTATTTTCATATATTACTTCACCTTCTATTCTAACAGAACTTATTAAATCGTTCATCCTATTAATTGTGCGTAAAAATGTTGACTTACCACACCCTGATGGACCTATAAGGGCAGTAACCGAATTTTTCTCTATATTAATGTTTACATTTTTTAATGCTTGAGTATTTCCATAATATAGATTTAAATTCTTTGTAATAACTATTCCCATATTGTTACCTCCTATTTACTTCCTGCGTGAGATTCATATAATTTCTTTCCTATTATTCTTGCTGATATGTTGAATATAAGCACTGCTATTATTAAAACTGCTGAAGCTCCATTTGCTATCTTACTAGCATCAGGTACCATTCCTTCAGAATTAATCTTCCATATATATACAGATAAAGTTTCAGCTGGTCTTAATAAACTAAAAGCTGAAATTTTACCGGTTAAGCTTAAATTGGTAAAATTTAAAGTTGGTGCACTCATACCTGCAGTATATAGTAAGGCTGCGGCTTCTCCAAATATTCTTCCAGCAGCTAGTATAACACCTGTTAATATTTGTGGCATTGCAGATGGCAATATAACATTTTTAACAGTTTGCCACCTAGTAGCACCTAATCCTAAACTAGCTTCTTTAACATCATATGACGCTGCTTTAATAGCATTTTCACAAACTCTTGTCATACCTGGTAAATTAATTATAGTTATTGCTAATGCTCCAGCAATAAGAGAATATCCCCATTTTGCCATGTTAACAAAAACTAAAAGTCCAAATAAACCAACAACTATAGAAGGTAATGCTGCCATAGTTTCTATGCATAACCTTATAACATTTAATAGCTTGCCTTCTTTTGCGTATTCAGCTAGATATATTCCAGCTCCTATACCCAGTGGTATAGTAATTATAAGTGTTATTACAAGCAAATGTATTGAATTGTATAATTGACGTCCTATTCCTCCGCCCGCTTCACCAATTTTTGGTTCACCAAGCAAGAACTTTAGATTTAAAGACTCTCGTCCATTATACACTATATATCCAATGAGGCTCACAAGCAATAGAATTACTAAAGCAGAAACTATGTATAGAACTATTGTTGCTATCTTGTCTTTAACCTTAGAACTCATTATACCTCACCCCTTTTCCCAATTTTTCTAATAATAAGTATAAATATAAATGATATTATAAGTAATAGTAATGCCATTGACCATAATGCATCATTCCAAGCCGTACCAGATAATGTATTTGCCATATCCATAGTAAGAATACTTGTTAATGTTGATGTTGTTCCAAGCAATCCCTTAGGGAACGTAATTGAATTTCCTATAACCATTTGCACGGCAAGTGCTTCTCCAAATGCTCTTGAAACGCCTAATACAATGCCTGTTAAAATCCCACTTTTTGCTGCAGGGATAATTACCTTAATTATAGTTTGCCACCTAGTTGCCCCAAGTCCATAAGATGCTTCTATGTAATCTTTAGGTATAGTTCTTATAGCATCTGAGGAAATACTTGTGATTGTAGGTAGGATCATTACGCTTATAACTAATACACCTGCAAGGAGACTAAAACCTATTCCTCCAAAACAAATTTTAAGAAAAGGTACTAATACACTTATACCTATCCAGCCATAAACAACTGAAGGTATTCCTACAAATAACTCTATTGCTGGTTGAAGAACTTTCGTTCCAAGTTTCGGTGAAATCACATTCATAAATACAGCTAATGCTACTCCTATTGGTGCACTAACAATTACCGCAAGTAACGACACTACTGTAGACGCAACTACAAATATTAAAGCTCCAAATTGAGGAGGCACAGCTCCACCACTACCATCTGGGTTCCAATCACCAGAAGAGATGAATTTAATTATTGAGTAACCATGTTTTATAAAGGTATTTAATCCTTTGGTAGTTAAAAAAATTATGATTGTAAACGTAAGAATGACTATAAGTGCACCACAAAATGTTGCATATCCACGTCCTAAATATTCATTTTTTAATTTAAGTAAAAATTTATTTATATTATTATTTTTCATATAATTTTACCTCGAAGAAATTATTTTAATGCAAAATAAAGACTGGTTTTAACCAGCCTTTAGAGAACATTAATCTCTTGTAGCTTTCATATCTGCCATTGGAATATATCCTAATTTTGCTATTGATGATTTCATTTCATCACTTAACATATAAGTTACGAATGCTTTTGTAATTCCTGTAGCTTCACCTTTAGTGTACATATGTTCGTATGACCAAATTTTATATTTATCTGTGCTTATATTTGCTGTAGTTGCTTCAACACCGTCTATTTTCAATATATTTAAGCCTTCTTTCTTAGCTGGATCAGCGAAGTAAGATAATGCTAAATAACTAATTGCTCCATCTGTTGCTTTAACTACTTTTTCAACACTTCCGCTTGAGTCCTGAGTTAAACCAGCTGCTTCTTGCTTACCATCCAAACCATATTTTATGAATGTCGCTCTAGTTCCTGATGATTTTGTTCTATTTATAATAGTAATCTTAATGTCAGCTCCGCCAACTTCTTTCCAATTTTTTATTTTTCCTGTAAATATATCAATTAGTTGTTGTTTTGTTAAAGATTCAACCTTAGCTTTTGGGTTCGTAACTGCTGCAAATCCTATAACACATACCTTATTATCTTTTAATGCTGTCGCATCAACTCCGGTTTTTTCTTTTGCATATATATCAGAATTACCTATTTGTGCGCTACCTCCGGATACTAATGTTAGTCCAGTACCACTTCCCCCACCTTGAACATTTACAGTTGCTCCTGGGTTTTTATCTAGAAATTTTTGGGAAGCTAGTTCAGCTAAAGGCTGAAGTGCAGTTGATCCTGCTGCAGTTATTGAACCTGACAATTCGGCTTGTTTAGTTTCTGTTTTACTTGAACAACCAGTAAAAATTCCTGCTGTCATTGCAACTGCAAGTGCAGCCACCATAAATTTTAAGTTTTTCCTTGTCATTGATATTTCCTCCATTCATTCTTTAAATTCATTTCGGTTACTACTCATTACTCTTATTATAATATACCCTTTAAGTTAACTTTGTATTATGCCAAAGTTAACTTAAGTTTAACTAATGTTAATTAAACTTAACAATGCGTAAAAATAAAGCTATCACTATGATATTGTGATAGCTTTATCATTATTTGTTATATGGAATTTCAACTATAAATTTACTTCCTACACCTAATTTACTTTCCACATATATTTTTCCATTAAATTGAAGCACTATATGCTTAACAATTGCAAGTCCTAATCCCGTACCACCTTTAGACCTTGACCGAGCCTTATCTACTCTGTAGAATCTTTCAAAAAGACGTGAAATTTGTTTTTTATCTATTCCAACTCCTGTATCTTCAACCCACAGAATACACTTATCAGCCTTACTCTCCATTCCAATACAAACACTATCTCCTGATTCTGAGTAGTTTAGTGCATTGTCTACTAAGTTAATTAACATTTGTTTAAACCTATCTGTATCACCTATAATTGTCTTTATGATCTGCTTTTGAACTACCAACTTAATTCCTTTTATATTTGCGGTATTTATCATTAAATTATAGACATCTTCTATAATTTTATTAACATCAATATTTTCATTTTTAACTTCCTTTTGTTGTTCTATATGAGAAAGCGTTAAAATGTCAGTAATCAATCTAGTTAATCTTTCAACTTCTTCATTAATTATATTTAAGAATTTTTCCTTTGTTGGGGCATCATCAACATATTTCAGTGTTTCTGCAAACCCTTTAATAGATGTTAAAGGTGTTTTAAGCTCATGCGAAACGTTTGCTACAAATTGAGTCCTCATTTTTTCTAGTTTTTTCACCTCAGTAATGTCTTGTACAACTGCCACAGTCCCAATGTGCTCGTTATCGTTAATTATATCAGCAGTTTTAATTCTTAATTCTCTTTCTTCTGGCCAAGCTATTTTTATTTCTTTATAATTATCATCACTATTATTGAGCATATTCTCTAATTCAAAATTTCGTATGTTATCAAGAAGATTTTGTCCTATAATGTCTTTAGTAATTCCAAATGTTTTTTTTGCATATGGATTAATTATTATTACCTTATTCTTTCTGTCAACTGCAATAACTCCACTCTCCATACTTTGAAGAATAGCCTCTAGCCTATTTTGTTTGTCTGTAACCTCCTTTAATGTAAGCTCTAATTTATCTGCCATCTCATTAAAATTTTTAGCAAGCTCACCTATTTCACCATCCGATAGTATTCTAACTCTTCGATGAAATTCACCCTTACTGATTCTTGAGGTAATAAAAATTAGGTCTGTAATAGGTTTTACTATATTGCGGGATAGTTTTAGTGAAAACCAAATTGATACTATTGCCGAGAATATGATAGCCAAAATGTATAGTTGGAAATACTTACTTCCTAATCCATTTACAATTTTAAGAGGCATCGAACTTCTAATAACAAAACCGTCATCAAACGTGGTTGCAAAATACATCATATTTTTCTCAGTGGATTTACTATATCTTACAGTAAATCCATTGCCATTTTTCCTTGCTTTTATTATTTCTTGCCTTTCATTATGATTATCCATAGTTTCTGCATTTATAATTGAATCTTGAATAACTTTGCCATTTTTATTAACATATGTAACTCTAAAATCTGAACTAGCTAAGTTCTCCTTAAAAAATTTCCCGTAGTCTTTTAAATTATTACTTTGAATTAAGCTAATTATCATATTGTTATTTGTTTGGAGTTTACTTTTTAAATTTTGTTCATATTCATAATTAAAAATAGATACAATTAATGTAGTTACTACTAAAAATATAAAAATCACAGTACTTAATAAATATATTAATAATTTTTTTTTCATTATCATTCCCCAAAGTTAAATCTATATCCTATACCTCTAATGGTTTGGATATATACTGGATTTTTATCATCATCTTCGATTTTTTGTCTTAAATGTCTTATATGAACGTCTACCGTTCTTGTTTCTCCCACATATTCATACCCCCATATTTTATCTAGCAAGAAGTCTCTAGTCATCACTCTACCTTTATTCTTTATTAGTATCTGTAATAATTCAAATTCCTTTAATGTTAAATCAATCTTGTTTTCACTTTTAATAACCTCGTGTTTACCAAAGTCAATAACTAGATTCCCAACTTTAAACGTTTTTTCAACTATTTGCATAGTAGTCCTTCTTAGAATAGCTTTAACCCTTGCAACCATCTCTCTTACTGAGAATGGCTTTGTAATATAATCATCAGCACCTAGTTCAAGTCCTATTATTTTATCTATTTCTTCTCCTTTTGCTGTTATCATTATTATAGGCATATTTGCCATGTTAGAGTCTCTTCTTATTTCTTTGCATACGTCTAATCCGTCCATTCCAGGTAACATTAAATCTAATAACATTAATTGAGGCAGTTGTTCTTTAACAAGTTTTATAGCATCTATGCCGTTGTTTGCACATATAACTTTATAACCACTTTTTTCTAAATTAAATTTAATTAATTCCTGTATATGTTCTTCATCATCAACCACTAATATTTTTTCTTCAGCCATATTAATCCCTCCATATTTTTAATAACTTTATTGGTTTAGATAAACAAAAGAAAACATTCTTCCTTGTTTATTTTCACTAAATCTATAAGAATATAAATCATGTTCCTTATTACAAGCAGTGCAAATTTTAGTAGTACTAATATTTTCTTCCTTAATATTTTTTTCTTTAAGTTGTGCTAAAATACATTTTTCTAAATCTAATCTATTATTATTACTTATTTTAATATTACTATAAATAGCCTGACTAGTAAACTCTTCTATAAGTTCACTACTCACTTCATAGCAACACCCTCCAATATGTGGTCCAATATAAGCCCTAATATCCTTCATCCTTGAGCCATAGTTTTCCTTTAGTTTTTCTATAGTTTTGCTCACTATCATTAATTTTGTACCTTTCCAACCACTATGTATTGCAGCTATTACCGAGGCTTTACTGTCTACTAAAATTACTGGAACACAATCTGCCGTAAAAATGCCTATAGCCAAGTTTCGCTTATCTGTTATTAAAGCATCTCCATCTCTTATCTCACCATTAAACTCAAAAATATTATCACTGTGAATCTGATTTAAATATCCAATGTCTTGTAGATTGTAATATGCTTTTATTTTTTTTAAGTTTATTAACCCTTCATCACAATTTTTATTAAAGTTTAGTCCATTTTTTGCAGTTGAAAACACAATTACTGCGTCATCATGTTCAAACTTTATAAATTCATAATTATTAATAGTTTCACTATTCATTAATTCAACCCCCATTATTTCCCTTATAAGCCTTTAACAAAATTTAATATTTTAACGGAAAAATGTCTAAGGGTATTCCTACTCCTTAGACATTAGTTTTCTTATTTCTTCCATGAAAGTGTTAATATCTTTAAATTGCCTATAAACCGAAGCAAACCTAACATACGATACCTCATCAACATTCTTTAAAATACTCATGATAATTTCTCCTATGTAATCAGATTTTACTTCTGTAAGCATTTCATTGTTTAACTGTTTTTCTACTTCATCACATATAGTTTCTATTTGCATTCTTGAAACTGGCCTCTTTTGACATGCCTTCATAAGACCATTCAATATTTTTGTTCTATCAAAATATTCTCTATTGTTATCCTTTTTTATTACTAAAATAGGTACATTTTCCACTTTTTCATAAGTAGTATAACGTTTAAAACAATTTAAACACTCTCTTCTTCTTCTAGTCGCAATATTATCATCTGTTGATCTAGAATCAACTACTTTACTTTCTTCACAGCTACAATATGGACATTTCAATGTTATTCACGCCCTTTTCCTAGTATAGTTAGCAAATATACTAACATTATACACTCTTTCTTATTCGTTTTCTATATCAACATCACTTCCATCTACAAGAATAACATCTACACCAATTTTTTTAATTTTTTCCCAAGGTATCTCAACGCTATTATTTTTATTGAACCAAGATGATTTTTGAGTTGGAAGAAGAATTGAAATAATTCTATAATCATCACAATCCACTTTAAAATCCTTAATATATCCTAATTTTGATCCAGAATTAATATCTATAATTTCCATCTGTCTTAAGTTATTTATTGCAAACATTAAGCTTTCCATTTTATTACCCCCCTATCAGTTTTCTCCAAACGTTTATCAATACAGCTAGTTAGTATGCTAGTCTATTTTTTTAAAATACCTATACTTTATATTATTTATATTCATTAGGTGTTAGATTTATTATTTAAAATTGAAATATTTTTTTAATTTTAAAATAGCATTAAAAATAAGCTTACAAAAAGGGTCCTACTAGAGAACCCTAAACATAATTTCTATCTAAACTTATTCAGTTTTGACTAAACCATTTTATTAATTTCTTTTTGCAATCTTTTTATTATTCTTTTTTCAAGTCTCGATATATAAGATTGCGATATTCCAAGAATGTCCGCCACTTCCTTTTGTGTTTTTTCTATAGTCCCATTTAAACCAAACCTTAACTGAACAATTTCTTTTTCCCTTGCATTTAAACGTTGCATAGCAAGCCAAAGTAATTGTTTATCTACATCCTCTTCAATAATATTGTAAACTACATCATTATCTGTGCCAATAATGTCTGAAAGCAATAGTTCATTACCATCCCAGTCAACATTTAATGGCTCATAAAGAGATATTTCTGTTTTAATTTTACTATTTCTCCTAAGATACATTAATATTTCATTTTCAATACATCTTGAAGCATATGTAGCTAGCTTAATTTGCTTTTCTGGATCAAAGGTATTAACTGCTTTTATTAATCCAATGGTTCCTACAGAAATTAGATCTTCAACATTTACACCTGTATTCTCAAATTTCCTTGCTATATATACTACGAGTCTTAAATTTCTTTCAATCAAAGTGGCCCTTATTTGTTTATCACCTGTGTCTAATTTATTCACTAATTCATACTCTTCATCTTTTGTTAAAGGAGGCGGAAGTGCATCATTTCCTCCTATATAAAACAAATTGTTTGAAAACATTTTGAATTTTGCAAATAAATTGTTTAACATCACTTTAAAATTAAACATAATATCCCCCTTAACTCTATTATTATCATAAAACAATCATTATCATTAATCAATTATTATCATTAAGCAATTATTAATATTTGCAGCTAACTAACTGAGTATGCCTCTAGACATTAATCCATTATAGTCGTTATCTTTGCTTAATTTGTACTCACAAAAGGCTATAATTACATCCTTTGTTTCAATATTTTTTTCGTCAATATGAATACTAATATATTCTGGTTTGAAACCTATAAGTTTGCCATTTGTTCCATTAACTACAGTGTATGGAATAAAGTAGGTATTGTTTTTTTCAAGCATTATTTCACTTAAACTATCCCGTTCAACAATTAATACTGGTAATTTTGTAGCAGGCTCGCGAAGCTCGTTTCCGGTATCTAAAAATGCCTTAATAGTTTTTTTATAGTTTTTATTTATTATATCAATAGTGTATATAAGCGTTGACATTTTTTTTCTATCTCCTATAAAAATGATAATCCTATATATCAATATATAAATTATCATTACTGAAAGTAGTAATTTTTCATAAGGAAAATTTATTATGATTACATTGAATGACATATCTTTACTATTATTCATCTGAATAAATAAACACATTCCTGCTAAAAGAATTGAATATAATAAAAAGATTAAAGATGCCTTAATATTGAATAAAATATTCTTTTCTCTAAAAGTGATTAAAATCATCACAATTAATATTAGTATTTTAAAAGGAAAGTATGTTAAGGATTTAAGCTCTGGGTACAACACTGTTAAGACATACAAGCTACCTACAAAACTTGATACACACATCCAAATAAGCTTTACTCTTTTTCTTAATGTCTGAACGGTAACATGCAATATGAATAGATTAACTATAAAATTCACTAACAAAAGAACATCTACATATACTACCACTCGCTCCTCCTCCTTTGGAATTATTATATAACTTTTGAGCTCAATATTTTGTCATTTTTTACCACATAATAATATTTTTATTTCTCTATAAAACGTCATTACTTCCCATATTATCTTAAATATATATTTAATAAAAAAAAAGGCACATTCCCAACATATTAATTGTGTTAACAAACCCCCTTTAAATGGTTTCTGCTAAGTCAATTACAATATGTAGAGCTATATGTCCTATAAAGGTTTAAATCTGTTCTAAACAAAAATAAAGTGCCATATAGGCACTTTACTATGTATTATTTGTTTTGTCTTCTTAAAAAAGCTGGAATTTCTAAATCTGAGTCTTCATAATCTCTAGTTGACGCAACTTCTTCAATAGGTTTAATTGTCTCTTTTACTTTAGATTTTGGTACAGGTTTATTTTGCATTACTTTGTCATTTTCAAAACCAGTTGCAATAACTGTTATTCTTATTTCATCCTTTAGACTTTCGTCTATAACTGCTCCAAATATAATATTGGCATCTGGATCAGCTGCTCCTTGAACAATTTCAGCCGCTTCATTAATTTCTAATAATCCGAGGTCCATACCACCAGTAATATTTAAAAGTACTCCAGTAGCACCAACTATAGAAGTTTCTAGAAGTGGACTTGAGATAGCTTGTTTAGCAGCCTCTTGAGATCTATTATCCCCTGAAGCTTTACCAACACCCATATGTGCAAGGCCTTTAGCAAGCATTATTGTTCTCACATCTGCAAAATCTAGATTTACAAGACCAGGTATAGTGATCAAATCGGATATACCTTGTATACCTTGTCTTAATACATCATCTGCCATTTTAAAAGAATCCATTAGTGTTGTTTTCTTATCAACCATGGTTAATAATCTTTCATTCGGAATCGTTACTAATGTATCTACTACTTCTTTAAGAGTTTTTATTCCCATTTCAGCATGAATCATTCTTTTTCGGCCTTCAAATGGGAATGGTTTTGTTACAACTCCTACCGTTAATATTCCCATGGATTTAGCAATCTCCGCAACCACAGGTGCAGCTCCAGTACCTGTGCCACCTCCCATACCTGCAGTAATGAATACCATATCTGCTCCTTTTATTGCTTGAGAAATTTCTTCTTTACTTTCTTCTGCTGCTTTCATACCTATTTCCGGATTAGCTCCTGCTCCTAGACCCTTAGTTAGTTTATCACCAATCTGAATTTTTTGAACCGCATGGGAAAGAATCAAAGCCTGTTTGTCTGTATTTATAGCTATAAACTCTACATTTTTAAGACCCTCAATAATCATTCTGTTTATAGCATTATTTCCTCCGCCTCCACACCCAATTACCTTAATCTGAGCAAATTCTTGAACATCAACATCAAAATCTAGCACAACACTACCTCCTCTTTAGAAAAAATCTGCAAAAAAACCTTTAACTTTTGATGCAAATCCATTTTTCCCTTTTATATTTTGGTTTTTTGACCAATTATTATCATATGATTGTTCATCTAATTCTTCAAATGAACTATTACTAGTTTTCAGATTATTAACAGCTTGTATAACTATTCCTACTGCAGTAACATATATAGGGCTAGCCGCTCCTACATACTCCGGTGAACCTATTCTAACTGACTTATCTAGTACCTCTTTGCTTAGTTCATTAGTGCCTCTAAATAAAGATATACCTCCACCAACTATAACAACACCCGAAACTTCTTTATAAAATCCACTATTTAATAAATTTCTTTTTATTAGTTGTAATAATTCTTCTACTCTCGCATGAATTATATCAACTAATAAATTTTCATCAATTTCCATTAAATTATTATAAGAATCCTTAACTCTTATTTTATGTGTGTCGTCTCCTTTTCCTTTAACAAGACTTCCATATTTAAGCTTTAATCTTTCGCCTTCGCTAAAAGGAACTTTAAGGCATACTGATATATCATTAGTTATGTTATCCCCACCTAATTGAACAATGGAAGTATATTTTAATTTACCACTTTTGTAAATAGATATATCAATAGTTTGAGCTCCAACATCTACAAGGGTTATGCCCATATCCTTCTCTTCTTTTCTAAGTACAGCCTCAGATATTGCTGATGGTTGAAGTACTATACCATTAACTTTAATTCCCGCTCTTTTAACACTTTTCAGTAAATTACTAACTACTGTGGATTGAGCCATGACAACTTGTCCTTCTACTTCGAGCCTTACTCCACTCATGCCTCTAGGATCTTTAATATTGTCATATCCATCGACAATATATTGCTCAGGCTCAACTCCTACAATTTCTTTATCTGATGGAACTGAGATAAGTTTAGCTGCTTCAATTACCCTGTCCACATCACTCTGTTTAATTTCTCTGTCTTCAGAAGATATCGCAATCATACCTGTATTTCTTACCAGTTCACAAATCCCTCCAGGCAATGATATATATCCCTCACTGATTTGTGTATCTGTCATACGTTCTAATTGTGTAATGCATTGTTTTATAGCTTCAGCTGTGCTATCAATATCTATGACAACTGATTTATTTAAACCACTACATGCAACTGATGTAATGCCTATAATCTGAAGTTTCCCATTACTACTAACTTTACCAACTGCTCCGCATACTTTTGATGATCCTAAGTCTATTCCTACTATTTGTTCATTCATTAAGTTTATCCCCCCTCATAAGAGAAACCTTAAGTGTATATATTCAACAAAAAAATAAATTTTCCTCTTATTTAAATCATTTTTTTAAAATATTTATTATAGATACAAATACAATTAAAACTAATTACATTTTATTGTATTTTTGCGGATATATATAAACTTAATTTCAAATTAGTAAACTACATTAAATTAATAATGTTAAAAAGCTAACTTGTTCTTCTAAACTAAGTATAATAGCAATATATAGAAAAAGCAATATTATATCGTGAAGAATATTTATCCAAACGGAATAATCTCCTTTTTTTTACATTTTAACATAAAAAGAAAGCTAAAAGCTATAATTCTTTATACTTTTAGCTTTTTTTATTATTTCTATAATGATAACATTCTTAGCATCATTTCATTATCAACTGAATAAGTCATGGCTTCATCTTTAGATATAGTACCTTTTTTATATAACTCTGCAATTGACATATCCATAGTTTTCATACCGTATTTACCACCAGTTTGAACACATGATTGCAATTGATGTGTTTTACCCTCGCGAATAAGATTTTGAATTGCTGGAGTTGATATCATTATCTCGAGCGCCGCAACTCTTCCTTTTTCACTTATCTTAGGTATTAATTGCTGCGAAACTATTCCCTGCATTACAGCGGCTAATTGTACTTTAATTTGTTGCTGTTGGTGTGTAGGGAATACATCCACTATTCTGTCTACTGTTTTTGCTGCGCCTATAGTATGTAGCGTAGAGAAAACCAAATGTCCAGTTTCTGCTGCAGTAATAGCAATAGAAATTGTTTCAAGATCCCTCATTTCCCCTACTAATATAACATCTGGATCTTCTCTAAGTATAGCCTTCAATGCATTTTTATAATTTTTACTGTCTTTCCCAATTTCTCTTTGATTAATAATGGATTTATTGTGTTTGTGCAAATATTCAATAGGGTCCTCAAGTGTTATAATATTACATGCTCTAGTAGAATTAATTTCATTAACCATAGCAGCGAGTGTGGTACTTTTACCACTTCCCGTAGGCCCCGTTACTAAAACTAACCCTCTTTGTTTTGTAGTGAGAGACCTTACAACCTCTGGAAGACAAAGCTGTTTAAGTGTAGGTATTTTTAGCGCAACTACCCTAATAGCTATAGTATCGCTTCCTCTTTGCTTATAAACATTAACTCTAAATCTTCCGAGACCTCCAACAGAGTACGAAGTATCAATTTCCCCATTTTCAAGGTATTCTCCATAATAATCTTCTAGAATTTCCCTGGAGTATTTTTCTGTATCAGCTGGAGTTAGTTTATCTTCTCCTACTCGTATTAAATGACCATTAACTCTAATTACCGGTACCGATCCAACTGTTAAGTGAAGATCCGATGCATTTTGATTCGTGGTTTTTTCTAGTAATTCATTAAGAGGTATCATCATTGGTCCTCCTGTTCTTTAATGAAGTTTCACAAATATCTATGGCAATATCAGTTTAAAACTTTCACATATCTTTGCCATTTATAAATTCGCTCCATTTTCTTCAAATAACTGTATAAACTTTGTTTTATATAACATATAAGATTAGTTATAAATTACTTTTCACTAAATCATTTTTAAGCTTTAGCCTAAATTAGTTAACTCCATTATTACATATAATGGTGTACAATTTACAATTATACCATAGTTGCTACAATTTATTAGAATTATTTAACCTATTTTTATTAGTACCATTTAATTTCTTATTAAGTTTCTTTAATGCTCTCTTTTCAATTCTTGAAACATAGGACCTAGAAATGCCTAAAATTAATGCAATTTCCCTTTGAGTTCGAGGGTTACCGTCAAGTAATCCATAACGCATTTGAATTATCATTTTTTCTCTATCCAATAGAGCTACATCTATCATGCTATAAAGTTTTTTAACTTGTATTTTACTCTCTACAATATCTATAATTGAATCTTCATCACTACTTAAAACATCCATAAGAGATATCTCATTTCCCTCTTTATCAATACCAATAGGGTCCTGCAGGTATACTTCCCCTTTTGTTTTCTTATTATTTCGAATAAGCATAAGTATCTCATTTTCTATGCACCTTGCAGCATACGTGGCAAGCCTTGTTCCCTTACTTATATCAAATGAATCAATAGCTTTTATGAGTCCTACAGTTCCAATAGATATGAGGTCATCTACATCCTTGCCTGGATAAGAATATTTTTTCACTATATGTGCAACCAGTCTTAAATTCCGTTCAACTAATACGCCTTTAGCTAATAGGTCACCATCCTTTAACTTTATTAAATAGGATTTCTCTTCTTCCTCACTTAATGGTTGCGGGAATGAGCTACTTCCAGTTATATAAGCCGTTAAAAATGTAACATTTCCAATCATATTTAATAAACAATTTACGAAAAACACAGCTGTTCCTCCTAATAGAGCTTATTAATATGATATGATTGATACTTTTTAAAGTGCATGGACATGAAAAAAACATCTAATCAATTGAAACGTTTTTAGTCCATAACTTTAAGTGCATTAACCACTTTTTTAAAGATCGGAGCAGCTGTACCTCCGGCTTCTTCATCTGCTACATTTTTTGCATTACTTATCGTAATATTATTCACATATACAACCAGAGAATAATTTTTTCCATCTAAATTAAAAAAACCAACAAACCATCCATCAGAACTTTTTTGGCGTTCTTTTTTTCCATCTACAATTTTACTTGTATAATACGTAGTAGTCCCTGTTTTCCCACCTATACCCATATTTTCAATGTAAGCTGATTCCCCTGTGCCTCCCTTAACTTTATCTACTACGTCCATCATATGAAGTTTCACAATTTCTGCCGTTTCACTTTTTAATATGGTTGTAGTTTTAGATGTATTTTTTTCTACAATTTTATTATTATCATCAACATATGTGTCTATTATTCTTGGCTGTACATATATACCATCATTTATTATAGTATTAGGGATACTTATGGCTTCTAAAGGCGTCATTGTAACATTTTGACCAATAGCTGTTTGACTTGTTTCCGACGGTGTAGGATTTGATATATCCTCCTGAAACTTACCACTGCTCTCTTGCTCAAGATTTAATACTTTACTTAATATCCCTTGTTTTTGGGCATAATTATATATATTCTTAATGCCTACTCTCCAACCAATTTGAGCAAAAACGTTATTAGAAGAAACAGTTAGAGCCTTCCCAACTGTAAACGGTCCTCCGTTTCCCTTCATAGGTTCCTCTTTAAATATATTAGACTTTAATTTAAATTCTTCATTATCTTTTATCAAATTCGTGTCTAACCCAGCCTCATCAACAATAACTTTAAATATCGATCCTGGCAAATATCCATTTGTACCTGCCATTCCTAAGTTTGCATTATATGTATTATCATCTTTTTGTGCCATTGCTTTTATCTTTCCACTACTGCTCTCCATTAATACGACACCAATTTGAGCATATTTTTCATAGTTTTGTTCCTTAAGAATTGCTCCAACTTTATCTTGAATTTTTTTATCTATTGTAAGTCTTACATTAACATTGTTTTTAGGTTTAATAATTTTCCCTGTAGATATTTCGCCATTAACCCCTTTAGAAAACCTAATTTTTGTGTATTCGTTATCTTTAGTTTTGTTGTATATTTGCATTTCTAAAGATTCGGATTTCTTTGTTGTCTCTACTCCTGCCGCATTAAAATATTTTGTATTTGTCAATATATTTTCTATTTTCCAATATCCGTCCTTTATTACATCATTAGATTTAAAAGTATAAAAGCCTTTCACTTTTTTTATATCCTTAAGTTTATTATAAGTTACCTCATCTATTTTATATCTTAGTTTCTCCCCATTACCATTGCCTTTAATTTTTTCTAAATCATATTTCTTATTATAGTTTCGTAGTGTAATAGTCAATGCTTCTAAGTCATATTTACTGGTATATTCATTGAACCTTATATAATCTACTGGGTCAATAATTGCATAGTAGTTTATTTCATATGTTAAAAGATCGTGTCCATTGCAGTCAGTTAAACTATATTTAGGTCCATACGTCTCATCTATAGTATATTGTGCATTAAACATAGTTTTTAAAGGCTCTGAATTAAAATACATGAAGTTTGCAATTCTCCAAGTTAACAAACAAAATAATAGCATAAATAGACCTAATATCATCCAAGTTCTTTTTCGTATTTCACTCCTTTGATTTGAATAACCAAAGATATTATTTCTACTATTCATAAAAAACACCTCACCTAGACTAATTCTCGCCTAGAATGAGATGTTTTATACTCTGGTGTTATTATTTCTGAACCTGTTGTTTCTGAAGTATTTGACTTATGTTTGCAGTTATTATATCTATAGCTACCTTATTATGTCCACCCTCAGGTATAATTATATCTGCGTGTCTTTTGGTGGGCTCAATGAATTGTTCATGCATTGGTTTAACCACATTTAAATATTGTGTTATAACAGAATCAGTTGTTCTTCCTCGCTCGTTTATATCTCTAGTAAGTCTTCTTATAAACCTTACATCTGCATCAGTATCTACATATATCTTAATATCTAGCATATCACGAAGAACTTTATCAGCTAGTATAAGGATTCCTTCAAAAATAATGATTTCTCTTGAATTTACAGAAACTGTTTCTTTTATTCTATTATGTATTTCAAAATTATATATGGGCTTTTGAATAGCTTTCCCTTCTAAAAGAAGATTTAGATGTTTAACTAAAAGATCTGTATCAAAAGCGTCTGGATGATCATAGTTTGTTTTGGTTCTTTCGTCATAAGAGAGATTACTCTGATCTTTATAGTAAGAATCTTGCTCAATCATTGCAATGCAGGTCTCATCAAAATGTTTATATATTTCTCTTGCAATAGTGCTTTTACCTGAGCCTGTTCCCCCAGTTATACCTATTAAAATAGGGCGAGTCATTATTTTTTCTCCTTAGACTTAATAAGTATATCATTCTCACAAAGCTTTTCTTTAACATGTACAGTAAATAACATTTGAGCGCTTGGGGCAGAAGGTATGCTTTCTCCCTTTGAATTTTTCATATCATTAAGTATAATTAAGACATTATCTCCTATGGGCCTTAATACTTCGACAGTATCTCCAAGGAATGTTTTATTTTTTTGCTCAATCATTGCAATACTATTTTCTTCATTATATTCGCGAACAACTCCAACTATATCGTAATTTCTAATATATGATGAAGATTCATATATCTGATTGCTAGGATCTGCAAAATAAAACCCAGTATAAAATTGTCTATGGCTAGGTTTTAGAAGGTTATCCATCCATTTCTTCTGAAATTTATAATTTACTGAATCATCTATATACGCGTCCACAGCCTCTCTGTATGATTTGCATACAGACGCAACATAATATGAGCTTTTCATTCTTCCTTCTATCTTAAAGGAAGCTATGCCTGATTCTATTAGTTCTGGTATATGTTCTATCATGCATAAGTCTTTTGAATTCATTATGTAAGTACCCTTCTCATCTTCAAGTATAGGAAAGTATTCTCCATCCCTTTTTTCTTCCATAAGGAAATACTTATATCTACATGGCTGAGCACATTGTCCACGATTTGCATCTCTACCTGTCATATAATTTGACATAAGACATCTTCCAGAATAGGACATACACATAGATCCATGAACAAAGGCTTCAAGTTCACAAGTATCAGGTAACTTTGCTCTTATTGCTTTAATTTCATCAAGAGATAGTTCTCTTGCTAGTACAATTCTTTTAACCCCTTGTTTGTGCCAAAAAATAGCAGATTTGTAGTTTACATTGTTAGCCTGAGTGCTTAAATGTATGTCTAGATTTGGTACAACTTCAAGGGCTGTCATAATAATTCCTGGGTCAGATACAATGATAGCATCTGCACCTAGCTTGTATATTTCTTTCAAATAATCTTCTAAGCCTTCTAAATCATCGTTGTGAGGAAATACATTTAATGTAACATAAACCTTTTTCCCTCTCAAATGTGCAAATTCTATACCTTCTTTTAAATCCTCGTTACTAAAATTATTTGCAAAAGCTCTTAAATTTAATTTACTTCCACCTAAATAAACTGCGTCTGCTCCAAAATTTATAGCTGCTTTTAACTTTTCTAAATTACCTGCAGGTGCTAGTATTTCTGGTTTCATTAGTTTCATTCCTCCTTACTACTTACTTTATTCCTTCTTATCGTAACTGAGATACCATCACCCATTGGTATTACAGAAGTTATAAGTTCATTATTACTTGATACTAGTTCTAGATAGGTTTGCATACGTTTTATTATAGTGACCTTTCTTCGCGTTGCAATCTTTTTTGATGCAACCATTCCGCGAAAAAGCACATTATCAGCAATAAGGACCCCTTCTTTTTTTAAGAGCCTTAAACAGTGAGGAAGAAAATGATTATAATGTCCTTTTCCTGCATCAATAAAAATCATATCATATTCATCTTGAAGATTTTCAAGTATTTCTAGGCAATTTCCTTCTAAAATAGTAATTTTATTTTGTAGTCCGTATTTTTGTATATTCGACTTTGCAATCTCTATCATTTTTTCGTCTCTTTCAATAGTTGTGATTTCACTTATTCCACCAGAAGTTAAATTCATTAAAATAGCTGAATATCCTATTGCAGTTCCCAGTTCTAATATTTTTTTGGGCCTATTCATTGTAATCATTAATTCTAAAAATTTAGCAGTTTCTTTTTGAACTATAGGTACTCTATTTTCAAGCGCAAAATCTTCTAAATCTTTTATAATTCCAATATTGCTTGGAATTAGCGCTCTTAAATATTGTTCCATATAATCATATGTTACTCCACTCATTTAATTTCCTCCAAAAATTCAATAACACAAGTTTACTAAGGACTTGTGTTAGATCTTTAATTTCATATGTAAATTAAAAAAGAAAACCTTCCAAATTAATCTTCCGGTTTTCTTTTTCAATAATAAAACTATTTATTTTTTTGTTTTATTTACTTTATCTACTATTTACTTCTTTTTGCCACCTGCTCTTTTTCTTTCGCCCGAGTCTAATAGTCTTTTTCTCATTCTAATATTTAGAGGAGTAATTTCAACTAGCTCATCTATAGCTATAAATTCTAAGCACTGCTCTAGTGACATAGGTTTTACTGGAACTAATTTTGGTGATTCATCTGCTCCTGAAGATCTAGTATTTGTTAATTGTTTTTTTCTACAAACATTTATTTCCATGTCTCCACTTCTTGCACATTCTCCTGCAATCATTCCAGCGTATACAGGTACTCCTGGTTCTAAGAAAAGAATACCACGATCTTGAGCATTAAATAATCCGTAAGTTATAGTTTCTCCACCTTCAAATACAATTAGTGAACCTCTACTTCTATCTGGAATTTCTCCTTTGTACTTATCGTAACCATCTAGAACGTGATTCATTATACCATTACCCTTAGTATCAGTCATAAGTTCACTTCTAAACCCAATCAATCCTCTTGATGGTACTTTAAATTCTAATCTAGTGTATCCATTTATAGCAGAAGTCATATTAACCATCTCTGCTTTTCTAGGTCCCATTTTTTCCATTACTACGCCCATAAATTCTTCTGGAACGTCAATTGTAAGTAACTCAATTGGCTCTGTTTTATGGCCATTTTCCTCTTTATATATAACATTTGCTTTTGACACTTGGAATTCATATCCTTCACGTCTCATAGTTTCAATTAGAACTGAAAGATGAAGTTCTCCTCTTCCACTTACTTCAAAACCATCTGCTTCTTCAGCTTCTACTACTCTTAAACTAACATTTGTTTCAAGTTCTTTCATAAGTCTATCTCTTATGTGTCTTGATGTTACAAAAGTTCCTTCTTGACCTGCAAAAGGAGAATTATTAACCATGAAATTCATAGTTAAAGTAGGCTCATCAATTTCAACGAATGGAAGTGCCTCTGGCTCAAGCATATCAGCTATTGTTTCACCAATGTTAATGTTTGGAATACCAGAAACTGCTACGATATCACCAAGAATTGCTTCTTCAGTTTCTACTCTCTTAAGTCCATCATAAACGAAAAGAGCTGAAACTTTAACGTTGCTTATTGTTCCATCTTTAGCTATAAGTGCTATTTGTTGATTTCTTTTGATTGATCCTCTTTGGATTTTTCCTATTCCAATTTTTCCAACATACTCATTATAATCAATAGTTGAAATAAGCATTTGAAGTGGCATATCTAAATATCCTTCTGGTGCCTTTACATTCTTTACTATAGAATCAAATAATGGTTCCATGTTGTCACTTACATCATCAACTTCAAATTTTGCAAACCCTTCTCTAGCAGAAGCATATACCACTGCAAAGTCTAATTGTTCATCATCTGCTCCAAGTTCAACAAATAGGTCAAAGACTTCATCAAGAACTTCAGTTGGACGAGCATCTTTTCTATCAATTTTGTTTATAACAACGATAGGTCTAAGGTCTAATTCTAATGCTTTCTTTAAAACAAATTTAGTTTGTGGCATCGGACCTTCATATGCATCAACTACAAGAAGTACACTATCAACCATCTTAAGTACACGTTCAACTTCTCCACCAAAATCAGCATGTCCTGGAGTATCAACTATGTTTATTTTAATTCCATTATGCATTACTGCAGTATTCTTAGAAAGAATTGTTATTCCTCTTTCTTTTTCTAAGTCATTTGAATCCATTACTCTTTCTTGTACCTTTTCATTTTCTCTAAAAACATTGCTTTGTTTAAGTAAACAATCCACTAGTGTTGTCTTGCCGTGATCTACATGGGCAATAATTGCTATATTTCTAACATCATTTCTTGTAAATAAATTCATATTAATCCTCCAATTTTTTTCGTGTGTTTACACATTTTACACAAACGAAAATTGGATACGTCTTTGTGTATCCAATTTTCGCACTTACTATACTTATTCTAATATTATCTTGCAAAAAAGTCAACTATGTCTATTATTCATTATCAGCAAATGATAAATTTACTTCAATTGCATCATATAATTAGTTTTTTCATCATATAATCCCACAAAAGACCATATGTTGATTCCTAAGCCTTTAGCTTATTTTCCTAAACACTTATCACAAACGCCATAAAATTTCAAGCTATGATCTTCTATCTTAAAATTATACTTTTTTTCAACAATTGTTTCAAGATCATCAAGCAAATCTCCTTGTACCTCTAATACTTTACCACACCTATTACATATCAGGTGGTGATGTTGATGGTGTTCATCTTCATGGTTAAGTTCATATCTACTACAACCATCATCCAAATCGAGCTTTCGTATTACACCCATTTCTTCTAAAAGTTGAACTGTTCTGTAAATTGTAGCTAAACCTATTTCAGGGCAGTCAGTCTTAACCAAATCATATAGTTCTTCAGCTGTAAGATGGCTACCTTCACTCTTAATTATTCCATTTAAGATAGCTCTTCTTTGTGGAGTTAGCTTATATCCCTCTTGTTTTAAAGATTCTTTTAAACTCTCAACGCTCTCTGGAGATACTTTTGACATATATATACCCCTTTTCTGCAACTATCATTTGACAAATCATTGTAAACATATTCACTATAGGTATAGTGTAATACTTTATTGAAATATTGTCAATTGATAATCATTTAGTTTTAAGAAAACAGGCTGAGTGGTTTGAATTTCTGTTAAAGTTAATTTAGATCTCATCAGAAGAAATCGCATCATAAGCTTCCGAAATCATTTCAAACTCTTCATCCTCTTCGATTGTAACTAAAATATCGTTACCCTCTGCATCCTTATCTATTCTTAGTGCGATTGCATCAATGTCCTCTTCTCCAGTTGGCGCAACTATGACATATTCCTTGTCTTCAATATCCAATTTTGTTAATACATCAAATTCAATTTCTTTACCCTCTTCGTCGTATAACATGATAGTTTCAACATTATTATCCATTTTATTTTCTCCTTTCAAATTATAATATCTCCATTTAGATTACATATTATGTAAAAATAAATTTTATAAACGTGTACCTAAGCTATCTAAATATCCTTGCAAAATGAATGTAGCAGCAATTTTATCTACAATCTTTTTTCTTTTTGATCTAGACAAATCTCCCTCTAACATCACTCTATTAGCAGCTACTGTAGTTAATCTTTCGTCCCACATTTTTATTGGCAGATTCAAGGTTTCCTTAAGTTTCTCACAAAAGCGTTGAACCTTTTCTCCTTGTGGTCCTATAGTACCATTCATATTTTTGGGAAGACCAGATACAAAACTTTCTACATTGTACTGTTTACATATTTTATCAATTTCTTCTATATCTAAAACTATGCTTTTTCTTTTAATTGTTGTAATGCCTTGTGCTGTTAATCCTAAAGGATCACATACAGCTATCCCTATTGTTCTGTCTCCAATATCTAAACCTAATATTCTCATGTGCATACTCCTTTAATAATAGCCTGATTCCAGCACTATAGTCAAAAAATAAAATGCCCCTATGGGCATTTTATTTTTTTATGTCTAGATAAGATTTCAAGACTTCTTCAAGTATTTCATCTCTCTCTAGCTTTCTTACTAACGCTCTTGCTCCATTGTAGTTCGTTATATATGTTGGATCTCCAGAAATTAAATATCCTACCATTTGATTTACTGGGTTATACCCCTTTTTTATAAGTGAATTATATACGTCAGTCAATATAGTTTTTGTTAAATCTTTTTTATCTTTTACAAAATCAAATTGGACTGTATTTTGATTAATATCCATTCTATACACCCCTTCCCTTATAATACGATGATCACTGTAATTTATCCTACTTAAGTATATTTGGAAATTACTTGGTAATATAGTACGTCTTTTATTACAAAAAAATCCATAATTACATACTAACGATAATACAATTACTTCTTACTACTTATATTATAAAACAACTATTACAAAAAGTATACTATTTTACTAATCTTTCAATTATAGAACATACATTATCTATTGCTTTATCCAATTTTTCTGGAAGTTTCCCACCTGCTTCTGCCATATCAGGTCTACCTCCACCGCCGCCTCCAGCTATTTTAGCAACTTCTTTAATTATTTTTCCACAGTGTATGCCTTTATCTGTAGCAGATTTAGATGCCATTGCGACAAATTGTACTTTTTCATTTATGTTGCTTCCAAGTACCACTACACCATCACCAAGTTTATCACGAAGTTTGTCAGCTAAATTTCTCAAAGCATCCACGTCCATATCTCTCACTGTTCCGCAAATTACCTTTACACCTTTAACCTCTTTAATATTATCTAACATTTCATCAACTGAAGAACTAGCTAATTTACCTTTTAGTAACATTATTTCCTTTTCTTTATCTTTTAATTCATCTAATTGCATTTGCAATTTATTTATTATATCTTTTTCTGAACATTTTAATGCATTAGATATACCTTTTAATAGATCATTTTTATCTTCTACATATTTTATATATTCACTACCTGTTATAGCCTCAATTCTTCTAACTCCTGCAGCTACTCCTGCTTCGGATAAAATTTTAAATAACCCTATTTCCCCTGAGTTTTTAACATGAGTACCACCACATAATTCTTTGCTATACTCGCCAACAGATACAACTCTAACATCATTTTGATACTTTGCATCAAATAAAGCTATAGCTCCGGTTTCCTTAGCCTTATCTATGGTCATTACATTAGTATCAACCCTGCAAGCTTTCATAATATTGTCATTTACGTCTCGTTGAACTTTAGTGATTTCTTCATCTGTTAGTGCAGAAAAATGAGTAAAATCAAACCTTAATTTATCCTCTTTTACATAAGAGCCTGATTGATGCACATGCTCACCTAAAACTGTTATTAATGCTTCTTGCAGCATGTGAGTTGCAGTATGATTTTTACAAATGGCAGATCTTCTATCCTCATCAACCTTAAGGGTTACTAATTCATCTACTAGCAATGTTCCCTCAATTATTTCAACAAAATGTACAACTTTGCCTGATGCATTCATCTTACAATCTAAAACTTCTGCCATAAAGTTACTGTTAAAAATTGTTCCAGTATCTCCTATTTGGCCGCCCATTTCAGCATAAAAAGGTGTGACTCCGGTTACAATAATTCCTTTTTCTCCCTTAGATAGTTCTTTAACAAGTTCCTCACCATTAATTAATATTAATGCCTTAGATTGCAACAAAGTTTTATCATAACCATCAAACTTTGTTTCTATCTCTTTAGGTATTAAATTAAGTACATTATCTCCACTCCCCATATAATTTGACTGTCCTCTAGCATCTCTTGCTCTTTGTCTTTGGCTTTGCATTTCCATATTAAATTTTTCTAAATCAATTTTTATACCTGCATCCTGTAATATTTCTTCCGTAAGTTCATATGGAAAACCATATGTATCATATAACTTAAAAGCTTTTTCTCCACTTAAAATTTTATCGTCGTTACTTTCAAGCTCTTCTATATAAACTTTTAATATATCCATACCTGAATCTAAAGTCTCTAAAAATCTTTCTTCTTCAATTTTTATAACTTTTTTAATATAAGATTCTTTTTCTTTTAATTCTGGATATGCTTTAAATGAATTTTTAATAACAGTATTGCAAAGCTCACTTAAAAAAACATTCTTAATTCCAAGTAGTCTACCGTGCCTTGCTGCCCGTCTAATTAGCCTCCTAAGGACATACCCTCTACCCTCATTAGATGGAAGTACACCATCACTTATCATAAATGTTGTGCTTCTAACATGATCAGTTATTATTTTTAATGATATATCCTCAGTGATACTTTCACCACATTTTACACCTGAAACTCTTGAAACTTCTTGTAGAATGTTGTTTATAGTGTCTATTTCAAAGATACTGTCTGTTCTCTGCATTATGGCAGCTATTCTCTCAAGCCCCATACCTGTATCTATGTTTGGATTCTTTAACTTATTGTAATTACCTTCTGCGTCCTTATCAAATTGAGTAAATACTAAATTCCAAAATTCTATTACTCTATCTTCATTGCCTGCTTTAATAAATTCTTCCTTAGTTTTTATTTGCCCAAGTTCTACAAACCGATCATAGTGTAGCTCTGAACTTGGTCCACAAGGTCCTTGGCCTATTTCCCAAAAATTATCTTCTTTTCCCAACCTAAAAATACGGGAAGGATCAATGTCAGTTTTTTTACTCCAGACATTAAAAGCTTCATCATCTTCTAAATATACAGTTATGTACAAACTTTCTTTTGGGATATTTAAAACCTCTGTTACATATTCATAAGCCCATGGAATAACCTCATTTTTAAAGTAATCACCAAAAGAGAAGTTACCAAGCATTTCAAAGAAAGTACCATGTCTTGAAGTCTTCCCTACATTTTCAATATCTCCGGTTCTAATACACTTTTGACAATTAGTTATTCTAGTATTAGGTGGTGTTTGAATTCCTGTAAAATATGGTTTAAGTGGTTGCATGCCGGCATTTACAAGTAATAAACTACTGTCATTCTTAGGTACTAGTGGAAAACTCTCTAGTCTAAGATGTCCTTTACTTTCAAAAAACTTTAGAAAGGATTCCCTAATTTCATTTAACCCTAATTTCTCCATAATATCTCCTCCGATTAATTATAATGCTTAAATATAAAAAAAACTTCACTCCCCTAAAGCAAGGGACGAAAGTTTTCCGCGTTACCACCCTAATTATACCACTTCATAATTAAAAGAAATTAATTACTTAGTGGTATCTCTCATCTACATAAGGTTCAAAGACAGCTTCAATATATTTATCAAGAAGTTTTCACCATCCACTTCCTCTCTAAATGATTAAATATATTTAATAATTCTTATCATTACCTAATATTAACCTATACTTATAAAGTATAGCACATTTTTCCTTAATATTTCTATATATATGACTTATAATCAAAATAAATAATAATTTATGTCCTCATATATAACTTTAAAGACTACCCCAAGCGGTACTGCAAGAATCATTCCTAAAATCCCACCAACCTTCCCTCCAATGGTTAATAACAGTATTACTGTTAACGGATGCATACTTATGCTTTCTCCAATTATTTTTGGGGACAATATGCTTCCCTCAATTTGTTGAAGTGCAAAAACCCACATTGCTGTATATAAAGCTATTTTTGGAGAAGCTAAGAGGCCTATCAAAATTATAGGTATAATACCAAATATAGGCCCAAAATATGGAATTATATTAAAAATTCCATTTATTAAGGAAAGTATTAGAGGAAAATCAATTTTCATAAAAATTAATATGAAAAAGGTTGCGATTGTTATAATTCCACATAAAATAAGTTGACTTATGATATATCTCCCTAGTACCTTATCAATGTCCTCAATAATTTTTTTTATTATATTTCTACTTTCTGGGGGGAAAACTATTAATGTCTTATTGATCATGTTTTCGCTATCGCATAAAAAGTAATATATTATTAGTGGCGCAACCATATAAGTTAATAAATTTTCACCAAGGCCCATAATAGAATCAAATATTTTGTTAAATATTACAAGTATCTGAACATTAGCCTTATGGTATATGGTATTTATAACACTACTCATAACTTCGTTTGAACTTAATACTTTTATTTTCATATTTGCATTAATTAGATATTTTCCCAAATCATTTATTGCCTTATTTATGTGCAAGCTTTCTCTAAATATTGATGGAATTACTACAACAAATGTTAACAAAATTAAACATAATAACCCGATTATTATTAAAGAAGCGGCAGCTTTTTTATTGATTCCTTTTTTAATTAAAAGCATATATAGTGGTTTTAGTATATATGAGACAATGAATGATATAAACACTAAATTCACCAATTGTTTAACTATAGGTATCTTTATTGCAACAGATAAAATTAAAGCAAAAATAAAAATGATTATAATAGTAATAATTAATTTTTTTGTATTAATTTTTTTCATTTGCTTTTCCCTCTACAAAAAAGTTATGTGCCATACTTTTAAAACTATATTCATTGCAACTTGAAATATAGAGAAGATTTTCTTCTCCCAGTATAAGTTCATTAATTAACATTATTCTTTTTCCTCTAAGCAAGTTTGTAATAAACCCAGAAGATACTATGACTCCTTTTATATCAAAAGAATCATATGTAAAAGTAATGTCCTCAACCATTCCAAATACATTCCTGCTTTTATCTATTACATCCATATTAATAAAGCTATGCAGACATAAATATTTATTCTTTTCCACTTTTTTAACTACCATATGTTTATTAAAGTATACAATGTCTTCTTTTAATACGCTTAAATTTTTATGAAAGAATTTATAGGGTGATATTACAAAACCAATTACCTTCCCTTTGTTGAAATCTATTAGCAAGTCTCTAATAAAACCAATTTTTTTACCTTCTACACTTACAACATCCATAAATATAAAATCTTTACTTTTAAACATATTATCTCCTAGATGAAAACTATTTTATTATTTTAGTTATAATTATGTTTTCCAAATAATCTAATAATTATTACAAAAACAAAGATTAATGTTGAATATATATGTTTTAAATAGTATAGTTGTTTATGGATTTTAATTTTAACAATATTTACATTTTGTTAAAGAGGCGGTGAAATTTTTAATGAATAAATTAATTATAAGCATACTATTGTTTTTGGGTTTGTTTTTAACTGGATGTAATGCAACAAATTCAAGTCGCAGTTCTAAAAGTGTGGTTCATAAACCGCAAATTAAAAGGATTGATGCAGTGCAAAACAAAATAAATACTATGAGTTTAGATGAAAAAATTGGGCAACTAGTAATTGTGGGACTTGATGGCTTTGCAATGAATAATAACATAAATAATCTGATTAAAGAGCATAAGGTTGGTGGTGTTATTTTATTTAGTACAAATGTAGATAATTCCAGTCAGCTAGTTAAACTAACTAATTCACTAAAAGCCACTAATCATCAAAACAAAACTCCTTTATTTATATCTGTAGATGAGGAGGGTGGACAAGTATCAAGGATGCCAAGTGAAATCAAGAATATTCCATCCAATAAAATTATAGGAAAAAAGAATAATAGTAATTTAAGTTACAAGATTGGAAATATAATTGGAGAAGAGCTAAAAATATTTGGGTTTAACATGGATTTTGCTCCTGTCCTAGATATAAATAGTAATATTAATAATCCTGTAATTGGAGACAGAGCATTTGGGAATAATCCAAGCATTGTAAAAAAATTAGGCATTAAAACAATGGAAGGTATGCAAGATAACAAAATAATTCCTGTTGTAAAACACTTTCCTGGACATGGAGACACTTCAGTAGATTCTCATGTAGGGCTTCCCATAGTGAATAAAGATCTAACAAAACTAAATAATTTTGAACTGACACCTTTTAAAGAAGCTATAAAGAATAATGTAGATGCTATTATGGTGTCTCATATCTTACTTAACAAAATAGATGCTAATTATCCTGCGAGTATGTCAAAAATTATTATAACTGATATATTAAGAAAATCTTTAAAATTCAATGGATTAGTCATTACTGATGATATGACTATGGCTGCCATTATAAAATATAACGACATTGGCGATGCTGCCGTTAAATCTTTTAATGCTGGGAGTGATATTATCTTAGTATGCCATGAATATGACAATGAGATCAAAGTAATTAATTCACTAAAAACTGCTGTAAAAAATAAATTGATACCAGAAAAAAGACTGGATGAGAGCATATATAGAATACTAAAACTCAAAGAAAAATATAATCTTAATAATAATATAAGAAGCTCAATTGATATTAATGCAATAAACGATAAAATAGAAACCACATTAAGAAATTAAAAGCAACTACATTGATTAAACCCCAATATAGCTGCTTTCTAAATTACTTTAAATTACTTTAAATTACTTTCCCAAAGTTCAAGTTTTTGTAATTTTCTGTAATTATTTATCGCATTGTGTATAGTTTGTTCTGCAAGAACAGAACAATGCTCTTTAATTACTGGCAATCCTTGTAGAGCTTCAATAACAGATTTGTTAGTTAGCTTCCATGCCTCTTCGAGTGTTTTTCCCTTTATAAGTTCTGTTGCAATGCTAGAAGATGCGATAGCTGAACCACAACCAAAAGCCTTAAACTTAACACCAGTTATTATATTACTCTCAACTTTAATATATATCTTCATTATGTCACCACATTTAGGGTCTCCAGCCTCTCCAATACCATTAGCATCAATTAATACTCCCATGTTCCTAGGACTGTAAAAATGTTCCATAACCTTATCACTATATATCATAATTTTGCTCCTTTCTTTCAAAATACAGAGGGATACCTAGTCTTTAACAAGATATCCCTCTGCCTAAATAATCTACCAAAGTAGCTTTATTGTATTTATAAAATTTTCTCAATAATTCCCCCACCAACTACTAAGTTTTCTATATAGAAAACCACTGATTGGCCTTTTGTAATAGCCCTTTGTTTCTCATCAAAAATAACCTTTACTCTATCATTTTCTATAGGAACTAAAGTAGCTAATTGAGGTTTTGCAGAATATCTGATTTTAGCTGTTACTCTTAAACTTGAAGGAAGTTTATCAAATAAGATAAAATTCAAATCTTTTGCTATAAGCCCAGTTTTAAAAATATCTTCTTCGTCACCTATTATCACTTGGTTTGTTATAGGATTAATGTCATTGACAAAAACGGGTTTGCCTATTGCTATACCTAATCCTTTTCTTTGTCCTATAGTATAGTATACAATCCCTTTGTGTGTTCCCATGACTTTACCCTGCTTGTCAACAAATTTTCCTGGCTTTATGTCACGACCACTATACTTCTTAATATAAGCTCCATGGTCATTATCAGGTATAAAACAAATTTCTTGGCTATCTCTTTTTTTAAAGACTTCTAATCCAATTCGCTCTGCTATTTTACGTATTTCAGGTTTAGAATAATCTCCACAAGGCATTAGAGTATGTTTTAATTGTTCTTGATTCAAGGTATACAAGGCATAAGTTTGATCTTTTTTATCATCTTCTGATTTTTTAAGTACATATCTCTCTTCTTGTTTTTCAATTTTAGCATAATGCCCTGTAGCTATATAATCAGCACCAAGGGCCTTAGCTTTCCTTAAAAATTCTTTAAACTTTATTGTCTTATTGCAAACAATACATGGATTTGGCGTTCTGCCTTCCATATATTCATCAATAAAGTTATCAATAACATTTGTTTTAAATACATCTTTAAAATTCATAACATAAAAAGGTATATCTAATACATCTGCAACGCGTCTTGCGTCGTTTGCGGCTGAAATAGAACAACACCCGCCTTCATTTTCTTCATAATCAGGATTATCCGGAGATAGCTTCATCATAATTCCTATAACTTCATATCCTTTCTCTTTCAAAAGATATGCAGCTACAGAGCTATCTACTCCACCACTCATTCCAATAACTACTTTTTTTTTCATTTATATCACCTATTCTTCGTGTACTTCACCATGTATATCGTCATGTTCTTTGTAATTCCATACTTCTAGCCCAGCTTTAGTTCTGTAGTCATTAATTGCTATGTGGATAGCCTCTTCAGCGAGTACCGAGCAATGCATCTTTATTGCTGGAAGCCCGTCTAAAGCCTCAGCTACAGCTTTATTTGTTAATGTCCATGCATCATCTATAGATTTACCCTTAATAAGTTCTGTCGCCATACTTGAAGATGCTATTGCTGATCCGCAACCGAAAGTTTTAAATTTTGCATCTACGACTATATTATCTTTTACTTTTAGATAAACCTTCATAATGTCACCACATTTAGCATTCCCAACTTCACCAATTCCGTCAGCATCAGGAATTTCGCCTACATTTCTTGGATTTGTAAAATGGTCCATAACTTTTTCACTATACATCATAATTATTTTTCCCCTTTCTTTAAGTAGTCATCATATAGTGGTGACATATCTCTTAATCTTTTAATAACCTTTGGAACTGTTTCTAAAACAAAATCTACTTCTTCCTCAGTAGTAGCATCACCTAAAGTTAATCTTAGTGAACCATGAGCTATCTCATGGATAAGACCTATTGCTAGTAACACGTGAGATGGATCTAAAGAACCTGATGTACATGCGCTTCCACTTGACGCTGCAATCCCATTTGCATCTAACATTAGTAATATAGATTCACCTTCAACAAACCTAAAGCAAGTATTGGAATTACCTGGAAGTCTTTTTTCTCCTATTGGTCCATTAAGTCTTGTATAAGGTACTTTTAGTAATCCATTCATTAATTTATCTCTTAAATAAACTAATTTTTTATTGTTTTCTTCCATATTTTCTACAGCAAGTTCAAGTGCTTTGCCAATACCAACTATGCCAGCTACATTCTCAGTACCAGCTCTTCTATTTCTTTCTTGGCCACCACCATGTATTAAATTATCTATTTTAATACCTTTTTTTATATATAATGCACCTATGCCTTTAGGTCCATAGAATTTATGTCCAGCAAGAGACAATAAATCTATATTCATTTCTTTTACATCTACTGGAATATGACCTACAGCTTGAACTGCATCTGTGTGGAAAAGTATTTTTTTACTTCTACATAATGCTCCAATTTCTTTTATTGGTTCAATTGTTCCAATCTCGTTGTTTGCAAACATTACTGATACTAAAATGGTTTTGTCTGTAATTGCATTCTCTAAATCTTTAATACTAATAAATCCATATTCATCAACTGGTAAATATGTAATATCAAATCCATTTTTAGCTAAATATTCACAAGTATGAAGAACTGCATGATGTTCAATAACTGTTGTTATTATATGATTTCCCTTTTTCTTATAAGCAGAAGCTATTCCCTTTATAGCCCAGTTATCTGCTTCCGAACCTCCGCCAGTAAAAAAGATTTCATTTGAATCAGCATTTATTGCCTTTGCTACCTTGTCGCGTCCAATATCTATTGCTTTCTTAGTTTCTCTTGCAAGAGTGTATATTGAAGAAGGATTTCCAAAATATGTTGTAAAATAAGGAAGCATCTCTTCCATAACTTCTTTTTTAGTATATGTGGTTGCAGCATGGTCCATGTAAATTGATTTATTCATTATCTTTCACTCCTTTAATTAGTGCCATTTTGTTATAATCAGAGACAATATCTTTTAAATTTATTGAGGTAGTCACACTATCTATACTATTTTTTATTTTCTTCCATAATAACCTTGTAGCACAGCAATCAATATTAGTACATTCTTCGTCTTCAAGACAGTTAGAAATTTCTATTGGTCCTTCTAGTACATTAATAATATCATATATAGTTATATCCTCTGGTGATCTATTGAGTATATACCCGCCTTGAGATCCTCTTACACTTTTAATAAGTTTAGCCTTTCGAAGTGATGAGAATAATTGTTCTAAATAATATTCAGAAATACTTTGTCTTTCAGATATACTTTTTATAGATACAGGTTGTTCTCCATAGTTTATTGCTAAATCTACCATAGCTTTAACCCCATATCTTCCCTTCGTAGATAATTTCATTTAATCACTCCTTTATCATCACCTGCGGTGCTTAATTTAACGACTTAAGTAGGAGATTTATGCTCCTACTGAAATTTTCATTTTCCTAAATATGTAATCCCTACTTATAACAGAGGGGACGTTCCTTCTGAAATGTCGTTAAAGTAGAGTGTTTTACTATACTTTCTAAATTCATAATATCAAACCCTAGTAATCTTGTCAACTATAAATATTTCAAATTTCTTTTATTATTCCCTTATATAAGCCATAATATTGTATTATCCACTAATAATCAACCTATACATCAGTAATACTCATCATTCTATATTTAATTAAACTTTGAGTTAACATGCTCACAAAACGCATATTCATCCTTGAAGTATTCCATTATATATAGTATAATTTAAAAAATGCTCTAGATGATTATCACCCACGTAGCTATGCCACTTACGTCGGGTTTTTTATATTTTTATAGGAGGTATTAATAATGAAAAACGAAATTGTAAAACCATCAATCCTACCTGGATTTATGGAGTTATTACCAACAGATCAAATTCAGTTCAACAAATTATCAGATACTATAAGGACAACTTATGAAAGCTTTGGCTTTATGCCCATAGATACACCAGTAATAGAAAAATCAGAAATTTTACTCGCTAAAGGTGGAGGAGAAACAGAAAAGCAAATTTATAGATTTTCAAAGGGTAATAATGATTTATCACTTAGATTTGATTTAACTGTACCACTCGCAAGGTATGTAGCTCAAAATTATAATTCATTGATTTTCCCTTTTAGGAGATATCAAATTGGAAAAGTTTATAGAGGAGAGAGAAATCAAAAAGGCCGCTTTCGTGAATTTTACCAATGTGATATTGATATTGTTGGAAACAATAGTTTAAGCATCTTGAATGATGCTGAAATACCTAGTATTATTTATTCAATATTTAACAATCTTGGTTTTGAGGATTTTACCATAAAAATAAACAATAGGAAACTTTTAAACGGCTTTTTTGAAGCATTAGAAATTGAAGACAAATCGGACGTTTTAAGAATTATTGATAAGATAGATAAAATTGGTGTATCAACTGCAACCAATGAACTAATAAGTAGTGGCTTAAGTAATGAAGTTGTAGAAAAAATTCTTGAATTCATTAATATAACTGGAAGTAATCAGGACATTTTATCATTATTACAGAATTTAGACGTCTCTAATGAAAGCTTTAAAGATGGCATACATGAGCTTTCAACAGTCATTAAATACGTAAAATTGTTTGGTGTTCCTGATGATAATATTAAAATAGATTTAAAAATATCCAGAGGTCTTGATTATTACACAGGAACAGTTTATGAAACATTTTTAAATGAATATCCGTCGATTGGTTCTGTTTGTTCAGGTGGACGATATGATAACTTAGCAGAGTATTATACAAAACAAAAGTTACCTGGAGTAGGAATTTCTATTGGTCTTACGCGTTTATTCTACCAATTAAATGAAGTTGGATTCTTTAATAATGATACTAAAACCGGTATTACAAAGGTACTAGTAATACCCTTAAATAATAATATCGATTATGCAATAACTTTTGCAAATACTTTGAGACATAAGGGCATAGTTACAGAAATATACCTTGAAGATGCAAAAATCGTAAAGAAACTTGGGTATGCAAATAAATTAGGCATTTCTTTTGTAATTTTAATAGGTGATGATGAAGTACAAAGTAAAACAGTAACAATAAAGAACATGCTTACTGGTGATCAGACAACTGTTGACTCAGGCTTAGCTTATAAAATAGTTAATGTATAAAAAACAATTAGGCAAAATATGATTATTTTTTAATCACCTTTTTCTCGTAAAATTAATACTATATACTGTGGATGATTTTACGAGGAGGAGTATCATGTCAAATAAAGATAATAGTCCAAGCTACAGAGACCTGATACTTGGCGTAAATAAAAAGGTACCTCTTATATCTGGAAAATGTGTTACTGCAATTAATTTTGATAATGCAGCAACTACACCACCTTTTAAATCTGTTATGGAAGATATTATTGATTTTGCTCCATGGTATTCCTCCATTCATCGTGGTGAAGGATATAAATCTCAACTAACTACCAAATTATATGAGAATTCTAGAATTGTTGTTAGCAATTTTGTTAATGCTAATGTTAATAATACTGTGATCTATGTTAAAAATTCAACAGAAGCATTTAACAAATTATCGAACCTTTTGTATGAGCCATATAAAAGAAATGTTATATTAACAACAGATATGGAGCATCATTCAAACGATCTACCTTGGAGAGATAAATTTATTGTTGATTATATATCTATAGATGAAGCTGGCATGTTGTCACTAGAGGACTTAGAAGCTAAACTAAATAAATATAATAATTATATAAGACTAGTCACAATTACAGGTGCTTCAAACATTACTGGCTATAAAAACAAAATTTATGATATCGCCAAGTTAGTTCACAAATTCGGCTCTAAACTACTTGTTGATGGTGCACAATTAGTGCCTCATGCTCCTTTTATTATGAGTAATAAGAATTTAGAATATAATATAGATTTTTTAATTTTCTCTGCTCATAAAATGTATGCTCCTTTTGGCATCGGAGTCTTAATTGGGCCTAAAAGTATTTTAGATAAATGTGAACCTGATATTGTAGGTGGTGGAACAGTAGATATTGTTACTCATGATTATATAAAGTGGAATGACTCACCTCAACGTCATGAGGCTGGTTCGCCAAACGTTATAGGGTCAATTGCTCTAGTTTCAGCTATTAAGACACTAAGTAATATTGGTATGAATAATGTGGAACGCATTGAAAGAAATTTGACTTCCTATGCTATATGTCAGATAAGAAACATTCCAAACTTAAAGATATATTGTGATCTTTCTAAAGAAACCAGCAGGGTAAGTATAATCCCCTTTAATATTTATGGTATACAACATGCTTTGGTTGCAAAAATTCTTTCCTATGAATTCGGAATTTCTGTAAGAAGTGGGTGTTTTTGCGCTCAGCCCTACGTTGTTAAGTTATTGCATATTTCTAATGAATTTTTAAGTAAGAAAATAAAAAACCCTGATTTATACAGTCCTGGCATGGTTAGAATTAGTTTTGGAATATATAATACCTACTCAGAAATTGATATATTAGCTTATGCCTTAAATAAAATTTCTTTAAAAAGAGACTACTATAACCTCAAATATGGAAACATGAAAAAAACTCTTTTTGATGTTTAAAAAATACCAATAAAACGAAAAGAAATAGTACACTACCCTATGTGTACTATTTTAATAATTATATATCTATTTATTATAAACAATTATATGACCCTTTGCTATTTAGTATAGGCATCTACTATTTCTCCATAATATAAGGTATGATAATCTCCATCTTTATAAGAGCTTTCTACAATATCTTTTGAAAGAAGCTCTGAATTCATCTCTTGTTTATATACAATTTTGCATTCGTAATGAAGTTCACACTCTCCAATTATTGGAGAATCAACCTTTTTACTATCCTCTAAGGTCAAGTTACACTCCTTAAATTTATTAATGTCTCTACCAGATTTACTTCCACACACCATTAATTGATTTTTTAGATTTTTACTTAAGGGTATACTTACTGTAAAATTATTTGAGCTCTCTATAAGCTCATGTGTGTATCTTGATTTTCTTACCATAACGGTAAATATAGGTCTATACCATATATATCCCACGTTTCCCCAGCCTATCGTCATAGTATTAATATTATCACCAGATTTCACTGTTAAGAATGCCCCTTGAGTTCGTAAAAATTCTATACCTTTTTCTAAATTTTCAGTAAAATTAACTTTCATTTATAAAACCTCCATTTTTATTTACTGTCTAACTATAAGAATAATATTATTATTGGAATAGTTATTCCAGAAAGTATTGTAGTTATAAATACGCATTGTGACGCAAGTAAACTTTCACCACCATATTTTTCAGCAATTATTGGAGCCATTACTGCTGCTGGCATTGCTTGAAGTATAACACATATGTTAAGTAACAAATTATCTACCTTTAATAGTTTTAACACTACATAAACAGTCATTGGAACTATTAAAAGTCTAACTACTGCAGCATAATATACAGAAATATTAGTAAACGCATCCTTAAATTTCATTTCTGCAAGCATCGATCCAACAATTATCATAGAAATCGGTGTTGTGGTAGATCCCACTAGTTTTAGTGAAGTTTCAATAGGTAAAGGTAATCTTATTGAAAACACGAATAAAATAAGGCCAATAATTACTGCTATTATCGCTGGGTTTGTTACTTCTTTCATCATTGATTTAAAATCCTTTTCCCCTGTAAATAACATTACACCTACTGTCCAAACTAAAATGTTAAAGGCAATATTGAATATTGCAGCATAAAAAACACCTGTTCCTCCATAAATACTTTCAAGCACTGGATAACCCATAAACCCTACATTAGAAAAAATAGTAATAAATCTAAATACTTGCTGTTTATTTTTCGCAAGTTTAAAGAAAAACATTTTACTAATAAATATTAACCCTATGTGTATTAAGAAAGAATATATTAAAATCTTTTGTGCATTACTAACCATTTCTGCTTCATACTTAATATTAAATGATGTTACTATCATAAATGGTAAAGTTATATTTAGTAATAGTTCTGACAAACCTTTATCAACTACATTATTAAGAAACTTCTTTTTCTTAGCATAAAAACCTACCGCCATAATAACAAATAATACGATAACTTGATTAATTAATTGGCTATTATCCATTTTCAATCTCCTTAATTAATAAAAACATGCTAGCAACTTACTATTACCACATTAAATAGAAATAGCTAACAATTATTAATATGTAATGGCAGTATTAAGAATTCTTAATACTGCCATTACATATTTACTTATATAGACATATACTCCATTTTTCTTTTATTGAAATACACAGGTTTTAAGTTACATGTCTCGCATATTTTTATAGCCTCTTTAAAGTTATTACCAATATCCTCTGCATGATGAGCATCAGAACCAATCGTTACATATTTACCACCCATTTGGTTATACGCCTTATAGATATTAGTTAAATTAATATACGCTTCCTTACTTCCCAGTCTTCTTGTATTAATCTCCATTACTTTCCCACTATGTAATACAGCTTTTATAACTCCGTTTATATACTCAGTAAACTCATGATAGTGAATTTCATTATCTTGGTAAGTACCATATCTAGATATATAATCAATATGCCCTAGACTATCAATAAAGTCGTACTGTTTTACACAATCTACCATACTTGAGAAATAGCTTTCGAAGGCTTCTTTTTTAGTTTTGCCCTCATAAAATTTCGGATAATAAATGTCTTCTCCCTTTGCTACATGAATAGATCCAATTACATAGTCAAAAGGATATTTTTGCACTATGTTTCTATTATCCTTAAAACAATTTTGTTGCATACCAACTTCAATTCCAAGCATAATGTTGCTCTTCTTATACTGCTCGTAGTCATTAAAATATTTATCTATATCAAAAGTAATATCTGTTCCTTCTGAAAATTTTAAATCTAGATGCTCTGTAAAAGTCAAACCTATATTATTCTTTTTTGAACGTTCAAGCGCATGCTGAACTTTCATTTGAGAGTCTTCTGAAAACTCTGTATGTACATGTGAGTCAATCATAATTCATCCTCCTAGTGTCCTTTAGAGTTTTTAACAATGTTTAATTCTGTTGTTATACTCGATTATATCAAAAATCGGCACAAAAAGATATAACCCCAAGTCCAGTCTTAGAGTTATATCCTTTTTTCTATTATCATTATAAAATTTATTATGGAATGACTTTATGGTTTGTTTTCAGTATATCTCCCCCACCAGAAATTGTGGCATCATATGTTCCAGACATAGTTCTCATACTAACAATCCAATTAAATGTAGTTACTCCTGTTCCGTCTGTAGTACGCCATTGTATTACAGACACTGTTTTATTAATTAGTTTATATGAGGTCTTTATACTATATAAAGTATTGGGTGTTCCTTTTATAGTTATGACACCTGTACCTCCACGCTTAACTGCAGCTACAGAATTTATAATTGTCAAATTACTTTGAGATTTTACAGATAGTAAATGCGTCATATTTGACTCATTTACTATCGTTACAGCTTCAGTAGTGTGATTGTATCCCATCATACACATACTTAAAAGTAAAATACATACTACCTTAATTTTAATTCTCATTAGATCACCTCTTTATATATATTAAGGTACCCATATTGCATAATATTATTAGATTTGCTTACTATTATACACATTAGTATCTAACTCATTCATTATTTTTCCTGTAACTAGCCCAGTTACCATTGAGTCACTAACATTAAGAGCTATTCTAGCCATGTCTATAAGTTGTTTTATAGCTATTAGAAGACCCTCAAGCCATCCACAAAGTCCAATAGCAGATAATACAGTTAAGGTTGCAAATATCGCTCCTCCACCTACTCCAGCTATACCAAATGAACTTAACTCATGAAATTACTTTACAAAACAAATTAGTTTGTGTATAATTCATAATCACAAACATTAGTTTACCTAATTATGAGTTTTAATACTATAAATTACTTTTTTAGTTTAAATATAGTATGTATGTGTATTTCTATAATTAAATGTAACCGAAATCATTGATTTTATAATGTTTTTATATCTGTTTCATAAATTTTAAGGAGATGACATTAATGAACAATTTAAATACTTCTACCAAGGAGGTAGAAAGTAGTAATTTTTGCGCAGAAAACGAAAATAAGGAATCAATAAGAGAAATGGCTAATAAAGTAGCAGCAGGGATAGCGAATTCGGTACTTGTGATGCTTGGTATTGGCCTTCTTTGCGAAACTATTGGTAAGTTTATACATTGGCAAGCCTTTATAGGAATAGGAACAATTGCCAAATCAATGCTTGCACCTGCACTTGGTGCTGGGGTTGCATATCAGCTTAAGGGAAACACGCTTGTTATATTTAGTGCAATGATTGCGGCAACAGTTGGAGCTAATGCTGTTCACTTTACTCCTCTTGGACTAACTTTCGTATCTGGACAACCTATCAGTGCAGTAATATCAGCAATTATAGCTGTGTATGTAGGAAAAAAAGTAGCTGGAAAAACAAAGCTTGATATGATGGCCATACCATTTTGCGCAGTTGTAGTTGGTGGTATTGCAGGACTTGGTCTTGCGGCAGTAGTAACACCTGCACTTAATTGGCTTAGCGCTCAAATTGCCTATTCAATAAAGATTTCACCATTAATTGGATCCGCCTTAGTATCCCTTAGTTGGAGCACCCTTCTAATGACACCTGCATCATCTGTAGCCATTGCAATTGCACTTAAACTCGATCCAGTATCAAGTGCTGCAGCACTAATAGGCTGTACCATTCAGTTTGTGGGTTTTACTATAATGTCATTTAAGGAAAATGATGCAGGAGCAAACATAGCTCAAGGACTTGTAACACCCAAAATACAGTTTCCAAATGTAATTAAGAATCCCAGACTATTGATACCACCCTTTATAGCATCAATTATTTGTGCACCTATAGCAACAGTTTTATTTAAATTCACTTCAACCTATGAACTCGCAGGTCTCGGACTTAATTCATTAATTGCACCGCTTAACATTCTAGCAACAAAAGGATTAAAAGGAATTTTAATTTATCTTTTTACAGGAATAATTCTCCCTTCCGCTATAATAATTCCTATATATCTTGCAATGAAAAAAACAGGACATGTAAAACCTGGGGATATGCATATGAAAATACAGTAAAAAAATAGCAGTAACCTTTATAACTAGGTTGCTGCTATTTCTTTGTTATTATTTAGAATAAGTTAAACTAAATCTGCTCATCTATCTACTTTATTATAGTTATATACTTTCCTTATATAGTGGGAATCTACTACATAACTCTTCTACTTTCTTTCTAATTGGTCCTAAATTTTCTTCTTTATTAACTATAGTTTCATTTATAAGCATAGCTATTTTTTTCATTTCTTCTTCCTTAAATCCTCTTGTAGTTACAGCTGGTGTACCAATTCTTATACCACTTGTTACAAAAGGGCTTAATGTTTCATTAGGTACTGTGTTTTTATTTACAGTAATACCCACAATATCTAATAGCTTTTCAGCATCCTTACCAGTTATATTTTTATTTGTTAGTTCTATTAGTAAAAGATGATTATCCGTACCACCTGATACTAATTTAAAACCATATTTTTGAAGTTCTTCTCCAAGTACCTTTGCATTTTTAACCACTTGCTCAATGTAAACTTTAAATTCTGGCTTAAGCGCTTCTCCGAAACAAACGGCTTTAGCAGCTATAGTATGCATTAATGGTCCACCCTGCATTCCTGGGAAAATAGATTTATCTATTTGTTTTGCATATTTCTCTTTGCATAAAATAACTCCACCTCTAGGGCCTCTTAATGTTTTATGTGTAGTAGTAGTAACAAAATCTGCATATGGAACTGGGGACTCATGTGCTCCTGTTGCAACAAGGCCTGCTATATGTGCCATATCCACAAACATATATGCATTAACATCATCACAAATTTCTTTGAACAGTTTAAAATTTATAGCTCTTGGATAAGCGCTAGCACCAATAACTATCATTTTAGGGTTATGCTCCTTAGCTAAAGCTCTTACCTTTTCATAGTCTATTGTCTCCGTTTTTAAATCAACGCCATAAGGAATGAAATTGTATAACATCCCCGAAAAATTTACATGACTTCCGTGAGTTAAATGTCCACCATGGTTTAAATTCATGCCTAGTACTGTATCTCCTGGTTTAAGCACAGAAAAGTATACAGCCATATTAGCTTGAGACCCTGAATGTGGTTGAACATTAGCATGATCTGCACCAAAAAGTTCCTTAATTCTATCACGAGCTAGGTTCTCTATTTTATCAACTACTTCACAACCTCCATAATATCTTTTACCAGGATAACCTTCTGCATATTTATTGGTAAGTATAGAACCATTTGCATCGAGTACAGCTCTGCTAACAAAATTTTCAGAAGCAATTAATTCTATATGATCCTCTTGCCTCGTATTTTCCTCTTTAATAATTTCATAAATTTTTGTATCACTTTTTTTTAAATGTTCTTGCATATTTATGACCTTCCTCTCATCTATTAAAATAACTAATGCAATAAGTGCTTCGATTAATTATTTTAAGTTAATATAAATATTACGTTTTAATTATAAAATATGTACTATACTTATATTATAAAATTTAATAAGTTATTTATCAACTAAAACCCGAAAGTTTTCCCTAAATCTTCTGAATTTTTTATATAATTTGATTATTAAAAAGCATAGAGTCTAAATTAGCAAATAACTGTATATTTTATTTTTGCATGTATACGTTTTACACTGTAAACTACAAATAATAGTAATTAATTAAACTTAATTTTCTAACTAATAATGATTTATTGAATTTATGGTATATACTAATAGAGCAATTTTAATATTATTATATACTATACAAAATTTAATACTTAAACCTTATGTTGGTCTAATCAATTTAAATTAATTGTATATTGAAAGGAGAATTTATGCATATCGATGATATTATTCATATAGCTGCTGAAGCTGGTAAAATCATATTAGAAAATGGTGGAGAGACTTATAGAGTTGAGCAAACAATTACTATGATATGTAAATCATATGGCATACCACGTACAGAAAGCTTTGTTACTCCTACTGGCATTATGATTTCTATAACTAGTGCTGATAATCAGACAATTTCACTAATTAGAAGGATAAATATAAGAACAGTTAACCTTAGTAAAGTTTCTATGATCAATAATCTATCTAGAGAATTAGTATTAAATCCTTTATCCATAGAAGAGATAAGAAAAAAAATTGAATACATCAATAATTTATCACCTTATTCTCTTAAGACAACTACTTTTTTTTCTGCTTGCTGCTCAGGATTTTTCACTTTGCTTTTTGGTGGAAATTATAAAGACTTTTTTATAGCCTTTATAATTGGAGCTCTTATTAATTGTTTAAGTGGAAGCCTTGATAAATTAGAAGTAAATAGCTTTCTAAAAAATATGCTTGCTGGTGCTTTGGCTGCGTTCCTTGCCCTCGTTGCTACCTCTCTAGGCCTAGTTGGTAACATGGATACTATAATAATAGGATCTATTATGCTTCTAGTGCCTGGTATTGCCATTACAAATGCAATAAGAGATACTATTGCCGGCGATTTAGTTTCTGGTATATCTAGGTCAATAGAGGCCTTATTCATAGCCGTTGCAATATCTTCTGGGACAAGTATAATTTTTAAAATATGGTTCTTGCTGTTTGGAGGTACTTTAATATGATTCTTAACTCTATTTATGCTTTTTTTAGTTCTCTTGGTTTCGGAATACTTTTTAATATTCGAGGCAAACTTTTAATTATTGCGTCACTTGGAGGGGGCCTTGCATGGCTTACCTATCTAATTGCTGGAAGACTACAACCCTCTATAGTTTTTTCATTATTCCTTGCCGCAATGATGGGAAGTATTTACTCTGAAATAATGGCAAGAATATATAAAAACCCTGTAACTATGTTTATAATTTGTGCAATTATACCACTTGTGCCTGGTGGTGGCATGTATTATGCTTCTCTTGAAGCAGTAAAGGGTAACTTTAATGTTGCACTAAGTAAAGGCGCTGAGACCCTATTTAGTGCAGGTGCAATTGCAGTTGGAATTGTATTCGTAGCATCAATAAGTACAATCTTCAAAAAAATAAAGAAGTAAAATTTGACTCCAAATTTTACTTCTTTATTTTTTATTTATTTTTTATTTTAAAAACATGATAAAAGTTGAGACTAACTCTTCAATTTTTTGTTTATCGACTTCGTTATCTTCATGAATAAGACAGTTTTTCGTATATCTTTCTAGTACAAGTCCACCAACTTTATTCATAGCAGCCCTTACTGCAGCAACTTGCACTAAAATGTTTTTGCAGCAAGCTTCACTAGAAACCATCTTTTCTATACCTTTAACCTGACCTTCAATTTTTCTTAACCTAACTTGGATATCTTTCACATGCTCATCATCAATTAAATTATCTTTGACTTTTGTCATTTTACCACTCCCATACATAATATAGGCACATTCAAAAAAAATAACAACCAGTATTCTATTTTCCTTCTGTTTTTGTAATACCAAGCTCTTTTAGCTGCTTCTCATCAACCATATTTGGAGCTTCACTCATTGGACAATAAGCATTTTGATTCTTAGGGAATGCTATTACATCTTTAATATTTTCTGTTCCTGCTAAGAACATTATCATTCTATCTAGCCCAAAAGCAAGTCCGCCGTGAGGTGGTGGTCCATATTTAAATGCTTCTAATAAGAATCCAAATCTTTCCCATGCCTTTTCACGCGTAAATCCTAGAACCTTAAACATAGTTTCTTGCAAATCAGAACTATGTATTCTTATACTTCCTCCACCTAATTCTTCTCCATTTAAGACTATGTCATAGGCTTTAGCGCGAACTCTACCTGGATCTGATTCTAAATATTGTAGATCTTCATCCATTGGCATTGTGAAAGGATGGTGCGCTGCTATATATCTATTTTCCTCTTCGCTATAATCAAATAAAGGGAATTCTGTAATCCATACAAAGTTAAATTCCTTATTATCTTTTAAAATTTCAAGTTCTTTAGCCACCTGTAGTCTTAGTGCACCTAAACTTTGCAATGCTACACTATCCTTGTCCGCAACAATAAGTACTAGATCTCCAGTTTTCGCATCTACCTTATTTAATATATCTTGCATTTGTTCATCACTCAAGAACTTAGCTATAGGTGATTTAATTCCATCTTCTTTACACGCAATCCATGCAAGCCCTTTAGCTCTGTACGTCTTAACAAACTCACCTAATTTGTCTAATTTCTTTCTTCCCATGTCGGAATGATTATCAACTTTTATAGCTCTTACTGAACCACCATTTTCTATGGCACTTTTAAATACTACAAATTCACACTCTTTTACTTCATTTGTAATATCGTTAATTTCCATTCCAAATCTTATATCTGGCTTATCTGAACCATATTTACTCATAGCTTCTTTATACTTCATCCTTCTTATAGGAAGTCTAACATCTTCATTTACAACTTCTTTAAATACTTTTTTAATTAAAGCTTCATTTACAGCTATAACATCATCTTCTTCAACAAAGGACATTTCTATATCTATTTGTGTAAACTCTGGTTGTCTATTCGCCCTTAAATCTTCATCTCTAAAACATCTTGCTAATTGAAAGTATTTATCATATCCAGACACCATTAACAATTGTTTAAACAATTGTGGTGATTGTGGAAGTGCATAAAACATACCTGGATAATTTCTACTTGGAACTAAATAATCACGAGCACCCTCAGGGGTACTTTTTGTAAGCATAGGTGTTTCTATTTCTAGGAATCCATTTTCATCTAGAAAGTCGCGAACAACCTTAGTTGTTTTAGAGCGTATCATAAAGATTTTTTGCATATCTGGTCTTCTTAAATCAAGGTATCTATATTTTAGACGTATATTTTCTGCCGCATCTAAACCTTCCTTTATGTATATAGGTGGTGTTTCTGATTCTGATAATATCTTTATGTTTTCACCTTTAAGCTCTACAAGCCCTGTTGGTAAATTTTCATTTGGAGATTGTCTTTTAACAAGTTCACCAGTTACCGCAATGCAATACTCTGGTTTCGCTAAATCCGCCTTTAGAAAAGCTTCTTTGTTTATTTCTTCTCCAAATACTAATTGCAATAAACCTGTTCTATCTCTTATATCAATAAAAACAAGTCCTCCTAGGTTTCTTTTCCTTTGCACCCATCCCATTACTGTTACTATATTTGATATATGTGATTCCCTAAGGTCCCCACACATATTGGTTCTTTTTAAACCATCTAATGCTTCTGCCATTTTATCTTTTTCCTCCCTTAATCCTTAACTATATTAACGATTTCTTCTATGTTACCTAATTTAATCTAGTCCTTTTCCTTAGTATTACTATTATATTAACCATATAAAGTTTCGAGCAACGAAATTTTCTTTTCAATCATCTCATCAACCCTTTTTATGTACTCGCGAACATCTTTAATATTTGCAAACCTTTCATGCCTATTTTCATCTAAAAAAACAACTTTACAAACTGCATCCGCACCAAGTGCAATAACTGTCTGTCTTTCTTCAATCATTTGAATATTGTATATTCCCTCTTTACCTGGTCTTGTATACCCAACATTCTCCATACTTCCCACCATGTTTTTCTGCCTATACATATAATAGGGTTCCATATTAAGTTTTTTAGATAAATTAACAGTAAGCTCATACATTTGATTTAATTCATCTTGACCCGGTATTTCGAACTTATAATTGTTAAGCATATTTTCATGCAGCCTAGAAGCCCTTTTTATAGACATTCCATGAATTGTAATACTATCAGGTTTTATTTCAAATATTTTATCACAAGTTTTTGTCATATGTGAAATTTTTTCCCCTGGCAGTCCTACTATTAAATCCATATTTATGTTATCAAACCCTAATTTTCTAGCCATATCAAATGTCTCAAATACATCTTTTACTGAATGATTTCTCCCAATTAATTTGAGCGTATCATCATTCATAGTTTGTGGATTAATGCTTATTCTATCTACTCCATATTTTTTCATAGACTTTAACTTTACTAAAGTTATACTATCTGGTCTCCCACATTCAACAGTAAATTCTTTCACATTATTATTCTCAGTAAAAGCTTCATAAATACACTTCATTATGAATTCAAATTGCTCATCATTTACAGAAGTTGGTGTTCCCCCTCCAAAATAAACGCATTCTATATTTAGCTTTTTCTTCTTAATATAGCTACTTATGCTTTTAATCTCGAGAGATAATGCTTCAAGATAAGGCTCTACAATGTTTTTGCATTTTGCAATTGGATTAGATGCAAAGGAACAGTATATGCAACGGGTAGGACAAAAAGGCATACCAATATAAACACTAATGTTGTCTTTATCTTTATTAACAATATTCCTCTCAAACTTTGCAACATCAATACAAAGCTTAGCCTTATCTTCTCTTGCGATATATTTTTCTTTAAAATCTGCTATTATAGCATCATCAGAAAATCCCTTTTGTAAAAGCTCAAGTGCTCTTTTAGAAGGTCTTATTCCTATTAAAGTACCCCAAGGAAGCTCCTGAGTTGTATTCTTTGAAAAATATAAAAAAACAGCCTTTTTAACTTCTTCTTTAAGTTTGTACGATTTATTGATTTTATATTTAAAAATTTTAGACTCTTTTTGGATTTCTATTACCTCTTCTTTAACGTTAACATTAAAATCATAGTTTTCTTCTACGAATTTAATATCTGGAAAAAGAAAGAATAAATTTATCATTTGATATACATCATAGTTAAATTGTGCATTATTTAATTTTACCTTAATCATCTTAACTCCTTAATAAAATATAGTGTATAATATTTTAGTATTATTTAACTCTACATTAATCCTGTGAGAAACGGGTTATTTAGTTTTTCATTACCTATTGTGCTATATAGTCCGTGACCTGGATACACCATAGTATCCCTATCAAGGCATAAAAGCTTTGATTTTATGCTATTAATTATAGTATCAAAATCTCCTCCTGCAAAATCTGTTCTTCCTATAGAACCTGCAAAAAGTGTATCTCCAGTGAACGCACAGTTATTAATTAAAAAACTCATGCCCCCTGGTGTATGTCCTGGTGTATCGATGCATGTAATTTCTAAGTTAGATATTGTTATTTTATCTCCATCCTTTAGTAGTTTATCCGCACCTCCTTGAATGAGAGGCCCAAATAATTGAACACCTGCAGTTATAAGATCATCATCTTTTTTATTTATACATACTATTGCCTTTGTAACCGCTTTTAACTCCGCAACACCTGTTGTATGATCTAAATGTCCATGTGTCAAAAGTATATACTTTACCTTTGCTCCTAAGTTATCTATGACGCTAACAATATTATCCACATTACCACCCGGATCTATAACAAATGCTTCTCTGGTGTTTTTATCCATTACAATATAACAGTTAGATTCATATACTCCTGTAACAACTTTTTTTATCTCCATTTTAGTCCTCCTAAAATTCTTACTTACTCTCTAAAATTAAAGTTACTGGTCCATCATTTTGTATATATACCTGCATATCTGCTCCAAATTTCCCAGTTTTAACTTCTCCTAGCATTTCTTTGCATTGTTTTACAAACTCTATATATAATGTTTCAGATTCTTCTCCACCAAGTGCTTTCATAAAACTTGGCCTTCTACCTTTCCTACAATCCCCATATAATGTAAACTGAGAAACTATAAGAAGTTCACCTTTGACGTCTAATAAGGATAAATTCATTTTCCCATCTTCATCAAAAATTCGAAGATTTAATATCTTGTCTTTTAAATATTTTATATCATCCTGCGTATCACCCTCGCATATTCCGAGTAACACATTTAATCCGCTGCCTATTTCACTTACTAATTTGCCATCTATCTCAACCTTTGATGATTTAACCCTTTGCACCACTGCTCTCATAATTACTCATCTCCTAAATCAAATAGAGCTCCTAATTAGTTTTTAATTCTGTAGACTTCTATTACACCAGTCAATTTATTCATTTTCTTTTGTAATTCTTTGAGATTCTCTATGCCAGCTACCTTTAACTTTATGTTTATTAAAGCGACGTTGTTTTTTAAGGTTTTTGCGTTTATTGAGTATAACTGTGTTTTTGTAATTGTTATTACTTCCATTATGTTAGACAATAAACCATATCTATCATCAGCTTTTATTTGAATTTCAGTAATGTAGTCTTTTCCCTCAGAAGCTCCCCAGTTCACCTCAACTACCTTGTTTACTTCATTTTTTGTTAAGGCTTCAACATTTTTGCAATCCTTCCTATGAACAGAAACTCCACGTCCTTTAGTTATATAGCCTATTATTTCGTCGCCAGGAACAGGATTACAACACTTGGCAAACCTTACAAGAACATTGCCCTCGCCCTTGACAATAAGGCCTTGGTAATCCATTTTCTTTTTTTCATCTTTTATAGCGTTCTTGTTTAACTTTTGCTCAATTTCTTCAACAGTCATATTTTCTTTGTTTTTATTTTCAAAAACCTCTCTCAATCTATTAACTACAGTTGAAGGCATGATATCTCCTACTCCAACATAAGCAAACAAATCATCTACAGTTCTAAAATTATATTTTTTATATATTTTTTCTATCGCATCGCCCTTAGCAATCTCACCAAAATTATATTCTTGTCTTTTAGATTCTCGCTCTAATAGTTCTTTACCTTTTTCAATACTCTCATCTCTTTTTGCTTTTTTAAACCAAGATTTAATCTTGCTTTTAGCTTGATTACTCTTAGTAATATTAAGCCAATCAATATTTGGGCCTTTAGGAGTGGGTGAAGTTAAGATTTCAACTATTTCCCCGGTTTTCAAATGATATTCTAAAGGTACCATGCGTCCATTTACTTTCGCACCCATACACTTATGACCTATATCCGTATGGATTCTGTATGCAAAATCAATTGGTGTAGCATCAAGTGGCAAGTTTATCACCTCACCCTTTGGTGAGAATACAAAAACCTCATCTGAAAATAAATCAATCTTAAAGCCTTCCATAAACTCTTCAGCATCAAAAGTTTCTCCTTGCCATTCAAGAATATCTTTTAGCCAAGATAGTTTAGAATCAAGATTCCCGTCCTCACTATTCTCTTCACCTTCTTTATATTTCCAATGAGCAGCAATACCATACTCTGCAGTTTTGTGCATTTCATAAGTTCTTATTTGAATCTCAAAGGGTTTCCCGTGTGGTCCTATTACCGTTGAATGTAATGATTGATACATATTTGGCTTTGGCATTGCAATATAATCTTTAAATCTCCCTGGAATTGGTTTATAAACTGTATGAACTATACCAAGAGCTGCATAGCAATTTCCAATATCATTAACTAGTATTCTAACCGCAGTTAAATCAAAAACTTGATCTATAGTCTTATTTTTAGTAACCATTTTCCTATATATACTATAAAAATGTTTTGGTCTACCGTCAATATCTGCTTCAATTCCAACAATATTTAAGTTATACTTTAATTCAAGCATTATATTATTTATATTTTCTTCTCGCTCAACTCTTTTTTCTGCAATTTTTCTAACTAAATTATAATATTCATTTGGATTTAAATACCTTAAAGATAAGTCCTCTAGCTCCCATTTAATCTTAGACATTCCAAGTCTGTGAGCGAGTGGTGCATAAATGTCCAAAGTTTCCTTTGCCTTTTGCTTTTGCTTTGCAACTGGCATATATTTTAGTGTACGCATATTATGAAGTCTATCTGCGAGTTTAATGAGTATAACTCTGATATCCTTTGCCATGGCGAGCAGCATTTTACGAACATTATCCGCTTGTTCTTCTTCCTTAGTCTTATATTTTATAAGTCCAAGTTTAGTTACGCCCTCCACTAAAGTTGCAACCTCTACATTAAATTCTTTGCTTATATCTTCAAAAGTATATACTGTATCTTCAATTACATCATGAAGTAAGCCTGCAATAATTGTGCTAGTATCAAGTCCCATCTCTGCTAAAATACATGCTACTTCTAATGGGTGCACAATATACGGTTCCCCTGATTCTCTCTTTTGCTCTTTATGCGCTGAATACGAGAAATTATAAGCTTTTATAATGAGATCTTTGTCTACAGCATTACAATTATTTTCAATTTTATGTAACAATTTTTTAAGCATTGCTTATACACTCCTAAAATCAAAGGCTGGTTAAATAACCAGCCAATACTTTTTACTAATATTATATAATATTTTGTAGATTTATGCAATTTTAATTTAATAACTCACTACACTAAGTTTAAATAGACATTATATATCATATTTTACAAGAGACATTATGTCATAATCCTGCAACTTACCTTTTCCATTAAGCTCTGTTAACTCAATTACAAAATTTAAGGAAACAACTATGCCACCCATTTGCTCTATAAGTTTTGTTACTGCTGCAACTGTACCACCTGTCGCAAGTAAGTCATCTACTATTGCAACCTTTTGTCCAGGCTTTATTGCATCTTTATGAATTTCAAGTTTATCGCTGCCATATTCAAGTTGATACTCAATTTGTATAGTTTCAGAGGGAAGCTTACCCGGCTTTCTAACTGGTACAAAACCTGCTCCTAAAGCATAAGCCACAGGTACACCAAATAAAAATCCTCTTGCTTCTGGTCCTACTATAACATCTACTTGTTTATCTTTTAAATATTCTACCATACCATCTATAGTGTACTTAAGTACGCTTGCATCTTGTAGTAACGTAGTTATGTCTTTAAAACTAATACCATTTTTCGGAAAATTTTCTATTATTCTAATACTATCTTTTAGATCCACTGCTATTCCCCCTAAAATAAATGCAAAATTTACAATCACAAGAACATTTAATCAATTTTATTTTTTACTTGCACTGACCATTATATAATATAATGCCTTATATATGCAATGCAAAGATTATGTAGTATTTATTAAATTATGAGGCTGTTTCTTAATTCTTTATCTAAGTATTTTGATATCTGCAGTGCTCTATTTTTATCTGAGGTTATAAACAACTCAACAACTATTTTAGCATTATCCATTCTTCCAACAGGATTAATTGTAGGCATTACTGTTAATGCTAGCTTTGATACTGTGTCTTCATTAATAATCTTAATATTGTGAGTTTTTAACAATGCGCAAATTCCATAATTATTTGTGCAATTTAATTGCTTTATACCTTCTTCAGCAATTATTTTATTTTCACTCTCAATTTTCATTTTGCTATAAATAGTACCTATCATTACTAAATCCATATATTTATTTACAGATTTCATTTTATAGTAAGATGAAATTGCTTGAGCTAGTTTAAACGCAATTCCCGATGTACATAGTCCTTTAAAAGGGTAATTACATCCTTTCTGCTTTGGATTAACAACAATAGTATCAGGGGTGTGTTTAATAGGTTCGTGAAAATCTGTGATGATAACATCAATTCCTATGTATTTACATAATTCAACTTCACTGTAAGAATTAATCCCACAGCCTAAGGTTATTATAAGTCCTGGTCCCAAATATTTTATATGATTCGTAATATCATTTTCAAGTAAATCACGACTATCACTTAATTCACTTGGTATAAAATACTCAACATCCGCATTTAGAAAGTTAAGCACTAACATCAATAATGAAATCGCCGTAATACTATCAACATCATAAAATCCATAAAGGACAATTTTTTCTCTCTCATTTATAGATTTAACAATTCTGTATAATGCATTCTCCATCCCTTTTAATAAAAATGGATTGTACATATCATAATCTATAAATTTATTATTTTCTTGCATGTTTTTAAGACAATCCACCATAAAAACTCCTCAAAGTTAATAGAAAACATATTAAATATAATTTAGGCTCATGATTTTCTACTCAATAATTAATCTAATAATTTTATAATCCCATATAATACAATATAAAAAAGACAAGGAAGTACCTAATACATCATACTTCTCTGTCTTTAATTTTGTGTTTCTTAATATACTTAAGCTGTTACTCTCTTTTTTCTTTTTTTAAGCACAACCCAAACAGGACTTGCTATAAAAATCGAAGAATAACATCCAACTGCTATACCTATAATTAATGGTTCACTTAGCTCTCTTATAGATGGTACAAGTGCATATACTGCAATTATACTAATTAGAACTGTAAGAACTGTATTAATTGATCTTGCTAAAGTTTGTGTAATACTCGTATTAGCAATCTCTTCTATAGATGATTTTCTCATAATCCTTTGGTTTTCCCTTATTCTATCAAATATAACGATAGTATCATTAATAGAATAACCAATTATAGTAAGAATAGCTGCAATAAAAGGTGCATTTACCGGTATTCTGAATACTGCATATACTCCAAGAGTAATTAGCACATCGTGTAACAATGCAATTATAGCTGCAATTCCAAATTTAAATTCAAATCTGATGCCAATATACACTAACATACAAATTGTAGCAAAAATTAAAGCGACTATTGCTTTTGACTTTAATTCATTACCAACAGATGCTCCAGTTGTATCTTGTGAAACTAAATCGCTAGATTTAAATTGGGTCTTAATTTCTTGCACCATGGTTGCAATTTCATCAGCAGAAAGTGCATCACTTTTTACGATTATTTCTATATCTTTGCCATTATCAACTGTTTTAGATAGATATTCGCCTTTTGCGTATTTGTCTACTATTTTATCTACATCTGATTTATCAAATTTTTGATTCATACCTATTGTAAGTGCAGTACCACCCTTAAAATCTATTCCTAAGTTTAGTCCTTTCACTGCCATAGTCCCCATTCCTATCACAATTATGAATAGAGAGATAGCAAACCATAGTTTTGTTTTTTCAACTATCTTTAGCATATGCTTACCCCCTCTTCACGCCAAAATGAGATATTTTACTTAGTAGTCCCATTTCAACCGCTAATTTTAATAAGAACTTAGTACATGTAAGTGCTGTAAATATACTTATTACTATACCAACTATCAATGTAAGTGCAAATCCTTTAACCGCTCCTGTTCCCATTGAGTAAAGAACTACACCAGAAATTATAGTTGTAATGTTTGAATCTAGTATTGAAGGCAATGCTCTATGAAATCCCGCATGTACAGACGCTTTTATTGATTTTCCTGTTTTAAGTTCTTCTCTTGTTCTTTCAAATATTAACACATTAGCATCTACTGCCATTCCTATTGTAAGTAAGAATCCAGCTATACCTGCAACTGTTAAAGTTACATTCAGAGCTGAAAATGCTCCAAGAACCAAAACTACATATAATATTAAAGATATATCTGCAATTATTCCTGGTACTCTATAATACAAAAGCATAAATAACAAGATAAATAATGTTCCTATAGCTCCAGCCTTCATGCTTTGTGATAATGCATTTGTGCCTAAAGTAGCACCAACTGTTTTAACTGAAACAGCTTTTAAAGTTACTGGCAATGCTCCTGATTTTATAATCTGAGCTTGTTTTGAAGCTTCTTCTAATGTTTTGCTTCCTGTTATAACAGCTTTTCCATCAGATATAACTGCTTGTACTGTAGGATTAGTTAACTGATCAGCATCCATATAAATAGCAATTGGTTGACCAATGAACTTCTGAGTTGCTATTGCAAACTTTTTTTTACCTGTTTCATTAAACTCAAGACTTATAGCAGGTTGATTGTCATCGTTTGTATATGCCGTAGCATTTTTTACATCTTTACCAGTAAGAATTGTTACTTTATCAGGACCAACAAATTTAAGCTCTCCCGACTTTGCAACTGTATCAAGAATCACTTTCGAATCGAACTTACCTGGTATCTCGATTCTAATTCTTTTATTGCCTTCTTTAGCAACCATTGTCTCACTAACGCCCATTTTGTTGACTCTCATCGAAATAAGTTCAATAGTTCTATCTAAAGTTTTTGAATCAACAGCTCCGCCTTGAACTTCTTCTAAAATAGAAATTCCACCCTGCAAATCAAGCCCTTTATTTATTGTTTCAGTAAATGGCTTTAACCTATAGTCTCCTATTGTAAGTCCATGGAAGCCTGTAAATGCAAATATTCCAATAAATAAAACACTGATTAAAAAAAGTATCACGCTTTTTTTCTTCTTCATCTTTATCCCCCTTTGCGGCTTGTTAATAAGTACAATTATACAATTTGTTACAATTATAGTCAATATCAGGTTATGTAATCTACTTATTCATTGTTTTTGCTTTTAAAGCGATAGCACATTCTATCCTTTTCTTTTGCATCTTACATCCAATTTCATAGGGAATATGCATATCTCCATTAAAGTTAAAGTTATTTGCTTGACATCCCCCACTACAATAAAATTTAGCCCAACACTGCGTACATGTAGGCTTATTATAAATGTGTGCTTCCTTAAACTCTTGTACCATTTTTGTATTAGTAATTCCATTATATATATCACCCATAAGAAAATCTGTGTTACCAACAAATTGATGACATGGATATATATCGCCATCAGGAGTAACCGCTATATATTCATGGCCTGCTCCACATCCAGCTATTCTTTTATAAACACAAGGTCCACCTTGCAAATCTATATTAAAGTGATAAAATTTAAATTCATTGCCATCCTTATGTCTCTGAATCATATCAGTATATAATTTATCATATTGCTCAAAAATAACTAGTAGATCTTCCTCTCTAAGTGAAAGTTCATGATTATCTGGTAACACTACTGGTTCTATAGAGATTTCTTTAAACCCTAAGTCTGCCATATGTTTTATATCTTCAAAGAAATCAGTATTTTCTCTTGTGAATGTTCCCCTTACATAGTATTGTTTAGACTTATCTCTCCTGTCTACCATCTCTTTAATTTTTGGAAGTATCCTATCATATGAACCACTTCCATCTACCTTTACTCTAACCTTATCATTTACAGATTTTCTACCATCTATGCTAAGGACTATATTACCCATATTTTCATCTAAATATTGCATAACTTCATCATTAAGTAACGTAGCATTAGTTGTCATCGTAAATCTTATAGCTTTATTATAAATTTTTTCTTGAATCTTTGCATACGCTACTATTTCTTTTATCATATCAAAAGCCATAAGTGGTTCTCCACCAAATAAATCTACCTCAATGTTTTTTCTTGGTCCAGAATTTTTTATAACAAAATCAATTGCTTTCTTGCCGACTTCTACGGGCATTGGTTTCCTAGCACCATGATACTCACCCTCATCAGCAAAGCAGTATTTACATCTTAAATTACAATCATGTATTATATTTAGGCACAATGCCTTTATGTAAGGTTCCGATTGTCCACCATTCATTGCAATCTCTTCGTATAAATCATCTGTATATAACGTGCCTCCCTGAATTAAGCTCTGAATTTCGTTATATACTTCCTCAATGTCTTCTCTGCTATATTTTTCTTTAAAAGTTTCTATTAAATCCTCTTTATTTTTAAGAGAACTATTATCCAAAAGATCATAAACTATTTCATCAACTACATGTACCGCTCCAGAGTTTACATCAATTACATAATATTCGCCATCTTGAATGAATTTATGAATTAGTGACAATTTATTACCTCCTAACTAAATTTAAAGCAGTAACCCTAGTTACTGCCTCGTTTATTATATTAATTTTCACAAGCTAAGTTAGCTACTGTACAAGAAGTTTTACATGCTGATTGACATGAATTAGCACATTCCTTGCATCCAGGTTTTTTAAGACTTTCTTTAATTGTTGCTTCGTTTATAGTTTTTATATGTTTCATTTTTCATTCCTCCATATCATAAAGTTAACCTATATATTATACCATAATATTGATTTTAAATAAAGTATTTCTATAGATTTATTCCAAGCATTCCAGACAAACCACCTATGCCTAGAGCTAAAGCCATTCTAATAACTTCACGTGTTCCAATAACAGCACTTCCGCCACCAAAAACTTTAACTAGATATAAAACTAACATGTAAGTAACTGCCACCATAATACCCATTAGCCAACCTTTTTCTCCTGCTTTCTTTGCAGCAAACACTGACCCATATAATACACTAACTAATGTTATTACAATGTAAAAAACAGATGTTACCTTCATGCTAGCTGGTAAATAAGTTGTTATTATAGAATAAATCACTAATATAATTAAGGTTAAAATTGCAGCCCTAAATACGCCTTCACCAGCACAAGAATACTTTAATTTATTTTCCATATAAATTCCCCCTTTTCTATAGATTTCCAATAAAAAAGAGTATTTTTTATTGGAAATCTATAGTATTAAATATGATTTAAAAAGGGGGTTTATTACTTATTTTTCTACTTTTTCTCTACTACTTCAGCATTACTTACATTAATAACTGTGCCTATTCCACTTTTTGCTAATTTAATTCTAGTTCTGTCTGGGCCACTTTCTAATATAATGTACTCATCTTGAATGTTGATTATTTTGCCCATCATACCGCCTTTAGTCATTACTTCATCATTTACTTTTAAATTATTTAAAAGTGCAGCATATTTTTTCTTTCTCTTGTTTTCTGGTATAAATATTACTAGATAAAATACTGCAAGCATTAAAATTAAAGGTAATAAAGTTCCTATTGATTGCATTTATGTTCCCCTCCTTTCTATAATACTTCTCAAACTTATAATAAATAATTTTCCTACAAAACTAATTTCTAAAAAACTAAATACTTCCCTTATTATTAATCTTATAAGTTAATTATATTATAGTAAATTAATATTACTCATTCCACAAAGCAAGCTTCTCTGCCTTAAATTCTTCAAAACAATCATTATCAATGGCATCTCTAATGTCTTCCATAAGTTTATTATAAAAATATAAATTATGAAGTACACAAAGCCTCATGGCAAGCATTTCTTTTGCCTTGAATAAGTGCCTAATATAGGCTCTTGTGTAATTTTTACAAGTAGGACACTGACATCCTTCATCTATTGGTGTTGCGTCTAATTCAAATTTAGCATTCATAATATTTATTCTGCCATCACTCGTAAACACATTTCCATGTCTTCCATTTCTTGCCGGTAATACACAGTCAAAAAAGTCTACACCTCTCGATACAGCTTCTAATATGTTGCTTGGATAACCCACTCCCATAAGATATATAGGTTTATCCTCAGGCAAATATGGAACAACTGCATCAAGGATTTTATACATATCTTCATGGCTCTCTCCAACTGCCAGGCCACCTATAGCATAGCCATCGAGATCCATTTTACTAATCGTTTTAGCATGCTCTATTCTTATATCTGAGTATGTTCCACCTTGATTTATACCAAATAACATCTGTTTGTTATTTATAGTGTCTGATTGAAGATTTAATTTATCCATCTCAATCTTACAACGCTCTAGCCACCTTGTAGTTCTTGCTACTGAATCTACAACATATTCTCTAGTAGATGGATTGGGTATACATTCGTCAAAGGCCATAGCAATGGTAGATCCTAGATTACTTTGTATCTGCATACTTTCTTCTGGACCCATGAATATCTTCTTACCATCAATATGTGAATTAAAGTAAACACCTTCTTCTTTAATTTTTCTCATTTTTGATAGTGAAAAAACTTGATATCCACCTGAATCTGTAAGAATAGGTCTATCCCAATTCATAAATTTATGTAACCCACCTAATTGTCTTATTACCTTGTCAGTTGGCCTTAAGTGCAAATGGTAAGTATTTGATAATTCCACTTGGCAATTAATTTCTTTTAAATCCATAGTAGAAACGGCGCCTTTAATAACTGCTAAAGTCCCTACATTCATAAAAACAGGTGTTTGAATTGTGCCGTGAGGTGTTGTAAACTCGCCACGTCTTACTTTACCACTTTTCTTAAGTAATTTATACATACTTACCCTTCTTTCTATACGATAATTAAAAATTAGTTCCTTATTCCTATTTATTCGAGAATAATATTCCAAAAATAACCAGTCAGTATATTAGTCTATTCTAGCCTAGTCTATTCTAGCCTGGTCTATTTAAGTCAAATTCCTAATATAAGAACATTGCATCTCCAAAACTGAAAAATCTATATTTTTCTTTTACAGCTGTCTCATATGCACTCATAACTAAATTTCTGTCCGCAAAAGCACTAACTAACATTATTAGTGTAGATTCTGGCAAATGAAAATTAGTTATTAACGCATCAACAATTTTAAACTTATATCCTGGATAAATAAAAATATCTGTCCAACCAGATTTCTCGCAAACTTTTCCATCCTCATCTGCAATACTTTCAAGTGTTCTGTTAGAAGTTGTGCCCACCGCAATTATTCTTCCACCATTCAGTTTAGCTTCATTTATTACCCGTGCTGTTTCCTTATTCAACATATAGTGTTCTGAATGCATTTCATGTTCTTCCACTATTTCAGCTTTTACAGGTCTGAAAGTTCCTAGCCCTACATGTAGAGTTACGAAGGCAATTTTAACACCTTTATCTTTAATTTGCTCAAGCAGGTCCTCAGTAAAATGAAGTCCAGCAGTAGGCGCTGCTGCAGAGCCTACCTCTCTTGAAAATACAGTTTGGTATCTCTCTTTATCTTGTAATTTTTCAGTTATATATGGTGGTAGTGGCATCTCTCCAAGCTTATCTAAAATTTCTTCAAATATACCATCAAAATCAAATTTCACTATTCTACTTCCGCCTTCAGAAACACTTATAACATCTGCTTTTAGCTCACCATTACCAAATATAAACGTAGTTCCAATCTTTGCTTTTTTTCCAGGTTTTACTAAGGTTTCCCAATGGTTAATATCTATTCTCTTTAGGAGAAGGAATTCCATTTTACCACCCGTTCCTTCTTTTACTCCTAAAAGCCTTGCAGGCAACACTCTAGTATCATTTAACACTAAGCAATCACCGGGATTTAGATATTCTATTATATTTTTAAAATGCTTGTGCTCTATTTCTTTATTAGTTTTATTAACTACCATAAGCCTTGACTCATCCCTTTTTTCCATGGGATGTTGTGCAATAAGCTCCTTTGGTAAGTCAAAATAAAAATCCTTTACTTTCAAAAAATTACACCCTTTCTTTATGTCAAAATTTTTTAATTTTATTTATGTAATCCTTAAATATGATGAATTATTTAAGTTGTTTTGGTACTTAATTCTTAATTGGTCTATTTAAATGTTGATATGCTTTTTTAGAGGCCATTCTTCCTCTTGGTGTTCTAATTATAAATCCTTTTTGAATTAGATATGGTTCGTAAACATCTTCAAGCGTACCTATCTCTTCTCCTACAAAATAAGATAAAGTTTCTATTCCTACTGGTCCGCCGTTAAAGTTATCTATAATAGCTTCAAGCATTTTATTATCTATTCTATCAAAGCCTTCATCATCTATTTCGAGAAGTTCTGACGCAGACTTTGCTATATTCAAATCAATAATTCCATTTCCCTTTACATCACAATAATCCCTTACCCTCTTTAGCAATCGATTTGCAATTCTCGGAGTACCCCTTGAACGTCTTGCAATTTCTACTGCAGCATCTTTTGTAATATCTACCTTTAAAATAGACGCAGAACGAATTACTATTTCTTTTAACTCACCTTGAGTATAATATTCCATGGAACTTAGCACACCAAATCTATCACGAAGCGGGGCTGTTAATAATCCGATCCTAGTGGTTGCACCAATAAGTGTAAACTTAGGTAAATCGAGTCTTATAGATTTTGCGGAAGCGCCTTTTCCAATTACAATATCTAGTGCATAGTCCTCCATAGCCGGATATAATATTTCTTCTACTGACCTGTTAAGCCTATGTATTTCATCAATAAAAAGAACATCGTAATCACTCAAACTTGTTAAAATAGCTGCTAAATCCCCCGCTCTTTCAATAGCTGGACCAGAAGTTACTTTTAAGTTGCCTTTCATTTCTCTCGCAATAATATTCGCGAGTGTTGTCTTACCAAGTCCGGGTGGTCCATACAAAAGCACATGATCAAGAGCTTCATCTCTATTTTGAGCTGCTTTAATAAATATGCTTAATTTTTCTTTTATCTTGGATTGACCAATATATTCACTAAGTTTTTGGGGTCTTAGTGAATATTCAGCATCCATATCTTCTTCTATGATGGAAGAAGTAATAATTCTTTCCTCAATATCATCCATAGTATATTCCCACCTTAGTTCATTAAATATTTCAAACAATCTTTAATTATATTTTCAAGTGATTGTTCATTGCTTACAGCATTTAATGCATTTGACCCTTCCTTCTCAGAATATCCTAATGAAATAAGAGCACCTAAAACTTCCATAAGTTTTTTATCCTCTACTAAATTAATTCCTGAGTTTTGTGATAACTCTTTAGCATCAGACTGCTGAATATGTATTTTTTCTCTGAGCTCTAAAATTATTCTTTGAGCAATTTTCTTGCCTATGCCTGGAGCCCGCGTTAATGTTTTTTCATCTCCTGATACAATAGCATACTTTAGGTTTGAAACACTACAAATTGAAAGTAATGATAAACCAGCTTTTGAACCAACTCCATTTATACCAATTACAAGACTAAACATCTCTATCTCATCTTTTGTTAGAAACCCGTACAGTCCAATAAAATCTTCTCTAACAATTTGTTTTATGTATAATAATACAGTTTCGTTTGTTTTAGGCATCTTTGCCATAGTACTTCCGGAGGTATATATTTTATAACCCATACCATTATTATCCACTACAACATAGTCTTTATTAATACCTACAAAAATTCCTTTTATATATTCGTACATAATATTTCCTCCTAGCTGCTCTTTTGTGAATGTCAATAATTAATTATTGGGACTAATTTCAATCCGCTAATTTTTATAGCGACTATATATTACTTTACCACCTAACTGGTATTAATTCAATAATTAAGGCACATGAAAATAAAAAATAAATCAAAAATCCTTAAGAAATCTAATTCTTAAGGATTTTTGATCTTAAGAAACATATATTTCTTAAGGTTATAGCACATATTTATTTATTAGACATGAATATATTAAGACTTTAATAAACCCCTAGCATAGTCAAAAGCTTTTTCCGGGGTTTTAAATTCACCTTTGTCATATTCGTCATTTTCTTCAATATTCTTGCTAGTATTATCGTCTTTACTATATTTTCTACCTCTAATTAGGTCTTCAACCAATCCATCTTTTTCTTTTAAGTCACCTATCTTAATATACTGTAATTCGCCTTTATCTTTTGACTCAAAATCATATTTTTGCTGTTTTCCATCCGTAGCATATACATTAGAGTTAAATATTTTTTGAGCTTCTATATTACCATTTTTATCTGTTTTATAAATTGTTACTAAATTTTCATATACGCCTAAAAAGTATCTATTAGCTTTATAACTGTACCTGTCACTATTATTAACAAAAACTACTTCATTAGTGCTCATATTAAGAACAGTGTACCCCTGGTTTTTAAAAAATTCATTAAGTTCTGATTGTGTTTTCCTATTTAATATTTTAGAATCATTAAAATATTTTTCAAGCACCATATTTCTTACTACATTATCTTTGTAATTAATTTTAAAAATAAATTTAGTTTCCTGAGCTACCCTAGTTAAATTAGTAGTCACCGAAGTTTGTATTAAGTTACTATCAATAGTTTTCGCAGTAAATTTCATATATGGTAATGTACCACAGGCTTCAAGCTTTAAATTATTCTTATTCATATAGCGTGCAAGAGAATAGTTTGCACCAATAAAAGCAATTAATATTATTGTTAACATTGAAAATAAAAATTTTCTTTTTTTCATATTACCCCTCCTTATTTGGAATTATGTCCAAATAAGGTTAATTAATTCAACTATTGAATAAATATTAGAATATAAGTAAATTTATTGTCTTATTTGTCGATTCCCTTTCCAGAATCAGTAACATTATCCAATTGCAATGGATAAGGTTCAAAAAAAGTTTGATTAACAAGGTTTTTTTTCTCAAAACGTATGGCATTAGATTTTATAACATAAAGAGGAACACTAAAAGGTACTTTACTTTCTCTATATTGCTCTATAGTATTTAAAATAAATTCTTTTTCTCTATGTGTTAACTTATCTGAAAAATATCCCATAGATTTTATAAGTACATTTATATTAGAAGTATATCTTGGTAGCTTATTTAAAGCAAGAGAAAGGTTTTTAGCATATTCTTCGTAAACTTGCTCTGCACTTAATTCTCCATGTCTACCTAGAATACTTCCTAGTATTTTCAGTTGCTTTTGATTATATGACATGAGAAGGAGTTTGTTAGTGCTATGAAATTCCACTAGATCCTCTATAAGCATACTTTCTTCTATGACTCTAAAGTTCTTCATGAGATATAACTTTGTTAAAAAATGTTGTCGTATATTATAGTTTTTAACCCTTCCATCGTCTTCAACAGGTATATCAGTAAATTTTTCCATTACAAGCTCACCAAATAATCCTTTTCCCTTCACAGAGGCAGAACCTTTTTGAATACCTTTATAAATTTTGACCTCTTTTATGCCACAGGATGGCGATTTACTTTTTAGTATAAAACCGTCAACTTTAGGAAGAGTTAAAAGAAATTCTTCTCCAAATTCAAACATTTCCTTACTTAGTTCCCGTTCAGTCTCATGTTGCACTAATCTTACAGGTGCTAATTCATCCTTTTTAACAACTCTTATAGCTTCCCGAGGTGTTTCAAGCCCTATTTGCACTTCTGGACATACTGTTATAAAATCTACAAAATCCTTTAATTTTTCTACTAAGTTGCAACCGTCCATCTGGCCATTATATCTACAAGCCTCAAATCCCAAACACCTACTCACTACAACTACTGGTCTTACATTATTTATTCTTTCTTTATAAGACAACTTCATATAAAACATCCTCTCAGCACTTTAATTAAAAATTTTCTATGGATCATATTAATATTTTTTAATATATAATCAATATTATTTTTGATTTTTTTTTGCTTACACTCTTTTTATGATGCTCTTTAATGTCCTTTTTAAACCATTTCCTATATTGAGTATATCACTTCTCCAAATGTGTTTATGTTATTTCGCTTAAAATCATTACCAGTTCTTATCTTATTCTATATAGTTCAAGCAATTTTCTAGTAATACTATGAACATCAAGATGAAACCATGCAAGGATGCTTATTATAGTATATACTGAACCTTATATATACCTTGAGAGGAGTCTATTATGACAATTTATAGATTATCAAACGATTTAGTATTCCCTCACCCATCTCTTTCAGATGATGATGGTCTTTTAGCCATCGAGGGTGACTTATCCGTTCAAAGATTATTACTTGCATATTCTAATGGAATATTCCCCTGGTACTCAGATGACGAGCCAATACTTTGGTGGTCACCCGATCCAAGATTTATTGTTTATCCAAATAATATTAGAACTTCTCACTCTATGAGAAAACTACTAAAAAAGAATACATATAAAATTACATTTGATACTTGTTTTAGAGATGTTATCTCTAATTGTTCAAATGTTAGAAAAGAAACAGGTACATGGATCACAAATGATATGATAGAAGCTTATTGTAAACTTCATGAACTAGGCTTTGCCCATTCTGTTGAAACTTGGCACCAAAATAAATTAGTTGGTGGACTATACGGTGTAAGTTTGGGAAAATGTTTCTTTGGTGAGTCAATGTTTTCAACTATGGATAATGCCTCTAAAGCAGCATTTATTTCTCTTGGCAAGGTACTGGTCGAAAAGGAATTTAGTATTATAGATTGTCAAGTTCATACAGATCATTTAGAAAGTTTAGGAGCAGTTTATATGCCTAGAGAGAAGTTTTTAGAAATTGTAGAAACAGGGATTTCTATCCTTCCACTTAAATTACGCTTTTAAGTTGCATGTATTATTAAAACAAACCAGCATAAAGGCAAGTCCCTTATGCTGGTTTATTAATATTACTATCTTACCTTTTAAAATCAAATTCAAGCTCTACCAATTTCTTTTAAGTAAATTTAAAAGTTACACAAACATCCTTAGGTGTATAATAGTGATATGTAATTTCTCTAAGTTCATATTTCCTGCTACTATTTAGAACTAAGTAAAGTAATCAATTATTGCATTTTCAAAATTATTATTTATGAGTTCAGAAATATAGTTTTTTATTTCCTCACTTTCTGTTTTCTTGTAAACATATTTAAATTTACCATAAGGTCCCCATTTTAATAGTCTCATGTCTTCGTTTAAGTCAAGCTTAGTATTCTTAAATCTTTGAATTATAAGTTCCTTTGCGGCCTTTGTAAATCTGTGCTGAATAAGTTCGAAGCTTATTTCTTCATTATAACCTTCTAGTGCTATCTTTAATTGGTCTATTAACTCTTTATACTCTTCTTTCCAGTTATTATATATCATAATAGGTGCAATTAAGAACCCTATTGGGTATCCTACAGTAGCAATTTTTCTAACAGCTCCTATCCTCTCATGAAAATCTGAAGTATTGTGTTCAAAGTTATTTATTACATAGCGTGTATTTATCGTAAATCTAAACTTTGTATGCTTATTATGTTTTAACTTCAGAAATTGATTGACATCATCGAATTTAGTTACAAGCCTTAACCTACCCTTAGAGCTTTCACCAAAAAATTCAATACATCTTTTTAAATTTCCACTTAAATGTTCAAGAGCAATTGGATCAGTTATGCTTGCGCACTCAAAAGCAGTAATATTGGGGTTATTATCATCTATATAACCTTTAATGACTTCCAAGATTTCTTCAATGTTGAGGAAAATTTTCATGAAAGGTTTTTCACCTTGTGTAGTTTGAAGATAGCAGTATTCACAATTAGCTGGACAGGAACTTGATAAAGAGAATTGATAATCTGCAGATGGTTTACAACTTACTAATTTTTTTTGCCCGTTCGTTGTAAATAAAACAGTTTTTTTAGCTATCGCATAATTTTTTTCAGGTGACCCACTATCTATTATCACCTTTTTAGAATTAACTATTGGTACATTTAACTTTTCTAAATATCTTATAACTTTTTTTGCTGATTCATACTTAAGTATTTTGGGATCTATATATGCAACATCTGGTATAAATAACTTCATAATTTTCACCTCTTAGGTATTATTTTATTAAATAAAGTTATTTATACGTCTTATATTTTTATAAAATTAGCTTGTTTTAAATTCTTATCTAGTATTGTATTTATTAATTACCTTGTTTTTTAATTTTTTGCCCAAGGTTTCACCTAGAAATCTATCAATCATGTCTTCCTTAGTAGCTTTTCCTTCTACAAATATATTAAATTTCTTACAAAGCTTGCCTAGGTCACCTTTACTTATATCACAGGTCTTGATAAAGCTTTTCGCAGTTTTAATACTAGTCATAGCTATTATACGTTTATACATTTCATCATTAGTCATAGATGCACCTCTAATTTCTTATTTATTTTACTTACTTTTTTCATAAACACTTATGTTAAAATGGAGTGCGGTTGCAAGCTTAGATGTATCGCTTGCTTTTTCTCTCATGCAATTGTCAAACGTCCAATAATAGGGCGTCATTGTAATAAGATTCTTTACACTTACCGAATCTTCTAGCTGAATATTATACTTAACTTCTGTGCTCTTTATTAACTTAAACCCCTCGAAAATCGTCTCTTTTTCCTCATGTTTTCTAGGATTTACATATAATATTTCTTTTAGCCCAAATAAATGTTCAATTCCAGGAGTTACAACAATTAATTTACCATTATCTTTTATAACCCTCTTAAGTTCAGTCTCATCCGAAGGTGCAAAATTTCTGATAATAATATCTATTGTGTTTGACATAATAGGTAAATTAAAATTACTACTTACTATAAAATTGATATTTTTATCTCTTTGAATTGCATGAGTAATAGCAGCTTTTGAAATATCTACACCGTAGAAATCAAATTCTTTATTTACAGCATAATTAGATTTCTTATTATATATGGACTCTTTTAATTTTGATAAAAAGTATCCTTCGCCACAACCAACATCAAGTATATTTACATTACTTTCACTTACATTTAACATTACTACCTCATTCAATTTTTCGGAAAATATATTGTAATACTCCTTATTTAAAAAGTCCTTACGTCCTTCCATCATTTCCTTACTGTCCCCGGGATCTTTTGTTTTCTTTTGATTAGCTAATAAAAGATTAATATATCCTTTACTAGCAATATCATAAGTATGATTATTTAAACATACATATTGTTTCTCGTGTTTTTTCAAACTTAAATTGCATACAGGACATTTTAATATAGATTCCAGATTTTCTATTGACACATTATCACTGCCTTCCTTAAAAACCACTAAATGGGCTAATATATTATCTTAAGCAATTAATCTTTTATAACTTTTGAGTTACTTTTTTCGTTCAACTCCACCCCAACTAAATCTAATACAAATATAAATATTGGTATGCCCAATATAAGGCCCCAAGTTCCCATAAAATGTTCTGACACTATTAATATTGCAAATGTAAAAAATATTGGAAGATGTGTTGTATCAGACATAAACTTTGGATTTAAAATATAACTCTCAATAGCATGAATTATAAAAATCATTACAAGTACAAAAACTACTTTAATTAATCCACCTATTTTAAAAGCAATTAAACACAATGGTATTAGTGAAATAAATACTCCTGCCACAGGTACAAGGCTTAAAATAAATATCATAAATGCTAGAGCGAACAATTGAGGAAAGCCCATTATAGTAAGTCCTATAATTGATAATACTGTATTTGTTATAGCTATCATTATTTGAGCCTGTATTACCTTTCCAAATGAGTTTAAAAAATTATTACCAAAATAGCTAAGATAATCATATACCACAGATGCTTTACTATGTTTAAACTTGTATACAAATTTTAAAACGCTATCTTTTTGTAGAATAAACACTAAACTTAATAAGAGTGCCATGAAAAAATTTATACTCCATTTTCCCAAATTAGTTACAAAAAGCATAATACTTTGTATACCCGCTTTAGCATAACTTGCTATATCAATTCTATTAAATATCGGTGATAAATATAACATAACCCCTTTTGTCCCTTTTGTGAATTTGGTATATTCCAATTTATCTAAAATAATTATACTTTCAGAAATAGCAATTGGTATATATTTCACAGCAAGAAGAACTATAGTAACTGTAATAAACACATATATAATTATAGTAATAATTGTTGGATTAATTTTTATAACTTTGTTTATTTGTTTAACTAATAAACTTTGCATACTATTAACCAAATAAGTAATCATAAAAGTTAATAGGATTAAATTAAATATAGATCTTATTAAATATAAGAATAGTACTATCGTTGCTAATAATAGAATTTTCACTAATAATTCTTTGTTACATAACTGTTTTATTGTTTGCATTTAAGTTACTCCTTTATTTTCTTTTATTAGTTAATTGTAATAATTTATTAATTTTTTTCTGATTCTTTCTATAATAAATTATTTTTCGACTAGTTCATTATAGCAAATTATATAACTTATTTCTATTAATTACTATCAAAAATTTTAATTGTTTTATATAATAATACACAGTATATATTACTAAAATTACATTCTATCTAATGTCAAAAGTTATTATAGTATTAAAAAATATAGTATTTTAATACGCACTTAGCATAAAAAATATCGTGTATCCTATTGATATGTTTATTATTATAGATTATAATGAAAAAGTTTGGTGGTGATATTAAATGAAACCAGTAATTATGTTTGTAACTGAATGGTGTCCGTACTGTAAAAAAGCACTTGCTTTTATGGAAAACATAAAAAAACAAAATCCAGAATATGCAGGTATTGAAGTTAAAATAATAGATGAAGAGCTTCAACCAGATATAGCAAAACAATATAATTACTATTATGTGCCTACTTACTATGTCGATGGAGTTAAAGTACATGAAGGTGTTGCCTCTAAAAGTATTATAAATTTAATATTTCAAAAGGCGTTTAAATAAAAAACTTTAAATGTACTATACAATAAAAATGTAAAAAGATGTTTTAAATCACCTTTTTACATTTTTTAATTTAGTACATTTCACCATATTTACTCGCATTCTTCTAAACTAAATAAAGATTATAAATAACTTTAGTAGTAGTTATTTATAATTAACTTTTTATTGCTTATATCATGTATTCTTTTTGAATAGCTGGATATACTATTATTGTAGTCGACAAGCAAACATTAAACTTATAGTAGGGAGATGTTAGTTATGTTAATTAAAAAATTATTCGTTATTTTAGGCGCAGAAAGTATTGCAAGGGCTAAGAACGGTGACTACTAAATAATTCTGTATTAAAATTAGAATACAGAGTAATAAAGCCAATGATTATTATATAATCATTGGCTTTATGCTTTTCATCTTATCTTGTCGTACTAGAATTTCTAGATTGTTGTCTTCCACCTTGATTTCTTCCATTTTTTCTTGCATAACCAGTTGAACGCGATTTTGAATTAGATGTTCTTTTAACTTCATCCTTGTTGACTATTGCTTGTACATTGCTTGCAGGATAAGGATGATCCTCTATTACTGGTATTGGTTTCGATATAACTTTTTCAATATCCTTAAGAAATGCTTTTTCCTCCACATCACAAAATGATAATGCAACTCCACCGAGTCCTGCTCTTCCAGTTCTCCCTATTCTATGAACATAGGTCTCTGGAATATTCGGCAAATCAAAATTAATAACATGAGATAATTCATCAACATCGATACCTCTTGCTGCTATATCTGTTGCTACTAGTACTCTTGTTATGCCACTTTTGAAATTATTTAATGCAAGTTGCCTAGCACTTTGCGATTTATTGCCATGAATAGCTTGAGCCTCTATTCCTTCATTGTTAAGATCCTTAGTAATCTTATTTGCCCCATGTTTTGTTCTTGAAAATACTAAAGCAGAAACTATGGATTTATCTTTTAACAAATGAATAAGTAGCTGTTTTTTGTCTTTTTTATCAACAAAATAAACTGCCTGTTCTATAAGGTCAATAGTTGACGAAACAGGAGTCACTGCTACCTTTACTGGGTCTACAAGAATAGAATCAACTAGCTTTTCAATTTCTTGTGGCATAGTTGCTGAAAATAGCATAGTCTGTCTAACTTTAGGCAGTTGTGCTATGATTTTTTTTACATCGCGTAAAAAACCCATATCAAGCATACGGTCTGCCTCATCAAGCACAAACATTTCAACATGATGTATATTAATGAATCTCTGTTGCATTAAGTCAAGTAGTCTACCTGTAGTTGCAATTAAAATATCCACTCCATCTTTTAAAGCATCAGTCTGATGTTTTTGTGATACTCCACCAAAAATAACTGTACTAGAAAGATTCATGTATTTACCATAAGAGGTAAAACTCTCCCCAATTTGAATTGCTAGTTCCCTAGTAGGTGCTAAAATTAATGCCTTTATATTTTTGGGTCCCTTTATAACCTTTTGTTTTCCGCAAAGAGTTTGTAGTATAGGGATTGCAAAAGCTGCGGTCTTTCCAGTGCCTGTTTGAGCACAGCCTAGAAAGTCTTTACCTTCTAATATATTAGGAATAGCAGCTTCTTGTATAGGAGTAGGTTCTACATACCCCTCATCTTTTAAGGCCTTTTTTATTGGTGTAATAAGTTGTAAGTCTTCGAATAACATTTTTTCTCCTTTGGAAGTGGCTGTCTTGAACTTTAAATGTCGCAAATCACTAATATCCTGTTATGAATCTTCTTGAAAATTGGAAACAACAACTTTCTTCCATGATTGTATTGCATCTAAGAAACCACCTTTTATTAGTGATATGAGCAGATTTAGGCTGATTAATCTTCATTTAGCTCAGACTTTATGGGTCTTTGATATATAAATAAATATGTTTCACTTTTATCAACTTCAATTATATAATTATTTTAATTTTAATGTTCGTTGCACTCATATTTCTTAATTATAACATATTTCGCGTATTCTTGCTATTCCCTAATCACTATAAGATTATGATTTCTATAAAATGAATATAAATATTGATTTACCACAAACTATATCTAGAAAATATATTATATTTACAGAAGGAGACATAATATGAACGAGAATTTTAATTATCCAAAAAATGTGCCAGAGCAAAAACAAGATAAGCAACCAGGTTTTGAAACATTAATGAACCCGAGACCTATTTTTGAAAATCCAAATTGCATTGGTTCTAGCAAGTTATTGAATAAAGTTGCCTTAATAACAGGTGGTGATAGTGGCATTGGTAAAGCGGTCGCTCTCTCATATGCTAGAGAAGGCGCTGATATAGCGATAGTATATCTTGATGAGCATGAAGATGCAGAAGATACTAAAAAACTCATTGAAGCAAAAGGTAGAAAATGTATTTTGATACCCGGAGATATAGGTGACGATACTTTCTGCTTAAATGCCATAAACCAAACAATAAAAGACCTCAAAAAAATAGATATTGTTGTTAACAATGCCGGGGAACAACATCCTCAAAATAGTATTGAAGATATCACAAAAGATCAACTAGAGAGAACGTTTAAAACTAATATTTTCGGTATGTTTTATATGGTAAAAGCTGCATTACCACATTTAAAAGAGGGAGCTGTAATTATAAATACGTCCTCAGTTACAGCCTACAAAGGACATGAATCTTTAATTGATTACTCATCAACTAAGGGAGCAATAATTACTTTTACTCGTTCTTTATCCCTTTCCCTTGAAAGTAGAAATATCCGAGTAAATGCAGTGGCTCCAGGTCCAATATGGACGCCTCTTATACCATCTTCCTTTAGCGCTGTTGAGGTTGGTAAATTCGGTAGCAATACGCCTATGGGAAGGCCAGGTCAACCTGCAGAGCTCTCTGAAACTTATGTATTCTTAGCTTCTGACGGTGCATCGTTTATAAGTGGTGAAACTATTCATGTAAATGGCGGTAACATTATAAATGGCTAATAACAGGCAATACCGATATTTTACAAATTTTATTGCCTCTCTATTAATAATAATTTGAAGACATATCATAATCAAATGTAAAAAACATAAAACAGGTATCAAAATTATGATGCCTGTTTAACCTTAATAAATCTATTTAACGCCATACATCTCAAAGTGTTCTAAGCCACCCTTATATAGACATTTTTTCAAATTATCCTTCTGTTAAATTCTCTTCTAAATAGCTCTCAGTTTTAACAATAAAATTATTCGCCTTAGAACTAGCTCTATTTTAATAAACACATAATTTAATTTTTAAAAAAATACATATTTTTAAACATTATTATTTTTATATCTGAATTGGAAATAGCTACACTAATATTGTTAATATATCCACACATATAATAATAGCTCATAGGCAATATTATATAGCAAATGTATTATTAAATAACAAATTGATTTTGTTTAAAATCATGATATTTTTAGTAACAGTGTTAATTTTTTAAGGAGGAGAATATTATCATGAGAAAATTTTTCACTTTCACAATTCTTATTAGTTTACTTCTTAATACAGGTAATATAGCAAAAGCCTCGGCTACAGATGTTACTAATAAGAAAAAAATCACTAATAAATATAATGTAACAATGAAACAAGATCTACTGTGCTTAATGTTAGCTTATCCTGAATATATTACGAATATTGAAGGATCTAATGATTATGTATATTTGATAATGAAATCTGGTAAAAAGCTAATTTATGATGATAAAAAAACAAAAAATTCTCAAGAAAAATTAGCAAATCCAGACCTTCAAGATACACTAGAACAACTTTATCCTCTTTCTCCTATAAAATCTATTATGGTTGAAGATTTTGATCCTGGTCGTTTCCGAAATTATGGATTGTTATCCGAAGTTTATGGTAGCTCTAAAGGATCAATAGAATTAAAACTAACAAAAGTTAATGTTTGTTATCATAATTACCAATTTAACAGTAGTAGTGGAGCTGCAGTTTCTCTTAGTGCTGTAATGAATCAATTAATGCCAATGTCGGAGAGCAATGCAAATGTACAGAAATGCCTTTTGCCTTGTAGTGGTACTTTTAATTACCGCGTGATTTCAGGTACAGGTCGATTAAGCCCCCATTCATACGGAATTGCTATAGATCTTGCTAGTGATAAAAGAGATTATTGGAAATGGGCGTCGAAAGAAGCAGGCAATAAAAGGCTAGCCTCTTATCCGAGTGAGCTAGTAAAAGTGTTTGAAAATAATAATTTTGTTTGGGGAGGTAAATGGTCACACTTTGATATACTCCACTTTGAATATAGACCAGAAATTATTTTAAAGGCTAATTTTTTTACAAATAACATTGATTCTAATAAAATATGGTATGAAGGTGCACCTATTCAACAAGAATACGTAAAAAACGTCATAGAAAAAATAAACAAATCAATAAAATAATAGGAGTATAATATTATGAATTTTTATAAAATAAAAAGATCACAATTGACAATAATCAAATTATTTGTATTTATAATACTTCTTTTATTGATTCAAATATATGCTAATAATTACGCATATTCTGTAACTGATGAATCAAAAAAAGAAGTTACCAGTTACATTGAACAAATTTTTATCAAGAGAAATAAAGCTATACTTAGTGGTGATTTAAAACTTATACAATCACTTTATAATATGGACACAAAGTATGGAACTTGGGCTTATGAATATGAAAAAAGAAAGATGGACTACATTAATAATTGGGCACAAAAACAAGGAGTTAAATTTATAAGTATTACACCTACAGTAATTGTAAAAAAAGTTAGAGGCATCGATAATAATTTTTCAATTTATTTATTATGTTCCACGGAATATAAGTATGTATATGAAGATCATCCAGAAGTTCAAAATATTTCAAAAATTGGAACCTATCACAATTTACAGCTTATGAGTAAAGATAATTCTTGGGTAATCTCTAAAGAATGGTATAAGGATCCTTTTGCTAATTCTTTGGATTTAGGTAATATTAAAGCAGATTCTATAAAAAAATATATACTATCACAAAATTCAAGAGATTTATCTACCATAGATCAAAGAAGGAAAGATGCTGCAGAATATGCCGATAAATATTGCGGTGCTGCTAGTTCATTAGAGTTTGAATATAAGTATAACAAAAAGTATAGAGATTATAATCCCCAAGGTGGAGATTGTGCAAACTTTGCATCTCAAATTCTTTTTGAGGGAGCCAAATTCAGAAAAAATTCGGCCTGGAGTTATGATAAAAATGGAGCCACAAAAGCTTGGCTTAACGCAGATGGCTTTAAAAGTTATATGACATACAGTGGCAGATCATCAACAATTGCATATGGTAGCTATGATAAGGTATATAAAGCCAGTTACAAACTATTACCAGGAGATTTTGTTGCTTATGAAAAGAAAAATGACATCACTCATATTTCAGTTGTTACAGGCGCTGATTCAAGAGGATACACCTTGGTTAGTTGTCACAATTCAGATAGAAGTAGAGTTCCTTGGGATCTTGGATGGAGTGATAAAAACATTAAATTTTGGTTAATTAGAGTTCATTATTAATCTAAACTATAGGAGATGAAATTACTATGAAAACTGAAGAACAAATTAAATCAGAAGTTACAAGGCAGGTCATTGACAGTATGAAAACAACATTAAATGAAGAGCTAACTGAAGTAGAAAAAGAATTTGAAGAGACTTATAAGAGTAAACTTGAACAAGAAATACAGTATACCTTAGAACTTGCAGAAACTGGTCTACAACACGCTTCAAGCAAAACTATAAAAGTAGAAAACAAGAAATTGCTTCAACAATTGGATAATATAAGGAGCGATAAAGTAAAAGTTGAAAACAAAATAAAAACTTTAAACGAGTTTGAGAATATATAATTATATTTCTTTTTATCAAACTATATTAGAAAAATCCTGTGGGTATCATGGGCTTTTTCTAATTTGCACTTAGTATTAAATCAATATTATTACTAAATATATATTAAGTGAACGTACAAAGTTAAAATTGGTATTTCAATTGAATAGGCATATTAAAATTTTATATGGAATAAATGAAAGGATAATTACATGACCCCCCTTATAACTGCTTAAGTTGACTTATTCTTTTCAATATAGTATCATTTACTATAGTAAATAGATATTATATTATGTGTTACATATATATTTTAGTATAGATAAGGAGAATAACATACAATGAATATTTCTACTAAAGGAAGATACGGTTTAAGAGCAATGGTTGATATTGCAGTTCATTCATTTGGTGACTATATACCATTGAAAATTATTGCTGAGAGGCAATCAATTTCAGAAAATTATTTAGAACAGGTTTTCTCAATACTTAGAAAAGCAAAACTTGTAAAAAGCGCAAGAGGTTCACAGGGTGGTTATACACTATCAAAAGAGGCTTCAAAAATTACAGTAGGTGAAGTTTTAAGAATACTTGAAGGTGACTTAAATATTACAGGAGATGATGATGGAGCGTTAGGACAAGATAAAACCATCAAAGTTTGCATAAACACTCTAGTATGGCAAGAAGTTAATGAACAAATTAATAAAGTTATGGACTCTGTCACATTACAGGATCTTGTAGAAAAATATAATAGTATGAATTCTGAGTATACCCTAGACTTTATAATCTAAAAGAAGAAGAATAACACTTATGATTAAGTGTTATTCTTCTTCTTTTATTTGCACAAAATTTATTTTAATAAAAATCTTGATCCATTGTAACTATGCATCGATGTTGTGGTGAAATATTTTTTACCCCCTCCTCTATTTTCATAAGAATAACACCTTTAGCTTTTTCATTATAATATAATTTATCTACTACTACGTCAAAAATTAATGTTTTTGCATCTACATCACCTACGACTCTGAAATCATGCATTGATTGGATTCCTTTAATTACTGATAACTCATTGTTTAACTGTTTTTTTAAAAAAATAACATCTGGGCTATCACTTTTAAACGGATCCATATGAATAACTAAGCAAAGGTTTAGTTTCTCTCCTACTTCTTTTTCTGCCTTATCAATAACATCATGAATTCGCATTATGGGAATATCACATGGTACTTCTGCATGTAGCGAAACCATATATCTACCTGGTCCATAATTATGAATAATTAAGTCATGCACTCCAGTAATATACTTATAACTTAAAACCTCAGTATAAATATTTTTTACTAATTCCTTATCAGGAGCTTTTCCCAATATATAGTCTAATGTTTCCTTACAAAGTACAAATCCTGAGTGTAGTATGAAAAGTGATACAACTATGCCTGCATACCCATCTACAGGCAAGTTTGTAAATCTAGATATAATTAGTGATATAATTACCATAGATAGTACAAGTATGTCAGTTAAATATTCTACTGCCGCTGCTTTTAAAGCCGAGGAGTTAATTTTCGTACCAATATACTTAGTAAATCTGGCAAGAAAAATTTGGAGAGGAAGTGCTAATAACATTAGCAAAAATGCAACCATATTAAATGGAATACTAACAGGATTAAGAACTCTACTTATAGAACTTCTTATAAATTCATATCCTACTATAAGAATCGATAGAGAAAATAACAATGAAGTAATGTATTCCACCCTACCATACCCAAATGGGTGTTTCGAATCAGCAGGGCGATTGGCTAATTTAAAGCTTATAATTGTTATTATAGAAGATACAGCATCCGTTAAGTTATGTACGGCATCTGCTGTAATAGAAATACTATTTAGGAAAAGACCTACAATAAGTTCTAAAATAAGTATTGTTGTGTTGATTATAAATCCTACTATGCCACCTAGCCATCCATAAGACTGCCTTACCTCTTGTGAACTTACATTAGAATGATTTTTAATAAACTTTTTTATTAAAAAATCAAATATGATTTTCATGTAATACACTTCCTTATATAACGTATTATTAATGTAAATATGCTCAAACCTACTATCTTAATAATTAACCCTAGTACTATTATTATGCAACAGGAGTAGTTAATGATTTAATTTTATTTTATATCTTTATAGTTCCCAATTTAATTCTTGAAATTGGTAGTTTCAATTCTATTAATATCTATATAAATAACAACCTATTTATATAGATTATATATAATACACCTTTTTTCGCAGATGAATTTAAGATAAGTGTTTAATCACCATATAAGTTTTTAACCCATATATTAGACTGTAAATGATAAAAAGGGAGAACATATATGGTGTTAATTTTATGTGCATTATCATTTAGCTTGTCCTCTAATTTAGATAACGTAGTAGTAGGGATAGCTTATGGAATAAAGAAAGTAAAGGTAAGTATAATAGCAAATCTTATAATAGCGATTGTAACATCTACAGCAACATTTTTATCAATGTTAGTTGGATCATATATATCAAAACTTTTACCTCACTCTGTAGCTAATATCTTAGGTGCTATAGTTATTATCATTTTGGGACTATACTTTGTAACACAGAGCTTAATAAAACTTGTAAATAACACTAAACCAAAAGAGCTTGCTTTAAAAAACATTACTGATATGATTGAATATGCTGAAAAATCAGATTTAGATAGTTCTGGTGACATAAGTATGGGTGAAGCTCTTCTTGTTTCATTGGGATTGACCTTTAACAATTTAGGCACAGGAATAGCTGCAAGTATTACAGGAGTTAGTATTCCACTTACAGTCCTATCCACATTTGTATTAAGTATAATTGCAATTATATTTGGTGTATCTGCAGGCAATCATATTTTAGGTAAAATTCTAGGTAGATATGCACCATTATTTTCAGGAATCTTGCTAATATTACTTGGCATCATTGAATTTATTTACTAACAGCTCTATACCTATAGAAAAAGTAACTCGTACAAATTTGTTATATTACCAAACGTGAAAATATTGTAAAATGAAATAAAAATGTCAAAGGGTATAAGCAGTGCTTGTGCCCTTGTTGCTTTATAACAGAATATAACAGAAAAAAAGCACCCATTGGATGCTCTTAAGTAATTATTTTTCATTCACAGCTATTGCTTCCTCATTTAGTTCAAATAAATCTTGCAAAATCCCATCAATAGTATTTTCGTCAATAAATGCTTTCAATTTTGGATTACGTTCTTCTGTATTAATATACTGAAGGAAATAACCCCCAACTTTTTTAGCAATACTTAGCTTAATGGATATATTTTGTTTTACTCCGTCTTTTTTGAATAAAGTAAAAGTAACGTTGGTATCTGAATATTTTATTTCAACTTTTTTATAATTCTTTATATCTATATAATCATTTGAATCTGTTGTTGCCCTAATATTTTTTATATTATATTTGTCTAAATTACTATTAAACACATCAACAAAATTTTGTATTGATTTACTGATAATATTTCTATCAATAGTCATATTTCGAAATTGTAATACTAATTCTTCTTTCCAATTCACTTCACTCACCCCCCATATAAAACATTTATTGTGCTAAATAAAGGTAATTTGTTGTATATTACATATGCATTTGTTATAACTATATCTTTACATATCTAGTTTATCTTTCTTCTATTTAACTATTCAAACAAGATAAAAAAGATACTTTTTATTACCTCCTCAATGTTATCATATGTAAATATTCTCTAAGGTGTTTTATAATTTGAAAAATAAAAAAACAAAACTGCAGTATATTTATAATTGTACGGTACAAATTATAAATTTTAATATGATTTCTTAAATAGATTTATAATATTACTTATTATTAATAATATACATTATGAACAAATTGATAATAAGCTCAAAAAAATAAATATATAGTAGCACATTTTAACCATAATTACATATACTATTAGTAGAGCACTGTACTCTAAGTAGATGGTAGCTTAAATGTTTTAGAAGAGGTTTAATCTTATAGATTGAACTTCTTTTATGTGAATAAATAGTTAATCAAACAATAGTATTAACCTATAATATATTTTATAAAAATGTTTTTTAGCTCTTTGGTTTAAAAAACTTTGTTATTAAGTTATCCCCTATGTATAATGTGATAAAACATATTACTAAAAATGCCCATCCATAAGTCCTATAATATGTTAAAGCTATAAAGCTTAGCAAAATGTACCAAGCACACTGTAAACAATAATAATAAATCTTCTTCATAATGTTTCCCTCCGATATATAATTACTTAATTCATTACATTGTACTACCTATTAATAACATTATTTTTTACAAACATATTATTAATATGATTCTTTTGAAGAGTATCTAAATAACTATAAATCTAACTAAAAATATGGTGTTAGCCTTTTGCTAACACCATATTCTTTAAATGTATTAAACAACTTTTATATATTATTTTTTATATTTATCAATATATTCTAGAAGTGCCATACTCACTAAATCCATGCTTTTCTCTTCTTCATATGTCTCTGTAAAACTTTTAAACTGATCCCACACATATGTATATAATCTAATAGTATTAGTAGTCTTGAATTCATCACTAAGCATTTCTTCATCAATTTTTAATTCTTGTTGTTGTGGTTGTTCTTGCGGTACATCAATTATAATTTTATAATCTGTTTTTTCTTTTTCTATTTCTTTTTTATCTGTTAATTTTTTTTGTTCTTTTACATAGTCATAAGCTGAATCAATAGCTCCCTCTATACTATCCGAATTAAAGCTCATACAAGGAATTACATCATCTAAAGTTAAACAGAATTTAGAACTTGTCTGGATTTTTACCTTAAATCCTGCATCTATTAGTTTTTCTAATTTATTCATTTTCCACACACCCTTCACTTATTTTCAAATATCCCTTTAGGGCATATTACATAATTCAATTGTTTCCTAATGCTTTTATTTATATTATGCCGTGCTTTTATATATATTATGCCGTATTTTATTTATATTTATTTTATATTTATTTAGTAAAATTTTATTAACCGTTTACTATAATGTAATCCTTATTAATCAATTATTCTTATTATATTGATATACACCATTATGCAATGTATAGATTAAAATAAAGCAATATTTAAATTTTATTCGAATACCTAATATACTAATTTATTATCCTTTAATATATTTGTGATTTTTTTTAAATATTTTGTTTCTTCTTCATCCTCAATTAGTTTTTTCGCTTTATCATTTAGTAGAATTTCATTATCATTATTCTTGTTATTATCTATTTTGCCTTTTATACTTTTTTCTAAATCACGTAAATATGACCAGTCCTCTTCATTTATACTTTTGGGTGTATCCATCTTTAATTTATTGCATTTTAAAATTTCATTAATTAATTGTAGTTTTTCTTTATATTCTTCTCTCTTTTCATCAATCTCAATTTTACCCTTTAACTCTAATAGTATTATTTTAAAATCAATATCCTTAATCCAAGCAGGTTTTTTCTTTTTAATTAATTCTCTCGGATTATTAGTATAACAAAGTATTTTAAAGGCAAGTAATTCTAATCTATATGCTTTATGCTTTAATTCATAAATTTTTTCGACTTCTAAATATTCTAGTGGATGATTATTTATAAATTCAATTGGAGACTTTATAGAATATAATTTATTAAATAAATTTTGCAAATACAATTCTCTTAAAAAATTATAATAATCCAGCCACTTATCCTCTGCCATTCCATCTTGTTTTCTTTCCTTTAGTAAATCAAGTATTTTTTCTGTATTAAAATAATATTGACTAGCATTGTGTTTTTTTAACAATATAAATACATCAAAAATTTCATTTTGTATTATATTCCACATATCTTGCTTAATATTTTGAGGTTTGTTCAAACCTAAAAGCGCCGAAAAATCATTGTAATAAATCATTTCCAAAACTATTTTTTTGATTTGTTCTTCTAATGCCTCTGTAGACTTTTTCAATATATAATCCCATTCATTGTCACTAATATAAGAAGGCTTATTATTATTTAAAAGTTTATAGCAAGTACTCATTTCAAGCTCCCTAATATTTCTAGAATTTTTATTTTCTCCTACAAATCTATCTATAGCAACTTTACGAATATCTAACCATTTTTGTCTTGATACATAAAAAGGTTTTCTTTTTTCTAATATTTTCTTACTTTCATAATATGCCTTACATTCTAAATCATTAATTAACATATTTTTTAAGAAATTATTAAAATTCTTCATCTTATCCCCTCGTATATAATTATTTTTTACTTGTTCTTATATATATCCATATTATATCATAATTTAGGTAATATTTTATAATTATACAAAATTTGGTTAGATGATTTATCAACCTTCTTAATAAATCTGATTTTTTCGCAAACTAAAAAACAAAAATAGGATTATTCCTACTCTAATCAAGTTATAACTTAAATTTAAAAGACCTCCCATGTAACGGTTTTATTTATGATGAGGTCCGCCTCCACCAGTAAAACCCGCGACTAATTATAATTAGAATAGAGTTATGAAATTATACCGATTTTATCCAACCAATTAGTGACATCTTTTTTCGCCGCATTAACACGCGAGCCATTAATAGCCAAACCTTTCAAAGGTGTTGCTTTCTGACATATGTTTGCAATATCCTTTTCACTATGACCTAACCCGCTTCCTTCATGAGTACAAAATGGAATAATAGTTTTTCCAGAAAAATTATATTCCTCCAGGAACGTAAATACTGGCATCGGCATCGTTCCCCACCAATTTGGATAACCTAAAAATACCACATCGTAAGAATCCATGTTCTCCACATGATTCGTAAGTTCAGGTCTGGCATTGGCGCGCAGTTCATCTTGTGCCACCTCCGTAGTTTCTGTATAATCCTTAGGATAAGAATTTACAGTTTCAATTCGAAAAAGATTACCTCCTGTCATTTCCTGAATCATCTTTGCAATTACTTCTGTATTACCGATTGGCAAGTTCACAACCCTTCCACTAACATAGTTATTTCCCTCACGTGAAAAATAGGCTATCAGACATTTTTCTTCTTTTAAATTTATCATTTCTTGTTCTCCCTTTCTTTTTCTTATTTTATAATACTCTTTGAGTTAAAATTATTTATCAAATGTTGTTGCAACCTCTTTTAAACTGTCTTATAATTTTCCTCCTAATATTTATTAAATTCTACTCCGGTATTACTTTATTTAAACATCTTATTGCATTTAATTATTTAGCAAAAGTATTTGTTTAAAATGTATTTGTTACTATAATCTTGCTTTCTTCTTAATTTTAACGAATAAAGTTTGTTTGAATATGTTCTTCCTTTTCTGGGAATGGAACTTCTAACTTGATACCAGCTTCTTTTATTTTCAAAAACCATGCCATGTTTCTTCCAAGAATACGCATAATCTGTAACCCTTCTAAATCCTGTTTTACGTCCTCTGGAGTAAAACCGTGAACCATATTCCAATAGTTAGATGGAATAATTGGCATCTGCATTAACGCAAAGTATTTATTCATCTGATCATACGTCGCAGTTGTTCCAGCTCTTCTGGCCGATACAACTGCCGCCGCTGGCTTTAAATAAAATGATTGCTTTCCTGAACATAAATCAGCAAAAAAGACTCTATCCATAAACGAAGTAATGGCACCACCAGCCGACGCAAAATGAACAGGTGAACCAAATACAAATCCGTCATAATTTCCTACTATTTCAAGAAACGCGTTTACCTTATCATCAAATACACAACGTCCTGTTCTACCACAGGTCCCACAAGCAATACAACCTGAAAGAGGTTTTGTACCAATCCAAAATGTCTCTGTCTCAATACCTTCTCTTTTAAGTGTCTCTGCCACTTCATCTAAAGCTGTGTAGGTACAGCCTTTTTCGTGGGGACTTCCGTTAACTAATAATACTCTCATAATGTTTGCCTCCTAGTTATTTTCCGAAACCATTTCATTAATGTAATTAAGTGCATTTAATGTATCTAGATTTATTTCCACATTAAAAACATACACCCTGGAGTGAACTCCAAGTCAATACCTTTCATAAATTATTATCAAAAAAATCTCCATACTCTCTATTTTAAGAGTACGGAGATTCTAATCCTGTTACAAATCGTTATTCTACTTATCCCAAGACAAAACGCCTGTCACTTCTGCCTTTTCATATCTGTCTATTTTATAATTCAGTCTGTCTAACGTTTTTTGCGTATCTTCCATTCTTTTCACAAGCTTCTTATGCACTTCTACTAAAAGTTCTTTTCTGGTTGTTATAGTCAAGTCTCCTTGCTGTGTAAGTGCACAATATTCAATCAGGGTTTCTATTGGCACTCCAGACAAACGCATGCATTTTGCTAATTCAATCCATCTGCAGGATTCTTCTGTATAATCCCTGATACCACTTTTCGTACGGTTTACCTCTGGTATCAGTCCGATACGCTCATAATAACGCAATGTATCCTGAGAAAGGTCAAATTTTCTACTTACTTCACTAATAGTCATCTTTGCTTTCCTCCAATCTTCTATTCGTAACTACTCAAATGTATTTGCCAATTCTTTTAATAATTTTGGAATCGCTTTTAATCCCAAGTCAAGTACTTTTTAATCTTTTCAATTACTTGTATAATTGTCTAATTGCCAAATAGTTTAACTGCCTGTTTCATTTTATTAATAATATCTACACCAAATGGACAGTTTTTCATACATGCTCCACATTCTATGCACTCACTTGCGTGGTGTTCTAATAAGTCATAATGATTTTTTAATGTTTCAGGAACATCGTCTTGAATTAATGCTAAATCTAAATATTTATTTACTGATGCAATATCTATCTTTTTTGAACATGGGGCACAATGTCCACAATACATACAATGTCCGCTAAATGAACTTCTTGGAGCATTTGCAATAACATCACTATAATCTTTTTCTTTATTACTGGAAGTAGCATAGACTGTTGCTGCAAGTATTTGAGACCTATTATCTACTCCCACCATTACTGAAGCAACTGCCGGTCTGGTTAAACAATAATGTAAACATTGTACCGGGGTCAGTGCTTTTTCAAAAGGCGATTCTTTGCCATTTAGTAACACTCCGGCAGCATATCCTTTCATAACAGTTAAAGCAACACCCGCATTTTCACAAGTTTGGTATAGCTTATCACGTTTTGGATCAATACCTTCATAAGTCCTGTTTTTAAAAGTATTTTCTTCAAATAATATGTTTACATCTTCACTGGCTGGTAACATATCATAAGCAGCATTGATACTAAATAAAATTACATCAACTATTCCCGTTTCCACTGCTCTAAAAGCAATATCTGTATTGTGTGTTGATAGTCCTATAGACTTAATTATCCCTTTTTCTTTTAATTCTTTTGCATATTTAATTATTTCTCCATTAAAAATGTTATCAAAATCCTTTTGATCATCAACATAATGAATCATCCCTACATCCACATAGTCGAGCTTCATTCTAGTTAAAAAGTCTTCATATGAATTGACAACTTCATTTAAATTCCTGGTACGCCGATATTGTCCTCCATCCCAGGTACAACCTAGATGTCCTTCAATAACAAAACTACTTCGAGGATATTTACTTAACGCTTTGCCAACATTACTTCTAGCTTCCGGATTTGAATTGTATATATCAAGGAAATTAATACCTTCATTTATTGCACAATCAATAATTGCTTCGCAATCTTCATAACTTTTTTTCTCAAATCCCTCACCGCCAATACCAATGGCACTTACTTTAATTCCTGATCTTCCTAAAATTCGATATTCCATATCATGTACCTCCAAATAATTGTTTATAGTATAAAATACGTATTACTTACTTTCCCACTTCCAAGTCCTTATCAGTCATAGTTACACCTGCATTTTCTTTATGATAGATAAAGAATTTACCAAAGCAGGAATTGCAGATTATCGGTTAAATTGCATGAAACGTAGTCCATTTTCCACTCATATACCTGCATACATAAATGATTGCCTTAACAATCCAGTCAATAAACATAGCCACCCATGTGCCGAACATTCCCATATTAAAATAAATACTTAGCAGATAAGCTAGTGCAATACGGCAGAAAAACATGGACAAAATTGCAACCATCATCGGGAATTTGGCATCTCCAGATGCGCGAAATGTCACTGGTAAAGTGTAAGCAAGCGGCCAAATTACAACCATAAATCCTGCATGCCACCAAATATTTTGAGTGGCCAAGGTCGTTGCAGCCTCAGATAACCCATAAACATTCATTATGAAAGGCAATAATGCAAGTACCAATACACAGCTCACCACATGAGATGCATACACAACACGCATAATTTTTTTGTTATAATATTTAGCCTGTTCATAATCCCCTGCACCGACACATCTTGATATAACCACAGTTAATCCAAGACCAATTGCCATACCTGGTAACACTTGAAACATTACAATTGTACCTGACACCGCATTTGCTGCAATTGCTGCCGTACCAAAAGTAGCAACAAGACTGAGTACAATAATTCTTCCCAGATAAAACAAACCATTTTCCACTCCAAATGGAACACCAATACTTAAGATTTTTTTAATCATTGGCCAGTTAAATTTATGTTTTAAACTTTTCTTTATATATATTGCATTCCTTTTGTTTAAAGCTAAGGTGATAATAATAATTGCAGCCGCAATACGTGTTATCAAGGTGGGTATAGCAACACCCGCAGTTCCAAAGTTGAAGCCGTAAATAAGTATTGCATTTCCTATTGCGTGTACTATATTCATAGCCAGCATCACCTTCATGGGAAGTTTGGAATTACCCATAGTACGGAAAATTGCAGCTCCAACATTATATAGTGCAAGGAACGGAATGGATATTGCTGTAATCATCAGGTATGTATTTGCATCCCCACGTACTTCATCCGTTATCTGCCCAAACAGACCATTTAAAATAAGCGGTTTCATCAAATAAATAATGACCATGATTATGATGGAAAAGATACCGACAAACCATACCATTTGATCCACTGCTTCTCTTGATTCTTTCATCTGTTTCTTGCCCATATACTGTCCTGCAATTACTGCACCACCAGTAGCTAGAGCTGCGAACAAACTAATTAATAATGCCATGACGAAATCCACTAAAGACACACCAGACACAGCTGCTTCTCCCACGTGTGCTACCATTATTGAGTCTGCCAACCCCACCAGATATTCTAAAAATTGCTCTATGATAAGTGGCAGAAATAATTTAAATAAATTCTTATTTGTAAATAACTTTTTCGACTGTAAAGATGTCTGCTCCAATTTTAATCCTCCTGCTTATACGTTCTTGCCCATTCTCATACGCATCTAATATTTCATTCTTTTGTTCTGTTGTATATTTAGTTCTTTTAGACATAAAAATGCTCCACTTCTAGTATCAGGTTTTTATCATTTAATCTGTCTACTTTAAGGGGAGCATATCAGTGTCTAGTCTATAGGTACCAGTTTATAACGTACCATTATCGTTTATTTCTGCTTTGTTTGCAAAGCGTCCACTAATCAATAATAAAAGCATAGAAACCACTGATGTCTTGCCCAACAAAATATCCCAAGCATCTCCTTCATAATAGACCTTTGTTGGAATATCATAAATAAAATTATTCATCGTCATTCTCATTTTTGATTATAGTCTGTTCGTTTTGCTTATTTTAGCTCTCCAAACACTTCATCTGTAACTGCTTCTAACCATTCATTAGATGATCCTTCTGCAGGTACTTCCACTGCCAAGTGTGAAAAAGCACTGTCATTTGATGCTCCATGCCAATGCTTTACTTCAGGTAGAATGTTAACAACATCTCCTGGATGTAACTCCTGTGGCTCTTTTCCCCATTCCTGATACCACCCTCTTCCCTCTGTTACGAGAAGAATCTGGCCACCTTTATGATGAATATGCCAATTATTACGGCATGCAGGTTCAAATGTTACATTTCCAATTGGTACACCAGTAGTCGTAAGCATATTTAAATATGCTTGTCCAATGAAATATTTGGAAAACATCTCTGGAAGCGGCTCTCCTTTTGGAAAAATTGTATTGTTATTTAATTCCTTTTTGTTACTCATATTATATAATCTCCTTTTACAATAAAATTTACAATAGAATCATTGTACTACCTAGAGTTAACTTCAAGTCAAGTAATAGTTTCAGTTTTCTGCTTTTATTTCTCCATCTGAGCAGCTGCATCATTTACACAGCGAAGTGCATTCAGACTTCTTGGGTAACCTATGTAGCCTACCACTTAGAGTGCACTCCAAGTCAAGACCTTTTGAAAAAGATGAGGAGATACATTTCACCTCTATATCCGCTCATCTTTTACTTATGAAATTTATTTATTAAAACTAATAAATAATACGTTACTGCTATATATATACCCATAATTGATATATAAGATAAGAAAAATCCCATGATCGATTCGTCAAAATTCCAATAGCTAAAAGTTGTTTGCATGAATAACTTTGAACTGATATCCAAATCAAAAAAAGATTTAATTCCATATACCACAATACCAACAGCTATGAGACGCATAATAATTGTTACTATTATATTTTTATCAGTATGCCCAGTTATTTTTGTTGTCATATTAATAAGCATTTGCCAATGCATCCCAACATGTACAGACATAAATACTAATCCCCATGCAGCTGCAAATGTATGTAGCCCACGTACCGCAAATCCACCACTTATTTCAAGAAACGCAAACACATCTTTTGATATCATAATTCCTGTTATCATCAAAAGTATCATTGATGATAACATAAGCACATTTACCACTGTGCTTATAATACGCCGCAAATTGTACTTTCCTTTATAAATTGCTTTATACCATTTTATATTAAGCATATTATGTAAGAAAAATAGGACAAATAATGTTACCCCTATTATCTCATGAAGGTAATTACCAGTTAACTGATATGCCATTGCCAAAAGCATAAGTATAGTCATAATTATGTCTATGGTTATTTTAATTTTTAATTTTCTATTCATATTTCACCTCCATACCATACTCTATTATCTTACGCACCTGCTGTGGATACGCTTCGCTTAAACTACCCGCACCTATTCCTATTGTACTTACTTTTCCTCCACCATGAGGTAATTGTCTATATTCCATTTAAATTTTTCCTTTCAGAAGTCAATGCTTCATTCATTATCTAATAATTCTTTTATTCTTTGCCATATTATTGAATATAGCCTTTTTATGTTATTATTTGTTGTTCGGTATTTACAACAAGCATAACACTTAAAGTTAGCTTTAAGTCAAGAGGTTCTTTTTTCCTTGTTTTTCAACAAAAAATAATAAAACCCCTGAATTCAAGGGTTTTTCATTGTATCAATATTTGAGTTTTTTTAATTACTCGCCTCTTATCATATTTCTTTCATTATAATCCATAAAAATGCCCCATAGAGTGACTTTTTTAAATTGTCTACTCTATGGGTTACATTTTAGTCTTTTTAAGTTCAACGCTCACATTATTCAGTACATCTACAGAATTTCCACCTTGTATTATTTACTGTTTCAGATTTTTTAGAACACATTTTCCTTATTTTTTATTCAGGTATTTATTAAAAAACTCCGTGAGTTTATCGAACGGAATTAGATCTGTACGATCATAAAGATCAACATGCCCGGCATTTGGAACAAGATACAATTCTTTCGGTTCAGCAGCTTTTGCATAAGCGTCCTTACTGAATTCGATCGAATGAGCCTCTGTACCAGTAATGAAAAGCAATGGACGCGGTGAAATTGTTTCAATATCATTGAACGGATAGAAATTCATGAATTTCATATTACCCGTAAGCGTCGGATGCGTAGTTGTATTAGCAGATCCTCTGGAAGTGCGATAGAAATCGTAAAACTCCTTAGCAATTGGCGAGGATTTCTCATCGATTTTTTCCAGTGTACCGCTTGTATATTCCCGCTGACCGCCTACATATTCGATATCACGCTGACGTGCTGCATCTGCGATAACCTGTTTACGCTGCTCTAACGTCTGGCTGTGATTCAGTCCATTGCGATTTACACTTCCCATATCATACATGCTGACCGTAGCAACCGCCTTCATACGTGGATCAATTTTAGCTTCACTGATGGCAAAACTACCACTGCCGCAGATACCGATGACTCCAATGTTCTCACGGTCTACATACGACAAAGTATCAAGAAAATCAACGGCGGCGCTGAAATCATCCGCATAAATGTCCGGTGAAACACTGTTACCAGGTTCCCCTTCACTGTCCCCCCAGAAGGACATATCGAACGAAATCGTTACATATCCCTTATCTGCCATTTTTTGAGCATAAAGATTTGCACCTTGCTCTTTTACTGCGCCCATAGGATGTCCGACAATAATGGCTGAATGTTTTTTGCTTTTATCCAAGTTCTTTGGCACAAACAAATTACCAGCTACCTTCATATTGTAACTGTTATGAAACGTAACTTTCTGAACATCTACTTTGTTGCTCTTGTAAAAGTTGTCTGCACCACGGGACATATCGCCTGCTGGCAGGCTCTTATCCGCTTCAATCCGCGGCTGTTTTCCATGCTGCGCCACCAAAGCAACTGCAACACCACCGCTCACAATAGTAAGTGCAAGTCCCAACATAATAACTTTCGCTAATTTATTACTAAAAAGCTTCATTTTCATAATAATCTCCTCTTTCTTTTATTGATTCCTATCTCCAAAATGAATATGGAGAGTGCGGGGTGGATGATCCTCCGGAGGAAATCACTTCCGCGGAGGCCTTGGCGTATGAGGACGCGCACGTATTAATGTAGACTGCTACCTTTAACCTTCGCTTTCAATTGTGCCGGACATTTCTCCCCATCTATAAACCATTGACAGTTACGGCATTCAAAGCAGGGCTTGTAATTGCTGTCCTTTAATGACCTTTCGATAAATCTGGCATCAGCTAAAAACGGCTGCCCATATGCCACGAAATCGCAGTAGTTGCTTTCAATCAGCACGTTGCCTCTACCCAGTGTCTTAATGTTATTTACGCAGATAACAGGAATTTTTACATGTTTTTTGACATAGCCACCAGTATAAACTGTTTCATTATACTGAAAATCGGAGGGAAGTTTTAGCTTTCTTTCTCGTGGTATACCTGTAGACACATGCAACATATCAATTCCTATGTCTTCCAGTTTTTGCGCAGTCTGTACGTCTATGTCTAAGCTATCCCCCCAGCCCATCCGATAGGATACGATGAAACGATCTCCAGCGAAGCTCTTAATTCCCTCCGTGATTTCCTTCACTAAAGTCAGCCTTCCGGTCAAATCGCCGCCATAACTATCTTGACGCTTATTGGACTCTGAAGATGCCATCATGTTCAGAAAAAAGGAATGTGCTCCATGCAGTTCAATTCCATCAAGACCGGCCTTTTTGCAGATCTCTGCCCCCCGGATAAACTCGTCTCTGATTTTAATTAAATCTTTTTTAGTCAGCTTATTAATATCTCTGGAATTGTCGTCATAAAAACCGAAACCAGGAAGAGCAAGCTGCGCAAAAAAAGCAGTTCCGTTCTTATGGTAAGCTTCGGCTATTTTACTCAGATATCCGACATGCTGGTCGGAGTAAGCGCCAGCCCCGCCTGATGTACCACTAGCCTTACTTGATGTATTACAGTCAGCCAATACGGAAAGTGCTTGACTGATGATTAGCCCAATTTTTTTATCGGCTCTGCTCAAATAGTCATGCATAAGTTTTTCACCCATGCTTCCCTCATAGCTCGGAAAACCAAAGCGTACAAGAGGAGCCATAACTATCCTGTTTCTAAATGATACATTTTTTACTTGAAATGGTTTAAAAATATTTGACATATAATCACTCTCCTATAAGATAATTAACGAAAAAAAGAGGAATCATCATAAGAAATTACCGCCAGAGAAAATGTCTGGCACAAAAAACAAACAGACCTGAACAAGATGAGGTATCTACGCTCAGATTACTTGACAAATAATTATATTTTTCATTGCCATTGAATTCAGACATATCCACTGTTATTGTCTACTTTGCACTATCTGTTTGACTTTTATAAATAACCTATTAGAACCTTTTATTTCCAGAAACTTTTTTAAATAATTCAATTCCTTTTTTCAAATGTGTAAGACCGTCTTCAAGCCGTTCTCTTGGACATGCCATATTGATTCGAATAAAGCCTCTTCCAGTTTTCCCATAGACTTTTCCTGTTGAAACATATAGTCCAGCTTCACTTAGCAAAAGCTTGCACAGACAGAATGTTTTTACAGTACCATAATGGATATTTCCATTTAAATATACTGTGATCTATTTTAATATTCTGACTCTCCTTTAAGGTCGACTCCCCATCAGCAAACGTTGAATAGGAAACCTGTAAATCTTTGCTATAAAATATATAGCTCTCTCACCAGTAAGTATCTGTTGTTTTACTAATTTCATAAATTTATCCTTCCTCCATTTAAAATAACTTGCTATCTATATAGTAAAGAATAAGATCTAAATACATTGAGTTATCCCAAACTAAACAGTCTTTATGAATTAACGGAGCTGCTCATTGCATTTAGATTTTTACTTTTTATCTATAAGATTTTCTAAAAATTTTCACACAGTCCTCATGACTCATCTCAGTCAAAGTTAAACATAATAGAACCTTGTATTTATCCTTATTTATTGTAAAGACTTTCCTAAGACATATGCTTGATTTGGAAAATTCGTCTGTTCAATCACTTCCCTAACTGGACACCCTGTCGCAAATAACTTTCCTGCATCATTCCAATTCATAAAACGAAGTATAGATTCATAATTTTTCTCCAATGCCTCCATTGTCCAATCATCTGCACCATAGGAAGTAGCCAAAACCATTGATTTTTTGTTACCTGCCAATTTTGCATTGTTAGCATGGAAACGATCGATAACTGCTTTTATCTGTGCTGACATTCCATAATAATATAGCGGCGTTACGAAAACTATCATATCTGCTTCTATCAACTTTTCGTACCATGTGTTCATAGCATCCTTTCGTACACACTGGCCACCATGACTTGCACAATATTCACATGCCAAACATGGTTTTACCTCTTCAAATGCTGCATCAAAACGAAATATCTCATGTCCTGCTTCATTTGCCCCTTCGATAAATTTGTCTGCGAGCAATGCAGAAGTACCCTTCTTATGTGGGCTTCCAGTAATAACTGTTATTTTCATATTTATTCTCCTTTCAACTTAAAAATCATATTTTCTTGCCCGTTGATTCTTTTTCAACGATAGAATCACTATAAACCCTTAAGTCGACTTCAGGTCAAGTACTTTTTGAATTTTTTTATTACTTAATTACAGATGACAAAACCCTTCATTTTGCAACATACAATATTGCAATTAAAAATTTTTTCATCTAATCTAGCTTTTGTTTAGATAAGTATTTCTCTTCTTACTTCCTTGGTTGATTCTCCCTAATAGCAAGATGTATATATTCACGAATATCATTTAATGAAACTCCTGCTTTTTTAAACCTCATGACAAACTCAATCCAGTGAATTGACATCTCATCATAATCTCTAATTCCTGATTCAGTTCTACGAACCTTCGGAATTAAACCTATTCTTGGCTTGATGAAAATAAGATAAAAAAATTCCTCTTAGCCTCTAAAGAAAGCCTCAAAGCTGAGGATCCAGAAGTTAAAAGGAAAGTAGAAAAACAGAATTACTCCTGACTGGTTTCGATTTCCCTTATAATTTTTGCAGGAACACCACCTACAATAACATTTGCAGGTACATCCTTGGTCACAACTGCACCGGCGGCAATGACAGCACCATCACCTATGGTCACGCCGGGGACGACAATGGCATTTGCTCCAATCCAGACATTTTTACCAATCACAATGGGCGCGGGATGCATAGTGCTACGTTTTCTCGGATCAATGTCATGATTGAGTGTAGCCAACATGACATTGTGCCCAATGAGAACACCATCTCCAATTGCAATGCCGCCCTGATCCTGAAAACGACAGCCTGTATTGATAAAGACATTTTTACCCATACAGATGTTTTTCCCACAATCCGTATAAAAAGGAGGAAACATGGTAAATGTTGCATCCACCGGTTTGCCAATCAACAAAGAAAACAGTTTCCGTACCTCTTCCGGCGTATGATACTGACCGTTCAGCTCGGCAGTCAACTTTAATGCTTTCTGAGAAAGGTCTATCATTACCCGGTGTAATTCCGAACCGCCCTCAACCGCTTCACCTCTATTTAAGTGTGCTAATAAATCATTGATATCCATTTGTATCCTCCTTATCGATAAGAATTTCTTAGTACATCTACAACATCTTTATGCGTCATTTCACATGGATTTGCTGTAAACAGAAAGCCGTTAGTTTCGCGAGCATTGGTCGCAATTTTATCAAACTCATCCGGTGTGATACCATAATCGCTCATTTTGAGTTCCGCCACACCACAGGCTTTTTGCAAGTCCACAAGCACAGTGATGAAATCCTCCGGCTTATCAGCTTCTTTGATTCCCATTGCCTTTGCCATTGCGATAAATCTTTCATCACAAGCATGCTTGTCAATAAAGAATTCATAGAACGCTCTTGAAATCATAATAAGTCCTGCACCGTGAGGCAGCTCCTGATGATATGCACTCATTGCATGCTCAATAGAATGCTCAGCAGTAGTAACGCTCACAGTCATAACTACACCAGAAAGGGTGCTAGCAAATGCCATGCGTTCTCTTGCCTCCATATTGCTACCGTCTTTTACCGCACGTGGAAGATATTTAGCTGCATTTTCAATAGCAGTCAGTGCATACATATCACTCATCAGGCTTGCAAATTTCGAAATATAGCTTTCGGTAGAATGGAAAAGTGCGTCAAATCCTTGATAAGCGGTAAATTTAGATGGAACTGTCTTCATCAGTTCAGGATCGATTATTGAAATCACCGGGAATAAACGATCATCACCACCAAAGCCAATTTTTTCATTGGTTTCATCATTTGTGATAACACCCCACTGGTCTGCTTCTGAACCGGTTCCTGCTGTTGTAGTAATACAAATTACAGGAAGCGGAGCATTTGCAATCGCTTTGCCTTTTCCAGTACCGCCGGAAATATAATCCCAGATATCTCCATCATTTGTTGCCGTTGCCGCTATTACTTTGGAGGCATCAATAACACTGCCACCACCAAGAGCAACAATAAAATCACATCCGTTATCTCTTGCTGTTTTTGATCCTGCTATAACCGTGGACTTCAACGGATTTGTCTGTACTTTATCAAAGACAACACTTTCAACACCTGCTCTTGTAAGTTCCTCAATAGTGCGATCAAGTGAACCATTTTCTTTAGTGGATTTCCCGTTTGAAATAACTACCATTGCCTTTTTGCCAGGCAGTTTCTGCTCATGCAATTCGCTAAGCCTTCCACATCCGAAAATAAATCTTGTTGGTGCATACATATTAAAGCTCATTTTTAATTCCTCCATTTATTTAAAATATTGTTTATGTTAAACTCCGATTATTGAGTTTAATATAATTATATGGCTTAAAGTTAACTTTAAGTCAATGCTTATTTTCAAAATTTTCTACTCTTTCTACTTTAATACTACATAATAATCAGCCTTATTCTTTTATAATTCCAATTTTATGCAGCCACTCTGACACATCTTCCTTTCCATTTTTTAAATTTGTATCCCAGATTGCCAGACCTTCCAGAATAGTTGACTGAGGGCAAAGTTTTTTGATGTCCGTAACACTTTGACCTAAACCACTTCCCTCGTGTGTGCAAAACGGTATGATTGTTTTTCCTGAAAAATTGTATCCTTCTAAAAAGGTAAATACTGCCATTGGCATAGTTCCCCACCAGTCGGGATAACCAAGGTAAATAACATCGTAGGAGTTCATGTTCTCAACCTTTGTTGCAAGTTTCGGTCTATAGTTATCCTTTTGTTCCTGTTCTGCCTTATCCACGACCGTATCATTATCTGTAGAATATGGAACTACTGTCTTAATTTCGAAAATGTTACCTCCTACGCTTTCGTGAATCTGGTTAGCAATTACCTTAGTGTTTCCAGAATGTGAAAAATATGCTACGAGAATATCTTTTTTTGCAGTATCCTTTGTTTGATTATTACTTTCATCAGATGTGGTAGTTTCAATTTTTTTCTGTGTGCTGCTTTCATCGCTGTTTTTAGTGCTTCTGTTATTATTACCGCAGGCAGTTAAAGTAAAAGCCATTATCATTACAAGAGTTAATGCAAATAATTTTTTCATAATTTTTTTCTCCTATTGTTTGTAGTTGAATATCTGCTGTGATACTTGCAGTATCACTATTGTTCGTACAATTATATTTCTACATGCGTTGAAAAAATATTGATGCAAGAATAAATACAATATTCTTTTCATTGAGTATTCCTTATAACCGTTTATTTAATTGTTTAGGTTTAGAACTGGATAACAAATAATATTATATTTATTAGTTTTAAAATGATTTCAAAAGCCGTATTCTAGCCTTAAGAATATGGCTTTTGTCTACATTATGAAAATTCGAATTGTTTCATAATATCCGCTTCTCTTTTTCCAAACAATCACCTTGCTTATATTGGAATTCATTATAACTTAGCGTGCCAAATCAATCCGCACATCGATAGAACTTCCTAATCCTTTTATTACAGATAAATCACAATCAACCTTTCCCAAGTTTACCTGATCACCATAGATTTTAGACTTTTCTTCATCTTCAAAGAGGATTGTAAAATAGTTTGCATCCCGTGCAAAGTCAATATCGCCATTCATCCAGCCGTTATGGACATCCTTTTCATCATATTTCAGAGGATCTTTCATTACACCACAATAGTCATGGGAGTAGCGGTTTATATTCACTGTATATGGCAGACGTGATAACAGTTCCTTTGAAGATGTGGAATTATTCAAAGTGACCGGAATTACCGTATCCCCAACCGTCAGCGTAATAGCTGTTCCATTTTTAATCGTGCGTGTAGCCATATTAGAACCTTTCGGAAGAACTTTTGCGGAGCCATTCGAAGCTTTACTCGATGCATTAGGCTTAACATTGCTAGCTTCTGTGGTAGAGGAATCCTTTTCAACTGAGGAACTTCCTGCAGAGTTTTTTTCATTCTTGTTAGCTTGATTTCCGCTGCATGCAGTCAACGAAAACATCATTAGAATTGTCAGCGCAAGTGTCAATAATTTTTTCATAAAGAAACCTCCAGTATGTTTTTGATAGTGTTAACACTATCTTTGTTTTATTTATTTGAATCCTTGCATTAGCAAGGGTTTAAGCTACTTTTATAATAAAAAAAACAATGACCCCCTCTATTTGTTATAATTGT
>NZ_JAIZZK010000002.1 GCF_020443705.1 Clostridium algoriphilum
ACAATTATAACAAATAGAGGGGGTCATTGTTTTTTTTATTATAAAAGTAGCTTAAACCCTTGCTAATGCAAGGATTCAAATAAATAAAACAAAGATAGTGTTAACACTATCGCATTTAATAAGGAGGTTAAGGTATGAGCTTAAACATACGGTTTAGTATTTTAATTTGTGGAATTTCTTTTTCTGTAGCTATAATAAAATTGCTTATTAATAAAAAATTTAGTGAAAGAATATCTTTGATTTGGTTAATTAGTGCTATGGGAATTTTTATAATTTCTATATTTCCTAAAATTTTAGACGTTTTTGCTAGATTACTTGGTGTAGATTATCCACCTTCCATATTGTTTTTACTTGCTATTTTAATATTACTATTTATTTGTTTTTATCATTCCATTCAAATATCAATGCTAAATAACCAGGTTAGAGAACTAGCTCAAAATATGGTGGTAAAAGAAACAGAACATGCAGAAAATGTAAATTTCAAGTTGGATTATAAAAAGGACGATAACTTTGAAAATGATTTAATTGAGGAGGAGCATAGAATAAATGGGGATAATAAATAGTTTTAGTTTGTATATTATAATATTTTTATTAATAATTGTTTTTACTATGGTAGTAATTTTTATTATTAAGAATAATAAAATGAAGGAATTAAAAAAGAGAGATTTCATTATTGACAAAATTCTAAACTCAATTAAAATAAGTAATAATTTAGACGATTCTTTAATGGAGTTACTTTCTGTTTTAACTCAAATAGTTAAAGCTCCTACTTATGCTTTTTATGTTAATGATTATAAAAATAGTTCCTATATTTTAAAGGCAGCCAGAAGTATGCTGGATGGTAATATTACTATTAATCCTTCTTATAGTGGATTATTACCATACAAAAAAGAAAAATTTAGTATGCCCGCCGTATTAAGCAGTGACAAAATACCTGAAGAAATAAATTTTTTAAAACAAGGAGAAGTACCACTAATTTTAGTGCCTTTTAAAAATGAAAAGGGATTAATATTAATTGGACCTATTTCAAAAATATCTTCAAGAGAATTAAGGGATTTACAGCAGTTAAGTTTAAGAATCAATAGAATTTTAGACTTTTTACTTGAGAAAGAGGAAAATAAAAATAAGATTAAGCAAATAGTCTCTTCAGAAAATGCTGTAAAAAATATTTCTAATGTTTTTTCTGATATAAAAGAAATGATGGAAATACTTTTGAACATAGCAGTGAAATCCATTAATGCAAATGGAGGCTTATTTCTTTCAGAGGATAAAGGTACTTTTCAGGTAGAGAAAATTATAGGATTAGAAACTGAAAAACAAGAGTTATTAATAAGAGATACCCAAACCCAGTCTTTGCTCTTTGACTTAATCATTGATAAGGATATGATTTTTTTAACTAAAAAAGATAAGGACTTCTTTAAGATACCACCCTATTTTGTTACTGACGGAATAGAAGAACTTTTATTTGTAAAGGTAAATTCAGAAAAAGGAATTGGATTGTCAGTTTTTTGGTATAAAGATAGTCTATCTTCTAAGGATCACCAAATTGCTGCAATTAAAATATTATCAAAGAGGATGGGAGATTTAATTAATAATCACATTAACTATCAACGTATAGCATATTCTTATAAAGATATTTTAAAAACTTTAGCAAAACTTATTGATAATTTAAGCAAAAACACAGTGTCATATTCTGAGTTAATGTACCGTTATGCATTTGTTATTGCAAAAGAAATGAACCTGTCAAAGGAAGAGATAGAGGATATTTCTCTTGCAGCTTATTTAAGTAACATTGGTGTTATAGGCTTGATAGATCAGTTGCTAAATAAAAAAGGTAAATATAATGAAATAGAGTATGAAAATATGAAATTACATGCGCAAGCAGGAGCAGCAATAATTGAAGCAACTCTTGGGAATGTTCAAGTAGCGGCTTATATAAGACATCATCATGAACGTTATGATGGGTACGGTTACCCCTCTAGGTTAAAGGGAGAAGAAATACCATTAGGTGCAAGAATTATATTTGTGATTCAAACTTTTCTTGCGAAAATTATGAGCCGTGATTATAGATCAGCAATTTCTTTTGAGGAAGCACTAAATCAATTAAAAATAGCGAGTGGAACTCAACTAGATGAAAAAGTAGTAGAGGCATTTATTAGTTGGTTTGAGAAAAAAGAAAAGATTTTCAAAAATAAAAATTGTGCGTTAGGGAATTGTTGGGATATGCGTTGCTCTCCAGAGCATATTTGTATCAACTGTCCTGCATATAAGAATACTACTAAAAATTGTTGGGAGTTTGGGGGTGCGAATTGTATCAAACATGGGAATAAATGTGAAGATTGTTTTGTTCGTACTGAGTATTTATATAGGATGAAGTCGTAATGATAAGTAAAAGACATGATTTTAAAAATATTAAAAATTTTTCATTGTTTTATGGAATTGGTAACAGTGAAGAGTTATCTAAATATGATTTAACTATAGTTGAACCTTTAGGTCAAAATGAGATTAGTGTTAAAGAAATGCAAGCTAAAGGAACCTTAGTGATAGCTTATGTAAGTGTAGTAGAAATAATTGAAGCTTTTCCACATTATAAATTCTTAAGAGAAGAGGATTTTCTTAAAATAGATAATAATCGTGTTATGAACAAAGAATTTAATACCTATTTGATAAACTTAAAATCTGAGCGGTGGATTTCAATTTTAATGCATCATATTGGCAATTTGATCCTAAATAGTAATTATGATGGCATATTTCTTGATACCATGGGAGATGTTGAATTTTCAGTGTTTAATGAACAACAACAAGAGTCTTTAATTTGTGGAGCTGTAGATTTTATAACAAAAATTAGAGAGCAGTACGAGGATATTATAATAATTCAAAATAACGGATTTAACAAACTTATAGAAAGTACATTTAATTTTATTGATGGGGTATGCTGGGAAAACCCAAGGCTCTGGGATATTAATAATTCTGATTGGATTAAGTACATTACAGGTAAGTTAACTAATTTATCTAAAGAGCAAATGAAGGTTTTATTACTTTATGAGGAAAATAGTTTTACATCACAAGAGTTTGCTAAGATTAATCTTGCAGAAAAAATAGCAAAAATAAATAATTTCTTAATTTATAAAACAGAAAGCTATTGTTAAATTTAAAAAATACCGGTTAATAATTTATGGACATATCCAGGGCAGGTTATAGCTGGGGGTGTTATATTTTTACTGATTAATTTATCTTGGTTTAAAAAACTTCCACTATCAAAATGGAAGGGATATCACTGCATGGATAAGGATAAAAATAACTGACAGTAGTTGAATGGATGAAATGTTTAAGTTGTGTTATTGATAATTTGTTGCTATAATTTGTAATTGCTTATGATATACTTATATTAAGTTAATATACAGTAGGGAGAATAACATTAGTTATAATTTAAGAGAATTAAGCAGGTTATGATTTTTGTTATTTATTTGATATAAGTTAAAGAGGTATCCTTTTCATGGCTATAAAGTGAAGGAGGGGTTTTATGTTACATAATTATAAAACAAATAAAGTATTATTATCTTTAGCTTTAACGATGAGTATAACAGCTTCGACTATAGGTAATTTAGTACAAGCAGCTCAGACTGGTTCAATATCAATAGTAAATAAATCAATTAAATCGCCAGTGTATACTGTAACAACTATTACTGCGTTTAGGGCTAGAGTGGCTTATGCAATTGGACATAGGGAGGATTCACTCAATATAAGTTATAAGGGATCAGAAACTATTCCAAACTATAATGCATTTTTGCTTGAAGTAGTAACAACTGCTGCTAAGACAGCGGGGAGTGATTATGAGAAAAATCTATTAAAGGGTTATCATTATGATGGAGCGTCAACACCGACTTTATCTAATACACATTTCTCTTTAACATACGGATTTGATTATACAGAGACTGCAAAGCAAGTAGCTAAGGTAAATACAAAAGTTAAAGAGGTTTTAAGCCAAATAATAACACCTAGTATGACTGAGGGGCAAAGAATAAAGGCTATAAATTCATATATATGTAAGAAGGTAGCTTATGATATTTCTTACAATAATAAAAATAACACAGCATACGAAGCACTACTCGGAAGTGGAAAAAGCATGTGCATGGGTTATTCTTTACTAGCTTACAGAATGCTCACAGATGCAGGTGTAGAGTCTAGAATAGTTCTAGGAATTGCTGATGGTAAACATGCTTGGAATATGGTGAAAGTAGCAGGTAGTTGGTATCATTTAGACACAACTTGGAATGATCCATTGCCAGACTTAAGTGGAAGGGTATATGAAACTTATTCTTTGCGTAGTGATGTTCAAATGAAGCCTAGTCATGTTTGGATGAATTCATTATATCCAATTGCTGCTAAGTCATATATTAAGTCTACTGACGTAGTTATACCTAAATCACCAGTAGTACAATCTCACTCTGTAGTAGCACGTTACATGTCAGTTGAAAAAGGTAAATTATACGTGAAAGGACTTGCAAAGGGAGACATAATTACTGTATATCCCTCTAATCCTGCTGCATTAAAGGGAGCAAAACCAATATCTATAGTAACAGTAAAAAAGGGGTATTCATCCCTATGGGCTACGGCCAAAACAAATACTAAATATCTTTACGTCACTAAGACATCAGTGAATAAACTGCAATCAAACGCAATATCCATAAGGAATAGGTAGATGCAAGGTAATAAATGCATATAAAGTTATCACATTTACAACAATTATTACCAAATTATGGTATAATAAATGAAGCGAGCAGCTTAGTAGGAGGGACAAGATGAAATTAATTTGTAAATGTGGTAATGTTGAGGATATAAAAACTGATAAGAAAATTGAAAGATATGAATTTAGAACATGTGAGGATTCTACTTTAATATTAGTATGCAAGAACTGTAATGAAGTAGTATTTATAAAATAAAGAACGTTATGGACAGAACATAGAATTGATTTAATGATAAATTAAAAAAGTTGCAGGCAAATAAAAAAACAAGTCTTACATTTTTAATGTGAGACTTGTTTTTTTATTTGCCTGCTTTTTCAATAGAATCAGCAAGACATTCATCAATAACATCCTTACTAATTATAATAATATTTTTATTACTCATTAAATTCACTCTCCTTCGTCTTATATAAATAATAGCATGTTAATGTTAAAGGGATATTATATTAACATTAACATTCAGCAAACTTTTAATGATTATTCCTAGAGTTCAACAGTATTGTGTGTAAATTTAGTTTCTAAGAATTCACCTAAAAATGTGGAACCTAAAATAAGTACTCCTCCAATTATCTTAACAAATGTTATAGTTTCGCCTAAAAAAATTGAAGCTATAATTACAGCAGATATTGGGTCAATATAGCTTAAGATAGCTATAGATTGTCCCTTTAATTCTTTTATTGAAGAGAAATACATTAGATACGCGATTCCTGTATGAAGGATTCCAATCATTAATATAAAAATCCAAGCTTTAGAACCTATTTTACTTAAATTAAGATTGCCACGATAAACAATGCTTGGAAGTAATACTAAAGCAGATACAGATAATTGAATTAGCGTTGTTTCAAAGCCAGATAAATTTTTTATAAACTTATTCATTAAAATAATACTAGCATATAATACGGCGGCGGCGAGTCCATACATTATTCCAACTATATGATTGTACGAGCCCGATGGGTTATTACTTCCTATACTAACTATTAAGAACAGTCCACACATAGCCATAATAACGCAGAGAATTTTTGTGATTGTGAGTTTTTCTTTAAGAATTATAGGGGCTAGCATTATTACAAATACAGGAGCAAAATAGTAACTCAAAGTTGAGTTTGAAATAGTGGTATATTTGTATGCCTGAAATAAAAGAATCCAGTTAAAACCTAAAGCAACTCCAGACAAAATGAGAATTAATATATTCTTCTTTATTACTTTAAACGATATTTTTTGTCCCATTATAAGACCTGCAAGGAGTAAAAATATGCTACCTATAATAGCTCTTAAAAAAGCAATTTCCAAGGAGGGCAGGTTTATATTCTTTATAAAAACTCCTAAGCTTCCAAAAATAATCATAGCACTAATAATATTAAGTTTGTTTTTCATCTAATTCCTCCTAGCCTAGTTTGGACTAATTAATATTTTATATAATTATAATGAGATTATTTGACAATGTCAAATGATAGTCATTGATATAGACAATTTTGTAGCGTTATAAAAAACATTTATAACACTATAAATAATCTATATTTCTAAAATGAAATATATGAATGTATAATATAGTTAAAGAAAAAAGATCATTGTTAATAATGAAAGAGACGTAGCTAGGATACATTTAATAATTTCTACATTATATAAATGGAACAAAAACATTTAATATTCAAAGGAGTGTTAATAAATGATAAATTTAAAAGGTCAAGAATTATTAAGAAACCCTTTCTTAAATAGAGGAATCGCTTTTACAGAAGATGAAAGAAAAAAGTATGAAATTATAGGGTTATTACCAAACATAGTAAGAACTATTGAGGAACAAGAACAGATAATTTATCTAAGAACTAAAGATTTTGAAGATAAATTAGAAAAACGTAATTACTTAATGAATTTATATGATACTAACAGAACGCTTTTTTGCTATGTTATTGGTAAACACATTACTGAATTTCTTCCTATAATATATACTCCAACTATAGGTGATTCAGTAATAAATTATTCAAAAAATTACGATACTCCAAAGGATGCTGTTTTTCTTTCAGTAGATCATCCTGAAGACATTAAAAAATCTATTGAGAATTCTTTAAAAGATCTTGATGAAATAAAACTTATTGTTGTGACAGATGGTGAAGGTGTACTTGGAATAGGTGATTGGGGTGTTCAAGGAGTTGACATAGCCATAGGAAAACTGGCCGTATATACAGTAGCTGCAGGTGTAAATCCTAAAAATGTTCTTCCTATAGTAATTGATTCTGGAACAAATAACGAGATACTCCTAAATGATCCACTCTATATCGGGAATAAACACAAGAGAGTAATTGGAGGAAAGTACTATGATTTTATAGATGAATTTGTAAAGATTTCTAATGATTTATTTCCAGGGGTACTTCTTCACTGGGAAGACCTTGGACGTGGAAACGCAAGTGCTATTCTTAATAAATACAAATCAAAGATTTGTACATTTAATGATGATATACAAGGAACTGGAGTTATGATGGTTTCAGCAATGAGTGCTATTGCAAAGGTAACTGGGATACCAATTAGAGACCATAAAATATTAGTTTTTGGTGGCGGCACTGCAGGTGTTGGTGTATCAGATCAGATATTAATTGAAAAAATCCAGAGCGGATTAACTTATGAAGAAGCAATAAAACAGTTTTATCTTGTTGACCGTTTTGGTCTTATTACTGAAGATATGGAAAATCTTACTGAGGGTCAAAAAAAATATTCAAAAAGCATTGGTGAATTTGAAAAACCACTTACAGATCTCGCAGAAATAGTAGCTGCTGTTAAACCCACAGTACTTATTGGAACTTCTGGGGTTCGTGGTGCTTTCACAGAAAAAGCCATAAGAAAAATGGCAGAATTAAATGAGAAACCTGCTATTATGCCTATCTCAAATCCAACAAAACTTGCAGAGGCAAAAGCTACAGACTTAATAAACTGGACAGATGGTCGGGCATTGGTAGTAACAGGAAGTCCATCCGAGCCAATAATTCATAATGGGGTAACATATACCATTGGTCAGGCTAATAATGCACTTCTGTACCCAGGCTTAGGACTTGGTATAATAGTTGCAAAAGCTAAAACTGTATCCAATGGAATGTTATCAGCTGCAGCTCATGGAATTGCTTCTCTTCAAGATTTTTCAAAGACCGGAGCTGCAATTTTACCATCAGTTGAAAAACTTAGACAAGCATCAAAACTTGTTGCAATTGCTGTGGTGAAGCAAGCAGTTAAAGAGGGGTTAAATCGTATAGAAATTACAGATGCTAAGAAGGCAGTGGAAGATAATATATGGGAACCAATCTATAAATAAGTTATACTAAATTACTATAGGAATAGTTCCTATAGTAATTTGTGATTTGGTACATTATTTGCTTAAAATAAATTAATAGTGTATGCTCATTTTTTAAGGAGTTGTGATAAATGAACATAAGAGATTTGGAATACTTCTATTATTTGTGCCAAAATAAAAATTTTACAAAAACTGCACAAGAGTTTTTTGTTTCGCAGCCTTCAATAACAATGGCACTACATAGAATAGAAAAAGAACTAGGGGAAACACTTATAATTAGAAATCAATCTAAAGCACAACTTTCGTTAACGCAAGCAGGTAAAATCCTTGAGAAACGAGCATACAATGTACTCAATGAAATAAAAGAAGCAAAACTCGAAATATCAAGAATAAGTGGAGCAAAAATTAAATTGGGGGTTCCACCAATGATTGGTGGTTATTTTTTTCCGTCAATTATGAAGGCTTTAGATATAAGGGGTCTTGTTGACGACATTGAACTTGTCGAAACGGGTTCCGCAGATATGAAAAAATTACTAGTTTCTGGTGAAGCAGATATTGCATTAATAGGTTCAACTTCTCCTATAAAAGATAATATGCTTAATGCTACTATTCTAAAAATAGATCGATTTATGGTTTGTACAAATAATAGTAATCAATTTTTAGGCAAAGATGAAATTAACTTTAATGAGATCGAAGATGAGCGTTTTATTGTCTTAGGCGATTCATATATTCATAATCAAGTGTTTAAAGATCTTTGTTTAAAGAAAGGTGTTTCCACTAAAAATTTATATTTCACAGCTGAAATACAAACAGCTAATTCTCTAATAGCATCAGGCCTTGGTATAGGAATAATGATTAACATGGCAGTTGAAAATATGGAATCTATAAAAACAGTACCTTTAGTTCCTGCTATAAATTTCTACATATCTATTGCTACAAAAAAAGAACATTATATGACTACAAAGGAAGAAGAGATAATGAAAATAATACTTAGTAGCTGAGGTTAAACTTGGCTACTATTTTAATTTGTTTATTAACATCTGTTTATACAATACTTTTATACCAAATATAGATAATATTTATGAGATTTAGTATGAATTCATGCATAAAATGAAAATAATCATAGCAATTATAAATTAACCGAATATTAATAATAGTACAGAGAATAAAGCAGCAACACGTGGAAATGTAAAATACCAATAAGGAGGTATAGCTAATGGGTAAAATAATTGACTTAAAAAAGGAATATGAGGTTTATATTGAAGACATTAAAGAAATGAAAGGTAGTATAGATACTGAAAAAAATAATGAAATTAAAGAAACTCAAAAAGATTCTTTGTCAGTTATTCATCAATTTGTTGAAGCCTTTTATAGGGACGAGGGACAAGAAAAAGGAGAAATACACCCTTATGAAATAAATGGTTTCGAAGTAGGCTTAATTTCGTATCTTAATCTTTTAGAAAAGGGTCTACTACCATATTCTATTAAAAATATAAACGTTCTCGCTGTTAAAAAATTCGAGAGACTTACTAATTTATTTCCAGAAGTTCCTATTCCACAAGAATTCTATATAGGTTTTTTGAAAGGCTTTTGTAGTCTTTATAAAAAATATATGTAATAATAAAAATATTTATTTTTAACTAAGTAAAGATATTGTCTTTCGTTAGTTTGCTTTTTCATTTCTTATAAAATAATCATTTTTGCATGATAGCTATGTTATAATATTCTATATAAAATAAGCCACATAAAAATAATTTTATGTGGCTTATTAACTTAGGGGGAATAGTACTATTTACTTAAAGGAGGAGTTATAATGTTATACAGAAAGTTTGGGAAGACAAATGAAATGGTTTCAGCTTTGGGATTTGGATGTATGAGGCTTCCACTTCTTCCAGGAGGAGATCCGACTAAAATAGATGAAGAAAAAGCAATAAAGTTAGTTCGTTTTGCTATTGATGAAGGGGTTAATTATATAGACACTGCTTATCCTTATCATGGAACAGGAATGCAAGAAGGTGGTGCAAGTGAGCCATTTGTAGCAAAAGTATTAAAAGATGGTTACCGAGAGAAAGTTAAACTTGCTACAAAACTTCCTAGTTGGCTTATAAAAACAAGAGAAGATATGGACAAATACCTAAATGAGCAATTACAAAGACTTGAGACAGATAGTATAGATTTTTACTTAGTTCATGCGCTTAATGCTGGAGTGTGGGCAACGCTTAAAGAAGCAGGTATTTCTGAATTTTTAGACCAAGCTATAAAAGATGGAAGAATAAAGCATGCAGGATTTTCATTCCATGATAAACTGGATCTTTTTAAAGAAATAGTTGATTATTATGATTGGTCATTTTGCCAAATTCAGTACAATTATTTAGATGAAGATTTTCAGGCTGGAACAGAAGGCTTAAAGTATGCTTCACAAAAGGGCTTAGGAATTACAATTATGGAACCGCTTAGAGGTGGTAAGCTAGCATCTAATCTTCCGGCAGAGGCTTATAAGGTATTTGATAAGACCAATATAAAAAGAACACCAGTTGATTGGGCGTTAAGTTGGGTATGGAACCACTCAGAAGTAGCAGTAGTTTTAAGCGGAATGAATGAAATGAACCAAATTATAGAGAATATAAAAACAGCAAGCGAAACGAAAGCAAATTCATTAACTCAAAAAGAATTAAATCTAATAGCTGAGGTTAAAACGATTATTAAGGAAAAAGTAAAAGTTAATTGTACAGCTTGTGAGTACTGTATGCCATGTCCATCAGGTGTGAATATTCCTGGATGTTTTACTTTTTATAATAATTACCATATGTTTGGCAAAGAGGAGAATTACAACCGATTTCTTACATCTAAGCAAAAGGCATCGAATTGCGTAGAGTGTGGTAAATGTGAAACTCATTGTCCACAAGGAATTTCAATACGCGCGGAATTAAAAAACGTTAAAACATTATTTGAATAGGATTTAAAATAATTATATTTAAGAAAAAAATTAAACTGAAATATATAATTAGTTATACACGAGTGAATGTGTATAGCTAATTTTTTTATACGATTATTTTAAAAAAATTAGCATTGAGCTTTAAGGTAAACAAATACTACAGAAAATTAGTTGGTGAATGAGATGAATAAGGAACATAAAAATAAAGGAATTTAATATATATCGTAGAATTAGTTAAATCAATGAACTTTATACAAATAATGGAGGAATACAAAAATATGAGAAAGATAATATTAGTGGTATTAAGTGGTTTTATTATAATATCTTCAATGTTTGTCATATCATTTGGAAATAACAAAATAGGTAGCCATATATCTACGACAAGAAATGAAAGAAAATTGTTTGCGGCAATACAAAATAATGATATTTCATCTGTAAAAAAGTTAATTCAAAAGGGTGTAAATATTAATTCGAAAGATGAGTTAGGATTCACTCCAATTTCACAATCAATCAAAATGAAAAATTTAGAGTTAACAAAGTATCTTATAAGTGAAAATGCAGATATAAATACTCTAGTTAAATCTGAAAAAACATGTTTAATACTTGCAGTAGAAACAAATAGAATTGACCTCGTTAATCTAGTAATACCAAAAATCAAAGATATTAATGCTAAAGATAATGATGGAGAAACAGCACTAGAAGAAGCAGTTAAAACAGATAATAAAGATATAGTAGAACTCTTGATTAGTAAGGAGGCAAATTTAAATACAATGGATGCTCAGAAAAGTACTCCTTTATCAGTTATTAAAAGTGAATCAATGATGAATTTGTTATTAAGTAAGGGGTCTAACGCTGATACTATGGTTTTTGCAGGAGATGGTGAAACTGATGAAACAGCTATAGAGGTAGCAAAGTATATCGTGGCAATTTTACCTAATTAACTTAGAAAACTAAAGTATGAAAGGGGTATACAGGGTGGTAAAAAATAAAACGAAAATATTAAGATTTAGAAAAAGAGGAGTTTCAAAAATAGTAATGTCAATATTCATTGGGGCGGTTCTGATTGTAACTGCAGCATTTGGGTTTATAGTTCAGTCTAAGAACTCAAAAGCTGCAACCCAATCAGCTAAGATGGTGGCATTACGGAAGGAAACGGAAGATGCTCAGGCAATTAAGAACCACCAACGAATTGAGTATGATATATACAATGATATGCATAATATGATTAATTCAGTTGTAATCGCTGACGATGTGCGGACGAAAGAAGAAATCACGGAAGCCAAAATTGCATCGTTAACTAAAGAAGTAACCGTTTCCCAATTTTCAGACAAAGACGACGTACTTGCAATACTTAATAAATGGGCAGCCGGTGACTTTACGCAAGCAGACAAAGACCATAATTATGTGTGGGGTAATTTACAAGGAACTGTAGGAGTAGCAACTGGAGTAGATGTGGCAGCAATACCAAAATGGGCGAAAGTTGTGGCAAAAGCAAAGAAAGAGAATAGTCAATAGAATAAAGGCTATGCTGAAACTTTAAAACATCTCCTATCAAATACAAATTGGATTAATACAACCCCCGTAAAATAGTATATAGCCACATGTTGGATATTGATTCCAGCAGGTGGCTATATGTTTACATAAGTGTAGGTTGTACTTAAAATATAATTCAAGTAATTTAAAGCTATTATAATATTATAAACTTTTAATTTTATTATATTTGTTTAGTCTATGCATATTAGGTGCTTTGGTGAATTAGACAGTACTTCTGATCCATTTTCAGTGATTACAAGAAGATCTTCTATTCGTACTCCACCAAATCCCGGTATATATATTCCTGGTTCATCTGTTACTACCATACCTGATTGTAGTAGTTGCTTGTTTCCATATCCAACTGTAGGTGCTTCATGGATTTCTCTTCCTACACCGTGGCCAAGACTATGTCCAAAGTACTCTCCATAACCTTTGTCTTCTATATAATCTCTTGCAATTTTATCTACACTTGTGGCAGGTATATTCGGTTTAAAAGTTCTTAAAGCCAGTTTTTGAGCTTCGAGTACAGTGTTATATATTTCTACCATTTTTTCTGATGGCTTTCCAATTACAATTGTTCTTGTCATATCAGAACAATATCCTTTGTAAACACACCCAAAGTCAAGAGTTAAAAATTCACCTTCATTTACAACCTTATCTGTAGCCTGCCCATGTGGTAAACTTGATCTAACACCAGATGCGATGATGGAAGGAAAAGATAATTCTTGTGCTCCTAATTTTTTCATTTTAAATTCAAGCTCAAGTCCTATTTCTCTTTCTGTCATTCCAGATTTTATAAATTTAAGTAGATGTCCAAAAGCCTCATCTGCAATTTGGGCTGCTTTTTTTATTAACTTTAGTTCTGATTCGTCCTTTATAGTTCTTATAGTCTCAATTATCTTCTCTATAGGAACGAATTCACACTGAACTTTACTTTTATAAAGACTATAATCACTAAAGGAAAGTATATCTTCTTCAAAGCCAAGTCTTTTTATATTATTATCTTTAACTAATTCGCCTAAAAAATCTGGAAGGTTTTTAGAGTGTTCTAATATTTCATAGTTCTTAACCTGTTGCTTTGCCTGTTCAGTAAACCTCGAGTCTGTAATGAAAAATGCTTTATTTTCAGTTATAACTGAGTAACTCTCGTTTCCTGTAAACCCACTTAAATAATTTCTGTTAGGATCTCCTACAAGAAGTACAGCATCAATGTCTTTAGCTTTCATTGAATCTCTTAACTTTAATATTCTTTCCTTATACATATTTTTCCCCCATAATCGTTTTTTGAAAAACTCATAATATGATTACTACACACTTCAAACGCTTGAGTAAGGAAACAATATAATGTTGAAAAATATATACCATTTCGCAAAACCTCACTTTTACTTGAACGTCATCTTTAGTATATAACATTCTAGATTAACTTTATTATTCCTTTATTTTGTATTATCTATAGCACATATTTGCAACTCCTTCATCCAACTTAAGTTTTGTTCATTAAAAACAATTTAGTAAAGAGATTACACTTTGGTTATACTATTAAAAAAGCGAGGTGTTAATAATGGCTATAGCCCATAGAACAGTAATTTCATTCGGTCTTGTTGCTATTCCAATATCCATGTATACTGCTACACAAGATAACGACATTCATTTTAACCAGCTCCACAAAGAGGATAACTCGCGAATAAAATACAAGAAGACTTGTGGTCATTGTGGTAAAGAAGTTACAACAAAAGATATCATTAAAGGATATGAATATGATAAAGAGCATTATGTAGTTGTAACAGATGATGATTTAGAAAAAATTAAAACTGAAAAAGAAAGATCCATACAGATATTGCACTTTGCACAACTAAATCAAATATCTCCCATTTTCTATGACAAAACATATCAAGCAATCCCAGATGCTGGTGGTGATAAAGCTTTTGAGCTTTTACGTGCAGCTCTTATGTCCGAGCAAAAGATTGCCATTGGCAAAACTGTTATGGGGACAAGGGAGACTTTACTTGCTATCATTCCACGAGAAGATGGAATATTAATTTCCAAAATGTTTTATGAAGATGAAATTAAAGACCTACCCAAAACTTATAATAAACCCGAGTTGTCAGAGGCTGAACTTACAATGGCAAATACCCTTATTAACTCAATGATTACTCCCTTTAATCCAGCAGAATATAAGGATGAGTATCAGATAAAGCTACGAGAATTACTTGAAACAAAAATATCCGGGCAAGATATTGTTGCATCTAAGTCGGAAGCTCCAAGTAATATAATTAATCTTATGGATGCATTGAAGGCGAGCATTGAGCAAAATAAAGTTAAAGAAGCTCCGAAGCCTAAGGTAAAGAAGAAAAGAATTCCAAAAGGTGCATAATGGATCTATTTGAGAGTAAAAACATAAAGCCTATGCTAATTGGTGAAATGCAAGATGCGTTTGACAGCCCTGAATATATTTTTGAGTTAAAGCTAGATGGGGAACGATGTATTGCTTACTTGGATAATGATGTTACTGAACTGCGCAACAAACGAAATATGAGGATGCTTGTAAAAGTTCCAGAACTGACTAACATACACAAACAGATCAAACGACGTTGCATTTTAGATGGTGAATTGATTGTTGTTAAGGATGGTAAGCCTGATTTCTTTGAGATTCAGAGGCGGTCTTTAATGTCAAACACCTTTAAAATCCATCTTGCGTCATCTAAATTACCGGCCAGTTTTATCGCATTTGATATACTTTACTATGAAGATCATGCTGTCACAGATTTGCCCTTGATGCAACGTAAAAAGTTACTAGATAAGGTAGTTAAGGAAAATGAACGCATTGCTATTTCTCGATATATCGAGGAACGTGGAGTTGAATTTTATCAGCTTGCTAAGCAAAAGCAATTAGAGGGCATAGTCGCTAAGAGAAAAGAAAGTAAATATTATTTAGATAAACGAACTAAGGAATGGATAAAAATCAAGAATCTTTTGGATGATGACTTTGTAGTGTGTGGTTATATTTTTAAAGAGAATGGTGTAATTAGCGTAGTACTTGGTCAATATTTGAGCAAACAATTGTTATACAAAGGACATGTTACTCTAGGAATATCAACAGCAGATTTTCACATAATAAAATCCATGCCTGAAATAAGCATGCAACCTTTTAATGATTTGCCTTCAGGGAATGATAATGCGATGTGGATAGAACCTAGCCTAGTGTGCACCGTAATATTCATGATGAAAACTTCTAAGGGCTCGTTGAGGCAACCTGTATTTAAAGGTCTAAGAGATGATAAAGACCCTAAAGATTGTTTACTTAATTAGCATCAATGCTATGTAGAACCACAGGAGGTAATTATGGATTTAAAACAAGCTAAAGAGTTTTCTTACGACGCAATATATGAAATTTCTCAAATGGTAACTCTTATTAAAGATCAAACAGAGGAAATTGAATATTTAAAAGATAAGCTTTTAGAAGCTACAACATTTATCAAAGAAACAAATGAAAACAAAATATATATAAAAAAATAAAAGAAGCCTGAAGCTAGTATAAATTTAGAGTAGGCATCTAAAATTATATAGTGTGGATGATGAAATAATATATGGGAATCTGATGTGTCTTCATGAATTTACCAATTTAATATAACATAAAAAAAACCCATCTTAATGGTGGGTTTTTATGTTTTAAAATATTTTTTTAAATATTTACTTAGCTGTATTTCTATAGTATGATATATATATAAATAATTTATTGGAGGTCTAAAACATGAAAATGAAAAAGAGTAAATCAATGACAATAGACATAAATGCATTACAATTAAATTGTAGAAAATTTACAACTTCAGAAATTGGACGGGGAATAGGAATTAAACCTGCTAAAAAAGGAAGAAGAAGTTATAATAGAAGGCAAAAACACCAAACTGATGAGGTTTACCATAAAACTACCTACTTAATGTAGACTATTTGCAAGTATAGTTAAAATGTTGAGCTTGGTAAACCTCTAGTAATAATTTAATAGTATAAATAAGCTTAAAGCTATACTTCGGTATGGCTTTTTTATATTGTTATTAAGTAATATAGTTATATAATAATTATGATTAACTAAAGCAACTATGTATATGGAGATATTTATAAAAGTATATAGAATCATGTAAAATAATGCTATAATTTTCATAAGTTATTACAATATTCTTATGAGATAGAAGAATGTCAACTACAGGTTGCTTTTAGAAACACTGAGTAGGTTTGTCTTTTTACTGCAGAATGCTACAATTAAAGCATAAAGTCGAAAGGGGATAGAAAAATGAAAATAGGCGAAAAAATAGCTAAGGCAAGAAAAAATATAAATTTAACACAAGACCAATTAGCCGAATTATTAGTAGTTACAAGGCAGACTATTTCCAAATGGGAATCTAATTTAGCTTTTCCAGAAACTGCAAAAGTTTCGAAATTAGCTGAAGTGCTGAAGGTAAGTTGTGATTATCTATTGAGGGATGATAAGTCAATGACAGCTGAAGTATCTATGCAGAGTTCAAATAGTTATGTTGTTGACTGGACTAAACTTTATCCTATTCTTGGGGAATATCAAAACACTGTAGATTATAAGCAATATCATAACATATTTACTAAGATGATAAAAGAGATGATGACAACATATAATTATTCTTTAGATAATACAATTTTGGTTCTCAAAGATTTGCTATACAAAGCATATCTAGATAAGCAGAAGGAAGAAAAATAAAGCAATGGAAAAGGTGAAATTTAAAGTCGTGAGGTTGTGAATAAGTGTGAGCATAAAACCATTGTGAGTAAATCAAAAAATAAAAGTATTGGAGGGTAAAGTGTGGTATTTATATATTACTTACTAGCATTGGTATCTGGATTTGCAGTAACCTTACAGGTTGGTATAAATGGTCAACTTCGTTCAAAAATAGGAAATCCTATACTTTCATCCCTTATTAGCTTTGGTGTAGGAACTCTAGGTCTTGCAATAGTATTTTTCTCTACTGTAATAATTGGTTCTAGCGTATTGCCAACTGCTAATAATATTAAAAATACAAGTTGGTGGATGTACATAGGAGGGTTATTTGGAGCATTTTATATATTTACAACCATATTCGCTTCTCCTAAAATTGGATTTGCCAATATGTTTAGTCTTATTATATGTGGACAAATAATCCTTGCTGTTATATTTGACCATTTTGGGTTATTAGGAAATCCAATTCATTTACTAACTCCACTAAGAACACTAGGAATTATTTTATTAGTCTTAGGTGTTTATATTATTCAAACTCATTAATAGAGACATACATTTAAATCTTAATTTTTGCAAATTGTCCAATACTCATATTACATGGTAAGTTTCGATCTATATATTTTATATGTACAATATATAGATACTTAAATTATGAATAGTTTATCTGCATTTAGTACAGATAAACTTGTAAGTGGATTTTATTTAAAATTTAATAATGGGAATTACAATAATTTTAAGCCTGAGGTTAGTTTAAATACTAGCTTCAGGCTTTTGTTTTTGACAACTGAAACTGTCTAAATTATCAAATTAACGAAAATTAATGTGCTTTTTATGCTGAATCAAATCGATTGAACCAAGTACAATATGCGCTACACCGAAGCCTACTACTCCAGCACCAACCATAGGTGCCACTTCCATTACAAGCATTGCTATTCCAGCTCCAGTGACTATTATACCTAAAGTGAGTGGTATTTTTCCTTCTCGAACCATATTAGCCCTCCTAATATATTTATATTAATATATATTTTATATAAAAAAACTAATTTTAAACATGTATTATTTTCTATATATTAGTTAAGTCATATTTATTTGAGTTAAAACATAAAAGTGATTATTAAATTAAATAGTACATATAACAATTATAAATGTAGTTGTTCTTAAATTAGAATATTTTATGTTTTGTCATAACTTTCATTTTGAAAAATAAATATATATATAAAGAGAATGCAGAGAAGGGAGAAAAAATGGGCGTATATACAACGAAATTAATTGATTTATTTATGGATGGTAAAAATTGGACAAGAGCGGATACTTTAAATGCATATGATTATTTACATGGTGCTTTTTATGAAAATGAAATAAATATAAATATAAAAGAATGTGAACCTAGTAAAATATCGTGGGGTATAATTCATTTATGTGATATTTTGAAAGGTGAAGGTATGTATGGTTCAAATGGTGTTCAGGATGAAATAAGAAACAGTATTTTAGCAGTAATGGAGAATTTGAATGTAATAACAAAAGGGCAATATAAAAGTATAACTGATTACTTATACAAATATTATTAAATAAGAAAATTGCAATCAAGTAATCTTTCAACACAAAAATCATACCCAACACCAATAACTAACAAAGCAGATATTAACTTATCTGCTTTGTCTTTTGTTCGCGTTTTAGCTTTCTGCTGAGTTTAAATAGTTGTACGTTTGGCTTAACATATACACTTTTGACACTTACTTCTTTTAAGAGTGATTTAAGAATGCTTATATAGACTAATCTAAACTACGTATTCAAAAGGGAGAGCAAAGCAGTATTCAAAAATATATAAGAATAGAATATTTATAAATGGGTTATATTAATATCAATTGAAATTTTAAGATATATTATTTAAGATATCTTTGTACTTATAAGAAAGATATATAAAATCCTGTTTTTATCATATTATAAATTTTAATAGAAAGAAGGATATAAATGACAACTGAAGCAAAAATACAATTAACTTCATCAGAACTAGGTATATTATGGATGACTTATCAATCAACATGCGCAACGATAATAAAGTGTGAATTTATGAAAGATAAAACTATAAATAAAGAGGCTCAAAACATAATAATCACCTATATTAATGAAGGACAAAGTGTAAAAGATAAAATTGTGTCTGTATTTAATAATGAAAAAGCAGTTATCCCAATAGGGTTTGATGAACGCGATATTGTAAGGGAAGCACCTGCTCTATTTGATGACATTTTTAATATAATGACTCTTCGCCAAATGATGAAATTAAATTTTGGTCATTCTGCTGTATTTTCAGCTATGTCATATATGAAAGAAGTTCAAGATATATTAAAGACTAACTATGATATTGCTAATAAATATTATGTTATATCAACAGACTATCTATTAGGAAAAGGAGTGCTTGCAAGACCACCATATGTAGCTATGCCAAAACAAGTAGAATTTATTGAAGATAAAAATTATATGAGTGGAACAAATATATTTTCTGATAAACGCTCATTAAATACAATTGAGGTTGGTTTTCTTAATGAAGCTATTGAAGATAACATTTTTGGTATGCAGTTGATGACAGGATTTTCACAAGTTGCAACAGATAATGAGGTTAAAAAATACTTTTTAGAGGGTAAAGAATTAGCAAAAAAAATTATCACTAATTTAAGTAATATATTATCACAAAGTGATATCCAGCCCCCGAGCACATGGGCAGGTAAAGCTACAGATTCAACTAAGACGCCTTATTCAGATAAACTGATGATGTATACAACTAGTTTAATATCTAGCTCAGCAATAGGTTATAATGCTTTAGGTACGTCTTTTAGTATGAGAAGTGATTTACATACTAAACTTTCACTTATTGCAAAGGATACATTTGGTTATGCAAAAAAAGGTGGAAAACTAATGATTGAACATAAATGGATGGAAGAACCGCCTCAAATGGAAGACCGAAATCAGCTTACAAAATAAAAGAATAAATATAGGGACATAGATAAGGTTACAATGTTATTTTTTTATAAAAACGAGTGTAACGCCAGCTGAAAGAGTAGTAGAGGATATATCTTTACTGCTTTTTTTATTTCATTTATTTTATCTAATGATATTAAATCATAATCCGTGGGGAGAAGAGGCATTCAAATTTATTAACAAAGGTTTAAATTCTTTAGGTTCATCTTTTAGTTTGAGAAGCGATTTACATGCAAAACTTTCATCATTGAATTTTTACTTTTTCATTATAAAATCCTTTATCTTTACTGAAACATTTGGCATATTTGAACCCAATATTAATTAAATCCAGAACTCCACAACCTCTATAACATTGATAATTTATTTCCGCTTCAGTCATACCTGATTTATAAAGTATTTTTCGGTTTTTTTCGTTATCCATTGTATAAGCGAACGCCCTTTCTTTAGAAGTAGCAGCACAACTTAAAATTTCAATACTGTTTATTAATTCTAACTTTTCATTATTTGTTAAACTCATTATTACACACTCCTGTCAATTTACTTGGCGTATATATTTAAAACATGGTAGTTCCATATTACAAATTTCTTCACCATAATTTATAGCATATCTACTAACAATTTTTAATAAACTCAAGTACCATATGTAATTATGTCCAACATTACCATATATATACAGTTAATGGATATCATTATCAATGCAAATATATCAACATTTTAAAAGTGATCGCATTAATTAAATTTATAAAAATGTAGATTATAAGCATTATATTTACTTAATATGAATGCATTCTTCTTATATAACGCAACAATCCATATCTAAATTTATCCACATATTAAGAAGTAATTATGTTATGTTGCTTCTTTATTTTCTGTGACTTAAAGTAGTTACCTTGGTACATAATTCTTAGTGCTATTTTCTTGCGCCTTTTAAATGGTTATTAAGTAATATAGTTATAAATAATCAGGATTAACCAGAGTTGTTTGGCAAGTGTGGAATATTGTCCATTTATTCTAAATAAAATAGAAGATAGTATCTTGATTAAAAGGAGGTTTAATATGAGAAAGAAAATTTTTATATTAAGTATTATAACTGTTTCAATTTTACTTACACTAACAGGATGTGTTCCAGGAGATGGAAGCTATACATCTTCAAATCCAGCAGGATTCTTTTGGGGTATTTGGCATGGATGGATTTCACCTATTTCACTTATAATAGGGCTGGTTAGCAAAAACATTAGAATTTATGAAGTAATAAATTCAGGCTGGTGGTATGACTTTGGATTTTATATTGCAGTTATTAGTGGATTTGGTGGGCTGTCTTTATTTCGTAAAAAGAGCTCAAATAAGAGGGATAATTAGACTTTAACAGAATTAGTAATTAGAATGCTGACAGATGGATGGTATACATTCAAAATATCAAAGCAAATCTGATGAAATAACTTCCCTTACGAACGGAAAATCGTTAACACTTATAGAAATATATACAACTATAACGCAACAACCCCTATATAAATTTATGGCACATATAAAGAAGTAATAAGGTCATATTGCTTCTTTATTATCTGGGACTTAAAGTAGTTACCTTGGGCATAATATTGTTAATGCATATAGAACGTAATGTTCATAATTACTTCATCAATCGTAAATATACGATATACGAATAATAATTTGTGTTTACAGGGGGGATGTTTTGGTATTTAATTTAGAATTTACTCTTCAAGAAGGGAGATGAAGAAAATGAAAATTACTTTATTGCCGAAAACTGATTTGGGGAAATGGGCTACCGTGTTGAGTATTGCTTTTATCATCTTAATTTTCTTTAAAATACAATACAGCATACATGTCCCTACATTTACTATTGCTGCGTTGGGATTGACAGGATTTGTTGTTGGCATCATAGCAATCATCAAAAGGGACAGATTTATGGGGAGTTTTCTTTCAATCTTAGTAGGACTGGTAATCATTCTCTGGATTATAGGTGAATTTACAAATCCTCACTAAGAATACATAGTAACGTTGTTTACCAAGGAAACGAAAGTAATATTGTTGATGGAGTAAGTTATAAAGAATTATTGATACATTTTCTAAATAACCTTTAGAATTAAGCATGAAAGTATATTAATAACATACTGAAAAGGGGCGAACAATAAAATTAATCATTTTACCGTTGTCAATACTTTTAAGTTTGATACCAAGTGTATTATTAAGCTATGGTTTAAACGGATACTATTTATGAAGGAGATGATAATATGAAAATTAGCTTTTTACCAAAATCTCGTTTGGGTAATTGGGCAGTAGGGTTGAGTATTTTTTTCTTATTAGTAGCTATATTTTTTTATATTTTTGCTGAAAGGCTACATGTCATTACTTCTGACATGTTAGTAACAATATTCGGAGCTACATCAATCATTGCATCAGTAATTGCTTTTTTTATAGGTGTTGTAGCTATTATAAAAAACAAAGAGCGCTCTGTTCTGGTTTTTCTGGCTATTTTCATAGGTTTCGTTGTTTTAGCATTTATTATTGGCGATATTTTAGGCTTTCCCGATGTCTGATTAAATCGCAATGTTCTTATAAAATGCAACAACCCCTATACAAATTTATGGCAAATATTAAGAAGTAATAAGGTTATGTTGCTTCTTTATTTTTGGGGACTTAAAGTAGTTACCTTGGGCATAATATTATTAATACATATTTGATAAGAGGTGTTGTAGCTATGACTAAACATAATACTACTAAACAAAACAGAAAACCTAATAGATTAATTAATGAAAAGTCTCCATACCTTCTGCAACATGCATATAACCTAGTAAATTGGTTTCCATGGGGAGATTTATTTTACTCGTTTATAAATTTATTAATATTCCGACTTCATACAAATAGATCATACATCCCAAGAATTAAAATAATACATATTGAAATTATTTCTGAATATCTTGATAACTTATCAGAAATTACCTTTTCACCAATGTAATACCCTATTGGTATAAATACAAGGCTAAAAATCAAAGAGGATATAGATGTTATAAAAATGTTTAACCCTGAAATACTTGCCCCTATTCCTAAACCAATATTATTTAAACAAAGAACAATTCCTAGGATAATAGCTTCTTTAAAGTCTATAGTTTTTGAGTCATTTGTATCTATTATTTCTGGGTTTCTAAGTGTGTTTTCATAGTGTTTAAACCCTGATGCATCCTCATTAACTTCTTCTGTGCTTTTCTTGCTGTCAATGTTTTTTTTGAGCCAATTTATTAATAGAAATATGCCCAATAATATTAATATGCCACTTCCTATTATATTTGAATATTTTAGGGGGATTAATTGCAAAAGCGTTCTTCCAAATAACATTGCTAAAAAAGTACCGATACCAGAAATAAAGGATATCATAAAGTTATTTATAAAATTTATTCTAACTTTTTTAGCCCCATAACTCAGCCCTACAATAAGATTATCGCTGCTTGAGGAAATAGCAAAAAGAAAAATCGATAAAATGTTCATATAATTCCTCCAAAGTAAAGATATCACGAGATTATAGTATTATAGGACTCATTAAAAGGTTACTGAATTCCAATTTAATGACTTCAAAAGAAGCTACATGTTTATGCATGTTTTTCTTATATAATTCAAACTCCCTATATAATTTATAAAGAAGTAATAAGGTTATGTTGCTTCTTTATTTTGAGGACTTAAAGTAGTTACCTTGGGCATAATATTATTAATACATATTTGAAAGGAGTTGCTGTAGCTATGACTAAATCAGATACTATTAAACAAAACAGAAAACCTAATAAATTAATTAATGAAAAGTCCCCATACCTTCTGCAACATGCATATAACCCAGTAAATTGGAATCCTTGGGGAGACGAAGCCTTTGCAAAAGCAAAAGCAGAAGATAAACCAATCTTTCTTTCAATCGGTTATAGTACTTGTCACTGGTGTCATGTCATGGAGAAAGAATCCTTTGAAAATGAGGAAGTAGCAGCAATCTTAAATAGATATTTTGTAGCAATAAAGGTTGATAGGGAAGAAAGACCAGATGTAGACAGTATTTATATGACGGTATGTCAAGCTTTAATCGGAAGTGGTGGATGGCCCCTAACTATTTTTATGACCCCAGACAAAAAACCGTTTTATGCAGGTACTTATTATCCGAGGGAGAGTAAATATGGAATGCCTGGTATAATGGATATACTTAATTCTATTGCGCAGCAATGGAAGGTCGAAAGAGAAAACATTGTAGACTCTAGTGAGAAAATAATACAGCATATAAAAAGTATAGATGCTAAAGTGAAGCAAGCAGATGTAGGAGAAGAACTAGGCGAAGATGAAATACATAATGCATATAATAGCTTTATGAGTGCATTCGATAAAAATTATGGTGGATTTGGAAGAGCTCCTAAATTTCCAGCACCTCACAATTTGCAATTTTTATTAAGATACTGGAAAAATTATAATGAACCTAAAGCATTAAAAATGGTAGAAAAAACTTTGGAGTCAATGTATGAGGGTGGGATTTTTGACCATATTGGTTTTGGGTTCTCAAGGTATTCTACAGATCAGAAGTGGTTAGTACCTCACTTTGAGAAAATGTTGTATGATAATGCATTATTAGCACAAGTATATATTGAGGCCTTTGAGGCTACGGGTAAAGTATTCTACAAAGAAGTTGCAGAGAAAATTTTTACTTATATACTAAGGGATATGACATCTAAAGAGGGTGCTTTTTACTCAGCTGAGGATGCAGATAGTGAGGGAGTAGAGGGTAAATATTATTTATTAACGTTAAGCGAAGTAGGTTTAGTGTTAGGTGAGCAATATTATAAGACTTATTGTGAATATTACGATATAACAAAAGAGGGTAATTTTGAAGGCAAAAACATACCAAACCTTATTGGTAAAAAAAGCAGCTCAAAACTAGATGAAGAATTAGGGCAAAAACTAGATAAAATGAGACAAAGATTGCTAGAGTATAGAGAAAGAAGAATTCATCCTTATAAGGATGATAAGATATTGACCTCATGGAACGGACTTATGATTGCGACGCTCGCTTATGGAGGCAGAGTTTTTGAAAATAAGAGTTATATAAATCAGGCAGAAAAGGCTATGAATTTTATCTTAAATAACATGATTAACGAAAAAGGAAGATTAATGGCTAGGTATAGGGATGGTGATGTTGCTCACTTAGGCTACCTTGAGGATTATGCATACGTTGTTCATGCATTAATTGAATTATATGAGGCTACATTTAACGTAGTATATTTAAGTAGAGCAATAGAGCTTAATCAAAATATGCTCAATTTGTTTAAAGATGAAGAGCAGGGTGGATTGTTTTTATACGGAATTGATGGAGAAGAGCTAATTGTTAGACCTAAAGATATATATGATGGTGCGGTGCCTTCAGGTAACTCCGTGGCAACTTTAAATATGCTAAGGCTCGCTAGATTAACTACAAATGGTGATTTAGAAAGTGAAGCATATAAGCAATTTGAGGTTTTTGCTTCAAAGGTTAAAACTATAGAAAGTGCCCATGCATATTTTATGACCGCTTTATTATATAGTATGGTACCAGGAAAGGACATTATTATTGCAGGTGATGAAAATGAAAGCAATACTAAGGTTATGATTAAAGAATTAAATAGCAAGTATCTTCCTTTTTCTACAGTAGTTTTGGATATTGGTGACGAAAGGTTAACTTCTATTAATTCTGAGATTAAAGCACACAAACCTATAATGGGGAAAACTACTGCTTATATTTGTGAAAACTTTTCTTGCAAAGAGCCCATTACAGATCTTAAAAAGTTTATTGATATTATCAAGGGTTAGGGTGAATTATTATTACACAGCTCAAACATTAAGAAAATTTGACAATAATGGACTATTGGTGATAAAATATAATGTATTATGGAGTAAATATATAATAAATAAATTTTAACTCTTATAGGGTAAATCGCGAGTAGCGTTAAAATATTGAGTGGACGTTATAGTCAACTATAGTGGTCTTTCGCAAGATATAACCCGTCTCTATGTGTAGAGATGGGTTTTTGTTATATTACAACATATATTTGTTTTCAAAGTAGAGACAACAATTAATAATTGTTATCGAGCGTCAAAGGAATACAGGAGAGATAACAATTATTAATTGTCATCTACCCCAGAGCTATATAGGAGGGTACTTTTATGGATTATAAAAAAATAGTTGCACAGAGAATTAAACAATTGGTAGAAATAGACATAGAAACAATAGAGAGCTTAATTGAAATACCACCAAGACCTGAAATGGGGGAATTTGCTTTTCCGTGTTTTCAATTAGCAAAAACCATGAGAAAAGCACCAAATATGATAGCAATCGACTTAAAAGAGAAAATAGAAAAAGATGGTTTTGAAAAAATAGAATGTTTTGGACCTTACTTAAACTTCTTCCTAGATAAAGGAGTATTTATTAAGAATACTATAGAAAAAATACTAGAAGAAGGAGATAGTTATGGTTCGTCTAAAATGGGTGAAGGCAAGAATATAGTAGTGGAGTATTCATCACCTAATATAGCAAAACCGTTTCATGTAGGACATTTATTCACTACAGTTATCGGTAACTCTTTATATAAGATACTTTCTTTTGAAGGGTACAATTGTACAGGAATTAATCATCTTGGAGACTGGGGAACACAATTTGGTAAGCTTATTTATGCTTATAAAAACTGGGTGGATGAAGAAGCTTTAGCTAGCGAGCCTATTAAAGAATTATTAAGAATTTATGTTAAATTTCATGAAGAGGCTGATATAGACCCAACACTTAATGATGAAGCAAAGATGTACTTTAAAAGATTAGAAGATGGATCTTCCGAAGAAGTTGAACTTTGGACTAAATTCAGAGACTTAAGTTTAGTTGAGTTTAAAAAGCTATATGAAACCTTAAATGTTAAATTCGATTCATATGCTGGGGAAAGTTTTTATTGTGACAAGATGGATGACGTGATTAAGGACATAGAGGATAAGGGACTACTTGTTGAAAGTAATGGAGCTAAGGTTGTAATGCTGGATGAGTACAATATGCCACCTTGCATAATTAAAAAGTCAGATGGAGCAACAATTTATGCAACTCGTGATTTAGCTGCAGCAACTTACAGAAAGAATACTTATGATTTTTATAAAAACATCTATGTAGTTGGAAAAGATCAATCTCTTCATTTTAATCAGGTATTTACTACTTTAAAGCTTATGGGTAATAAGTGGGCAGATGATTGTAAACATGTAGCATTTGGAACAGTAAGATTTGCAGATAAAAAATTATCTACAAGAAAAGGGGATGTTATCTTCTTGGATGAGTTATTAAATCAAGCGGTTGCGAAAACTCTTGAAATAATAAACGAAAAAAATCCTGAACTAGAAAACAAAGAAGATGTAGCTAAAAAAGTAGGAATAGGCGCTATTATATTCACTTACCTTAAGAATCATAGAGAAAGAGATATAGTTTTTAATTGGGAAGAAATGCTTAGTTTTGAAGGTGAAACAGGTCCTTATGTTCAATATACTTATGCAAGAGCAAAAAGCATATTAAGAAGAGTAGAAGAAAATAGTAATAAAACTGAAACTAATGTTGAGCTTGATTACAATAAACTTAATTCTAAAGAAGAATTTGAACTTGTAAAGGAATTAGAAGGGTTTAAGAACTCGATTATGTACGCTATTGATAAATTAGAGCCTTCTATGGTTACCAGGTATGTTATCGAAGTAGCTAAAGCCTTTAATAAGTTCTATAATCAGCACAATATAGCTAACTTGGAAGATGAATCCAATAAAAGAGCAAAAATTAAAATGGTAGAAGCTACTTGTCAGGTTATTAAAAATGCATTAAACCTTATAGGTATAGAAGTAGTAGATAGAATGTAAGATGCCTTTGTTATTTATAAGAATTTGCGTTATTGTGGCATTTGCAATAACGCTCTTTTTAAGGTATTATTATATTATAGAAAAATGTAAAACTTGTTTAGAATTACGTAACAAATAAAAACACATTTGTTATAATGTATGCTTTTCTTTTTTTTATAGATTAGGGGGAACTATGTTCATAAAAGAGTATCAAATAAAAGTTGTTTTACCTAGCGAAATTTATAACAAATATAAGATGGACACTATTGCGTATTTAGATATTGAAGCTACTGGCTTTGATATGGAATATGATAAGATAGTATTGATATCTTTAGGGTATTACATAAAAGAAGGTCTATTTAAAATTGTTCAATTTTTTGCAGAGACGCCTAGCGACGAGGAGAGTCTTTTGAAAGAACTTAAAAAATCTATGGGTAAGTTTAAAAGATGGTGTTCTTTTAATGGAACAGCGTTTGATGAACCTTTCATAATTAGAAAGATGTATAGATATGATCTCGGATTTAGATTGCCGAGGGAACACATTGATTTGTTCAGGATGATAAGACCATTTCATAAAAAGATGGGAATTAAAAATTGTAGTTTAAAAAGTGTAGAGCAGTTTACTGGAGTTAAGAGAAAAGATGAAATAAATGGAGCCAGATGCGTAGAACTGTATAATGAATACCTAGTAAAGCATGACGAAAAATTGAAGGAAATTTTAATGCTTCATAATTATGAAGATGTTGTAAATTTACCTAAAATATTTAAAGTAATTAACACTATTGAAATTGATTTAGATCTTAAGAGAAAAGAAAAACTAGCTAAAAAACAAATGTCTCATTTGAAGAATAATAGAAATTCAAATGAGTCATTAAAAATAGTTAACAGCCAACAACGATTATAACGATATCTTAGTTATATTAGCAAACTAGATGTATACATAAGATATTATAAAAAAACAGTGGTATAATACAAAAATGTATTATACCACTGTTTTTTATTTAATTTTGTTATCTTTTTTATTTGATGGTTTTATTTCACAATTATGGTTACAGCTTTTGCATCCATTTCCACAACCACAATCGCCTTTTGCTTGCTTTTTTATAGTAGAATACAAGATATATCCAGCTGCAATAACAATCACGCCAACTATAATAAATTCCATGGCCGCTTCACCTCTTTATATTTATAGTATATATTTTATACTATAAATTTTTTATTATCCCATTATTATACTACCGACATTAAATATTATGAATGAAACAACCCAGGCTAGAATTAATTGATAAGATACTGAAAAAACTGCCATTTTGGTTCCATATTCCTTTTTCATAATAGCTATTACTGATACACAAGGAGTATATAATAACACGAAAACTAAAAAACTATAAGCGGATAATGGCGTAAAATAGCTAGCTAAAGCATGTGTTAAATTACCACCATATATAACCCCCATAGTACCTACAACAACTTCTTTAGCCATTAGTCCAGTTAATAGTGCTATTGAATTTTGCCAAGACGCAAATCCAAGTGGGATAAATATTGGGTTTATAAATTTTCCGATAGAAGCTAGAAAGCTAAGGTTTATGTCAACCATACCAGTTGAGTTGAAATTTGATAAAAACCATACTACTACGGAAACTGAGAAAATTATAGTTCCGGCTTTCTTTAAGAAACCTTTGCCTTTTTCCCAAGTATGTATTAATAAGCTCTTTGGTTCTGGTAATTTATATTCTGGTAATTCTATAATAAAAGGTTCCTCATTCTTTTTGAATAAAGTATTTTTAAATAATAAGCCGATTGCAAATGCTAAGGTAATACCCATTAAGTATAATGAGAATACCATAAGTGTTTCTCTACCTGGAAAGAATACTGATACAAATAATGCATAAACTGGAAGCCTAGCATTGCACGACATAAGAGGTATCAAAAGTGCAGTTAATTTTCGGTCTTTTTCACTCTCTAGTGTTCTAGCAGACATTATTGCTGGAACAGAGCAACCGAAACCAACTATCATAGGAATAAAAGCTTTACCTGATAAGCCCATTTTTCTCATTAGCTTATCCATTATAAAGGCCGCTCTAGCCATGTATCCACAGTCTTCTAAAAATGAAATACCTAAGAATAATGCCAATATAACTGGTAAAAATACTATTACAGAACCTACTCCACCCACGATACCATCTATTAATAAAGATGAAAACCACGCACTGTTATTAGACAGTAAATGAGTTAAAGCTGGAACAATAGAATCATTAAGCAAGCTATCTAGTAAATTAGCTAAGGGCTGTCCAACCCAATTAAAGGTAAACATAAAAATTATAAATAGACATACGAAAAATAAAGGATAAGCAAGAATTCTATTAAGCACGATTTTATCTATTTTTTGTGTAGCAGAAGCTTTATCATCACTTTTTTTATTAGTACATGATTTTAGCAGCGTTTCAATGTAGGAATAAGTTTCTCTTTCATCTTTAAATTTTAAGCTATTTGATGATGAAGTAGAATAATCTCCCTTAAGAAGGCAATCTTTAAGTTCAGAAATACCCTTACTCTTTGAGGCCACTATAGGCATTATTTTTACCCCTAGTTTTTTTTCTAAAAGGTCGTAGTTAATATCTAAACCCTTAGCAATTGCTACGTCAATCATGTTTAATACTAAAATTATTGGTTTGTTGAATTGTTTTAGTTGAGTTGTAAGGTATAAATTTCTATCAAGGACCGACGCATCAACAATGTTTATAATTACATCTACGTTACCATTTTCTAAAAATTCTTTAGAAACTTTTTCTTCATTTGAATAAGTATCCATGGCATAAATGCCAGGCAAGTCAACAATTTTAATTTTATTGTCTATAAAGCCTTCCTTTTTTTCAACTGTTACTCCAGCCCAATTACCTACATATTGGTTAGACCCTGTAAGTGCATTAAATAGAGTTGTTTTACCAACATTAGGATTACCTAGTAAAGCAGCAGTGATCATTCAAACCCTCCTTGTAATGTCTCGAAATAATAATTACGCTTTTCTTATACATATACTTTTAGCATCATTTTTTCTTATTGCTAAATTAAAACCACGTAAATTTATAATAATAGGATCTCCTAGAGGTGCAGTAGCTATTAATTTAACTTCAGTACCTTCGATAAAACCTAATGCGAGTAATCTTTTAGCGAACTTATCGTCACCACATATTGACTCAATAAATGCATTGTCTCCTGGTTTTAAATCATAAATGCTTATAATAATCACTCCTTAATGAAAACACTTCTCAATACAATATTAACATGGATATTAATTAGTGTCAATATAAAGAAAAAAGATAATTTATATAAAAGAATTTAATAAAATAATTTTATAAAATAGTGGATATGTGATAACATATAAGTAGAGCAGAGTTTTAAATTAGATATGTGCAAATTTACGGTTTTGCTCCCAGTAAATTAGTAGAAAAGAGTGATATTGTGATTACAAAACTTATTAGTGTTAAGGTAGGGGAAATCTCTACGGAAGGGTCCTTTACCATAGACGGAAATAAACAACTCTTTAAAGATGCATTGTTTTTTGATTTAGAGCATTACATTTACAAGAAGCCTATATGTATTGGAGTTTTTGGATGCTGCTTTTATGATGAAATAACAAATGAGCTAAAGGTTACTCAATATATGGCAGAAAACAAAACAGATGCTATAGAAATATTAACTTTAGCTAAAAACTATTTTGAAGAAATGAAAATAAAATACAATAAAAAATACATCGTTACATTTTCAGGTAACAATGATTTTACAGTTATAAACTATTTATTAAAAGCTCATAAAGTTGATTTTTTACTAGAAGGGTATTTTGGTGAAGTAGATCTACAAAAATGTTATGAGAAAGCTGAAGGAGTTTGCATTGGACTTAAAGCTTTAGAAAAAATATTTAACATAGATCGAGAGAGCGAAGTAATAAGTGGCTCTAATCTAGCTAAAACCTTCAGTAGAATAGTAAAGGATAACGAGTATATAAATAGAATGCCACAAGCGAAAAAAGAAAAAATATTATTATATAATCAACAAGATGTTGTCAGTTTATTCTATATATATGTAGATTGGTTTAATAGAATAGGGTTAAAAACAGAAGAAGACACAACACAGCAGTAGCTGTGTTTTTTATTTTCAAGAATTTATTATAATAAGCCTTACAATAAGGAATATCGTGACGACTTCTTTAATAATTTAATATAAAGATATTTTATAAAAATATTATATGAGGGGGGAAGTATATGGAGAAGGTTAAGCAATACATTGATGCAGCCATGGGTAGGATTAAAGCAGATCTGGTGTTAAAGAATGCAAGTTTTATCAATGTTTTTACTGAGAGCATAGATAGAGGAGACATTGCAATAGTTGGGGATACCATTGTAGGAATTGGTAAATACACGGGCGACGTAGAAATGGATTGTTCAGATTTATATGTGTCACCTGGGTTTATTGATGCACATGTACACATAGAATCCTCCATGATTATGCCTAAAGAATTTGCAAAGGTAATAATAAAAAAAGGTATAACTTCGATAATAGCGGATCCACATGAAATTGCTAATGTAGAAGGCATGAGTGGTGTTAATTTTATGATAGACAATAGTAAGCAGGCACCTATAGATGTTTTCTTCATGCTACCATCGTGTGTTCCAGCAACTAAATTTGAGGATAGTGCATATGTTCTTAATGCTGAGGATTTAGAAAAACTAATAAATTACGATAAAGTGCTAGGTCTTGGTGAAGTAATGGATGTTCCAGCAGTTATAAATAATGATGAGGGTATGTTGAAAAAATTAGATGTAGCAAAGAATAAACTCATTGATGGGCATTGCCCTAATATATTACCTGGCGAGTTAAATGCATGCTTAAGCTGTGGAGTAAGAACAGATCATGAAAGTACAAGTGTTAAAGATGCATTATTAAAAGTTAGCAGGGGAATGTACGTTATGCTAAGAGAGGGATCCGCTGCAAAGAATTTAAAAGCAATACTCCCAGCTGTAAACAATCAAAATTTTGGAAGATTTTTATTTTGCACTGATGATAGGCATATTGATGACCTACTAGAAAGTGGATCAATAGATAATTGTATTAGAATTTCTATAAAACAAGGGCTTAACCCTATAAAGGCATTTATAATGGCCTCATATAATGCGGCTAAATGTTATAACTTAAAGGATAGAGGAGCTATAGCCCCGGGATATAAAGCAGATTTGGTAATGTTTGAAGACTTAAAGGGTGTTAATATAATAAAAGTTATAAAAAACGGTAAAGAGTATAAAGAATCAAGGGATAAAAAACATGTTAAAGTAAATGTAAAATCTTCTATGCATATGGATTTTATAGATAGTGAAATTTTTAAAGTTGAAAGTGAAGCCTCAGCCGTAAATGTTATAAAATTAATACCCAATTCTCTAGAAACTAAATTGGTACAGAGAAAAACAGAAAATAAGCTGGGCTACATAAAAAGAATAATTGATAAAGATATATTAAAAATAGCAGTATTTGAAAGGCATCATAAAACAGGTAAACATTTTGTTGGATTTTTAGAAGGACTAGGTTTAAAGAATTGTTCAATAGCGCAAACTATATCTCATGATTCCCATAATGTTATAGTTGTAGGAGATAACGATAAGGACATGGAAGTGGCTGTTAATTCTTTAATTTCTATTGGTGGAGGTATAACTATGGTATCAGGTGGAAGGATTATTGCCCAGTTAAACTTGCCAATTGCTGGAATAATGACATTGGAGGCTCCATATATGGTAGCAGAGCATCTAAAAAGGCTCAGTAGAATCGCTAGAGGGTTCGGAGTTCGAAACGAATATGATCCTTTTATAAGTTTATCGTTTATGGCACTGCCTGTAATACCAGCAGTTAAGATTACTGCTAGAGGGTTGTTCGACTATAATAAATTTGGGTTTATAAAACTTATTGTAAAATAATATAAATATTAAAGATTAAATTGAATACAAAGTACTCTTCCTTGGCAATAATTGAGATAAATCAATTTCAATAAGTGTAAGGAGGAGTATTTTTATGTCATGTATTTCAGATGGAAGGTTACAACAGAAAAACATAAAAAATAACAAGAAAAGGGGGTTCACGCTAATTGAACTTATAATTGTAATTTCAATTATTGGAATCCTAGCAGCAATTGCGGTGCCTAAGTTTAGTGGAATACAAAAGGATGCTAAGATAAAGGCTGACATTGCTAGTGCAAGGGTTATCGGTGATGCTACAAATTCACTTATTGCTGAAGATAAAATCACAGGAACTTATACTACTTCAGCTATTTTAGGTGCGGATATAAAGGGTTATATTCAAGCTGAGCCAACTGTTAAGACGACTCCAGAAGGCTTGTTTAAAGTTCTAATAGATACTAATGGCAATGTTGTGGTTTCAGCTGGTTCTGGAATTGTTACCTATAAAAACTTGTATCCTACGCCAGATCCACAATATGGGAAATAAATAGTCATATTTAGAGTGAATTTATTATTAAAAGGTTTTAATGCATTGTGCTTTAAAACCTTTTACATTTAAGAAGTTATATTGTATTAATTATTTATTGATAAATTTATAGTAGAGTAAAACTCCTAAAACATGTTATGCAAATTCTACAATATTAAGAATGAATATAGACATTTTACATGTTAATATTTCCTTATATATGTTAAAGTTATAATGAAAATAAATACAATAGAGTTAAATACTTATATTAGTATTATATTAATACAAGTAAGAAAATCTTTTATTGTATTAAGGACAGAATAACTTAACTTAAGGAGGATTCACCAATGGAAAGCATTTTTCCAATATATATTTTTATCTTAGGACTATTAATAGGAAGTTTTTTAAATGTATGTATATATAGAATTCCAAAAGGAGAAAATATATCATATCCACCATCTCATTGTACCTCTTGTGGGAATAATATTAAGTTTTATGATCTTATACCAGTACTTAGTTGGATTTTTTTAAGAGGTAAATGTAGAAAATGTGGTGAGAAGATATCTAGCAGATATGCCTTAATAGAACTTGCTACAGCTATTCTTTTTTTATTAACTTATTTTCATTATGGAATCAGTATTAATCTTGTACGGTTCCTAATACTTATACCTTTTTTAATAGTCATAGCTATGATAGATTATGATACTATGGACGTATATACTATTACCACATGGATTGCAATATCTATAGGTGTTGTTTTACTAGGAGTGAACTTTTATCTAAAAGAACCAGTAGCTACCTACATTTACGGTGGAATCTTAGGCTCAGGTCTTATAATTTTTATTATTCTTTTGTCAAAACTTATTCTTGGGACAGAAGGTATGGGTTGGGGAGATGCAGAGATTTGTGGACTTTGTGGTCTGTTTCTTGGTTTTAAACTAACCGTTGCTATGCTGTTTTTTTCTTTTATAATTGGTGGAGTCATTGGCGTTTATTTACTTAAATTAAAGAAAAAAAGTGGTAGATCAGAGATGCCCTTTGGTCCGTCTATTATTATTGCTGCATTAATAATAATAATTTGGGGATATAGAATTATGAACTGGTACTTAGGAACATTCTAAAATCATTAATGATATTCATTCAAGCATTTGAAAATAGTAGTCTAAACATAAGAAATTTAACGAGAACTAGAGGATAACCTGGATAGATTAAGTAATTGGTAAACTATCTTGAATGGTTCTACTTGGCGATTTGGATTAAAAGTTGTATAATAAAACATAACTGAATTAGTTATGAAGGGTTGATATAATGCAAAATGCATTGCAGAACATGAATACTAAATGGAAGGAAAAAATCATGAAGCCGAAGAAAAGTGATTATCTTCAAAAGATTTATGAGCAGAATGCTAGCACAGGAAATTACGTTATACAGGTAGCTATAGATAAGTACACTGATATATTTAATGACTGGGATAATGCTCCTTTTAGAAAAAGAGACATGGATCCGGATTTAGCAATTTTTCTAGAAAACTGTTTTGAAGAGATTCCTGAAAAACATGGAGTAGATATATGTTTTTATTTACCCAAAGAAGGAAAAGACGTAAACAGAGAAGAATCGTTAATTGCAGGTATTAAAACCTACTATTCCTTTTATTTACATCAGGAAATTAAAGTACTAAAGAATAATTATCATAAGATATTTAAATATGTATTCGCATCACTTTGTCTACTGGCTGTGTCTGTTTTTTTAGGCGCAAATGTCGGTGATAACATAATACTTGGAACCATACAACAAGGATTTAACATAGGTGGTTGGGTGTTTTTATGGGAAGTTATTTCAATGGTGATCTTTCGAGGACGTGAAGTAAGCTCTGAAATTAGTAAATACCAAAGATTTTTAAACTCATTAATATATTTTAAATATGGTAATGAGAATCCATTACCATAATGCGAATAATATAAAAGCTCTACGAAATTTATCGTAGAGCTTTTATATTTGTTAATTGATTTCAAAACATCATTAATAATAATTTATAGATTAAAGGCATCTTCTAAAAATGTGTATTTAGGAAGACCGTTTTCTATTAGTATCTTTGGCTCTCCCATTATTAATGGCAGAGTATACTCGTAAGCTTCAAGGGTAACATTATTTCCCTCAGCATTTATCCATTCTTTAGGAAAGTATTTAATGTTATTTGCAACCTCAGCTGCTTTAAGTGCAAAAGGAACAGACGTATAAGGTGAGTTTGAAAGTCTTCTTATACCTATCATGTTTCCGCTTATCCCATCAACAGAATAATCTGCTGCAGCTTTACCTACGTCGTATGCTTCATCAATATCTGTTTGAGATGCGCAGTGCATTGCACATCGCTGAATGGTAGAAAGTTCTAAGACTCTAACTTTCTGCGCAGTATTTGTAGTTAAAATTAAATTCTTAAGGTAGGCACAAACACCACCTAATTGTGCGTGACCAAATTTATCAAGGCATACTTCTCCAATCTCACCTAAAAATACTCCTTCTTTAGTTCTTATTCCTTCAGATACAACTACAAAAACATGTTTTTTCTCAATAAGTTTTTTACTTACATCCCTTAAAAATTTTTCTATATCAAAAGCTACTTCTGGAAGATATATGAAATCTGCAGCAGGTTTACCGTTAACAGTTGCAATGCAAGCACTAGCTGCGAGCCAGCCAGTATCACGTCCCATAGTTTCGAGTATGAAGACTCCTTTAGTTGGATATACACTAGCATCTAGGAAGTTTTCAAGAACTTGAGTGGCTATTAGTTTAGCTGCACTTCCAAAGCCAGGGGTATGATCCATAATTGGTAGGTCATTATCTATAGTTTTAGGAATTCCAATAAATTTTACATCACTTTTGTGCTCATTCGCGTAAATACTTAATTTGTGAACAGTATCTTGAGAATCATTACCACCGATATAGAAGAAGGTCTTAATCTCATATGCTTCTAGTATCTCAAAAAGTTTTATATACTCTTCAGTGCTTTCTTTAAATGGTTTCAACTTATACCTGCAAGAACCAAGACCGGAAGACGGAGTATATTTTAATCCTTTAACATCGTCATACGCAATATTGGATAGGTTTATAATATTACTGTTTAGAATACCTTGTATCCCATTTATACCAGCATAAACGTTGTCATAATAGTGAGAGTTGTTATTTGCGTCTAGCACCCCTATAACACTGGAATTTATAACAGAGGTTGGCCCCCCTGATTGAGCTACTATACAATTTTTCATATAAGAATTCCCCTTTCGATAGGACATAAATTAATATTATAATTTATAGGATTCATTAGTATTATAAGGTACATAAAAGTAAATAACAAGGAAGTATAATAGAGTCTTTGACGTTGGAAATAAAATGTTAAAAAAATCAAAGACTAATTATAATATTAATGATAAAATATGTGTATAATATTTTTAAGATTCTGTAATGTTTTTGTTATATAAATCAGGAGGGATACTATGTCAATTAACGGTACAAAACATAAAAAAGAATTAAAAAACAACATAATTTTAAAGGAAGTTAATGTGCGAGGAAATTTGTGTGGCGAGTTCGCTGAGTATACTATAGATCATGTATATGAAAATAAAGGAACAAATAATGTAGAAGCAATATATACTTTCCCAATCCCAGAGCAAGCTGTTATATCTGGTTTTGAAGCAGTACTTGGTGGGAGAACTATAAAAGGGCTAATCCAAGATAAAGAAGAAGCAAATAAAATATATGAGAATTCTAAGGATAAAGATAATAATACTTTTTTGCTTGAAGAATTTAGAGATAATACAATTAGAATAGTTATTGGTAAGATAATACCTAATGAAGTTGTAAAAATCAAAGTATCTTATATTGAAGAACTTAGTTATGAAAACAGAAATTTAAAATTAGTTATTCCAACAATTGTAACTCCAATAAATCTTTCTGAGAAGAGTGAAGGACTAAATAGTGAATATGGCAGCACTAATAAAGAGTACAATTACAAGTTCACGTTAAGTTTACTTGTAGAATCATTAACTAAATTAAAATTTAAGTGTATTAATCATAAATTAAAGGTTGAATATGAAGATAATAATTTATATAAAGTAACATTAGATGGAAACAATCAGAAAATGGATAAAGATTTAGAAATAGTACTTGAAGAGCAGGAGAAATTGGAAACTACAGGAATGATATATGAATATCCTAGAGATGATAAAGGAATATTATATTTAAGATTTATACCAGAGCTTGAAAGAGAGCAAAGCGAATCGGGATCAAACTATATTTTCCTTCTAGATATATCACAGTCAATGGGTGGAGATAAGTTAATGGAGGGTAAAAATGCACTTCAGTTATGTTTAAGAAATTTGAGCATAGGAGATACCTTTAATATAGCAGCTTTTGGAGATAAGCTTAATTATTTTTCCAAAGAGACAAAGGTTGATTTCAATGAAGAGAATTTGAGTAAGGCTAGTAAATGGATTAAGGAACTTGTAGCTGAAAAAAATGCAGTAATTTTTGATGCTTTAAAATATGCACTACTTGGAAAAACTTATAAAGAGGAGAATATAATATTTCTATTTACAGATGATTCAGTTGAAAATGAAAAAGAAATATTAGATTTCGTTGAAGAAAATATTAAAGAAAGTAGAATATTTCCTTTTGGAATAGATACTTCAGTAAACAGCTATTTCATAAATAAATTGGCTCGTATTAGTTTTGGTGCCGCGGAAGTTATTAATCCTGATGAGCGAATTGAAGATATAGTGCTTAAACAATTTAATAGAATTAAAAATCCTCAAGTTACTGATATACAGATTGATTGGGGTAAAATGAATGTGGAAACAACTTTCCCAAGAACTATAGAATATATGTATGATAAAGAACCATTTTCAATCTTTGCTAAAATTAGGGGGGAAGTAGGTGGAGTTGTAGTATTAAAAGGAAAGGTCGGGAAAAATAGAATTCAAAGAATAATTTCTTTGAATGACCTTGAACTAGAAGAAAATGTTAATTTGATTGAGAAAATATGGTACAAGAGAAGAATAGAATCTCTTCAACATAGAGTTAAATATGAACGTGGAGAACTTCAGAAAGCAATGAATAATAAAATCATTGAAATCTCTAAAAAAGTTGGTATAATATGCAAAGAAACTGCTTTCATTCTTTATGAAGAGATGGAAGATCCAATACTTGGTATAAGAATAAGGGAAATATTACCTGTAAAAACAACAAAAAGATTAGAGATTTCTTATGAAAAATTAGATGAAGATTCAGAATCAACAGCATTTTATTATAAAGACGAATCAGAGCTAAATGAAAATCACAATGAATATACTAATTATAAAAGAAGTGAATTATTGAGATTATTGGCTTCTAATCAATTTGCTAGCGGAGCATTTGGTATTAATGTTGAAGATAGCGTAGAAAGCAATATAAAATATACTATAAAAGCAATATTAGCATTTGTCATTGGTAATGAAGATACTAAGATGTACACTATTCAGTTGAATAAATCCTTAGAGTTTTTAAACAAATCATTAAGAAAAAGCGATATATCTTTAAGTAAAAGAGAATATCTAAATTTATTTTTAGTTTTAAAGTTATCTATTAAGAAAGATATAGCATTATCTTTTCACAAAGATAACATTGATAAAAAAATGCATGAAATTGAAGAGAAATTACAATTACATAATGTTGATGTAATTGAAATACAAGAAGAAATTATTAATAGATTAAGGCAGAGTGCGAATGAACCTAAAGATACACTTGATTTTATAATTGATGCTGCTATTTTAAAAACTGTTTAAAATTCACTGGATTTTTGCAAAAGGAAGTAATATTAATGAGGACTGAGAATATAAAAGGGTTGAAATATAGCAGCTCAGAAATAAATAAAAAGAGAGATTTGGTAAGAAACAGATTTATTATTGAATCTAAGAATGTAAAGACAGGCAACATACAAAATATGTCAAAGGTCGATCTGAAAATTTTATTTGATTTGTATGATAAAGAATTTTTTAATGATTACTTTAGTAAAAGTTTCAAGGGATCCTTAACTTTTTCCTTGTCCACTAGAATGACATCTTCTGCAGGAAAAACTATATATAGTAGAAAACTAAAACTATTACGAGAAGCAGAAGAAACTTATGAAATTAGGATGGGAATAAAGTTTTTTTATCAGTATTATAAGGTTGATAGAGAGAAAATAGTATCTGGTATAAACACAAAGGATTCCTTAGAGGCATTTCAAATAGTATTTGAACATGAATTATGTCATTTAATTGAGTTACACCTATATAAAGAATCTAGTTGCAAAAAGATCAGGTTTAAAACTATGGTTAATGTCATGTTCGGTCATACAGATGTGTATCACCAATTACCTAATCAAAAAGAAATAGTTTCAAAGGAGTATGGATTAGCAATTGGACAAAAGGTTAGCTTTATAAATGAGGGCACAAAATATAATGGTTTCATTTATAAAATAAATAAAAGAGCTACAGTTATGGTTAAGGATTCTAAAGGTACTTATAGAGATGGGAATGGAAATGCCTATTCTAAATGGTATGTACAGTTTGGACAACTTAATATTTAATAAACGAAAACCCATATTTAAAGTTACTATAAATAAAAAAGGCAAGTTATATGCAATGAACATTTAAATAAATAACAAGTCAGAATGCTAGTCTTTTGATTTGTTATTTATTTTCATGTAATTGATAACTTGCCTTTTAACCCTAGGGAATTTTGACAACTCAAAACAATCTACGCTACAACCCATATACATGCTTACATACATATAGACAATCTTTCGACTACAAACAAGTATTACAGCACATATATACATCTTTGCTCGCCGAACACTCTAAAGCTATTTCAGCCTACGAGCACTCTAGACTCAACCATTTTAAATCATCTACTAACATTATTGTATGCTCTTTTTTATTTATTATACTATATGGCATTAGAAAAATTGTAGTAACATGTACAGTTGGTTTATATGGTAAAATCTATACTGGGGGTGAAAAGTAATGAGTGAAACATTTAAATTTATTCATGCTGCAGACTTGCATTTAGGTTCATTTCTTAATACAAATGGAAAACCACAACAAGAAATACAAGACCTGTGTAAAAGCGCTGTTTATGATGCCTATGAAAGAATATGTAATAAAGCCATATTATATAAGGTGGATTTTATTTTGCTCTGTGGAGACGTTTATGATAGCTATTTAAGGTCAGTAAGAGGAAATAAATTTTTTATTAATCAATGTATAAGATTGGGTACAAAGAATATAGGTGTATATGTTATTTACGGTAATCATGATGCCATAAATGATTCAAAGGAATTATTTACTATGCCTAATAATGTTCATATATTAAGTTCCAATAAAGAAGAAACCATTGAAGTATATAAAGAAGGAGAAGTTATTGCAAAAATCACAGGTAGATCATATAAAAGAAGAAATGAAAAAGAAAAGACTTATGAAAACTATTTAGTGGACAACGATGTTTTTAATATTGCTATGCTCCATACTGCGCTGGAGAGGGATAATAAAAATTATATTCCTTGCACTTTGGAGGAAATATCTAAGGTACCTAACATAGACTATTGGGCGCTAGGACATATTCACAAACAAAATATTTTGAGTAAATCAAAACCAATTATTGCCTTTTCTGGGATTCCTCAAGGGCGTGATATGGGAGAACAGGGAGTAGGAGGAGTTTTCTTAGTTACAGCATGTAAGAAGGATGTTGTCCACATGGAAATGTTGCCTATAGCAGCAGTTATATATATAAGTAGAGAAATAATATTAGATGATAGTAATATTATAGAAAATTATAGCGACTTAATTAGGGTGATTTATGATGAAGTAAGTAGTTTAACATATGAACTTCCATATCATCTAAATGAAGTAAAGGATTCTAGGGAAGATATAGGGGATGAATTTAAAGGGTATATTGTTCAATTAACAATAAAAGGAAGAACGGACATGCACCACGATATAACTCAAATGACAGAAGATGATTATAATCAACTTATAGAAAGCATAAATGAAGAATTGGGATTCCAAAAATATTTTCTGTGGATAGACTCAATATTATTTAGAACCACTGCACTTATGCAGGATTTTGAAAGCCTAAAGATGCAAAACTCTATTTTTAAGGATTTAGAGGATGTAATTAGCATGTATTCTACGGATAGTGATTTTAAAAATCAACTCGTGAAAAACTGGGGATCCATCTGGAAAAAGCAGTTATGTACAGAAGACATAGATGAAGAGAAATTTGATTATGATGAAAAAGTTATTGCAGATATTATATTGCAAGCAAGGGAATTAGTTATTGAAAAATTAGCGGAGGTTTTAGACATAATGTAGGGAGGTGTAACTTGAAAATAACAGAGCTTGATATCAGAGATTTTGGAGTGTTTCAAGGCGAAAAGTTAGAAGACCTAGGAGACGGTATAATAGTTATTGGCGGAGCTAATAGGGCGGGTAAAACCAGCTTAATGCAGGTGCTTAGAAACATACCTTTTGGATTTCCAAAGAAGAAAGATCTACCACCTCCAAAATTTGAATATGATGTTAGATGTGATTTATTGTTAGAGGATGGAGCCTATGCAAATGTACACCTAAAAGGATTTAGTAATCCAGAGGTAGTTTATAGTGATGCTTTAGGAAGTACTGCTAACAAAGGAATATACAATATAGATAAGGCAACTTACAGAGAGCTTTTTACCATAAGCCTTGATGAACTAAATAAGAGCACTGACAAGGAAGATAATGATTTGCAGTCTATGCTACTAGGCGCTGGGTTCAAACACATTGTAAAAATACCTTCAATTTCTAAAGAATTAAGGCAAAACGCTAATGCGATTGGAGGTACTAGGGGGAATCCTTCTACTAAGATGTTTAAGCCATACACTCAAAATATTAAAAAAGGTGTGGAGGGTAGGAAAAAATCTATAATGTTATTAGATTCTTTTAATATTAAGAAAAATAGTTTATTACGTCTTGAAAGCGATATTTCTTCAAAAGAAGAAGAACTCTTAATTAGCAATAACAATATAATAAAATTAGATGTTTTAAAGCAAAATTACAATCTAAATGAATATGGAAAAAGGCTTGAGGCTGAGCTTAGTACATATTCTTTTAGTGGTACAAGCTTTAAGGAATATAATATAGAAAAAGCCAAGGCACTAAAAAATGAATATATTAAAGTACTAGAACAATATAATAATGACAACTATGAATTTATAAAGGATGCACCAAAAGACAAGATTTTTAAAGAATTGCTACTCCATAGCAAAGTTGAGATTATTAGTTTTTATAGTGGTATATCGGGCATTAAAGAAATGAGCAAGAATTTGTTCATTATAAAAAATGAGTATTATGAGAAAACTGGAGAACTAAAGAGAAAAATAAAAAGAGCTAATGATAACTGGGTTAGTTTTGAAGATGTTACAGAGATTAACTGTGATGAGGTGCAACGAGAAATTTTAAATCATAATATTAATGAATTCAAAAGAAATGAAGTTGAAAAAACAGTTTTGGATAAAAAAGTAGAGGAATACAAGATTCAAAAAGAAATCACTGAAAAGCAAATAGTACCAAACAGCTCAGTAGAATACTTAAAGAAATATTTTTATTATACTTTATTTTTCTTGATTTTAGGACTGGCACTGTCTTTTATAGATAAGTTACTTGGATGTTCACTAATAATTATTGGAGCAGTAGGGACAGCACTATATTTGTATATAAATCACTCGAACAAAAAATTAATAATAACTAGAAATCTACAATTAAGAGAACAAATAGATTATATTAATGTTAATTTGAGTAAAAGTTCTGAGAAGCTAAAAAACTTAAATGAAAGCCTTAGAGTGTTATACAATAAAATGGATGAGTATAGGGATATTCTAAAGCTTGATGCAAGAGTTTCAGAAGATGGAATTAAAGATTATTTTAAAACAGCAGCATATTTTAAGGATGATATATCTGGATATTATTTATTAAAGAAAAAGCTAAGTAATCAGTTTGATAATCTTTGTCATTCTTTGAATAAGATAAATAAAGTGCTTAATAAGTTTAATGAATATTTTACTAAAGAACTCGAGAAAACATGTTTAGATAATATTGAGAATGCTTGCAATGATATTATACTAAAGGTAGAAAGTTTATATAAAAATTCCATGCTTTTAGAAAAAGTTGATATGAGTTTTTCAAAATTAAGCCTGTTAGAGCAAGAGATACTAGAGTTTCTATCTGTTATTCACTCAGAGGATGTAATTTCAGATGTTGAAGAGTATATTAAACAAGGCGAGAAGTATATAAAATATATGAATCGGAAGAATGAATTTAATATTAATCAGGACAAATTATTACAAGCGGCAAAAAGCAAGCGTATAAAAGAAATATTATATGATGAAAAAGAAGAACTTGATCCAATTGATGATGAAAAGTTACTTGAAATTATACGAGAGTTATATAATCAGTATATTAGTGGGGATGAGATTAACGAGAATTATGAGGTAATGGAGTCTGAAAATAAGGAATTAGTGGTGCAACTGGATAGGTTAAAGAATGAAAAACAAACTTTGAAAGATAAGCTAAGAGCTTTAAATTCTGATGAGTTGTTAGTTATGCATGAGAAAGAGATAAGGCAGGCAAGAAGCCAGCTGAGACCCCTTGCAGAAAAATATGCTGTTTATAGTACAGCGGCACTTCTACTTGAAAAAATTAGAGAAAGATTTTTAGTAAATACAAAGGATAAGTTACTGAAAGGGGCTAGTGATATTTTAAGTGACATAACATCTGGTGAGTATAAAAGTATTATGCCACCGGATGATTTAATGCAGGGAGATTTTAAAACAAAGTTACAAGATGAGAGTATTAAGGAGAGTTCAAAAGAATTAAGTAGGGGTACAAAAGAACAACTTTTTTTGGCAGTTCGCATAAGCAGAATAAAGGAAATAAAGCCATATTTACCAGTAATATTAGACGACTCATTTGTTAATTTTGATATAGCACACACACGAAATACAGTTAAAGCCTTAATAAAGCTTTCAAAATCTCATCAAATTTTTGTGCTTACCTGTCATGCACCTTTAGTAGAGCTAATAGTTGCATTATCATCTAAAGCACAATATTTCAAATTAGATAAGGGTAGGTTTACAAAAACATTAGGTGAAGATTTAAAAGAGTATCTTAAACAACTTTAGGGCATTTTAATTTTTTTGAACTAGATGTATAAAAAATGGTATAATAGATTGCTTAAAGAATTATTAGGGTCATGTATTTCGAAGTTTATTGATTCAATTTAATGGAAAGTGGAGTGGTAATTATTAGTAAAGCATTATTTATTACAGAAAAACCAAGTGTTGCTGCGGAGTTTGCCAAAGCCTTAAAAATAAATGGTAGAAAGTTAGATGGATATATAGAGTCTGACAAAGCCGTCGTAACATGGTGTGTTGGACACCTTGTTACTATGAGTTATCCTGAAAAATACGATGCAAAACTTAAAAAATGGTCTTTAGATACTTTGCCATTTTTACCTAAAGAATATAAATATGAAGTTATAGATGGAGTTAAAAAACAATTTAATATAGTTAAGAGTCAATTAGTTCGCGATGATATTGATAGAATTTATGTTTGTACAGATTCTGGAAGGGAAGGCGAATACATATATAGATTAGTAGATGAAATGTCAGGTAAACCTAATAAGCAAAAACGAAGGGTATGGATAGATTCACAAACAGAAGCAGAGATTATTCGGGGTGTTAAAGAAGCCAAGGATTTAAGTGAGTATGATAATTTATCGGAAGCGGCTTATTTAAGAGCAAAAGAAGATTATCTAATGGGAATTAATTTCTCAAGACTTTTAAGTTTAGTCTATGGAAAAACCGTAAGCAATTATCTTGGGAAAAATTATATAGTTATAGCTGTAGGACGGGTAATGTCTTGTGTTCTTGGGATGGTAGTCCAAAGGGAAAGAGAAGTTCGAGAGTTTATAGTTACTCCTTTTTATAGGATTATCGGAAGCTTTAATGTGGATGAGGACTGTAATTATGATGGAGAATGGAAGGCTGTAGAAGGCTCTAAATATTTTGAATCACCTATGCTCTATAATGAGGGTGGATTTAAAACACAAGAAACGGCAGAAAAGTTAATAGGAGAACTCAGAGATTCTAGCATGGATGGTAAAATCTTCGTTGAGAGCATTACCAAGAAAAAAGAAAATAAGAATGCTCCATTGCTTTTTAATTTAGCAGAAATACAAAATGAGTGTTCTAAAAAATTCAAAATAAATCCAGAGCAAACGCTTAGTCATATTCAAGCATTATATGAGAAGAAAATGCTTACATATCCAAGAACTGATGCTAGAGTATTGTCTACAACGATAGCAAAAGAAATAGATGAGAATATAAAAAAATTAACGAAGTTAAATGGAAATACTGAGATAAATAATATAGCTCAGCATATTTTAGAAAATAAATGGTACAGTAATATAGCTAAAACAAAATATGTTGATGATAGCAAGGTAACAGATCATTATGCTATTATTCCAACAGGTGAAGGGCTTCAAAACTATTCATCATTAAAGGATATACAAAAGAAAATTTATGATTTAGTGCTACGACGGTTTTTGGCGATTTTTTATCCGCCTGCTGTGTATAGTAAGGTCTCTGTTATAACAAAGATTGATACGGAAAGATTTTTTACGTCAGATAAGGTTTGCGTTGAACTCGGCTATTTGGAGGTTTTAAAACCAGATAGTGACAGCAATGATCGCGAGAGTACAAATATGAAATTTTTAAGTCTATTAAAAAAAGGTCAAAGTGTGACGCTTAAGGATTTAATAGTGAAAGAAGGTAAAACTTCACCTCCTAAAAGATTTACTACAGGTTCTATAATTATAGCCATGGAGAATGCAGGTAAACTTATTGAAGATGAAGAACTAAGGGAACATATAAAGGGATCGGGAATTGGTACCAGTGCAACTCGCTCAGGAATATTAACGAAGCTTGAGAAAATTGGATACATTAAATCTAATAATAAAACACAAGTGGTTATGCCAACACTCCTTGGAGAAATCATATATGATGTAGTGAAAAATTCTATTCCTACATTGTTAAATCCGGAACTAACAGCTAGTTGGGAAAAAGGTTTGACTATGGTTACTCAAAGCGAAATAGCAGGCAATATATATATGGATAAGCTTGAGAATTATATAATTAAAAATACAGATAGAGTACTTCAACTTAAGAATGGCTTAAGACTTAAGAGTAATTTTGATGTGGCAAGTGGATTTTATAAAAATTCTAAAGCTGGTGTAGAATAATAGAAAAGATAAGTAGAAATTATAATATACCTTCTGCTTATCTATTTAAATTTAACTAATATGATAATTAAAGGGAGATGACTCTAATTGGCAAAAGATAAAACAATCTATGTTTGTAAAGAGTGTGGGTCACATGCTCCAAAATGGATGGGCAAATGTAGTGATTGCGGTGCATGGAATTCATATGAAGAGAAAGTTATTAAGGGGGGGTTAGCTAAATCAAATACCTTAAATAGTATGGTAACAGCAACTAAACCTACAAAACTAAAGGCGGTTCTTCAGGCGAGCAGTGATAGAATAATTACTGGAGTTTCAGAGTTTGACAGAGTTATGGGTGGAGGGATAGTTAGGGATAGTGTGACTATTATATCTGCTCCACCAGGGGCTGGAAAGTCTACACTTTTGCTACAATTAGCGAATTCACTGTCATTAAAAGAATATAAAATTTTATATGCGTCTGGAGAGGAAAGTAATAGTCAAATTAAAAATAGAGCTGACCGAACAGTAAAAGAGATAGCTGATAATTTTTGGGTTGTTTCAGATACAAAGTTAGACGAAATATTACAACATATAGAAACTGTTGATGCTGATTTAATAATACTCGACAGTATTCAAACATTTACTTTGGACGAATATTCAAGTTCTAGGGCAGGTTCTCCTACTCAAGTAATTGAATGTGCCACAGCTTTAAAGGATAAAGCAAAAAATCCAGATAGACCAAGGGCTGTTTTTCTGGTTGGGCAAATGACAAAGGCAGATGAGATGGCAGGACCACGCATATTAGAGCATTTAGTAGACACTGTATTATATATTGAAGGAGAAGACGGAGAAGAGCTAAAACACTTGGTAAGTAAGAAGAATCGCTTCGGAAATACAGAAGAGAGTGGTATGTTTAGGCTTTCGGACGCGGGAATGGAAGAGATTACTGACCCCTCTGAGTTCTTTATGACCAAAAGAGATGAGTTAGTTCCAGGAAGTGCTTTAGCTGTTATAAAGGATGGAACAAGACCCATTGTTATAGAAATAGAAAGTCTTGTATCTAAATCTTTTACTCCTTACCCAAGCAGGTTAAGTGAGTGCTTTTCAAGGAAGGAACAACTGGGAACTCTTATTTCTATTCTTGAAGAAAGAGGAGGAATAGGTCTTTATGATAAGAATGTTATTATAAAAGCAACAGGGGGTCTTAAACTAACTGAAACATCGGTGAATCTTGCTGTAGTTATGAGCATTGCATCTTCTGCACTTAACCACGGAATAGCTACAGATACAGTATTTATTGGAGAACTGGGTCTTACTGGTGAATTAAAAAAAGTTCCATCTTTAGAGCAAAGACTAAAAGAAGTAGACCGTATGGGGTTTAAAAAGGCTTATATACCTCAAAATTGTTTAAAGGCGGGAGTTAAATTTAAGAACTTAAAGGTTATCCCATGTAAAAAATTAACCGATGTTATCAAAAAAGAATTCAAGTAACATAATAGTATGAACTTTCTCCTGCGTGACTTCAAATAGGAGATTGAAACGTGAATTCAAGTCATTTCCGGAGAAAGTTCATAGGTCTTGCATCTTTCTTATTTTATAATTAAATCAAATAGCTTTTTAGCTGCTTTTTTAGGACCATCTTTTTCTTGGCCAACTACACCTAAAGAAGTTCTAATTTGACCAACTTTTACTCCTGTTTTGAAGAATTCCTCAAAATAACTATCTATAAGTACATCTACTAGTTCTTGTTTTTGCACTGGCCCAAAAGGGTTTGCAAAATAAGATGTTACAAGGCCTAATTCAGTTGTGGTACCCTTTGCCATCCTTGCCCCTCTTTTGCAAACATCAATGGCATCTTTTGAATTCGTAAAGAAATTAATTTCTTCCAACCCATCCTTTACTTCCTCATAATTGTTTGCATAAAGGAACAAATCTATAGGATATCCTTTAATAATATCTTTATAACTTGCTACAGGCATAACAAGTCTTGCGTTAATTTTATCAGGGTTCATAAATATACTTCTATCAATTTCTTTGAAAGCATAACCTGCATCCAAATCATCGAGCCTTACGAAAGCTCCAATTTCAGTTCCAAAGGCTAGTGGTTTTGAGCCTTCATCTAGAGTTAGGTATCCCATGTCATCAAAGACTATGGTCATATCACTGATGTAATCTTCACTTAAGCTTCTAAAAGCTTCTAAGCACTCAGATTTACCTGCACCACTATCACCCATAATAACAACATTTGCACTGTTACCATTATTCATAATAATGTGTACCATTGCACCGTGAATTGGTAGTGAACCTCGTTTTATCATTATTAGGTTATGAAGTGTTAAGGCCATTTTTTTTACATATCCGAAGTAATCAATTTCGTCTCCATAACTTATATAGCCAAGCATAATATTATTTTCTATGTCATCATAAAATACTGTTTTAACTTTAGAAAAGGAATCTTTAGCACCAAAAACAAAAACTATATCTGGTTTAATGTCTCTATATTCTTTTTCTTTTGCCATTTCAAATAGGTTACAAAGAGTTATTGCATGAGCCATAAAATCTCTGTGAACATAAATAAAAGCAAGCAATGTACCTACTTTAGCGGGATAACAAAACCAATGATCTGTGCTTATAGTACAATTTTTTAATGGATTTTCAAAACATTCATCAAAAATTCCATCGCGAGTATTCTTTTTAGGATAACTTATATAAGGTAGATCTAGTATTATTGCATCAATAAAAGGAACGTGTTTCAATAGTTCATATCCAGTAGGCAATGGCCAATTAACATTATTCACTATTAGACCAGCATTGCCACCGGCAGGTAGTTGTCTGTAAACCTTAGGTTTATAACCAACAACATTTTCTTCGATTTTTCTGTATAAACTAAGTATAAGCATTGAAAAATCATTATTGGCTTCAACAAAGCTTGTTTTCTCTAAACCCTCATTAATTTTATTGTTGTGGATTACTGTGTATCTTTCAAGTTTTCTCCAAAATCCATAAAAATCTTCTATAAAATCAATAAAATTACTCTTTCTATCTATAAGAGAACTATATTTAGTATTTAAGTTTATGATTTCATTTAAATTTAACACAGATAGGAGTTTAAACAAATGCACAATAAAAACATCTAATTCCTCACTGTCTGTTTGTGCATCTTGGATTAGGTATTTATATATATTTGATTTTTTCTTCTTTATTTTCCTAAAATAGGCATTAAAAACTCTTCTGAAACCATAACTTTCTAATAATTGAACATGACTATTACAATATTTTGAAGTGAAATTTATCATTACTTTTTCATTACTTAGAGAAAATTCTTTTTTCAATTTGGCACCTCCGTGTGTGAGTAATTAAATTGTAACTATTAAAATGAAATATATATATGCGAATATTATCATTAAAGCAATGAATATTCGAATATTATAACATAATACTCTAAAAGTGATGTGTTAACAATACTAAAATTGCAAAACAGTTTTTTAGCATAATGACATCTTAAAGCAATAAAGGATTAAATATATTAAAATATCTATATATTTTTTGTAATAGAAAACCCTATTATTATAATATACTATAGTAAATAAGTAATTAGAATGAAAATATTTGTGTAATATTTGTGTAATTTTTGGTACTTCTGAGATATAATAATAGTAAGCTTATTATAAAAATAACAAGTCAAATAGATTTGCATATTGACTTGTTATTTGTTTTGAAGCGCAGTTAAGAACAAATAAAGGGGAGTGATATATTGACAAATAAAAGAATATCTCATGTAATGGCAATTGGTTTAATGTTTATATGGAGCTTATCTTATTTAAGCATAAAGGTTATATCGGAGGAAGTAAGTCCCATATTATCAGCATTTTACAGATTTGTGGTAGCCGCAATTATTCTATTTATAATACTTAAAGTGAAATTTCCAGAGGAAAAAGTTTTAAAAAAGGATAAATTCAAATTTGCCTTAGGTGGTCTTTTTGGAGTAGCTATATATTTTATTTTTGAAAACTATGCTGTAGCATATACATCTGCATCAAATGTTGCAATTTTAATTGCGTCTATACCTGTATTTACTATTTTTACCCAGAGGATAATTTTCAAAGAAAAATTAACATACGGGAAAATATTAGGTGCCACATTAAGTTTAGTTGGAATCATTATAATAATTGCGTCAAAGGAAAGAGTAAGCATATTATCAAAAGGAAGTATAGGCGATTTGATGGCGCTTGGAGCAGTATTTTCCTGGGTGATTTATAACATGGTTTGCAGTACTTTTACAGGAAAATATAAAGTGATAACTATAACTACCTATGAAATCATGTGGGGATCATTGTTCTTAAGTCCTTCACTGTTTTTTAGCACACTGCAAATTCCTTCTACAAAGGTTGTATTAAATTTAATATTTTTATCTATTTTTTGCTCTTGCATTGGGTATGTAATGTACGTACATTGCTTAAAAGATCTTGGAGCAACCGTTCTTACTACGTATATTAATCTACAGCCTATTATGAGTTTATTCGCAGCAGCAATCATATTAAATGAAGTTATTACAATCTGGCAGGTTTTAGGTTGCATTATTATAATAACAGGTGTAACTCTAGTAAGCTTAGATAATAGGTTTAATTTGAGAAAACGAAGAAGGGCTTATAAAAATTTATAAATAAAATATATGCTGTTATATTAGATGAATATTATGTAAATAACATAAAAGGGACTATATTAACATTAAAGTTAATATAGTCCCTAAATTTACAAATTCATTAATTACTTCCTAAAATCTTATTCTTCTACCATGACGATTTTTACGCCCATTAATAAAATTAATTAATAAAATAATTAAAGCTATAACTACAATTAATACAATGGCAGCTGCGGCATATATAATTATATTATCTTTGATAAGAGCAGATTTTGAAATCATTGGATATAATTTATAACTTTTTTCATAGTCTCTTTGTTTAATATTAACAGTTCCAACAGAAGTGTCTTTATTAAGCTTCCATGCACTTATTCCAGAGGTTTTAAAGGTTGTTTGTGATTTAACATCATTGTTGTAAAGAGTCAAATCTTCTTTTGATGTTAGTGGTACATTGATTGTTTTTTCTGGTCCTATGAATGGAATAACTTTATAAGGTACCGAAATTGTTTTGATTGTAGTATTTTTTTTATGTAGGACTTCTGTTTTAGCGGCATAACTATAGTTAATTAGTTTTGTCATGTCTTCAAAGACTTTTGTATCCTTTGGTAGGTTATATTCAGAATTCATAACAACACCTATAATATGGCGACCGTTACGTTCATATATAGAAACTAAGCATCTTCCAGCCTTTAATGTGTAACCGGTTTTACCACCTACGTTACCGTCTATCCCAAGAAGTTTATTTCTATTTGAAACAGTAGCTGGGGCACCGTTAGTAGATTTTATCAAGCTTGTTTTTTTACCCATAGATTTCTTAACCCATTCATTTTTATTCGCAGCTCGACCTAAAAGAGATAAGTCGTAAGGGGTTGTATAATGATTATTGTTTGCATCATCTAAACCATTTGGCGTAAGAAAATGAGAGTTTTTCATTCCAAGCTTCGCAGCCTTATCGTTCATCATTTTAGCAAAATTAACTGGATTTCCACCAACGTTATCAGCTATCATATAGGCAATATCGTTTCCAGAATAAAGAAGAAGTCCATCCATTACGTTATCAGCGGACATAGTATCTCCGATTGCTACAGGTTGAATGTTTAAATTATACGAATAAGGGGGCTGAGATTTTGCATTTTTTGTATAAGTTAAATCTTCTGTTGATTTTTTGTTTTCAGCAAGAAGCAATGCTGTAATAAGCTTTGTAATGCTTGCAGGGTACATCTTATTATCAATGTTTTTAGTGTAAATAATCTCATTAGTATCGATATCTACAGAAATAGCAGCTTTACCAATCAACTCTGGTGGGTTTACGGTAGCAAAAACAGTTGTAGAAAAGACAACAGTAAATGCTAGTGATAATAAAAAAAGTCCGTTTCTTCTTTTCAATTTTCATCTCTCCATTACAGTTAAATTTTATATTTATTTAGTGATAAATACAAGAATAAGTATATCATTTTAACATATGAAGAACAAGGTACAATAATATCAATTTCATGACGGCCAAAATATAATTGTCAACAATAATCTTATGTAAAAAAATGTTTTTAATGGCGTATTGTGATATTATTAATTTGGTGGTGATTACATGAAAAATGATATAAAAAAGATATTTGAGAATAGAAATTCTAAGGTAATAGGGGAATTTGAGGAAAGCGCAGTTATGATATTATTATCTGAGGACTCAAATGAACTATCAATTATATTTGAAGTTCGTGCTCGTGGATTAAGAAGTCAGCCTGGTGATGTTTGTCTTCCGGGTGGTAAAGTGGAAATAGATGAGAATCCAAAGCAAGCTTCAATAAGAGAGACAATGGAAGAATTAAATTTAAAAAGAGATCAATTAAATATTATAGGAGATATGGATTATTACGTAAGTCCTTATGGAAACATATTGTATCCTTTTGTAGGCATGTTAAAATATGGAGATATAAATCCTAACGAGGATGAAGTAAATAATATATTCAAAGTTCCTTTAAAATTCTTTATGGAAAATGAACCACTGCTTTATAAAATGGAGATAGGACCAATTAACAAAGAGGGGTTTCCGTTTCATTTAATTAATGGAGGGAAGGATTATAAGTTTAGGAAAGGGTATTTAGAACAGTATTTTTATCAGTATAATGACTATAAAATATGGGGTTTCACAGCTCAAATAATTAAAAGTTTTATTTCGGTTATAAAAAATAGTAATAATATTTAAATTATTACTACTTTTTATGTTATATTATTTAGTCCTAACAAGTTTGTTCTGTTTAATAAACAATGCAACACTTAATACAATAAGAACTACATAGATAAAAATATATACAATTGAAGCTAATCCCGAAGTATAGAAAAACTTCAGATAAATGAAAGCAGCCATAGAGACTAGTGCCCAAAATAAGGAAATAAATGCAACGATATTGTTGCGATGTCTCCAATGGTCAGGATCCTTCATAGATCCAACAATTTTCTTTCGTGTCTTACTTTTAGGGTCGGTATTAATTACTAGAAATTTATAATACAAAAAAACAATAAATTCCACTGCAGAGATTGCAAAAAACATATAGGATAAAGATATACTCGTTATGTTCAAAAAAATCACTCCTTTTAGTATATAATTAATATGTCCTAAAAGTTAAAACATAACACTAATCTTTTTTATCACAAATAACACCTTCATAATAATCTGTTCCCCATTTACTCATAACTTCTAATATAGGCATTACACTTTTACCTTGTTTGGTTAAAGAGTATTCTACTTTAGGAGGAACTTCTGCATATACTTTTCTATTAACCATATCGTATGCTTCTAATTCTCTAAGTTGTTGTGTTAACATTTTTTGTGTTATACCACACATTGATCTTTTAAGTTCACTAAACCTAAATACACCATTTTGCGCTAATTTCCATAGAATTAATGGTTTCCATTTACCACCTATAATATCTAGTGTTAACTCTATGGCACAGCTATATTCTTTATTATTTATTTTCATAGTTTTATCGCACATAATACCTCCTAGTTTTCTTAGGTCCTAATAATAGTTATTATATTTAATCTAATACATACTTAGTAAAAATAGTTAATTTGTATACTAAGTAACTTAACAGACTCTTAGTAACTAATAGGTAAGTACCTATTTAAAAAACCTTTAGTATATGATTATATCATTGATATATTTTATATACAACACAACTTTCAGATTATGTTTTTATGTAAAATTATAAAAAACACTTTTAATTTTCATTAAAATGTATTATAATGTTACTAAATTAATAATATTACTAAAATTACAAAAAATAGGAAAGAAGTGATAGTATGTTACAGTGTCCTTTTTTAACGACTGAGAATGAAAATGTAGACTGTTTTAAGGAGTGTGATTTGAATAAGTGGCAGGGAAATGGAGGAGAATGTCCATTTGTTGAATTAAAGAATTATAACTCTTCTAGTATTAATAATGCTTTTGATTACGAATTGCTTGGTAATGATAAAACTTCACCATTAGGAATGTTATATAACGATAAATATATATAGTATTTTACTGTGTAATCGTTTATAATGTTGAATTATAGGATATAATAAGATATATCGTGTATTATAATTAAACTAAAATAGGGAGTGAATTTAAATGGAGAGAACCTTAGTATTAATTAAACCTGATGGGGTTAAGCGTGGATTGATTGGAAAAATTCTTAATCAGTATGAGGAGAAAACACTTGAAATAGTGGAACTTAAAATAATTACTGCAACAAGAGAGGATGCGCAAGAACATTATAGTGAACACGCAGGAAAAGGATTTTTTGAGGAGTTAATTAGTTACATTACTGAAGGTAAAATTTGTGCTATGATTGTAATGGGAGACAGTGCTGTTGAAGTAGTGAGAAAAATCAATGGCGATAAGGATCCTGTAAAAGCAGAACTCAGCAGTATAAGAGGCAGATTTGCAATAGACAAAACTCAAAATTTAGTTCATGCCTCAGATAGTCATGATAGTGCAGAACGTGAAATTGCAATTTGGTTTCCAGAACTTAATGATAAATATAGACTTAGTAATGTAAACGATTTATTTTCAAGAGTTGATGGTCCATTAGTGAATGTATAGGCGATTGTACATGTAAATAGTCTAGTTTGCTAATAATTATTATTTGAATATGGTTTAACTAAAAAAGCTAACCAATTAATATTGGTTAGCTTTTTTAGTTATTTCCATGTGATTAATGAGAACCACAATGTCCAGAGCAACCGTTACAGGAGTCGGTACCAGCACTTGAACAACCCTTTTTACTATCTTTTGCAGATATTGTTTTAATCCAAAATCTAGTATCTTTATAGGCTATTGTGAGTTCATTAATGTTTTCTAAAAGAGTTTCATCATATAATATTTTTAAATCATCAATATTATTTTTAATGTCTCCAGTTTTAAAATTATCTAAATAAATATCAACTTTTGCGGTTTTGCAACAACCGCTAACGTATACAAATCTTACACTATCATGTGCTTCATCGAGTTTAATCATTTCCATAAGCTCGAAAAGAGCAACTTTTGAAAGCTTGATTTTTAAAGGTTGTGCCATAAGTCCTCCTAGTATTTCTCTTTTGGATAACAAATTTATTTCTTCGACTATTACAGAATTTCAGAATAATGATTTAATAAATTTTGCTTAAGGGTCCATAAATCCCAAGATAAGTCCACAGAATATACATGTGGATTGTCAAACCTTAAAACTTCACTCCATAATTTAGAAACTTCTTTAGCAGAGAATGCTTTAATGTCCATAACAGATGGAGATTCATAAATCTGCTTACCATTCTCAAATAGTTTAACCATAAGATCTTTTATATAGTAATGTTTAAGAATTTTCTTTTTCCATGTATAAATGGGATTGAATATTTCAAGGGGTTTGCTTTCATCAATTACCTCATCATTAAGGGTAATTAAATCTGCAATAGCCTTGTTTGTTGTTTTATCAAAGATTCTATATAATTTTTTAAATGCAGGGTTAATGATTTTTTCTGCATTCTCACTAATTTTTATCTTTGGTACTATCTTTCCATCATTTTCAATAGCAACAAGTTTATAAACACCGCCGAATACTGGTTCTGATCTTGCAGTAATAAGTCTTTCACCAACACCAAAGTTATCAATTTGTGCTCCGTTTTCCAAAACACCTCTTATGATATATTCATCAAGAGAGTTAGAAACCGTAATTTTAACGTCTGAATAGCCAGCGTTATCTAACATTATTCTAACCTGTTTGGTTAGGTATGTTATGTCACCACTGTCAATACGTATTCCTATAGGTCTCTTGCCCATAGGTTTAAGTACCTCATCAAACACCTTTATAGCGTTTGGTACGCCAGAGCGTAGGACGTTATAAGTATCTATAAGAAGTACGCAATTATCAGGGTAAGTTATAGTCCATGCTTTAAAGGCATCATATTCAGTATCAAAAAGTTGTACCCAACTATGTGCCATAGTGCCGAGGGCTGGAATATCAAACATCTCTTCAGATATAGTGCAAGCAGTACCAGCGCAACCACCAATAACAGCAGCACGAGCTCCATATATAGCACCATCATAACCTTGAGCACGCCTTGAACCAAATTCCATAACCGGTCTGCCTTTTGCCGCTCTACATATTCTACTTGATTTAGTAGCTATTAAAGTTTGATGATTTATTGTAAGTAGTGTCATTGTTTCAACAAATTGAGCCTGGATAATAGGTCCTTTAACTATAACTAATGGTTCACCAGGAAAAACAGGGTAACCTTCAGGTATAGCCCACACATCACAAGAAAATTTGAAATCCTTTAGATAATTAATAAAAATTTCTGAAAAAATGCCTTTGCTTTTTAAATAAGCTATATCATCATTAGAAAATTTTAAATTTGAAAGGTATTCAATTAATTGTTGTACTCCACCCATAATACAATATCCACCACTGTCAGGTATACGTCTAAAAAACATATCAAAGTAGGCAATTGTATCTTGAACATTGTTATCTAGATAACCGTTTGCCATAGTTAATTCATAAAAATCTACTAGCATCGTTAGGTTTCTTTCATTCCTCACATTAAAATCTTTTGAGTATATCATAATTTATTCCCCTTTGAAATTTAATAAAAGTATATAATAGAGTTATAACACAATTACATTTTAATGTAATAATAGGAATATTACAATAGTAATTTGGGTATAAAAATGATTTTAGATTAATTTAAAGTAGGTGCATGAGAGTGGAGACAAGACAAAGTATGAATAATAAAGTAGTTAATAATAGAATAAGTTCAAAATTAAGTGCCGAGCAAAGGGCTGCCGTATTTTCTACTAATAGAAATTTATTGGTCACAGCTGGCCCAGGGTCAGGTAAAACAGTAGTAATTGTCAATAGGTTAGTTCATTTAATAAATGAGCAAAACGTTAATCCTAAGAATATAATCGTTATTACGTTTACAAGAGCTGCATCTATTAATATGAAAAATAGGTATATAGCTATTAATGGAAAAGAGAGGGTTCCTTTCTTTGGAACCTTTCATGGTTTGTTTTATAAAATTCTTAAGAACTATTATGGTCAGATAAACATAATTGACACGCTTGAAGTATATAAGCTCATAAAAAATGTATTAATGTCCTATCTAGATGAGGTAGGAGATGAAAAAGTGAAGGAGGTCATAAATAACATTTCTGTGTTTAAAACAAGTGGAGATGTCATAGAAAATTTTACGTCAAGTGTTGATAAGGGCATATTTACAGCTGCCTATAATATTTATGAGCAGTATAGGAAAGAAAAGAATCTGTTTGATTTTGATGATCTTCAAATAGGCTGTAAAGATTTGTTTGTAAAAAATTACAAAATACTTCAGGGGTACAAAAAATTATTTAAACATATTTTAGTTGATGAATTTCAGGATTGTGATTCCATGCAAGTTGATATACTAAAACTCTTAAATGAGGGTAATTCAATTTTTGCGGTAGGAGATGAGGACCAATGTATTTATGGTTTTAGAGGATCCAATCCTGAATGCATGGTTAAGTTTTCTGAGCACTTTGACGGTGGAGGTATATTGCCTCTTTCTACTAATTATAGATGTCCAAAGAACATAGTAGAGATATCAATGAATATAATAAAGAATAATAACATGAGGAATGAAAAAGAGATAATAGCATTTAAAGAGCGAGATGGTATTGTTAAAGTTCTTAATAATATAAATGAAAACTCGCAGGCAGAAGAAATTAGCTGCATTATTCAAAAATATAAAGAAGATGAAGATAAGGATTATCGGGATAACGCGATACTTTATAGAACAAACGTAGAGTGTAGAAGCCTAATTGATATTTTTATAAAAAAGAGGATACCATTTAAGCTTTTAGATAGGGAATATGACTTCTTTCAGCACTTCATTTGTAAAGACATTATTGCTTATCTAAAACTAAGCATTGATAGTAGTGATAAAGGTAGCTTTCTAAGAATAATTAATAAGCCGTTTAGATATATAAGTAAATTAAACTTAGATAATTTAAAGAGAAATTATGTAAAAGAAGACTGCTTTGAAATGGTAAAGGACATTGAAGGTGTACCTGTTTTTCAAATGAAGATGCTGGATAAGCTAAATAAAGACATACATTTTTTAAATAAAATTTCATTAGATAACGCTATAAATAATTTAGTTGAGAATATAGGCTATCATGATTATATCAAAGGATATTGCACTAAATTCAAGATTGATTTAGGTGAGATGGAAGATGTTATTGACGAGTTTAGACAATCTACAGAAGGGTACAGTTCTATAATAGCTTTTCTAGCTCATGTAGAGCAGGTAAAAGAAGAGATTAGTAAGCATAAGAAGAATATGGATGAGGATGCGGTAATACTTAGTACAATCCATGGAGTGAAGGGTATGGAGTTTAAGAATGTTTACCTAATTAATTGTAATGAGGAAAACATACCTCATGTAAATAGCATAGATAATAACTTAGAGGAAGAAAGAAGATTATTTTATGTAGGAATTACAAGGGCAATAGATAATGTTTGGTTATGCATTTGTAAAAATGTAAAAGGAAAAGCAAAAGAAACCTCACGGTTTATTAAAGAATGCAATATATTAGGGGCAAGTGATTCGGAGTTACCTTTTAAAGAAGGGGATGGGGTGCTACATAAAAGTTTTGGCAGTGGTAATGTTGTTTCAATTACTAGTAAAGATTTAGAAATTAAATTCGAGGGAGGAGTTGTAAGAAAATTTGATACAGATATTTTATATAACAACTCTCTGATTTCAAAGAAATAATGGATGGACTAGACTGAAATTTAGGTGCAATAAACGACCATAAGACCATTAAAAAGACTCCATACATGTAACTATTAAAAAAACGTGTGGAGGGATGGAATAAAAATGGCTAAAATGATGCTGAAAAACATGAGAAAAACTATTGATAAAACTATTGATGAATGTCACAAAGATTATTTAAATTATTGTATTGCTATAGGGCAAAGGGATAAAACACTTGAAAGCAAAATAAGATTCTACAGATATGAATTATCTAAAATTTTAAACATTTCAGAGAGTATAGAAACGCTTACTAAGTATAAAATAGAAAATAAGGTTGTCTCTATGAGAAGAGATGGATACAAAGGGAATACTTATAAAACATTTGTAATTAAGACTAGAGCATTTTTAACCTACTGCTTTGATAATAATTATTTGAAAAGGTTTGATGTCAAAATTCCTACAGTTGATTTAGATAAAAAAACAATTTATACTGAAGATGAGTTAAATAAATTGCTAAAAAAGCCTAACCTAGATAAGTGTTTAGTTGGAGATTTTAAAGGGTGGGCAACAATTAATTTCCTTTTTGGAACAGGTTGCCGTTCAGAGACTTTATTAAATGTGAAAGTACAGGATATTAATTTCCTTAATGATATGATTTTATTTAGGCATATGAAAACTAGAAGGCAAATTACAGTTCCATTAAGTCCTACACTAAAGAAGGTTTTAAAAGAATATATAGATATAATGGATTTAAGTAATGAGGACTTATTATTCTCTAAGCTAAATAAAGAAAAGATGTGTTATGATACATTGCACCAGAACATAAGTAATTACTTTAATAATAGAAATGTTAAAATGAGAGGAGTAAACACTTTCAGAAATACATTTGCTACCTTTTTTATAATTAATCATGGTGATATCTACAGATTAAAAATTATTCTAGGACATTCAAATATTAAAACTACGGAACGATATATTAGTCTTTTACCACTTGATTTAAATGAAGATATTAGTAAGTTTAATCCATTGGATGTGCTAAATAAGAAAAATTTGAAGACTAGATTAAAAATAAATAAGACATAAAAAATGGGTACTGCACAGTATAATCAAACTTGCTTCACAAAAACAGTAATATTAAAATACTACAGGTCAAACTAGCAATGTTGACCTGTAGTACTATTATGCGTATATTACCTATGAGCCACCCACCAGTATAATGGAAAATATTTGCTGATGCTGTATAATACATCAATAAATTTATAAATAAATAACCATTAACAAGACTACCTTAATTGGTAGTTTTTTTTATTATAATAAGATAGTAAAAGATACGCCTGTTCAAATAGGAATGCCTAAGCTTGGAGTGGAAACACAAGTAAGTGAACATATATTATTTCAGTAATAGTTGATTATTTAGATGCTACATATTTTACTATCTTATGGTTATTTGGATAATACAATAATAGTGAGTCTATTTATTTATAAGTATAATATGTATAATCCCAAAACCTAAGGAATTATAGGCTGTAGGAGCCATTCTAAGCGATTAGAACATCTAAAACACACTATTACATTACCTTAAATCAGATATTCGTATTGGTGGCAAGGGGAGAGTTGTTTTCTTTAGTTGTAGTTGTAGATTGAATTGGAGTGGTCTTTAATTTATGCTATAGAAGCAATTAGGATTATATTTTATTGCAGTTTTCAAGCACCACAGATTTATGGAGGTTGGGTGTATGTTGAACATACACGTAGTACTCGATACAATTTCTTATACTAAAACTTACAGGGTAGGACATTTTTGGGACACGCTTACAGAGGGGTGGGTAAAACACCATGTCATTGAAGAAGAAAAGGTGAACGGAGCAATACTCCTAGCAGGTCAAAATCGGTGCTCTAACTAATAGTTATACTGCCACTACAAGCATTGTTTGTGTTAGGTAGCAAATCACGACGTAGGGGTCAAACTAAACAATGCTTATGATGACGTTATCTCCTCGTTCAAAGTGTGTAGCGATATACGACAACATTTAGTTTTAGTTGGAAAAGACTAATAGCTTTGACGGTGTAACGATTCGTGAGGTCAAAAAAGAAGTGGAGTGTTTCATTTACAGTTAATAGTTAATGACTTTCGCAAGGGCATTACCTATTAGTCTTTTTTTGTACTTATTTTTTTATCTTTTACCTTTCTCGTAGTTTCCCAATTTCTCGTCATTCAGTCATATTCTCTCGTTCACAGTTATATCCTGTCTGAATCAAATCTGTATTTTATTTAACATATTTTAGAGCGTTTTGACGTACGTATGTACACAAAAATATTATATTATAGTTATTGACTTGCAGGTTTCAAGAATACAGTTATTGATTTATCAGCTTGGAGAACTAATGAGTGGGAAGTAATTATTTTACTATCTTATAATGTTCATATAACCTCAAAAGTAGAGCGTCAAAAGCTTATATGACGTTCTAAAAGCCTATTATATTGATTATGGCATCTTAAAGGATGAAATTATATATTAGTTTTTGTCGTTATAGATTGTATTAGAGGTGATGGTGTATTTTACTATCTTATAATATGTAATAATTTGACATATAATGCGAATAGGTATATGATACTAATAGTAACTTACTTGTTTAGACTGAATGGGTTAAGGCTTTAAAATAATTTTTATTAAGTAGCGTTAAAAAATCTATTAATATAATGAAAGGAGAAGTACTGTAAATGAAGTTGGTTAAAATTGGTAAGTTGGCAGTTAAAAACTATTCTACTACAATTTCTAATAAGGAAATATATGAATGCATTAAGATTCTCCCTGTAGAATATAAGAAGGTCAACTCTCGTGTATTCATTCATGAAAATAGAAAATCCTACCTCTGCTTCTGCATAAGGCATCTTAGATTTATTGATTTTTACATTGGCATTGAAGATGGAGTAATTGAAAAGTTTAAACGAGTGTTTAAATTAGCAGTTTATAAAAAATACAAAAATGAGATTCATTTGTTCGAATATAAAATAAATACATTTCTTCTTTTGGTTAAAAAGGAAATTAAAAAAACAGAAGAAGGGAAATATGTAACTCAAGATGTATGGGAAAAATATAGATATGTTTGGGTTAAATACATAATAATGTATAATTTAATTCACGAAATGAATCATGATATTCAAAATAGGAGAAAAGAACTTAATTTCAAATTATATGATTTAGTCTTTTCGAAGTGGGAGAATAGTAACCATGAGATAGATTCAGCGAAAAGAAGCGAGAGAATCTATGAAAAGTATGGAGATAAATTTAATAAAATTTTGAAAACAGAAGGTATAGAAGTTTACCATAAATTTGAGAATGGATTAGATATTGGATATAAGTATAATATTGATATAGATAGTGACTAGGAAACGGAGAATTAACAAAAGGATGTCTGAAACATAATTCTTGACATCGTCAGAAAAGTAAAGTAATAGTAAACAAAATCTGAGATTTATGCAAAAATACTTTCTCATAATAAATTTTAAAAATATAACAATGAAAAAGGTGATAATTTGAAATTAAAATTGAAGAAATATAATATTCAAGACATGATTTATACTATAAGCAACTATGGAGAAGTATTTGGTAAAAGTGGATTATTAAAAACTAGACCAGATAAAGATGGGTATTTAGTTGTTACACTAGGAAGAAAAGGAAAGAGACAAACAAAGAAAATACATAGACTTGTGGCTGAACTATTCTTACTTAATGAGCATAATTTGTTAGAAGTAAATCATAAAGATTTTAACAGAGCGAATCCTAGATTTGATAATCTAGAATGGTCTACTCATAAAGATAATGTTTTGCATTCGAGTTTGCAAGGCAGATATTCAGCTAGTAGCATAGGGTCAAAAAATAGCAATGCAAGACTTACAGAAAAAGAAGTATTAAAAATAAGAGCGTTACATGATAATGGGGATACTGTATATAAAATTGCAAAATTGTATGTTAGAGGGTGGCAAACCATTAACCATGTTGTCAAAAGAACAACATGGAAACATGTTTAATGGTGGCACTTTATTGTTTGGTAATTAGCTAACAAAGAGTCAACAGGGATTAATATCTGTTGGCTTTTATAATTGTTGAAGGAAAGAAAAAATAAAATGCAACGGAAAGGTGTAAAGGCTAAATTGATTTTATAATTTACTGTAAAAGTAGTTGACAATGCTAAAATATCATGATAATATGTACTAGTAAGTATTTATTAGTAAATATTCTGAATTTGGAGGAAACAATAATTATGATAGGATTAGAATTCATACTTAACCTTTATGGTATGCAACAACAAGAACTTGCTGTTAAATTAAAAATAAAGAAACAAAATATTAACCTTTGGTTTAAAGGAAGACAGGATGTATCCAAAAAACATTTACATACACTTTCTGAAATGTTCAACATTCCACAAGAATACTTTCAGAAAGAACTTGGTGAAATTGATAAATTAGAAATCCAAAAGATGAAATTAGAAACAAGTGTTGAATCAGATATTGGTGTTGGATATGCAATTGAACGTTATGACTATGAAATTAAAGAAAGAAAACTATTCGTACAAATTGGGAACACCCTTACGACGTGTTTTAATGATGAAAAGTCAGATGGAGGACTTTATGATGCATCCGAGTTGCTAGATTTATATAAAATGTTTACAGACATAGTGGCAGATAAAGAAATCAATAAAAGTATATTAGAAGGACTGCTTTTAGCAACCGTGAATAAATATCAAGGAAATTCCACAGAGAAGGATAAATTTGTACTTAAGGTGGCAGATGAAATTAAAGAATATAATAAAAAGTTACTTGATGAAAAGATTCTTATGGATATGGATGATGGTTCAGACGAATAACAAATTAAATTCAAGCTATAAATATAGATAGGCACCAGTACGGCAAGTAAAACATATAACACATAAATTATAAAATAGTAAAATATCAAATAAATATAGAAAATAACGCAGGGAGGAATTTAGAGTGAAACCAAAAGAATTATATTATTCGGACACATAGAAAATTCAAATATTAAAATGCTTAGTCTAATTTAACTATAAAATATAAATTGAGAAAGGGGAATTAAAGAAGGGATTGCTACCACCACATATATACGTGGAATATTTAATCTTGGTTAGCAAACCAAAATAATTATAGAAAGTTGGGTAACAACTATGAAATCACTTAAAATCATAAAAATGTCAACAACTAAATATCGGGATTTAGCCCTAGTTACCATGTGAGATACTATGTTTTGTTCATAGCATTGCTTTGCTATACCCTTAAATAATCAAGGCATAAGCAGTAAGCAATGAACTATATTGATATAGGTCAGATTACGCAAATAATTAGGGTGAATTGTGGACGGCAAAAATAAAATAAACAATATTATATGGAGGAGGAAATTATAATGAATCACTTTATGCAAACTCAACAATTATCAAGTATGTCTTCAGATATAGCTAGAGAATTACAATCAATACTAGCCTGCAGTGTAGTAACGTCAATTTTCCCTATCACCAACACTATGGAATTTTATATATTTATTTCTTCAAATGGATTACTAAGTGAAAATGAATATAGAATAGTAATTGTGAATTTGATTGAACACATTACTGATTTAGATATTTATGTAAACTACTTAATGGCGTGCTTGAATGCCCAAATATTTGTTCAAGGAAATATTAACTTAATGAGCAAAGTTGTATATAACACTAGCATTGAGATTGGTTACGAAAGCTTACCTACTAAATTTTCAACTGCAGAGGATATGACATACCAAGAAAGCAAATACCTATTTTATATCAATGAGGATATAAGCATGAAAGCTTCATTGGAGGATGAAATTTTTATAATCCAAGATAGGGGGTATGGGACTACCATAATAGATTTGAACAGGAACCATTATTCTATAAAAGAAGTAGCATAGGACATCACTGATTAAAGTATTATACGAAATTACATATTAGATTTAAAAGCAAACTAACAACATACATAAATTAGATTATAACGCTGTAATATTTTTAAAGTACTCAATAATTATAAAATAGTAAAGTAGGAGGAGAATTATGTATCAAACAAAATAAAATGAATAAATTATGAAATTCACAACAACAATTGATGTGCCTGCTTTAGAGTGGGCAATAGAGAATTTGACTAATAATAAGAAGAAAGGGATGAATGTGAAACAATGGATAAAATAAATCTAAGTATAAGGATGCTTAGAGGCGAGAAAACAAGTGATGAATTAGCAGTAGCATTATTTGTTTATATAAAATGCATGAGGATAGAGAAAATTTCATTGAATTTGTTAATGAAATTGTTTGGGTACAAGTTAAGAACAGAAACAGCATTGAAATTTAGAACGTCATTGTCAGTGCTGATAAGTGAGGGGGTTATAGTTGTGAGTGAGGATATTGAAAAGGTAAAACGAAATAGTAACTTTAGTATAAAAGTAGACGATGCAGAAGATGAGCATTTAGAAGCCAACGAGGATATTTTTAATTTAGTCTACAATAAATTAGATGATAAATCACTAATATGGTTATATATGTTTCTGTTATCATTCAAACATAAGTGCGAAATATATGGTGCTGTTACACTTAATATGATAATGCTTGGATTTAATATTAAAGATGAAAGAACGGTAAGGAAGTATTTAAAAAAGTTAACTGATTGTGGGATAATAAATAAAAGCATATCAAAAGTTGGAACCTATAGTTTGTATTATTATTTATTGGAAGAGTTTAATGAAACAGAAATTTCAGATGTAGAAAATAATAAGATATTTGGAACATTAAAACGTGATTTAAGTGGATATGGATTAAATTTGTTTGGAATGAAGGGAAGTTTCTTGCCAAGATTTTCAATGCCTAAGAGAATATTGAGTTTAATTATTCAAGGGGCTATTGATTTAGATAAGCTTAAGTTGAGCATGGATTACCATAAAAGACACGTCGGTTACTTAATGAAAAACCATGTGCCAGTAGGAATAATTTTAAACAGCTTAGTTAAAATTTCCTATGAAAATTATTATGCTGTAGACTTTAAGATAAAAATTTATAGCTATGAATACAAAATTGAAGATAAACAGGCACTTGTGTATTATTATGTTGACCTTGATGGCAATGTTCAAGGAGAAATAAATAAAATAGAAAGGGACAAAAAAATGGTTGAGATTTCGAAGATAAAAGAAGAAGAAAGAGCTAGGGGCATTGATGAGTGGAAACAGAAGAAAGAAAAAGAGGAACAACTTGAATGGGAGGAAAATGTGGCATTATTCGGTTAAAATATACAAAAAATGTAGGGTACTATATTAGAGCACATTTTATTACCTTAATATAGTACCCTACATAAAATGTATATTTAAAGATTATCAACTAAGTGAATCCAATAATACAATCTAAGAGAGATGGTTAAGAAAATACATAGAAAATAAGTAGTTATGTTATTATCGCTTTAATATGTTTATCACATTTCTTCTAGGATTAGAGGACTCCGTCCACACTCGCTCTGCGAGTGGCTTGAGCAAAAATAAAATTAATCGTTCTATGAATTATCCTTTTTTAAAGGACTAATTATTTATGGTGTCTTAAAGGTTGGATATCTGTTGATGAAGATAATAAATACCTTAAGATGGTTTTAAGGATTCTCTGGTGGATTTAGAGGGAGAGCAATTTAATGCATTTGTACGAGATAAAAACTTATTAAGGTGGCAATAACATAAGCTTTCTACTTTGTGAATTTTTATGTAATTACACAGTGACAATATCGTTTGTAAGACACTTAGTAATTAATTAGGTGCAAGTGTATGGGTGAAAATAGTATGTTTAGGAAGGATAAATTAACGAGTGGAAATGGATGTATTCAGTTATACGAGGAGAGTAGTAATTGAAATATAAAGAGAATGTTCGACAATAAATATGTTGAAACTCTATGAAATTATACAGGCTAGAGCATATGAAAATATAATTTACAATAATTGCTACATGAGATATTTAGAGGAGGAAGTTAATAATGGCAAGAGAGAAAAAAGGATTAGCAAAATTGGGGGACATTAAAATTATTCATGGCAAGACATATGAATTTCAAGAGGTGATTGAGGATTTATTTGTTAATCATGTATGGGAATGTATTGATTTAGAACTGGAATATTTATTTGGAGATGGAGATAAACCAAAGTCTATGGATGACGACGAACAGAAGGAGCGTTATAGTGACTTTGATGCATATGATTATTTAAATAGGTATAGTATGGAGTAATGTATGATTATTATTAGTTTTAGAAATTGAAGTACATAAAACAAAAAAATGAAATGACAATAAAAATAATTTATAGTAAGGTGGTGATATCCATGCCATGCAGATTTCCCGAAAGTACAATTAGAAAATATGAATCACTTGGATATTCACTCGAAGAAGCTACATTGGAAGAGATGTCATTTATTTATGAATTAAATATTGCAATGACATTGAGACATTTAAAATTTTTACATAAGAAAAAGTGGATTGTGCTAGACAGATACCTAATAAAAAATAGACCCTTGGAGATGTTTAGTTATTTATTTGCCGACGAAGAAGCATACCAGAACTATTTAGAGTGGAAAGAGTCCAAGGCTAAATTGCTTGAAGAAAGAAGGGTGAGGAGAAAAAGGCGTGTTTATAGAAAGCGTATGGAAAATAAAAAGTTGAAAGATAGTTTGAAGAAATTGGATATATGATAGATGGATATAGACATTCTCTTGTATTAATAGGATTCCGATAAATGTTGAAAATTAATCCATGAAACTAAGGCTATCATTAGTGGGACTCGAAACGTCCCAGAAAGGATGCTGGATTTTGAATTATAGGAGGGAGGGTGTGGTAAAAATTCGCCTCATACATTAGGATTATCCAATCTAATGTATATTAAGCTGTTGTAAAAAATGAGATAACCCATCTATAAGTTTTTGAGGAATTACAATTTATTGAAGGATACTAAAAACATAGTTATCATATGTCCATGGATTTGGTAGGTGATAGATTATTTTTATGGAAAGTAATGTTCATTGAATTATCTTAGAGCATATGGTATTATCTATTTTGAAATTATTAGAATTATAAGGGGGACATTTTAGAATGAAGAAGAATAGTAAATTTTTAGTAGCAACTATGGTAATTGGGGTAATACTAAGTGGGTGTAGTTCTAAGCCAGTAACTAAAGTTGTAGATACTGCGAAACCAGTTGCCACACAAAAGTCTTCATCAAAGCCAACACAAGCAGATTTAGATGCAAAATTAAAAGCAGTGGCAGTTAAAGCAGACTTTGTAAAACTAAATGGTCATGAGTCTGAAAACAAGGACTTAAAAGTAAAAGTAACAGGCAAAGTATCAGTTGTAGATAATACTAAAAAAATAGAATTATTTGATTGCTTTCAACTAACTACAAAAGAAGGTGATGGATATGGAAGGTATACTATAATTAATGTGTTAAGTACTCCAGTAGCAGAAGGGGATACAGTAACGGCATATGGAACTGTAAATGAAGAAAAAAGTGGATATGGTGGCACAGGTATAACGTCCACAGTTGTAGAGAAATAAATAAAATAACATTAATGCGAGAACAAAAGTTGCTAGGATAGGTATGACAACGCAGGAATGTATTGATTCTACTTGGGGACGTACAGAAAGTATTAATCGAACTACGACTGCAGACGGGTAAGTGAACAATGGGTTTATGGTGATACGGCAATGAGTTTTTTATATTTTGATGATGTAATACTAACATACATACAGAATTAAATAATTATTAACAGATAAGAGGCTACCTTGATTGGTAGTCTTTTTATTTTTAAAGATTAGCCAGCCTATTTTAATAATATGATTAAAGCATCTAAGATTGTTTCTAAGAGACTATAATATTGAATTAATGCTAGAGTATAGGAGGGAATTGGGTATTCAGATTTAATTCCAATATGAAGAAAAAATTAACTTATAAACAAAATTAAACATATATGTATATAGTTGTTTTAACTAGGGGTAAATGGTACAATCTATGCATCAGGTGATAAGTATTCGTAAATTTAGCGTAACAGTTATTATAATTTATTTTGATGTATGGGTGAGCATAGTTTAATTTAATAAGTAAAGGGATGATATAGTTGGCAATTAAAGAAGAAGATTTAGTACAAGATAATTATTACGTACATTCTAATCACGGTGTATGTCTATATAAGGGTATAAAATACTTGACAGTGCGAAACATCGAAAACATAAAATGTTACTGTCTTATCTTTCTTGATGGAGAGAGTTTATATGTACCTAACGACCAATTAGACCTCATTACTGAATGTGATAAACAATATGGACAAAATATTGGACTAACTAAGTTAGGAAATATAAGGTGGAAGAATAAATACAATAAAATTTTATTGGATAATGAAATTCTAACTAAAACAAAGAAGTCTCTTTTACAGATTAAGGCGTATGAAAATATATTAATGAATGGAGTTAAAAACAATAAAATAGTGTTAGAACAATATTATAAAAAATATATTGGTGATGATAAAGCTATGAATAATTTTATTGAATCCGTTCTTCAGAAGTCTACTTATCCAGAAGGATATAATAAAGACATTGAAGTTGAATATGAAGCTAGTTCTAAAACAGCTATTATAAATTATAGAATACCAAATACGGTTGAAGTACCTAATACAATCAAATATAAGTATGATTCACTAATTGAAGGATTAATTGAAATTAAGATGAAGGATAAGGAATTTAATAAATATTACGAATCAGTAGTATTTCAGAGTACACTACGCTCAATAAAGGAAGTATTTGATGCAATTGGAAATGATATACTTGATACAATTGTATTTAACGGATTGGCTGAGGATATTGATAAGAAAACTGGAAATAATTTTACATCTTGTATTATTTCATTAATGGTACCAAGAAGCCAATTTGAAAAAATAAACTTAACACAGATTTCATATAAGGATTGTATTCTGTATCTTAAAGGGATTTTCGTTGGTCAGTTACAACAACTTTCTCCAGTTAAACCTATATTAGATATAAATAGGAATGATAGAAGATTTATATCTAATAAGGGCATTTTATCAGAATTGGATGAAGGTGTTAATCTTGCTGAGATGGATTGGGAAGATTTCGAATATTTAGTACGTGAGTTATTTGAAAAAATCTTTTCTGATGATGGCTCAGAGGTTAGGGTAACACAAGCGAGTAGAGATGGTGGAGTCGACGCAGTAGCATTTGATAACGACCCAATAAAGGGAGGTAAGTTTATAATACAAGCTAAAAGGTACAATAATGTTGTATCAGTTTCGGCATCCCGAGATTTATATGGTACTGTAATTAATGAAGGTGCAGTTAAGGGTATTTTAGTAACAACAAGTTATTTTGGAAATGATTCGAGGGAGTTTGCAAAAGATAAGCCTATTACATTAATAGATGGGTCTAACCTAGTATATCTTCTAAATAAATATGGTTATAAAGCCCATATTAAGCTTAAGAAAAAGTGATACTGATAACGGAATAGTAGACCTACATGAATCTTGCATCTTTCACTTTGAGGAGGGTAGGTAATACTTTTTTTGTTACACACTTTCTAAAGGCTCTGCACCTTTCTGTTTTAGTTTCTAACATAAAACGATATAACATCTCTTTTGTTAAATAAAGTTTCCCATTGTGGAAAACCGTTAGAATTTCAGCACTCTTTATATTTTGGTGAATTATATCTTTCCTAGGAATCTAAACCGTGTCCCTCAAATTCTGTTGTTGTAGCCGTAGGTTTGACTTACATTTTATAGCCCCTAATAGAAGGGAAAACTGTTCCAGTGACCCAGTTTCTAAATGCTCTGCATTTATCCATTCTAGCTTCTAATATAAAATCATACAACATATCTTCTGTTAAATATCTGCTTACACAGTGTAAGCAAGTAGCTATATAGCCATTCTTAACCACTTTATCTATTCTTGTTTTATGTGCGTAAACAGTTCCTTTAGTATTAGGTGATGTTACATACCTACCCTAATGCCATTCCAGTTGAATATTAGTATAATGGAGAATCATCTACTATTATTATATCTACACCTTGACCCTCAAATTAACAATGGTTGAACCTTAACAAAAGATGTATTTAAATTGCGTGTTAGTCCAAGTAGACGTACTAAATATGGAAGATGTAATTTTAAACTAAAGTGTTAATTAGAAGACAGTTAGAGGACTATGTGATGACTGAACATGGTAGTATGTGTGCCTAGTAGAATATTTTTAGAAGCTATCTTAATTGGTAGCTTTTTTATTTTTGAAGATTAGTCTATTTTAATAATATGATTAGAGCCTCTAAGATTCCTTCAAGAGCCTACAATATTGAACTTATTCGTAATCTTAGGTGTAGTTAAGGTTGGTCATAAATACACAAAATCACTTTATGTATTATTTAGAGGTGAAGATATATTAATTAAAGGTTTAGACGTCTTAGAAGGCTATACAGAGCCATAGATTATAGAAAGTAGCGTTTTAAAGGGTGGTGGAATATATATTATTACATCCTACCTTATTTTTTTTAATCATGATACTCATTTAAATATATACATCATACTTATTAAGTACAGCCGACATACATGTAAAAACCACATGATGGAATTTATCCATTATGTGGTGGGTATTTGTTTAAGCAATATTTCATCTATTGCATCGTTTATAGTATTACGAGCACTGGCAACAGAAATAGTATTTATTGCGTTCATCTGCGCATCTATCTGTCCATACCCATCAGCTAAACCAGTATTTTTGAATGAATCACTATTAGCTTGAATTTTCATTAGCTTATAATTTAAACTATCTTTAATGGCAATTATATATGTTGATAATTCTGATTTATCATTTGCAGAAATACCTTCAAAAGTTTTAAGCTGACTAACAAGGTCTCTCATTGAATACTCCATATCTGATAATGTGACTGTAATGCCACTACGAAGTTTAGTTTCTTGCAATTTTTTTATAAAATTTACAAAGCCAACAACTTTGTTACGGTTCTCATTTTCAATTATTTTTTCTTCGGTGATTTTGATTTTTTTGGTTACATCTGAAGTGTTTTTATCTGTTTGAAGTGATTTAAATGCAGATAAAGCTTTATCATATTGTTTGTTTTTAAAGAAATCATCAGCAACCGATAAATTATTTTCATATGTTTTATTTTGTATGTAGGATATAGTTATAGGCGTTCCAATGCCTATTATGCATACACATAATATTGCTATTGATATTATTAGTTTCTTTTGTTTAATAGTTTTCTTAGGCTTTTTCCTTTTGAAACCACAGTTAGGACATTGTTTTGTTGTATCCGAAATTTCTTTTTCGCATTCTGGACAGTTGATAAGAGCCATATGTAATTCACCTCACTAATTATTTTATATTTACCAAACATAGTATACCACTTAATTACTACGTTTACATAAATTATAAATAATGAATATTAAATCCATTAGACCAACCTATAGACTCATTGTTAAGTCGTAATATATGATAACAGACTACCTTTATTGGTGGTCTTTTTTATTTTTGCTGATTAACCTATTTTATTACAATGATTAAAGCCTCTAGGACTCTATCTAAGAGCCTAGAATAAAGAATTAATGATAGAGTATAGGTGAAAAGTGGGTATTCATTTAATTTCTAATAAAAAGTAATGGAACTAAAGGTGTTTTAAACCAATGATTTTAAGCTACTTAAAGCCTCGTGATTGTCGACGAAAACGAAATAAATTGTTGATTTTATATGTTCTGTTTGTAATAGTTTATGATGTGATGTAGCCACCTTTATTTACAATTTAAGGGAACAAAATTCGTATAAATAAAGTTATTCTTATACTAAAGATTTAGCAATTAATCACGATAATCAATATGGTAAAACTATTTAAATTAATGCTTGTTATAGGTTAAGGCAACGGTGGATGCACTGCAGACCATGATTTCTTTGGAAATATTATAGAGATAGACGACCCAACATTTAGAAAGGTACATAAGGAGTTTTATCAGTTTTATGGGATGCATGATATTCCCGAATTGGTGAAGTAATAGAATTAGAATTTTTAAAAATGAGGGGGATTTATTAATGAGTGAAGTAAAAGTTGAAAATGAGACAGTTGAAAAGCCAAAAACACATGGTGCAATTATTGGTGATTTAGTAAGTGGAATGGGCAAGGTTACGTTAGTGATAGGAATATCGTTAGGTCTTATCGTAGGTGCTACTTTAACAATACCCGACCCAACTTACTCCTTATTAACATTGCCAAATCCTATGAGATATGTATATGGCTTAACCATAATGGCATCTTCGTTTGTGAGTGGTATTGCGTTCTTGGGTTTGGGAGAAGTTGTTACTTTATTAGAAAAAATTAGACAAAGGGGTTCAGAATAATCTCGGAGACTAGAAATATGTGCAAGGTTAATACACAAATGATGGGTATGAATACTATAGATGAATTGTTCAGCAGTAATTAGAATTAGGGGGGCATTAAAATGGAAAACAATGTAGAAACAAAGGTAGGAAAAAAGGTAGAAAAAAATAAAGCAGTTAAAATTGTAGTTATAATAGTACTTTTAGCCGTTATTATAGGTGGAGGGATTTTTTATCAGAATGCAAAAGCTGAAAAAGCTAAAAAAGCAGAAGCAATTTACAATATAGAGTTACAACAAGTAATGCTTTTGGCTTCAATACAAGGTGCTAAAATTGAAACAGATGCACAAGAAATTGCCAGTGTTTGGCATAGTGCTATTTTTAGCGCACCTGTTACGGTCAATGGGAAACCTGCATATGATTTTGACGATGCGATTCAATATAAGAATGAAGAATTCAAAGCAAATGGAGAAATGGATGCAATTATTGAAGGTAAAGCCGAAATGCAAAAACATATGGATGCATTAGTTAATCCTTCCATAGAAAATAAAGAAGCTTATGAATTAGTTATGAAAATATTTACCACATATAATGAATTTGAGGGTATGGTTGAGTCTCCAAATGGCTCACTAACAGATTACAATCAAAAATATAGCACATTAGATAATAGTTTGGCATCTCAGATTAAAGAGTTTCAAACAAGATATCCAAGTAAATAAAAATCAAAGTTTAGTTTTATTAAGAAAGGTTGATGAATACTTGTGGACGATAAAAAACCTGTTTATGTTGGGTATAATAGATATTATTAGTATCAGTCGTAGATAACTCTAAAGAAATAGAATTATTTGATTCCTTTAAGCTAACTACAAAAGAAGGCAATGGATATGGTGGCATAGGTATAACGTCCACAGTTATAGAGAAACAAATGAAATCACATAATAAATATAAAATAACTATTGTAATATTTATTTAATTATGGTAATGTCTAATTGGAATAATATATAAATAATATGTATAAACTGTGAAGGCCATAATTTGCATCTTAAACAATGGGGTATTAATTAAATTTTAGGGGGACTTATTAATGAGTAAATTAGTTAAATGTAAAGCGTGTGACAAGGAAATAGCGAAGGGTGTAAAGAAATGTCCTAGTTGTGGACATGACCAAAGGAATTTCTTCGGTAAGCATAAGATATTAACAGGACTAGCAGTAATAGTATTATTAGTAGCAATTAGCAATGCAGGAGGAAAAGATACGACAACTACACCAGTAGCAGATAGTAATAGCACTACAACGACTACAACTACTGAACCTGCAACAACTCCAACTGCTGAACCTACAACGACTACAACTACTGAACCTGCAACAACTCCAACTGCTGAACCTATAACGACTACAACTGCTGAACCTGCAACAACCCCAACTGCTTCGTCAGAAGATACTTCTGCTTTAGCAATGGCAGAAACATATGGTACTACCATGAATATGTCTAAAGCAGGAATATACGACCAGTTAACATCTGAAGCAGGAGAGAAATTTTCAGCAGAATCTGCTCAATATGCAGTAGACAATGTAAAGATTGATTATAACGCAAATGCATTAGCATCAGCAGAAACGTATCAAAAAACTATGAATATGTCTCCAAGTGCAATTTATGACCAATTAATATCTTCGGCAGGAGAAAAATTTACACCATCAGAGGCTCAATACGCTAAAGATAACTTAAAATAATTAAACTAAATATTATATGAGACTGCCGTTGAGGTGGTCTTTTTTTGTAATATACATTAACTAAAAAGTATTTTATATATCATATTAATTTCCATGTATTGGTGTCTACAAAAACATATGATTTCACGTACATGAGAAAGACATAGATAAACCTTGATAGACATAGATAAATAGGTTTAATTTATGCTAATAAGTGTCTATGATACTTGAATATGATTTCATAGACGGATATAATATAATCATAAGATAGATGGAAGGATGATTGTAATGATATACGGATATATGAGAATAAGCACACAGAAGGAAAAGCAGACAACAGATAGACAAAGAATAACCTTAGAGCAGTATGCAAGTGAGAATGACTTCAAGTTTGATGATATTAAAGAAGAGAGAATTTCGGGTACAGTAAAAGCACAAAACAGAGAAGTGTTTGGTAACCTAAAGAATGATACATTAAGGAAAGACGATATTCTTGTTATAACTGATTTAGATAGATTAGGTAGAGATGCAGATGATGTTATTTCAGAACTCAAAGACCTTAAAGCCAAAGGAATAAAGGTTGTAAGTTTAGATATACCATATATGAACAATTGGGAAAAGGTTACCGATACAACTACAGATAAGAACAATGACAGTATGTATAGTATGATAATTGATATAGTAATAACATTGAAAGCACATATGGCACAACAAGAGAGAGAAAAAACAGTTAGTAGAATAAATCAAGGGTTAGCATCTGCAAGGGCGAAGGGTAAGACATTAGGCAGACCACAGGCAGAGTTACCAAAGGATTTTATCAAAGAATATAAGAAATTTAAAAATGGCGAATATGGTAAAATATCTGCATTACAATTTGCTAAAATACAAGGTATAGGCAGGTCGACACTATACAAATACATTAATATTTATGAAACACCTGAAGGTAGATAATGCTACCTTCGATTTTTTTTACCCATTATATATCGTTTAAAGAAAGGTAAGTAACCTATCTTGTTTTTAATGGTAGACCCTTTAAATGTTTTGTTTTAAGACTCCACAAGGCACTACAAGCACTGTTATTACTTTAGGAGTGCCATAGCACCTCTTATATTGTGAATAAGATACTTATCCACAGACTCGGGGGTATGTCACAATATTAAATCCTTTTGGTTGTAATGTATACAGCTTAGTAGTTCATCAAAGACAGGCTGACCTAGAATAACTCACTAAAGATTAGTAATGGAAAGCACTCCATCCATTTGTTATATTACTATATGATTTTTATAATATTTGAGGGATGAATTTAGCTATTTTTAATAATTTAGTTCAATGAACTGAACCACTAAAAACCGAAATTTAGAAAATACCCCTCAATTGTAGCTATTGTCACCTTAAAAGCTCCTTAATTACAAATTTGTTTCTTAAACCAAAATGCTTCTCTATTTTTTTATGTCTTCCCCTTTGAAACCATTCCTTTAACTTCATTTACAATTGCGTATCCAAACTGTCTTTTGTCCCTGACATAATAAATTTCCCAATCATATTCAATGAATAACATACATAAATTTACATAAGAGCATAAATAAAGGGGAAGAAAATGACAGAAGACATTAAAAACAAGCAAACAGCTGTTAATGTAAATGAAAAAGCAAACCTAATATGGAGCATTGCAGATATTATAGGACAAGGATTATATAAACCTCACGAATATGGGAAAGTTATACTTCCAATGACTGTAATAAAAAGATTTAATGATACTTTATTGCCATCAAAACAAGCTGTCTTAGATAAATATGAAGAGATTAAGAAATTTGAAGTAAAAGATGGTTTTCTTGAAAGTGCATCAGGTTATTCTTTTTACAATACTAGTCCTTTTACATTTGAAAATTTAATAGCTGATTCAGAACATATTGAAGTTAATTTTAGAACTTTCCTTGCAGGCTTTTCCGAGAATGTACAAGATGTTCTTGAAAATTTTGAATTTGAAAAAGAAATTACAAAGCTTGCAAACAACGGTATGTTATTTCTTATCGTTCAGGAATTCAATAAAAAAAATGCTTATATGGGTGCTGATATTATCTCAAGTACTGATATGGGCTATATATTTGAAGAACTAGTTAGGCAATTTTCAGAGTCTTATAATGAGCAGGCAGGTTCACATTTTACAAGCAGAGATATTATTTACCTTATGACTGATTTACTTATTTCAGAAGAGAAGGATGCCCTTATTGAAGAAGGTGTTGTAAAAACTGTATACGACCAAACTATGGGAACAAGCCAGATGCTTGGTTGTATGGAAGAAAGATTAAAGTTATTAGATGAAGAAGCTGAAATTACAACATTTGGTCAAGAATTAAATCCTGAAACCTTTGCAATTGCAAAGGCAGATATGATTATTAAAGGCGATAGCTCTGGTAATATGAGGCAAGGAAATACCTTATCAGATGATAAGTTTAAAGATTTCACCTTTGATTATTGCATTAGTAATCCCCCATTTGGTATCGATTGGAAGGTTGAAAAAGCATCTGTTGAAGCAGAAGCTAAACTTGGTTATAATGGCAGATTTAGTGTTGGATTACCTAAGATAAGCGATGGACAGCAATTATTTGACCTTAATGGTCTTAAGAAGCTAAAAGATACAGGTAGAATGGCTATTGTTCATAATGGCTCATCTCTATTTAGTGGTGATGCTGGTTCTGGTTCAAGCGAAATCAGAAGATATATTATTGAAAATGACTGGTTAGAAGCAATTATACAACTTAGCAATGATGCTTTTTACAATACTGGTATCACCACATATGTTTGGATTATGTCAAAAAATAAACCAGCTAACAGAGAAGGAAAAGTTCAATTAATTGATGCTTCAAAGATGTATGAAAAACGTAGAAAGGCAATTGGAAATAAGAGAAATGATATTACAGAAGAATGCAGAGATATTATTGTAAAAGCTTATGGAGAATTCCAAAATAAAGTTTATACTCTTCGGGACAAGACCTGTGAATCTAAAATCTTTGACAATGTAGAATTTGGTTTTAATAAAATAGTTATTGATAGTCCAATACTTGATGAAAATGATAAAGTAGTTAAGAATAAAAATAAACCAGTTATAGATACATCGAAGAGAGATACTGAAAATGTGCCAATTACAGAAGACATAGATAGCTATTTCAATAGAGAAGTATTGCCATATAATAAAGATGCTTGGATTGATAAGTCAAAAACAAAAGTTGGCTATGAAATTCCATTTACAAGATACTTTTACAAATACAAAGCACCTGAAAAAGCTGATGATATTGCAGAGAGAATCAGTAAAATTGAAACTAAATTAATGTTTTCCTTAAAGTCATTATTTGGTAAAAATGGTGAAAATAATGAGTAGAGAAATGAAGGATAGCGCGATTAAGTGGATTGGGGAAATCCCTGAAAACTGGGGAGTATCAAAACTTAAAACTATCGGTAATACAAAGTCTGGGTTAGCCAATAAAAAACCAGAAGATTTTGGACATGGTTATCCGTTTATTAGTTATAAAAATGTATATTCCAATATTATAATAAATAAAAACTATCCTGATTTAGTTGAATCTACAGAAATAGATAGAACAAATTTTAATGTTCTTAAGGGTGATACATTTTTTACAGGTTCATCTGAAACAATTAAAGAATTAGGATTTGCTTCTATGTGTTTAGAAGATATTCCAAACGCAACCTATAATGGATTTTGTATTAGATTTAGACCAAATAGTTTTGAAAATTATAATCTAAATTTTATGAAGTATAATTTCAGAAGTGAAGCAACGAGGGGCTATTTAATTCAAAATGATAATTCTATAACAAGAGCAAATCTGAGTCAAAAAGTGTTAAAGATAATGCCTGTAGTTATTCCATCTATAAAAGAACAACAAAAAATTGCAGAATACCTCGATAAAAAAGTAACTTTAATAGATAATATTATCACTAAAACAACTCTTTCTATTAAAGAGTATAAGAAATACAAACAATCAGTTATTACTGAAGCAGTAACAAAAGGATTAAATCCAAAAGCTGAAATGAAAGATAGCGGGATTAAATGGATAGGGGAAATTCCAAAAGAATGGAATATTAAAAGAATTAAACATTGTTGTAAGTTGAAAAATGGTACAACTCCGTCTACGTCACAAATAAAATATTTTAATGGTGATGTTAATTGGTTTACTCCATCAGATTTTAAATCTAGTTTTTTATTAAAACAACCCATAAAAACACTCTCTGAATTAGCAATTACAAATGGTATTATCTCTTTGTATCCTGAAAAATCTATTTTATTAATATGTATTGGGGGTACTGTTGGGAAAATTGGATATATAGATAAAAAAGGTTACAGTAATCAACAGATTACTGCTCTAATACCAAGAGATATTTATTATAAATACCTCTTGTATTATTTGGTTTCCAAAACTGAATATATTAAAGATAATGCACTATATACAACATTGCCTATTATCAATATTTCATATTTAAAGGATATTCCAATTTTAGCTCCTTCAAAAACAGAACAAAAACAAATAGTGGATTACCTTGACCAAAAATGCTCCACAATAGACAACCTTATAACTCAAAAACAACAATTACTTAGAGAACTTGAAGCTTATAAAAAATCACTTATCTATGAATGTGTAACAGGTAAAAGGGAGTTGAGCTAATTTTGGAAGATAAAGAGAAACGCTTTGAAGCAGATATAGAAAACTACCTTCTCACAAAAGGTGGTTACGTAAAAGGTGATATGACTACTTATAATCGAGAAAAGGCTATGGATATATCAAAATTAGTTACTTTTATTAAAGCTACACAGCCAAAGCGATGGGAACGATATGAAAGAATATATAAAGGTGATGCTGAGAATAAACTTTATAAAAGGTTCAATGAAGCAGTAGAAATTCATGGACTTATTTATGTGCTTAGAAATGGCATTAATGACAGAGGCGTTAAAATTAATATTGCTTATTTTAGACCTGAAACATCTCTAAATCCTGAGGTTGTTAAGTTATATGAAGAAAATATCCTTACTTGCACAAGACAGTTTTATTATTCAACTGAAAACAATAATTCTATCGATATGGTTTTATCATTAAACGGTATTCCTCTTGTTGCAATCGAGCTAAAGAATCAAATTACAGGTCAATCCGTTCAAAATGCAAAAACTCAATTTATGTATGATAGAAATCCAAAAGAATTGTGCTTGCAATTTAATAAAAGATTTCTGGTATATTTTGCGACAGATTTATACGAAATAGCAATGACCACTCAATTAAATGGTAAAAATACTTTCTTTTTACCATTTAACCAAGGCTCTAATGGGTCAGGAAATGTTGGAGGAGTAGGTAATCCAGAAAATCCAAAAGGATATGCAACTTCTTACCTTTGGGAGTCTGTTTTAACTAAAGATGTATTTATGGATATTCTGCAAAGATATATTCATTTAAGTGTTGAGGAAACGAAAATAGTAAAAGATGGTAAGGAAGTAAAGAAAGTATCTAAGAAAATTATATTCCCAAGATATCATCAGTTAGATGTAGTTACAAAACTACTTGCAGATGTGAAAATAAATGGTAGTGGCGATAACTACTTAATTCAGCACAGTGCAGGTTCGGGTAAAAGTAATTCAATTGCATGGCTATCCTATGGATTATCAAGTATACACAATAAAGATAATGAAAATATTTTTACGTCAGTTATTGTTGTTACTGATAGAAGAGTTCTTGATAGTCAATTACAAGATACAATCTCAGGATTCGACCATACAAAAGGTATTGTAGAAACAATAGGCGAGGGAAAGACCTCTAAAGACCTAAAAGATGCGATTAATGACGGAAAAAAAATTATTATCACTACGCTTCAAAAATTTCCTGTAATCTACCAAGATATTGATGACAATAAAGGAAGACATTTTGCTATTATTGTAGATGAAGCTCATTCAAGCCAAACTGGGAATAGTGCGAGAAAGTTAAAATCAGCTCTTTCAGATACCCATGAAGCTTTAATAGAATACGCAGTTATCGAGGGTAAAGCCGAATCAGAAGTAATAGATGATGAAGACAAACTTGTAAATGAGCTACTAACACATGGAAAGCATAAGAATCTTTCGTTTTTCGCATTTACTGCGACACCAAAAGAAAAAACATTGGGAATGTTTGGCAAACAATATTCAGATGGTACTTTGCACCCATTTCATATTTATAGCATGAAACAAGCGATTGAAGAAGGCTTTATCCTTGATGTATTAAAAAATTACATGACCTATAAAACTTGTTATAAAATTGCTAAGAATACATCCGACAATCCAGAAGTACCAACTTCTAAAGCAATAAAAACCGTTAGACGTTACGCGTCACTCCATCCACATAATTTACAACAAAAAACGGCTATTATTATTGAACAATTCAGGGATATAACTAGAAATAAAATTGGTGGTCGTGGCAAAGCAATGATAGTAACATCATCAAGGCTTCACGCAGTTCGTTATTACCACGAATTTAAACGATACATTGAGAAAAAAAGCTATACTAATTTAGATATTTTGATTGCTTTTTCAGGTGTAGTGAAAGATGACTCAAATGATTTTACAGAAGAAGCCATGAACAAGCGTAAGGATGGTTCTAAAATTAAAGAAAACCAATTAAAAGCAGATTTTCACACAGATGACTTTAGTATGTTAATCGTAGCTGAAAAATATCAAACAGGATTCGATGAACCTTTACTACATTCAATGTTTATTGATAAGAAACTGAGTGGAGTTAAAGCAGTACAAACTCTTTCGCGATTAAATAGAATCTGTGAAGATAAAAAAGATACATTTATTCTTGATTTTGTTAATACAGCAGAAGAGATTCAAGAAGCATTTAAACCATATTATGAATCAACAATTCTGGAAGAAGAAATTAATGTCAATCTTATTTATGACACGAAAATATTATTAAGACAGTTTAATCTTTATAATGGTGATGATATTGAGAAATTCATAAAAATTTATTATAAAAAGGGAAGTCAAAACAATACAGATTTAGGTAAAATGATAAGCCTTTTAAAGCCAGTCACAAATAGGTATTTGGAGCTTAGCGAAGAAAAAAGATTTGAATTCAAGAAAACTGTTCGCAACTTTAATAAATGGTATTCATACATTATTCAAATTGCAAGAATGTTTGATAAAGACCTGCATAAAGAATATATGTTTACGGCTTATCTTGAAAAATTACTTCCAAGAGCTACCGAAAGGGATATAGATTTAGAAGGTAAATTAAAGCTTGAATTTTACAATTTAATGGAAACTTTCAAAGGAGATATTACACTAAATCCTACAATTGAGGATTCAATATTGGAGAATCCCCCAAAAATAGATGTAGGTGGCAAACCAGAAGATACAGATGTGCTCTTAGAAGAGATTATTAACAAAATCAATGATAGATTTAAAGGTATTTTTAATGAGGGAGATAGAGTTATAGTGGAAACCATTTATAAAAAGTGCGTGAAAGGTAATAAAAAACTTAAACAATACGCTAAAAAGAATGATTCAGAAATATTTGAGCAAAGCATCTTTCCTGAAATCTTTAAAAAGGTTGCACAAGATTGCTATAGTGAGTCCGTGTCATCATTCTCTAAGTTATTCGAGGATAAGGCATTCTACAAATCGGTAATGGAAGAAATTGCTAAAGAAGCATATAAGGATTTGAGGAGTGGGAAAATATCATAAAAATATATCTGGGGGTACAGGAAAGTTAAAGAATGAGGAAGGTTTGAAATAGACCTTCTTTTTTTATGGTGAGTCTTATTTAGCATTAAACAAGGTTTTACAATGCGATTTGTTATTTAGAGATAATTATGGCACTCCTAGATTTAAACATAAAATACTCGGGTCTATATACTGGGGGCGTATCAAACAATTTTTGAACTCTTTGTACTTCTGAATTACCTTATAGTAGTTGAGAAAAGACAGAGCCTTCAAATATCAAAATTAGCAAGAAGGATAAAAAGCAGATTGATTGCTATAACCATAGTATTAAGCCTTGATTATAGGGACATATAAATACACTTATATATGCTTTAGGGATGCTTAGAATGGCTCTTAGGAGGTTCAATATAATAGGATAATCATATAAAATGTCATTATTAAAAAAAGTCTGTATTTTATGTGAAATAAATGAGGTAAAATTATAAGCAAGGAATAGGGTTCCTTTCGTTATTCAAAAATAAAATTGTAGATATATTTTAACTTATTTACAAGTGAGGCAATTAAAGGTAAAATTATGTAGAAACTAGTAAAATATGCTTCAAGGGAAGCATAGAAAAATTGTAACTATATTGCCGAAGAAATTAAAAACGCATTTTAAGATAAAGAAGCAGTTAAGATGTTGAGCATATAGAATTTTAAAAGGATTGAATGATAAGTGTACAAGCTTTTTCTAAATATAAGAATGGATAAATTTGGGGAGGAAGTTTAATGAAAAATATGAGTAAGATGAAAAAAGGAATAATCACAATGGCAGTAGTGGTAATAGTTGCAGTGGTAGGAATAGCAGGAGTTGTTATGAATCCAAATTATAAGTATAGAAAAGTAAATTCATTAGTCGCTGATGGAAAATTTGATGAAGCTGTGGCAGTTTGCGAAAAGTTAATAACTTCTGAAAACAAAGCTGAGGTACAAGCTAAGATAGCCAAGGTGAAAGTTTTAAAAGAATCTACATATTCCTTTAATATTGGAATGACAGAGTTTAATAGCGAAAGTTATAAAGATGCATATTATCAGTTTACTACTGTACCAAAGGAAGATACAAAAAATTATGATAATGCATCAGATAAAATTAAGCAATGTATAGACCTAGAAAACAAACAAGCAATTGCACAAGCTGAATTATCTGTTTCTAAACTAGATTATCAAGGTGCATTGTATGATATTGAGCCAGCTTTAGATATAGACAAAGACAATAAACAATTGCTTGATTTGAAGGGGAAATATATTAAATTAAATGAAGAATCAAAAGCAAAAGCGTCTGAAGAGTTTAAAACGCAGTTATTTAATGAAAATGGTATATTAACACCTAAACAAGAGGAAGCAAAATCAAAGGGTGCAACAGTTGGAATGACAAAACAAGAATGCCTAGATTCAAGTTGGGGAAACCCCGAAGATATAAATAAGACAACTACAGCTAGTGGAGTTAGTGAACAGTGGGTTTATAGTAGTAACCGTTATTTGTATTTTGAAGATGGAATTTTAACAACAATACAAGATTAATAATAGGGTTAGTGAGGTTAAATAATATATGGAATAACTCCAATAATATTAGAAAGTGTAAAAGGCTTTAGAATAGATAATCCTATACTACATTGATAAAAGCAAATAAAATATAAGTTTTATTTTATTTTCATAAGGTAGAGGAAATGGGTATATAATCAGTATATATATTTAGTATGTAGTCGTAGATTAGTGCGAAATAAAATTCGGGAGATTTGAATGTTATGAAAGAAAAAATAAATTTATATGTTGATGATTTACGTGATTGTCCAGAGGGGTTTGTAATAGCAAGAACAGTAGAACAGGCGAAATATTATCTTGAAAATTTTAAAATTGAGATTCTTTCACTTGACCACGACTTAGGGATTGATGAACAAGGAAAACTAATACCTACGGGATACGATTTAGTCAAATATATTTGTGAAAAAGGGTTAAGAGCCGAGCGTATATATTTACATACTGATAATTCTGTAGGTAGAGAAAATATGTATCATACTCTATTGGGTGCGCAAAAAAGGGGTTTTATAGATGATGACATTAAAATTTATTACTATCCAATAACTCAAAACAAATATTCTGGAAAATAAGCAATATTATAAGCTAATAGATGGGAAAACAGCTATAGTAGTAGGTAGTTGATTGAGAATGAACCCATAGATGAGGATATGTAAGGCTTTTATTTTGGGTATGAAGTAATCATAAATTAACTTAGGGATAACATGAAAAATTATCAGTTTTATGCTTAAACTGACGAGAAAATAAATACAGAATGGATATATAAAGGCATTTGGAAGCAAAATTTTTTAATTAGTACAATATATAATGCATAATTACGAGCGTATATCTCAAAAAGAATATAAGAAAGACTAGTTAACTAAAAGAACTAATCGACTTTGATGACAAGTTATTTAGTTGGTTAGTAAATTAATTCTTATTTAAATTGGTGGGGGGATAAAAGTGAAATTACATAAAACTATAGAAATACCAGAGGATAATCCTTTTCAGAATGATAAATTTCACAGAAAAGATTTCATTAATAATTTGATGTCAGTATTAAGTACGTATGATTCAGGTTTAGTTTTATCAATTGATTCATCTTGGGGTACAGGCAAAACAACTTTTGTTAAAATGTGGGAAACTTATCTTAATGATAATGTAGATTTTAAACCAATATACTTTAATGCATGGGAAAATGATGATAGTTTAGACCCTTTAGTACCTTTAATCAGTTTAATGTCAGATGAATTGTCTAATGAAAACGGAATCAAAATTAAGGATAGACAGCTATATAAAATAGGTGCTAAAATAATAAGAAAAGGTATCCCTTATCTTATTAAAATGGCTTCACATGGTATTTTAGAAGTGCCTGAAATTAGCTTAGGTAGTGATACTGAGAAAGAAATAGAAGAGTATACAAGCAAAATAGGGGAAACAATATTTGATGATTATAAGGAAAAAAGCAGTTTAAAAAGACAGTTCAAGAATGCTCTTATAGAATATCAAGAGAGTATAAATAAAAAAGTTGTAATTTTTATTGATGAGTTAGACAGATGCAGACCTTTATATGCAATAGAAACATTGGAAAGAATAAAGCATTTTTTTGATTTGGATAACTTTATTTTTATTTTATCTATGGATAAAACTCAATTGTCACATTCTGTATCTACAATATATGGAAATGGAATGGATAGTATTGGATATTTAAGACGGTTTATAGATTTAGAATTTACACTGCCAGAACCAAATCGGAATGTTTATTTTGATTACCTAATATCACAATATGGTTTGACTTTTATTAATATTGATTATTTTTGGGGAGTATTAAAGGAGATATCTGTAAAATCAAAAATATCATTGAGAGATATAGATAAACTTTTTATTAATCTTAATATTCTGATTCCTACAATAGATATTTTTAATAAAGAGAGTAACTACAAATTTATATGTAAAATGGTAATTAGTAACATTTATGTCTATCTTATAATATTAAAAATAAAAAATCCAAATGATTATCAAAATATAATCGATAAGAAGTATACTGTTAAGGAAATTGAAAGGCTCGGTAAGCTTATAGCTATCGATGATATACAACCTAAATTGCAATCTATTGATAATGGTATTATGCGTAAAGTATTGTCGGAGTCAATTTCAAAATTTTTATTAGTTAATTTGTGGAATTTAGATGATACTGAGTCATATTTTAAAGAAATTAATGAAAATCGTGAAACATATTTGATTGTAATTGGAGATAGTTCTAAAAGTCATGATAGAGTTAACATTGCCGATATGTGGAATCGAGATAACCCTTGTCCTATTATAAAAAATATGATGTTTACTAATAATATGAAAATATAGCGTAAATTGAGAACATCAATGAATGTTACAGAGAAAATCAAAAATGGTATTTCAAAGATTAGAATGGGTGAAGGCTTTAATATTGTTAAATTCTTAAAATAAATATTGATGAAGTGGAGAACAACTATTTTTCAGAAGAATAAGTAAACCAGCCTATATACTCATTGATAGGCTAGAAGAAAGAGATGATATAAAAATTTTATTCTTGTGAAGTATTATTGAGGGGGACAATTAAGATGAATGCAAAGATTCTAGAGGCCATTGCTATAATATTAGTTGAGTATGCACGAAATCATAAAACAATAACGTATATTGATTTAAGTAAGGGGATAAATAATGCGATAAGACCAGTAAAACTAGGCGACCCTCTTGGAGAAATATCTGTAATAGCACATGAACTAGGACTTCCTTTAATATCCGTATTAGTGATTAATTCAACTTCTCGTCTGCCAGGAGATGGTTATTACCCTCTTGCTTCTCAATTACATGGAATAAGTGAAGACCAAGCTATGAACGATTTTGAGAAAGAAATTGATGACTGTAAGCAATGTAAAGATTGGAATAAGCTATTAGAGTATTTTAGTGGCAAATCAGAAAATTCTAAGACAATAGCTGAGATTAGTTCTAAAGTGACAGTCAATGATGATTACGAAGAAATATTACAAGAGGTTGATACTATTGAAAATGAGACTGTAGAACAAAAGAGTATTAGGATAAAGCGAAATCAGAGAATTGTATACGACCTTAAAGAGAAGTATAAAAACAAATGTCAGATTGAAGGGTGTGGTTTTACATTCAAAAAGAAAGATGGTAATTGTTATTCTGAGGCTCATCATTTAGATTACTTATCTAAGGGGGGAAAACAAGTGGCGAACAATATGGTTATATTATGTGCTAATCACCATAGAATGTTTCATTATGCCGATGTAAAAATATCTGATATGATAAAAGGGAGTCGCAAAGTTTATATTAATGGAGAGGGATTTAGTATAAAATATATTTGCTGAATACAAGTTGGAAAGTAATATTATAGGAAACCGAAAGGCAGTGTAGGAGTGGAAGGTGAGATTTTTACGAGGACTCTAGTTGTAAGTATAATATGTCCATATAATGTAAACTAGTAGTCGTATAATTCAGAATATTTTCTTGAACATAAATGTTTTATGTATATATGCATTAGAGCAATGATTTAATTATTTGAGATAATTGAATAACAATTTTTAAAAAGGAGAAGCATTAAATAATGTAGATAAAATTGCAACAGCAGAACACTAACATAAAATATTACATAATTTAAAATTTTTTATCTTTTTATATTATCTCATATATTGAACTTATTTCTATAAATATGATATAATTGCAATATAGTTATGTGTATGGAATAAATTAAATATAAAAGTAAGGAAAGATATCTAAAGCTAGGCATATCAATACTTCACAATATTTATAAATCATTCATGGATTTCATCCATGGTGTTAAGGGTATGGAGTTTAAGAATGTCTACCTGATTAATTGTAATGAAGAGAACATTCCTCATGTAAATAGCATAGATAATAACCTAGAGGAAGAAAGAAGACTATTTTATGTAGGAATTACAAGGGCAATAGATAATGTTTGGTTATGCATTTGTAAAAATGTAAAAGGAAAAGCAAAAGAAACCTCACGGTTTATTAAAGAATGCAATATATTAGGGGCAAGTGATTCGGAGTTACCTTTTAAAGAAGGGGATGGGGTGCTACATAAAAGTTTTGGCAGTGGTAATGTTGTTTCAATTACTAGTAAAGATTTAGAAATTAAATTCGAGGGAGGAGTTGTAAGAAAATTTGATACAGATATTTTGTATAACAACTCTCTGATTTCAAAAAAATAACAGGTATAATAAAAAGGATGTCTTGGTAATACCATATAATGTATATACAGTAATGAGAATAATTCAACAGAAGATACCTTTGAATAAGTCCCTTTTTAATGCAAAAAAATAAAGCAGAAGGCAATATTAGGGAAGCCTCCTGCAACTCAAATTTAAGAAACAGTGTCTTATTACATAATATCATATTATGTAAAAGATGTAAAGGAAATAACTAACAATGTACAAAAAATAAAAAATGCAAAGGCGGGACGTGAAATCCTGATTACCTTTGCATTTTTTAATAATTAATGAATGTTAATAGTATACTACCTTACTTCCACCAAAACATCAATGACAAAAAACAGGATGTAATTGATAATTATGGGAGTAAAACTAAACCCTTTAATAAGGATGTTTTATTATTTTGATGGATGGAAATTGTATGTTTTGGCAGGAGAGATTATCAAGTAGCAGTAGTTGTAATTGTTAAGTGGAACGGATGAAGGGTTGAAGAAAGTTGAGTAATTGTCTTCATAGCATACATAAAACTTTTGTGTTTTGAATATAAAGAATGGGGGTGGAAATTTATGAATGAGTTAACTTTAAAAAGAAGATTCTTAAAAATAAGTAACAAATTTAGAACAGGTGATTTTAATTTAAGTACAATAGCATCCATAATTGACGAAATAAGATTCTCAGTAGGAGAACTAACTTCAGATGAAGTGAAGTTATTATTAGAAATACCAATGAGCGTTTTAAAACATGATGTTGATTTGAATGATGAGTCTCACTGGAGCAAAGAAAATATGGATTATTTTGGAGGCAATCTATGCATAGAAGATGAATTTGTAATGGACTTAAGAAAAAAAGTTTTAAAAGGTCATTGTGGCTTTAACGATATGTGGAGTTCATTAGATTATGTGAAAAATAATTACAATAAATTAAAAAGTAGACATGGAAGAAACATAGAATTAATATTAAGAAATCCCGAGGTAACAATACGGGAAGATTGTAAAATAATTAATGAAGATGAATTTAGAAATAGTGGTGAGATATTTGCTCAATATGTAGATAAGGCAATTAACTTATAAATTAATAGATGAGGAGCCTTTTAAATGGGCTCCTTTTTATTGCAATGAAACTAAATTGTGGGTGAAACTGCAGTGTAAGGTAGGGTCAATATAATTACTATGGAGATAAAGTTGTACTCAATTCACAACTTTATTTAACAGTCTCTGTATCTAAATATGTACACATCAAAGGAATACTTGAAAAACAGGTAACTACCATAAGCATTTAAATCTATTTCAAAGCTTGTGGTGAGGCTGTTCTAGCCTAAACAAGTAAAAACTAATACAATTATTGCAGAGAGATTATAAAGGAGTTTAGTAACACACTTAAAACTATGCATTGCATCTATTCATAACCTAGAGAGACTATAATTTTATTTTTAACGGGAGCGAAAACGACCCACTCAACATCTGACAAAGCCTTGATATGACTACATTCTATCGTAATGTAGCGACAAAGAAAATTTGTTGCTAAAATGGATAATATAAGGTAATAAGGTTGTGATGGTAAGATATGTCGGTAGATTAATTAGAAAAGGAACCTATATGGCTTAGTTAATCAGATATCACGAAATATAACGAACACATGTTCTCAATAATGGTGCTGTATGTACTGTTGAATGCAAATTAGTTGTTAGAATGGCTTAGATAGGGACTTCTATAGTAAATGAAAATATATAAAGGGGGGGACCCATAAGGTGTGTTATTTTAAGGGGGAATTACACGAAAAATTTATAAGAATTACAAGCACTATTAAAATCATAGCCAACAAACCTAGTGATATAGTCATTTTAAATACTTAACAAGTGAATAAATTCGCCATTTAGTTATGTTTGTAATAATGTAAGAATGTTCTGCATTTTCCTGTTTTAGCATCTAACATTAAATCATGTAGTACATCTTATGCTAAATATTTGTTTGTGTTGTGCAAACAAATATTTAGCATTTTTAATATTATTCTACATAAATTAATATGCCCATAAATAACTATTTATGTAAAAAGGTAAGTTGTAAAATGAAATGACCGCAAAACAAAAAAATAAAGACCCAAGAGAAATACTCTAGTATAATGTTAAGTGACAAAACCAACAAGTACTGGAGGATTTCAAATGAGCCAATTAAATTTTATCACTGTGAGCAGAAAAGGTAAACACCTAACCTACGAAGAACGCATAAAGTTAGAAGTTTTATACAAGAGTGGATTAAGTTCGAGCAGTATTGCGGAGCAAATAGGTGGACGTTCAGAACGTACAATAAGGCGTTAGGATAGGAATGACAACACAGGATGATTCTACGTGGGGAAGACCCGACAGTATTAAATCTAACTACGACAGCATGTGGAGTAAGTGAGCAATGGGTTTATGGCGATACAAGTTATCTATATTTCGATAGTGGAATATTAACAGACATACAGAATTAAATGATTACTAATAGACAAAAGGCTACCTTAATTGGTAGCTTTTTTATTTTTGAGTCTACCCTGCTTTTAATTCTAGGATTAGAGCTTCTAAGAGCCGTCAATATAGAATTAATGCAAGAGTATAGGTGGAAAATAGACATTCATTTAAGTCTTAAGATTGTTGATTTGTTTATGTTTGTTATATACTAAGACTGCAAAAATTACTACCCTAAAACTAGATTAGCTAACTATATATATAGGCTATTAGTATATGTGTTATTTATGTCGGATTATATATAATGGTATCCTGCCACCATTCAAATTTAAAAATCTTTTAAAGAAAGATTATGATTAAATGGTTTATAGAAATTCTAAATGTAATATTTATGACACATTATTAGAATACTATGATTGACTGGCAGTAAAGTATATTTTACAAATGAATTATAATTCAAAAATTAAAGGAGTGTGAATTATATGCTATCTATAATTGGTGGAATTGTTGTCATAATTATAATACTTAAAGTTCTCCATATTTTTTAAGTATTACTTTATCAATTAATTATAAAAATATTGATTTAGTGGATTTTATAAAAATCATTAAATAAAGAAAGTAATATATATGGGACTTTTTTACGTTGGTTAGTAGGAATAATAAATTTTCTGGCTATTGGGGTTTATAGTTAATATTTGTGGTGGCATGATACACATTTTTCTTTTTCTTATCATAGCTAGACAACTGATGAATGTATTAATTCTACTTGGGGACGACCCGACAGTATTATCGAACTACGACTGCAGATGGGGTAAGTGAGCAATGGGTTTATGGAGATACAGCAATGATTTTATTATATTTTGATAATGGAATATTAACAAACATACAGAATTAAACAATTACTAACAGATAAGAGGCTACCTTGATTGGTGGTCTTTTTTGTTTTTGAGGATTATCCTATTTTATTACTATGATTAAAGCGTCTAAGACTGTTTATGAGAGCCTAAAATATTGAATTAGTTCTAGAGTATAGGTGGGAATTGGACATTCATTTTCAAACCATATATGAAGAATAATTGTAGCAAAAGTGTATGGAATCAATGATTTTATGTTATTTTAAGTCTTAAGATTATTCATAAAAAACAAATAAATTGTTTATTTGTTTTTTATGAATAATCCTAAGACTGCAAGAATTACTACCCTAAAACTAGATTAGCTAACTATATATGTAGACTATTAGCATATGTATTATTTATGTCGAATTATATATAATGGTATCATACCACCATTAAAATCTAAACATAATTTAAAGGAAAATTATGATTAAATGGTTTATAGAAATTCTAAATGTAATATTTATGACACTTTATAATATTATGATTGATTAGCAGTAAAGTATGCTTTACAAATAAATTATAATTCAAAAATAAAAAGGAGTGTGAATTATATGCTATCTATAATTGGTGGAATTGACAAAAATGGTGATATAGATATAATTGAAAAGATTGAAGATATCATAGATGATGAAATTATGACAGTACGTAAAGTTGCGGCATATTTTAAAGTCAGTGATAGGACTGCACTCAAATTGATAGAAGATGGAGAAATATCTGTTTTTTATTGTGAACAAATTCTCGACTTTATTTGTAAATAATAGTTAAGATGGTTTTATGTTAATATATAATCTTCTTTATCTACATATCTCTTAATTGTATAAAAATCATGACCAGTAATTTTAGCAATTTTTCTTAGACTTTTCCCTTCAAATTTCCTCATATATTTGATATTATATACTTGTTCCATTGTTAGCATCCCCTTGCTATCCTTTTCAGTTTCGTCACTAAAAAGGATATTATATTTTGTGGGTGCTGGCAATGGAATTTTTCCATTTTATGCTTGGGTTTTTAAAGGCCGTTCTGTATGGTTTTTATTATACCAAAAACAAGTACCTATAAGATAAATTTATATTGTAGCAAGTAAAGCATAGTTTCATCCAGTTATCCTAATAATAATGAAAGCTAATAAAATAAAAACAAATATTATGAGGATGGTGTGTGTAAAAATGAAAAATGTGAAAATTACTTCAATATTTATAATAGTAAGTATATCTATTATGATATTTACTGCTTGTAGTTCTATGAAGTCACCGACTATTAAAAAACCACTGATGGCTCCACAAAAAGAAATTAATAATACTGTAAAAGCAATATCGACAGCTATGAAAACAATTTATACTGACACCCTTAAGGGACTAGTTACTGCTAAAACAATAACACAGGCTCAATCAGATAAAGTAATGGAAGAAGTAACAAAAAATGTGTCAAAAGCTAAAGGTAGTATTAATAGATTAAGTAAATTAGTAAAAAATAATGTGATTACCCAAGGTCAAGCGGATAAAATAAACCAAAATATTGAGAAAGCTATGAAGAGTATCAAAAGTCAACTTAAATAAAATTAAGGTAATTTATTTACAGATTGCAACAGGATAATTATGAACTGCCAAGCAGTTATAATAAAGGTCTAGTTAGAATTTAGAGCAAGAATTTGCAGAGTTATAATGGTAGTTGGAAGTATAATATAAGTTAGTAATGTAGTGGAAATATATTTTTCATATATTATGTAATATGTATATCTAAAATAAGTAAATTTGAATAATTTGGGACACACTTATTATTTGCTTATTTAAAGTCTAATTTAAATTATAATAAATAAAGCAAATATAAAAGGACTATTAACATAGTTCTTTTTTTATAAAAAAAGTAGAAGGGCGACTATAAAGTACAACCTTCTGCAATAATCCTTAAAGGATATGAGCAAACTATACCATTATTTAAAAATAAAAGCAATGTAAAAATAAGGTCGAAAGAAGAGCGAATATGGAAGATACGGAGCATGACATTACTTTAAGAAGTTTAAAATTTTACTAATTGAAATGATTCCTAGCCTTAATTGCTCGGAAGTCTTTTTTCTTTTTTACTTATGTGTATGGAATAGAATAAAGATAAAAGTATGGAATGATATCTAAAGATTGTCATATCAATGCTTCACGGGGTTGATATATCACTACAGGAATCAATCCATGGTGTTAAGGGGTATGGAGTTTAAGAATGTCTACCTGATTAATTGTAATGAAGAGAACATTCCTCATGTAAATAGCATAGATAATAACCTAGAGGAAGAAAGAAGACTATTTTATGTAGGAATTACAAGGGCTATAGATAATGTTTGGTTATGCATATGTAAAAATGTAAAAGGAAAAGCGAAAGAAACCTCAAGGTTTATTAAAGAATGCAATATATTAGGCGCAAGTGATTCGGACTTACCTTTTAAAGAAGAGGATGAGGTGATACATAAAAGCTTTGGTAGTGGAACTGTTATTTCAATTACTAGTAAAGATTTAGAAATTAAGTTTGAGGGAGGAATTATAAGAAAATTTGATACTGATATTTTGTATAATAACTCTTTAATATCAAAGAGATAAAACTATAGAAAGTAAAATAAGATTCTATAGATTTGAATTATCTAAGATTATAAACATTTCAGAGAGCATAGAAACTCCTACTAAGACTAAAATAGAAAATAAAGTTATTTCTATGAGAAGAGATGGTTACAAAGGGAATACTTATAAGACTTTTGTGATTAAGACTAGAGCATTTTTAACCTACTGTTTTAATGACATGATTTTATTTAGACATATGAAAACTAGAAGACAAATTACAGTCCCTTTAAGTCCCACATTAAAGAATGTATTAAAGAATATATTGTTGTAATGAATTTGATTAGTGATGACTTATTATTCCCTAAGCTAAATAAGGAAAAGATGTGTTACGATACCTTGCATCAAAACATAAGTAATTATTTTAAAAATAGAAATGTTAAAATGCGAGGTGTCAATACTTTCAGAAATACATTTGCTACCTTTTTTATAATCAATCACGGAGACATTTATAGATTGAAAATTATCTTAGGGCATTCAAATATAAAAACTACCGAAAGATATATTAATCTTTTACCAATTAATATTAGTGCAGACATTTGTAAATTTAATCCACTAGATGTGCTAAATAAGAAGAATCTGAAGACTAGACTAAAAATAAATAACGCATAAAAAAGCAGACAAAAATATAGTTCTTCAAATATAAAAAAAGGGTACTGCAGAGGATAACCAAACTCACTTAACAAAAACATTAATATTAAAACCCCACAGGTCATACTAGCCATGTTGAACTGTGGGGTTAATGCTATATAATACATCAACTAAATTTATAATTTAATAATTAATGACAAGACTACCTTAACGGGTAGTTTTTTTTATAAGTATGCTTTTTTAAATAAGAATGCCTCAACTTGGGGTGGTAACGCAGGCAAGAGAGAGAACGATACAGGACAATCAGAGGTAAGGATTGAGCCAACGAATATTTAAATGAATTAGGAATTTCTCCACTGGTGGGGAAGGGTGATTTTATACCCGAAAATCGGTATGGCAAATAATGAAAAAGCTACTAGGTTCATGCTATGGATAAGAAGAACGTTGGAAGAAAATAGGATTAATTACATCTTAAGATATACAGAACTTTTTTAACAAAGAAATACTGCATGATTTAATGCTAGATACAAGAAGAATAAGTATTCAAAGGTTGTGTTTAAACAGATACATAATAAACAACTAATTGGAAAACGGGGCTATACTATGCCATAAGAATCACTTAAAGGCTCGTAGAGAGGCTGTAATAGCTTAACAAATAAACTCTAATGCAATTATATGCAGGTGGGTTAACAGGCTATACATATGGGTTCTCTTTATTCGCACCGAGTACAAGCTATAGAGTATACAACAGTAATAAATCTGTAAATATAATTGGCTCTGCAACACTAGATTAGTATATCCTTGTTAGTGGTCTTGGCAAGATATATTCTAGAACAATTACTCATACAACTACTTATAATTTATATTAATTTTGATGTTGGAATACTAACAGACATACAGAATTAAATAACTACTAATAGACAAGTGGCTACCTTAATTGGTAGCTTTTTATTTTGAGGATTAACCAACTTTAATACTATGATTAAAGCACCTAAGACTGTTTCTAAGGGCTTACAATATATAATTAATGCTAGAGTATAGACGAAAATTGGGAATTCATCGTTAATCTCTTATATTATAAATTAGGGTGCTAAATGTGTGTAAAACCAATGATTTGAAACTCAAGATTGCTTATAAAAGGTAGATAAATTGTTGGTTTGTTTATGTTTGAGTAATCCTAAGACTGCAAGAATTACTACCCTAAAACTAGATTAGCTAACTATATATGTAGACTATTAGCAAATGTATTATTTATGTCGAATTATATATAATGGTATCATACCACCATTAAAATCTAAACAAAATTTAAAGGAAAATTATGTTTAAATGGTTTATAGAAATTCTAAATGTAATATATATGACACTTTATAATATTATGATTGATTAGCAGTAAAGTACGCTTTACAAATAAATTATAATTCAAAAATAAAAAGGAGTGTGAATTATATGCTATCTATAATTGGTGGAATTGACAAAAATGGTGATGTAGATATAATTGAAAAGATTGAAGATATCATAGATGATGAAATTATGACAGTACGTAAAGTTGCGGCATATTTTAAAGTCAGTGATAGGACTGCACTCAAATTGATAGAAGATGGAGAAATATCTGTTTTTTATTGTGAACAAATTCTCGACTTTATTTGTAAATAATAGTTAAGATGGTTTTATGTTAATATGTCTTTACCCCCTCAATTTTTAGTAATATACATATGTTTTGGCTGTACCAGTGCAATCTGATGCATTGAGATGTTATCTTAGAAGGTTATATGAGTATTTACCAATGAGAAGACCGAATCAAATCTTTGTTTTAATACTTGTGGTAAAATAGTACTCCTAAACTCTAACACATTTAAAATTCTTCTAATAGTGAAAAATGATACTTACCTTCTTTTATCCAACAATTCGTTAAAGCAACTATGGCTGTATTTATAAATTCTCTTATTTTGTCTAATCCGTCACCATTGTTATATTTTAATTCAACTATATCACCTGGAAAATGAATCAGATTTCTTTGTTTCCTAAAATTATCCATTATTTGTAAAACCCCATTATCATCTATTTGTAGACAATCCTTATACTTATCCTTGTTAAGTATTTTATCGAAATTTATGCTTTTATCAGATAACCCTCTCAGTCTATTTACCTTCCCGTCAAAACGATATCCCTCAATTTCAAAATATTCTTTAGCAAGTATAGGTTGGTTCTCCTGCCTAGTTCTCAATTCTGTAAAATATTCATTTCCCTTTTGATTCAGAGTGGAGCAGGAGCAATCCTGTTCATTTTCTTGTTGAAGGATAGGTATTTTAATAGATAATAGTAGTTTTCAGTGACTTATATATTGAACTAGATTATTTTATGTAGGAATTACAAGGGCTATAGATAATGTTTGGTTATGTATCTGTAAAAATGTAAAAGGAAAAGCGAAAGAAACCTCAAGGTTTAGTAAAGAATGCAATATATTAGGCGCAAGTGATTCGGACTTACCTTTTAAAGAAGAGGATGAGGTGATACATAAAAGCTTTGGTAGTGGAACTGTTGTTTCAATTACTAGTAAAGATTTAGAAATTAAGTTTGAGGGAGGGATTATAAGAAAATTTGATACTGATATTTTGTATAATAACTCTTTAATATCAAAGAGATAAAACTATAGAAGTAAAATAAGATTCTATAGTTTTGAGTTACCTAAAATTGTGGGTATTTAAGAGGATATACAGACACTTACTCTCATGAGAAATAATATTATCTCCATGAGAAAAAGTTTTGTAATTAAGACTAGAGCATTTTTAAATTATTGTTTTGATACTCATTATTTACAAAAAATATATTTTAAATATAAAAAAGGATAAAGATACATAATTTAATTGTATCTTTTTTTATGTTTAATTAGTAAATCATCTAAAAATATACTTTTATAATTAATTATATATAAATCCTTAAGCTTTCATAAATTGATCGAATAACAATCTTCGAAAACTCAAAGTTGTAGATTCTGTACTGCTTTCAGAAATATATTTAACATCTATATTCTCCCAACCATTAGTTGATTGTACAGGGTAAATAATTCCTTCGGACATCAATTTTATAAATATTTTTTCTTTTATCTTATACCGAATAACTTCATTAGCCACTTTTTCAGCTAATTCTTCTTCATCATCAAATTTAAATTCCTTGCTTAAATAAACATTTAGTAGAATTATATTGGTTATCTTTTCATTTTTAAAGAATTCCCTATATTCATTTATACCTTTTGTAACCGAACTAGTATAGTCAAAATTATTTGCTATTTCCATTATTTTATTTTGTATATTCATATCCTATTTCAACCCCTCATAAGAGAAACATTCTACATAAAAGAGGTGAATTCCTTCTTTTATTACATATTATTATATTATTTAATATGTTACGCACATCAAAAAATATGATTTCCTGACGTGATTATTACTAACTTATTAATGTTACAGTAGGTTTAAGAACAAATTCTATTACAAGATCATCTTTTGAATATCATATGGTACATAAAAGTTTTGACAGCGGCATCGTTGTTTCAATTACTATTTACAGTTTATTGTTACTCTTGACATCAGTATGACATAGTTACTTGTTAATATGAATTCATAGCAAGTAATTAGTAATTGAATTTTTTAATTAGAGTCCCCCTTTAATTAAGAATATATCGAAAACTATTAATGGACTGGCATAATTTAGCCAGTCTGTTTCTTTTTTTTGCTTACGTGCAAACCTACACTTAAAGCCCAAGTATTAAAATTAAATAAGCTTGTAATGGTGCTATAGGATAATTATGAACTGCCAAGCAGATATAATAAAAGTCTAGTTAGAATTTAGAGCAAGAATTTGCAGAGTTTATAAGGGGAGTTGGAAGATAGTAGTCATATAATTCAGAATATTTCCTCGGAAATATATCTTTCATATATGATGTAATATGTATATCTAAAATAAGTAAATTTAAATAATTTAGGAAATACTTATTTTTTATAAAAAAAAGTAGAAGGGCGACTATAAAGTACAACCTTCTGCAACAATCCTTAAAGGACATGAGCAAACTATACCATTATTTAAAAATAAAAGCAATGTAATAAGGTCGAAAAAAGGCGAATATGGAATATTAATTTATGGATTTTATATACAGAGGATAAGACTTGCTCTTATAGAATATGTAATATATGATTTTATATGGAGGGAGGGAAGAATATGAAATGTTTATCTTGTGGAAATGAAATGAAAGTATATGAATTTGAAGATTATGAGAGTTTTACAGATGAAGAGATATTAAAAGTAATAAGTGAACATACAGAAAAATGTGAATGGGTTGAAAACTTAAAAGGGTTCAGGATATTATATAGTGACAGTAGATTTTAAATCAAGAGATAAGACGATAAAAAGAATAAGAAATGAATACAAATAACAAAAAGGAGCTAAGAGATTAGCTCCTTTTGTCGCGTAGAAATATATTGGGAGGTTTTAAATTTCAAAAGATAAAAGCCCTGCTGAAATAAACGTACTTGAAAATTTTATTGTAGGTATTAAATTGAATAGTATAAATATAAGTCGGTTGTAGGTAAGTTTTAAGTATAAAGAGAATAGATTTTGAAGTTTCAGAGAAAGCTAAATGTAATAAAGATTTAGTAGTTACAAAACTTAGTTGTAATAATTTGAGAAAAAAATAATGGTGTTGAAAGGAATGAATAATTTATGCCTACTATTACAAATGTAATAATAAAAGATACTGATAGTTTAGTTGTTAGAAAAATAAAAGGGAAACTTAATGATGTAGGGGGACAAGTAATAGTTACACTTTATAGTGGAGATAGCTGTGATATTTGCTTTGATGAAGGCGATAAAGGACTTGTCTCTTCAAAGATACCTACAGAAAATCAACTTGTATGGGAAGCTTTTGATGCTGCAGTTGAGGTTGCAATGAATAATGGTGGTAAAGCAAAAAAAGGAAATGCCCAGTCTGGTGCCAAGTTAGGCAGTGGGAAATTGATGACTAATTCAGTTGAAGGATACATTGCCCATAAAGTACATGGGGTTCAGGAGGGTGAAACAGCATTTGGTCCTGGTTTTGTTATTTGTGCTATTCTTGATTGGGCTGAAATTTGCAAAAATGAAAAGTGGTATCTTTCAATTAATCCAATATTTTTAGAAGAATACAGAAATCAATAAAATTAGAAAATAAATAATATATAAAGGAGATTAATAACTTATGTAGAATAATATTATTATAATAACTTTATAGGAGGTAGGAATATGAGTTCTGAAAGTAAAAACGAAGCAAGAAGCATAGAACATACACTTAGAAGTATATATAATTGTAGTAGGTATGAATTTGGTGGTAATATAGATCAAGATTTAATAGAAGCAAGCCCAGTACAATCATACATATTAGGACTAGCACCTATTTATGTTAATGCTGATAAAGCTAAAAGAAAAAACATTGATACATATATAGAAAACTTATATCAATATGCAGGTATGCCAATTGAAGCAATTGGCATTGATGTAGTTCAGAATTTAACTAAAGTATTTGAAACATTAATAAAATAAATTTAATTATAGCATATTAAATTGGTACTTATAGAACTAGACACTTTGAAAAAGTGTTTGGGCTATAAGTACTTTTTTGTTTAATAAGAATATTATTGAATCATTTTTTTAAACGTGTCTTGTATTGGCTGAGTTCCATTAATAAAAACAGATATATTATTGTAAATCTTTTTATATTCATCTACAACAATTTGTAATGACGGATCGTCATGCTCTTGCTGATTTACATAAATTATAAAATTACTTAATAAAAAATTTTAATATTTACGTTATATTAAATATTAAGTCTTAAAATTAATAAAGTATATTGATTTATTACAAAATTTACCTTATAATAAGATTAAGGGTATAACTTAAACATAAAAGGGGGATATCTTAATATGCTAACTTTTATAGTTATGGTAGGTGTGTTGACAGCTAGTGTAGTTTTTTCAGCGACAATATTATTAAAAATAGCTAATTTTTCATCAGTCAAACAAGCAGAACTCCAAGCAAAACAAAGGATGAAAAACGAAATATAATTCTACGATGTAATTAGAAGTAGCAATTTGTGTGCTTTTATATGGTAATAAAACCATAGAACTAGGAATAATGTTGTATAGGGTGATATTATGGTAATCGATAATAAAAAAAAATTCGATACTGATAAAGATGAATTAGTATGGACTAAAATAATTAGCACTTATCCATATGCTAAAGATAATAATAGAAGTACACACTTAGTAAAATATTATAAAACCCAATTCAATGAGGAATATTATATATTTAAGTATATAAAAACTAATAATAATGGTTATATTGTAGACGATTTTGATGAGTTTCATTGGAGCGAAATCATACAACAAATTGATATTTCAGATAAGTGTTATATTTATTCCCAACTTTGTAATGATATAAATTGTATAAAATCAGTAACAAGTGGAAGAATAATTAAAAGAGATATACAAGAATATACAAGAATATATGAGCTAAAGCATCATCAATGATGCTTTTTTTATTTCAATTACTATAGTTGGGCTGTGAATTTATAAAATGTATTAATAATAAATATGTGAATTTAGAAATTACACTGTTGCAGTGTAAAGGGACAACACATATAATGTAATGAAGAACAATAATTGGCAGGGCATTTGATTATGATATAATTTAAATGAATTGTCTATTTAGGAGGAGATTTAATGGTTGCCTTTAAGAAGATGTGGGATGATGTATTATTAATTTTATCAAATGAAAATAACTCGGACAAAGATATTTTAGAGAAATTTACTTGCGGATTTACTGTTAAAGAGAGGGATGACATAATTTTTATTACAAGAGATGACTTTGTAGATTTTTGGTGTAAGCTGGTGTATTATACTGAACTATCTTTAGAGGATATTTTAGAAGATAATAAATTAAAGCCAAAGTATGTTTATAATATTTTAAAACAATTACCTTATGTATCAGAGAGTTCTGGCGTAGTTAAGTTATTACAATAGTTTAATTGAATGTTTTTATATAATGTTATATAATTTTATTAAGCTCATATTCTATGAATATGAGCTTAATTTAGATTTATGCAGATCTTTAAATAATTTTGTGAGGAAGAGGTATATAGATGGAGATCACAAATGTTAATGATCAGGAACTTATATTTGCTTTAGATATAGGAACAAGATCCATTATAGGAACAGTTGGAGTAATATTTGAAAAAAAGTTTCAAGTGCTATTTGAGAGTTACATAGAACATGAAGAAAGAGCTATGATAGATGGTCAAATTCACGATATTCAATTGGTCGCTAGTGGAGTAATAAAGGTGAAAAAAGAATTAGAGAGTAGCTTAAAGATGCCATTAACTAAAGTTGCAATTGCAGCTGCAGGAAGATTTCTAAGGACAACTTCAATTAAAACTGAACTAGAAATTGAAGCGGATATTGACATTGATAGGGAAACGATTCGAAGTTTAGAGCTTACTGCAGTTAAAATCGCTGAGGATGAAGTTGCAAGGACTTCACAAGGTAAACTTTATTGCGTAGGATATAGCGTTAAAAATTACTATTTAAATGGATATATAATTACAAATTTGAACTCCCATAAGGGAGAAAAAATTGCAGTAGAAATAATAGCTACCTTTCTTCCACGTTCGGTTATTGACAGTCTTTATGCTGTTATGAATAAGGCTGGACTTGAGGTTATAAGCTTAACGCTTGAGCCTATAGCTGCAATGGAAGCTGCTGTGCCACAAAATTTACGACTTTTAAATTTAGCATTAGTTGATATTGGAGCAGGTACTTCTGATATTGCCATTAGTAGTAAGGATAGTATAAGTGCATATGGGATGGTACCTATTGCAGGTGATGAGGTAACAGAAATAATAGCACAAACCTATTTAGTTGATTTTAACACTGCTGAAAAAATTAAAAAGCAATGTAGTGGAAAAGACAAAATAGAGTACATAGATGTTTTAGGACTTGAAAATGAGATAGATCCAGGGGAAGTACTAAAGATAATTAACCCTTTAGTTATGAAAATTTCTGAAGAAATAGGAAATAGAATAATCGAATTAAATGGGGGAAAAGCTCCTAACGCTGTATTTCTTGTAGGAGGGGGAGCACATACACCTTGGATAAAAGAAAATATTGCTAAAATATTAAACCTACCAATACAAAGGGTTGCAATCAAAGGCAGAGAATCAGTAGTTGATTGCATTTGTGATGGGGGTTTAGGAAGTATCGGTGTTACAGTTTTAGGTATAGCATTAATATCAATAAAGAAATTAGGACATGATTTTGTTGATGTAACTATAAATGACAAGATTATAAGTCTATTTAATTCGCATAAACATACAGTGATGGATGTGATGGCTCAAGAAGGTATAAACCCTAAAATTCTTATTGGTAAGAACGGACATAACATCAGGTTCAGTGTTGATGGAATAAAACGGGTGGCATTTGGAACTTTAGCTAAGGGAGCAGAAATTAAGATAAATAACATACTTAGCAACATTGATTCTGAGGTAGTTGAAGGCGACATTATTGAGATCGTTTTCTGCAAGGATGGTAAAAATGCTGAGCCTAGAATTATGGACTATGTAAAAAATATACAAGCAGTAAGCTTTTATTATGAGGATGCAATTTGTAACATTGAGCCGGTTTCGTTCATTAATGGAGAAAGAGTCTTAATAAATGATATAATAAAAGAAAATGACAATGTTCTCATAGAATTCCCTGCTACAATACTAGAATACTCAAAGTATTTTGGAGATAAACTGCAAGGATTAACTTTTATAATGAATAATAAGCAAATTCTTGAGGATTATGTTATAAAAGAAGGGGACATGATATATAAAAAACAGGTTCTTGACGAAAATGATAAAGTTGGAAAAAAAGTAACAAAGGTAGATAAAGAAGTAACGATGATGAAAAAACAAGTATTAGAAATAAAAGTTGAGGTTAATAAAAAAAATATAACACTTAAAAATAAAGAAAAATACGTATTTGTAGATATATTTGATTATGTGGAATTTGACTTATCTATCTCAAAAGGTAACTTGGTACTAATGCTTAACAAAAGTAAAGCTAGTTATTACCAGCCACTAAATGATAAGGATGTTATAGAGATATATTGGGAAAAATAATAAGTAAAGAGGTGTATAAAATGAATTTTTTGGATATGGCAATATCTATTGAAAGTGATTTAATTGACATAAGGCGTGACATACATGAAAATCCTGAATTAGGGTTTGATTTGTTTAGGACTTCCCAAAAGGTAAAAGATTTTTTATCTAAGGAAGGCATTGAATTTTACACTGTAGCAGGAACTGGAATCTGCGCTATCATTAGGGGATGTGGTGAAAAAACCATTGCTTTAAGAGCAGATATGGATGCACTTCCATTACAAGATAAGAAAACATGCGATTACGTCTCTAAAATTAATGGCAAAATGCATGCCTGTGGACATGATGCTCATACTACTATACTTTTAGGAACAGCTAAAATATTGAACGGTATGAAAGACGTGCTTCACGGTAATGTTAAATTATTTTTTGAACCGGCAGAAGAAACCACTGGTGGGTCACCTCTAATGATTAAAGAAGGGGTACTTACAAATCCTAATGTGGATGCTGTTATTGGGCTTCATGTTGAGGAGTGGTTAGAAGCTGGAACTGTTGGTTTAAAACGAGGCGTTGCATATGCAGCATCAAATCCGTTTACCATAAAAATAATTGGTAAAGGCGGACATGGTGCAAGCCCACATATGACAATAGATCCTATTGTTATAGCAAGCAATGTTATAATTACTCTTCAAAGTATTGTAAGTCGGGAAATTCCACCTACAGATCCCGCGGTTATAACTATAGGTTCAATACATGGAGGGACAGCTCAAAATATAATACCTGAAGACGTTACAATATCAGGAATTATTAGAACTATGAAAAGTGAACATAGGGAATATATAAAGACTAGATTAGTTCAAGTAGTTGAAGGTATAGTTACATCAATGCGAGGAAAATGTGAAATTAACATTGAGGAAAGTTATCCTTGCCTTTATAATGATGATGCACTAGCTGAGATATTTGAGAATAAGGCGAGTGAATTAATTGGAGAGAACAATGTTTATAAATTAGATCAGCCTACTATGGGGGTTGAAAGCTTTGCTTACTTTTCTATGGAAAAACCGGCATTATTTTACTTTTTAGGAAGTGGGAACAAGGAAAAAGGTATAGTAAATCCAGCCCACGGAAGTTTATTTGATATAGATGAGAGCTGTCTATCCTTAGGTGTAGCTATGCAATGCAATTTAGCTTATGAATTTTTATTGAAATCATAACGCAATTTAGTATATAATTGATGCTTGATGTAATTTTTAAATGTAGAATAATTATGTGCAAGTTTCGTCAATAGATAAAAGAGAACTAGGAGGATATGAATGAGAATAGAAATCGGAGCAAATGAAGCAGGACAAAGAACAGATAAATTTATGAGAAAAGTACTTGGGGATGTGCCTTTAAGCAAAATATATAAAGCTTTCAGAAAAGGTGATATTAGGGTTAATGGTAATAAAATCAAGGAAAAACATTCTTTAGTACAAGGTGATGTTGTTGAAACAAAATATATTACCAGTGAGTTTAAGAAACCAGAGTTCAAAAGAATAGATAATAAGTTAAAAATAACATTTGAAGATGCTAATATATTAATGGTGGAAAAATGGCCAGGAGTTTTAGTTCATGCTGATCAAAAGGATGGTGACCCTACTTTAACAGATTATGTACTTTCTTATTTGTTTGATAAGGGTGATTACAGACCAGAAAATGAAATAACATTTACGCCTGCACCTTGTAACAGATTAGACAGAAATACTTCAGGTATAGTTATGTTTGGTAAAAACTTTAAAGCTCTTAAACTTTTAAATGAAATGATAAGAGCAAAAGACATAGAAAAGTATTATATGGCACTAGTGACAGGAAGAATTAAAGATGGAGTTTATGAGGGATATATATATAAAAATGAAGATGCAAACATATCACAGGTATTTAACTCACAAATGCCAGATACGAAAAGAATAGCAATGGAAGTTAAAACTATAGAAAGTTGCGGTACATTTTCTTTATTAGATATCAACCTTTTAACAGGTAGAAGCCATCAGCTTAGAGCTCATCTAAGTCAGCTTGGTAATCCTATTGTTGGTGATCCTAAATATGGTGATAAAAAAATGAATAGCTTTTTCAATAACAAATATGGTTTGGATTCTCAATATCTATATGCATATAAGACAATATTTAAGAATTGCCCAGAGGATTTATATTATATGGAAAATAAAACTATTGCAGAGAGTTTACCACCAGCATTGAAAAAAATCAAAAGGGATGTATTTAAATTTTAGAGGGTGAATCTAATGAGTGAACAAGGAGATTTTAAAACACAATCCACTACAAAAGGTTTTGCAATATTAACCGCTGCAGGTTTTATGGTTAAGTTTTTATCATTACTTTATGTTCCTTTTTTAGGGAAAATACTAGGCGAGAATGGGATAGGAGTATATGCTTCTGCATACAATATATTTACATATGTATATATATTAACTAATGCGGGCATTCCTGTTGCTATTTCTAAGATGGTGTCAGAACTTATAGCGCTCGGGAATTATAAGGATGCTATAAGGACTTTTAAAGTAGCTAGATTTTTACTTCTTATTTTAGGAATGGTTATGTCAATTTTAATGCTTATATTCGTAACCCCTATAGCTAATGCAACAGAAAGCTCTACTTCAAAATTAGCTATTATGGCACTTGCTCCAACTATTTTATTGACTTCTGTTTTATCTGCTTATAGAGGCTATTTCCAAGGAAGAGGTAATATGACACCTACTGCAGTATCACAGGTATTAGAACAGATTGCGAATACTATATTTAGTTTAGTTTTTGCAGCATGTTTTATAAAATATGGGGTAGCACAAGGTGCAGCAGGTGGAACAATTGGGACATCGGTAGGAGCACTAGTTGCTGTAATTTATATGATCCATTATTATGAAAAAAATAAAGTCTTTAGAGTTCCTAAAGGATATAACCAGTTAAGTATAAAGAGATTTACTACTAAAAGAATAATAAAAAAACTATTGAATGTTGCCATTCCTATGACGATATGTTTAGGGATACAACAATCTGGATTATTTATTGATTTGTGGTTAGTTAAATCAAGGATGATATCTTTTGGAATGACTAAAGTACAGGCAGATGTTTTATGGGGTGTGTTATTTAAATATACAACATTAATAAATGTGCCTATAGCTATTATTTCATCACTTGCCATAACTATATTGCCGTCTATTTCTAGTTTAATGGCACTTAAGGATAAAAAAGCTGTAAGAAATAAAATTAATTACGCTTTTAGGTTATGTTTCTTAGTGGCAGTACCTTGCGCATTTGGACTTGCAGTTTTAGCGGGCCCTGTAGTATATTTAATCCAATATGGTTCTGGTGTTGGAAGGTTACTAATATATGGGTCAGTGGTAATTATTCTTATGGCTGTGGTTAGTATTCAAACTTCAATTCTTCAAGGAATTGGAAAAGTATATTTAGTAACTGTTTATGCGTTTTTTGGAATAATTGGAAAAATAATTACTAATTATATTTTTGTTGCAATTCCAAGCATTAATATATTAGGTGCAATCATGGGTAATGCAGTAAGTTTTGCAATACTTTTGATGTTGAACTATTTTACTATTAATAAAGTATTGAAAATTAAAATTAAACTACCTAGTCTTGCAATAAAACCTGTAATAGCATCAGTTGTTATGGCGATAGTTGCAAAGATAATTTATAGTAACTTTAATCTATTATTAAGCTTTGTTAGCAATGAATATATTGCTAGTGCAATTGCGGTATTAATTTCTATGTGTTTCGCAATAGTATCTTATTTCTTAATACTAGTGCTCATAGGTGGATTAACTAAAGAAGATTTAGAAATATTTCCACGTAAGATTATAAAACTTATACCTAAATCTATTTTATCTAGAATTAAATAGAAATGAAGTAAGTCTAAGGCACATTATAGAAGATGATGATAAATAGCATCTTCTATGATAATTAAGTCTTAGGCCTATTTGATTTTTTTGTAAGAATGAGAGAAAATAATAAGAGAGAGAAACCAGTTGCAATAATTACAATGTTTTTTGTAATGAAAATAGTATCTGGTATAGTACTTTGCAAAATTTTTAATATGAAGTATAAAAATATGCTAAGACTAATATCAATTAAAATTTCACCCCATGAAAAATGTATATAACAACTTTTCTTAATTGAAATTATATTCATTAGAAAGCTTAGAATAGAGGTTACAAGTAAAGTTATTCCATAGCCTAAAATATTTATATTTGGAATCCCTAATAATATATATAAAAGTATTAGTTCAAGAATTGAGATTACTACAGAGTTAATTAAAAGAGCCTTTTGACTTCCTAGTCCGTTTAATATTCCAAAGGTTGAACCAGACATGTACATAAATGGTGCACATAAAGCAGCAAGGCGTATGTACAAACCTAAATCATATCTGTCAAAAAATAATTTGCCTAAAGAATCCCCACTGCATAAACATATTATCATAGTAGAAACTCCTAGTAAAAATGAAATTTTTATAACTTCCTTTATTCTACTTTCTAGACCCTTATAATCATTTTTACTAATACTTTTAGAAATATCAGGAGTTAGCATGGTTGCCATGGACATTACGATAATAAAAGGAAAGAAAACAATGCTCATAGCCATACCTGAAAATTTGCCTATTAAAGCTAAGCTTTCAGTATATTCTATGCCTGAATAAACTAGACGTCCTGGGATGATTAATGTTGATAATGCTGATATTACAGTGTTTAAAAACCCATTTAAACCTAATGGGAATGAAACAACAAGTATATTAAATAAAAGTTGAGCTCTTCCTTCAGTCTTTTTCACAATTTTCTTAAATTTATTTTTACTTTTTTCATAAAATAAAAATAGTAGAATAAAACTTATCAGTTCCCCAATTGATAGCGAAACATATGTAGCAGTTACTGTAGCAGTTACATTTTTTAATGCAAAGAAATTTATTATACCAAGAATTATTGCCATTCTTACGGTTTTTTCAACAATATCTATGATTGCAGGTACTTTAACATTAGAAATGCCATAAAAATAACCCTTATATATAGAAGAAAGAGCAACAAAAATTAGAGCGGGGCATATAACCCAAAGGGAATAGAGTGTTCTTTGATCTTTTATTATATATGTACTAATATAGGGTGAAAAAATAAATACTGCAATTGTTATTACTATAGATAAGGCAAGATCAAAAATTAAGGCAGTATGTATAGTTTTATTTAAATTACCATAATCATTTACCTCATAATAGGATGAAGCTTCTTTTGAAATGGCTGTTACCATTCCCCCACAAATAAGGCAAGTAAATAAATCGTAAATAGGCATTACAAGGCTGTATAAACCCATACCTTCAGCTCCTAATTTTTTTGAAAGTAAAATAGAAAACATAAATCTTAATATTCCAGCAGTTAAATTTGAAATCGTTAGTATTATTGAATCCCTGTAAAAATTATCTTTAATCATAAAAGGTTCCCCCTAATTCTTAAACGTTAGTAAATAATAGTTATTAATAATTAATATGTGAAGGTTTATGATTATATTCTATAAGGAACATTAAAATAAAAATGGGGGTTATTTCAAATAAGATTTGGAAGAGTTATCATACTATAATATTTAGTTGCCATTAACACATATACTTTAAGCTATATAAATATATATAAGTTAGAGTATTTATAAATTAGGAGGCTAGTATGAAGAAAAGCATTGGATTTATAGTTATTTTAGCTGTAATGACTTTTGCACTATTTTCGTTAAAGAATTCATTTAAAGACTATAGGGTTACAGTTAAAGATGGACTTATAAAATCACAAATTATGTTTAAAGGGTTAAATAATGCAGTAGATTTTACGAAGGATACTAACGAAAATTATTATGTAGCTTTCAAAGATAGAGTACAGTACATAGATAAAATGGGAAAAGCTTACAATGTATTTGCAAATAAGAAGCTAAGTATATCTAGTTTAGATTATAATAATGGTGTATTGTATTACGCATCAGCTACATCAGTATATTCTTATAATATAATATCAAAGGAAACTAAAGAAATAATTAAAGGTATACCTAATTATGGAGATTATAATAAGAGTTTAATTCGAATTAATGGAAATTATCTATTTGTTACAATAGGGGCAGCAACAAATTCTGGAGTAGTTGGTCCAGACAATATGTGGCTAACAAGTTATCCTGAAAATCATGATGTTTCACCCAAAAGCATAACTATTAAAGGAATTAATTTTGGAGAACGAAAAACTGGAGCATTTGTTTCCTATCAAACTAGGAACATAAAGGGACAAATGATTACAGAACATATGATTGGAAATTCATCTATAATTATTTATAATTTAAAAACGGGTGCAGAGGGAAATTTTGCTTGGGGCATAAGAAATATGAGAGGGATGGATATTAACAGCGAGGGGAAAATATTAGTTACTGTTGGAGGCATGGAGAATAGGGGATTAAGGCCTGTTAAGGGTGATAGTGATTATATATATAAAATTAAAAAAAGTGCATGGTATGGTTTTCCGGATTATACTGGAGGAGACCCAATAAATTCTCCTAAATTCAAAGATGGATTAAATAAGACTATACCACTTATTTTAGATCATCACCCTACTACAAACCCTTCTGCACCACTTTATCAACATAAATCCGTAAGTAGTTTAGTAAGTCTAGCAATTGATAAAAAAGGAATACTTAGGGATGAAGACTGTATATATTTTTATGAAAAGAATGATAATAGTATATATAGTCTAAATAAAACGGGCGCACTTAAAGAAAAAGTAAACTTTGGAGGAAACACTTATATATCCAGCATGAAGTTTTTTAATAATTTAATGGTTTTAGATTCTAAAAACGGATATTTAATTAGTCTTAGTAAAAATACAAACAATAATATTGGCGGCTTAACGCAAAGGGTTAGTTATTATTTATTAGCGATTGTAATGACACTAATAGTTAGCATACTTGTTGGATTGAGCAAAAAGAATTAGAATGTAATAAGTATTTGTTATTATATAAATTGAACTATGTGCTTAGAGCACATTTAGAGTATACTAAATTGAGAGGGTGAACAAGTTAATGGGAAGAATTGAAACAACTTATGGAAGAACTTTAAAAGGACTAATGATAACAGTAAATCCAATTAAAAAAAAGGTAATGAAAACTCATTGTATTGTTCACAAATTTATAAATATTCAAGCTATTGCAATATTAAAAAATAAGGAATATAGCGAAGTTAATAATTTTTATAAAGGGCATATAAAAGAACTAAACAAAGGGGTTACTTGGGCAGATCAAGATTTTAAAAGCTCGAATCATTTTTATCATCATATTAAAGGAACTGGTCTTTATGGATTTTCAAATGCATTAACTGAATTTGAAAAATATTATAAAGGCGCTTTGAGATTTATGGAAGCAGGAGATACAAGGCAAGCACTATTTTATTTTGGAGCAGCTTGCCATTTAATTCAAGATGCGACTGTTCCTCAACATGTGAACAATAAACTGCTAAAAAACCACAGAAATTTTGAGCTTTGGATTATAAGTAGATTAATGAGTGATTATTCATTTCCTATTTTTAATGAAATAATAAAACTAGATAAGGTAGAAGACTATATAAAAAATAATGCATTATTTGCTAATGAAACTTATATTTCTTACGCAAACATAAAAAACAAGGAGGATAGGTACAAGAAGATATCTACCCTTATAGTGCAGAGAGCACAAAAGACAACTGCAGGCTTAATGTTAAATTTTTATGATGAAGTTAAGAAATAATTCCTTTGTTTTAGAGGAATTATTTTGTTTTTGAAGAATAAATTAAGAGAAGTAAAAACAAATGAAATCACATTTATGGGGGGGAGTAACAATTGAAGAAGGAGGTTTTTATAAACTTAGAAAAAGAAATCTTCAAAGGAAATTTGTTAGACATAGGTTTTTCTAACTATGGGATTATATATAATATATATAAACAAAATACTGATGATAGTAGTAGCGTAGATTATGTAGAAGGTAAGGAAGAGAAGATAGGGATAGAAAAGGGAGTATATGACATATGCGCACTGTTTTTTACTTTAAGTGATATAAAGACTACAAAAAACAAGGAAAAATTAATAGAAGACATATATAAATTCTTAAAAGAAGACGGATTGTTATATATATGGGACATAGATAAAGGAATTTCTAAAATCTTCAACTCTAAAATAAAGATTGTATTACCTGATAAAAACACAAAGCAGATATATCTTAGAGACTTAAATATGTTTAAAAATAGTTCTAAAGAGAATACAATTAAGGTTTTACAACCTTATTTTGAAATATTAACCATCAAAAACTCAGACAATATTTACTACATGATATGCAAAAAGAAAGGGAAATCAAAAGATGAAAGTAACACTAGTAGGAATTAATGCAAAATACATTCACAGTAACTTAGCAGTAAGATATTTAAAATCATATACAGAGAACTTAGATTATGAATGTGAGATTATGGAGTTTTCTATCAATGATCAAATTGAAAGAATCTTAGAGGAAATTCTGAAAAATAAACCAGATATTGTAGTATTATCCTGCTACATATGGAATATTGATTATATAAAGGCTGTAGCATCTCTTATAAAGCTTGTAGATAGTAAAATAGAAATCATTTATGGCGGACCAGAAGTTAGTTACGACTGTGAAGCTTTTCTTACCGAAAATGTAGGGGACTACGTTATAGAGGGGGAAGGCGAAGAAACATATAAAGAATTTATTAATTGGAAGATTTCATGTGAGAAAAATAAGACGCTTAGCGATGTGAGCAGTATTCAAAACATTCTAGGTCTATATTATAGAGATAATTGTAAAATTGGTTATAATGGCAAAAGGCCATTAATGGATATTAATAAGGTTGTTTTTCCATATAGTGAGGAGATATTTACTAAGAAAATAGTTTATTATGAAGCATCAAGAGGATGTCCTTTTAGTTGTAAGTATTGTCTTTCGTCCACAACTCATGGAGTTAGATTTCTAAATACTGAAAGGGTAAAGAAAGAATTGAAATTCTTGGCAGATAAAAAGGTGCAACTTATAAAGTTTGTTGATCGAACATTTAATTGCAATCCGAAATTTGCAGCGGAAATTTGGGAATATTTAATAAATATGAAATGTGAAACAACATTTCACTTTGAAATTTCTGCGGATTTGTTAAACAAACAAGAACTAGATATTTTATCTAAGGCACCAAAGGGAAGATTTCAATTTGAAGTGGGCGTACAAACAACTAACCCATTAGTGCTTAATAATATAAGTAGATTTGTAACATTTGATGAAATAAAAGAAAAAGTTTCAAAAGTAAAAGAAATAGGGACTATTAATCAACATTTAGACCTAATAGCAGGTCTTCCAGGTGAAAATTATGAATCATTTAAGGAATCTTTTAATGACGTCTATAGCATTCACGCAGAAGTTATACAACTAGGCTTTTTAAAATTACTTAAAGGTTCAGATATGATGAATGAGGTTTCAATGTGGGGAATGGTATATGCACCCTATCCACCTTATGAAATTTTAAAAACAAGGGATATAAGTTATGAGGAATTAGTTAGATTAAAAAGGGTAGAAAAAATGGTAGATAAGTATTACAATTCACAAAAGTTTAGTACCATTTTAAAATACTTTGTTGAAAAGTTTAATACACCATTTGAATTCTATTATGAACTAGGTTTGTTCTTTTATCAAAAGGGATACTTGAGTAGAAAGATTTCATCTGTAGATTACTATAAAATATTTATTGAATTTAATGAGGAAAAACTTAAAGAGGAAAGTTTTGCTTTAAAAGAGATTGTTAAATACGACTATCTTAAATATAATAAAAAGAAATGGCTTCCAACCTTCCTAATTAGAGAGTCGAATAAAGAATTAGAAAGAAACATTAAGATGAAAATGTTAGAAAACAATATTATAAACAATGAATCTGATATTCATATTGAAAAATTCACCATTAATATTCTAGATTATTTAGATAATAATAATATATGTAAAGAAGATCAATATTTAGTATATGATATTAATAATGAGGAGAATATAAAGGATATAACTTATTTATTAATGTAAAATAATAATGAGTAAAATTGGTATGTTTATAAAAGAGGACATATATTTACTTAAGAAAAATTTCAAGCATAAATAAAAGAGTTAATATTACGAATATTCGCTTATTTTTACAAAAAAAGGTTGAAGTTTCTATTTATAATTAGTATAATTTAGTTGTAAATAATAACTACATAAAATATGATAATAATTAACATAAAGTGAAATTATTATATTATAAAGTGTTAATAATTAACTATACTCATAATACCTATTTAGGGACATAAGAATAAATGGCAAGTTAAAGCAAAATATCATGTTAACTTGCTATTTCTTTTTATGTGACTTTAAGGAAAAAGGTGGTGATATTTTGGCATTAGAGGCAATAAAAAGTATACAAGATGCAGAAAAGCAAGCAGTAGATATTATAAGTAAAGCAACTTTTGAAAGTAAAGACATACTTAAAGAATCTCAAACTTACGCTGAAGTTAAGTATAAAAAGATTTTGGATGAAGTTCGAGAAGAAAATAAAAAAATGATTGAAGACGCTAAAGAAGAAGGTAGGAGGAAGTCCGAACCAATTTTAGAAGCTGGTAAAATAGATATAGAGAATATACTCAATTTAGAAAAAGAAAGATTTGATAGGGCAGTTAGCATAGTGGTTGAGAGGATAGTGAAAAATAATGGCAATAGTTAAAATGAGTAAATTTACATTGTTTGCATTTGAATCACAAAAAGATGCTTTGTTAGATAACCTTCACAAGTTTGAAAATATTCAATTTATTAATCTACAAGAAAGCACAGGGGAACATTTACAATCTCTCCTAAAAGACTCGGAGAATGAAAAAGTTTCTTTTTTAGAAGGTGAGCAAGCAAAAATAAAATTTGCAATTGATCTATTAATAAAGTATTCAGAAAAAGAAGGTGCTATAAAATCTTTAGTCAAGGGTAAAAGTTTATTGAATTATGAGGAGTTAGAGACTTTAGCTAAAAAATCAAACTATAGTGAGAATTATAAGAGGCTAAAAGAAAAAGAGAATAATTTGCTCCAAATGAAGAATGAAAAAACTAAAATTACTTCGGAAATAGAAGTATTAACCCCATGGATATCATTGGATGCTACTTTCAGTGATCTAAAATCATTGAAATCGACCGTATTTTTAATGGGGTCAATTCCTAAAGTTATCAAAGAAACTTTTAGAGAAAAATTAGAAAGTGAAATTCCATATTCATACTTAGAAGTAATTAGTGAAGTGAAAGATGAAATAAATGTAATTGCTTTAGTACATAAGGATTATGAGGATAAAGCAGAAGACATATTTAAGAATCATAACTTTAATGCAATTAATTTTAAATATGATGGAATTCCAGCGTTGGTTATAAAAACGTTTAACAAAAGATTAGAAGAAATATCTAATGAAGAAAAAGGAATATATGTAGATATAAAAAATGATTGTATCTATCTAGAAGATTTTAAAATAGTATATGAATATTTATCAAATAAACATATAAAAGCGTTGGCATGTAAAAATTTCTTAAAAACAGAAAGTGTAGTTGCTATAGAAGGATGGGTCCCTTCAGGATTAACAAAAGATTTAGAGAAGACTATAAAACTTATAACTAAAGATAACTTTTATTTAGATCTTATAGAAGCTCCTAAAGAAAGTGATGAAGTACCAATACTTTTAAAAAATAATTCAGTGGTAGAACCTTTTGAATCAATAACATCAATGTATAGTTTACCTAAGTATTCAGAACTTGACCCAACCCCATTACTTACACCTTTTTATATGGTATTCTTTGGAATGATGGTAGCTGACATTGGATATGGAATATTAATGTTTTCAGTTATGGCATTTGCTTTAAAAAAATTCAATTTAAATGAAGGTCAACGAAAGTTTGCTAGATTTTTCCTAGTTCTTAGTGTACCTACAACTGTTGCAGGAGTTATTTATGGAAGCTTTTTTGGGGACCTAATAGGATTTATATCAAATCATAGTTTATTAAATCCTTCAAAAGATTTAATGACAATACTTATTATATCTATAGTAATGGGTGCATTCCAAATTTATTTTGGTCTTGCAGTTAAAGCTTATATATTAATTAAAGCCAGAAAGCCTATGGATGCTGTTTACGATGTATTAACATGGTATTTAGCATTAACTGGAGCATTTTTACTAATAGGTGGAGCACAAGTAGGATTAAGCCCACTTGTAATTAATATAGGTAAATGGGTTATGATAGCGGGAATGGTTGGACTATTACTCACTCAAGGAAGAGAAAGTAAAGGACTCGGCGGAAAGATTGGTGGAGGTATATATGGTTTATATGGTATTACGAGTTACATAGGAGATTTGGTTTCATACTCAAGACTTATGGCTCTTGGACTTGCCGGTGGATTTATAGCATCTGCGTTTAATAGCATTATTAGAATGTTACCAACACCATATAATATATTGCTGGGAGTATTTATATTTGTAGGTGCACAATTGTTTAATCTATTCTTAAGTTCTCTAGGAGCTTATGTTCATAGTGCTAGACTTCAATATGTAGAGTATTTTAGTAAGTTTTATAAAGGCGGGGGAAGAGCTTTCAAAGCGTTTAAACCCAAGAATCAATATATCAATGTAAAAAATAAGATGAAAATTTAAGGAGGAAATAATTATGACATTTATGGATTTTTTCGTTAAACATGGTGGATATGTTTTTGCTGCACTAGGGATGAGTTTAGCTGTATTATTACCAGGAATAGGATCAGCAAAAGGTGTAGGTTTAGTTGGTGAGGCAGCAGCGGGACTCACCACTGAAGAACCAGATAAATTTGGTAAAGCACTAATTCTTCAATTGTTACCAGGAACACAAGGGCTTTATGGTTTTGTTATAGGACTTATGATATTACCTAAATTAGCAACAGCAATGACACTAGATACTGGAATGTATTTATTCATGGCTAGTTTGCCAATAGCATTTGTTGGATTATATTCAGCAGTAGCTCAGGCTAAAACGTCTGCTGCAGGTATTGCAATATTAGCTAAAAATCCAGAACATACAACAAAGGCTATTATACTAGCTGTAATGGTTGAAACATATGCGATATTAGCATTTGTTGTTTCAATAATCTTAATAACAAAAATATTCTAATTTTAAACTAACAAGTTAAAGGGTGTGAATATATGTCAAATTTAGATAATTTATCAGCTAAAATAATAGAGGATGCTAATATTAAAGCTGAAGCTATATTGAAGGAAGCTAAGGAAAATGAGACTTTAATTATAGAAAAGAAGATAAAAGAAGCAGAGGTTGTAGAACATCAAATGCTGGAAAAAACTAAAATTGAGGCTATTATGGTAACACAGAGAGTTATATCAAATTCTAAGCTAACCGTAAGAAATGAAAAGTTAGTTGCTAAGCAGGAAATGATTGATAAGGTTTTTGTATGTGCTTTAGAAAAACTTTTGACAATGAATGATGATAAGTATTTTGAACTTATAAAAAGCTACCTTTTATCAATGCCAATAGTAGGGGATGAAGAAATTATATTTCCTGAAAAATATAAAAGTATTGTAGAGAATGAATTTTTATTTAATATTAATGCAGCACTTAAAACTTCAGGAAAAGTGGGAGATCTAAAAATAAGTTCTGACCAAAGGGATATAAATAGTGGATTTATAGTGCATAAAAATGGCATAGAAATCAACAACACATTTGAAAGTCTAATTAATTCACTAAGAGATGAGCTAGAACCTGAAATAGTTAAAGAACTGTTCAAATAGAAGGGAGATGACAATTGCTAATTGTTATCTACTCCTGATCTAAATAAGGAGGATAGCCATATATGGATAAAATGAATTTTACACAAGCTGTGGCTAGGCTAAGAGTATTAGAAACAAGACTCCTTACTAAAGTAAAGATTGAGAGAATGGTTGATAGTAACTCTGCGGATGAAGTACTTAAGATTTTGCAGGAAAATGAATATGCAATTTCTATGGGGAATGTAAAAAGAGTAGAGGACTACAACATACTACTTAAGGAGGAATTAAAAAGAGTATATTTACTTATGTATGAAATTTCTCCAGACCCCGATATAGTAGATATTATGAGCTTAAAATATGATTATCATAATATTAAGGTAATGCTAAAAGGGAAAGCTTTAGATAAGGATTTATCTTATATGCTAATTCCGGTTGGTGCAGTGGATATAGAAAAATTAAAGTCTTATATGATGATGCAGGAGTATAAGGAATTGAGCTCTAATATGAGGGAGTCAATACTTCAGTCAGAAAAAATATATCAAGAACTTAAAGATCCTCAAAAGATAGATATTATAACAGATCAATATATGTATAAAGATATGTTAATCAAGGCAGAGAAAACGAAAATCGATTTTATAATCGATTATGTTAAGAGAAGTATAGATTTTTCCAATATAAAGTCTATCATTAGATTGAAAAGACAACAAAAGGATGAGAGCTTTTTAAAAGAGGTTATACTTAGCGGTGGAGATATAGCTAGTGATATTTTATTAAGAGCTTTTAGTGAACCAATTGAAAATATGGCAGCTAAATTTACTTCATTCAAATATGGAGAAGTTGTAAGGCTAGGACTTGAAGAATATATTAAGACTGGTAAACTATCAGTTCTTGAAAAGCTATCAGAAAACTCTATTATGAAGGACCTAAAACCTGCTAAATATGTAACTTTTGGAGCTGAACCGATATTTGCCTATATTGCAGCAAAGGAAACAGAAATAAAAATAATAAGAATAGTTATGGTTGGTAAATTAAATAATGTTGATACGGCAGATATAAGAGAAAGGGTGCGTGATGTATATGCATAAGGTAGGAGTAGTTGGAGATAAAGATTCAATTCTTGCTTTTAAAGCTCTCGGTATTGACGTATACCCTGTTATTGAAATTGAAGAAGCTAAAAAAGTAATAGATAAAATGGCATCAGATAATTATGCAGTTATATTTGTTACTGAGCAGGTAGCTCAGCACTTAGATGAAACTATAGCAAGATACAATAGGCAGATGATTCCTGCCATTATATTAATACCAAGTAATCAAGGCTCACTAAATATAGGAATGCAAAAAATTAGAGATAATGTTGAAAAAGCAGTTGGCGTAAATATTTTATAGGAGGGATATAACTTGAAAACCGGTAAAATTGTAAAAGTTTCAGGTCCATTAGTTGTTGCGAAAGATATGGACGAAGCTAATATATATGACGTTGTTAAGGTTGGAGAAAAGGGTCTTATTGGCGAAATCATCGAAATGAGAGGAGATAGAGCTTCAATTCAAGTATATGAAGAAACATCAGGACTCGGACCAGGAGACCCGGTAGTTACTACTGGAGAACCGCTAAGCGTTGAGCTTGGACCAGGCCTTATGGAATCAATGTTTGATGGTATTCAAAGACCTCTTGATGCAATAAGAGCTATTGCTGGTAACTTCTTAACTAAGGGTGTAAATGTATCACCACTCGACAGAAAAAGAAAGTGGGATTTTGTTCCGACTGCAAAGGTTGGGGATGTTGTATCTTATGGGGTAGCTATAGGTACGGTTAAGGAAACTACTGTTATTACTCAAACAATAATGGTACCTAAGGGAATAGAGGGAACTATAACGTCTATAACTGCAGGAGAATATACTGTAGAAGAGGTAATAGCTGAGGTAAAAACAGAAGATGGAATTAAACAAATTACATTGATGCAAAAATGGCCAGTAAGACGTGGAAGACCATATGCTGAAAAATTAAATCCTGTAGAGCCACTAGTTACAGGACAAAGAGTAATAGATACTTTTTTTCCAGTAACTAAAGGTGGTACTGCGTGTGTTCCAGGCCCATTCGGAAGTGGAAAAACTGTAGTTCAGCATCAATTTGCAAAATGGGCTGATGCAGAAATAGTTGTTTACATAGGTTGCGGTGAACGTGGCAACGAAATGACAGACGTTTTGAACGAATTCCCAGAACTTAAAGATCCTAAAACTGGTGAATCCTTAATGAAAAGAACAGTGTTAATAGCAAACACTTCTAATATGCCAGTTGCAGCTAGAGAAGCTTCTGTATATACAGGTATAACAATAGCCGAGTACTTTAGAGATATGGGATTTGCTGTAGCTTTAATGGCTGATTCAACTTCTCGTTGGGCAGAGGCACTACGTGAAATGTCAGGAAGACTTGAAGAAATGCCAGGTGATGAAGGATATCCAGCATATCTAGGATCACGTGTAGCTGATTTTTATGAAAGGTCGGGAAAGGTAGTTTGCGTTGGAGATGATAAAAGAATAGGGGCAATTACAGTTATTGGTGCAGTATCGCCTCCAGGTGGAGATTTGTCAGAGCCAGTTACACAAGCTACACTTAGAATAGTTAAAGTATTTTGGGGGCTAGACGCTCAACTTGCTTATAGAAGACATTTCCCATCAATAAATTGGTTGGACTCTTATTCACTGTATATGGATCAACTAGCTCCGTGGATGGATGAGAATGTTGCACAAGATTGGACAAAGATTAGAGTTCAAGCTATGACTATTTTGCAAGAAGAAGCAAAGCTTGATGAAATAGTAAGACTTGTAGGTGTAGATGCCCTTTCTGAAAAAGATAGATTGAAACTAGAAGTTGCAAAATCTATTAGAGAAGATTATCTACAACAGAATGCATTCCATGAAGTTGATACGTTTACGTCACTTAGTAAACAATATAAAATGTTAAAGTTAGTCTTAGCATTTCATGTTGAGGGTGAAAAAGCATTGATCGCAGGAGTTTACTTAAAAGAGATATTGAATATGAAAGTAAGAGATAAAATAGCAAGAGCAAAATATATCCCAGAAACTGAAATGTCAAAAATTGATGATATATATACAGCCCTATCTACCGACATAGAAAAATTAATAACGGAAGGAGGAGTTGTTAATGATTAAAGAATACAAAACTATAACTGAAGTTGTAGGGCCACTAATGGTTGTAGAGAAAGTTGAAGGCGTTAAGTACGATGAACTAGTAGAGATAGAGTTACAAAATGGTGAAATTCGTAGCGGAAAAGTACTTGAAATAAACGAAGATAAAGCAATGGTTCAACTATTTGAAAGTTCAGCAGGAATTAACTTAAAAGGAAGTAAGGCTAAATTTCTAGGAAGACCATTGGAACTTGGAGTTTCAGAAGATATGCTTGGAAGAGTCTTTGATGGTCTAGGTAGACCTAAAGACGGTGGACCTAAAATTATACCAGATAAGAGATTAGACATAAATGGAGAAGCATTAAACCCTGTAGCAAGAGATTATCCATCAGAGTTTATTCAAACAGGAATCTCTGCAATAGATGGACTTAATACTTTAGTTAGAGGTCAAAAGTTACCAGTGTTTTCTGGATCAGGTCTTCCTCATGCTCAACTTGCAGCACAAATAGCAAGGCAAGCAAAGGTATTAAATTCTGAATCAAAATTTGTTGTTGTATTTGCAGCTATAGGAATAACCTTTCAAGAAGCACAATTCTTTATAGATGATTTTACAGCTACTGGTGCAATAGACAGAACCGTATTGTTTATGAATCTTGCAAATGATCCAGCTATTGAGAGAATAGCTACACCGAGAATGGCGCTCACTACAGCTGAATACCTTGCTTATGAAAAAGGATATCACGTGCTTGTAATTATGACTGATATCACAAATTATTGTGAGGCCCTACGTGAAGTTTCAGCAGCAAGAAAAGAAGTTCCGGGTAGACGTGGATATCCAGGATATCTTTATACAGATCTTTCGACTCTATATGAGAGGGCAGGTAGGATTAAAGGTCTTGAAGGTTCAATAACTCAAATACCTATACTTACAATGCCTGAGGATGACATTACTCATCCAATTCCTGATTTAACAGGTTATATAACTGAGGGGCAGATTATATTAAGTCGTGAACTTTACAAAAAAGGCATTATGCCTCCAGTAGATGTTCTACCTTCATTATCAAGACTTAAAGATAAAGGAATTGGAAAAGGTAAAACGCGCGAAGATCATGCAGATACAATGAATCAGTTATTTGCGGCTTATGCTCAAGGAAAACAAGCAAAAGAGCTTGCAGTTATTTTAGGTGAGTCAGCTTTATCAGATGCAGACAAGAAATATGCAATATTTGCAGATGCTTTTGAAAAGCAATATGTATCCCAAGGGTTTGAAACTAATAGGACTATAGAAGAAACAATTAATTTAGGCTGGGAGCTTTTAGCCATACTGCCTAGGAATGAATTAAAAAGAATTAGAGATGAATATCTAGATAAGTACTTACCAAGAAAAGAGGGTGAGTAAACATGGCAAGGCTTAATGTCAACCCGACTAGAATGGAACTTACTAAGCTTAAAAAAAAATTGGGTACTGCAACTCGTGGACATAAATTACTAAAAGATAAACAAGATGAACTTATGAGAAGATTTATTGATCTTATAAAACATAATAATGAGCTTCGAGCGAGTGTTGAAGATAAATTACAGAACTCATTTAAAGATTTTGTTATGGCCAGTGCATTAATGTCTCCAGAATTTCTAGAGGAAGCTATAGCGTATCCAAAAGAAAAAATTTCTGTAGAAGTTGAAACTAAAAATCTTATGAGCGTTAATGTTCCGATAATGAAGTTCAAAAGAAAATTAGAAAATGATCCTGGTAGTATATATCCCTACGGATTTGCCAGTACTTCAGCAGATCTTGATGGAGCAATAGAAAAGTTATATCTAATTTTACCAAGACTATTAGAACTAGCGGAAGTTGAAAAAACTTGCCAATTGATGGCAGATGAGATTGAGAAAACTAGAAGAACAGTTAATGCGCTTGAATATATGACAATACCACAACTTAAAGATACTATAAAGTATATAAAAATGAAACTTTCAGAAAATGAGCGTGGAGCTTTAACTAGACTTATGAAGGTTAAGAGCATGATGGAAAAGGCGCAAGAAATTGCAGATGCAAAAGGAATTAGCACATAGATAAGATGAAAATAAGGTGTATTTTATAACACCTTATTTTTTTATGATAACTTAAGTGGCTGTATGATATAATTAAAAATAGAATACAGAATATAGAATATAAAAATAAAATTATTGCTATGAAGGCAATTATCATAAAGAAGAGGAGAATGCATATGGCGGTTAGAAAAATTTTGCAATATGGGGACAAACATCTTAATACTACTTGTGAAAAGGTTGAAAAAGTTAATAAAAAAATACTGAACTTGGTTGATGATATGATGGATACATTGTACGAGGGCAATGGAATAGGTCTTGCTGCTCCACAAATAGGTATTTTAAAAAGGGTTATCTTAATTGATTTAGGAGAGGAAGAAGAAGATCCAATAATAGTTATAAATCCTAAAATAACAGCGCAATCTGGAAATGAAAAGGATTATGAGGGGTGTTTAAGTTATTTGGGATATGAAGGTGAAGTTTTTAGGCCTACAGATGTTACAGTTGAAGGAATTAATATTAAAGGGAAACCAGTAATATATAATGCGACCGGGTTACTAGCAAGGGCTTTCTGTCATGAGATAGATCATTTAGATGGAGTACTCTATATGTCAAGAGCTGAGGAAATGTATGAACTAAACCAGGAATAATAAATAAAGAACATGTCACATGATTATTAATATCATAGGGCATGTCTTTTTTATTTTTTGAATACATTGATTTCTTTCTTTACAAATGTTAATATAATATGGAATGCTAGTGTATATACATCAGTGTATACATATAAAGAAAGGGGTGTATGAGTAAATGCAGAACTTAAAAGAAAAGATTCAGAAATTGAAGAGAGAAAAAAATGCTTTGATCTTAGCACATTATTATCAGAATGATGATATTCAAGAGATAGCTGATTTCGTTGGAGATTCTTATTATCTTAGTAAAATAGCCAAAGAATGTAAAGAGCAAACCATAGTTTTTTGCGGTGTATTGTTTATGGCTGAGAGTGCAAAAATACTATCACCAGAAAAAACGGTGCTACTACCTAATATAGAGGCTGGATGCACTATGGCAGATATGATTAACGGAGAGGATGTTCGCGAACTAAAAAAAGAACATCCCAAAGCAAAGGTTGTATGTTATATGAATTCAACTGCAGAAGTTAAAGCTGAAAGTGATGTATGCTGTACATCCTCTAATGCATTAAAGATAATTAAAAAATTAAATAGTGATGAAGTAATATTTATACCAGATAAAAATTTAGGTGAATATATAAATGAACAAGCTCACGTAAAGAATATGATTTTTTGGAATGGTTTTTGTCGTGTGCATGAATTTGTTAATGTAGATGAAATTATGGATATTAAAAATGCAGATGAACACGTAAAAGTTTTAGTTCATCCTGAATGTAATAGAGAAGTTAGAAAACTTGCGGACTTTATAGGAAGCACTGGAGAGATAATTGACTTTGCTACAAAAGATAATTGTCAAAAGTATTTGATTGTAACTGAAGAAGGTATACTTTATAGCTTAAAAAATAAAAATCCCGATAAACAATTTATAACACCAAAGACACCTATGACATGTTGTAGTATGAAGAAAAATACTTTAAATGATGTTTATATGAGTCTTCTTAATAACCAGCATGAGGTAACGGTAGATGAAAATATAAGACAAGCAGCGCATAAATGTTTAAATGCGATGCATGAAATGACGAGGTGATATTAATATTATGGATATTATTGTTGACGTATTAATAGTTGGAACAGGGGCAGCAGGTCTATATTCCGCTTTAAATTTAAGTGATAATTTAAATATACTTTTAATAACTAAAGATTCTGTGGATAAATGTAATACATCATTAGCTCAAGGTGGAATTTCAGTAGCTAGAGATGAAAAGGATTATGATCTATTTGTGCAAGATACTTTAAAAGCAGGAAAGTATAAAAATTCTGTAGAAGCAGTAAAAACTTTAGTATATGAATCTATAGATAATATTAACGAAGTAATCGATTATGGAACAACTTTTGACAAAGAAAATGGAGGCCTAAGATATACTAAGGAAGGTGCTCACAGCATAAATAGAATTGTCCATAACAAGGATGAAACAGGTAAAGAGCTTTTTGAATCTTTACTAGAAGCACTTAAAAATAAAAAGAACGTTAGAATATTTGAAAATACTACACTTATTGATATCATTATTAATAATAATGTCTGCTGTGGCGGAGTAGTAACTAAGGGAGAAGAAAGAATAAATATATACTCTAAGGAGACTATTTTAGCTACAGGTGGAATTGGGGGTTTATTCAAGAACTCAACTAGTAGGAGAAGCTTAACAGGGGATGGGATAGCTATTGCACTAAGGCATAATATTAAAACCTCTGATTTAGACTATGTGCAATTTCACCCAACTGCTTTATACGATGATAAGGTCAATTGTGAGAAGTTTCTTATATCGGAGTCTCTAAGAGGTGAAGGTGCCAAACTAGTAAACGAAAATGGAAAAAGATTTGTTGATGAGCTTTTACCAAGGGATATAGTTGCTAGGGCAGTTTATGATGAAGAAGAAAAAAGCAGCAAACCGTATGTTTATTTAGATATTTCATTTAAAGGTAAAGACTATATAACAAATAGGTTTCCAGGAATATACAAAAAATGTTTAGAAAGTGGTATAGATATTACAAAGCAAAAAATTCCAGTAACACCAGTGCAACATTATCATATGGGAGGAATTGCTGTTGATTTATCTTCTAGAACATCTATGGATCATTTGTTTGCCTGTGGTGAGGTAAGCTGCACAGGAGTACATGGAGCAAATAGGTTAGCAAGTAATTCACTATTAGAAGCTTTGGTCTTTTCTAGAAGAGCCTCAAAATGTATTAATGAGTCCATTGGTGAAATTGCATCTTTAAGCCTTAAAGATATAAAGGGTATGGAGACCTTTGAAAATTATAGTGTAATTAATAAAACTATAGTTATAGATGAATTTAAGAAAATGAGGGAGGCTATAAGGAATGAATTGGTTAATTATTGATAGCCTTATCATAAATGCTATAAAAGAAGATCTACCACAAAATGATATTACAACGGAATTTATTATAAGAGATGAGTGCAATTGTAGTGTTGATTTAATAGCAAAGCAAAATGGAATAATTGCTGGGCTTCTTGTGTTTGAAAGAGTTTTTAAGTTACTGGGTGAAGTTAATGTGGAGTTTCTAAAATGTGATGGAGATGCAGTTACCGAGGGAGAATGCATAGCAAAAATAAGTGGGAAAACAAAACATATATTAACAGGAGAAAGAACTGCATTAAATTATCTTCAAAGAATGAGTGGCATTGCTACATTAACTAAAACTTACGTGAACAAGTTAGTGGGTAGTGGAGTAAAAATATTGGATACAAGAAAAACTACACCTAACATGAGAATATTTGAAAAATACGCTGTAAAAATTGGTGGGGGTTGTAATCATAGGGACAACCTTTCTGATGGTGTTCTTATTAAAGAAAATCATATAAGTGCTGCTGGAGGAATAAAGGAGGCAGTTAATATTATACGTGATAATGTTTCCTTTGTTAAAAAAATTGAAGTTGAAACAGAATCTTTAAAGCAAGTAAATGAAGCTTTAGAAGTTAAGGCAGATATTATAATGCTAGATAATATGGATGTTTTAGATATGAAAAAAGCCGTAGAGATAATTAATAAAAAAGCTTTAGTTGAGGCATCTGGAGATATAACAATAGACAATATTTCAATAGTAGCAAGCTGCGGAGTTGATTATATATCTGTAGGGGCGTTAACACATTCGTATAAGGTTTTAGATTTAAGTATGAAAAATTTAGTTAATAGTTAAGGTACTTGCGACATGTTATATTGCAAATCTAAAACATAAAATATGTTTATATAGTATTATAACAAAAGTATATATTGTGATAAATGCGGTTGAACTAGCCTTATTTGGTGACGTGAACGCATTGGAAGCAATATATACTTTTGTTGTTTTACATATAAAGAAAACTTAAAAACTTAAACTTTAAGGCACTTATCAATATATTCTTTTAGTCTATCAGTCCAAGCAGGAATCTCAATACCAAATGATTTTTTTATACGAGAAGTATTTACAGCGGTATACTTAGGCTCCTTTATAATATTAGATAAAAGTTTGTCTGAACTAACAATGAGCGGAACATTAAGATTACTGAATTTAATTATACTGTCTATTAGCATTGATTTTGATAGACATCCTTCATTTGTGTAATTATAAACTCCATATTTGTCAGTGGCTAAGAGTTTTTGAAGGACATTAGTTAAATCTTCAATATAAGTTATAGAAATAGTGGGATTTGAAAATAGATAAATTGCTGTATGTTTCCCATTTATGAGCTTTTTTACAAAACAATCATTACCACCATATATAGTTGAGCTACGAATAATGAAATATTTATTACAGATAGTTTGGATTATTTCCTCTCCACCTAATTTACTCTTGCTATAGGCATTTATTGGACTACAGTCATCAACTTCGCTGCAGGGTGATGTATAAGTATCGCCGTACACATCGGTGCTAGATAAGTATATTAGGGGTATATTAAGTGCATTACAACATTTGGAAATATTTAAAGTTCCCACTGTGTTTGTTTCATAAGCTAAAGTTTCATTATACTCGCAAATATATTTATTTGTTATGGCTGCAGTATGAATTATAGCATCAGGTTTTAATAATTCCAGTGTTTTTTCAGTAGCTAATTTGTCCACTATGTTAAGTTCAGTTTTATCTAGGCCATATATAGTATGTGATTTTGAAAGTGCGTTACAAAGATAAGTTCCAATATTACCTTTTGCACCAGTTATTAAAATTTTCATAGATACCTCCTAAAATTTCATGCTATTAAAGTATATGATGCAGTATCATTATTATTAAGGAATTTTGCAATTTACTATGTTAATTTTAATGATATTTGGAGATAATAAAAATCGGAAGTTTTCTTTTGTAGGTATTGCTCTAGATTATAGGTTAGAGACTAAAAAAAATAGAGCATTACATACATAAAATGCATGTCAGTTAACAATTGTTATTAGTTGAATGCATTTGGGAAATGTGGTAAAATATAATATATCTAATATGATTAAAATGATATATATATATATATAGGGGATAGCAATAATGATCTCTTATCTACTAAGAGAACTACAAGGAGGATTTATAATATGGAAACAACAAAACTAAAAGACAATATTTATTGGATTGGGGTAAATGATCCTAAGCTTAAGGTATTTGATATTATAATGGAAACAAAAAAAGGAACTACTTATAATTCATATCTAATAGATGATGAAAAAGTGGCTATAGTAGATTCTGTTAAAAACGGTTTTTTTGATGAATCTTTAAGTAAAATAAAAGGTATTATTGGAGAAAGAAAAGTTGATTATATAATAGTTCAACATACTGAACTAGATCATAGTGGTTCTTTAGGTAGACTATTAGAAGTTTACCCAGAAGCTGTTATTGTTGCTTCAAAAGCTGCTATAATATATTTAAAAGAAATAACAAACAAAGAATTTATTAGTAAACCGGCAGTGGGAGAACTCTCACTCGGTAAAAATACATTACAATTTATTTCTGCACCAAATTTACATTGGCCAGATACAATGTTTACATATGTGAAGGAACAGAAAATATTATTTACCTGTGATGTAATGGGGTGTCACTATTCACCAGCTAATTGTATAACTGATTCTTGCTCAGGTGATTATTTTGAAGAAATGAGATATTACTTTGATGTTATAATGGGACCATTTAAAAAATTTGTTAATTCAGGTTTAGATAAAATTAAAGATTTAGAGTTAGATATGGTAGCACCAAGCCATGGACCTATTCATATAGAAGACATTAAAATGTATGTAGACCTTTATAGAAAATGGGCTAAGGTTGAGGAAATTAAAGAAAAAAATATTCAAATTTTTTATATTTCAGCTTATGGTAATACTGAAATTATTGGGAAATATATTGCTAAAAAAATTAATGATAAGGGCATAAAAGCCGAAGCTCATGAAATAACATCTATGGATTTAGGTGAAATTATACCATTAATTGAAAAAGCTTCAGGGATAATGATTGGTTCTCCAACCATTAATCAAGATGCTGTAAAGCCTGCATGGGATGTTTTATCTCTTGTATGTCCAATTACTAATAGAGGCAAAATTGCAGCTGCCTTCGGATCATATGGGTGGAGTGGAGAAGGTGTTCCTATGCTTACACAAAGATTAAAGTCTTTAAAATTTAAAGTTGTAGAGGAAGGATTTAAGTTTAAATTTGTTCCAGACAACAAAGAATATGAGCAAGCTGATAAATTTGTGGAAGAGTTTTTGCAATTACTAAAATAAAATTATATTTTGGTATTTTAGATTTGTTTAAGACTCAGGTTAGAGTAAATAAGATAGATTAAATAATATAAAAAAGAAATCTCACTTACATAGTGAAATTTTTTTTTTATAAGTAATTAAAAATACACTAATGTAGGAATAAAATGATGAGTATATAAAATAATACTGTTGTACACTTTATATAGTGAGAATCTATATATAGAATATTAAATCGTAAATGATTTATGGAGGGGATGTATTTGAAAAAACAATATATAATTGATTTTTTAAATAAAAATGAATTAAGTGATATATCTGAAATCCAATATAAAAAGGGAACCATAGCACTGAAATTCAAATACTATTATGATGATGTAGAAATGCAAGCGGCTACATCCTATGCAAATGAAGAGGGTGATTTTAAACAAAACAAAGAAGAATGGTATGAAGAATTTTTTCTGCCTTACCTAAGTGATATTTCAGCAGATAATGTTGAAGACATTATGGAAGAATGTGCGGAAGAATTGGAAATTGAATACGAATTCATTGGTTGTGATATTTCGCAAGATGCATATGAGTTTAATGAATTCGCTGTTGTATTTTATGCAGAAGATTCAAATGTTGAGATTGATGATATTTTAATGGAATTGGATTTTTGATTATATATATATACTGAAAAGTGGTTTTGCTAAGCCACTTTTTTCGAGGTGGCTTTAACTTTCTGATATTTAACTATAACTTCATCTAACTGCTGACTACATGATACAACCATTTTATCCGTAGGTTTTTTAAAATTTAATAAAAAATGTAATATAGCTCTTAATGATTCTAATTCCTTGTTTATAATTCTTAGTTTTATATTCATATATTTACACCTCTTCCACTTAATTTAGTATTTGTGAAGTAAATACATAATACCATATTATTCAATCTATGTTAAATTTTTTGTTAGCCATGATAATGTAAGAAAATACAAAATATACTATAATATATGGGGATAAAGTGAAAATATATGGTAAATTGTACCATGAAAACCCACTCAGATGTTGAAAAAAGCTATTTGGTAAGATATGTAAATGACGAAAAAAGTCTTAATTTTCTTATGTTATTATGTAAATAATAGAGTATGTTTGTTTTATACTATTTATGATTAAAATTTTAAAATTAATAAAAAAATAGAATTATTGTAGGAGTGATATTATTAGTATGGATGAATTAACAAGCAGAATAAATTACCTTTATAAAAAAAGTAAAGAGGATAAGCTTACAGAGGAAGAGAAAGTAGAGCAACAAGAATTAAGGAAAAGATATGTAGAAAATGTTAAAAGAAATTTTAGATCTCAACTTGATACAATAAAAAAAGTATAAAAGTGAATAACAAATTTATAAAATAGTAGAAATGGGGAATTTTAATGGCTGTTACTATAGAGGAACTAATAGAATATTTTAAACTAGAGGTTTTAGTAGAAGGAGAAAAGGGTAAACTAATTAATATTAGTGATATTAATAGACCGGGACTACAAATTGCAGGGTTTTACGAGTATTTTGATAATAAGAGAGTTCAATTAATTGGCATGGCAGAGTGGAGTTTTTTAGATTGTATGGAGCCGGACCTTAGAAAAAAACGATTAAACAAATATTTTAAACTTGATACACCTTGTGTTATTTTTACTAGGCATTTGCAACCTCACAAGGAAGTTGTAAAGGCAGCTACTGAAAATGGACGATGGGTTTTACGAACAAAATTAATTTCAACAAGATTTATTAGTAAGCTAACAAATTACTTAGATACTAAGTTAGCTCCAGAAACTAGGCTTCACGGCGTCTTATTGGATGTTTATGGTATAGGCATATTATTAACTGGAGAGAGTGGGATAGGTAAGAGTGAATGTGCATTAGAGCTAATAAAGAGGGGTCATAGATTAATTGCAGATGATGCAGTAGATATTAAAGAAATTGATGGCGTTTTGCATGGCAATTGTCCATACATAACTTCAGGGATGCTTGAGGTAAGAGGTATGGGAATAATTGATATTCCAGCAATTTATGGTATGAGTTCAGTTTTAAATGCTAAGACTATTAGTTTATTCGTTTCGCTTACTCAGTGGAACGAGAATGAAGAATACGATAGGCTGGGTATAGATAATCAGTTTATGGATGTTTTAAATGTACCTTTGAGAAAAATAACATTGCCAGTTAGACCAGGAAGAAATATAGCAGTAATTATTGAAGCGGCTGCGGCTAATTATATATATAGTCTAAATTCTACCATAACTCCTGTTGAAACTATAAATAAAAGAATAGAGGAAGTAACCAAAGCACGTAATAAGTAATAAAAGATAAATTAGTAAAATATTTAATATTTGTAATGATTTTTATTAATTGTAATTTTAGTAAAAATTTAGTAAGATGGTAAATGTGGAAAATATTCGTCGTAGGGAGGAATTAAATATGTCTGATGTTAAAAATTTAGAAAAAAAATATGAAGTAGCTTGGGACAAATATACTGGAAATGATGTTAAAAAGGTATTTGCATTGTCTGATGAATATATTGATTTTATATCAAAATGCAAAACTGAAAGAGAGTGTGTAAATGAGTTTATATCACTCGCTGAAAAAAACGGCTACACAGATATTGACACTTATATAAATAATGGTAGTAAATTAAAAGCTGGTGATAAAGTTTATGCGAGCAACATGGGTAAAACATTAGCATTATTTTTAATCGGTTCTGAGCCAATTGAAAAGGGTTTTAAGATTTTGGGGGCGCATATTGATTCACCAAGACTTGATTTAAAACAAAACCCATTATATGAGGATTCGGATCTAGCATTATTAAAAACACATTATTATGGTGGAGTTAAAAAGTATCAATGGGTAACACTTCCTTTAGCTATCCATGGTGTTGTGGTTAAGAAAGATGGAACAATAGTAAATATAGTTATAGGAGAAGATGAAAAAGAACCAGTAGTTGGAATTTCAGACCTTCTAATTCATCTATCTGCTGATCAGATGAAGAAGACATTAGACAAAGGTATTGAGGGTGAAGACTTAAACGTATTTATAGGCAGTATACCAATAGAAGATAAAGATGCTAAAAATAGAGTTAAGTTAAATATATTAAGACTTTTAAATGATAAATATGATATAGATGAAGAAGATTTTGTATCATCGGAATTAGAAGTAGTACCTGCAGGGCGCGCTAGAAGCTATGGATTAGACAGCAGTATGATTATGGCTTACGGACAAGATGATAGAGTTTGTGCATATACTTCATATGCTGCATTAATGAATATGAAGAAAACAGACAAAACTTGTATTGTTTTACTTGTAGATAAAGAAGAAGTTGGAAGCATTGGTGCAACGGGAATGCAATCAAAATTCTTTGAAAATACAGTAGCTGAAGTTGTTAATTTAATGGGCGATTATAGTGAGCTAAAAGTTAGAAGATCATTATCAAATTCTAAAATGTTATCGTCGGATGTAAGTGCTGCATTTGATCCAAACTACCCTTTAGTAATGGAAAAACGTAATGCCGCATACTTTGGAAAAGGCATAGTTTTAAACAAATATACTGGAGCTCGCGGAAAAAGCGGATGTAATGATGCTAACCCAGAATTTATTGCAGAGCTTAGAACTATAATGGAAAAACATAATGTCTCATGGCAAACATCAGAACTTGGAAAAGTGGATCAAGGCGGCGGAGGTACTATAGCATATATTTTAGCTGAGTATGGTATGCAGGTTATTGATTCAGGTGTTGCTCTTCATAACATGCATGCACCATGGGAAATTTCAAGTAAAGCAGATATATATGAAGCACTAAAAGCTTATGAAGCATTTTTGTTAGAAATTTAGAATAAGAAAGTATAGATTATTATAAATCCATTTCTCTTCGATAAGTAATTCTAAACTAACTTTATTGAAAGATACTAAAAAGTAAAAACTCGCGAGAGCTCAAACATTTACTTTTATTAACGTATCTTTCATAAAATAAGTAAGAATTATTAACGCTTGTTCAAATGTATTTTACGTAATATATACTTTCTTTACCATACTAAAGGAAGGAAATTATATAATTTCCTAATTAGAAAATAAAAAGGAGATGTGAAAATATCTCCTTTTTATGAGTCTAATGCATTTACAAAGGCGGCTAGTTCTTCATTACTTAAAGAAACTGAACCAACAATGCCATGTTTGGTATCTGATTTTGTAATTCCATGAAAATCAGAACCTGCAGTAATTAACTTGCCGTATTCCTTTGCTTTTAATTTTAGAAAAGATTTTTGTTTTTTTGTGTTTATTGGATACACCGCTTCTATACCATCAAAATTAAGGCCTAACATTTCATCTATAGGAGTTTTTTTAATTAGCACAGGGTGTGCAAGTACAGCTAATGCATTAACTTTCTTTAATATGCTTATTCCATCAGCTGTTGAAATTCTCTTCATATGAACATATGCAGGGCTATCATTTGAAAGAAAATTATCAAATATATATTTCCAATCATATTTATAACCAGCATCAATTATTGCTTTAGCTATATGGGGCCTAGCAACTACACCTTTGGCTTCATCTAAAACCTTCTGGTAGTCTAATTTTATCTTGAAAAATGTATCTAGATTTTCTACTATCTTTTTACCTCTAGATAATCTAAAATCATCTATATCCTTTAAAAAACTTTGAAAATCTGGATCTTTATACTTATCATCTTTGAAATATCCTAGAACATGTATGCTCTCATTGTTATGAATAGTAGATAATTCTATACCAGGTATTACCCTAATATTATTATTTATACCTTCCCTAATTCCTTCTTCAACATTTAATGTAGTGTCATGATCTGTTATTGCAATAATATCAAGACCACTCAAAGAAGCTTCGTGGATTAATTCTTTAGGACTTAGTTTTCCATCAGATGCATTTGTATGAAGATGGAAATCACCTCGATTGTACATTTAATCACCTCAAATTTATAGTTTTACTATTACCATTTTACCTAATAATGGTCAATATTTAAAGGGGTATGTAATAAATAATTATTATTAATGAATATTTAATACGTGTTATTAGGAGCGACTATAAAATATTGTAGCCAGTTTCAATATTTAAATCCTAATGATTTTGTTGAAACTATTTGATATAATAGGTAATTATAAGAGGATAGGAGATCGTTTATGTTTTTGATGATAGACAATTATGATTCATTTGTATACAACCTTGTTAGATACTTTGAAGAGCTCGGTGAAAAAGTATTAGTATATAGAAACGATAAAATTACATTGAAGGATATTGAGAGAATTAAGCCAGAAGCCATAATAATTTCACCTGGTCCAAAATATCCAGAATGTGCAGGCAACTGCATGGAAATAGTAGAGCATTTCAAGGAGAGTATACCTATTTTGGGAATATGCTTAGGGCATCAAATTATTGGTAAGGTATTTGGTGCCAATATTATTCAAGGATTTGAACCAGTTCATGGAAAGGTATTTAAAATTAACCATTGTGGAAAATATGTGTTTAAGAATATTATGAGTCCAATGAGGGTTACAAGGTACCATTCCTTATTAATAGAAAAGGAAACCTTGCCAGAGGTACTAGAGATAACTAGTGAAACTGAAGATGGAGTTATAATGGGAATAAGACATAAAAATTATCTTATTGAAGGGTTACAGTTTCATCCTGAAGCAGAGCTTACGGAATATGGACATGAAATATTGCAAAATTTTATTAATGAAGTAAAAATAAAAAATATTTAAGACTAAGGAGATAAAATGCAGCTTGTAATTGAAAAACTTCAAACTAAACTTGATGGCTTTGATATATATTCTCTATTTAAGGAAGATACAAATACCGTATTGTTAGACAGTGCAAGAGATGAAGAAACCTTGGGAAGATATTCTTTCATAGGTGTAAATTGCTTTATAACATTTAAAAGTAAAAATGGTAAGTGCTACAAGAACGAAAAGGAATATGCAGGTGATACTTTTACAGAGTTAAATAAAATTTTAAAGGAATTCACTTTAGAAAATAATACTAATTTACCCTTTGTATCTGGTGGTATAGGATATTTTTCTTATGACTTGGGTAGAGAACTTGAAGAGTTACCTAATATAGCAATGGAGGATATAGATATTCCATGCTGTTATTTCAATTTTTATGACAATATAATTATATTAGATAACTTGGAAAAAATTACATATATATCGGCATTAGGGATGCTTAAATCTCAGAAAGACAGTATTTGCGGTATTAAGAGACGTATTCTAAAAGGTAATAAAGTTACATATGAAAAAGTTGGAAACATAACAAATAAATTTACTTCAAGTTTTGAAAGAAACAAATACATAAATACCATATCAAAAGTAAGAGAGTTTATAAAAAGTGGAGATATATATATTACTAATTTATCTCAAAGATTTAGTTGTAGCATTAGTAAAAGTGCATATGAGATATACAAAGATTTAAGATATATAAACCCTGCTCCATTTGCTGCATTTATGAATTTCGGGGATTTTAATATACTATGCTCATCCCCAGAAAGATTTTTAAGTATAGTGGATAGAAAGGTAGAAACTAGACCTATAAAGGGAACCATGCCAAGGGGGATAGGTGAAGAGGAAGACCTTAAAAATAAAAACATATTAATAAATAGTGAAAAGGATAAAGCTGAACTTCTAAATGTTGTGGATTTAGAGCGAAATGATTTAAGTAAAGTCTGCAAGCCTAATTCTGTAAAAGTAACGGAACTTTTTAAATTAAAGGAGTATAGTACAGTCTTTCATTTAGAATCTACAGTAGTAGGTGAGTTAAAAGAGCAGGTAGGTTCAATAGAATGTATTAAGGCGTGTTTTCCTGGAGGTTCGATAACAGGTACACCTAAAATACGTTCCATGGAAATTATTGAGGAATTAGAGTCTGTACGGAGAAATATATATACTGGGTCTCTTGGGTATTTGGGGTTTGATGGGAATGTAGATTTAAACATAATTATTAGAACAATTTTAATAAAAGACCATAAAGCTTATTTTGGTGTAGGGGGAGGAATAACTTGGGATTCTAAGGAAGAACTTGAATATGATGAAACCTTAGATAAAGCAATGGCGCTGATGAGAGTTTTATAAATAGGAGGTGGTACCCTAGGTAGGGTGGTTGCACTCTAGAAGAGTAATTGCACCTTAAAAGGGTAATATGATATTGATAAATGATAATTTAAAAGAAGATGAGATATCTTTGGATAGCGGGTTTTTCTTTGGTAGAGGAGTATTTGAGACTATATTAGTTAAAGAAAAACCAATACTTCTTGGGTCCCATATCAAAAGGCTAAATATTGGACTTATTACACTGAATGTAGATAAAAAAATTACAAAAGAAGAAATCTATGCTGCTGTTCTAAAACTAAATTGTAAAAATTGCGTGCTAAAAATCATGGTATCTGAAAAAAATACGATATTTACTACAAGACAAATTCCATATAAACATAGTGACTATGATGGAGGGTTTTCCTTAGGATTAAGTGAGGTTAGGCGGAATGCATATTCCAACTTGACTTATGTTAAATCCTTTAATTATGTGGAAAATATAATTGAACGTGATAAAATTATAAACAAAGGATATAACGAAGCCTTGTTTCTAAACACGGAGGGATTTTTAAGTGAAGGTGCTGTAAGTAATATATTTTTTATAAAAAATGGAATTATATTTACACCAAAAATTAAATGCGGGCTATTACCAGGTATTGTGCGAGAGTTTGTTATTAAGTATTCATCTTCTATAGGATTTGAGCTGAAAGAGGGAGAGTTTACATATGGCGAATTGTTGGAAGCTGAAGGCGTATTTATAACTAATAGCATTATGGGTATAATGAAAGTTAATAAAATCGACGATAGGGTTATTAAAGAAAGCGCAGTTGTATCTGAAATAAAAAGGTATTATGATATATACGTAGACAATTATAAGGAATAAAGGCTACTCTAAAGGGGTGGAAACCATAAATATTAACTTAATGGATGACAAAATAAATGATATTATAAAAAATCAAAGCTTTCAGAATAACCTAAGCAAAATAGAAGAGCTAGAAAAAAATAGAAAATATTGTTTGCATGATATGCAACACTTTTTAGATGTGGCACGACTTATGTACATAATTAGTTTAGAAAATGATTTATCTATACCCAAATATATAATTTATACAACTGCACTTTTGCATGATATAGGTAGAGGAGAACAGTATGAAAATGGTACTGCTCATAATATTGCTAGTGTGAGTATTTCTAAAAAAATATTACATCAGTGCACATATGCTGATGAAGAAATAGATAAAATCCTATATGCTATAGGAAACCATAGAAACGATACTGAAAGTTTTAATGTGTTAAGCGACTTATTATATAAAGGTGACAAGCTTTCAAGAAATTGTAATCATTGCACAGCAAGAGTTGGATGTAAATGGCCACAAGAGAAGAAAAATATGAAGATAACATACTAGAAACATAATGCATAATTTAGTATACATGGTATGTTAGATTTTTTAGGAGGAAAGATATGAAAATAGGAAACCAATGTTTTGAAATAGGTAAAAGGACTTACATAATGGGAATATTAAATGTTACTCCTGATTCATTCTCTGATGGGGGAAAATTTAATGATGTTCAATCAGCAATAAATCATGCGAAGATAATGGTTGAGCAGGGAGCTGATATTATTGATATTGGTGGAGAATCTACAAGACCAGGGCACTCAGTTGTTAGTGAGGCAGAAGAAATTGAAAGAGTGATACCTATTATAAAGGCTTTAAAGAAGGAATTGGATGTCCCTATTTCTGTGGATACATATAAAGGGAAAGTTGCAGAACTGGCGATTGAGGCAGGGGCAGATATGATTAATGATATATGGGGGTTTAAGAAGGACCCCTATATTGCACTTGTTGCGGCTAAATATAATGTCCCTTGCTGTTTAATGCATAATAGAGATAATAAGAATTATGATGATTTAATTTTCGATGTATTAAAAGATTTAGAAGAAAGTATAACAGTTGCACTAAATGCAGGCGTTAAAAAAGAAAATATTATATTAGACCCAGGAATTGGTTTTGCGAAAAGCTATGAGGATAATTTAAAAACCATGAATAACCTAGAAAAACTAAATAGTTTAGGGTATCCAGTACTCCTTGGAACCTCAAGAAAATCTATGTTAGGAGTTGCACAAGATTTACCTACTAGTGAAAGGCTTGAGGGGACACTGGCAACTACAGCTATAGGGATAATGAAGGGTTGCGAATTTATAAGAGTGCATGATATAAAAGAGAATAAAAGAGTTTGCGCTATAACAGACGCTATCTGTAGAGGGTGAATAAATATTCACTTATAAAGGAGATAAAACTATGGACAAAATGTATATAAAAGATTTAGAAATTTATGCCAACCATGGTGTTTTTCAAGAGGAAAAAACCTTAGGACAACGTTTCTTAATATCTTTGGAGCTATTTATTAATTTAAGAGAAGCAGGCACCACTGATGATATAACAAAAACAGTTCATTATGGTGAGCTTTGCAACCTTATAGAGGAAGAATTTAAGAAGGAAAGCTATGATTTAATAGAAAAAGCAACTGAAAAAATAGCTGAATTTATACTTTTAAAATACAATTTAGTTCAAAGAGTAAAGGTTACAATCAAAAAACCTTGGGCCCCTATAGGAAAATCCCTTCGATATGCAGCAGTTGAAATCGATAGATGTTGGCATACTTCGTATATTGGAGTAGGTGGGAATATGGGTGATAAAGAAAAAAATGTAGAGATGGCATTAGAGCTCATAAGTAAATCTTATCATACAAAGATAACTAAGAAATCAAAACTTTATGAAACTAAGCCTGTAGGGTACCTAGAACAAGAGGACTTCTTAAATTGCGCTATCGAAATAAAAACACTTTTAACTCCCCTAGAACTTGTAAGATTTCTGTTATCTATAGAAAAAGAATTAAAACGTGAGAGAGTTATAAGATGGGGTCCTAGAACAGTAGATTTAGATGTGTTATTGTATGATAATATAATTAGTTCAATAGACGAAATAATATTACCTCATCCAAGAATGCAGGAAAGAATGTTTGTATTAGAGCCGCTCAGTGATATAGCACCTTATGTTGTACACCCAATTTTAAATAAAACTATAATTCAAATTAAAAAGGAAATAGAAGCATAATAAGCTTTTATTTCCTTTTTTAAATTCTTCCTAACAAGTTACATGAATTCACTAAGAAGTTTATATGTTGAATTTAATTTGCTAATGTGTTTATTTATAGGCATAACAAAATACTTGTAAAAAAACAAATACCTTATACCTTATTTAGGTATAAGGTATTTGCATAGTCCAAAGAGATTATATGCTTTGTACATTTTACTTGTGTCAATATAATCCATGCTGTAGTCGCCATCCCATGGATATATGGAAATAACATTTTCGTTATATATATTTATAACATATTTATTGACACTAAAAGTTAAAAATATTTTATATAATGGTTTAGCTGGCAAGTTTGGTGGTTTAGCAATAAAGCTATCATTATTCAACGAATTAAAAAACTGTATAAAGGTAGACAAATCATCTTTAGAAAAATCTTTCTTTTTATAAAAATTCATATATAGAGTATAGAGTTCAACAGGTTTTTCTAGAGATAGATCTTTCATTAACAACTTAGTATAATAATAATTGGTTGGCTTATTTTTCATATAAATGCTTTTATTAAAATCGTATTTGCAGCCAAAGAGGCTTAAAGAGAAAAATACACACATTACGATTATAATACATTTATTTTTATTAATACTCAAGTAATCACATCCTTTAACGCTCCTTTAACGCTCCTTTAAATAAAATATGTTGATTAGTTATCTTTTAGTACACAAAATGGCGACATTAGCATAATTTAAAATAAGAGCTTAAAAATATGAATACAATGAAAATTCAGATAAAGGAGGGGCTTTTTTTGAAATACGGAGTAGATATTGGACATAATTGCCAACCAGGAGACACTGGGTATGTAGGTATTAAAAATGAAGATGAGTTAAATAAAGAGGTTGGTGTTAAGGTTATGGAAAAACTAAAACAACTTAAGCATGAAGTTGTGTACTGCACCCCTAGTTCTGATTCTAGTTTAAGTAATTCACTTTATAGAAGGACAAATATTGCAAATGAAGAAAAGGTAGATTTTTATGTGTCTATCCACTTTAATGGTGGTGGGGGACGTGGAACAGAAGTATTTGCAATATCAGAATCAGGTAAAAAAATTGCTCGAAGAGTTGTGAATGAGATAGCAGCATTAGGCTATATTAATAGAGGTGTGAAGGAGGGGAGCTTTCTGTATGTACTAAAAAACACCAAAATGCCTGCAATACTTGTGGAAGGTGGATTTGTTGATTCCAAAGAGGATATGGAAATATTTAATGCAGAAAACATAGCTAATGCTATAGTAGCTGGGTTAACAGGAAGTTTTGTTCATGAAAAAGAATAAAAAGGAATGATGTAATTGTTCAGAAACATTGACCATATTATTAACATAGATTTAGCAAACAGAATAAATGTTAACAACAATATTAATATTGAAAAAAATGATATTAATAGTCATAGATTTTTAATAACATTGTACTACAATTCTATAGATTATAACCTGACAGGTTCAACTGCAAGGATATATTTTAAAAAACCTGATACGACAAAAATATTAGAGAATTGTCTAATATATAATGCTTTATGTGGAAATATAAGTTATTTATTAGAACCACAAGTAGTAAGTTGTGTTGGAATTGTAGCAACAGAGATAATAATTTATGATGATAACGGGAGAATTATAACATCAGTTTCATTCAACTTTACAGTTATAGAAAATAATACTCATGAAATATTCGATGCAGATATTGATAAGGCAAAACAAAATGAAATTGATTATGGAATTAAAAAAATTAGAGAATATGATTTAATTGTTAACGTATTAGATTTTGGAGCAAAGGGTGATGGAATTACAAACGATACTCTAGCTATTCAAGAATGTATTAATAAAGCATCTAGTACCGGTGTTATATTTTTTCCATCAACTGGTTCTTTTTATAAGGTTACAAGCCTTACTATTCCGAGTGGTAAGGCTAATTTAAAGCTGTTAGGAACAGGGATGGTTCATTCATTTATTAAATTTAGTTCTAAGAAAGCAATATCAGTACAATGTGATGGCGTTCATTTTGATTCACTTCGATTACAAGGTGCAGGGATTCAAGTTGCAAATACTTTTCTATTTAAAGATGAAAGACCGAGCAACATGGCTGACTTTGATATCACAATTAGAAACTGTTACATTTCAGAAGTCGAGACTGTAGTTGAAACAAGAGGAAGAGGAGTAATAATTGAATTTAGTGCATTTTATGCTATACGTTATCAAATAATAAAGGCTGATTTCCCAATGCTTAAAGTATTTGTTTCGAGTGTTGAAAATACTCAAACGTATAAAAGTGGCTTTAGAGGTTTTATATTTAGAGAAAATCGTGTACACTATTCCCCATGTACCATATTAAATAATGTAGGTTCAAATAAAATGAATCTTAGTGGAGTGCTTATAACTGGAAATCAATTGGAAGGTTCAACAACATATATCGATGGTTATGTTAGAAATTGTATAGTAAGTAATAATATTCATTATCACGTTGGTAATGTGCGCGAAGCATTAATAATATTACATGGTTGTGATAATGTTAATATTGAGCTAAATGTATCAGGCAAGAAAATATGTAATGAGGGTATAGATAGTTACTCTAATAAAATTGTTCATTGTACAGGTAAATATAATAATCTTACTATTAAAGCAAATATACAAGATGTCTACAAAGATGTATTTTACTTTAATGCAGGAGGTGACAATTTAGATATACATGTAAATGCGAGTAACATATGTAGAGCTGATACAAAATGTTATAGTCTACTTAGGCTAGATAATAAGCGGGCTGTTTATGATGGAGTTAACGTTCGTGGTATAATAAATAGCCCTGCATCTAATTTCACGGCTATTAAACGTAGTGGCAATATAGTAAAAAATCATAATATTAATCTAGATATTATAGGAGACTTCTTATCTTATAATAATTTAGATTCTTGTGTACCAAGTACTAGGAAAACAACCAATGGATTGTATACTGGGGATGGAACTACTAATAGACAAATTACTATTAAATATAAACCTGCTTTAGTTCAAGTATTTTCAAATAATTTTTTAGGGGTAAAGCATATAGAAAATGCTACTCTAGCACCAAATATAACAATTAATAATTCAGGATTTACTGTTAAATTAACTGCTAATGTGATTAATGAAACTTATGTTTATATAGTGCAATAAAATTAAAAAGTATAGTAATGTTATAATCTACTGAGTATTACAAAGAATAATACAAGAAAAATAGGTTTAGCTTAGGCTAAATCTTTTTATTTAACTTTCAAATATTTGATTAATGAGTATATAATAGAGTTAGAATATCAATTTGTTGCAAATGATGAACATATAGTTAATAATTAATAATTAATTACTGTAAATACGATTTATTCGTGGTTATAAGTTCCAAAATGTCTAGCAATATAGTAGAATAAAGTTAAAAAGTCAACAAAGTATATTTAAATGGAAACGAAAACATGGAACTAAGTATTACGTTATATATTTTGAGGAGGAATAGATATGGGTTTTAAAAATGGTGATGAAATAGTTATAACAGTAAATAAACCTAGTGGTGGATGCATGAAAATAGGGGATACAGGTATTGTTAGAAAAACTTGCGAAAATGAAGAAAATGATGTTGACAGAGCTATAGAATTTGATTTTGACTTTTTAGGAATGCATGATTGTGAGGGAGCAGTTGAAAGTGGAAGAGGTTGGTTTATTAATACGGATGAAATGACATTGAGTAGTGAAAACTCAAGTGGAACTTTAAATCAACAAAAGAAAGAATTGTTACAAGCACTTAGAGATTTATGGGAGGTTAAAGGTACTCCTTCAACAGATAAACAAGCACACTATAAATTTGGCGTAGAATGCAGAGTCCAAGAAATTATAAGAAAATATGTAAATGAAAAATAGAAAGAGAGATTGAAATAATATTACATATATTGAATAAATGGGCAGCGAAGTTGAGGTAGAAGTTTATAAAGTAGTTACTATAACACTTGAGAAGGTTGCAGGAATAATATATCTGAATTTAGGTCAATATAATATTTAAAGATATTTACTTAATATACAAATGTGTATGGGAAAGAGAAGTGTTTTATAATGGCTTTTTTACGTTGGATTGGCGCAATAGTAGTGTTCATTTGGAGCTTGAATTTTATATTTGAATTTGGTGGCAGTATGGCACCTCTGTTAACTGTTATAGCTCCAATAATGTTTATCACGGCTATGACTTTCAAAGCAAATAAAACTTAGCAACACAAAAGATAACCTTGCCCATTTTTAGGAGCAAGGTTTATTTGTTTTTTTAGATAAAACATAATCATTTATATCACTTATGGCAGGAAAGGGAATTAATGAAATTAAAATAATAAAAGTGAAGGAATTAACGTTGATACTAGTGCCAAAAGATTACTATTTTAATAGAATTGAATACAATGTTATAATATAAATTGTAATTGTAAATATTATTAACTTTGTTAAAAATAAAATATGTGAAGAAAGTAGGGTTATCAAAGTGAATCGTTATAAAGCAACATTAATATTAATATTAGCTTCTACTATTTATGTCCTTAGTTATCCATTCCATAAAACCTTTGTAGGAGGGATTGTGTATAGTGGGAGCTGTGGTTCGATGATCGGTGGTTTCGCTGACTGGTGGGGTATTAACAAACTATTAAAGAAAACAATTCCTAAAAACAAGCAAAATATTTTTGATGGTCTATCTAATATGGTGAGTGAGGAGTTATTAACTAAGGAGACTTTAAAGAAATTACTTAATGAGTACAATATTTCAGAAATCGCAATTAAATTTGTAAAGAATAATAATGAATTAGAAGATATAAAGACGGTACTTAAGGTTATAATTGAGAATAATAATATTGACAGAAGCGAGATCAAAAGAATTATTTCTAAATTTACTATAAAAAGTTTGAAAGAATTTAATTTACATAAATTAATTGTTTCAGTTATGAAAATTTCTTTAAAAACTGAATATGAGGATAAAGTTTTAAATTTTATCTTAGGTGAATTAATATTATTTTCTAAAAGCAAAGATTTTAAAAATATACTTATTAAGTTCATAGATGATACACGATCCTCTTATGAGCATGGGAATATAAAAAAAAGAATTATTGATAAATTTAAGGGCAGTAATAATGATTTAGCATCTGATATAACACAAAAGATTGAAAAGTTTCTAATTAATATGAGAAAGGATGATAATGAAAGTAGGTTAATGCTAAAGCAGTGGTTATATGCTAAGGTAGATAATTTTGAGAAAAATAATAATTATAAAACTAAAATTGAGAGCCTTAAAATTGATTTATTAGAAAATGTTAAGGTTGAAGAATACATAAACATTATGATTGAAAAATCAAGTATCATATTTTTTGAGAATAATATCTTATATGACAAGCTTTTTCTCATCATAAAAAATTGGTTATTTGAAATAAATAAAAATGTTGATCTTCAAAGAAAAGTAGATGTGTTTCTCAAAAATATATTAAATAAACTAATAGATAATGAACATAAAAATATAAGTAAAACAGTTAAGGAAAATCTTAATAAATACACTGATACTATGCTAATTGAATTAATAGAATCAAATGTTGGAAATGACTTACAGTTGATAAGAATTAATGGTTCTCTTGTAGGTGGTATAGTTGGTATTTTAATGTTTATTATTAAGTATAGTATAGGAGTGTAGATATGAGAAATAAAAAAATAGCGGATTTATCAATTGTAGTTTTATTATTATTAGTTATTATAATTGCTCTTATACAAATGAATTTTAGAAACAATGAAATTATTAAAATGCTAAGTTTTGTTATTGAAGCAGCACTCGTAGGTGCTATTGCAGATTGGTTTGCTATAACTGCATTATTTGAAAAACCATTTCTAGTAGGTAAAATACCCATTATAGCATCACATACCGCTATAATATCGAAGAACAGAGAGATTATAGTAAATAGTGTAGCTGATGTAGTCCAAAATAAGTTATTAAGTGAAAAAGTATTGAAAGGTAAAATTGAAGAAATTAATATAGTTGATGGTTTAATTGGCTTTATTGATAAAAATATAAATACAAGAAGTGAATTATATGAAACATTAATAGATTATATTATAGAAAAAATAAACACTGTTGATTCTTTAGTTCTTGCTAAATTATTAGAAACTCATTTAAAACAAAAAATTGAGGAAATAGACATATCAGTTTATTTAGATAAAAAGATTGAATATGGTATAGATAATTACAAATTCAAAGAAATATTTAATATACTTTTAGATACTATATCTATATATGTAAATGATAAAGAGAGAAAAGATATATTAGAGAAGTTTGCAAATGATTTTCTGAAAAAAGAAGCGAATAGTCTTGTTATGGAAAAGATTATTAGTATTTTAAAATCTGTAAATGCAATAAATACTTCTGATGTCGTAAAATCAATTTTAGAACAAATCAATAAAATTCTTCTGAATTTAAAGAATGAAAATGATAATTTACGTTGTGAAACAATTCAAAAGATTGAACAGTTATTTAAAAAAGTGCATAGGGATAATAATATTAGAAGTGATATTGAGAAATGGAAAATAACAATGATTAAAGAGATTTCAGTGCAGGATGAGTTAAATACAATAATTAAAGATGTAATAAACGTAATCACTGAAAAAGAAACTTTTTTATGTAATAATACTTCAGAGAAGAATTATAAAAATCAGATAGACTTATTGCTTAAAGAAGATATTGTATCTGTTGTTACGTGTATTAAAATTCAATTAGAAAATCAATGGATTCGTTTAAAAAATGACGATGTTAACAAAGAAATCATGAATAAGTATATTAAAGAAGCTATATTTAAGTTTATTGAATCAAAGTATAAAAATGTAGGCCATACAGTGAAACAAGTATTAAATAGCATGGATGATGAATCTTTAAATAATTTTATAAAGAAAAAAGCCGGAAATGAGCTTCACGGAATACGTATCAATGGTTGCACAGTAGGTGCATTATTTGGTGGAGTTGTTTTTGCTTTAACACATATAATTTATGATTTAATATTACCCAATATATTAAGTTTTAGATTTTAAAAGTTAGAAAGTTTTTTTGAAAATAGTAAATGCCTTAGTACATTTATTAAAATTAACTAAGGCATTTACTATAACTGGTTCCGGAGGCGGGAATCGGCCCTTTTTATACAGAATACATAAACAGAAGACTTTTAAGGCTTGCTATAGCTTGCAAGAAGGCTATTTAATATTAACAGCAAAATACTATAGCCCTTATATAAAACCGGCTTAGAATTGATATTATAATGAATAGGGCTTAAAACAGAAGTAGAAGAAATGTCGACACATATCCATTATATGGAACAACTTATCGCGTCACAATATGTTAACAATACAAATATAATATAGTGAGGTGGTAATTTAATGAATAAAAAAAAATGTGAAGATATGTATGGGTCACTTTTGAAAGCGGTTGATATTCCAGTGGAGTTATATGAATCTATGCTTGGACAATACTTCATTGGGTATGCTGATAATTTAGTATTTGGAAATAATACAAGTGCGTGGGCAAGGTTATACAATCCAATTAACTCAGGCGTTATTTTGCATGTGAATGTGTGGACTGTAACTGATGTTGCCGAGTCAGCTTTTCGTGCGCAGTTTTGGTTTAACTCAACTCCGCCTGAGTCAGATATTAATTATGCACCTGTAACTCCAACAAATTTAAATATCAAACCATCACCTAGAGCAAAGGTGAAATTAGAATATGCATCTAATGTTACAGGTGAACCAACTGGAGGAATCAAAGCCTTTGTAAGACGTGCACAGCCTGAAACAACATTGGTGGAAAGTGAAAACGGAAAAATAATTATTGGTGAGGGTGGTAACTTCTTAGTATTTCTATCAAATTCTGAAACACCGGAACTTTTAACTTCAGGTAGGATAGCCTTTGGTTGGTGGGAAGAAAGCATCAGTAGTAACTGTAAATGAAATATACAAAAAAATATATCGATTTAATGCCATATAGAAGGGGGATGGCCGAAAGGCATCCCCCTTCTATTTCATCAATGGTAATCCATGTTTAGCAACTACAATTAAAGTTTATTTTAACATTTATAAACAAGTATTTGGAGCATAAAAATGATTAATGGGAGATGGGAAATTTATGTAATAAACAGGAATCTGATATGAAAGGGGATTTGTTACAATATATACTTGTATAAAAATTTGTATCATTGTATAATTAGAGTTGCTCTTTTGGTAGCTTGTAATAAAAATCTTGAAAATATAATAGAGAGCAACTATAAAACATATAGAAAAGGATGTAAAATATGACTAAAAAACTAAATCTAATTAAGAGACTAATTCTGTTTTTTGTAGGAATGAGTATAATACAGATTGGAGTAGCTTTGTTTTTAAAAACTAACATTGGTTCTGATCCGTTTACTTTATTCACTCAAGGATTAGCATTTTTATTAAAGAAAACACCTGGAAATGCAAATATGATTATTTTATTTGTGTTGTTTTGCATAATAATTTTAGTCGAAAGATCTCGTATAAAGATAGGAACAATTATATGCGTGATTGGAGTAGGACCCATTATTGACCTTGGAGTAAAGGCCGTTTCATTTTTCCCAATTGAATCTTTAAATATTGGTATAAAAATATTTTTAGTTATATTCGGCTGTGTTCTAATTGCAATTGGATTTTCTATACTTTCAGCAAGTAATCTAGGTGTTGCACCAAACGATATTATTCCATTTATAATAAAAGATAAAACTAAGTTAGAATATCGTTGGATTCGTATGGCATTAGATGTTAGCTTTTTAATAATAGGATTTGTATTAGGCGGAGTATTTGGTATAGGTACAATAATATCTGCATTGTTAACAGGCCCATGCATACAATTTTGCCTTCCATATGGAGAAAAGTTTGTAAATTCTATAGTTAAAAATCAAGTTGAAGATGAAAAGGAAGAAAATATATCTTTAGGAGCTTAAATTTAAAAGCTAATGGTGTCCCGAAAGCTGAACTTTTGGAACACCATTAGCTTTTAGAGTATATTATATTTAAATTTCTAATAGCTAACTATATATATATGCTTTTAGCACATTTTGTATTTATATATATTTATATATAATTAAATTTATAAAGTAATATATACTGTCATTTAGTTTGTAATATTAAATAAATTAAGAGGAGATGTTTTTATGAATAGAAATGTTATTATGGAGAGAAATGTTTTTATTGATAGGTATGTTTTCATGGATAAATATGTTTGCTCAGTGTGCGTGTACGAATATGATCCAGCAATAGAGGATCCAGATGACGAAACAGAACCAGGTACTAGCTTTGATGATATTCGAAACGATTGGGTTTGTCCAGTATGTGGAGCTGCAAAATCAAAGTTTATGAAAATATCGAGATCTACTAAACGTTATATAAAGGGAACTGACTAGGTACTAAGTTAAATAAAAATATAAATAAACAAAATAAATAACTCAACGGTTTAATTTTATATTGTTTAACTAATTGAAAAAATATAAAAAAAACCAGAATAGAAGAGACTTTTTTGGTCTCTTTTATTGTTCTAAATCTAAACCCGTTCTTTTAGTTTTTCGTTTAATAAATCCTTTTTCTTTTAAAATTTAAGTTTTGAATAACTTTAAATTTCAGCAATTGTCATGTGTGTCGCTCCTTTCAATAAACTTTTAGCAACAAAAAAATAACCACAATCACATGTAGTTACTTATTTGAGATTTAATAGTACCACCCTTAGATAATTCTGAGAAATACAGCGCAATGGGGGTGGCGGTCATCGGCTTGTCCTCTTTAGAGATTTGATACAACCTTACCCGGTCAAACGGAATATAAGATATCAAATTTAATTTCTGATAATTCTTTTAATGTTAAGTCTAATGAATCTATTTTTTCTTTCATCCATGTTTGTTTTGGGTTTAAATCTAGCTCTATCTTTTTTACCCTATCAATTATATCCTTAATATCTTCTACATTTTTTTTATTTGATGCTATATCACTTTTTATACTAGTGATATCCTTCTTAGCTCTATTTATAGTAGCTACAATTCCTTTTCTATATTCTTCCATAAATAACACCCCCTATAAATAACTATGTAATATTTATAAAAAATATTACAGCTTTTACAAGTAAAATATATAAACCATAAAAATAACTACTCTCTTTAGGAGAAAGAATGGATATTTCTAATTTTAACGATATTAATTAATTAAGTATATTGTAAATATATATATAAAACACAGTAGAGAAAGTCTAAATCTACTGTGTTTTTACATTTTTTAAGTAATTTATTTTATCTACTTTTTGTTTTTAGTTCCTTGATTAGCAGCTTGTACGCTAGCATTTCCATTAACCTTATATCCGTTTTTAGCATTTTGACTATCTAAACTATTAGCAATAAGGCTTTGATCTTTTTGTTTCATGGTCATATTTTGGCTCAGACTATTTTCACTATTAGGTATAATATTTTGATTATTTTCAGCAATGGTTTTATTCTGACTCATAAAAATCCTCTCCTTTACTAAATTATTCTATATTATAATGCCTCTAACTTAATATACTTATACTAAAATATAAATTTTCGTGAAATAAAGTTTTCATGAACCGTATTGTAATGTATAGAGAATTTATCAAAGTATAAGCCTTGATTTACTTAAGTTAATAACTCCTATTATGAGACTATGGAATAACTACAAAGAGTTTAAAAATTAAGTGATAATCCTATTTTAATAAGAAATATAATATAATATTATTAGGTCGGATTCTTCTTATATTGTTAATTACAAGAGTAGAGATGCCTTTGTTTTATTTTGTAATAACGCACACTAACAGTGTTTTAAAGGATAGATGTTAACACAATACCAATTGAGTTATATTCAAAATGTAAATTATAATATTAGAACAGAAACAGCTATAGAGGTTGTAGATGAATTAAAATAATAAATTTGGACACTTATTAACTCTAATGAACATATATTATATAGTTAACATCATTAAAGTTAGATATCTACTCAAACAATGCACAAAAGCAATAATAGTTTTAGGGTACCCCGCAGAGGTGCTCTTTTAAATTTCATCCTATAAATAAAGGATACTAATATCTCCTATAGGAATTTTAAGAAAAAAGGGGTGGTTTAGATTTCATTTAAATATAAAATCAAGAAAAAAAACTTAAATGATATAAAAAATTTAATAAAAAATACAAGAGATAAAATTAGATGGAGAAAAATACTTGAAACAACACCTGAACTAAAAAAATGGGAGTACAAGAAGTCAACAGTTGTATTAACAAGATCAGCATTACAGGATATATTATTTAATTAAGAAGACCTAAGGGTCATTTAACTGAATGGATTGTTATTATGATTAATAATAATTTCTTGAAATTTAAGTTTTGTAATGAAAGGCAGGAGAAGGTTTTTCTGCTTTTTTCCTTTTTTGATTACTCATAAATTACTTTTTTAACATACAATAATGGCATCAATAAATTCTCAATAAATGTAATTAAGATTCAAAATTCTGCTCTATTACAACAGAGACCTCGTATATATACACTTGTAATTGGATGATTGTTTTTACATTTTTCTTTACGTGTTGACATACGTTTACATATAATGTAAAATATACATATAATGTTTATTTTTAAAGGAGGAGAAAATTATGACATTTTTAAAAAACTTTGAAAACCGTGTAACTGGTAATACTATAACTCAAGATCAAGCAAATAAAATTAAAGCTGTCATAAATAAAGATGAAACCGCAAAGAAAGCGAACACTGAAAAGACTAAAACTATGATTGAGCAACAACGTAAAATAAATATGGCTAGCAACAAGATCAATCATATAAATCATATAAATCCTTTAACATCCATTATAGATAATGGAACTATAACTCAGCCTCAAGCTGACAAGATCATAATGAAGCAGATATACCTATACCACTTAAGAAACATGGCAAATATTTAAATGAACTATTCAACAACGATATCTACGTTTTTGATAACAAAGATAATAAGCTTCACTATGGTTACCAACTTACCTAAAAGATTTAAAATATAAACAAGAAATTTTAAATAATATGAATGGTAAAATTTAGTAAGACATCCGAGAGGGTGTTTTTTTTATGTTACACTCAGCTAAGCTGACAGGTGGAAGTATATTTTAAACTAAATTAATTACATTCCACATCAACTTGCTATTATTTAGGAGGCAAGTATGTATTGTAAAAATTGTGGTGCTCAAATAAATGATAAAGCAGAGTATTGTACATGGCATTTTGGGCATAAAAAAAGGCTTTCAAGAAATTCTTGAAAGCCAATTGGTGCCGGAGGCGGGAATCGAACCCGCACGGTATTGCTACCACTGGATTTTGAGTCCAGCGCGTCTGCCAGTTCCACCACTTCGGCATGCCTGACAAAAAATATTTTACCATATAAATATAATTAATGCAATAGATTTATTTAATTTTAATGTGTTTTAGTATGTTTTATAAAAGATTAGTCCTTTAAAGTTGATTTAAGGGACAATCTTTTTATTATAGCAATTATACAGAGGGATTATTAGTTTTAGAGTATATTATTGGTATAATATATGTAAAGATATTATTAATAATATCTGTTTAGGGGCAAATTCAACTGGAAGTTAAGAATATAATATGTTAAAATTTCTAAATGGGGGGAAAGCTAGTAGAAGAACCCTCACGGCTATAATAAAAGGATTATATATGTTGAAGAAATAGATAATTTTATTGATGAAGTATACTATAAGCTAAAATATAGTGCAATATAAAAAATTATAAACATATTTAGAAAGAAGGGATTTACAATGTCTAAAGAAAGGCTATTAATTTTAGATGGTCATAGTCTTATGTATAGAGCTTTTTATGCATTACCAGCTCTAACTAATTCTGATGGAATATACACTAATGCAGTTTATGGGTTTACAACTATGCTTTTAAAGATGAAGGAAGAGTTTGAGCCGGATTATATTGTAACAACATTTGATAGGCGTGCACCTACTTTTCGTCATGAAGAATATAAAGATTATAAAGCAGGTAGAAAAAAAATGCCTGAAGAGCTCCGCGGTCAGTTTGCTCTAGTTAGGGAACTATTAGAGAAAATGGCTATAGATATTTATGAATTAGATGGTTTTGAAGCGGATGATTTAATAGGGACCTTGTCTGTATTTGCAGAAAAACAAGGACTTGAAGTTTACATAGTAACAGGAGACAGAGATGCACTTCAGCTTGCAACAGATAATGTTAAAGTTGTAATAAATAAAAAAGGAATGTCACAAAAAGAAATATATGATAGAAATCGAATGATAGAGGAATATGGGGTAACTCCTACAGAATTTATAGATGTAAAAGGGTTAATGGGAGATTCCTCTGATAACATTCCGGGGGTTCCAGGAATTGGTGAAAAAACTGCTTATAAGCTTATAAAAGAGTATAAGAGTATAGAAAATCTTCTTATGAATATTGAAAATGTTAGTGGGAAAAAGCTTGTGGAAAATCTAGTAACATATAGTGAACAGGCTATTTTTAGTAAGAAATTAGCTACTATTATTACATGTGTTCCTATGGAGATAGATTTAGAATCAATTAAATCAAAAGAAGAATTTGATGTACGCGCTGTAAAAGACTTGTTTTATAAATTACAGTTTAAATCTTTAATAAGTAAAATACCAGATTGTGAGGAAACTATTGAAGAGATATTTTCTGCGGATTTTACTGTAATAGATGAGTTACATAAGCTTTCAGAACTTATAAATGAAATTAAAGATACTATATATATAATTTTTGATATAGAAAACGCTAATGTGTTTACTAAAATTAGCATTAATAACATATACCTTAATTATAAGGAGAAAAATTATTTGATTAAGGTTACTGATTTATTTAATGAAGATGAAGAAAAAACTATAAAATACTTAAAAACTATGCTTGAGAGCAATGAAATTAAAAAGGTAAGTCATGCTGTAAAAAATGCTTATACTGCTCTTAATAAAAAGGGCATCAAACTACAAGGGATACTATTTGATACGGAACTTGCGGCTTATTTGTTAGATTCTGCAAAGAAAGAGTATAGCCTAGAAACCCTTATGGATATTAATCTTAGAATTAGTATTAAGGGCGAAGACCATGAAAAAGGAATTAATAAAGTAGCACTCTTAAAAAGACTTTATGAGATATTAGAAAAGCAAATCAAAGAGTATGAGATGGAGGAACTTCTATACAAGGTAGAACAGCCCTTAACAGAAGCTATATCATACATGGAGTCTGAAGGATTCACAATAGATAAAGATAACCTTTTGGAACTTGGTGTAAAATTTGCCGCAGATATAGTTGAACTAGAAAAAACTATCTTTGATTTGTCTGGTGAAGAATTTAATATAAAATCTCCAAAACAATTAGGCAAGATATTATTTGAAAAATTAGATTTACCTGTTATAAAGAAAACAAAAACAGGATATTCAACTAATGCAGAGGTTTTAGAGGCGCTAGTAGATAAGCATCCGATTATCATAGAAATTACTAGGTATAGAGGGCTAACAAAAATTTTCTCTACCTACATTGAAGGGCTACAAGCAGTAATTGATGCAGATTGTAGAATACATTCAAATTTCACCCAAACAGTTACCACAACAGGAAGGTTATCGAGCACAGAACCTAACTTGCAAAATATTCCTATAAGACATGAAATGGGTAGGGCTATAAGAAAAGCATTCATACCACACAATGATCAGTGTGTTATATTATCTGCAGATTATTCACAGATAGAGCTTAGAGTACTCGCTCACATAGCTGGAGATGTAAATTTAATTGACGCTTTCATTGCGCATAGTGATATTCATACTAAAACAGCGTCTGAGGTATTTAATGTACCTATGGAAGAAGTTACAAAACTTATGAGAAGTAATGCGAAGGCCGTAAACTTTGGTATAGTATATGGCATTGGAGAGTTTAGTTTAGCTAAAGATTTAAATATATCAAGGAAAGAAGCTAAAACATATATAGAAACATACTTTGAAAGGTATCCTAATGTTAAGAAATACATGAAGGATATAGTACTTGAAGCTGAGAAAAATAATAGTGTTACTACTATTTTGAATAGACGTAGATTTATACCCGAAATAAATTCAGCAAACAAAATTGTAAAGTCCGCGGGTATTAGGCTTGCCATGAATACCCCTATACAAGGAAGTGCAGCAGACATTATAAAACTGGCAATGGTAAATGTGTTTCATAAACTAAAGGAACAAGGATTAAAAAGTACATTAATTCTTCAAGTACACGATGAATTAATATTAAATGTATATAAGGATGAGCTTAAGCAGGTTGAGTATTTGGTTAAAGATCAGATGGAAAATGTTGTAAAGCTGTTAGTTCCTCTAGAAGTAGAAATAAGTATTGGAGAGACTTGGTATGAGGCTAAGTAATATGGGAGATTTATTAGGTAAACCTATAAGGCTACATTCTTAGATTTCAACTATAAAAAAGTGAGGGAGAAGGAAATGCTAAAGGTAGGAATAACAGGTGGCATTGGTAGTGGAAAAAGTACAGTAACTAATATGCTTATTGACAAGGGCTTTCACATTATTGATGCTGATATTGTGTCGAGAGAGGTCTTTATACTATATCCAGAAATAATGAGTAGGATTAAAGACGAATTTGGGTGTGAGTTTTTTGACAGAAATGGTGATCTTAATAGAAAAGAGCTTGGAAATTATATATTTAAGAGTGAAACTCGTAGAAAAAGACTTGAGAATATAATGATTCCTTTTATCAAAAAAGAAATTAATCAACGAATAAAGATGTGTGAAAGAGAAAACCTTCAGTTATGCTTTATCGATGCACCCACCTTAATCGAAAGCAAGTTACATACTAGTATGGATGTAACTATTTTAGTTTGGGTAAGTAGTGACATTCAAATTCAAAGAGTTATATATCGTGGTGATTTAAATTTAAACGAAACAATGGATAGAATGAGAGCTCAAATGCCAATAGATGAAAAGAAAAAATATTCAGACTATATTATTAATAATGGGGGAAGCGTTGAAGATACAATGGTGCAACTAGAGTTAATTATTACTGAGCTAGAAAGGTTAAATGTGAAGAAATGAAGTTTAAAAGAATTATAAAAATTTTAAGTATAATTTTTTTAGTTATTATACTAATTAATATAAAAAGTATTTTTAAGATCTTTTACCCATTGAAATACGATGATCAAATAATTAAATATTCACAAAGGTATGATGTAGATCCTTGTTTAGTCGCGGCTGTAATTAGGGCAGAAAGTAATTTTGATGGAAATGCTGTGTCGCACAGAGGTGCTTACGGGCTTATGCAGATAATGCCTGATACAGCGCAATGGATTGCTACAAATATGAAATTAAAAAAGTTTAATGTGGATAAATTATATGATAACGAAATTAACATTGCCATGGGATGTTGGTATATTCATAACTTAAATAACGAATTTAATGGAAATATAGACTTGGTTTTAGCAGCCTATAATGGTGGACGTGGAAATGTTCAAAAATGGCTTAAAAATCCAGCATATTCGAGTGATGGAAAAACATTAATTAATATACCTTTTGGAGAAACAGATAAGTATGTAAAAAAAGTAAAAACAAATTATAATATTTATTTTAAATTGTATGGCGAAGGTCTAAAGTCATCTGATTCCAAATAAACTAAAATACTGACTTTCACTTTTATTAAAATGACTAAATAAAATTAGATTAAAAATCTTGACAAATAGTTTGAAACTGATATATAATTAATCTCGTAGTCGTAAGTATTACTGAAATATGTGATTACGAGACTTAATCCTTTATATAATAAAATTTGCGATAGTGGCGGAATGGCAGACGCGCACGTTTAAGGGACGTGTGGGAGACCATACGGGTTCAAGTCCCGTCTGTCGCACCAAAAAAAATACAAAGTTTAAAAAGATTGAGAAGAGAAGTAGTAATACTTTTCTTCTTTTTTTTAGTTAAGTAGATATAAGTTGAACAATAAATGAATTATTAAAATAAATAAGGAAAAACTAAATTTGAAAGAGGTGTTGTTTATGAAAATCAAAAAGAATGATCTTAATGAAAAGCAGGAAAAACAATCTAAAAAAAATGAAAGTAATCCTGTTACCATAAATGGTGATAGTAATATGAGAAAACCTGTAAGGGGATTAAAGTAAAGAACACTATAAAAAAACGATAAACCAATGGGTATTGTAAAGAGGATGTAATTGCATCCTCTTTATTTTTATTAATTAAATTTCTTGAAAATTAGTATCAAAACGCAGCCTCTAGCATAAATTGATAATGTATTAATACCAGAATGGGGAGGGCAAATATGAAATTAGATGACAGAGATATTGAAGATATAGATATGCAAGAGGATTATGAATTGGTTCCACTTGAACCTACGATGTGTGGATATGGCCAAATGAACATGATGCCAAACATGGGAATGCAAAAGGGATACATGCAAGATGTAAATCCTAATATGAGGATGAACTTATTAATGGGAATAAATCAAGATGCAGAAATGAATCCATGGATGGGAATGAACCAATTTAATGAAGGGATGTTCATGAATGGTTTTAATCCTATGGGTGGGATGTATAGTGATATATCTGCGAGAGATTATGAGGATGAGAGCTTTAAACAAGAGGATAAGTATCAAGAGAAAGATCCACTTATAGATCAGTACAGACCTGCTCCACCTATTTCTCAATCCAATGACGTTGAGAGGATTGTAAGAAGAATTGAAAGGTATAATCCTGCTATATTTAGGAGAATGACTAGGTGTGGTATACCATATTTAGAAGCAAGGGAATTAGTTAGAAGAATTGTTAGAGTTACACTTATGTATAGAGATGAATAAAAAAGTAGTTTTAAATTAACATAAAAGATAAAAGATAAATAAATTTATTTAATGTATAACCCTATAAAAATTTATAGGGCTATTTTTATTTATTAGGTATTTTCAAGTAATTACAAGTATACCTATAGTAATATAAAAGTTATATTGAAGGAGATTTAAAATGAACGTAGAATTTAAGTATTAAGTGGGAGTAAAAAATTAAAGATGTGTAAATATAAAGAGGTGTGAATATGTTTAATATAGACATAAGTTTTGAGGATATTAGCATCAGGAATGTAGAAGAACAAGATGTTTTAAACATTAAAAATTGGATTGATAACCAACAGATTTCTGATATAGAAGCTGGATTAAATTATGGCATTACGGAGTTTCATGAAAGATATTTAGAATATTTTGTGAGCGAGGGAGAATATTTTCTTAAAGTATTATGTGGTAGTGAAATTATAGGCATTATAAAGGGTAGGATAGAATTCAAAAATCCGAATGAAGTGTGGATTATGTGTTATCTAGTAGAAATTAAACTATATGATGATGAAATATCAAAAACAATTATTAATGAATTCTTAAAACATTTATATGATAATTATGGAATAAGTAATTTTTATACTTTTGTTTCAGCTAATAATCAGGATATGCTGAGATTATGGAAAAGTAATGACTTTGAGATAATTAGAGTGACAAGTAGTTTTTTAGAGATAGATAATGAAGACAAGGATATATTAATTCTAGAAAAAATAATTCAATAAATTTAATCACAAAACTAACATATATTTTTCTTTTTTATTCTAATGTCAGAGTTTTTATAATAATATTATAAATAAGGATTTATTAAGTTAGGGGATGTTAAAGTGAAATATACAAGATATAATTATAAAGCACCTAAGAAAAGCAACAATTTTATAATTGTTATAACACTAACATTGATAGCAGCGATTGCTTTGGGTACAGTTTTTTCTAAACTATTGCCTAAAAATAATGCAAATGCGAGTTCAAATGATAAAGCTACAAAAGTAAGTATAGTAAAAAATACTAAGGTAACCAAAGAGAGTGAAGGTGTTACTAAGGCAACTACGGACACTAATATTAAGGACTATGTAGCAATTCAATGCGGTGTCTTTAGTACAAAGGCAAGTGCTTTAACACTAAAAAATAGTTTAACGGAGTTTGGTACACCATTTCTTATTGAAGAAGGCAAGTTAAATAGAGTTTTACTTGGCGTATATCCTAAAAGTAGTGCCGATAGTATTATTAAACAACTCGTGGCAAAAAAAATAAGTTATGCTAAAGTTAATTTTCAATTGGTTGGTAATGATTCGACCTCGGCACAAACCAATGAAATGATAAGTGCAGATATTCAAATATTAAATAAATTATCAGAAAAAGATACTAAAGCAGTTCAAACTGTTGAATTAAAAAAATGGGTTGGTACATTAAAAGGTGAAGATAAGAAGAGTGAAAATTATAGCTCGCTCACAATTTTTAAATCATATTTAAAGGCTTTGCCACAGGAATTAAAAAAAGATAAAACAGAGGCAGGGTATGTATATATTTATAAATTTATAAAGCAACTTTTAAAGACATAAATACATACTTTTATTTTATAATACAGTTATAGTAAAATTTCGTAAAAAATGATATAATAGTAAAAATAGTATAGAAATACAAGTAGATTATATAAACCTACTTGTATTTTTTGATTCGAATTGTTAGTAAATATCATACTTCAATCACTAAATTAATTATTAACTTTTTTTGAATAATATTTTATATACTTGTGTATGAATTTATTAAATGTTAAAATGTATAAGATATAAGTAATGTGGGGGGTATAATTTGAAAAGTGCAGAAAAAAAAAGTTCATATTTTATTTTTTTTATATTGTTAGGAGCTATTTCCGGAAGTTTTATAGGTGAACTATTGGGAGATAACATGAATGCACTCGAATTTTTAAAGAGTACCTACACAATTGGTATGAGTAATCCTATGCTTATAGATTTAAAAGTACTCTCAATAACTTTCGGTATAAATTTTAACATTAATATTATGTCTATTATAGGCATTATTTTGTCAATAATATTATATAGAAAGTATTAGGAGTGATGTAGTGGATATTATTCTAGCTTCTGCGTCACCGCGTAGAGCTGAACTTTTAAAAAAGATAACTAGTAATTTTAAGATAATGGTTAGTGACTTCGAAGAAAGTAACATATTATTTTCTGGGAATTGTGAGGACTACGTTATGACCTTAGCAAAAGGAAAAGCTATGGCTATTTGTAGTAGCGTGAAAAAACCAGCTGTTATAATAGGGTGTGATACTATTGTTTATCTGAAAGGTAAAGTATTTGGTAAACCTAAAGATAACCTTGAAGCTTTTCAAATGCTTAGTGATTTAAGTGATAATACACATCAGGTATATACAGGAATTGCAGTAATAAACACTGAAACTCAAGAAATTAAGAATAAATATGTTTGTACACAAGTAACGTTTTCAAAACTTTCTTCAAGTGAAATAAATAATTACATAGAAACAGGAGAGCCAATAGGCATGGCTGGAGCTTACGCAATACAAGGAGCAGCTGCTATATTTGTTAAAGAACTAAAAGGTTGCTATTATAGTGTGGTGGGGTTGCCAGTGAATAAATTGTATTTTATGTTAAGGGAGATGGGGGTCAATCTATAAAGGAGTTGTTTATGGGTATGACCTACAAAATCATGGATTTGCCACTGAATGAAAGACCAAGAGAAAAATTATTAAGATATGGTGCAGAAACTTTATCTAACAATGAACTATTAGCTATAATACTTAGAATTGGATCAAAACACGAAAATATTATAAGTCTTTGTAGTAGAATAATTTCTGAATGTGGCGGACTAAATGGACTTTATAGTTCAAGTGCAGAGGAATTTATGAATTTAAAAGGTGTTGGGAATGCCAAAGCAACACAACTTTTAGCGCTTATAGAAATTTCAAAAAGATTTAGAAGTTTTAAGTCTGGAGAAGAATACAAAATTACCTCACCAAAAGATGTTGCGCAGTATCTTATGGAAGAAATGAGATACTTAAAAAAAGAATATCTTAAGTTAATTATGTTAAATACAAAAAACGTAATTATAAGTATAAAAGATATTTCAATTGGTAATTTGAATACATCAATAGTTCATCCAAGAGAGGTTTTTTACGAAGCTATTAAGAAGTGTAGTGCTTCCGTGGTTATTTGTCACAATCATCCGTCGGGTGATCCAACTCCGAGCAAAGAAGATATAAGCATTACTATAAGGCTTAAAGAATGTGGTAAATTATTAGGAATAGAAGTGCTTGATCATATAATTATTGGTAATGGAATTTATACGAGCTTAAAAGAAAAAGGAATGCTTTAGAAATGAAAGGAGAAATTAAAATGGGAATATTTGGAACATCTCGTGATATGGGGATAGATTTAGGAACAGCAAATACATTGATTTACTTAAAGGGGAAAGGGATTGTACTAAGAGAACCTTCTGTTGTAGCTATAAATATAAATACTAATAAGGTACTTGCCGTTGGCGAAGAGGCTAAGCAGATGATAGGTAGAACACCAGGTAATATCGTTGCCATTCGTCCTATGAAAGATGGAGTAATTGCAGATTTTAATATTACTGAAAAAATGCTTAGGCACTTTATAAATAAAGTTAGTCCAAAGGGTTTTACAAGTCCAAGAATTGTAGTTGGATTTCCCTCTGGTGTAACTGAGGTTGAAAAGAGAGCAATAGAAGAAGCAACTAAAAGAGCAGGTGCAAGAGAGGCTTACTTAATGGAAGAACCAATGGCAGCAGCTATTGGAGCTGGGCTTCCTGTAAATGAACCAACAGGAAGTATGATCGTTGATATCGGAGGCGGAACTACGGAGGTTGCAATAATATCATTAGGTGGTATTGTAACATGCAAGTCTCTAAGAGTGGCGGGAGATGAACTTGATCAATCAATAATAGCTTTTGTTAAAAAACAGTATAGTCTTATGATTGGTGAGAGAACGGCAGAAAATATTAAAATGGAGCTTGGATCAGTGTATGAACAAGAAGATGATGAAATGAGCATGGAAATAACAGGACGAGATTTAATAACAGGGCTTCCAAAAGTTATAGAGGTAACACAAAAGGAAGTAAGAGAAGCTCTCAGTGAACCAATTCAATCAATAATTGAAGCAATAATAACAACACTAGAAAAAACCCCACCAGAGCTTGCATCAGATATAATGGAGAAAGGTATTATGTTAACTGGAGGTGGTGCATTACTAAAAGGAATAGATGCACTTATAAACCAGGAAACACATATGCCTGTACATATATCTGAAAATCCACTTGATTGTGTTGCTATAGGAGCAGGTAAAGCTCTCGATAATATTGATGTTATGAGTAAAAGAAGATAAATATGAGATTCTTAAAGAATAAACTGACAGTAGTTATCATAATACTGTCAGTTAGCTTTTTAGCTTTAATAGGCTATAGCGCGAATCGAGATAAAAAGTCTTTTGTGGAGAATGGTGTGGGGGTAACAATAAATTCAGTACAAGGTATATTTTATAATGGATTTTATAAAATAACCAATTCATTTCAATTTATAACAAACATTTCAAATGTTAAGAAGCAAAATGAAGAACTTAGGAAAAGTAATAATAAACTTCAAAGCAAAGCCCTAGAATACGATGTTTTAAAAAAAGAAAGTGAAAGGTTAAGAAGCATGCTTAATTTTTCAAAGCAAAGAGATGAATACAATTATGTAGGTGCTGAAATTATTGGAGTAAGCGGAAATAGCTTTTCAGATGGATTTATAATAAATAAAGGTGAAAATAAAGGATTTAAAAAAGGAATGATAGCTATGACTGGAGAAGGATTAGTAGGTCAGGTTACATCAGTTGGTAACAATTGGTCGATAGTTCAATGTTTATCTAATGAGAATATTGCAGTCGCAGCGCTAGTTCAAAGTACGAGAGATAATAATGGTATTGTTAAAGGGTATAAAGATGAAAATAATAAATCACTTGCAGAAATAGAGCGCCTTTCTTTAGAGTCGGCTGTGAAAAAAGGTGATGTAATAGTAACATCAGGCCTTGGAGGAATATATCCAGCTGGAATTAGAATAGGAAAGGTTTTAAGTGTTCATGAGAATAAAGGTGAAGTTATGAAAAGCGCTATAATAGAGCCTTATGTTAATTTTTCAAAGATTGAAGAAGTATTTATTGTGGTACCAACAGACCCTAGAGAAATAAAATATTAGGAGTTGTATTATGAAGAAAATATTAACCATAGTATTTTTATGCATTCTATTCCTAATATTAGATAATACTTTAATGCCTTTACTTAAGATAAATGGAGCATATCCAAGTCTAATATTTACTTTTGCACTCTGTTATTCAATAGTTAGTTCTCCAAAAGATGCAGTAGTAATAGGAATTTATGCTGGTGTACTACAAGATGTGTATTTTTTTAATGGGTTTGGAATAAATATGTTAAGTAATATGCTTATGTGTGTTCTAGCTAACTATATAGGTAAAAATATATTTGTCGAAAAATCATTTTTACCAATAATATCATCCTTTGTGTTAAGCATAGTTAAAGGTTTAATGGTATTTTGTATATTGTTCTTAGTAAGACAATATACAAATATAGGAGTAATATTCTATCATGCAATATATAATTTAATAGTTTCTATTTTTATGTATAAATTTACGTATAAACTTTCTCAAAAGGAATACATGAAGACTGAGTGGAAATTTTAACACTATGTTTACGTGATGATAAAACAATCATTTAAAAGGAAGTCCATAATTGAACTACTATGTCCATTTTTTAAAAGGTTGGTGAAATAGTGAGTAAGAGAAACAAAAATGATAAAAAGTTTTCTAGATTTAATACTTTAGCTGTAATTATGATCTTAATCTTTTCAGTTATTGTTCTAAGGTTAGTTAATATACAGGTGATTAATGGAGAGGTATATAAGGAAACTGCAAATCAACAAAATCACAAGATAATATCTACACCAGCCCCAAGAGGTGAGATAGTAGATAGAAATGGTGCTAAATTAGCTACAAGTATGCAAAGCTATACATTAATATTTACTAAAACAACAGAAAGTGAAGCAAGTTTAATTCCAACCTTGGACAAGGTATTAAAAATTCTTGATGATAACAAGCAAACACTCGTAGACGATTTTTTACTTGGAGTAAACACTGAGAAAAACAAGACGGAGTACAAATTTAATTTTAAGACTACAGATAAATCATCACAAAATTGGTTAGAGCTTAGATTTAAAAAAGATAGAGGGTTTGAGGAAAAAGTTATTAAAAATATTTATAAGGATAAAAAGAAAGATGATCTAACTGAGGCCCAGCTTAAAAAGGTTGATGAACTTCTTTTAAAGATTACACCTGAACAAGTTTTCAATCAATTAGTAGTGCAGTATGGGCTTGATAAAATTAAAAATTCAAAAAGCAAAGTTGATCTTAGACGGTATATGGTAGTTGAGGATAATATAAAGATGCAGAGCTTTTCTGGTTATAAGCCTGTAGTTATTGCAAGTAACTTGTCTAAAGATGCTTCATTCATTATTGAACAAAGGCAACCTGAGATTCCGGGTATTAGTGTTGTAGTTCAGCCAATTAGATACTATCCTAATAAGGATTTAGGATCGGCTTTTTTAGGTTATATTTCTAAAATAAACCCTTGGGATAAAAATAAGTATGAGGAAAAGGGTTATGATATAAGTTCAGATTACATTGGTACTGCAGGAATTGAGTCAACTTTTGAAGATGTTTTAAAAGGAACTAAAGGGCAAGAAAGCATCTCGGTTAATAAACAAGGACGTAAAGTTAGCTCTTTAGGTCAGATTGAAACTTATCCTGGTCAAACAGTACAACTTAACATAGATAAAGATATGCAATATGCTGCAGAGAGAAGTTTAGATGCAGTACTTGTAAGTTTACAAAAAAAAGGTAAAGTCAAAGATGTAGATATGACAAATGCGACAAGAGGTGCAGTGGTCGCAATGGATGTTAAGACAGGTAAAATATTAGCATTGGCAAGTAGACCAGGGTATGATCCTAATATTTTTTCAAGAGGCATAACAAGCGATGAGTATGATAAAATATTTGGTCCAGTCACTGAGAAAATGGGACTAGATTATATTAGAAAAAGAAATCTTGTAAATGTTAAAGGCATACTAACTGATAAAGAAATGACAAAATCCAAAGCGGAAAAAGAGAAAATATTACTTGATTATATGTTTCCTGTAGACAAAAGTGCACAGGGTGAGACTACAATAAGAAAGGATAATAATGATATTTTCCCCAAAGCAACTTTTAATTACGCAACTAAATCTTTAATACCACCTGGCTCTTCATTTAAACCACTAACAGCTATTGCAGGACTAGAAGAAGGCGTCATAACCGAGACTAGTACAGTATATGATGGTGGGCCATACAATAAACGTTACCAAACAGTTACAGCTGCATGTTGGATATATAATGATACTGGTAATGGTCATGGAATAGTAAATATTCAAAGGGCAATGAGAGAATCTTGTAATTACTACTTCTATGATGTAGCTGATAAGCTATATGCTCACGGCGGAGAAAATCAAACTGGGTTAGACTTACTAGCAAAATATGCATGGAAATTTGGTCTTGGCATAGAGCCTAAAAGTAATAAAAAACCAGCCACAGGTATAGAAATACCTGAAAATTATGGTCAGGTATATAATTATGAATCTAGTAAAGAAATATTAGCGAGTATTCATGTAAGTAATTTAGTGGGCAATTTACAAAAGGGATCAAATTCATATAAACCACTTGATCTTGAATCACAGAAAGAAAGTGGAACTAAAGAAGAAATAAGTAATATTGTAAAATTAAATAAAAATAAGGTTAAGTTTATTGCTGAAATTAAGACACAAATGAAAAAAGATAAGAAAGGTTACGTTAATACAATTCTGCTAAAGGAGTTCATTAACGCTTCCTCAGTATTAAAAAGTAATAATTATACAGATAAAGAGATTAAATCTATGACTGGAACTGTAAATTCTGAAATAGGTGATGCTAGTGTTGAAATTAATTCTGCAGCTAATGCATACTATGCAGCCATAGGACAGGGTTTCGATGCATTTACACCTCTGCAGTTAACGAATTATGTTTCTACTATGGTAAATGGTGGGAATAGATATGAACTGCATTTGGTTGATAAAACTTTAGATCCAGATGGAAATGTAATTAAAGAAACTAAGCCTGTAGTTTTAGAGAAAACTAATATAAGTGCTAACACAATTAGAATAATTAAAGAGGGCATGTTAGAAGTTACTAGTAACCCTAATGGTACAGCTTATAGTGTTTTTGGCGATTTTGCTATACAAAGTGGAGGGAAAACAGGTTCAGGTACTTTTAATGATCTTACTCAATCAGCGCTAGGAAGGACTTCTTATGGGTATTATATAGGGTTTGCTCCATATGATAAACCTGAAATAGCTATCTGTGCGGTTGTTTTTGATGGAGGTCATGGTGCCTATGTTGCACCAATTGCAAAATCAGTTTACGAGCAATACTTTAAAGTTGCAATCTTAAAAAAAGACGCTAAATATAAATTTATGGTTAATCCAGATGAGAAAACCAGTGATATAGATTTGAATAATGCTACAACTGGGAATTCTCATGATTAGTAGAATAAGTATTTAAATTATGAATAAATGAGAATTGCAAATAAACTCTGACAAATTTATTTGTCAGAGTTTATTTATTTTATTGTTAAGAATAAAATAAAATAAAAAAATATTGAAATTAGGCAGGAATTTGATGATAATATGTTGAAATAGTAGCGTAGTCACATTCAAATAAATATGCTAGCATTTTTGACTTGTTATTTATTTTCATGTGCCTTAAGTTCAATTATGGAGCAAAACAATTAATAATTGCTTTTCACCCCAGAGGAGAGCTAGGAGGTAAAAATCATGGTTACGGATAAAATAATCATTAAGGGAAATAAAGAGGGATTAAATGTAGTTATAAATATGAATCATTTTAGTGATTTTGATGATATGTTAGAGTCTTTAGTTGAAAAGCTTTCACAAGGAAGAAGATTTTATAAAGGTAGTACTTTAAAAATCACTACTGAACTTAAATACATAAATGAAAGGGAAAGCAGAAAATTAAAGGAAATATTATTTGATGAATTTTTAATTAGTGATTGCATTTTTCAAAATCAAGAGGACTCAACGGGCAAAGTTTTTACTGGTATTTATGAGGGGAAGACTAAGTTCATCAGAAAGACAATAAGAAGTGGCCAAAGCATAAATTATCCTGGTAATATAGTTATAGTTGGGGATGTGAATCCGGGAGCTGAAATATATGCAGCAGGAAATATAATTGTAGTTGGAACTTTAAGAGGAGTTGTGCATGCAGGTACTAATGGTAATGAAAAAGCTATAATTGCAGCATTTAAATTGGAGCCTCAAATACTACAAATAGGAAACATAATAACAAGATCACCTGAGGATGAAGTTAAACCTCAATATCCCGAGGTGGCAAAAATAAAAAATGGGAATATTATTGTAGAACCGTATTTAGCTAATAAATATATATAATGGAGGTAATGCACATGGGAGAATCTTTAGTTATAACATCAGGTAAGGGTGGCGTTGGAAAAACAACCACAACTGCAAATATAGGAACAGCTATTGCATCTATGGACAAAAAGGTAGTAGTAATCGATGGTGACACGGGGCTTCGAAATCTTGATGTTTTAATGGGACTTGAAAATAGAGTGGTGTTTACACTAGTAGATGTAATTGAAAAAAGATGCAGATTAAAGCAAGCCCTAATAAAAGATAAAAGATTTAGCAATCTATATTTACTGCCAACAGCACAAACTAGAGATAAAAATGATATCAGTATAAAGGATATGCTCTTAGTTGTTAATGAGTTAAAAGAAGACTTTGATTATGTTATTATAGATTGCCCTGCAGGAATTGAACAGGGCTTTGAGAATGCTATTGTAGGAGCTGATAGAGCTATTATAGTAGTTAATCCAGAACTCACGTCTGTTAGAGATGCAGATAGGGTAATAGGGAAACTAGATTCTAAAGGTATTGATAGGCATGAGGTTATAATAAACAGAATGAATTATGAAATGACAAGGAATGGGGACATGCTATCTGTAGATGATATTATAGAATGCCTGGCAATTAAACTAATAGGAGTTGTTCCTGATGATAGAAAGGTTACAATTTCAACAAACAAAGGCGAGCCAATTGTATTAGATGACAAGTCGTTAGCAGGCGTAGCTTTTAAAAACATTGCTAGAAGAATTATGGGAGAGGAAGTACCCTACGCTTCACTAGATGGATCATCAGCTATAGGCGCAGGATTCTTTGCATCTCTAAAAAGAATATTTAAAGAATATAGGGGGGGACATTAATGAATTTATTTAAAATGTTTTCTAATAAAATCTTCTCGAAGGATATTGCAAGTGATAGATTAAAGCTGATTTTAATACATGATAGAGCAGATATTTCGCCTGATTTTTTAGAAATGATTAAAGCAGATATACTAAAGGTGATTTCAAAATACGCTGAAGTAGAAACTGGGGATATTGAAGTTAGACTAACAACAACGGAAGAATACGAAGGCAATTCACCGGCATTAATAGCAAATATACCTATCAAAAAAATAAAAAGAAAATAAGAAAAGGCTATGTGTAATTAACAACTTATGCATAGCTATTTCACTTTAATATGATATAATCATATTTGAGATGGAGGTAGGTTAAACCATGAAAATTTTACAAAACTTAAGACTTAATAAGAAACTATTAAGAGAATTGGATTATGTTGCAATTATATTTGCAATTTGTATTGTAATTTTTGGGTGTATAAATATTTATAGTGCTACAAACAAGGATTATGGATTTTATTATTTGAAATTGCAAGTTGCGTGGTTGATATTAGGTCTTATTATGGTATATGTTCTTTTGGCTTTAGATTATATGTTAATAGAAAATTATGCTGTCATAATATATTGGGCAGGAGTTATATTGTTATTGATCAATGATTTTTCTGTACTTGGATCTTCTGCTAATGGTGCTAATTCTTGGATAAAGATTGGTAGCTTTGGGATACAACCTTCAGAATTTGCTAAAATTGGCATGATAATAATGCTTGCAAAAAAATTAGATGAAATGGAGGGGAGAATCAACGACCCTAAAAATTTATTTGAGTTAATGTTTTATGCAGCAGTGCCAATGATTTTAATTGTTATTCAACCAGATATGGGAATGACTATGGTAAGTTTCTTCATAGTACTAGGTATATTTTATTGTATAGGACTCGATTCTAAGATAATAATCGGAGGGATGACTTCAGTTTTATTGTTGGTTGTAGGTGTATGGAATTCGCCAATCATGAAAACTTATTGGAAAGGAAGACTTACATCTTTCCTAAGTCCTGAGAAAAATGCACTAGGGTCAGGGCTTCAGCTTATTCAATCAAAGATTGCTATAGGTTCAGGAGGAATCCTTGGACGTGGTTTTGGGAAAGGAGTGCAATTTAATTCTGTTCCAGAGAATCATACAGATTTTATTTTTGCCGTTTTATCTGAAGAATGGGGACTTATTGGTGCATTAATACTAATATTATTATATGGTATCATTATATATCGCTTAATAAAAATTGCAAAAGAATCTAAAGATATTTTTGGAACTGTAATATGTGTGGGGTTTATTTCAAATTTATTGTTTTCAATAATGCAAAATATTGGTATGACGATGGGACTTATGCCTATAACAGGAATTACTCTACCATTCATGAGTTATGGTGGAAGTTCACTCCTAACAGGTTTTATGGCATTAGGACTTGTTTTAAATGTAGGCATGAGAAGAAAGAAAATAAATTTTTAAAACACTGGATGTGATAATTTAAGCACATTTATGTGGATTACATAGGGGGAATAAAAATGAGGATAGCATTAGTAGCACATGATAAGAAAAAGGATGATATAATTGATTTTGCAAAACGGTACAAAGATGTTTTGGAGAAACATGATTTATACGGAACAGGAACAACAGGAAAATTAATAAATGAACAAGTTGGATTGACAGTTACTAGATTTTTATCAGGACCTATGGGAGGCGACCAACAGATAGGCGCAAAACTTGCACAGGGTGAAATGGATATGATAATTTTTTTGAGAGACCCATTAACACCTCAGCCTCATGAACCAGATATATCAGCACTTCTTAGATTATGTGATGTACATTGTGTTCCACTTGCCACAAACTTAGGTACGGCTGAAGTTTTAATGAGAAGTTTAAAAAATCGTGAATTTTAATAATACACTTAGCAAGCACTGCATATTATGCAGTGCTTGTTTTTTTTGCTGTATAATTGACACTTTTTTCCTATAATATGTAATATAAATAGGAGAAATTAAATATATATAAATAGTAAAAAGAATGCAAGAGGGGGATAAAAATGGGCAATTATAATACGCAATATCAAAGCTATTATAATAATTTAGCAAGAAAGCAAAGAGGATTAAATAAATTTCCTAATGATAATAATAAAAAAAATAGAATAACAAATTTTTATATAAAGAGATTAACCAGAGAATTGATTGGTGTGTTAGCGTTGTTTATTTTTGTTCTGTTTTTTAAAGTAGTAGTTACACCTAAAACTCAACTTGCTTATAACTATTCTAAGCAAGCCATAAATCAGCAATATAATTATAGTACTTTAATTGGTAAAGCAAAGACGGTTAAAATAAAGGATGTACAAGTTATTACAGAAAACTTTATAGAGAAAGTTAAAAGCTCAATTTCAAATAAAGATGCTAGTTTTCAATAATTTAAGTAATGGCTTTGGGGGATTAATTGATAAGAATAAGTAAGTTATTTATACCGTACATTATTTTATTAATAATATTAGGGTTTAAAGGGGAACTGGTAGTAGCTTTTTCTTTTGTATTCATCCATGAATTAATGCATTATCTAACTGCTAGGATTTTAGGATTTTCAGGTTTTGATATAGAAATACTTCCTATAGGAGCTGTACTTAAAGTAAAGGATTTAGATGAAGCAAGTGCTAAAGAGGATTTAATAATTTCTTTAGCAGGTCCCTTATTCAACTTAGTGCTTGCAGCAATTTTTTTCGCTTTATTTACGATATATAATATACCTTATTTGCATTTGATTTATAAAACTAATCTGGCTTTGGGTGTTTTTAACCTTATACCAGCATTCCCACTAGATGGAGGTAGAATACTTAGAGATATACTTAGTGTTAAGACTATATATAGAAAGGCTAATGAAATTTCCATTAGAGTTAGCATGGTACTTGGAAGTGTTTTTATGTTTATTTATTTTGTAAGTGTTGCTGCACAGAAAAGCAACTTTAATTTAGGTCTAATTTCTATATTTATTTTAATATCTTCAATTAAAGAGAAGGAAAGGATAGTATATTTGATTATGGGTTATATTATTAAAAAGAAGTATAGATTTATAAAGAGAGGTTATGTTGAGAATAGAAGTATATCTATTTTTTGTGAAAAAAATCTATTAGATGTTTTAGGAATAATTGATAAAAACAAGTATAATTTATTTACAATTTTAGATGAAAATATGAGTGTTCTAGCTATTTTATATGAAGATGAAGTAATCGAGGCAATAAAAGCCTATGGTAATATAAGCTTAAGTGAATATATTGACATTAAAAAATTAAAGTTAAAGGATACTTTATGAAAATACATCTTGGCAAATAACCAGCCTATCACAGGTTGGTTAGTTTGTTCAAGATTATTTTTTATTTTGAGATTTAACTATCATGTGTTAAAATAAAATGATGTAATAAACGTAAATTATAATTTACTCAAGAGGAAAAAACGAGGAGTGGTTTCTATGAACAAAATTTCCGATGATATCTTATTTAAGGTTGAAAAACCTGCTAGATACGTAGGTGGAGAACTTAATTGTTGTTATAAAGATAAAGAAAAAGTTGATATAAGATTTGCTTTTTGTTTCCCAGATGTGTATGAAGTTGGTATGTCACATTTAGGAAGTAGAATACTTTATCATGTGTTAAACGAAAGATCCGACACCTATTGTGAAAGAGCGTTTGCTCCTTGGCCAGATATGGAAAAACAAATGAGAGAAAATAATATAGCTTTATATGCACTAGAAAGCAAAGATTCTTTAAATGAATTTAATTTTTTAGGGTTTACATTGCAATACGAGATGAGCTATACTAATATACTTAATATGCTAGATATGTCGGGCATTACTATAAGAGCTTCAGAAAGAGGCGAGGATGAACCTATAATTATGGCTGGTGGTCCTTGTGCTTATAATCCTGAACCACTACATGATATAGTTGATTTTTTTGAACTTGGTGAAGGCGAAGAAATAATGAATGACGTATTAGATATTTATAAAAAATTTAAAGGTAAGCGTAAAGAGTTTTTAAGAGAAATATCTAAGATAAGAGGTATATATGTGCCTTCATTATATGAGGTATCTTATAACGAAGATAACACTATTAAAGAATTCAAACCTAAATATGATGATGTTCCTAAAAGCGTTAAGAAAAGATTTGTAGTAAATTTTGATGAAGTTTCTTTTCCGGAGAAAATGGTAGTTCCATATGTTGAAATAGTACATGATAGAGTAATACTCGAGACCTTTAGAGGATGTACCAATGGATGTAGATTTTGTCAAGCTGGTATGATATATAGACCAGTCAGAGAAAAGAGCACAGCTAATCTCATCGATGCTGCGGATAAATTATTAAAGAGTACAGGGTATAGAGAAATATCTTTAAGTTCTTTAAGTATATGTGATTATTCAGATATACGAAACCTTATAACCACGCTAATTGAAAAACATAAAGAAGACCACGTTAGTGTATCTCTGCCTTCTATTAGAATAAATTCTTTCTCAGTAGATTTAATTAAGGAAATACAAAAGGTTAAAAAAACCGGTATAACTTTTGCACCGGAAGCTGGAACCCAAAGAATGCGCGATATAATAAATAAGGGCGTTACAGAAGAACAAATATTAGAAGCTGCCAGCAGCGTTTTTGCTTCAGGTTGGTCAACTATTAAGCTTTATTTCATGGTTGGACTTCCTTATGAAACTATGGATGATGTACGAGGAATTGCAGAGCTTTCAGATAAAGTTGTAGCAGAATACTTTAAGATCCCTAAGGAAACACGAAAAAGAGGATTAAGGGTTACTTCAAGTTCCGCTATATTTGTACCAAAACCATTTACTCCATTCCAATGGGCACCGCAAGCAACAATGGACGAGGTAGTTGAAAAAATAAAAGCAGTTAAGTATGCGATAACAAGTAAGGCGGTTATTTACAATTATCATGAATCTGTAGTTTCGTATCTTGAGGCAGTAATTGCTAGGGGAGATAGAAGAATTTGTGATGTTATAATTAAGGCATTTGAAAAAGGCGCAAAATTTGATGGTTGGTCTGAGTATTTTAATTTTGAAATATGGAAAGAAGCAATGCAGGAATGCGGGGTTTCAGGAGAGTTTTATGCTTATCGAGAAAGAAGTTACGATGAAATACTTCCTTGGGATTTCATAGATATTGGAGTTAATAAAGAGTATTTAATACTTGAGAATGAAAAAGCAAAAAAAGTAGAATTAACCCAAAATTGCAAAGAAGGCTGCACGGAATGTGGCGTTAATGTTAATTTTAAAGAAGGGACGTGTTTTAAAGGTTGCGTTATTTAATTAAGTATACTAAAGATAATGAGATTAAATTTGTTGCTCATTTAGATCTAATGAGAACTATCCAAAAGGTGATTAAAAGATCAGAACTCCCAATAGAATACTCAAAAGGTTTTAATCCTCACATGGCAGTATCCATTGCGCAACCACTATCTGTTGGAGTACATTCAAACGGTGAATACATGGACGTAGTATTGAGTGAAGAGCTTGAAGAAAAGTATATTATGGATAAAATGAATGAAAATACACCACGTGGAATTGAAATTTTAGACGTCGTGAAAGTTATTCCAGTTGAGGGAAAAAAGAAGTCACAAGCCATGGCGATTATTGATGCGGCAAAATACACTATTAAATTTAAATGCACTGACGTAGAAAACGTTAAGGAAATGATGCAATCTCTTTGCAATTTAGACGAATGGAATATTATTAAGAAGAGAAAAAATGGTGAAAAAATGATTAATATAAAACCATTTGTTCATGAATTTGATTATAAAGTAGAAAACTTTGTGATGTGCGTTTCAACTCTTATATCTTGTGGTAGTCGTGATAATTTATCGGCTGGGTTACTATCAGAATATATGAAGGAGAACTTAGAGTTTATTAATAAAGAAACATTCATTGACATAGAAAGAAAAGAAATGTACGCATATAAAGAAGATAAATTAGTCACTCTTAGTGAGTTCTTTAGAAAAATAGTACAATAGGAGTAGGTTAAAGTGAAAGAAATATATATTGAAAGACAAGAAGAATTTTTAAGAATAGCTATAAAGGAAAATAACAAATTAAAGGAATGTTTTATAGAGGAAGAATATAGTGGCCCTATACCAGGAGAAATCTATAAGGGGGTCGTAAAAAATATTGTTCCAGCAATTAAGTGTGCATTTATAGATATTGGACAAAACAAAGACTGTTATATGTATATTGACGACAAGTTTAATAATACCAAGATAAAAAAAGGTGAGGAACTTATAGTTGAAGTTTTAAAAGAAGCAATAGACAAAAAAGGAGCAAAAGTTACTAGTGCTTTTGGAATTCCTGGTACTTATTCTGTTATTGTTAACCTCAACAAAGATATAAGCTTTTCTAAAAAAATAAACAATAGAGATTTTGAGACTATGGTAAAAGACTTACTTGATAAACCAGAGGATATAGGGGTAATGATTAGAACTAATGCTTTTAATGTAGATATTAGTATTTTAAACGATGAAGTTAGAGATTTATATGAAATATATAAATCTATTATAAATCGTGCGAAATATTCACTAAATCCTATTTTACTATTTAGTGATGTAGGAGCTTTAAACAGAACACTTCGTGATATATTAGATAAAAATACTTGCAGAATAGTATTAAACAATGAAAGTGATTATGAGTATGCAAAAAAAGTTACAGAAAACAGGTCAGATATTGACGTAAAAGTTGAACTTCATAATGAAAGCAGAATGCTATTCGATTATTATGGAATAGAAAAGGAAATACTAAGTCTTCGTAATCATAGGATTCCTCTAAAATGTGGAGGAAATATCGTGATAGATAAAACAGAGGCAATGTACGTAGTAGATATTAATTCTGGGAAAAATATAAAGAGTCGTTCACTACAGAAAACTGCACAAAGTACTAATATTGAGGCAGCGACAGAAATTGCAAGACAAATAAGGCTCCGAAATTTAAGCGGAATTATTATAATAGATTTTATTGACATTGAAGATTTAGAGATAAGAAAAAGTATAATAGATGTTTTACGCGAAGGTTTTGCTGATGACAAAAACAAGACAGTAATTTATCCATTTACTGAACTTAATTTGGTTCAAATTGCAAGGAGAAGACGCGGCAAATCTATATATGAGTTTATTGAGGAACCTTGTAAACATTGTGGTGGAAAGAGTAGTAGAGTTAAATTATCATATATTGAGTTTCTGATTAAAAATGAAATTATTAAAATGTTTAAGGAACAAGGACTAAAAGACATATATATCGAGATAGACAAAATCTATGAAAAAGATATTATGGAGAATGTTTTAGTATTTGCACAGCAGATAGGGGCACTTAAGAATCAAGTTTATGTTAATTTTATTCCTCACTTGAAAAATTTCAAAGTTGAATCGCTAATTTTTGCAAATCAAATAAGAAATTTGCAAACATATAAGATATATGGGTAAATATGCTTTACAAACATATGGATATATGTTAAAATGGCTTTTGTAGACCGCACACGTAAGGTTATAAACATACTTGCTTATATTAAAAAAAGCAGATTACATAAAAGTATGTACCTGGGATGGCGAGACTGGATCAAGGAGGTATAATTTATGTACGCAGTTTTAGTTACTGGTGGAAAACAATATAGGGTTCAAGAAGGAGACGTTTTATTCGTTGAAAAATTGGATGCCGAAGTTGAAACAACTGTTGAATTTAATGAGATTCTTGCAGTAGGCAAGGAAGATGGTTTAATTGTTGGAAAACCTTTAGTTAATGAAGCTAAAGTTGTTGCTAAGGTATTAGCACAAGGAAAAGCTAAAAAGATTATAGTTTTCAAATTTAAGAGAAAGTTAGATTACAGAAAGAAACAAGGACACAGACAAGCATATACTAAAATTCAAATCGAGAAGATAGAAGCTTAGTTATGGTTAAAGTTGAAATTGTTCGAAGCTCTGGTAAAGTAGTTTCTTTTAAAATAAAAGGTCATGCTATGCCTAAAGAAAAACAGTTAGATATAGACTTAATTTGTGGTGCTATATCAGCAATTTCTCAAACCACAGTTATTGGAATTGAGGAAGTTTTGAAAATTAAAGCAAAGTATGATATCGAGGATGGATTTCTAAATTTTAATTTAGAAGAGCAAACTCTAGAAGATATCGAAAGATGTCAAGTTTTACTAGAAACAATGATACTTGGACTTAAAAGTATAGAAATTACTTATGGTAAATATATAAAAGTAGAAACAGAGGAGGTGTAATATCATGCTAGTTATGAACCTTCAGTTATTTGCTCATAAAAAAGGAGTAGGTAGCTCAAGAAATGGTAGAGATAGTGAATCTAAGAGACTTGGGACAAAACGTGCAGATGGACAATTCGTCCTTGCAGGTAATATTTTAGTAAGACAAAGAGGAACAAAAATCCATCCAGGAAACAATGTTGGAATAGGTGGAGATGACACTCTTTTTGCTAAAATTGATGGAGTAGTTAAATTCGAAAGAATGGGAAAAATGAAGAAAAAAGCAAGCGTTTATCCTGTTGATGTAGAAATGTCTATTGCTGAATAATTTAAGGCACCCTTAAAGGGTGCTTTTTTAAAATTCTCTTTTGAGGATAGAAATCCTATTTTAGATGATAATAATAATAAGTGAATTACAAAATTATATAATTTCACTTAGAAAACAATGACATAATTTTGTGGATATTTGCAATTTATACATGGACATTTGAAAATGAAAAAGGCCGAAAGGTGCTTTGGAATATATATATAATAACAAAGAAAAACAAATTTATTAATGAAATTTATAAATTAAAAGAAATAGATTAAAATAGAAAATGAACTAAGGTAAGGTGAAATATATGTTTATTGATACAGCCAAAATTTTTGTTAAATCAGGAAATGGTGGAAGTGGATCCGTTTCTTTTAGAAGAGAAAAATATATACCCCTCGGTGGACCAGATGGTGGAGACGGTGGAGATGGTGGTGATGTAATATTAGTAGTTGATGCTAGTATGACTACACTACTCGACTTCTCTTATGCAAGAAAGTTTATAGCAAAAGGTGGAATAGGTGGTTCTGGCTCTAAGTGTTATGGAAAAGCTGGACAAGATTTGCATGTTAAAGTTCCAATGGGTACAATTGTACGCGACGTAGAAACAGATACGGTAATGTGCGATATGTCTCATGATGGTCAAACTTATAGAGTTTGCAAAGCTGGACAAGGCGGAAAAGGCAATGTTAAATTTTGTACACCTACAAGGCAGGCACCAAATTTTGCTGAACCAGGAATGCCAGGAGAAGAACGATGGATTAAGCTTGAACTTAAGTTATTAGCTGATGTTGGACTATTGGGATTTCCAAACGTTGGTAAATCGACTTTGCTTTCAGTAGTATCAAAAGCAAGACCTAAAATTGCTAATTATCACTTTACAACCTTAAAACCAAACTTAGGGGTAGTAAGTGTAAAAGGTGCACAGAGCTTTGTTATGGCTGATATACCCGGAATAATTGAGGGCGCAGCTGAGGGAGTAGGTCTTGGAATAGGCTTTTTAAGACATATTGAAAGGACTAGAATCCTTATTCATGTAGTTGATATTTCAGGTATTGAAGGTAGAGATGCTGTAGAGGACTTTATAAAAATAAATGAAGAACTTAGAAAATATAGTATTAAACTATGGGATAGACCACAAATAATAGCTGCAAATAAAAGTGATATGTTATTTGATGAAGAAGTCTTTGAAAATTTCAAAAAGAAGTTAAATGAATTGGGATATGACAATAGTAAAATATTTAAAATATCAGCAGCTACAAGTCAAGGTGTAGAAGCACTTATGAAAGAAGCCGCTAGAATGTTATCTACTATTCCAGTTACTGAATTAGTAATAGAGGATGAAGATAAATTTGTAATAGAAGAAAAAAGATTTACGTACACGGTTAGAGTTGACGAAGAAGGAACTTATGTTGTTGAAGGAAGTTTTGTTGACAGGTTGCTTAGTGCTGTTAATATAAATGAACCGGATTCGCTTAAATATTTCCATAAAGTTTTAAAAAATAAGGGAGTATTTGAAACCTTGGTTGAAAAAGGAATTCAAGATGGTGATTTAGTAAGATTACTAAACTTTGAATTTGAATTCTTATTATAAAAGATAAAAAGTAATAATTCTTATCTTATAAGAATTTAATTAGGAGGATGTTATGATTACAAGTAAACAAAGAAGTTATTTAAGAACTCTTGCAAATCCATTACAACCATTATTTCAAGTCGGAAAAGCTGGAATAGAAGAAAACTTTTTGAAACAGATAGATGTTGCACTAGAATCTAGAGAGATTATAAAAATCAAAATTCTAAATAATAGTGGAATAACTGCTAGAGAAGCTTCGGACATAATTTGTACAGCTATAGGCGCTGAAGGAGTTCAGACTATTGGTAGTAAATGCGTATTGTATAAAAGGTCTTTAAAAAAGCCAAGAATAGAATTACCATAAAAGCATGTAATTTTACATGCTTTTTCTTCTATGTAAAGTTATAAATTATGCTATTGTTTTATCTAACATTACTTATTATAATATAAGGAAGGTGTTACAGTGAAAAAGGCCATTTTTGGAGGAACATTTGATCCAATTCACAAAGGTCATGTTCTTATCGCATATGAAGCATTATCCATTTTACATTTGGACAAGATTTTGTTCATGCCTGCAGGAAATCCACCAAATAAAATCAATAAAAAAATTACAGATGCTCATATTAGATATGATTTAGTTAAAAAGGCTATAGAAGAAGAAAGCCAATTTGAAATAAGTGATTATGAAATAAATAAAAAAGAAAATAGTTATACTTATGAAACACTTGAATTTTTTAGTAAATATGAAAGTAATATAGAGTGGTATTTTTTAATTGGCGGTGATAGCTTAATGGACTTAGATAATTGGAAAAATGTAGAAAGAATACTGGATAATTGCAAGCTGGTGGTTTACAGTAGGGCAGGATTTAGTGTGGAAGAAGTTCTAAAACAGAAACGGCGTATAGAAAAAAAGTTCAATAATAAAATAATTTTTCTTGATATGCCAATTATAGATATATCATCAACAGGTATTAGAAAAAGTATTAAAAAAGGTATAAATGTTGATTATTCCCTTCCAAGCGGTGTAGAGGGAATAATTAATAAGTTACATTTATATAAATAGGAGCAAAACATTACGGAATTAGTCTCTGTGCTATAGGACTGATAGGAGGATTTAAATGTGGAATGAAAAAGAAATGCTCCATTATTTGCAAATTAATTTAAAAGAAAGCAGATTGAAACATAGCTTAAGCGTTAGTAAGACTGCAGTCAAATTAGCAACTATTTATGGAGAAGATATTGAAAAAGCACGAATTGCAGGATTAGTACATGACTGTGCTAAGAATAAGACTGATGCGGAGCTTATAAAAATTGTTATGGATAATGAAATAGAGATTTGCGATATAGAGCTGCAAAACCCGTCTATTTTACATGGCCTTGTGGGAAGTTTAGTAGCTAGAGAAGTAATGAGCATTCGAGACGTTGATATTTTAAATGCAATTCACTACCATACTACTGGTAGAAAAAATATGAGTACTTTAGAAAAGATTATTTATATAGCAGATTATATTGAACCATTAAGGGTATTTGATGATATAGAGGCATTAAGAAGTTTAACTATGATAGATTTAGATGCAGCTGTGTTAAAGTCATTTGACAACACTATAAAATATGTTATAACCAAAAATGGATCATTGCACATAGATACAATAGATGCAAGAAATTATTTATTAAGTAAACATGGTAGGTGAGGGAATGGGTAATAATAAAAAACGTAAAAAAATAGTGAATTATAAAAGATTTATAACTGTGATTATTTCATTTGTGGTAATAGTTTTTGCATTACTTTTAGGATATATTTATTTTTTTCTAGCTAGTTTTAATAATAGTGCAGTAGATTTATCTAAAAAAGGTGTTGCTACGGAGTTAAACCAAGGTGATTTAGAAAATATCAAGAGTAGTGGAGAATCTTGCAACATATTGGTTATGGGGGTAGATGTAGGTACTCCTGGTTCTACAAGTGCTAATGATCCTAAGCGGACAGATACAATGATACTTGCTCATTACAATGCGACGGACAAAAAAGTTAATTTAGTTTCAATTCCAAGAGACACCTTGGTTAGTATAAATGGTGAAAATCAAAAAATAAATGCTGCTCATGCTATAGGTGGTGTGCCTTATGCAGTTGATGCTGTACAAAATCTATTAGGTATTAAAATTGACTATTATGGCAAGATCAACTATGAAGGCTTTGATAAAGTAATTGATGCTATTGGTGGTGTAAATGTAGACATAAAAAGAAAAATGGATTATGAGGACCCTACTCAGAATTTAAGTATTCATTTTGAAAAAGGTACAGATGTTCATTTAGATGGTAAAAAAGCTGAGGAATTTTTCAGATGGAGAAAAAACACTGATGGTAGTGGGTTCGTAAATGGTGATTTAGGAAGAATAGAAAATCAACATATGTTTATAACTAAAGTTATGGAAAAAATAAAAAGACCAACTATAATATTTAAAATCCCCCGTATTTTATCAGCCGTTAAAAGCTATGTAGAAACTAATATGGATGCCAAAGAAATAATTAAGTATGGTTATATGTTCGCTAGCCTAAATAAAGAGAAACTTTCTATGGCTACCATTCAGGGTGATTTAAAGACTGTAGATGGTGTATCTTATGTAGTATATAATGAAGCTCAAAATGAAACACTTATTTCAGAGTTAAATGATGGCAACACTCGAACAGTTAACAAATCAAAACTTAAAATAAAAATAGTTAATGGAACTAAAACATCGGGACTTGCTAGTGATTATTCAACATATCTCCAAGAAAAAGGATATAATAAAGCAGTAACAGGAAATGGTGAGGCTACTAGTAAAACTAAAATTTTAGTATACAACAGTACTAAAGACATAAAAACAGAACTGGAAAAGGATTTTAAAATAGACAATATTGAATTTTTAACATCAAGTTCACAGACTTATGATGTAGTAGTTATATTAGGCGAAGACCATGAATTAATGCATTAATATGAGGTTCCATAGGTTATAATTTAAATTATTAATATTGTACACTAATGAGGGGGAAATAAAAATGGAAAAAAACATTATAAATACAAATAAAGCACCAGCAGCTTTAGGACCATATTCTCAGGCTGTAAAAGTTCAAAATGTAATATATACCTCTGGACAATTAGCAATAAATGTAGCTACTGGAGAGTTTATAAATGATGATATAAAAAAAGCTACGGCACAATCTTTAGAGAATGTAAAAGCTATATTAGAAGAAGCGGGATCAACTATGGATAAGGTAGTAAAGACTTTAGTTTTTTTAAAGGATATGAATGATTTTGCAGCTATGAACGAAGTGTATTCACAATATTTTAGCACTAATCCTCCAGCTAGATCTTGTATTCAGGCAGGAAAGCTTCCTAAAGATGCAATAGTTGAAATAGAAGTAACTGCTATTGCTTAGTGATAAATTAACCTACGTAGTTAGAGCAAATATCAAGGACGAAAAATTAAGAGATTATTTAAAGTATACAGAAAGTTTATCTGGTAGGTTTATAAAAAGTTCTGGGCTTACTGGAAAAATAACTGTAAATAATAAAGTAGCTAAACTAAATCATAGAATAAATTCAGAGGATATAATAGAAATTGATATGAAGAGAGATGAGCATCAGAATATTGAACCTGAGAAGATGGATTTAGACGTTGTATATGATGATATAGATCTTATTGTTGTAAACAAAAGTCCAGGAATAGTTGTTCATCCAACTCGCGGTTATCCCAATGGTACTCTTGCTAATGGGGTTTTGTATTATTTTAAAGAAAGAGGCGAAAAATGCATTGTTAGACTAGTTAGTAGACTAGATATGGATACCTCAGGACTTATAATAATTGCAAAAAATCAATATTCGCATATGGCGTTAGCGAGAGATATGCAGAGTAAAGACATCCAGAGCAAGGATAATGATAAAAAAGATGCCCAAGGTAAAACCTTTGAGAAGAGTTATATGGCCGTTGTACATGGTAATATGCAAAATAAATCAGGTACCATTGATTTGCCTATTGGTAAACCTGATGAAGAAAGCATTAATAGAAAAGTTTGCGAAGAGGGACAAAGAAGTATAACTCATTATGAAGTTGTAGAGTCTTTTAAAAATGGTGATTTGGTAAAAGTTACTTTAGAAACTGGTCGAACACATCAAATCCGTGTTCATTTTAGTCATATTGGTCATCCACTATACGGAGACAGTCTTTATGGAACGGTGGAAAGCGATTATATAGATAGACAGGCATTACATGCATATAAATTAATTATTCCGCACCCAAGAACTGGGGAGCAGCTTATAATTCAGTCAAAACTCCCTGATGACATTAATAATTTAGTGCGTAAGTTAAAAGCTGAAAGTGATATATAAAAAACACAAAGTATAAACTATTAACTTAGTTTATACTTTGTGTTTTTTATGTTTTATCTTCTATTATTTAAATTATTTATAAACTTCTTTAGGTTTTTTTTTCGTCTCATTTTTTTGCGATTTGATCTTATAATGAGAAATAATATTATTAAGATTATTGTAACATATTTTAATATGTTTATTAAGAGTGGAAGATTAATAAATTTTTTCGAAAATTGATTAGGAAGAGGTGAGGTCTTTTTAGCATAATTTTTTCCACTAGTTAAGTTTAGGTTGTAAGAATCTTTACCTAAAGTAACTTTAGCTTTACTTATTAACTCGCCTTTCTTAACCGTAGATAGGTTTGTTTTCTCTTGCTCAGTTTTAACATCTGGTGTTATTGTTGAATTCTTAGGTTTAATAACATATAAATTTTTTGAGGCAAGCAATGGAAGCACTGTACCATCTTTTAGTTTTAATTTTGATACAATGTCACTCTTATTAAACTGCTTAGATAATTCAAAATTATTAAATCCATAATCTAATAGTTTTCTACTGTCAGGGAAAAAAGTTTTTTTAGAGTCATGTACAAGGGCTACTATAAGTTTTTGACCATTTCTATTAGCTACAGCAATATAAGAGTGCTGTGATTGGATAGTATAGCCTGTCTTTCCACCTTCACAACCGTCATAATAATATTGATCGTTCTTTTGTATGAGTCTATTCTCATTCCATAAAGGACGTTGCACTTTTGATTTATTTGTTGCAGCCATAGTATGTGAAGGAGTTGTTGATAGATCATTATACTCTGGGTGTTTAGTAAGCTCTTGCATAATAAGAGATAAGTCATAGGCTGAAGTTTTATGTTTTGCATCATAAAGTCCATTTGGATTAACAAAATTAGTGCTTTTACAACCTAGCGAATCTGCCTTTTCATTCATTTGTTCTACAAAATTTGCTTCTGAACCACCTGTATGTTCTGCTAAGGCTACTGCACAGTCATTAGCGGATGCTAATATCAAGCCATATAACAATTCTTTTACAGAAATCTTTTCACCTTCAACGAGATATATTTTTGAACCATCAGCCAGCGATGCTTTTTTACTTACTGTTACTACATCATTCAAATGTCCCTTCTCTAAGACTAAAAGTATTGTCATTATTTTAGTAGTGGAAGCTGGAGGGTAAGCAGAATCTTTATTTTTTTCATAAAGCAGTTTACCAGTAGTGGCATCTAATAAAACCACACTATCAGCAGATACATCTGGTGGGGTTACTAGTGCTTTAGCTGCTGAAGATCCATTGAAAAGTAATAAAAGTGATGTAATTAATATTGTGAATAACTTTTTCATAGGTTGCCTCCCAGTTTTTCAATATTTATAGTATATCAAAAAAAACCTTTGTTTGCGATAGTATTCATGCAAAGTTGTCAATAATTCTATATGTAAGGGAAAATTAGGTAGGAGTATTTTGTAATCGTAGAGGTTGACGAGGAGGATTTATGAAGAATAAAGAGAAAATAATAGGATCTTTGGTTATTTTGTTTATAAGCATTACATTTATAGTTGCTGGTTACATAATGTCTAGTCCAAAAGAAAATGTTAATGCTACAGATTATAAAGATATATTTGTAGAAGCAGATAAAACTACAAAAACAAAAGACAACGGGGGGGCTATAGCAACTGGATCAAATAAAGAAGAGAGCACTACTAAAGTAGCAAGTGGTAGTGCAAAAGTTGCAGATAACAGCATTAAAGTAGAGGATAGTAATATTAAAGTGGATATAAAAGGGGCTGTAAAAGATCCTGGTGTTTATGAAATAGAAAAGGGAAGTAGAGTAACCGATCTTATAAAACTAGCAGGTGGAGGAACTAAAGATGCTGATCTTGATGCGACAAATCTGTCCTCGAAACTAAATGATGAAGATTGCATTATTATATCTAAAAAGGGTGAGGCAGCAAAACAACAACCTCTTCAGAGTACTATTTCTCAGAGCAATGTACCTAAGAGTACTACTAATAATTCTGCAGTTTCAAGCTCAAGTGGTAAAGAAATAGATACTATTATTGATATAAACACTGCTAGTAAAGAAGAACTAAAGACTCTTACAGGTATAGGCGATGCCAAAGCTGATGTTATAATTGAATATAGAGAACAAAACGGAGGGTTTAAGTCTGTAGAGGAATTAACAAAAGTGGGAGGTATAGGGGAAAAAACCTTAAGCAAGTTTGTAGATAAGATTGATATAAAATAATAAATATAAAATTAATTGGAAAAATTGTATCATTATATGATTTTAGGATACAATATACAAATGATGAAGTATAGTTAATAGTATGAAGGTTAGGATTAAACAATTCGACAAAATTATGCATATTGCTATTGAATATCGCAGTAAAACATGCTATAATAATTGTAAATGGGGTAGACGGGTAATGGAATACCTGTTTATTTGAAAATTAAAACCATGGTAAATAATTTTAGTTCATATATTTTACCGAAAATTAAATAGACATATTGCGGCTTAGATACATAGTTTTATGATATCTGAGCCGCTTTTTATTTTAAATAATAAAAAAGAGCATTTAGCTCTTTTTTAATTTCCTTCAATAAAATCTATTCCACTACTCTCAATTTTATAATTCCCTCTAATCGCTTGTTTTGTTATAAACTTCTTCTTCATTAAAGATTCAAGAGAAGATTTTAATAATCTAATATCACCTTTCCCATTACCTAAATTAACCGAAAGTTTAATTTTCGCTATGCTTTGTGGGGATGATGTTCTATTTTCATAAAGATATTTTATTATGTTAGCTTCAACTTCCACTATGTTATCTTTCATAAGTATCCTCCTTCATTGGTATATTTCATTATGATTGTATAGTTTACTCTAGTATATAAGTATACTACATGAATTAGGGAATAAAAAGAGAAACAAATGAACTTGGATATATTAAGGGATATGTGGGCCTTATATGAAGAAAAATCTAACGTTATTTTTTAGGATGAAATTTGTTGAAAAAAAATATAAAAGAGAATTAAAAGTCTGACAATAACTAAATAAAAGAATATTCAAATTATTCTAAATGTGATATAATAATCCTATAAAAGGAGGATGGAAAAAATAACTATAACTAGATGTAAAGTCAATAAGCAAAACTAAATCATTATGTATAGGTTTAAATAATATTAAATTACTGTTAAGTTTTAAATGATATATTTCTAATATATAATTATGAACAACATTTAAATAAATAATAAGGGGTGGAATATGGAAGAGTATAGGGGTTACGTGATAGAAGTAATAGAAAATGATGAAAAAGAATATCCATATAAAGCGATAGCAAGAAAAGAGGGAGAGCAGATAAAACATAAGGGGCATAGTAAACTGCAAGCCGTTGATTTTGTTAAAGGAACCATTAATTTAGCAATAGCTCGGACTTGTAAACAATAAACCGAAGGCACTGCCACATTCCCAAAGTATTTTAAAGAAAAGTATTGCATATTAATAATATGTATGTTATTCTAAATGAGTTGGGATTGCAAAATCAACAACAACAAGATTTGATATGATTAAAACATTACCTTTTTAGGCATATAAAGTAAATCAGATCTTAAATCTTAATATAAATAAAAAGGAGAAATGTTTAAATGACAGACAAGACTATTGTATGTAAAGATTGTTCACAAGAATTCGTATTCACTGAGGGTGAACAAGAATTTTATAAAGAAAAAGGATTTGAAAATGAACCACAAAGATGTCCTGATTGTAGAAGAGCTAAAAAACAACAGAACAACAGAGGATTTCAAAGATAGTATTATCTAGAAAACTTACCTATAGGAATTAATTCCTATAGGTTTTATTTCGTTCAAAATTATTTCGTAGTTTAAATATGTATGGTATATTATATTATGGATAAAACATGAAATAAAATAACAAGCCATTATATTTAAGTTAAAGGAGTGATTTGAAATTGAAGAATATAAAGTTTAGTAAAGCTAATTTAGATAGGATTAAGTTGCAAAATGTTAATTCTAACAAAAATTATAAAGATAATGGGGTAATCGCCAAAACGCAACACGTTCATGGGGGAACCTACCAAGGTGAAAAAATAGAAGGCAAAAAACATGGCGAGGGGACTTTTATTTATACTGATGGAAGTAAATATATAGGTCTTTGGGAAAATAATAAAATGAATGGTCAAGGAACGCTTACTTTTTCCGGTGGTGAAAAATATGTAGGCGAATGGATGAATGATGAAAAACATGGATATGGTATATATACTTGGCCGGATGGTGAAAAGTATATAGGAGTTTGGGTAAATGGTGAGAAATGTGGTCAAGGGATTTGTACATGGCCAGATGGAGACACATATGTAGGTACTTTTAAAAATGGACTTAGACATGGGGAAGGTATTCATACTTACTCTGGAGGAGAAAAATATATAGGACAGTGGCAGAATGATGAAAGAGAAGGTCAAGGGATCTATATCTATTCTGATGGGGAAATTGAAATGGGAGAGTCTAAAAACAATAAATTAGTAAAATAAGGTATTTTAAATTCAGTTATTTATTTATGACAAATATGAGTTGGAACATTTTTATACAAAGCACAATATTATATATCAACAAAAGAAGTATAACCATTAGAAACTTATGAAAAACGACTTAAAATATAAAATATTTGCCTTTAGAGAGGGGGGGAATATGTATGGGTTGTTGGTGGATATTATTATTATTACTTGTTGATGATAATAATTGTGGTTGCAATAATTGTGGTAACAATCGTTGTGGAAATGATAATTGTTCTTGCGACAATTTGATTATAAATGTAAGAAAGAAACATCATAAGAAAAAACGTAATATATGTGGTTGCTAAAATATGTTAATGCGATTTAAACTTAGTATAAAATATTAAACTAAGTAATTTAAATTGCGGAGACTTTAGCTTTTTTTGCTGAAGTCTCCTATTTGGTATACAAATAATATATTGGATATATAATTATAGATACACTGATTAACTTAAATATTTATTGGCTAAAATAAAGTTATTGGGGTATGAAAATGTTTGAAAATATATTTGAAACAACGTTTTATATGTAAAAAAAATACAATGCATAAGAAAACGAGAATATAGAACAAATTGATATGTTCTATATAGTAAATAAATTTTCAAGCTGAATAGTTAATTATGGCGAGACCTTTAGTTTATTATGCAATAACAATATTTATAGGATGTCTTACTTGTTTAATGTTATTAAACAATCCTGTTTTGGGTGCAGTTTTAGCTGCATCTTTTTTAGCTATAATGTATTTCACTATAGACAGAAAGTTTTTATACATAGTAATTTGTTTCTTTGTTATGGGGATTATAAATTATTATTCCTATTTCAATATTAATTTACCGAATGAACAAGAGCTTAAAGTAAGAATTTCAGATAAAAGTACATACTATTGCACTGCAAAAGCTGGTAATAAAAAAATAGTTCTGGAAGGCAATATATTTGAACTAGAGCAAGGTAGGATTGTAACGCTTCAAGGTAATTTTAAAAAACTAGCAGAGTATGATAGAGGGGTAGTTGGAAGATATACAGTCAAAAATTACAAAATGGCCAATGAAGATATATTATCTAAGATTGAGAGCTTTAGAAAAGGATTATATAAAAAATTTTTAGGTATATTGGGAGAAGAAAAAGCTGCAATAGTCATGGCTGTATGTTTTGGAGACAGTGCATACATAGAAAAAACGCAAAAGGAAGATTTTAAAAAACTAGGTATAAGTCATGTTATAAGTGTATCTGGACTACACATGTCAGTAGTATATAAAGCTCTAGAAATGGTTATCGGGTATAAAATTGCAATATTAGTTTCTTTTGTTTATATGATATTTACAGGAGGGAAGGCATCTACTATAAGAGCATTTATAATGATATTTATACTGAAAATATCGAGTAAAGTTTATAAAAAATATGATAGTTTATCATCTCTTAGTTTAGCTGCAATTATATTATTAATAATTAGACCATTTTCTATTCTCGATATGGGATTTATGCTATCATTTCTTTGTGTGTTTGGAATTGTAGCTTATAATAAGAAAATGAAAAAGGTTCTATATAAATTACCTGCTAAAATAAATGAATCTTTTAGCTTAAGCTTAAGCTCTCAAATTTTCTCTATGCCTTATGCTGTTGTTGCCCTAAAAACATTTAGTTTAGGATTTTTATTTAGTAATTTATTGCTATTGCCATTTTACACAGTAGTTGTAGTGCTAGGTAATATAGGACTTGTGTGTAGCGCATTTCATCAAATATTTAACTTGATAAATTATGGAGTATTTACTGTTTTAACAATTATCGAGGCTATTCAAAAAGTACTTGGAAATTTATTGCCAGAAATGATTTATTTTTCTTATATAGAGAGTCTAGTTGTATTTGGACTATATGTATGTTATGTTGGAATTAAAAAAGGGTATGGGCAATTTAAGTATGTACCATTTTGTATTATTTTTGTTATAGCATTTCAGAATTATAAGGTTTTTCCTGAAATTAGTTATATAAATGCAAATAAAAATAATACAGTCTTAGTTCAATATAGAAAAACTACAATTGCAGTTACTACAGGTAATGTTAATGTGAACGACATAAAGGTGCCTGTAAAAATAGATAGAGTATTTCAGGGTTACAAGGGAGATTCAGTTATGAAGCTAACAGACAAATATAGTATTAGGCTTATTAGTCGTGGCAAAAAAATAGAAGCTCAAGTGTGTTTTTCACAAAAAATAATTGAGCAACAAAATATATCGGTATATAATAATGAAATCGAAGAAATTTTACCATACAAAGACATTGTAAAACTAAAAAACGATGAAACATATGTGCCTTCAGGCACAATTATAAATAAGTATATAATTATAGGAGATAAAATTTTAAAATTTACACGGGGGTTGGAGGAAATACTTTGATTAACTATGCAGAGCTTGAAAAAAAGATAAAAAAACATGAACTAGATAATTGCTACATCTTTTGCGGTCCTGATGAACAATTAATAAAGGATCATGTTAAATTTATAACTGATAATGTATTAGATAAAAAATTTATGGATTTAAATTATTTAAAATTTGATGGTAGTAAAACTGAGTTTGAGACAATTAGTGATGCTTGCGAAACCATGCCTTTCATGAGTGATAAAAAGGTAGTGGTTGTATATAGAGCATCATTTTTAGATGATAGTTCCGGAAATAAAAAAACAGGTGACTTAAAAAGTAAAAATATTATATTATTAAATGAATATTTAAAGAATCCGTCACCAAATTGTATTTTAATTATATATTATACGTTTTTAACTGATAGGGAAAAACCAAGCAATAAAATTAAAAAACTTGATAAAAAGGCATGTGTAATAAAAGTTGATAAATTAAGAGGGGATTCTCTTGCGAAAACGTGCAGGAGTTTATTTGAAGATGCTGGAGCAAAAATTGGAAAAGTGGAACTTACTTTATTTTGTGCTAATGTAGACAATAATATGAATATCATATTAAATGAAGTAGAAAAATTGGTTTCATTTACAGATGGAAGAGATATTACAAAAGAGGACATTCTGCAAATGATGCCTCAAAAAAGTGAAAGTGATATATTCAATTTAGTTGATTATTTGTCTCAGAAAAATATAAAGAAAGCTTTAGATATTTTGAATGAACTTATATTTAAAGGAGAGAAGATTCCCCTTATATTGTTTATGATAGGACGGCAATTTAATCTTTTGTTTAATCTTAAATTAGGTATTGATAGTGGGAAATCGAAAGAAGTATTATCTAATGAATTAAGGCTTCATCCATACATTTGTGAAAAAATGATTTCGCAGAGTATGAAATTTACTTTAAAAGCATTAAAAAGAAATATAGAGTTATGTGTTGATACAGAGAAAATTTTAAAAAGTACATCTACTGACGATAAAATAAATATTGAAGTATTTATGATAAAAACAGTTATGTAGAAAAGGTTTATGCAGCATATATTTAATTCATAAGGGAAGGAACAAAAAAAAACCGGTGTAAATCACCGGTTTTTTATTATGCAGTTAAACTTAGAGCGTTTAATTTCGCTGCTAGTCTTGATTTTCTTCTTGCTGCCTTGTTAATGTGAAGTATTCCTTTTGTTACAGCCATATCTAAAGCTTTAACAACACTTGCATATGTAACCGTAGCATCTTCAACATTGCCAGTAACGACAGCTGTTTCAAATTTCTTTACCTTAGTTTTTAAAGCAGATTTGATCATTGTATTTCTTTCTGTCTTAACTGCAGTAATTTTAATTCTTTTTTTTGCTGATTTAATATTTGCCATTCATTTTCACCCCCCTTTGTATTTAATAACGTGTCAGCAGTTTTGGGGAAAACTGCATACGAATCTTTTTAATTAGTCAACTGATATTATAGCATTAATATTTAAGTACTTCAAGTGATATTTAATTTATATAAATATATTTTATTACTAAATGTATTTTAAAGGAGTTAAAATTGTGAAAAAAACTATTTTTACAAGAATAGGAAAGGATTATTAGGAAAAGATAATATTAAAAATGTAGTTGAGGTGAAGTTATGATAAATGTAAGAACAGATCTAGCAGTTGAAGCTAAAGAAATATACAAGGCAGAAAACAATGGTGAGATGCCAGGTGTTGAAGTAGAGGAGTCTAATGAGGGTGATATTAAAATTACTAACGTAAAAATAGTAAGCGATATTGGAGAAAAAATGATGGGAAAACCAAAAGGTACATATATAACTATTGATATCCCAGAATTTGTTCACTATGATGGTGATGCTATGGATAGAGTGAGTGTTGTAATGGGTAAGGTTCTCGCGCCACTTATAAAATTAGATGATAGTATGACGGCTTTAGTGGTTGGACTAGGTAATTGGAATGTTACTCCTGATGCTGTTGGACCAAAAGTCGTTTCCAAAATAATGGTGACTAGGCATTTAAAACAATTAGTACCAGACTCTATCGATGAAGGAATAAGACCAGTATGCGCCATATCACCTGGAGTTCTAGGAATAACAGGCATGGAAACTGGTGAAATAATTCGCGGTATAGTTGAAAGGATAAAACCAAATTTAGTGATATGTATTGATGCATTAGCTTCAAGAAAAATGGATAGGGTGAATAGAACTATACAGATAGGGACTTCTGGAATTTCTCCTGGAGCGGGAATTGGAAATAGGAGGATGGAGATAAGTGAAAAGACTTTAGGGGTACCAGTAATTGCTATTGGAATTCCAACAGTAGTTGATGCTGCAACTCTAGCCAATGATACCATTGATCTAGTACTTGATGAGATGATTAAATCAGCAAGTGAGGGAAAAGAATTTTATAATATGTTAAAGTCGATTGATAAGGTGGAAAAGCAACAAATGATAGCTGAGGTTTTGAATCCATATGTTGGAAATCTTGTAGTTACACCAAAGGAAATCGATATGGTTATAAATTCTGTTTCCAAAATAATTGCTAATGGCATCAATATTGCATTACAGCCGGCGTTAGATTTAGATGATATAAATAAGTATTTGAACTAGTAATATCATTGCAACTTTCCTCATATGTATTGTATAAGGTAGCTTAAAAAAAGACTAGCATAGGATTAGTTGTTTTTTAGATGCTCAAGCAGGGGGGATAAAAATGAGTTACAAAGGTATAAAACATGAAGGTAAAAATAAAAGTATTTTAAATAAAAAAATCAACTTTTTAGAATGTGCTCTTAAGAAAAACAGTAATGTGAGAATATTTTTTAGTATCCTCACATTACTCATTATTTTTTTTATAGGCCTCATTTTACCTAGAAGTGCAAAGGCAAACAGTGAAGGGAATTATACAAATCACTTTTATGTTAATGCTATCAATAACGCATTATCTGTAATTAAATCTTCAAGCACAAAGCAGCAGGATAACAGTGAAAATAGTACTGACTTAGTAGCTCTATCTTTTTTAGGCGTTGATATATTAAATCCAATATCAATAGTTGTAAAAGAAATTGCATATTTGGATAAAAGTGAAACTAGCACTGATATAAGTAATTCAGAAACATTTAGTATTAACCCCTTTAACTTAGATGACAAGCAGGTAAGTAAGTCTGATGTAAAAGCAACGAACGTAGTGGCAAACTTATATAACCCTTCTTTGAAAACAACTTTAAATAACGCTAAGCCACGAGTGCTTATATACCATTCTCATACCTCAGAAGCTTATGCTACTTCGGATAATGATCTATCAAAAACGGAAGCTAGTTTAGATAAAACAAGAAATGTATGCGCTGTAGGAGACGTAATGGCTGATGAATTAGAAAAAAAATATGGAATATCAGTTATACACGATAAGAATGTGAATGATACAGGCAATTATAATAGGGCATATAAAAAATCTGGAGTTACATTGGACAAGTATTTAAAGGTATATGAAAAATTTGACTTAATTATAGATTTACATAGAGATAGTGTAGAAAATAAGAATTCGGTAACTACTAAGATAAACGGATCAAATGTTGCAAAATTTATGTTTGTAGTAACAGATAAAAATCCTAAATATGATAAGCAGAAGAAGTTAATAAATTCAATGATTGCAATATCAAACAAATTATATCCGGGTCTTGTACGTGGTAATCCAATTTATGTTTACCACTGGGGTATGGGTTTTTATAACCAAAATAGAAGTGATAATGCACTGCTAATTGAAGTAGGAACATATACAAATACTGTGCAAGAAGTAAAAAACACTGGTAAATATTTATCAAGGGTCATTGCAGAACAATTAAATGGCAAAAAATGAATATTTTGAATTTAAAAAGTGCATCCTTATTAAGGAGAAGATAATGATTAGTGTTGTTATCCATTAAAAGAACTGTAAGGGGGCACCTTTTATGCGTAAAAGAGGTAGAATTAAATACCTTCTAGTTATTAGTATTTGTTTGTCCGTGTTCATATATGGATTTATTCTGATAAATATTAATAAGGCTGAACTTGTGAAAAAAAAGTCCAAATTTATAATTAATTTAAAATTAAACCCTATTGATTTTAGGATAGAAACTAATAGTTATGTTTTTTATGTAAATGATAAAATTATTTATAACATGAAAGAAAAATGTATTGATACATTTAATGGGATTTTTCTGAAATAATATAAAATTAACTCAATGCATAAAAGAAAGTGCCATGTAAAATCATAATGCATTGACAAAACTAGATATATTTATGATATAATTTAAGTTGATTTATAAAAACTGATATAATTAGGGTAAGACATATTTAAGTCAGCTAAAAAATGATTTAGTTCATATAGAATAATGGGGGTAAAATCAATGCAGATCAATAGACAAAAATACATAAGAAACTTTTCGATAGTTGCACATATTGATCACGGCAAGTCTACGCTTGCAGACAGACTATTAGAGAAGACAGGTACTTTAACTAAAAGGGAAATGGAAGAACAAGTACTTGATAATATGGACCTAGAAAGAGAAAGAGGAATTACTATAAAATCTCAACCAGCTAGGCTAGTTTATAAAAGAGAGAATGGAGAAGAGTATATATTCAATCTTATAGACACTCCAGGGCATGTAGATTTTAACTACGAAGTTTCAAGGAGTTTAGCTGCTTGCGAGGGTGCCGTGCTTGTAGTAGATGCATCACAAGGGATTCAAGCTCAGACTTTAGCAAATTGCTATCTAGCACTAGATAACAACCTTGATATTGCACCAGTTATAAATAAGATAGATCTTCCTAGTGCAAGGCCACAAGAGGTAATTCAGGAAATTGAGGATGTAATAGGCATTGAGGCTCAAGATGCTCCTCTAATTTCAGCTAAGACTGGACTTAATATAGAAGATGTATTAGAAACTGTTGTAAATAAAATATCTCCACCAAGTGGTGATGAAGAAGCTCCACTTAAAGCACTAATTTTTGATTCTTCATATGATAGCTATAAAGGTGTTGTATGTTATGTTAGAATTAAAGACGGCAAGGTTAGATCAGGAACAAAAATTAAGCTAATGAATACTAATAAGATATATGATGTTGTAGAAGTTGGAGTCTTTGTGCCAAATTATCTGACCGTACCTGAATTAAGTGCGGGGGATGTTGGATATATAACTGCTTCTATAAAAAATGTTAGGGATGCCCGCGTAGGTGATACCGTAACAGAAGCTACAAGACCTGCTCTAGAACCACTTAAGGGATATAAACCAGCCATTCCTATGGTGTTTAGTGGTATCTATCCTATAGATGGTGCTAGATATGGAGAATTAAAAGAGGCGTTAGAAAGACTTCAGTTAAATGATGCAGCCTTAGGGTTTGAACCAGAGACATCTATTGCTTTAGGTTTTGGATTTAGATGTGGATTCTTAGGTCTTCTTCATATGGAGATAATACAAGAAAGAATAGAAAGAGAATTTAATTTAGATATTATTACGACAGCTCCATCAGTTATATATAAAGTAATGAAAACTAGTGGAGAATTAATAGAAATAACGAATCCTACAAATCTTCCGGAGTCTACAGAAATTAGTTATATGGAAGAACCAATAGTTAAAGCCTCTATAATAACACCATCAGATTATTTAGGGTCAGTTATGGAGTTATGCCAACTAAAAAGAGGTATATATATTGATATGAAATATATAGAAACCACTAGAGTGGTTGTAAATTATGAATTACCTCTTAATGAAATAGTATACGACTTTTTCGATGCCTTAAAATCAAGAACAAAAGGTTATGCATCCTTTGATTATGAATTAAAGGGATATATCACTGCAAATCTTGTAAAATTAGATATTTTGCTTAAAGGAGAAAAAGTTGATGCTCTTTCTATGATTGTTCCCGAGGAGACAGCTTCCCATAGAGGTAGAGTTATGTGTGAAAAACTAAAAGAACATATACCGAGACAAATGTTTGAAATTCCAATACAAGCATCTATAAACGCAAAGGTAATTGCAAGAGAAACTGTAAAGGCACTTAGAAAAGATGTTTTAGCTAAATGCTATGGCGGAGATATTTCAAGAAAGAAAAAATTATTATCTAAACAAAAAGAAGGTAAAAAGAGAATGAGACAAGTTGGAAGCGTAGAAGTTCCACAAGAAGCATTTATGGCTATACTTAAAGTAGACTAGAAAAGGGTGAGGGTAAAATATGAAAAATGTGGCTTTATATATACATATCCCATTTTGCAAGCAGAAGTGTTTATATTGCGATTTTCCCTCATTTGCTGGTAAAGAGGATTGTATGCTTGATTATGCCGCAGCCTTAGCAAAAGAAATAAGTAGTATAAAAGATAAAAAAGTAAAAACTATATTTATAGGTGGGGGAACTCCCACCTATTTATCTTTAGCAGGCTGGGAGATAATAAAAAAAAGTATTAATAAATTAGATGTATGTAAAGATTTAGAGTTTACAGTTGAAGGAAATCCAGGAACATTCACAATAGAAAAATTAGAATTTTTAAAAAGAATGGGAGTAAATAGGCTTAGTATTGGTCTTCAAGCTTGGCAAGATTCTTTGCTTAAAGAACTGGGAAGAATACATACTATTGAAGATTTTAAGCAAAGTTTTAAGTTAGCTAGAAGTATAGGGTTTGATAACATAAATGTTGATTTAATGTTTGGACTACCGAGTCAAACGCTTAAGCAGTACCTTGAGACATTAAAAAATGTAATTGAGCTTAAACCAGAACATTTATCTTGTTATAGTTTAATAGTTGAAGATGGAACGGATTTTTATACAAAATTTGAAAAAGGAAATTTGAATCTCCCAGATGAAGAATTAGAAAGAACTATGTATGCAAGGACTATAGAATATTTAAAGGAAAATGGATATATTCAATATGAAATTTCAAACTTTGCGAAAAATAACAAAGTATGTAGGCATAATTTAGTGTATTGGGAAATGGATGAATATATTGGTTGTGGTTCTGCGTCTCATTCCTATAATGAAGGTTTTAGGTATAGAAATGAGGAAAATATAGAAAAATATATTGAAATGATGAATAATAAAGGTAATGCAACAGTGGAGAAAACAAAAAATTCCCTTCAAGATGATATGGAAGAGTTTATGTTCATGGGTCTTAGAAAGAATTCGGGCATAAGCAAAAGTGAATTCATGCGAAGGTTCAACAAAGATATGAGAAGTGTTTATAGCGAAGTAATAAATAAATATACAAAGACTGGTTTTATGAAAGAAGATACGGATAGCATATTTTTAACTTTCGAAGGCATTGAGGTATCTAACGTTATTATGGCAGAATTTCTTCTCTAAATTTATATGTTTTAAATAAGAAATTTCATGACTAAACAAAGTTTATACGAGAATTAGAGTAATATATAGTATGTGGAACCTAAGTTAGAATAACAGGTATAAAATGGCTATAGTGAAAAATGAAGGTTATTGACAAAATCAGTAGTAAATGATACCTTAAATACATACCCGTTAGCACTCAACGGTAGTGAGTGCTAATAAAAGAGGTGATATTATGGAAATGGATGAAAGAAAAATTAAGATACTTCAGGCTATAATTACAGATTATATTAATAATGGTGAGCCTGTAGGGTCCAGAACCATAGCCAAAAAGTATGATTTAGGTATTAGTTCAGCTACTATAAGAAATGAAATGTCAGACCTTGAAGAGATGGGATATATAGAACATCTACATACCTCATCAGGTAGAAAACCATCAGATAAGGGTTATAGATTATATGTTGATAGACTTATGGAACTTACAAAACTATCCACTGAGGAAGAGTATATGATCAAAAACCATCTTATTAATGTAGCTCTATACGAGGTTGATAAAATTGTTAAGCAAGCAACACAAATGCTTTCGCTTCTTACGAATCTTACATCTATAGTGAAGGCGCCCTCTGTTCAAAAGAGTTGTATTAAATATATTCAACTAGTGAATTTAGATGGTGCAAGTATTTTGTTTATAATTATTACTGATAGTGGTATCATAAAAAATAATGTTATCAAAATTAGTAGGCCTATTGGTAGTGCAGTTATAGAAAAACTTACCAATATACTCAATGTTAGATTAGGAAAGCTTACAATTCAGCAAATAAATTTGGAAGTTATTAATAATCTAAAAGGTGATTTAGCGGCTTACGGAGAAATTTTTGACGGCATTATTCCAGCTTTGTATGACAGTTTGTCTGGCGTTGAAGCTTCAGAAGTTTATATTCAGGGTGCTGCAAATATATTTAACTACCCAGAATATAACAACATCACTAAAGCACGAGAGTTCTTAGTTTTAGTAGATAATAAAGAAAGTATAAATAGTTTACTTGGAGCTAACGACATTAATGGTAATATTACAATTAAAATTGGTGGGGAGAATTTTGTTGAGTGTGCTCGCGAATGCAGTATTATAACGGCTGTCTATAGCGCATCGGGTATACCACTTGGATCTATCGGCGTTATAGGCCCAACAAGAATTCCTTATGGAAAAGTTATATCTGTATTAACTGAAATAGTTAAAGAATTAAATGATAATATAGCTCAAATTTATAATAATAATAGATAATGTTTAAATTAAAAGATTTACTTTGAGCCAGAAATGGAGGAATGATTGAGTGCATACAAACAATGACGAAATAATAGACGAAGAAACCGATAAAATGTCTGATGAGGATTTAAGTTCAGTAGACGAAAATACCGAAACACAAGGCAGTCAAGAAGAGAATGAGGGTATCATAGATAAAACACTAGAAGAAGCCGAAGTAATTGAAGAAGCTGAAATAGTAGAAAATCCTGAAATACTAGAAAATGAAGAGTTAGAAGGCAGTGAGTCAGAAGAACTTTTAGAAAGTGATAAAGAAAAAGATATGAAAAAAAATAAGAAAAAACTACAAGAAGAAAACGAGAAATTACAAGATGATGTGGATGCTATTAAAGACAAGTTTTTAAGAACAACTGCAGAATATGAAAACTTTAGAAAAAGAACTGCAAAAGAGAAACAAGGCATATACACAGATGCTTGTGCAGATGTTTTAAAAGAAGTTTTACCAGTGCTTGATAACTTAGAAAGAGCACTTTCTGCTGAAGGTTCTGGGGAAGAGCTAAGAACTGGTGTAGAGATGACAGTAAGATTATTTAATGTTGCATTTGAAAAACTAGGAGTGGAAGAATTAGCGTCAGATGGCGAATTTGACCCAAATCTTCATAATGCAGTAATGCACGTAGAAGATGAGAAGTATGGAGCTAATGAAATAGTGGAAGTATTCCAAAAGGGATATAAAAAAGAAAACAAAGTATTAAGACATAGTATGGTTAAAGTAGCTAATTAAATATAAAAAATATAAAAAATATAAAAAATATAAAAAATATAAAAAATATAAATATCATAACAATTATAATTGCTATGGTATAAAAGGAATATAGGGAGGAAATAATAATGGGAAAAATTATAGGAATAGATTTAGGTACAACTAATTCATGTGTAGCAGTTATGGAGGGTGGAGAACCCGTAGTAATTTCAAATTCAGAAGGTGCAAGAACTACACCATCTGTAGTTTCATTTCAAGCAAATGGTGAAAGATTAGTTGGTCAAGTGGCTAAAAGACAAGCAATAACAAATCCAGATAAAACAATAATGTCAATAAAAAGAGAAATGGGTACTGATCACAAAGTAACTATAGACGGAAAAACACATACACCACAAGAAATATCAGCTTATATATTACAAAAAATAAAAGCAGATGCTGAGGCCTATTTAGGAGAATCAGTTACAGAAGCAGTTATAACTGTACCTGCATATTTCAATGATAGCCAAAGACAAGCAACAAAGGATGCAGGAAAAATAGCTGGACTTGAAGTAAAGAGAATAATAAACGAGCCAACAGCAGCAGCATTAGCTTATGGTTTAGATAAAATGGATGTTAATCAAAAAATATTAGTATATGATTTAGGCGGCGGTACATTTGATGTATCTATACTAGAACTTGGTGATGGTTTATTCGAAGTTAAATCTACTAACGGAAATACTAAGCTTGGTGGAGATGATTTTGACCAAAAGGTTATGAACCATATAGCAGATACTTTTAAAGCAGATAATGGAATAGATTTAAGAAATGATAAAATGGCACTTCAAAGACTTAAAGAGGCTGCTGAAAAAGCTAAAATAGAATTATCATCATCAACACAAACAAATATTAATTTACCATTCATAACTGCTGATGCAACAGGCCCTAAGCATATAGATATGAATTTAACAAGAGCAAAATTCAATGAATTAACTCATGATTTAGTTAATTCAACAATTGAACCAATGAAAAAAGCACTTGCAGACGCAGGTTTATCTCTTAGCGAAATAGATAAGATTGTACTTGTAGGTGGTTCAACAAGAACACCAGCAGTTCAAGATGCAGTTAAAAACTTCACTGGTAAAGAACCTTCAAAGGGAGTAAATCCAGACGAATGTGTAGCACTCGGTGCAGCAGTTCAGGCAGGAGTATTAAGTGGAGAAGTTAAAGATGTTTTACTTCTTGATGTAACTCCATTAACACTAGGAATTGAAACTTTAGGCGGAATAGCTACTCCATTAATTGAAAGAAATACTACAATTCCTGCTAAAAAGAGTCAGGTATTCTCAACAGCTGCAGATGGTCAAACATCAGTTGAAATTAACATTGTTCAAGGTGAGCGTCAAATGGCTGCAGGTAACAAATCACTAGGAAGAGTTACTCTTTCAGGAATTGCATCAGCACCAAGAGGAATTCCACAAATAGAAGTTACTTTTGATATAGATGCTAACGGCATTGTTAATGTATCAGCTAAAGATAAAGGAACAGGAAAAGAAGCTAAAATAACAATTACAGCATCAACTAATTTAAGCGATGATGAAATTGATAAAGCAGTAAAAGAAGCAGAAAAATTTGCAGGTGAAGATAAGAAAAGAAAAGAAGAAATTGAAGTCAAGAATAATGCAGAACAGTTAGTATATCAAACTGAAAAAAGCTTAACTGACCTCGGAGAAAAAGTGTCAGAGGAAGATAAGAAAGATATTCAAGATAAATTAGAAGCTCTTAAAAAGATTAAAGATGGTGAAGATACAGAGGCTACTAAGAAATCTACTGAAGAGTTAACTGAGGCATTTTATGCAGTAACTACAAAAATATATCAAGCAGAAGCAGAATCAACAAAAGCTCAAGGTGAAGATACAGCTTCTGGAGATGCTAAGCAAGATGACAATGTAGTAGATGCTGATTACAAAGTAGATGAAGATGAAAAGAAAGAAGAAGAAAAAAAAGAAGATAAATAATTAATAAAATAATTAAATTAGGGATGGGTAACTACCCTTCCCTAATTTTAATTTGCCTTAAGTAAAACAGTATTATCAATAGTTATAGATAAACTATATAATAATAAGAGTTGTATTATTTTAAGGATTAGTTTATATTAGGGATTAGTTATAATATAAAAGCATATATATTTTAGGTGGTGAAGAGCTAGATGGCAAATAAAGATTATTATGAAACTCTTGGCATAGAAAGAGATGCCGGTGAGGAAGAAATTAAGAAAGCTTTTAAAAAAGGTGCGTTAAAGTACCATCCAGATAGAAATCCAGGTAATAAAGAAGCTGAAGATAAATTCAAAGAAATGAATGAGGCATACCAAGTTTTATCTAATTCAGAAAAAAGATCAAGATATGATCAATATGGTACAGCTGATGCTGGTGGAGCAGGATTTGAAGGTAGTTCTGATTTTTCAGGTTTTGGTGGATTTGGTGATATATTTGGTGACATATTTGGTGGAGGTGGTGGATTTTCTCAAAGAAATCAGAATGGTCCAAGAAAAGGTGCAGATTTAGAATATAATCTAAGTTTACATTTTGAGGAGTCTGTTTTTGGTGTTGAAAAAGAGATATCTATTACAAGAAATGAAAAATGTGGTGAGTGCGGTGGTAGCGGTGCTAAAGCTGGTACAACACCTAAGACCTGTGATAAGTGTGGCGGAAATGGACAGATAAAAGTTCAGAGAAACACAGCTTTTGGAAGCTTCGCTAGTATGAGTACTTGTGATAAGTGCGGAGGCAAGGGCCATATAATAGCTGAACCATGTAAAAATTGTCACGGTTCTGGAAAAGAGAGAAAAAATAGAAAAATTAAAATCAACGTTCCAGGTGGAGTTGATACTGGAAATGTTATGCCATTAAGAGGGCAAGGAGAACAAGGGGAAAAGGGTGGCCCAGCAGGAGATTTGTATATTAATATCAGAGTAGCTCCCCATAAAACCTTTAAGAGAAATGGTAATGATATTCATATAGAATCCCATATAAGCTTTGGTTATGCATCCATGGGTACTGAAATTAAAGTAGCAACGGTAGATGGAGACGTTAAATATAAAGTTCCAGGAGGAACACAATCTGGAACTGTATTTAGGCTTAAGGGTAAGGGAATCCCTAGAGTAAACGGACATGGAAGAGGAGATCAATACGTAAAGGTTATTGTTGATATTCCAAAATCCTTAAATGATAAACAAAAAGACGCCTTAAAAGTATTTATGGAAGCTAGTGGCGAGAGTATAGCCTGCTTTGATGAAAGTAAAAAGTCTTTTGTAGATAAAATATTAGGTAAATAATTATAAAAAACTCCGTTTTGTAAAACGGGGTTTTTTATTATAAATAAGGAGAGAAATTATGAATAAAGACTGGATTGAAGTAACCATAATAACAAGTAGTGAGGCAGTTGAGGCAGTTTCAGCAATGCTATATAATACTGGAGTAGAAGGAGTTTCTATTTTGGATCCCTTAGATCTAATTTATAGGAGAGACCATACTACAGATTGGGATTATTTTGATGAAACAATTATAGATACAAATAGTGAGGTTGTAATTAAGGGATACTATAAAGAAGATAATAACTTTGATAAGCACTTAGAAGAAATTAAAGCAGGAGTAAGTAATTTGCCAAAGTTTGGTTTAGATAAAGGTGTAGGATCAGTAAATGCTGCAAAGGTAAATGAAGAAGACTGGGAAAATAACTGGAAAAAGTATTATAAACCTATAAAGGTAGGAGAAAAGGTAGTTATAAAGCCTATATGGGAAAAGTATGATAAAAAACCTGATGAAATAATTGTGGAACTAGACCCAGGCATGGCTTTTGGAACTGGTTCTCATGAAACTACTAGAATGTGTATAAAAGCACTAGAGAAGCACGTAAACAAAGATTCCGTAGTTTTTGATATAGGAACAGGTTCTGGGATATTGTCTATCGCTGCGGCTAAGCTTGGGGCTAAAAACACTATAGGAGTTGACTTGGATCCTGTTGCAGTTGATTCTGCAAGGCAGAATGTCAGCTACAATGATATAAGTAACATTGAGATTCTATATGGTGACTTAATGGAAGTTGTTAAAGGAAAGGCTAGTATAGTTATAGCAAATATTATGGCTGATATTATTATATTTTTGACGGATCAAGTTAAGGAATTCATAGCTTGCGGTGGATACTTTATATCCTCAGGTATAATTCTAAGTAAAAAAGATGAAGTAATAACTAAGTTAACCCAGTGTGGTTTTAAAATTGAGGAGATAAATATTGAGGGCGAATGGGTTTGTATAGTTGCGAAGTTATAGTAAAATAAGGTGAATTAAAATAAACTATCATATTGGTTTGATTCTTATTAGAATGTGGTAAGGTTTGAGGAGAATAAATTATGCATAAATTTTTTGTTCCAAAAATGAATATAGATGGTAATAATGCTATTATAGATGGAGAAGATGTTAAACATATATATAGGGTATTAAGGCTTCAAGTTGGAGACAAGATAAGTATAAACAACTCCGAAGGGAAAGAGTATGTAGGAGAAATAACTCTTATAGATAAGAAAGTTGTAAATGTAAATTTACTAGAAGAAAGTTCCATAAATAATGAAAGTCCCATTGAAGTATACTTATTTCAAGGCATGCCTAAATCTACAAAAATGGATTTAATAGTTCAAAAAAATACTGAACTCGGAGTTAAAGCTATAACACCTATAATTACAGAGAGAGTAGTTGTTAAAACTCACCTTAAGGAGTTTAAAAAGGAAGAGTGTAAGAAATTAGATAGATGGAATAGGATAGCCCTTGAAGCATCTAAGCAAAGCAAAAGAAGTTTGGTTCCTAAAATAAATGTACCTATAGAGTTTGATAATTTACTGGGCGAATTAAAGCATATGGATTTAGTGGTTGTTCCCTATGAAAATGAAGAAGGTTATGGGATAAAGAAGTTAGTAGAGAATATAGATAAAATACATATCAATAAAGTTGCAATTATCATAGGACCAGAGGGTGGATTTGAAGAAATTGAGATATCAAAACTCAAAGAAATAGGAGCAAAAATAATTACTTTAGGACCAAGGATACTTAGAACTGAGACTGCAGGGTTTACATGTTTAAGTCTTATAATGTATGAGCTGGGAGATCTAGGAGGGAATGCGTGATGAAAGTTGCAATCACTACCTTAGGGTGTAGAGTAAATCAGTATGAATCAGAAGCAATGGTTGAAAAATTCATTAAAGACGGATATGAAGTAACGGAATATGATGAGGTTTCAGATGTGTATGTTATTAATACTTGCACGGTTACTAATATGGGCGATAAAAAGTCAAGACAGATGATTAGACGGGCAAGACGATTAAATGATGCAGCTGTTATTGCAGTGGTTGGATGTTATGCACAAATTGCAGCAACCGAAGTTGCAAGCATTGATGGCGTTGACGTAGTTTTGGGTAGTCGAAATAAGGGTGATATAGTTTATTGGGTAAATAGGTATAGAGAAGAAAAGAAACAGGTTATAGAAGTTAGTGATGTTTTAAAAAATAAAGTATTCGAAAACTTAAATATAAAAGAGTATAAAGACAGAACAAGAGCTTTTGTAAAAATTCAAGACGGTTGCAATAGGTTTTGTTCTTATTGCTTGATACCTTACGCAAGGGGAGCTGTATGTAGTAAAAAACCAGAGAAAATAGTATCAGAGGTTTATGAGTTAGCTGCAAATGGTTTTAAAGAAATTCTTTTGTCAGGCATACATATAGCTTCTTTTGGATTGGATTTAGAAGGTGGTTGGAATTTAGTTAGAGTTTTAGAAGAAGTGGATAAGGTTCCAGGAATTGAAAGAATAAGAATAGGATCAATAGACCCAACCTTTTTTACGGAGGGCGTTATTGAAAAAATAAAGTCGTTTAAGAAACTATGCCATCATTTCCACCTCTCACTTCAAAGTGGTTGTGATGAAACACTTAAAAGAATGAATAGGCATTACACAGCAAAGGAATATAAGAGCGTAGTAGAAAATATTCGTAGTAATATTGAGGGGGTATCTATAACTACTGACGTAATTGTAGGCTTCCCTGGAGAATCCCAAGAAGAGTTTGATAAAACTTATGCTTTTTTAAAGGACTTAGAATTATCAAAAATGCATATTTTTAAGTATAGCCCAAGAAAAGGAACTAAAGCTGCGCAAATAAAAAAGCAGATAGATGGGAATATAAAAGAAGATAGAAGTCATAAGCTTATTGCACTTAATAATATACTCGAGAAGAAACATATAAGTGAATTTAAAGGAAAATGCATGAATGTTTTATATGAGTTAAAATCTCCAACTAGTGAAGATGAATATGAAGGCTACACTGACAATTATATAAAGGTTATGGTGAAGGCAAAACAAAACATAGAATGCGAATTTCATATAACTAAATTTATAGAATGCAAGGACGATCATTTAATTGGAGAAGTGCAAGAATTATAAAAATTATGAAAGTAGTTAATTTATAAGCAGGAAAATGAAGTTTTACGTTGAATAGTATATTATAAGATGATTGGGAGGTGATTATATGGAAAAGGAAGAATGTATATTTTGTAAAATTATAAAAAAACAAATTCCTTGTGATATGGTTTATGAAGATGATAAAGTTATAGCTTTTAATGACATAAGTCCTGAGGCACCTGTTCATGTTATTATTATTCCAAGGCAACATATTAATAACGTAAATTCACTAAACCAAGATGAGGCAGAATTAATAGGGCATATATTTATGGTTGCAAAGAAAATTGTGAAAACTTTGGGAATTGATGAGACTGGATATAGAATTGTTTCTAATTCTGGAAAGCAAGGCGGTCAAACCGTTGAGCATTTACACTTTCATTTGCTAGGTGGAAGGATGCTTAAGTGGCCACCAGGTTAACATAAAAGGGGTATTCAAGTAAATCAATAGTTGATATGTTAATTTGCAAATCATAGTTGTAATTATTAATATTGTTTATATAAAAACACATTATATATAACAAAATAGCAATGAAAATGTTGACATTATATAAAAGTGTGTTGTATAATAAAAAATGTGCTATTTAGGCCCCGCATTAGCTGCTTTTAAAATGAATTGAGCTAGCGGAGGGAGGGATAATGATGTCAGAAATTAAGGTTGGAGCAGACGAGACAATTGAGAATGCTTTAAGAAGGTTTAAGAAAAAGTGCGCAAGAAGTGGAGTTCTCGGAGAAGTAAGAAAAAGAGAGCACTATGAAAAACCAAGTGTTAAAAAGAAGTTGAAATCAGAAGCTGCAAGAAAGAGAAAATTTAAATAGAATTTTTGAAATTGGAAAGCAACAAGATTTAATTTGTTATTAAAATAATCTTGTTAAAATACCTTCCTCAGCAGTTAACTAAATCATAAATTTAGAGCTATTCATAAAAGCAGTGGTGTAATTTGGGGATATTGGTATGAAATACATGGGAAAATTATGTTTGCCTTATTGCTTAAATTTATGGGCAATATAGAAGGTAAGCTTATTAGTTAAATAGTATAATAGAATTTGAATAAACGAAAGACTCAGCATTTGCTGGGTCTTTTTTTTATTGGGAGAATTATAAAGTTTAAAAACTGTAATTTCTTAGGGCTTTTCTTCATAAATTTAGTATGAAGTATTTTTGTGAGGTGAGTGTTATGGATAATAAATTTTATAAAACAAAAGAAATTATAGCTAGCAAGTTAGATTTGCCAAGAGATATACTGTTAGATTTACCCAAAATTACTATTTTGGCTAATAATGAAATAAATATAGAAAACCATAAAGGTGTAGTAATATTTGAAGAAGAACAAATAAAAATAAATTCAAATGTGGGTCCTATTTCAATATACGGTAAAAATTTTAAAATATTATTTATAGGGGGAAACACAATAACTTTAAGTGGAAACTTTAAGTCAGTTGTGTATGAAAGTCATGAATAATTTTAAAAAGTATAAAAAAGGTATTATTACAATGGAAATTCAATCACTGATACCAGAAAAATTCATTAACTTACTATGGAAAAATAATGTTGTAGTCAAAAATATAAGGAAAATTAACATAACAACTGTAATCTTAGAAGTGAAATTAAGTGATTATGGTGAGATCAGTAAAGTGGCCAAACGAACCAATACAAGGGTTAAAATTATTGGAAGAAGTGGAGTATCATTTATTTTAATAAAATTAAGAAGCCGAACTGCACTTTTATTAGGCGTAGTTTTGTTCGCAGGCATATTATATTATTTGTCTACATTTGTATGGAACATAGAAATTAATACTGAGAATTATATAAGTCCGTATGAACTACGTAATCAGATTAAAAGTTTTGGGATAAGACCAGGCCAAAGGAAAAAAAATATAGATGTATACGAGATTGAAAATAAGATTACAAGAAGCAATGATGAAATAATGTGGGTAAAAGCAAGGATTGACGGTGTTAAATTAAAAGTTGATGTAATAGAAAGACAATCACCACCGATTATAGTTAGTAATCAAACACCCTGTAATTTAATAGCCACGAAAGATGGTATAGTGTCTAGAGTATTTACAACTGGTGGTACAGCTATTGTGATTGATGGGGACGTTATACAAAAGGGAGATATACTAGTTAAAGGGGAACAAGGTAAAGAAGAAGGTCTTTATCCTGCGCATGCACAGGGAGAAGTTATTGCTAGAACTTTTTACGAGAAGATTAAAGAAGTTCCCTTAAATAAAATAACGAAAGTTAAAACAGGAAAAAGTATAACTAATTTATACATTAAGTTAGCAAATAAAAAAATATATCTGAAAAATAGCTTAATTCCGTATACTAATTATGATAAAATAGAAAATAGCAATAAACTAATAACTAAAGAAAGCTATTATGAAGTTGAAGAAAAAAATATACCTGCTGATTCAACTAAGATAGTGAAAGAATTATATTCCAATATATTTAAGGATTTGGACAAAAATGTAAAAATTATAGACAGGATTGAAAATGTTAAAAAGGAGAAAAATAAATACTTAATCAGAGTATTGGTTGTTGCTGAAGAGAATGTAGCTTCCGAAGCAAGTATAGTACCTGAAGTTAAAAGTACACCCGAAAAAAAATAGTGAATATGAGCAAAATAAGGATTAATATATTTTTTAGTTTACGTGAGAAGAAAAGGTGGGGATTGAATATGAAAAATATCGGGGAGCTTATGAAACTTAATAAAGCAAAACCCTATTTGATATTTGCAGTTACGGCGATTATAATGTTTTTAATTTTAGTAACTGCATTAGTTCCGAAAAAGTATACATTAAATGTTGGGGATATTGCGAATGTAGATATAAAGGCGCCTAGGGAAGTTGAAAATGAAATATCCACTGAAAACAATAGAGTTAAGGCTGTAGAAGATATAGGAAAAAAAACAATTAAAATTCCCGTAAATGAAACGGCAGTAAAACATATTGGTGATTTATTTACCAAAGTAGAAGGGTTAAACACTACAGGTACTAGTAGTTCATCTACAAAAGATGGAAACTCAACTGTTAAACTATTATCTGAAAAGGAAAAAATAGATTCACTCAAAATTAAAAATTCAATTTCTAATTTTACCTATGAAAAATATCAGACTTTAATAAACTTAGATAGTAGTGAGGCTAATGAACTAGAAAAATTTCTTAAAGACACAATGACAACACTTTATGAGGTAACAACAATAAATGAAAATAAACCTGAAGAAATTGTCATGGCACAGGGCATTATTGCGACAGCTTTTAATAACTCGAATTTTTCAAAAGATATAAGAGAAATAGGAATGGCCATTGCAAATGTTGAGGTTCAGCCTAATACAATATATGATAAGCAAGGGACAGAGATTTTAATAGAAGAAGCGAAAAAGAACGTTGTGCCTGTCATGATCAAGAAGGATCAGATAATTGTAAAAGAGGGAGAGCCATTAACCTCACAGCAAGAGGCACTACTTGAATCATTGGGACTACTAGATAATACTGATAGTATTGAATGGTCATTATATTTAAGTTTATCAGCACTCGTTTGCCTTGTAATTTTACTTCAATGGTATTATTTATATAAGTACCATCCGAAAATATTTAATGATATTAAAAAGTTGATTATGCTAAATATTCTTAATATAATTGCTATATTGCTTGCCAGAGTATTAGGTATAACCTCTTTGTTTGTAATTCCACTAGCATGTGTACCAATGCTTATGGCTATTTTAATTAATGATGAAGTAGCTATGACTTTAAATGTTTTTAACTGCATTCTTATAAGTGTTGCAGTTAATTTCAACTTTGAGATTACAATATTGGCTGTGCTTAACTCCATTGTGGGGGTTATGTTACTCAAGAAAATGCAACAAAGGAATGATATACTATATTCATCCATATATATTGCAATGGTTAATTTGATGGTGTATCTCTCTATGGGATTTTTACTAAGTAATAGTATAATGGATGTTTTAAAAAAAGCAGGAATGGTATATATTGCAAGTCTTATATCTGGAGTACTTACTATAGGATTTTTACCATTTTTCGAAAGCTTTTTTGATATTGTAACTACAGTTAAGCTACTAGAAATATCAAACCCTAATCATCCATTATTAAAAAGGTTGCTTTTAGAAGCGCCAGGAAGTTACCATCACTCTGTAATTGTAGCTAATCTTGCGGAAGTTGCAGCAGAAGCAGTTGGTGCAAATCCTGTTCTTGCAAGGGTTTCTGCATATTATCATGATATTGGCAAGATTAAAAGACCCTATTTCTTTAAAGAAAATCAACTAGGAAATGACAATCCACATGATAAGATAACTCCGAATCTAAGTACACTTATAATAATTTCTCATGTTAAGGATGGACTTGAGCTTGCAAAAGAATATAAGATACCTAAGGTGATTCAAGATGTAATTGTTCAGCATCATGGTACTACTTTAGTTAAATATTTTTATGTAACTATGAAAAATTCTAGTGATAATCCAGATGAAATTAAGGAAGAGAATTTTAGATACCAAGGACCTAATCCGGAAAGCAAGGAAGCTGCAATTATAATGCTCTCAGATGCAGTTGAAGCGGCTGTAAGATCAATTCCTAATCATACAAAAGGTAAAATTGAGGAAATGGTAAATAATTTAATAAAGAATAGGCTTAATGACGGGCAACTAAATAATTGTGATTTAACTTTAAAAGATTTAGAAAAGATTAGAGCATCATTTATGAAAGTGCTTTCAGGTATATACCATGATAGAATAGAGTATCCTTTAGAAAAATGGCAAAAGGATAAGGAACTTGAAAATAAATAATTCGTTTTTGAGTGACGAAGTAGAGGAGTATGAATAAGTATGATTTATATTGATAACAGGCAAAATAAGATTGAAGTTACGAAGGAACTAGAAACTGCTATAAAAGATGTCATTGAGTATACACTCCATGAAGAAAAACTTTTTATAGAAAACGAAGTAAGTGTTATATTTATAGATAATGAAGAAATTAAAGAAATAAACTCAAAGCAACGTGGAATAGATAAAGTTACGGATGTGCTATCTTTTCCTATGCTACATTACCCAGATAATAAGGTATTTAAAGATGTGTACGTAAATTATCAATTTGACCAAAGTGATTTATATGATGGTAAGTTAGTAATTGGTGATGTCGCATTATCTCTTGAAAAATCTAAGCAACAAAGTGAAGAATTTGGACATTCCTTTATTCGCGAATGTGCATACCTTACGGTGCATTCCATTCTACATTTGCTTGGGTATGATCACATGGATGGAGTAGAAAAAAATATTATGAGAGTGAGAGAAGAAGAAATACTCAATAATTTTAATATTTCTAGATAAAATACATTTTGGCCCATTTCATGTGCCTTAATGTATGAGAATATTTTTAAAGGTGGTTAAGTATGAAAGTTAAGAAATTAGTTGATAGTTTTAATTATGCTATTGAAGGAATCATATACTCAATTCGAACACAAAGAAATATGAAAATACATATGTTAACTACAATATTAGTGCTTACAGCCACATTTTTCTATGATTTGTCCAAGATAGAACTTTTAATTATTACCATAACTATAACATTGGTAATAGTTGCTGAAATGATAAATACCGCAGTAGAGTGTGCAATAGATGCTACAACAAACTACTTCCATCCACTAGCAAAAATTGCCAAAAATGTTGCTGCTGGTGCGGTTCTAGTAACTGCTATAAATTCTGTCCTAGTAGGATATGTAATCTTTTGGGATAGAGTAACTCCACTTAATAGAACGGTGATGCTAAAACTTAAAAGATCTGACCCTCACATGATATTCTTTATACTAGTTATAGTTTGTATTGCTACAGTGGTAGTTAAGGCAATTTATGGTGAAGGAACTCCTCTTAGGGGAGGTATGCCAAGTGGTCATGCAACTATTGCTTTTTCAGTAGCAACAACCATAACATTATTGAGCAATGAACCTTTAATTATGGTATTATCTTATTTTATAGCTGGAATTGTCGCCCAAAGCAGAGTTGACTCAGAAATTCATTCCATTATAGAAGTAGTTTTTGGTGCTGTATTTGGAACTTTATTAACATTACTATTATTCAAAGTTTTAGGATGATTTACACTTTTTTTTCAGATACATAATATCCTGAATTTAATTATAATGTTATTGAAATACTAATTATTAGTGATATAATTATTATACGTGATTTTTCGCGTAAAACTACTTATATAAGGTAAAAGGTATACAAATTATATTAGTAAAAAATTAAGATGAATATATAAGAAAAACCATGAATAAGATATTGGTGCTTTTACTAAAGAAGATTTACCAAAGTAAGATAACAAAAGGAGGATATATGTTTAAATCAGGATTCGTAACTATTATTGGAAGGCCTAATGTAGGTAAATCTACATTAATTAATTATATAATGGGGGAGAAATTATCAATTGTGTCTAACAGACCCCAAACTACAAGAAATAACATACAAACAATTTTAACGACTAAAGAATCTCAAATAATATTTGTAGATACTCCAGGAATGCATAAACCTAGACATAAACTAGGAGAATATATGGTTAAAGTAGCAAAGCAATCTGCGAGTGAAGTAGATGTTATATTATTTATTACTACGCCAGGAGATGAAATTGATAAAGGTGATATGCATATTCTCGAACAGTTTAAAAATACTAAGATACCTGTGTTTTTATTAGTTAATAAGATTGATGAGAATACCCAAGAGAGGGTAGCTAAAACTGTTCAAGGTTATTCTGAGTATTTTGATTTTAAAGAAATAATACCAATTGCTGCTATAAAAGGTAAAAATGTTGACATAGTTACTAAACTTGTAGAAGAGAACATGCCAGAAGGCCCTTTATATTACCCAGAAGATATGATTACAGATCAGCAAGAAAGATTCATTATTACTGAAATTATAAGAGAAAAGGCTTTGAAATTATTATCACAAGAAGTGCCACATGGAATAGCAGTAGAAATTATTTCTATGAAAAGGGATAAAAAGGAGATCTACAATATTGAAGTTAACTTACTTTGTGAGAAAGATTCTCATAAGGGTATAATAATTGGAAAAGGTGGAAAAACCCTAAAACAAATTTCTACTTATGCAAGGCAAGATATAATGAAATTATTAGAAGAAAACATACATCTGAGATTATGGGTAAAGGTAAAGAAAGAATGGAGAGATACTTCAAGTATCTTGAAAGAGCTCGGATATAAGTAGGGGATGATTTTCTGTCGATTTTTAAAACTAGGGCTATAGTTATAAAAACTCAAGAGTTTAAAGAGAATGATAAGTTAGTATGGCTTTTTAGTGAGGATTTTGGTAAAATAACTGCCATAGCTAAAGGCGCTAGGAAAAATAAAAGCAGATATGTATCTTCAACTCTGCCTTGCACTTATGGAGAATTTATACTCTTTAAAGGTAGAAATTTATATACAATAAATGAGATTACAATTATAGATTCTTTTCAGCAATTATTAAGAAACCTAGACACAATTACATATGCTTCATATTTTAATGAATTAATTGATATTGCAATGGAAAGCGATGAGGTCAATAAAGATCTTTTTAGAGATTTAGTTTCCGCCTTTTATTTTATAAAAAATGACGTTATGGATATAGAGATTCTAGCTAGAGCTTTTGAATTAAGAATTTTAAAAGCAACAGGATATGAATTAAATTTTAGTCAATGTGTTAAGTGTAGAAAGAAAATAAGTATGTCAAATAATATTGATTCCATATTATATGGTCCAATTTGTAAAGAGTGTGAAAAGTTAAATAGTATATATATATCAAATCCTACATATAATACATTAAAATTCTTAAACAATTTTGGTATGGATAAAATTAATAGAATTATTGTTTCACAATCGTCAAAACTTGAGTTATACAAAATTTTGTCTTTTATTATTTCTCAAAATTATACAAGGAAACCAAAAAGCTTAGAAATGTTTAATTATTTAAGGGAATACAATGATCAATAAATTAATTTTACCTTAGATAAATTATAAGGAGGATGATTTTAATGGCAGAAATTACGCTAGAGAAAATTGACATTATTAAAGAAAGAACAGGCGTTTCATACACGGATGCTAAGGAAGCATTAGAAGAATGTGATAGTGATGTAGTTAATGCTTTGATTTATATTGAAGCAAAAGAAAAAAAATCTAATAAATTCAATATGGACGAAATGTATACTACTAAGGATGAACTTTTAGAATGGATAAAGAGCACTGCACGAAAAGGTAACGTATCAAGGATAAAGATAAAGAAAGGTCAGACTGTGATTATAGATATACCTGTTAATGCAGGCATTGCAGCAGGCATATTTGGATTAATTTATCCAGCTCTAATTGCTATAGGTGTTTTAACTGCAGTACTCACAAAAGTCACCATTGAGGTAACAAAAGCAGATGGTAGTGTGGAAGTAATTAATACTATTATTAAAAATACAGTTGATGATGTAAAAAATAAAATGAGTGATATAAGTGATGATGTAAAAGAAAAATTTAATGAAACTAAAGGTAGTTTTAACAAAAGCAGTAAAGAGAATAAAGACAGTAATAATAGTAATGATGATAAAGAGAATAATAATGAAAATGTATACCAATATACTGTAAAATTTGACGAAAAAGAGAAAGAAGAAAAGCAAAACGAAGAAAACGAAAAAAACGAAAAAAATGATAAAGTGCAAGACAAAGAGACTGAATAATAGTTTTATTTTTTCTTTAAAAAATTATTAGTATAATAACTTTTAATCTTATAAAAGCCAGTAACTATTAGTTGCTGGCTTTTATTATTTAAAACTTAACATTTTTAACAAACAACACCAACATTTCATCTTAAAAACGTGTTATAATGTTACAAATGGTATGTAAAAATTTAGCATAAATTGAATTGATGGAAACGTTTATAATTCAAATATATACCATTTATACTTATCATCATATATAATTTATAATCGAAGGGGTTGTGCGAAAATGGAAAATAAAAAGTATATTTATCTTTTTAGCGAGGGTAATCGTTCAATGAAAAATCTTTTAGGTGGAAAAGGTGCAAATCTTGCAGATATGACGAGCCTTGGAATTCCAGTTCCACAAGGGTTTACAGTTACTACCGAAGCTTGTAATAAGTATTATGAGGATGGTCAATTAATAGCACCCGAAATCGTTAGTGATATTCATGCTAAAATGACTGAACTTGAAAACATCACAGGAAAGAAGTTTGGAAGTTTAGAAAATCCATTACTTGTATCAGTTCGATCTGGAGCAAGAGCATCAATGCCTGGCATGATGGATACAATCTTAAATCTTGGACTAAATGACGATACAGTAGAAGTTATGGCTAAAATAACAAATAACCCAAGATTTGCTTATGATTCTTACAGACGATTTATCCAAATGTTTGCCGACGTTGTAATGGACGTTGAAAAAAGAAACTTTGAAAATATGATGGATAAGATGAAAGAAGAAAAAGGCGTGAATTTTGATACAGAATTAGACGCTAATGATTTGAAAAAGTTAGTAAAACAATTTAAAGAATTTTATAAAGAAAATCAAGGTGAAGAATTCCCAAGTGACCCAAGAACTCAATTAATAGAGTCAATTTCTGCGGTATTTAGATCATGGGATAATCCTCGTGCTATTGTTTATAGAAGATTAAATGATATCCCAGGAGCATGGGGAACGGCAGTAAGCGTTCAAGAAATGGTGTTTGGTAACAAAGGTGAAACATCAGGAACGGGCGTTGCATTCTCAAGAAATCCATCAACTGGAGAAAAACAAATATTTGCTGAATACTTAATGAATGCACAAGGCGAAGACGTAGTTGCGGGAATAAGAACACCACAAGATATATCACAACTTAAAAAAGATATGCCAAAAGTATATGAGGAGTTCATGGTGATTGTAAATACTCTTGAAACACATAACAAAGATATGCAAGATATGGAGTTTACAATTGAAGATGGTAAATTATACTTTTTACAAACAAGGAATGGTAAGAGAACTGCACAAGCTGCATTGAAAATTGCTGTTGAACTTGTTGAAGAAGGAATGTTAACAAAAAAAGAAGCACTTATGAAGGTTGAACCAAAGCAACTAGATTCATTACTGCACCCTAACTTTGATGCAGCTGAATTAAAAAAATCTCAAGTAATAGCTAAAGGCTTACCTGCATCTCCTGGAGCAGCTTGTGGAAAAGTTTGCTTTACAGCGGAGGACGCAAAGTCTAAACATGAAGCTGGCAACCAAGTTATACTTGTAAGGCTTGAGACGTCGCCAGAGGACATTGAAGGCATGGTAGCTGCAGAAGGTATACTAACAGTAAGAGGCGGCATGACATCGCATGCTGCAGTTGTTGCAAGAGGTATGGGAACTTGTTGTGTTGCTGGATGTTCAGAAATTAAAGTTAATGAACAAGCTAAGAATTTCCAAATTGGAAAAACAATCTATCATGAAGGTGACTTTATTTCAATGGATGGGAGTACAGGAAATGTATATGCTGGAGTAATTAAAACAGTTGAGCCTGAGATAAACGGTTATTTTGAAATATTTATGGGTTGGGCTGATGAAGTAAGAAGCCTTAAAGTAAGAACCAATGCTGATACCCCAAAGGACACTGCACAAGCAGTTAAATATGGAGCTGAAGGCGTAGGCTTATGCAGAACAGAGCATATGTTCTTTGATACTGATAGAATAATAAGAATAAGAGAAATGATAGTTGCAAAAGATGAGGCGCAAAGAAGAGTAGCACTCGAGAAATTATTACCAATGCAAAGAGGGGATTTTGTAGGAATCTATGAAGAACTTAAAGAGAAACCAGCTACAATTAGATTTTTAGATCCACCTCTTCATGAATTTTTACCACATGCTGATGAGGACATAAAAGAATTAGCAAGTGATATGGGACTAAGTTTTGAAGAATTAAAAGCTACAGTTGAGGCATTACATGAAGTTAACCCAATGATGGGACATAGAGGATGTAGACTTGCAGTATCATACCCAGAGATAGCTGAGATGCAGACTAGAGCGGTAATTGAAGCTGCTATAGATGTTAAGACTAGAAAAGGATATAATATTGTTCCAGAAATAATGATTCCTTTAGTTGGTGAAATTAAAGAATTAAAATATGTTAAAGATATAGTAGTAAGAATAGCTGATGAAATTATAGCTGAAAAAGGCAGTGATTTAAAGTACATGGTTGGTACAATGATTGAAATACCAAGAGCTGCACTTACAGCTGATTTAATAGCAGAAGAAGCAGAGTTTTTCTCTTTTGGAACAAATGATTTAACACAAATGACTTTTGGATTTTCAAGAGACGATGCTGGAAGCTTCTTAAAAGATTACTATGATAAGAAAGTTTTCGAATTTGATCCATTCCAAAAATTAGATCAAGTTGGAGTAGGTAAACTTATAGAAATAGCTTCTGAACTTGGACGAAAAGTTCGTCCAAATATAAAACTCGGAATATGTGGAGAACACGGTGGAGACCCATCTTCCGTTGAATTCTGTCATAATGTAGGGCTTGATTATGTATCATGTTCACCGTTTAGAGTGCCAGTTGCAAGACTTGCAGCAGCTCAAGCGGAAATAAATAATCCAAGAAAAAAATAATTATTTCTCCCTATATATAATTAATAAAGTACAAGTAAAGCGCCGCTGGGTTACAGCGGCGTTTTACTTGTACTTACTATGTTATTATGAATTTATTTTAAAGTTATTTTAAATTTGTTTCCAATATAAGTTTGAAATTTATCTACAAAATCTAATTGATAATCATTTTTATTAGTTGCATTATGCAGCAAATTTAAGAATGCTTTTTTGTTGCACTTATTAATATTACTATAATAATCTCTTGATATTTTCCAGTACCTTTGTGGGAAAGATAAATAAACAAGAATATACTTATAATCATCAAAGGTTAAAGGTAGTATCGTATCATATAATTCTAAAAAACTTATCGCAAGCTTAAAATCCCATTTTGTACTGTCTCTTTTAAGTAGGCGCCTTAAAGAATAGGAAATATCATGGGCACAATAGTCATTTCTACATTTATCAAAATCAATTACCCATATCTCATTATTAGTGTCAAAGATAATGTTTTTATTAACATAGTCAAGATGACATAGCGATTTTGTAAGATTATCAAGATTAATATCATAAGCAATGTTTGCAGAAAACTTAGCAAGCTTACTACTTGAATTAAAATGTTCAAGATAGAGCCTTGAAAAGGCATCATTATATTTATAAGCTAAATTAGAATACTTAAGAAGGCTTTCATAGTGTTTATATATCGAAGTACTTAAAGGTTTATAGTCCTCTTTCGTTGAACTACCACATATGGGTTTAAAGTTAATACTTACTTTATGCATACTTGCAAGATTAGAACTGCATACTAGTACATGATCAATATTATCATAGTCGCATTTTATTCCATTAATCCAAGGGGTAAGTATAAATAGCATATTATTATAGTTTACAAATCTACTATTTGTATTTGTTGGAAGGATTCGAGGCACATTAATGTTGTTTCTATGCAACCATTCTATAGCTGAGTATACGAATAACAAATCTTTTATAGAATAATAAACTTTTTTTAAACAATAAGATTCATCGTAGTATTGTACTTTATATACAGCTCTTTGTTTATCAGTATCTTTAAATTTAATTTGTTTGATATCAGCATTGGTTAAGTTATATTGCGGTAAGATGTATTTTTTTACATTTTCTTCAGATAATAAATTTATGTTATTAAAGTCTTTAGCCGTAGATGGCATCCTAACACTCCTAAAAAATTATTACATTACTAGAATATTAATAAAATTTAAATATTATACGTTTAACATAAAAAAAGGGAAATTAATTTCATATGTAGAATACTAACTAATGTAACTTCAAAAAATAATGACCTTACTTACCAACTATTTAGTTTAAAAAGGTCTAAATTAAAGAAAAACATAATGATAGTAACTATAGTTTTGGATTTAGGAGGGAATTTATGAATATCCGCGAAAAAATAGAAGCTAATGAAGGGAAATTTATTATACAACATGGTGCTTTATCCATAAATTCAAAGGGCAGAAAAGAATTAGAGAATAAGGATGATATAAGAACATGTTATATGGTGGACAGAGATAGGATCATAAATTGTAAATCATTTAGAAGACTCAAGCATAAAACTCAAGTATACATAAAGACTAGTAGTGATCATTACAGAACAAGATTAACGCATACATTAGAAGTCGCGCAGATAGCAAAAACTATTGGGAAAGGTATAGGCTTAAATGAAGATTTGATAGAAGCTATAGCATTAGGTCATGACATAGGGCATGTACCTTTTGCTCATAATGGTGAAGAGGTACTTAATGATATTTTGCCTGGAGGGTTTAGGCACAACGAAAATAGCATTAGAGTGCTTACCAAAATAGAAAAACTAGGTGCGGGACTTAATTTAAGTGAAGAAGTACTAGATGGAATTCTTAACCACAGTGGTTTTTCCGAGATTTATGGAAAGGCGAAAACACTTGAAGGTCAAGTTGTTAGATATAGTGACAAGATTGCATATGTAAATCATGACATAGACGATTCTATAAGAGCAAAATTGTTAACAGAGGAAATGTTGCCCAAAGGTACTGTTAAAATATTGGGAGCAAATCATGGCATGCGAATAGATACTTTAGTTAAAGATTGTATTTATAATACTATAAATAATTTAGATAAAGGAAACATAGGGATATCTCTTAGTGAAAAAGTTGGAAGTGCATTAGGGGATTTAAGAAACTTTATGTTTGAAAATATATATAAAGGTGAAATTTTAAAGGAAGAAAGACAAAAAGCACAATTTGTGGTAACTAATGTATTTACTTATTACTTTAACAATCCACTTTCTATGCCTGACTTTTACAAAGATATAGTTAAGGAAGAAGGCCTACATACTGGGGTAGCTGATTATATCTCTGGCATGAGTGATGACTATTGTTTAATGCTTTTTAATAATATATATGTACCTAAATTTGTTGTTTATTAAATTATAAGAATAGAAAAATAAATATTTTAGAGTAATTTATAAAAAAATATAAAAAATAAAAATAAAAAAATAAATTTATTGAAGGAAATTTGTATTTTATAAAGAATATATTATAAGCAAACAAAATTATTATTAAAAAAAGATAAATTAAAGAAGGATAATAAACTTTTTTGTCGAATAAAAATATATTGTAGATTTATTTAAGTAAGGTGGTAATAATCTATTGATTGCTGAAGATGTCATCCGAAAAATAAAGGAACAAAATGATATTGTGGATGTAATATCTGAAAGAGTAAAACTTAAAAGGATAGGAAAAAATTATACTGGCCTTTGTCCTTTCCATAATGAGAAGAGTCCGTCATTTACTGTATCTGTGGAAAAACAAATTTATAAGTGTTTTGGATGTGGGGAAGCTGGGAATGTAATCAGTTATGTTATGAAGGATAGAAATGTAACTTTTCCTGAAGCAGCAAGGGTATTAGCTGAAAGAGCTAACATTAGTATAGATTTACACAATGATCAAAATAATGCACAACAAGACATGTACAAGAAAATGTACAAAATTAATGTAGAGGCGGCTAGGTATTTTTATAATAACTTAAGAAAGGATAAGAAGGCTGAAATATATTTCTCCAACAGAGGTATCACCGAAGGTACAATGAGAAAATTCGGTTTAGGGTTCTCTTTTGATAAATGGGATGGTTTGTTATTATACCTGAAAAGGAAGGGGTATTCCGAATTAGATTTATGTAATATAGGGTTAATTGTTAAAAGTCCTAAAGGATCTTATTACGATAGATTTAGAAATAGAATAATGTTTCCTGTGTTTGATTATAAAGGTAGTGTCATCGGATTTGGAGGAAGAGTTTTAGACGATTCAAAACCTAAATATTTAAATTCACCTGAGACACCATTATTTCATAAAGGATTAAACCTTTATGGACTGAATTTTGTAATAAAAAATAATAAATCTCGAACAATAATAATTGTAGAGGGATATATGGATTGTATTTCACTTCATCAATATGGATTCTCAAATGTCGTTGCGTCTCTTGGTACGGCACTTACTATTAATCAATCAAAACTATTGAAAAAACATGTTGACAAAGTTATTATTGCTTTTGATGCTGATTTTGCAGGTCAAGCTGCAACTATAAGGGGCCTAGAAATATTAAGAAGTGAAGGTTTTGATTTAAGAGTGTTAGTAGTTCCAAAGGGAAAAGATCCTGATGAATATATAAAGAACAATGGAAAAGAGGCTTTCCAAAAATTAGTGGATGATGCACTTCCTCTAATTGATTATAGGCTGAAAAGAGCAGGTGACGGAATAAATTTTGCGAATAGTGAAATGATAATACAGTATGTTAAAAAGGTTACTGAAATTATAGTAGACTTAGACCCTGTTGAAAAAGATGTGTATATAAAAAAGGCATCTGAAGAAACGGGCATTAAAGAACAAGCAATATATGACTTATTAAGCGGAGAAATTAACAAAAATTCAAAAAAAATGAAAAAAATGAATATACAACAGGATTTTGGACAAAAATTATATTTAGAGCCAGCTTATATTAAGGCTGAAAGAAATTTATTGAAATTTATGTTTATTAATGAAGAAAATTGTGATTATATTACAGAAAATATGTCTATTGAACAATTGGTAATTCAAAGCCATAAAAGTATATATTCATATATCGTTAAATGTAAAAGCTTACCATATGATGAAAAGATTAAAAATATTGAATTTATGTGTAATGATATAGAATGCACAAAAGAATGGATAAATACTATGGAAATTGAATTCTCTTTTGATGAAGAGGATCATAAAAGACTTATAAAGGACTGCATTAAACAACTGAAAAAATTCAAGTTAGAGGAGTCGAAAAAAGAAATTATGAATAATATCAAACAATTTGAATCAAAAGGCCTGCTAGAAGAATCTATTCAATTAGCTCAAAAACTTATAGAATTACAAAAGAATCTTAAACAGTTATAGTATTTAAGAAGGAGGTAATATGATGAAGGATAAAAGTTCAAAAATGGCTATAGTCAAAAAACTTATTGATAAAGGCAAGAAAAAGGGATCCTTGACTTATAAAGAAGTAATGGATGAACTTTATGAAATAGAGTTAAGCCCAGAACAAATAGAAAAAGTTTATGAAGTTCTAGAATCAATGGAGATAGAAGTTGTAGGAGATATGCATGCAAAAGCTGCACCTGCAACAGGAGCTCAAGCGGAAACCGAACCAGAAACAGAAGAACTTGATGTTAGTATACCAGAAGGTGTTTCTATAGATGACCCAGTTCGAATGTATTTAAAAGAAATCGGAAAAGTTTCATTATTATCATCAAGTGAGGAAATTGATCTTGCTAAAAGAAATGAAGAAGGAGATCTTGCAGCTAAGAAAAAATTAGCAGAGGCTAATTTAAGATTGGTAGTAAGTATAGCGAAGAGATATGTTGGACGTGGAATGTTGTTCCTAGATCTTATTCAGGAAGGTAATTTAGGACTAATAAAAGCTGTAGAAAAATATGATTATAGAAAAGGATTTAAATTCAGTACTTATGCTACTTGGTGGATTAGGCAGGCAATAACTAGAGCAATAGCTGATCAAGCTAGAACTATTAGGATACCTGTACATATGGTTGAAACTATTAATAAACTTATTAGAGTTTCAAGGCAACTACTACAAGAACTTGGACGTGAACCTCAACCAGATGAAGTTGCTGAAAAAATGGAAATGCCAGTTGGGAAAGTTAGAGAAATTATGAAAATTGCACAAGAGCCAGTGTCTCTTGAGACACCTATTGGTGAAGAGGAAGATAGTCATTTAGGAGATTTTATTCCAGATGATGATGCCTTAGCACCAGCTGAAGCTGCTGCATTCACAATGCTTAAAGAACAATTGATTAACGTTTTAGATACTTTGACTCCTAGAGAAGAGAAAGTTTTAAGATTAAGATTTGGACTAGATGACGGACGCGCAAGGACCCTTGAGGAAGTTGGAAAAGAGTTTAATGTAACAAGAGAGAGAATAAGGCAAATTGAGGCCAAGGCTTTACGTAAATTAAGACACCCAAGTAGAAGTAAAAAATTAAAAGATTATTTAGATTAGTACAGCTTTTTTGAAAGATGAGTACAGCTTTTTTTGAAAGATAAGTATAGCTTACTGCAGATAAGAACACCTTACTTAAGGTGTTCTTATCTCTTTGTGTAAAATTATGGAAAGATATTTACAAGCTAGATTTAAATATGCTATAATATGTTTTGAAGGTGATTAAATGGAAGATTATACAACAAAGCGAGGTCATGGGTTAGGGTTTATGTTACTGATGACTGCATTATACAATATATTAATTTTAATACTGCTGAAATTTACTAACTCATACATTGTAGATAATCTATTAAAGCTTTTATTGGTTTTTTGTAATTTATATCAAATATATTACATACTTTTGTTCGAATCACTTAAATGCACTTTTAATAATGAAAATCTTATGATTCATGCTATAGGGTCATTGAAGAAAGTAATTATACCATTAAAGGAAATTGAAGGATATACAACAACGACTGGAACTATTAAAGGTGTCAGGCTTTATGGAGTAGCTACGAGTAATTTTGCATTGGGCAAATTTGTAATTGATAAAATTGGGTTATCTAGAATGCTTGTTACAGATAATAAAAATATTTTTTACATTAAAACTAATAATATGAGTTATGCAATTTCTCCTCTAGAACATGAAAAATTTGAGGAAACATTAATATCTCGCCAAATAGAAAAAATAGAGTGGAGATATAAAGTGAATAATAGCTACAACCTCCATAAGGACAATCATTTCAGAATACCTTTTATGGTGGTTAGTGTAATAATACTAATTTTAACCCTAAACCCACTTATATTGTATTTACAAAATGGTATACCTAATGTTATGCCATTAAGTTTTGATGCCAAATTCAAACCAATAAAAATGGGGACAGGCCAACAATTTGCGTTTACCCAGATGGTTTATGGAGTATTAAATATGGCATTACTATTTTGTATGTATTATGCAAGCTATTTTTGTGCAAAATATGATAGAAAATCAGCATATAAATATATTTATGTATCATTAATTGTGGCAATATTATTTTTGATTATGCAGTTTAAAATATTAATTAACTTTAGATAAGGATGAAAATTATGGAACTTAGTATAAGATTGAAAACATTAGCAAGTATGATAGAACCATGCGTGAGTGCTATAGATGTAGGTACGGATCATGGGTATATCCCTATTTATTTAGTGAAGAATGGTGTAATAAAAAATGCTATTGCATCTGATGTAAATAGAGGACCTGTGGAGAAGGCTAAAAACAATATCGCTATTAATAATACGCAAGGGCAAATTAGTTGTAGACTCGGTAGTGGATTATCCACAGTTAAAAAGGGAGAAGTGGAGATTGCTATTATTGCAGGAATGGGTGGAAACTTAATAAGAGATATATTAGAAGATGACTTAGATGTTGTTAGAGAATTAAAATATGTAGTGCTCCAACCTGTTCAAAATGCAGAGGTTTTGAGAGAGTATTTATATAATAGGGGTTATGATATTCTTGATGAAGAAATCTGTTATGATGATGGTAAATATTATGAAATAATTAAAGCAAGGTATAATACTAAACCCTTAAAACTGGATTGTATATATTATGAAATAAGTAAAATATTATTAGATAAGAAACAAGGAGTTATGCAAAACTTTGTAGAAAATAAATTGCAGAAATATTTAAAGGTATATAATTCATTGAATGGGGATACAATTTTATCTAAAAGAAGAAAAGATCAGCTTTATATTATTACACACAAACTTAAGGAGTTTTTAAAATGTTTTTAAAGGTAAAAACTATTGAAAATATTATGCAAAAGATTGCTCCAACCAAACTAAAAGAGGATTATGATAATGTAGGACTAATGGTTGGGGACAAAGAGGATAGAGTTACAAAAATTTTGATTGCATTAGATTGTACAATGGACGTAATATATGAGGCAAAGGAAAAAGGGTGTAATTTCATATTGACTCATCACCCTCTTCTTTTCGTTAAACCTGAAACTATTACTGCAGACACTTTAATAGGTAAAAAAGTTATTCAGCTAATTAAAAATGGCATAAATGTATATGCAAGTCATACCAATTTAGATTCTGTTGAAGGTGGGTTAAATGATATTGCCACTGAAATTTTAGGATATAATAAATATAAAATTATTGAACCTTCAAAAAATATAAATTCTAATGAAGGTTATGCTGGAATTGGTAGATTAGTTCATTTGGATGAGCCTATTCGGCTTGCACAGTTATGTGAGAATGTAAAAAAATTCTATAGGGCGGAGTTTATAAGATATGTAGGTCATGATAATGACTTGATAAAAACTATTGCTATTATAAATGGCAGTGGTGAAGACTTTTTTCATGAAAGCATAAGGTTAGGAGCAGATTGCATTATTACAGGAGATACTAAATATCATGGTGCTTGTGATTTATTAGAGGAGAATGTAGCATTAATTGATGCTGGTCATTTCGCAACAGAATGGGTACCATTTAAAATGTTCGGAGAAAAGTTTAAAAACAATTTGGTTAAAAATGGATATGACAACGAAGTTATATTTTCTGAAAATACTTTTGATTCGTATAAAATCAAGTAATAGAAAAATACTATTTGCTTTTGTTTTAATAGTATGATATCATAAATCTTGCGAGTAAGCCAGACAATCGCTGCTGATTATTGCATGCAATAATCAGGAGAGGAAAGTCCGAGCTCCACAGGGCAGGGTGCTGGGTAATCCCCAGTGAAGGCGACTTTAAGGAAAGTGCAACAGAGATATACCGCTAAAGGTGTTCTGAAAGTTTAGTTTACTAAGTTTTTAGGATATACTAGCAAGGATGGAAAGGCGAGGTAAGAGCTCACCAGCGCACTGGCGACTTTGCGGCTATGTAAACCCCACTTGGAGCAAGATCGAATAGGAGAACATTTTGGGGCGGCCCGTCTCGTTCTCGGGTGTATCGCTTGAGCTTATTGGTAACAATAGGCCTAGATAGATGATTGTCTAATACAGGACTCGGCTTATAGGTTTAGTCGCATCAAATGTAAAAAGTACTCACTTTATAGTGAGTTTTTTTATTTTATAGAAATATATTGATACAAAAACAGGATAGCATATCTATGCTATCCTGTTTTTGTATTAGTAATTTAAAAATAGGGAATTATATTATCATTAAAATTTTATAATTGATATATGCGTTATATTCGTTAATTTAATTATATAATAAAAAAATTAAAACATTTTTATTGCCAAATACACTACTAAAATAGGACAATATATATTATAATCTTAATATAACGAATTATATAAGAAATTTAATGCGTAATATTCGTATATAATTTAACTTTTGGAGGTATTATTCATGGAAAATAAGATATATAGGTTATATGTAGAGAAAAAAGCGAACTATGATATTGAAGGTGAAAAAATACTAAAAGACATAAAAACAAATCTAGGCATAATGAGCTTAGAGGGACTTAGATTAGTTAGTAGATATGATATTATGGGAATTTCAAAAGAGCAATACCTTATGTCAAGGAATACAATATTTTCAGAGCCAACAGTAGATAAGGTTTATGATGAAGAATTAGAAATTAAAAGCTCTGATACAGTATTCGCTATTGAATTTTTACCAGGACAATACGATCAGAGAGCAGATTCAGCTTCTCAATGCATACAAATTTTAACTCAAAGCGACAAACATATAGTTAAAACTGCAAGACTTATAATATTAAAGGGAAATATTACTGACAGAGAATTAGATAAAATTAAAGGGTATTGCATAAATGCCGTAGATTCTAGAGAAGCAGATTTAAATAAACAGAAGGATTTACAGCAGAACTTTACAGAACCGAATCAGGTAAGAATAATAGAATCTTTTACTAACATGAACGATGCGGAGTTAACAGAGTTCTTAAAAAGTAATGGGCTTGCTATGAGTTTTGAGGATCTACAATATTGCAGAGAATATTTTAGAGAAACTGAAAAGAGAAATCCAACTATAACAGAGATAAAAGTTATAGATACATATTGGTCAGATCATTGCAGACATACAACATTTAATACTGTAATTGAGGATGTGTGCATTGAAGAAGGAAAATATTCTAAACCAATTAAGATGGCTTATAAGGAATACTTAGACACTAGAGATTTTGTTTATGGTCAAACGAGTCGAGATGTTACATTAATGGATATGGCTATTATTGGTCTGAAAGATCTAAGAAAAAAAGGAAAATTAAAGGACCTTGATGTTTCTGATGAGATTAATGCTTGCAGCATAGTAGTTACCGCAAACATAGATGGAGAGAAAGAAAAGTGGCTAGTAATGTTTAAAAATGAAACCCATAACCATCCTACTGAGATAGAACCTTTTGGTGGTGCAGCCACTTGCCTTGGAGGATCAATAAGAGATCCATTATCAGGTAGAAGTTATGTGTATCAGGCAATGCGTGTTACAGGATCAGGTGACCCAAGGACGAAAGTTTCGGATACTATTAAAGGTAAACTTCCACAACGAAAAATTACTCTTGAAGCTGCTCATGGATTTAGTTCTTATGGAAATCAAATAGGTCTTGCAACAGGACTCGTATCTGAGGTTTATGATGAAGATTTTGTTGCTAAGAGAATGGAAGTAGGAGCAGTTATTGGAGCAGCACCTTTCGCGAATGTAGTAAGAGAGAAGCCTTTAGCCTCAGACGTAGTTATACTTCTTGGAGGTAGAACAGGTCGAGATGGATGTGGAGGAGCTACTGGGTCATCTAAGACACATAGCGAAAGCTCAATTCTAACTTCAGGCGCAGAGATACAAAAGGGTAATGCACCTACAGAGAGAAAAATACAAAGACTATTTAGAAATCCTAGTGTTACGACCCTTATAAAGAGATGTAATGATTTTGGTGCAGGTGGTGTGTCGGTAGCTATTGGCGAACTCGCAGATGCACTTATAATTAACTTAGACAAAGTTACTAAAAAATATGATGGACTAGATGGAACAGAGCTCGCTATATCAGAATCCCAAGAACGTATGGCTGTTGTTGTTAGGCGTGAAGATTCTGCTGAATTTATAAAACTATCAGAAGAAGAGAACTTAGAGGCCGTAGAGGTTGCACAGATAACTGATGATGATAGACTTAAAATGGTATGGAAGGGAAAAACAATTGTTGATGTAAGTAGAACTTTCTTAGATACAAACGGAGTAAAGCAGCACAGTAATGTAAAAGTTGCAGCACCTAAAGAGGATGAATACTATTTTTCAAAAGACATAAAAGAAAATTTAGGTAAGAAAAAATCTATAAAAGAATTATGGAACTCTACGTTATCAGACTTAAATGTCTGCAGTAAAAGAGGTTTAGCGCAGAGATTTGATAGTACTATAGGAGCGGGATCTGTCTTAATGCCTTTTGGTGGTAAATATCAAAAGACACCAATTCAGTCTATGATAGCAAAGCTTCCTGTACTTCGAGGAGATACAAATACTGGCACAATGATGTCATATGGGTATAATCCAAAACTAGCTAAATGGAGTCCTTTCCATGGAGCTGCTTATGCAGTAATAGATTCTGTTACAAAGTTAGTGTCTAGTGGAGCTGATTATGAAAATATTAAACTAACATTTCAAGAATACTTTGAAAAATTGTCAAAAGAGCCTTATAAGTGGGGTAAACCATTTTCAGCACTCCTAGGAGCTTTCCGTGTACAGAAAGAATTTAGCATAGCAGCTATTGGCGGAAAAGATAGTATGTCAGGAACGTTTAATGAAATGAATGTACCACCAACACTTGTATCATTTGCAGTAGACGTTATAAATACAGATAAGGTTATTTCTCCAGAGTTTAAAAAAGGAGATAGTCAGGTCGTTCTAATTCATTCAAATATTTGCGAAGATGGACTACCTGATTTTGAAAAACTTCGACAAAATTATAAATTAGTAAAGGCGTTAATAGAGAGTGGCAAGGCATTATCAACCTATGCAGTAGGAATGGGAGGTCTCGCAGAGGCTATATCTAAGATGTGCTTTGGTAATAAAATAGGATTTGCTTTTGCAAGTGACATTCAGGCAGAAGACATATTTAAAGAGGATTACGGTAGTATAGTAATGGAAGTAAATAAGGACTCAATTAGTAATCTGATTAAAGAAAACTTGAATATTAAGGTGCTAGGCCATACGGAAGTAGAACCATTTATAAAAGTATTAGGAGAAACTATTGCTCTAGAAGATGCTCTAAGTAATTGGGAGAAGACTTTAGAAAGTGTATTTAGTACAAAAACAGATAGTCCTAAAGTAAACAGTAAAGATGAAAAAAGCTACGCAAGCGTCCCAAACTCAAAGATTATATCAACTCGTGCAATTAAAATTGCAACTCCTGCAATTAAGATAGCAAAGCCTAGAGTTATAATTCCTGTGTTCCCAGGAACTAACTGTGAGTATGATTCTATGAGAGCTTTTGAGAAGGCTGGAGCTGAAGTTGAAATTATGGTATTAAATAATTTATCAGCTAAGCATATTGAAGAATCAATAAAGAGTATAGCGGATAAAATAAAGAATTCTCAAATTGTTATGCTTCCAGGTGGATTTAGTGCTGGTGATGAACCAGATGGTTCTGGTAAATTTATAGCAACATTTTTTAGAAATCCTATAATACGTGAAAGTATTAATGAGTTATTAGGAAATAGAGATGGATTAATGCTGGGAATATGCAATGGCTTTCAAGCTCTAATTAAGCTTGGGTTACTTCCATACGGAAAAATAACTGATATAACTGAAAATAGCCCAACCTTAACATATAATGAAATTGGAAGACACGTATCATGTATGGTGCAAACTAAAGTAGTTTCAACGATTTCTCCTTGGCTACATAATTTAAAAGTTGGAGATATTCATACCATCCCAGTATCACACGGAGAAGGTAGATTTGTAGCAAACGACGATGTAATTAAGAAACTATTCGCAGACGGCCAAGTAGCTACTCAATATGTAGACTTTGACGGAACTCCAAGTTATGATATAAATTTTAATCCAAATGGCTCAATCAATGCTATTGAAGGAATTACTAGTCTTGATGGAAGAATTTTTGGTAAGATGGGTCATTCTGAAAGAGTTGGCTTAAATGTTGGAGTGAATATTAGTGGTAATAAGGATCAAAAATTATTTGAAGCAGGAGTAAACTACTTTAAATAAAATAATTAAATATAATTAATGAAAAAGATATTGTTCGTAATGTATAAAATGGTGCAGATAATTCATCTCCATCTTTGAAATACGAACAATATCTTTGAACTTGATAGCTAATTGTATATATGTAGCTACAAACACGAACAATAATATTAATATAATTATTAATGTATTGACTTAGCAAAAAATAGATGTTAACATTAACTTATAATATAACATATAAATGAATAATTAGTTCATCGATATATTTCTAGGAATATGGCCTAGAAGTTTCTACGAGAGGCCGTCAACTTCTCACTATTGTTGAATCTTGAATTGACCTTATAAAAGGTGATAAATATACTATTAATTCAAGATTACACCAATAGATTAATATTTTATGGTGTAATCTTTTTTTTATTGGCAATTATAAAAGTTAAATACTTATTTCAATAGGAGGTAAAAAATGAAAGTAGGAATTATTTTTGGAAGTAAATCTGATAAAGACATAATGAAAAATGCTGCAGTGGCACTTAAAGAATTTGGAGTGGATTACGAAGTACATATTCTTTCAGCGCACAGGGTACCAGAAAGATTAACAGAGGTAATAAAAGAAATGGAAAATAGCGGGGTAGGATGCATTATAGCAGGAGCAGGCCTTGCTGCACATCTTCCTGGCGTAATTGCCTCTCAGACGATATTACCAGTGATTGGAGTGCCTATTAAGGCTGCACTCGGAGGCATTGACTCACTACTTTCAATTGTTCAAATGCCAAAAGCTATTCCTGTAGCTACTGTTGGTATTAATAATAGTTATAATGCTGGAATGCTAGCAGTACAAATTTTATCTCTTAAATACTTAGAACTTAAAAATAAATTGATTACATATAGAAAAGAAATGAAAGAAAAATTTATATCAGAGAATGAAGTTAATATCGAACTTTAGAATTAAATCTAGACATAAGTTTATAAATTAAAATACTAAGGAGTGGTTATAAATGGGAGATTCAGTATTATTATATGAGGGAAAAGCAAAAAAAATGTTCAGTACAGATAATAAGGATGAAATAAGAGTATATTTTAAAGATGATGCAACAGCATTTAATGGTGTTAAAAAGGCACAAATTGATAAAAAAGGAGTATTAAATAACAGTATAACTACTATGTTATATGAATTATTAGAAAAAAAGGGTATAAAAACTCATTTTATTAAAAAGATAAGTGATAGAGAACAATTATGCAAAAAGGTTGAAATAGTGCCTCTAGAAGTAATTGTAAGAAATGTAGCTGCTGGTAGTATGGCAAAACGTTACGGAATAGAAGAAGGAACTAAGCTAAAAACAACAGTGTTTGAACTAAGTTACAAAAATGATGAATTAGGTGACCCACTAATAAACGATTCTCATTCAGTAGCTATGGGGCTTGCCACTCCTCAAGAATTAGCAGATATATATGAAATGGCATCTAAAATAAATGATATATTAAAGGAACTTTTCTTAAAACAAGATATTAATCTAATAGATTTCAAAATAGAATTTGGAAGATTTAACGGCGAAATAATTTTAGCAGATGAGATATCACCAGATACTTGCAGATTTTGGGATGTTAAAACCGGGGAAAAATTAGATAAAGATAGATTTAGAAGAGATTTAGGTAATGTTACAGAAGCATATGAGGAAATATTAAGTAGAATTACTAAGAAATAAGAAACAAGTGTAAATGAAAAAATATAGGGAAAAATAAAAAGGAGGAATAACTTTGAATAAAGTTGATGAATTGGACGAAATACTCATTGATGATCAAGATAAGTTTAAAGATGAATGCGGTGTTTTTGGTATTTTTGCGCAAGACAAAGACTTGGATGTTGCAACACTAACTTATTACGGACTTTATGCTTTGCAGCATAGGGGAGAAGAAAGTGCTGGTATAGTTTATTCTGATGGGGTTACACTTACTTGCGAAAAAGCTATGGGTCTTGTATGTGATGTATTCAACAAGGAAATGATTAAAGAAATGAAGGGTCACGCTGCTATTGGACACGTTAGATATTCAACTACAGGATCTAGTGAAGTGAAAAATGCACAGCCCCTTTTAAGTAAATCCAAACTAGGTGACATAGCTATAGCGCATAATGGTAATTTAGTAAATGCAGAAGTTATCAGAGAGTTACTTGAGGATTGCGGCTACATGTTTCAAACATCAATAGATTCAGAAGTAATACTTAACCTAATTGCTAGAGGTGCCAAAAAAGGCATGGAAAAGGCTGTAGTAGATGCAATACAAGCTGTTAAAGGTTCTTATGGAATAGTTATGCTTACAAAGGATAAACTAATAGGCGTTAGAGATCAGAACGGTATTAGACCACTTTGCATAGGTAAAATAGGCAACAGTTATGTTATTGCATCAGAAAGTTGCGCTCTCGATGCAGTAGGTGCAGACTTTTTAAGAGATGTTGAGCCTGGTGAGATAGTAATAATAGATGAAACTGGACTGCAATCTATTAATTTTGCTGAGAAAACTAAAAATGCAACTTGTTCTTTTGAATATATATATTTTGCAAGACCGGACAGTACTATTGATGGAATAAATGTGTACGCTTCAAGAGTAGCGGCTGGAGAACAGCTATTTAAAGAATCTCCAGTAGACGCAGATATGGTTATAGGAGTTCCAGATTCAGGCCTGGCTTCAGCAATAGGTTATTCTAAGATTTCAGGAATACCTTTTGGTATAGGTCTTGTAAAAAACAGATATGTAGGAAGAACCTTTATAAGCCCAACTCAAGAAATTCGTGAAAAAGCAGTTTCTGTAAAATTAAATGCTCTAAAAATAAATGTAGAAGGTAAAAGAGTTATTTTAATAGATGATTCAATAGTTAGAGGAACCACTAGCAAAAGATTAGTTGATATATTAAAAAAAGCTGGAGCAACAGAAGTCCATTTTAGGGTTTGTTCACCAGTAGTAAAATATCCTTGTTATTTTGGAATAGATACACCTTATAGAAAAGATTTAATTGGTTCTAATATTAGTGTTGAGGAAATTAGAGAAGAGATAGGTGCAGATAGCCTTGGATATCTAAGCATAGATGGACTACTTAAAACACTGGGTCATAAAGAATTTTGTCTAGGTTGTTTTAACGGAACATATCCAGTATCAGCTCCATACGAAACTGAGAAAGAAAAATTAGGAAGGTAGGGGACACTTATGATAACTTATAAAGATGCAGGTGTTAATATTGAAGAAGGATACAAATCAGTAAAGCTTATAAAAGAATACGCAGCAGCCACATTTACAAAGGGTGTTTTAAATCATTTAGGTAGTTTTGCTGGTATGTTTGAAATAGGAGAAGGTTACAAAAATCCTATTTTAGTTTCTGGTACTGACGGTGTAGGCACAAAACTCGATATAGCATTTAGAATGAAAAAATATGACACTGTAGGAATTGACTGTGTTGCTATGTGCGTTAATGATGTCCTTTGCCATGGTGCAAAACCACTTTTCTTTTTAGATTATATTGCTTGTGGTAAATTAGATTCTAGAGTATCAGCTCAACTTGTAAAAGGTGTGTCAGATGGATGTGTTCAGTCTAATTGCGCACTAATAGGTGGAGAAACTGCAGAAATGCCAGGTTTTTATAGAGACGGAGAATATGATATGGCAGGTTTTACAGTTGGAATAGTTGATAAGCATAAGATAATTGATGGTTCTAAGATTAAAGATGGATATTCACTTATAGGAATTGAATCGTCAGGGCTTCATAGTAATGGATATTCCTTAGTTAGAAAATTAATACCAAACTTGGATGAAGATTTTAATGGAGATAAGATTGGTAAAACTCTTTTAGCCCCAACAAAAATTTATGTAAAAACTATATTAAGCCTTTTGGATAAATTTGATATAAAGGGTATGGCTCATATAACTGGTGGTGGCTTTTATGAAAACATACCAAGAATGTTTAATGGAGCTTTTACAGCAGTAGTCGATAAAAATAGTTTTAATGTACCTGACATCTGTAAACATCTTATGTCACTTGGGGTAACCGAGGAGCATATGTTTAATACATATAATATGGGAATAGGATATGTACTATGTGTTGAAGATAAGGATTGCTTAAAAGTTATAAAGAGTATTAATGATTTAGGGGATAAAGCATATAAAATTGGTCATGTTGAAGCCGGGGGTGCAGGAGTTTGCTTAAAATAGCCGTATTAGTCTCAGGAAGCGGAAGCAACCTTCAAGCTATAATAGATAATATAGAAAGTGGATACTTAAACTGCTCTATAGAAGCTGTAATTAGTGATAAAAAAGATGCATATGGCATAGATAGGGCAAAAGCTAAAGATATAAAAACATACATATTAGATAGAAAACAGCTAGGAATTAACATTTCAAGTGAAATACTAAAAATTTTAGATGGAAAAGTAGATTTAATAGTACTCGCTGGTTTTTTATCTATTCTTCAAGGTGAACTTCTTCATGTATTTAAAAATAAAATTATAAATATACATCCAGCACTTATCCCATGTTTTTGTGGTGGCGGTATGTATGGAATGAAAGTTCATGAGAAAGCTATAGAATATGGGGTTAAAGTTTCAGGATGTACTGTCCATTTCGTAGATGAAGGTACAGATTCAGGACCAATAATAATTCAAAAGGTTGTAGATGTCTATAGTACTGATACAGCAAAAGACTTACAACTTAGAGTGCTTAAGCAAGAACATAAGGCACTTTCCGAAGCTATTAAATATATAAGCGACGGAAGAATAACAATTAAAGGAAGAAAAGTACTAGGTATATAATATAAATAACAAGTAAGAGATGCTAGAATGCTTGCTTGTTATATATTTGAATTTGCATTATATATGAGAGGTGGCGTATTAATGATTAAAACAGCACTTATAAGTGTGTTTGATAAAGACAATATATTAGGACTTGCAATATCCCTTCAAAACAATGGTGTAGAGATTATTTCTACAGGTGGAACTTTTAAGTATTTGAAAGAAAATGGCATAAAAGTTTCGGAAATATCTGATGTTACCGGATTCGAAGAGATATTGGACGGAAGAGTTAAAACATTACACCCAGTTATACATAGTGGAATACTTGCAATAAGAGATAATGAAGAGCATATGGCAACTATCAAAGCAAAAGGAATCAAACCTATTGACATGGTAGTAGTTAATCTTTATCCTTTCTTTGATAAAGTTACAGAAGATATAAGTTTTCAGGAAAAAGTTGAATTCATTGATATTGGTGGGCCAACAATGCTTAGAGCAGCAGCTAAGAACTTTAAAGATGTTATTGTACTTAGTGATACAACAGATTATGAGAACATTATAAATAAAATGGATGCTAAAGAAGAAGTAGATTTTGAGACAAGAAAACATTTAGCAGGTAAAGTGTTCAACTTAATATCAGCATACGACGCAGCTATAAGTAATTTTTTACTTGGCGAGGACTCATACCCAGATTATCTTTCTGTTTCATATAAAAAACAAATGGATTTAAGATATGGTGAAAATCCTCATCAAAGCGCAGCTTATTACGTATCAGCTGCGAGTAATGGAGCAATGAAGAATTTTGAGCAGTTAAATGGCAAAGAATTATCTTATAATAATATAAAGGACATGGATATTGCATGGAAGGTAGTATGTGATTTTGATGAGATTACTTGTTGCGCCCTAAAACATAATACACCATGTGGAGTAGCTACAGGTAGCAGTGCATTAGATACATATAAAAAGGCGTACGAATGCGATCCAATGTCTATATTTGGTGGAATTGTTGCTTTTAATACAAAGGTAGATAAAGAAACTGCTATCGAGCTTAAAAAGATATTCTTAGAGGTTGTAATTGCACCAGAGTTTGACGATGATGCATTAGAAATATTAAAAGGTAAGAAGAATTTAAGAATTGTAAAATGTTTAAGTAAATCAGAAGGAAAAGTTAATATTGTTAATGTTGATGGCGGTATGCTAGTACAAAGTGCAGATAACAAATTAATAGATGAAATAAAAGTAGTTACTAAGAAAAGTCCAACTGAGGCAGAAATGAAAGATTTAATATTTGCTATGAAAGTGGTTAAGTATGTTAAATCAAATGCTATTGTAGTTGTTAAAGATGGCACTACCAAGGGTATTGGAGTAGGGCAGGTTAATAGAATATGGGCAGCAGAACACGCTTTAGAAAGAGGAGGAGATGCAACAGTTATGGCATCAGATGCATTCTTCCCATTCGGAGACGTTGTAGAACTAGCAGCAAAATATAACATAAAATCAATAATTCAACCAGGTGGTTCTATAAAAGACTCACAATCAATAGATAAGTGCGATGAAAATGATATTTCGATGGTGTTTACAGGAATTAGGCATTTTAAACACTAAGGTAGCTAAAACTATAAAAAAACCTTAACTTCATGATGGGATAACTTAGTTATTCCATCAATTTTAATTTATAAAGAAAAGGAGACGGATATATGAAGGTATTAATTATTGGTTCTGGGGGACGAGAACATGCTTTAGTGTCAAAGGTTGCAGAAAATCCAAGCGTCGATGTAGTATATTGTGCTCCTGGTAATGGCGGTACTTACAGAGAAAGTAAGTGTGAAAACATTAATATTACAAAAATGGATGAGCTTTTAGAATTCGCAGTAAAAAATAAAATTGATATAACTATAGTTGGTTCAGAGGAATGGCTTGTACAAGGAATAGTTGATAAGTTTAATGAAAAGGGACTTAAAATATTAGGACCTTGCGCAAAAGCGGCAAAGCTTGAGGGAAGTAAAGCATATTCTAAAGAATTCATGAAAAAATATGGCATAAAGACAGCCGCATATGAGGTCTTTGAAAATGATAAGGAAGCCATAGACTATCTTAAAAATTGCGAATATCCTATAGTAATTAAAGCCGATGGATTGGCAGCAGGCAAAGGTGTAATTATATGTAATGATTTTGTCGAGGCTGAGAAAAGTATAAATGACTTTATGGTACTAGATATATTTAAAGGTAGCGGTAAGAAAATTATAATAGAAGAATTTTTAGAAGGGGTAGAGGCATCTATACTCTCTATAACAGATGGGAAGGTTATACTTCCTTTTGTATCTTCAAAAGATCATAAACAAATATTTGACGCAGACAAGGGACCTAATACAGGGGGTATGGGAGCTATAGCACCTAATCCATACTGCACAAAACAGGTACTCGATGAATTTTATAAAAATATATTGCTTCCAACCCTAAAGGGGATTCAAAATGAAGTTATGGATTATAGGGGCATAATATTCTTTGGAATAATGATAACTAAAAAAGGAGTATATTCGCTTGAATATAATGTGAGATTTGGAGACCCTGAGACTCAAGCGGTTCTTCCACTTATGAAGAGTGATTTTGTGGGACTTGTTAAAGCGGCTATAGATGGTGAACTTAAAAACTTTAATCTAGAATGGAAACAAGGATATTCTTGCTGCTTAATTGCCGCATCGAAGGGTTATCCAGGAAGTTATTCTACTGGATATGAAATAAGTGAGGTTGGCAAACTAGAGGGTAAGTTGTTTCTAGCTGGTGCTGTTGGTGATAAGGGCACAATGAGGACAAATGGTGGAAGAGTTTTGGGAGTAACAGGTTTTGGTGGAACACTAGAAAAGGCAAGAGAAATAGCTTATGCTGATATGAAAAAGATTAAATTTGATGGAATGTATTATAGAACAGATATTGGAAAATAAAACTAAATATATGTAAATAGCTTGAATATTGTGGTAATGTTTTGTATTATAGGAGTATACTGTTAAATTTTAAAGCCGAATTTTTAAGTATGTAATGAGTAAAATTATATTAGGTGATACTTATACATAGGAGATGATAATTATGAAAGTTATAAAAAGAGATGGTAGGCTTCAAGATTTTAATTTAAGCAAAATAAAAACTAGCATATCGAGAGCCTCTGACGATGCTGGGCAACCATTAAATATAGCTGATATTGACAATTTAGCTGAAGATATTTGGGATAGTATAGAAAAATATCAAAAGGACCCCATTGCTTTTAATATTATTCACGAAATAGTATTGGGTGAATTGGAAAAATGGGGATTTAGTCTTGTGGCTAAATATTATAATCAGGGGAAATTAGAATAAGAGAAAGCAGATGAAATAAATCATCTGCTTTCTTCTATAGGTAAGAATTAAAAAAAGCCTACAAGCATTTTTAATGCTACAGCTAAAGACATTGTTACAAATATAGGTTTTATAAGTTTTGAACCATTATTTAAGGCAACGCTCGTGCCTGCTTTAGCCCCAATAATCATAGATACTGCTACAGGCAATCCTATCATATAATTTATTTTACCGCTTATTGCAAATAAAATGAGAGCTGTAATGTTGCTTATAAAGTTAAGTACTCGTGCATTAGCTGAAGAAGCTATAAAGTTGAAACCAAAAATACTTATAAATCCAAAAACTAAAAAAGAACCTGTTCCAGGACCAAAAAAACCATCATAAAAGCCCAATAAAAGAGCTAGAATTATTCCACATAGTACATTCTGTTTTGTAAGTCCTTTAAACTTATCGTCTAATCCCAAAGATTTGGAAAAAAGAGTATAAATTCCAATAAAAATGATAAGAATTAATACTAATGTGTTAAGAAATTTTTGATCTATATGTAGAACTGCTTTAACACCAAGCATTGAACCTAAAAATGTAAAGGGAATTAGGTATTTTAAAAGTTTAAAATTAGCCTTACCTGATTTTATAAATTGGAGAGAACTAGTAAAAGAACCAGCAGTTGCACTAAATTTGTTAGTGCCAAGCACCATGTGAGGGGGTAAACCCGCGAGCATAAAAGCTGGTACACTTATGAGACCACCACCTCCAGCAATAGAATCAATAAAGGATGCCAGAAAACCAGCTATACATAGAAGAGCAATTTTAGTTAACATATGACACCTGCCTAATATTATAAAATTTAAAATGAATAAAATCTTTCTTTATCATTATAAATGATAATTACTATAAATTAAAGAATTATGTGGATGTTGATATAAAATAATGGCATATTTTTGGACGATACTCGATAAACTATTGATTTATATGTGATATATACGTATTATATATAGGTGGGAGTAAAAAATTATAAGCAGTTCTCCATTTGTGGAGGTTATAAGATAAAACAAAAATCATAAAATAATAATATAAAAATGAGGGGATTTAATATGTTAGAACAAAATAAAAAAATTAATAACGAAACAATAATTAAAGATTTAAGTAATACAGACAATAAAAATGTTGCAAAAAACGAAGTAGTTAGTAGCAAACAAGGCATTCATAAGGAAAATTCAAATACGACTAAGGCTACAAAACCTTCTTTTATAGATACATTTAAAGCTAACATTATAGATTTAATAGCTATAGGAGTAGTATCAACAATTGTAGTATTCGTTGCAGATGCTATACTTAAGCTAGCAGGATATGCTATAAGTCAAAAGTTCCAAATGACATTTATACTTTTTATGGTTGTTATGGTATTATACATGAGTATTATGGAAAGTGGAAAATCATCTGCTACCATCGGAAAAAAAGTTTCTGGACTATTTATTACAAAAAGATAGGAGTTTGAAAAATATTATGCAGAGAAGAAAAGAGTATGAACTTTATATAGAAGAATTAGAATTTCCAGCACAGGGCATTGCGTTTTATGAAGGTGAAAAAGTTTTAATTAAAAATACGATACCAGGTCAAAAGGTAATTGCTAAAGTATCAAAAAAGAAACAGTTTGGTGTAGAAGCTAAGCTTGTAAAAATATTAGAAGACGTAGATTATAAAATTAAGCCACAATGCAATATTACTGATTTATGTGGAGGATGTAGTCATCAATTTCTTTCTTATGAAAAACAATTAGAATTTAAAAAACTGCAAGTATTAAAATTGTTTGAAGAAGCAGAGATAAAAGATTTTGAATTCTTGGGTATAGAAAAAAGCCCTGAGGTATTTGAATACAGGAACAAAATGGAATTTACATTTGGTGACTTTAGAAAAGATGGTGAATTAACTCTTGGTATGCATACTAAAGGAAGAAGCTTTAGTATTGTGACAGTTGATGATTGTAGAATAGTAGATGTAGATTTTAGAGAAATTCTAAAATTAGTGTTAAACTACTTTAAAGAGCTAAAATTACCACATTATAATGTAATGGAGCGTACGGGATATCTAAGAAACTTAGTTATTCGAAAAGCTAAAAATACTGGTGAGATATTAGTTAATATCGTAACCACATCTAAAATGGATTTTGATTTAGGTGAAATAACTAATATGCTTAAAGAATTAAAATGCGATGGAATAATAACAGGAATAATACATACATTTAATGATTCATTATCAGATATAGTTCAAGCTGATAAAACTGAAACATTATATGGCAGGGAATATATTATGGAAAATATATTAGACCTTAAGTTTAAAATTAATCCTTTTGCTTTTTTTCAAACTAATTCAAAAGGAGCAGAAAAGCTTTATAGCATAGTTAGAGATTTTTTAGGTGATTCTGAATCCAAGGTAGTGTTTGACTTGTATTGTGGAACGGGAACCATAGGACAAATTGTTGCAGCCAAAGCAAAAAAAGTACTAGGAATAGAATTAATAGAAGAAGCAGTTGCTGCGGCTAATGAAAATGCAAGAATTAACGGATTAGACAATTGTGAGTTTATAGCAGGTGATATAGCGAAAGTTATAAAAGAGGTAAAAGATAAACCAGATAGCATTATTCTAGATCCTCCAAGAGCAGGAGTACATCCTACAGCATTAGATTATGTACTAAAGTTTGATGCGAAGCACATAGTTTATGTATCTTGCAACCCTAAAAGTCTAGTAGTTGACTTAAGGGAATTTATTAATAGAGGATATAAGATCCAAAAGGTAGTACTAATGGACATGTTTCCACATACCCCTCACATTGAGACTATTGTAGACATAGTGAAGGCAAATCAATAGGTTCAAGGGTTTAGATGTTTAAAACTTAATCAGATTATGAATTTTTCCGACGGTTACTCAAGTTCGTCGGAAAAGAAAACTACATTTTATAAATTAATTAATCAGTATGAAGAGGGTAAATAAAATACCTTCTTTTTTTATTATGGATTAAATATTAGGGTAGCACTAACATTTTCGATTTAAACACTCTAAATAATAGTTAACCGTTGTATAAAATGGTATAATTTATTCAGAGTTGTTTCGCAGTAGGCCACTATGGCGTCACAACCTGATTAGACATAATAGCACTTCGAAACCTGCTTAAACATAAGTAAATACGCGTTTTTAACAGCTTTTTCTGCTTTATGGCTAACATCCTGTCCGTGAAAATTAGTTCCTAATCCAAATTCTATTTTATACCTCTTAATAAGATATATCCCGTCCTTTAATATTAATTATCAAGAGAAACGTGCCAGTATTCAATTGAATCTTTAAATTTTATTTTGGAAAAAAAGTACCAAAATGGTAATACTAAGTTATTTTTCCCACTTTGGTACTTTACTCACTTGATATTTTTTCGTTTTTCTGTAAAATGTAGACTTTGATAAAAATCTTGAATGTATTTCTTCAATAGCTGTATAACAGTCCTCATCAGAATAGGATTTTTCGTTAGAATGGTGGTTTTTACGATCTTGTTTATTTATATCCATAGAATTTACCAAAATAAATTCTACATAATGTTATATTTCATTTACTGATTTATATAACAACATATATAGATCTTAAGGATATCTTCTATACCTATATAGCTTTTGACTAAGGTTAGTTCCCGGCGTTTAACTAGTTTACGGATTAACGTGGCTTATTTTAGGCTTAAATGCTAGTATGAGTCCTTTTTTTATTTTGTTTATAAAAAGCTTATTTAACAATACGTTTTCAGCTAAATTAAATTTTAGGATATGATTTTTAGATTGGCATACTTATTGCTTGTTATAAATGTGAAAGTTGTCACTTTCAAGTTAACTTTATTCTAAGTAATAAAAGAGACATCAACATCTCTTTTATTACTTAGAATCTCTATATGTTGCTCGAGATATACCAATGTTTTTACTAATATCTCTTAAATACTAAAGTTATTATGTTGAATGGTTTTCTTTATTTAAAGCTAGAAAAAAATCGCCTTATTTTAAGTGTTATCTTTATTAGTAAGAGCCCTTAATTCTCTAGCAATGCTCGCTATATGAGTGTTGTCAGTTCCACAGCAACCTCCAAAAATCTTAAAATTAAAATAGTTGTAGATTCATCATATACTGGGTAAGCGCAACACAATCTGAAATTTAGATATTTTATCATTCAAGTTTATCTTAGGGGTCTATGTAGTAACGGAACAGAAAATTACAACCCGCTAACCTTAAATGTTACTTTACCGCAACAGCTCCAAGAGTATTAAGTATCAAGTAACGCGCCAGTGTTTATATTGAATCAAAATCCTGGAATTTCTTTCTCTTTTTATTATAAGATTTTATAACATTATTATTAAAAACCCTTTAAATCTCTTGGGTTTTGAAAATAGAGAATGGTTACAATGTTTAAATAAATGAAACTAGCCTAAATTATGGATAATAGTAAAAGTAAAAGTAGATAAGCTATGGTATTAGAATACATTTGAATGAATTGCTTGTTTATCATTAGTTATAATATTATTTAGTATTTATTGTATGAATAAAGTCTATAAAGAATCTGATTTTATTATCAAGAAAATACTTCCAACAAACGTTTTCAACTGAAATTTTAACATCACTAATTGAGTATTTTATTAATCCGAAAAAATAAGCTGAAAGAGGCGCTATATGAATGATAATTTTTACAGACAGGTAACAGAACAACTGGAAATGAGTCTTAAAGAAAGTGAAGAAAAAGCAGAACGTGCTACGGAGTTAATCATCTCTATTAAGGAGATTGCATTTCAAAGTGGAGAAAAAGCAGACAGGGCTGCGGAGTTAATCATCGCTATTAAGGAGCTTGCCTTTCAAAGTGGAGAGAAAGCAGACAGGGCTGCAGAGTTAATTATCGCTAATAAAGAACTTGCTTATCAAAGCGGAGAAAAAGCAGACAGGGCTGCAGAGTTAATTATCGCTAACAAAGAACTTGCTTATCAAAGCGGAGAAAAAGCAGACAGGGCAGCGGAGTTGATCATCGCTAATAAAGAGCTTGCCTTTCAACGCGATGAGAAAGCAGACATGGCAGCAAAGCTAATTATTGCTAATAAAGAGTTAATCGTTGCTAATAAGGCACAGGGAGAATTCCTTGTTAACATATCTCATGAACTTAAAACACCACTAAATATTATTTTTTCAACAGCTCAGTTATTTAATATGTATTGCAATAGTGGTTCACTCGACGAGAAGAAGGATTCAATTGTTAAATATATTGCCTCACTGAAACTAAATTCGTATAGATTATCCAAACTCATTAATAATATAGTTGATTTATCAAAGATTGAAGCGGGATTCTTTAAATTGAGTTTATCGAATAACATTGGGTATAGATCAATAGACTGGACACTTTGAAAAAAAATGTTTGGATTATAAGTGCTTTTTTCGTATGATTTATATGAGTTTAGGAGGATGGCTAATGAGTAAAATTATAACTAATGAGTAAAATTATAACTAATAAAGAGGATGTTAGAATGCTAGAAAATAATAAAAATGTCCTAAGAGTCAGTGAACTACCAATCACATATAGCTATGAATTTAAAATATTATTTATTAATGAACACATAGCTGGGAAATTACCAAGACAAATTTTCGAAGAAAATGGATTCGATATAAATATACTAGGATTAAAAAGAATTAAAGAAGCTATATATATAGCTTAAAACGTAGCCGTAGGATTATGAACAAATACGAAATAATATGTCCTCATAGAAAACCAAATCCATATAAAAGAATTGCTAAAGCGACAAAAGAACATCGTGTAGTTTAAAATATTCTGAATCGTGAATTTAAGCAGGCTACACCAGGAAAGGTTCTGCTTACTGATATAACATATTTACCATACGGTAATAGTAAAATGGTTTACCTATCAACAATTAAAGATTTCTCAACAAATGAGATATTAGCATAACTTCAGATAGAATAACACTTGATAGAGCACTAGATATTATAAACAAGCTATTCAAAAATAGATGCGTAATGTTAATAAAAGATGCCTTTATTCATTCAGATCAAGGTAGTCATTATACAAGTCCAACATTTCAAAAGCTACTAAATAAACACAAATTAGGTCAGTCAATGTCGCGTAGAGGTAATTGTTGGGACAATGATACTATGATTAAGCAACAGCAAACCATGATTATCAGTCTATACATAGACATTCACAATTTAGTTATACCAAATGACAATTTTTTGCGGAAAATTAGTGTATTAATAGATTTTTCTTTCATTTACAATGAATTATTGGATAACTATTGTCTTGATAACGGATGCAATGCAATTAGTCCAATTCATATGTTTAAATACCTATTATTGAAAGTGATCTTTGAGTTATCTGATGTTGATATTGTAGAACGATCAAAGTATGATATGTCATTCTAGAGGAGGCTGTTATTGAATCAAGTTCTTTAACTAAGTTCAGAAAGCTACGCTTAAAAAATATGAACATTTTAGATATGCATCTATTATAGTAGATGCTGCCCACAAAAGCACGTTATAATAAGAAATATCCAATGGAAATCCTAATGGATCTATCAAGAAAACTTAGAAAATCGGTGTATGAAATTGATGAAAAGATGAAAGAAAAATTCCCTTCTAAAACAACAACAGATGTATTAGAAGATGAGCTAGAGTATTGTCAAAAGATTATTTATCAGATGAACACAGCAAACAGTGGCAATTTCAGCAAAGTCAGTATTTTAAGGAAAAATCCAAGGAGCGCTATAAGATAGAAGCAAAAAATAGTGAATTGAAACGTAGGTACGGATATGATGTTGCATCATCTTCGGGTCTTATTGGTATGGAAATTCAAGGAGCAACAGCGATATTTGCCGTTTATTTAAAGCGAATAATAAAGCTGCTAGGTTAGAAAGCAGGATAAAAAAAGGTAAAAATGGATATGCAGATTTTTATATTTCCAATACATCTAAAAATAACGAATGTAACACAAGTACAATGAACTGTGAACTGCTCCCTGTAAAGTAAAAAATGAAAATAATAAAATTGACTTAAATGGCTAAAGCCCTAAATTCTAAAGGGCTAAGGCCATTTAATCTTTTTTGCAATCTCTTGGTATTGTAGAAGATAATATATTCATCAATTGCATTAGAGATATCATCATATGTATTATATTATGCAAGTAGAACTTTTCACACTTGAGGATTCCTCAAAACTTCCATTGGTCCATTGTCGATGCTACAACAGATAAAGTGGCAGTGTAGACGAGTTTAACGTGTTTGCAAGTATAATAGTTGTAAATCTAATTAATAAAGCAAGGTCATACGGATTTAGAAATATAGTGGCAACCCAAGAGTTTGCCACTATGATAATTGATGGTACGGCCAATAAAGCTATTGTTAAATATAAATAGCCTTAACAACATCATTAACTAAAACTTAACTCCATGAAAATCAAAGGGTTCAGCACATTTTTAGATACTGCAGTTAAGTGGTTACTTAAATTTTTATTAAATTTAATTTACTAAAAAAGTAATTTAGAAATAAATGGAGGATATTTTATATAAATAATTAGATTTGGAGGTGTGTACAATAAAGTAACTGTTGTTAAACAGTTAATAACAATGCTATACTAACAATAATTCGCAATTCGCACTGGTTGAAGGTACTTTTGATTGTGAAGAAGATGCTAATAAGGAAATTTTAAAGTTATCGGGAAGAAAACAAAATATCACACACTCAATATGACTATAGCTACTATTGAAAAGAAAAAAAATGCGGCAGCCCAAAAATACAAGCAAAATTCAAATTCAATATGAGTAATACCTATAAGTAGAAAACAATATAAAGAGGCTTGTTCTTTTGTTAAATATAACTAGGAAGGTGTTAAATATGATTGATGTCTCAAAAATTGAAAGTAAATTGAATGGGCTTGTAGAAGAAGACAAGATACCTAAAGGTATAAGGCAAGACATTCTGGATTCTTGGATTAGATGTAAAAAATATAAGCTTGATGTAAATATAAAAGGCAAAGAGATAGATAAAGTTCAATTTGATAAAATATTAGTTGAACATAAGGAACTTATTGAAATAGCAATACCTGTAATGCTGGATATATTCAAACTTTTAAATGAAACAAATTACTCTATTGTATTAACAGATGAGAATGCAGTTATACTTAAGGTTATGGGAAATAAAGAAATAATTGAAAAAAATAGAGAACTAAATTTTTTGAAAGGATGTAATTGGAAAGAAGAAAATGTGGGTACAAACGCTATTGGAACATGCCTTTATCTAAATAAACCATTTCATACTTTGAGCGCGGAGCATTATTGTAAAGCACAACATGGATGGACCTGTTCTGCAGCACCAATACATGATGAAAAAGGAAAAATTATAGGTATTATTGATTTATCAGGTCATTTTTATGATTTCCATTCACATACCCTTGGAATAGTTGTTGAAGCTGCAAATGCTATACAAAAACAATTTTCAATAAATGAGCATAGAAAGTGGGCAGGAGCAGCTTTTAATTCTATTGAGGATGGAATTTTAGTTATAGATAATGATTTTATGATAAAAGATTTTAATTTGAAACTTTGTGAAATATTTAAGATATCTGGACAAGAAATTTATAAGATTGATATAAGAGTCTTACTGAAAGATATAATTAAAGATATGCATAATTTTAGTAATAACGATAAGATTAACTATAGAGAAATTAGCTTTTATTTAAATAACAGTAGAGTAGAATGTAATGTAAGTGTTACACCAGTAAAAAATGAGAAAGAATATATAGGTTTTGTAATTCTTGTTAAAAAAGCTGATAGTTTACGACATGTGGTTAATAAAATAGCGGGGTTTTACTCAAAATGGTCTTTTGATAACATAATAACTAAAAATCCAAAAATGATTTCTCTTATTGAAGAAGCCAAAAGAATTGCGGCCAATGATTGTACTGTGTTAATTACTGGAGAAAGCGGGACGGGTAAAGAGTTGTTTGCACACTCTATTCATAATGCTAGTACTAGATGTAACGGACCATTTGTAGCAATAAATTGCGCAGCCTTACCCAAGAACTTAGTAGAAAGTGAGCTCTTTGGTTATGATAAAGGTACATTTACCGGTGCCTCTAAAGAAGGATGTCCTGGAAAGTTTGAATTGGCAAATAAGGGAACAATTTTCTTAGATGAAATTGGGGAATTGCCGTTGGAAATTCAATCTAAGTTGCTTAGAGTTTTAGATAGTCATACCATAACAAGGATTGGTGGAAAGTACGAAAAAAAACTAAATGTAAGAGTTATTACTGCAACAAATAGAAATTTGTACAACCAAATTAAAACAAAAAATTTTAGAGATGATCTGTATTATAGAATAAATGTATTTAATATAAAACTAATTCCACTTAGAGAGCGTCTAGAAGATGTTGAAGTTTATGCAGAACTTTTTTTACAACAGTTAAATGATAAAAATCCAGAAAGTAAGAAGTTTTTTGATAAGGAATTTATTAATTCCATTAAAAAATACAATTGGCCAGGAAATGTTAGAGAAGTAGAGAATATTATTCAAAGAGCATATTATCTATCAAAAAATAATATAATTTCCTGTTTGTTTATTCCTGAATATATTAATGAAGATATAGAAGATATAAAAGATATAAAAGATATAAAAGATACTATAGGCATACCTGACGACAATGTATTTAAAACTTATAAGTTAGAAGAAATTGAAAAAAACTTAATTGTCAAGGCTTTAGAATATTGTGATGGAAATGTTGTTAAGGCAAGCAAACTTATTGGTATTGGAAAAACTACATTTTACAGAAAAGTGAAAAAATATATCAAGTGAGTATAATACCAAAGTGGGAAAAATAAATTTCCACTTTGGTACTTTTTTTCCAAAATGAATCTTAAATAAGATGAGTGTTTAAATGATTGTTAGAGATTCAAGGATTTTGATTCAATTAAATACTGGCACGTCTCTTGCTACTTAATATTATTATAGGAAGGAGATATATTTATTAAGAGGTATGTATTAGAATTTGGATTAAGAACTGATTTTATGGACATGTCTTTAGCAAGGCAACAGAAAAAGCTGTTAAAGACGCTGTATCAAAAAAATACATTCCAGGGTCATTGTAACCGTTTCCATTACTGTTTCTGATCTAAAAAAATGATACAGAAAAAAATCAAGACCTGTTTGCCAATAGGAAAAAAGAATATAATGGTGGATTAAAAACTTCAGGGCTTTATTTGCCTGATTTTGGAGATGTTGATTACAGCATAGAAGTTGTAATAGCGTGTATTGAAGTAGAAATTGAAAGAAAAGAATGGGAGGGAATATAATATGAATATATCAAAGAATGAATCAATTGATATGTATAAAACTATGTTAAAAATAAGAAAATTTGAGGAAGTTGCTATACAGGGTTCCGCAGAAGGAAAAATTCCTGGCTTTATTCATTTATATATAGGAGAAGAAGCTATTGCTACAGGAGTATGTTCAAATCTAAGAGAAGATGATTATATTACAAGTACTCATAGAGGTCATGGTCACATAATATCAAAGGGTGCAGATATAAAACTTATGATGGCAGAGCTTTTTGGAAAAGCAACAGGCATTTGTAAAGGAAGAGGCGGCTCAATGCATATATGTGATGCCTCAAAAGGTATCCTAGGAGCGAATGGTATAGTAGGTGCTGGTCATGATTTAGTATTAGGAGCAGGTTTAAGTGCACAATACAGAGGAACTGATCAAGTTGCTATATGTTTCTTTGGAGATGCATCTACAAATCAAGGTACATTCCATGAATCATTGAACTTGGCTAGCGTGTGGAAGCTACCAATTGTATATGTATGCGAAAATAATGGATATGGAATATCAATGAGCCAGAAGAGACATATGGCAATTACGGATGTAGCAAATAGAGGAGCATCTTATAATATTCCTGGAGTTGTAGTTGATGGAAATGATGTTCTTGCAGTTTCACAAGTAGCAGCTGATGCTATAAAAAGAGCAAGAGAAGGTAAGGGACCAACAATAGTAGAATGCAAGACTTATAGACAAAGAGGACATTTTGAGGGAGATCCTGGAACATATAAACCAACGGAAGAACAGGCAGCATGGGTTAAAAAAGATCCTATACCAAGGTTTGAAAAATATATGCTTGAAAAGGAAATCTTAAGCGAAAAAGGAATAAAAGAAATACAAGCTGATATTGATATCATAATCAAAGAAGCTTTAGAATTTGCAGAGAACAGTCCTTGGCCAGAAGTAGAGTCAGCACTTACAGATGTCTATACAGATATAATAGAGGAGGCAAGATAATATGAAAACCATGACTTATATGGAAGCTATAAGAGAAGCAATTACAATTAAGATGAGGGAAGATGAAAACGTATTAATGTTTGGAGAAGACGTAGGAGCTTTTGGCGGATGTTTTGGATTATCACAAGGAATGTTTGATGAGTTTGGTGAGAAAAGAATAAGAGATACTCCAATATCTGAAGGAGCATTTGTTGGATGTGCTATAGGAGCAGCTGGTACAGGATTAAGGCCAATTGCAGAAATAATGATGGGAGATTTTGTTACAGTTGTAATGGATATGCTATGTAATCAGGCTGCAAAGCTTAGATATATGTCTGGAGGAAAAATAACGCTTCCAATGGTTGTTAGATTGCCAGGTGGTGGTGGAATTGGGGCTGCCGCTCAACATTCACAATCTTTAGAAGCTTGGCTTACACATATGCCTGGACTTAAGGTTGTTTATCCATCAACTCCAGCTGATGCAGCAGGATTAATGCTTACATCTATAAATGATGACAATCCTGTTATATTTATGGAACATAAAGTGCTTTACGGCTTAAAAGGTGAAGTACCAGATGACATCAAGCCAATACCATTTGGAGTAGCTGATATAAAGAAAGAAGGAAAAGATATTACGATTATTGCTACAGGTAAAATGGTTCATGAAGCTTTAAAGGCTGCAGAACAGCTTTCAAAGGAAGGAATTGAAGCAGAGGTAGTAGATCCAAGGACATTATTCCCATTGGATAAAGAAACTATATTTAACTCTGTAAAGAAAACTAGCAAAGTGTTAGTTGTTACAGAAGAAAATAAAAGAGGAGGATTTGGTGGTGAAATTTCTGCTATGATAAGTGAAGAAGCTTTTGATTATCTTGATGCACCTATAGTTAGAATTGGAGCACTTAATACTCCAATAGCGTTTTCACCAGGCCTTGAAAGTTATATACTTCCTAATTTTAATGATATAGTTAATGGAGCTAAAAAATTATTTTAATATTAAGTTAGGTTGGCACATTGTGCCTTTAAGCTCTACCACCTAGACAGTTTTTGGCTAGGTGGTAGAGGCTGAACCTAAACCTATGTAAACATATCAGTGGGTTCTTGTTGTCAAACATAAGTGGTCCTTTACATGCAGCTATTACTATACCTTAATAATAGTTCGAAAAAGAGGATTTTTTAGAATAGATTAGTTAAGAAAATCAGTAAGTTCAGTTTAGAAAAAAGCAGTGGGAATTACAAAAGATGATGCATTAAATAATTACTTGAAAACCTTTTAAAATTTTAATGTAAAGGAGTTTTTAAAAATGGATTATGATATTACAGTAATTGGAGGCGGACCTGGCGGATATGAATCGGCTATTAAAGCTGCTCAGTTAGGTAAAAAAGTTTGTATAGTTGAAAGCACACATTTTGGTGGTGTGTGTCTAAATGAAGGATGTATTCCTACAAAAACACTTATTAAAACAGCTAATGTCTTTCAGGATGCTAAAACAGCTAATAAATTTGCAGTTGAAGGTGTGGATGTTGAAAATATAAAAGTATCTATGCAGAAATTGCAGAAGAGGAAAAATACTGTTGTTTCTCAACTTGTTAACGGTGTAAAAGCACTTCTTAAGGGAAACAAAGTTACAATAGTTGAAGGTAAAGCAGTTTTTGTAGATAAAAATACAATTGTTGTTGGAGATAAGAAAATTACTTCAGAATATTTTGTTATTGCTACTGGTTCTAACACATTTATGCCTCCTTTCATTGCACAGGAAGGTAAAACAAATATTATCACTAGCAAAGAAGCATTAGATTTAGATTATGTACCAGAAACAATGGCTATTATTGGTGGTGGTGTTATTGGTGTTGAATTTGCATATATCCTTTCAAGACTTGGCAGCAAGGTTTATGTTCTTGAACTTATGGACAAAATTCTTCCTATGGTTGATGAAGAGGTATCTAACATGGCTAAAAAGAGACTTTCAAGTGAAGGTACTACATTCTATACAGGGGCTAAGGTTAAGAAAGTATCGGGAAATAATGTTGTGTATGAGTTAAAAGGCAAAGAAGAATTTGTTACAGCTGACGTTGTGCTTATGGCTGTTGGAAGAACTCCAAATACTGATGGACTTAATGCAGAAGGTATCGGAATTGAGTTTAATAAGAAAGCAATAAAAACAGATAATTCACTAAGAACTAATATCCCTAACATTTATGCAATTGGTGATGTTAACGGAAAGGTTATGCTTGCTCATACAGCTTCTCATGAAGGAATTATTGCTGTTGAAAATATTTGTGGAGAAAACAAAACAATTTCATATGACAAAATTCCATCTTGCATATATATTGATCCAGAGATTGCATGTATAGGACTCACAGAAGCAGCCGCTAAAGAAAAATATAAAAATGTTAAGGTGGGTAAGTTCCCAATGGTTGCTAACGGAAAGTCATTAGTTGAAGGTGACACAGAGGGTATTTTTAAAGTTATTATTGATGGAGAATCTAACGAAATTCTCGGTGTTCATCTTTATGGAAAACACACTACAGATATGATTAGTGAAATTGCTTTAGCAATGACATTAGAAGCTACTGCAGATGAAGTTATTGGAACAATTCATCCTCATCCTACAGTATCTGAAGCTGTAGCTGAAGCATTTATGGCTTCAGTTGGAAAGCCAATTAATTGGCTTTAATAATCTAAAGTTTAAATCATATAATTATTCGTATATTATAAAGTTTGAAGGAAAATTCTAGAGTAAGACAATTCCTATATAAAAATAAATGTAGAAGTATCAATGCTTTAGGAGTTTTCGAAAGCATTAAAATATAAAATAAGGAGGCTTATATTATGGCAAAGGTTGTAATTATGCCAAAGTTTGGAATGACAATGACAGAAGGTACGTTGACCACTTGGGATAAAAAAGAAGGAGATAAAATTGAAGTCGGAGAACTTTTATTTCAGGTAGAAACAGACAAGCTGAGCAATGATGTTGAAGCATGCGATGCAGGAATAGTAAGAAAGTTACTTGTAAAAGAAGGAGATATAATCGAATGTTTAAAGCCAGTTGCAATTATTGCTGGTGCTGATGAAGATATATCTTCTTTATTAAATGAAGTTTCTGAAGGTATTGAATCAGAGGAACAAAGTAATATAAAAGTACCTGAAAAAAAGATTGAAGAAATTAAGAGTGAAAATATAAAATCAGGAAGAGTAAAGGCATCACCATTAGCTAAGAAGATGGCTTTAAAAAAGAATATTGATATCACATTAGTTGAAGGTACAGGTCCACAGGGAAGAATAACAACTGAAGATGTGGAAAAGTATATTGAAAATAGTAAAAATAAACCAGAAGTATCTCCAGTGGCAAGTAAGGCTTTGGAAAATAATTATGCTGAAAAGAGAGTTCCAATGTCTGGTATGAGAAAAGTAATTTCCGCTAGAATGCTTGAAAGCTGTGCTACTTCACCAACAGTAACTTTTAATATAAAAATTGATACAACCAGCTTAAAGAAAATTAGGAATGCACTTAAAGATGTATGTAAAGTAACTTATACAGATTTGATAGTAAAAATTGTTTCAAAGGTTTTGCTTCAATATCCATTACTTAATTGTTCTGTTGATGGAAATGAATTAATCTTAAGAAACTTTGTGAACATGGGTATAGCGGTAGCTCTAGATGATGGACTTATGGTACCTGTAATTAAATATGCTAACGAAAAGGGACTTGAAGAGATTTCAAGGTCAATAAAAGAATTAGCTCAAAAAGCAAAGGATAAGACAATTAGTGTGGATGAACTTAAGGGTGGAACATTTACAATAACTAATATTGGAATGTATGGTATAGAATCTTTCTCCCCAATTATAAATCAACCTGAAGTTGCTATACTAGGAGTAAATAAGATTACAGAAACTCCAGTAGTTGAGAATGGTGAAATAGTTATAAAACCTCTTATGAATTTCTCGCTTACTGCTGACCATAGAGCAGTAGATGGATCAGTAGCAGCTGAATTTTTGGCGAAACTTAAAGTCTATATTGAGAAACCTGAGATGTTATTCTTGTAGAAGATGATTAGCATGTATAATAATAAAGGAATTTGTATCACCCTGCTTGCAAATGAAGGAATACTTCTGCATCATAATGATACAAGCATATTAATAGATGGAATTCATGTTAATGAAGGTGCACCGTTTAGCGGTTTGTCAGATCAGATGCTTTCCGATTTGATTGATGGTAAGAATATTTTTAAGAATATTGATTTTATCTTGTTTACCCATTGTCATACAGACCATTTTAACGCAAACTATACAGAACGTTTCTTAATGAATAATCATGTAAAAGGTCTTATTATGCCTGATAGGCAAACACAAAAATATTCTTCATTACGAAAAACAGGTTTAATGCAAGCGGACCATATGGTTCTTCTGGATATTCCCCTTGCACTAAAAAAATATTTTCAGCTTACTTACGATATTTCTCTTACAGTATTTAATTCTGTTCATTCTGGAGAGCAATATGCTGATATTGAAAACTTTTGTTATTTAATCAATTTTTGTGGAGTTCAACTGTTTATTATTGGTGATGCGGACTTTAGAAGTGAATACTTTGAAAAAATGCTTCATGACGCTAAAATTGATATTGCATTTGTGAATCCATTATTTATCAACAATAAAAAAGGTCGAGAAGTAATTAATAATGCAATTAAGCCTAAATATTTAGTTGTTTATCATATTCCATTTAAAAATGATGATAAAATAAAATTTCGAAAATTAGTGAGCAATGATATTCTGAAGCATAATGATGATCTACCTCCTGTAACAGTGCTTTGGGACGAATTGCAGGAAATAGTTTTTTAATATTAAAATTAAATACCACAATATTCAAGAAGGAGGGTCATTATGTTATTTGTTGAGCATAGAAATACAGATCCTTATAAAAATCATGCTATAGAAGAATTCTTGATGAATAAGTTTGATGAAGATTGTTTTATGTTGTGGAAAAATGAGAAGTGCATTTTAATTGGTAATTATCAAAATGCTTACAATGAAATAAATATTGACTATGTAAAACAATATAATATTCCTGTAGTAAGAAGGATTACCGGAGGAGGAGCCGTATTTAACGATGAGGGTAATTTTAATTTTTCATTTATTAGTTGCAATGTAAGTGAGGATTGTTTTAATTTTAAAAAATTCACAACTCCAATTGTTTTGGCTCTTAACAAACTTGGTATTAAGGCCGAACTATCAGGAAGAAACGATTTAACTATTGAAGGTAAGAAGTTTTCTGGAAATGCCCAGTACAAAAGCAAGAATAAGGTGCTACATCATGGTACCCTTCTTTTTTCTTCAAATATATCTGATTTAGCTAATGCATTGAGAGTTAATCCAATAAAGATTGAAAGCAAGGGAATAAAATCTGTTAAAAGTCGTGTAACTAATATTTGTGAACACCTTAAAATTTCCATGACAACGGAAGAATTTAAGGAATATCTTTTTAATGAAGTATATAGTACTACTGAAAATGCAAAGATTTATCAAATTACAGAAGATGATTGGAAGGAAATTAATCAAATAGCAGAAGAAAAGTACTCTACCTGGGAGTGGAACTATGGACAAAATCCTCAGTTTACTATGGAAAGAGAAAAAAAATTTGTAGGAGGTATAGTTCAGGCTTCTATGAATTTCAATAAAAATAAGATTCAAAATATAAAAATACATGGTGATTTTTTCAGTGAAAAAGATATATCTATTGTTGAAAATGCTCTGATAGGAGTATCTTATGATTATAAGTCAATGTATGAAGTCCTTAAAGATTTTAATATGCATAATTATTTTATGAACATATCCATTCAAAATATTTTGGATGTATTAATTTAATGTGAGGTGATAAAATGATATGTACAAAAAAACCAGAGTGGTTAAAAATAAGAATAAAGGCTGGATCAAATACAGGTAATATCAGTAATATATTAAAAAAATACGGTTTAAATACTGTTTGTGCTGAAGCAGACTGCCCCAATACATGTGAGTGTTTTAACAGAGGTACTGCCACATTTATGATTTTAGGTAAGAATTGTACTAGAAATTGTAAATTTTGCAAGGTTACAAAATCTAAGCCAGAAGAGTTAGATCCAATGGAGCCAAAGAATATTGCGAAAGCTATACAGGAAATGAATTTAAAGCACACGGTTATAACTTCTGTAACAAGGGATGATCTTCCAGACGGTGGAGCAGGTCATTTTGCAAATACAATATTAGAAATTAAAAAACTCTGTCCAAAGGTTACTGTAGAGGTACTCATTCCTGATCTTAAAGGAGATTATGAGTCGTTAAAAAAGGTTGTTTACGCTAAACCTAATGTTCTTAATCACAATGTTGAAACAATCCCCAATTTATACTCCGCCGTAAGGCCAATGGCTGTTTATAAACGTTCTCTAGAGCTCTTAAAAAGAGTTAAAGAAATAGACAGCAGCATATTTACTAAGTCTGGATTTATGGTTGGTCTTGGTGAAAATGAGGATCAAGTTATAGAACTTCTAAAGGATTTAAAAAAGGTTAACTGCGACATTATTACAATAGGACAGTACCTTCAACCTTCAAAAGAACACTATGAGGTTGTGGAATATGTGCATCCTGACAAATTTAAAAAATACGAGAAAATAGCAAAGGGTATGGGATTTAAATTTGTAGCTTCTGGTCCCCTTGTTAGAAGTTCATATCATGCAGAGGATGAGTTAAGTAGTTTAAATTAATTTAAGTGAGCACTTAAAACCTAATACAGTTTTGAGTTACTCAACTATAATAAAATATATAATTTTATTATTTTAGGAGGGATTTTTATTATGAAAGCAGCATTATGGTATGAAAAAAAAGATGTTAGAGTTGAGGAAGTAGAAGAACCAAAGGTTACTAGTGGATATGTGAAAATTAAAGTAAAATGGTGTGGAATATGTGGATCAGATTTACATGAGTATTTAGGAGGACCAATTTTTATACCAGTTGAAAAACCTCACCCTTTAACTGGTAACGTTGCACCAGTTGTTTTAGGTCATGAATTTTCAGGTGATGTTGTAGAAATAGGTAAAGGTGTAACTAACATTAAAGTTGGAGACAGAGTGGCAGTGGAACCTATGGTGGTTTGTGGTAAATGCCCAGCTTGCAAAGAAGGAAAATATAATCTTTGTTCATCATTAGGATTTCATGGACTTTGTGGAAGTGGCGGTGGCTTTGCGGAATACACTGTATTCACTGAAGAATATGTGCATAAAATACCTGACAGCATGTCCTATGAAGATGCAGCATTAATTGAGCCGATAGCAGTTGCTCTTCATTCTATTAGACAAGCAAATTTCAATACAGGAGATAATGCACTTGTACTTGGTTGTGGCCCAATAGGACTTGCAACAATAGAATGTCTAAAAGCTGCAGGAGCGAGCCTTATAATAGTATTACAAAGAAAATCAATAAGGCAAGAATATGCAAAGAAAGCAGGGGCGGACCATGTTCTTGATCCAAATGAAGTTAATATAGCTGAAGAAGTTAAAAAACTTACAGGTGGAGTAGGTATAGATTTTGCTTTTGATACTACTGGAGCAAAAATAGGTTTTGATATAGGTATTGATAGTTTAAAATATGCAGGAACTATGGTTATAACAAGCATTTGGGAAGGTGAAGTGAACTTTAATCCAAACGTTTTAGTATTCTCTGAAAAGAAAATAGTAGGATCATTAGCGTATAGACATGAATTTCCAGCAACTATTGCACAAATGAGTGACGGAAGAATTAAAACTGAAGGATATGTAACTAAAAAAATAGCTCTTGATGATATAGTAGAGGAAGGCTTTGGAACTTTAACTGGTCCAGATAAGAAGAAACACGTAAAAATACTTGTAACGCCAGATAAGTCTCTTTTATCTGACTGTAAAGAGTAATAGCAAGTAAAATCAGTGGTAGGTGAACAGTTAAAATATACGGAGGAGGAATTTATTATGGGAAGATTTACATTACCAAGAGATATTTATTTTGGAGAGGGTGCACTTGAGACTTTAAAAACATTAAAAGGTAAAAAGGCTGTAGTAGTTGTAGGCGGCGGTTCAATGAAAAGATTTGGATTTTTAGATAAGGTTGTAGAATATTTAACCGAAGCTAAATTCGAAGTTAAATTAATTGAAGGCGTAGAGCCAGACCCATCTGTGGAAACAGTTATGAGTGGTGCTTCTACAATGAGAGAATTTCAACCAGATTTGATTGTGGCTATGGGCGGAGGCTCACCAATAGATGCAGCTAAAGCTATGTGGATATTCTATGAATACCCAGAGTTTACATTTAAGCAAGCAGTAGTTCCTTTTGGACTTCCAGAACTAAGACAAAAAGCAAAGTTTGTAGCTATTCCTTCAACAAGTGGTACTGCAACTGAAGTTACAGCTTTCGCAGTAATAACAGATTACAAAGAAAGAATAAAATATCCAATGGCTGATTTTAACTTAACACCAGACATTGCAATAGTTGATCCAGCACTTGCACAAACTATGCCTCCAAAACTTACAGCATTTACTGGTATGGATGCTTTAACTCATGCAATAGAAGCATATGTTGCTGGTTTAAGATCTGCATTTACAGATCCACTTGCGATGGAAGCAATAATGATGGTGGATGAACATTTACTTAAATCTTTTGAAGGAAATAAAGAAGCTAGAAATCAAATGCATTATGCTCAGTGTTTAGCTGGTATGGCATTTTCTAATGCACTTCTTGGAATAGCTCATTCAATGGCTCATAAAATAGGCGCAGTTTACCATATACCTCATGGATGTGCTAATGCAATGTTCTTACCATTTGTTATCCAATATAATGCTAAGAATTGTGCAGATAGATACGCTAAAATTTCAAAGAGATTAGGACTTGTTGGAAAAACAGATGCGGAGCTTGTTAATGCACTAGTTGAGTATGTAAGATCTCTAAGCGTTAAAATGAATATTCCTAAGACAATAAAAGAATACGGAATAGCGGAAGAAGATTTCAATAAAGATGTTAAATTCATTGCTCATAACGCAGTGTTAGATGCTTGTACAGGATCTAACCCAAGAGAAATTGATGATAAAATAATGGAAAAAATGTTTAATAGTGCTTACTATGGAGAAGATGTAACATTTTAAAAATAATTGTAACCACATTTAACATGCTAAGGCAGTGGTTTATTCAAATAAACTTGAAGTAAAAAAAACTTTATATCAAACTATTTAACTAATATACTTAAGGCAAATAATAAATAAATAAATAAATTAAACAAGGGGAGCTCGTATTATGAGCTGAGAAAGAGATATTATCACTGACCCTCATAACCTGATTTGGGTAATTCCAACGTAGGGAGTTTTTTACAACGTTTTTTGTTGCAGACTCTTTATGAGTTTGCTTTTTTTATTTCAAAAATAATATAACTGTAAAGGAGATTATAAAATGATGTATACAACTCAAATGGATGCTGCAAAAAAAGGCATTATAACTAAAGAGATGAAAATAGTCGCAAAAAAAGAAAATATGTCTGAAGAGGTTTTAAGAGAAAGAATATCAAGAGGCGTAGTAGCTTTGCCAGCTAATATAAATCATAAAATACTCAGTCCAGAGGGAGTTGGGGAAGGATTAAAAACAAAAATCAATGTAAATCTAGGTATTTCAAAGGATTGCTATGATATCGATGAAGAAATGAAAAAGGTACAGTTATCCATAGATATGAAAGCTGAAGCTGTTATGGATTTAAGCTCCTTTGGTAAAACTGAAGAATTTAGAAAAAGACTTATATCTGACTCCACTGCTATGATAGGAACTGTTCCAATATATGATGCCTTAGGTTTTTACGATAAAGAATTACAGGACATTACAGCTAAAGAATTTATAGATGTAGTCGAAAAACATGCAAAAGATGGAGTTGACTTTGTAACAATTCATGCTGGTTTAAACATTGAGACTGCAAATGTATTTAAAAGAAATAAGAGAATAACCCACATTGTATCGAGAGGTGGATCACTTTTATACGCTTGGATGGAATTAAATAAAAAGGAAAATCCTTTTTATGAACATTTCGATGAGATATTAGATATATGTCAAAAATATGACTTAACTATAAGCCTTGGGGATGCCTGCAGACCTGGCTCCATTAATGATGCAACTGATGCTTGTCAAATCCATGAATTAATGGTGCTTGGTGAATTAACCTTAAGAGCTTGGAAAAAAAATGTACAAGTAATAATAGAAGGACCAGGTCACATGGCAATAAATGAAATTGGGGCGAACGTGTTACTAGCAAAAAAATTATGTCATGGTGCACCTTTTTATATTTTAGGACCACTAGTTACAGATATTGCCCCAGGTTATGACCATATTACCAGTGCTATAGGTGGTGCTTTAGCTGCAAGCTATGGAGCTGATTTCCTTTGCTATGTAACGCCAGCAGAACATTTAAGACTTCCTAATGTTGATGATGTTCGTGAAGGCATTATTGCAGCAAAGATTGCAGCTCACGCTGGGGATATAGGTAAAAAAATTCCAGGTAGTCGCGACTGGGATAATGAAATGAGCACAGCAAGACAAAGTCTTAATTGGAAGAAAATGTTTGAGCTGGCTATTGATCCAGAAAAAGCTATAAGATATAGAAAAGAATCGACGCCAGAGAATGCGGATAGCTGTACAATGTGTGGAAAAATGTGCTCTATGAGAACTATGAACAAAATAATGCAAGGTAAGGATCTCAATATATTAAGAGACGATTCATAAATTAATTAAATTTACTATGGAAATTAAATTTACTATGGAAATTAAATTCAATATACAGGTGATTGTATAGCAGCAATGCAAGATACAATCACTTAACTTCTCTTTTCCTATAACTCTTAAAACGTCCTCTTTTGTAACTGATTTAAAGAAACTATCAAAATCAAAATCCTTGTACTTTAAATATTCTTTATAAAAACTCATATCATTATTACCTCTTTTAAAATTATTTTTTGAGCTACTATTCACCTTGGCAAAAGTTCATTATTTAATCTTATTAATATAATATTATTAATTACCTAAAAACCCGGTAAGCGGTGAGGAAGCTTCTGCATAGATTTTAACGGCACCTGCACCTGAGAGATAAGCTTTTCGTCCGGCATCTACTGTAAGCCCGAATGCTTCGCCCATAAGTATTGGGTTTTCAGCTGTTGCTATTGCTGTGTTTAAAAGTACTGCGGCAGCACCAACATCTCTTAACCGTTTTGCGGCCATAAGGTCTGGGTTCATATATGGAAGCACAACAAAACCTTCTTTTACTAAAATTTCAGTTGCTTTAATTGTCTCAAAATTATCAGGAAGAAGATATTTATTGTCTGAGACAACCTCAATCTTAATCCAGTTTCCGCAGCCTGCTGCTTTTGCAATATGGGCAATGCGTATTGCTTCATCAGCATTTCTAGCCCCGGAAGTGTTTGGCATTAAAACACAAGATTTAGGTATGAAATTTAGTATATTCTCGTCTTTTGAATTAAAATCCATTCTTAGTATGGCCACCGTCACAACCTGAGCCTTTGATGCCTTAATTACCTCAGGAATAATTTTATTTGTTGGGTACTTTCCTGTTCCTATAATAAGCCTACTAGTTAGTTCAATTCCACCTATTATTAGTTTGTCCATAAAACTAACCTCCCACAACGAAACTTAAAATTTCGATTTTGTCATTTTCTTTTATTACTGTATTTGTCCATTCTTCTTGGCTCAGAATATTATAATTGTATTCAATTACAATTTTCTCTGGTTTAAGTTTATTTAATTCTATTAATGCTAAAATGCTTGTGCCAAATTGGAGATTAAGAGAATCACCATTTTGCACGCATTTTTTCCCCTTTACCAGTAAGATAGACACACGGGACACTATCGTTAAGATGGAGATCCTTCAATCTGAGATCCAACAATTCCTGTATACGTGCACCCGTGTCATACATAAATATCATAAAGAATCTGTCTCGGATGCCGAGTTTAGTGTTCTGTGATGGCTTTTTAAGTATAGCTGACAAAGCTTTTTCTGACATGTAAGAAACCGTTGGAGTCGGAGCTTTTTTAACTGGAATTTTACTAAGTTCTATATAGGTTATCAAAGCGATGGGTCTTCCTGTGCAGCGTATTTAAAAAAAGATTTTAACTCAGCCAGCCGATGATTTCTTGTGGAAATGCTACATTTACGTTCACATTGCAACCAATCCAGAAATTTACCAGTGAGAACATGGTCGAGCATATCAAATGTAATCTTTGAAAAAGAAAGCTTTTCTTTTTCCTCAATATAAACTCTCAGCAAATTAATTGTATCACGGTAGGCTTAACCGTATTTTCGCTATAGCACCTGTTTTTAGGTAGATAAATCATAAGAAAATTACGTATATATTTAAAAAACCGATCATCGCAGGCCGCAACAGTATAACACTCTAAATATTACAGATACTACAAGATGGCGTACTGGTGAAGCCAAATTATATTTGTATTTATCTGCAACTGTAAAAAATATATACAATTCTTGTTTAGTAAATATATGAGGAATATAACGTCTACTTTTGCCAGGCATCCCCGAAGGGATAATATATGCTTCGTTGCCTATACTATTTATATACTTAGCCAATTGGCGTATTGGAGAAATCCTGTTTGATAATGTTCTTAGTTGTTCCTGTGGTCGCCTTTCTGCCCAATGCATTATGATTTCACGTGTTAGAAGAGTTGCTTGTGGATAATATTTATTACAAAATGTATCAAATACTTTCAGAAAATGCTGAGAATTAACGTATGGAAAACCGATAGAGTTCTTCTGTTCAATAAGGTCTTCAATATTATGCTTGAAGTTGCTAAAAAAAACATAGTTCATTGTAGTAATTCCTCCTTTACGACTTCTATTCCATCCAGTCCTAATGCACAGTCACGAAGGTGTTCCAAGTCAGTTGAAAGATATACCATTGTTGAGTTTTTGTTTGAATGACCAAGTAAACTTGATATGATAGGTAGAGGCATTTCAACAGCAAGTAGACGGGCTGCCGCCGTATGCCTACAACAGTGTGACCCTTTTCGTTCTCCACTAGTTTGCCTAATTCCGGCTTTTGCCATATAGCCACTCACAATATGATATATACTGGAATGACCTGATAATTTTATATACGGAGCTTTGCTACGCAGAAAAACATATGGTTCTTGGGATTCCGGTCTACCATGTAACAGATATTCAACTATTGAATTACCTGTATCAGCTAGCAAAGGAATTGTTAGAGCACGTCCAGTCTTTTGTTGAATTATTTTAATTGTATTTGTTCGCCACTTAATGTTTTTAAGTTTCAAATTAACTATATCACCAGCCCTTAAACCAAGTCTTGTTGATTAAGGGAACTAGAATCATACGCACTATTTTATAGAATGTTAAGTATAAATATAGAAATATCAACGGGATGAGATTATGGTATGTAGGTTAAATACTAAAGTTGAGTTTTATGGTGGCAATGCCACCCGTTTGCCACCGTTACACAAAATATTATTAGATACAATTAGTTAATATAAAAGCATTGATTAAAAGATTCATAAAATTCAATGATGTGGTGGAAATTCCGACCATTTTCCACCGGTCCATAAAATATGATTAGATATAATTAAATAATTGTAGAGCTTAAAAATTATTATATATCCCATATATGGCATTATATCAATGCTCACAAAGTATTATAAAATATATGCAGATAAGATAAAATACAAAGTAATGACACACCCCTCATATTGAGACTATTGTAGACATAGTGAGGGTATAACTGGGTTTATCTAGTGAATATTTAATTAAAATCGTCCATTTGCCACCGTAAATTATTTTATGGTGGCAAATTTTATTATGTCCAAGACGATTTTGAATATCTTTTGAAATAGCTCCACCTTAAGAGCAGTTGCACAACTTGAACGTGACTATCTAAAGGATAGACAGATGGAAGGTATAGCAATTGCAGTAACGGCAGGCAGGTACAAAGGACGTAAGCCTATAGAGTATCCTAAGCTATGGGAAAGATATTATAAAATGATGCAAGATGGTGATATAAGTGGTGTTGATGTTATGAAAATATTAGATTTAAAGAAAACTACATTTTATAAATTAATTAATCAGTATGGAGAGGGTAAATAATTTAGAAATGAGTTATGTTAAATAAATAGAGAAATATAGTTTAAGGGGACAAAATGAAAATATTAGAAAGCAACAGATTAATATTACGGGCATGGAAAATCTCTGATTTAGATGATTTACATGAATTTACATCTAATGAAGAAGTAGCAAGCATGGCAGGATTTCATGTAAAAAACACTGAAAATGAAACTCTAAGTATTTTAAAACAATTTATTAATGATTCTTCTGAATCATTATGGGCTATTGAATTTAAAGAATCTCATAAAGTAATTGGTTAGATTGAATTACACCTACATTTTCAACAAGAACAAATAAATTCAAGAGAAATAGGATTTGTTTTATCACAAAAATATTGGGGATTAGGAATAATGTCAGAAGCTGTTATAAAAGTTCTTCACTATGGATTTTACGAAGAAAATATTGATTCAATTGTATGTTCTCATTTTATACATAATATTCAATCTAAAAGAGTAATTGAAAAATGTAGATTTAAATATGAAAGAAAAAGTAATGATAGAATTTATTACTCAATAAAGAGGAAAGGCGAACTTTAGCCATATCACTGCATTTGAAAAGTCCTAACAATATATTCCAAGAGAAGTAAAAAGGTAAAACAATATTTTTTTATAATAGAGCCTGTCTATAAGATTTTGGTGAAACCCCTTTTATTTGTTTAAATATCTTTGAGAATCCAAGAGGATCATCATATCCAACGGAACGTGAAATCTCGCTTATAGTTAAATCTTTATTACTTAATAGTTTGCAGGCTTTATTAACCCTATATTTTATTAGGTATTCTTGGGGTGGAATTCCTAATAATTCACTAAATATAGTGCTAAGATAGTTCTTATTAAGGCCTATATAACTTGCTAATGATTCAATAGACATGCTGCGAGAATAATTAGTTTCAATAAATTGAATGGATTTTTTAATGTAGTTTTTTTTCTGTCCATCTCCTTTTGTTTTAGCCGCTTCTGATTGCTCTGTGAGCTCTGAAAGCAATATATTTAAATATCCTTGCAAGCGAAGTTCATACCCCAATTTATAAGTGCTAGAATGTCTAATTTCTTCAAAACACTTCTTAATGATATCTCCTTTGCATTTAAAAACTGGATTGTCTTTATCTAATTTAATATTCTTTAAGAAGGTCTCAGCCTTTATTCCTCTAAACCCAATCCAAGTATAAATCCAAGGGTCTTTGCTACTCGCCTCATAATAGGTAATTACATCTGGACATATTAGAAAACCTTGATTTTCATGTAGATTATAAGATTTCCCATCTAATACAAATGTACCACTTCCACTAATTATATAATGTAATAAGAAATGGTCTCTAAGAGCCGGCCCATAGGAGTGACTTGGTTTACAATTTTCCATACCATAATGATATACTATTAAATCCATGCCTTCATCTAATGGGCTTTTAAATCCTGTAAATTCATTTTTATTAAACAAAACGGTTTCACTCCTCCTTAATTTATATTTTATATCTGAGATTATACCATGTTTATCTTATATAAAACCATTCTTTTTATATGGAAATATTTTATAATAGATAGTGTTAGTATTAAATTTATATTTATGAGATATTTATACTGATAATAAATTATAGAAGGTGGATATTATGCCAAAAATTACTTTTATGGGTGCTGGTAGCACAGTTTTTGCTAAGAATGTATTAGGCGATTGTATATTAACTCCCTCTTTACAGGATTCTGAAATTGCTTTATATGATATTGATATTCAAAGACTAAAAGACTCTGAGGCTATGTTAAACAATATAAATTCCAATAATAATGGACATGCTAAAATTAAATCATATACAAATAGAAAAGATGCTCTTAGAGGTGCAAATTATGTAGTTAATGCAATTCAAGTTGGAGGATATGATCCATGTACTATAACTGATTTTGAAATTCCAAAAAAATATGGTCTTCGCCAAACAATAGCTGATACCTTAGGTATTGGAGGAATATTTAGAGCCCTTAGAACAATCCCTGTAATGCTTGATTTTGCAAGAGATATGGAAGAAGGTTGTCCCGATGCCTGGTTCTTAAATTACTCTAATCCCATGGCAATGTTAACAGGTGCAATGTTAAAAGCCTCTTCAATTAAAACTGTAGGACTATGTCATAGCGTTCAAAAATGTGTACCTGACCTTCTAAAATCTCTTGATATAGGGGTTAATGCAGAAGATTCACAGTGGAAAATTGCCGGCATTAACCATCAAGCTTAGGTATTAGAAGTTACCAAAAACGGTAAAGACCTTTATCCAGCCTTAAAGGCAAAAGCTTTGGAAAAACAGTTGCAAGGCAAACATTCTGATATGGTTAGATACGAAATGATGCTTAACTTTGGATATTATATTACTGAATCCAGTGAACATGCATCTGAATATCTCCCATATTTCATTAAAAGCAAATATCCTGAACTAATTGAAGCTTTTAATATCCCATTGGATGAATATCCAAGAAGATGTATAGAGCAGATTGAAAAATGGAAAAAGATGCGTAATGATATGGTGGAGAACAAAAATATACAACACACAAGGACTCATGAATATGCTTCTTATATAATGGAAGCTATGGAAACTGGCAATCCATATAAAATTGGTGGGAATGTATTAAATACAGGACTTATAACAAATTTACCTACTGAAGCAATTGTTGAGGTTCCCTGTCTAGTTGACAGAAGTGGAGTGATACCTACATATGTTGGTAAACTTCCAGAACAGCTTGCAGCATTAAATAGAACAAATATAAATCCTCAGCTTCTGACTATAGATGCTGCACTTACAGGTAAACGGGAATTAATTTATATGGCTGCAATGCTTGATCCTCATACATCCGCAGAGCTTTCAATAGATAATATTAAATCTATGTGTGATGATCTTATCGAAGCTCATGGAAATTGGTTACCAAAATATAAATAGAAGGGATGGCTCGGCCTTAATATACCAGGATTAAATGGGGATTATTGCAGTGTTACTTGGAGAATTAACATTTAAATAAATATTATAAGTTATGGAGGTTATTATGACAATTAGAGAGAAAATGAAAAATGGTATGTTGTATATAGATGCAGGAGAGGGTCTTGAAGAGGACCGTAAAAGGTGTAAAGAATTATTATATGATTATAACCATACACATCCAAGTGAAGAAACAAAAATGAAAGACTTGCTGAAAAAATTATTGGGCGATATGGGTGAGAATATTTGGATTGAACCACCAGTACACATGGCATATGGCACAAACGTGCATATTGGTGACCATTTTTATGCTAATTTTAATCTTGTAATTGTAGATGATATTGATGTTTATATAGGTGAGCATGTAATGATAGCACCTAATGTAACAATAACACCAACAGGACATCCTGTTGACTCAAGTCTTCGCAGACCAGGTACTCAGTTTTCAATTCCCGTAAGAATTGGTAACGATGTATGGATAGGTTCCAATGTAGTGATTTTACCAGGCATCACTATAGGGGATAATTCAGTTATAGGTGCTGGAAGTGTTGTTACTCATGATATTCCTGAAAATGTAATCGCTGTAGGAAATCCATGTCGTGTATTAAGAAATATAAATGAACGTGATAAAGAATATTATTATAAAAACAGAAGGGTTGAATAATTTTCATTAAAATTATTAATGATTCAAGTGACAGGTTTTGGGTATAACCTACATTTACAGTATAGATCTATCCTATAGAATGATAAAATGGTAATTGTTAACTACTATAGATATATTTTAGCGAGTAATTTTAAAAAGGAGTGGTGTTTAAATGAATACAATTATGAGGTGTTTTTTCGGCTAAAGTTGAGGGATAAGTATGTATTATTCAGCTATTCCCCCTATCAAATAAGAGGAGTGAATATTAAATGATAATAATTGAGACAGAAAGACTTATTATTAGAAAATTTAAAAAAGATGATTCTAAGGATTTATATGAATACCTTTCTCAAGAATCGGTGGTTAAATATGAACCATATGATGTTTATAATGAAGATGCAAGTAATGAAGAAGCCATTTACCGTTCACAGAATGATTCGTTTTTGGCTGTATGCTTAAAAGAAAACAATAAGTTAATAGGCAATGTTTATTTTCAACAGCAGGGACCTAAAGAATTTTTAACATGGGAAATCGGTTATGTATTTAATCCTACATATTATGGAAAAGGCTATGCCACAGAGGCGTGTAAAAGAGTTTTGAAGTATGGTTTTGAACAATTAGGAACTCACCGAGTTATTGGTAAGTGTAACCCTGAAAATACTCCCTCATGGAGGTTATTGGAACGACTTTTAATGAGGAGGGAAGGACATTTTAGAAAACCAGCTTATTTCAAAAAAACAATTGATGGGAAGTCAATATGGCATGATGCTTACCAATATTCCATATTGGAAGAAGAGTGGTTTCATTCTACTAAATAATCTACTTGACTCTCAAGTAACCCCATATCATTAGATGTGGTTTTTTTTTATATGTTAAGGATGTATCAGTAACAATAATTATTGCGATTGCAACGATGTTAATAAACAAATGTCGTTAAAGTCTCTTTTCACGACATTTGCTGTTTCCAAGCAATTGATTTTTATATACATGAAAATCAATTGTTTGGATATAATAAAAAAGATGAAATTAATTGTGTTTTTGATTATGAACAG
>NZ_JAIZZK010000003.1 GCF_020443705.1 Clostridium algoriphilum
TTGCTCTATACTCACTACTTTGCAACCTTAATATTTCCTTGTCATGTAGCATTTTAAAATTATCAAATTCCTTAAAACATAACTCTCTATCTATTTCTTTTAAATTACTTTTAACATTCATTATAAGAAAGGCACTATAACAATCTCTTTGCACTTTAAATTCACCAAAGTCATTCCATCTTTCTGACAATCCTTTTTTAATGTATTTATTTTCTATATGATTATATTGAGATGCTTTCACTATATAAGTGTTTATTTTAATTAATTCGGTATTATACCATTTTAGTTTATTATCTAAAATTGTTAAAAAAGAACTTGGAGCTTTATTTGATAAGCTTTTACCAAATCTCTTCTTTTTATTGAATTTACCGTTTTTATTAATGGTAGTTTCTTTTGATCTTAATTGAAGTCCTTTATAATTCATGGTTTCAACTAGTACTCTATTTCCTAGAGTTATTATATAACTCGCTAATTTCTCATGACTTTGCTTTCTTATACATGCTTGTTTTCTTTGTACTTCCCTCAATTCGTTTTGGGTTTTAATATATTTCTTAGACTTAATCCAAATTAATTTAATGCCGTGTTTAATTGTTCCATTATCATTATAATTATTAGGATTATTTGTTCTTCTTTGCCTATCTAGTTTCCTTTGTAACATTAGTTTTCTATGATCTATATTTTCTATCTCAGAGCATAATTCTAATAATTTAACTTCGTTTTTACTTGATATTGCTAGAGTACGTGTTCCAATATCTAGTCCTACATTCCCTTTACCTATAATGTTTTTAACTTCCCCTGTATCTTTATTATATTTAATTGGAGGTACTCCATCCAATATAAGTTGAATATAATATTTATATTTACCTCGAACAAATTTTCTTGTTATTCTGCAATATTTAATCTTATTCAATAAAGATATTTGTGCATATTCATCATTTTCATTTATGTTAGAATTTATTTCTAATCCATTCCACTTTAATTTATTATCTATAAATCTAATGCCGGTTTTATTTGATTTTCCCTCAACACTATTCACCTCGGCATATTTTTTAAAATAAACTTTATAACATTTATGCAACATTAATTGTTGAAAAGCATTAAAACATCTTGTAGCCATTTTTTGAGAAGTGAAACTATCAATATTTTCTTTGAAATGTTTTTGAATAGTCTTTACATATTTATGAAGTGAATATTCTGTCAAACCATATTTCTTATTAAATTTGTTAAAATTTTTATTACGTTCTTTCCCTTTTATCATCTTAACAACTTTAATATATTCTTTGGATTGTTTCATATGATAATATCTTTTATATAATTCGCCTAAACAACTATTATAAATACTTCTACTTATTTCTAATCTTTTACTTAATATATCTTCTTGATATATTTCGGTATTTAATTTTAATGTTAAAATATAATTTGATATGATACTCACCTCACTTTTTAATATCTAGTTCTTTGATTTTCTACATATTTCTTTACCGCTACACTACTTACATTTCCTGCAGTTGATACAAAATAGCCTCTAGTCCATAGGCTAGGCATCTTCCTTAATTCTAAGAACTCGTCTCTCAAAACTCTGCTTGTTACACCTTTTATTTTCTGCATAATATCTGAAGGACTTAATGATGGAGGACAATTTAAAAACATATGCGTATGGTCTTTATCACACTCTAATGCAATAATTTCAATTTCTATCTCCTCGCATACATATTTAACCATATGTTTAAAAGTTTCTTCAACATTAGGTATTAAGAATATTTTTCTACGATATCTTGGGCAAAATATAAAATGATAATTAATTAAAGAAACCGTCGTTTTAGTTGTTTTATATTTGTTTTCCATAATCTTATTGTGCCACGATTTATGTATGTTTATACTATATTTATACACAATATCAAATATAGTTTATGTTTGTTATGCTATTCATCCCACACCTAAAGGAGTGGGCTTTCCGCACAGCCATGATAATATACGATTCTATTATTGCAACTACTAAAATTAACACAGCCCCTATTGCAATAGTCTTTTTTTCATTCTTTAATTTTTTTAGATTTGTTCCTATATATACTGCTACACAAAATCCTATAACTTCTAAAATTCCGTGTGGTACAATTAAAGTAACCGATTTAATTACTCCAATAGTTGATATAGATATACTAAAAATAAAACCAAACTTAATTAAATTTATCACATATAAACAAAGTGGAACAACTTTATGTACATACCCAGTTAAAATAATAAAAATATACATTAATATATTATTTACAAATATTTTCGAAAAATTTATATTGTTATATGCAGTGTTATTATTAGTAGGCTGATACCCCAGAATTAAACTAAATATTATTGTTATAAGTGGAAATAACCAGAAAGAGAAAAAAAGGATTGTTATTGTTTTCATTTTTTCAGACAAAACCACTACTATCACATTTACACCGATATACATAAGAAATTCACTAATATTAGTCATACTATTAATCAGAATAGTTGTAACAATAATAATACAAATCTGTAGCGGTAATAATTTGTATATAATAGATATTATACAATGTTTATAATCATTAACTAATTTGAAATATGAAAAAACTGCTGATTTTAATAAATATCTTTGATTATATTGAGTAAATAAAAAACTCATAAGTATAACCAAAACTATGTTGTTTTTTCAATAACTTCTTTTATTATAAAATCTCTAACAATAAACTTATACTTAGTTTCAATAAAATGAAGTATTATTCTTGACCTTATCTGTGACATATTATTAAATAGACTCCTAATGCTGCTCCAATTAAGAATGTACCAGTAAATGCTACTCCTAATGTTGCTAAAGATACAAGTACAGTCATTATCACCATTTTTTTTACGTCTAATTTGTTGATATTTTTAATTATTAATGTATTCATGTTTGCCCCACCCCTATTTATTACCACATATAATATATTGTATTAGCTTAAGAAATTGGAAACATTTATAACATTATAATATCATAAAAACTACGAAAAAAACTACATAAAATTACAAAACATTACATTTTACTTGTATTTTTTCTATATTTTTATTAATAAAAGGGAATATAATCAATATATATTGTAGTAATTTAGACTTTGTATGTATCGATTATGTTTCTATGTTGCTCATTACAATATATGGTATAATCGTAATGAGCAATTGTTGCACATTTGTAATTTATTAAGAAGCGAGGTTTTATAATAATAGATTGTATGAGAGTAGGTGAAGTAAGATTATAAACTTAAAGTTAATCGTCATAATCATTTTAAGTATCTCTGTGTTTCTTTACATAATTTCTATATATTATATAATTATTACAAATAAACGAAAAAAAGATTTTCTAATAGATATGCAAAAATTTGCTGAGGACAACCCCGATAACGTGGTTTCAGTTGAGGAAGTTGGTAGAATTTTAAATAAATTTAATAAAACATATATTAAACCATTTAATATTTTAATAGTACTTACTATTATTGCGACATCATTTTTAGTATTAACTACATTGTTAATCCTCTTTGCTATTAGCTATCAATCTTAATTGTTTAAATTTTCAATATAGAGAACGAAGGTTAAGTAAAAGTTTAAATAAAATTAGTTTTGAAATTGGAATGATGAAAAAACAACAAATAACTACAATCAAATTATTAAAACCCGCCACTATATGAAACCATTTAATAAAGGAGTTGAGTTCATTGCAAGAAATATTAAAAATTGCTGGTGCTATGATTGTTAATATCATATTGTTGCTCAACATTAACAATAAAAGGAAAATTTCTTATACTTCTTTAAAATAGGTATTAGTTCATAGCATAAAAATCATCTATATTAATTTATAGGTGATTTTTGTGTTCGTTGGTAGTGTCTCAAGAAACTTGAACCTATGCGAATACGATATTATATGGGCTTATAAAAGAAAGAGGGATGAATATATGAGCAGTATTATAACGAGACAGATTACAGCAATTGAATTTGAATTTAATCCTATTCCATTGGGTTTTAATTCCGAAACAATAACGTAGATGATTATCTATGACTCTCTGGACGCCATCTTCTAACACCATGTTTATTTATTATAATAGTTTTTACATCACCACCTACATATTTTTTATCTTCCTCTACACCTCTACAAAAAACTTTGATAAAATTAATTATCGAATCACAAAGTTTTATACCATCCACCTCGTTAAGATTCTTAATATATTTTTGCCCTATATAATTTAGAGTTGCATTCTCACTTTCCCCAAATTGTTTACGTAGAAATGATTTAGCTTCCTCTTCATATGTACCTTTAATATTTATAGCACCTGGATTATCACGATACCAAAGTGATGTTTTATCTAATTTACCATTACAAAATTTTAAGAAACTAAGATTACATCTATTATTATACCCCCCAATAAAAATCCCTAGTTTATCGAAATCTTTATAAATAATTGGAACTCTTAATTTAAAATAATCAACGGTCTGTTGAAATGTTAATGTTTTTGAATATTTACTATTTGTAAGTCCTAAAATGGATTCATTTATATCTACTACTGTATATAATATATCATCTACTTCATTACAAGACTTACTCATGCTTAAATTACCAACAAAAGAAACAACATTATTACTGGGTAAAATATGAATTTTTTCTTTATCATCATTATAGGCTGTTTCTATTGAAATTGTACCATCATTTGTTTTTAGCATTGCTCTTGTAATTGTTTCTCTACTATCAATTGACATAATTAAGTAATCTTTTCCAATAATATTAACTGCTAATGTCATTCAAAATCCTCCAACCTATATTAGTAATATAATATAATATAGTAATGTAGGTTGAAGATTGTTCCTTTTAATACTTACTACAAGTGCAATTTTATATGCCAACATAATAGATGGATTATACTTCTGTTTTTCAAGAGAGATAATAGTTCTATTTGAAACGAAAACCAAGTCAGCTATTGTTGCTGTGTCATATTTTTGCTTATTCGTAATTCTTTAACTTTATTTTTCAACTACTCACCTGCGCAGAGAAATTTTTCTCTGCATTTTTTATTTATAATGAATAATATATTTGAAGTGAGAACTATTCTTATTGAAGCCCTTCAACAGGAATGTTACTTATGAACTTATTGCAGTGAATACATTTGTAAGTTTCTATTTTAGGGCATCCACTTCTAATTAAAGCATGCATTATGCCCTTATGTGCATCTTTTGCTATCCACTTTAATTCTACTCTATTTCCGTAGAGGTCGCCTTTTAACATATCCTTATCACAATATGGACATTTCATATAGTAATCCTCCTTAGTTTTCTTTTTTTTAGTTTACCAATCCTTTTTCAAAAGAGTATGTCGCACTTTGAATAGGCTCGTATTCTGAAGTTGAGCAAAAAAAGTCTACACTTGTATATTAACACAAAGTGTAGTACTCATAGTAAATTTGCTCATTAATGCAACTTGTTCTGGGTTTTTCTCTTTATTCAAATATTTTAACATTGCTTCAGTTTGACTTCCTAGCCCTTCAACCACAGAAAATTGTCCAGATAATGATTGACCCTTAAAAGCTCCACAAACTAAATGAAGTATTCCCCAATCTCCCATTTCACTAATATTAACATTTATTAATCAAACAACATGTCATTAACTTTAGATATCATATCTTTAGCTGCAGTTTCATATCTCTTTGGAAAATGCATATCGTCTTTTTTAATTTTACTTCGATAATATTTGTAATGATTAAGCTTTTCTACTGCTGAGATATCTTTATTAACAATTATATTATTTCTTAAAATCTCTAATATATTTTCTGACAAATTCGGTATGCCAGGATTCTTTTTAGTTATACTTGTTGGTGGCTGTAAATTTAAAATTGTTTGTTCTTTCTTTGTTACTAGTTTATAGTCTGCTGAAGAAATCATGAGACAATCAGGGAATACACCTTCAAGCATAGAGGCAAGCACTCTATGATGACCATCAAGAATTATCGCATAATTAGAAATATGTTCTATTTCATAAACAATACATCCTAATCTTTTTCCATTTCTTATTTGTTGTCTGTAATATTCCACCCGTTCCTCTGAATACGCATCTACTGGCTGAGAAGCTATAAGAGAGATTACCCTTTTGCTGTCAAAAGACATATTCAACTGTGACCATGGACTCGCACCTGGAAGATAATTATGACTTTGATATTTGTCCCAAGTAAAGTCACCACTTAAATCTCCCATAATACCAGTACCCTGTTCGAATTCGTAGAGTTTTTGTGGAAACATTATCTCCATCAAACCCTCCACTTTCTTAATCGCCACATTAATATCACCATCATAATCATCCATACAAGTTCTCATATCTGCCAATTCATTTAAATTAGGTCTTTGACCCTCCCCATATTTCAAAAATATTTGTAAACATGTATCACAATCTCCATCTTCAGCAGTATATAAAATCACAGGTTTATCTTCTGAAATAAATGAATAAAGAGAGGAAAAAAGAGGTAGACTTCCCCAATATTCGTATTTTTTTGCATCAAGATACTGTGATTTTTCCTCCTTTGTAAGGCAATCATCTAATTGTTCATCGGTAAATCTCATTTCTTTAAAAGAAGTTATAGGATGGTTTCCACCTGCAATAGCAAAACTAGTTTTTTTATCCTTAGATGTATATATTATATTCATGCTCATCAATTCCCCTCCAATTATAAAATTATGTTTGGACACACGATAATTTCTAAATCTAGGATTTTACAATTTAATTGATTGTTTTTATTTCACTATCAAACTCTTCATCAATTCTAGATATTAAATCTATCTTCCCCACTCCTTTATCTTCATTGCTATTTTTAAGTGGAATTTGATAGTCAATTATTTTCCCTAATCTATTAGCAAAACAAATTGTGTTTTCAATTTGTTAATGTCCCCCGGGGAATTATTCGAAGAAGCCTGTGACTGAGGTTGCTAAATAGTCTCGAATAAAAAAGTCTTTTAGGATTGTCTTTAACTTGTCTATGCTATATTATTAGCTTATTAGAATTTACTGGAGGGATGTATAATGATAATTAAAAGCGTAAAAATGTTTATAAAAGAGGAGCGCATAGACGCATTTATAGAGGCAACAATAGAAAATCAAAAGAATTCGATTAAAGAACATGGAGTTATACGTTTTGATGTGTTGCAATGTAAAGATGATCCAAGCAGTTTTATGTTCTATGAGGTCTATAAGAATGAAGAAGCTGTTGATGAACATACAAAAACTAAACACTTTAATATATGGAATGATGAAGTAACACCTTGGTTCGCAAAACCAAGAGATCGTATTCTTTATAGTGCTATAGTTCCAGATGAAAGTGATTTTTAAATACAATAAAAATGCATTTTTTAAGGGATTCCCTATTCAGAAATCCCTTTTAGTTTTACTCCATATCTTCTGTAAGTTTTATTAATTCATCAATTATATTTCCTATATGCTCTATAGTATCTAATATCGGTTTTTCTGTTGTTATATCTACTCCTGCCATTTTAGCAAGTTCTACCGGTGTTTTAGTTCCTCCTGCTTTTAATACTTTTCTCCAGTCATCTACAGCTGGTTGCCCTTCTTTTAAAATTCTGTTACTTACCTGCGTAGCTATTGTAAGTCCAGCACTATATGTATATGGATAAAGTCCCATATAATAATGTGGCTGTCTCATCCATGTAAGTTCTGCACCATCAACAATTTTCACAGAATCTCCCCAGAATTTTTCTAGCACGCCTTTTTTTATTTCATTAAGATTTGTGGCTTGCACACTTCCACCTGCATCTATTATTTTATAAACTTCTCTTTGATAAGCAGCCTCTAATAAATGCGTTACAAAGTTATGGTAGTAAGTTTGGCTAATCATAGAAGATAAAACCCATCTCTTAAATCTAGGCTCATCATTTGTTTTCATAAGATAATTTGACATAAGCATTTCATTCATAGTGGATGGTGCTTCTATAAAATATAATGACGGCTGCGCATTAAAAATATTTTGATTCTCATTAATTAACTGAAAGTGACCTGCATGGCCTAATTCATGAGCAAGTACAAATACTTCTTTCATTTTCTCAGACCAGGATATTAAAATTAGAGGATGACTACCATAAGGAGTCGCACAAAAGGCACCTGTTGATTTTCCTTTGTTTTTAACAAAGTCGATCCATTTTTCATCATAAGCTTTTTTTATCATTTCTACATAATCTTCACCTAATACTGATAATGCTCCCTCAACATATTTCTTTGATTCCTCGACAGATATAGTTGGCTCATAGGTTGGGTCTACTTCAAGCTTTAAATCTGCAAAGGTCATTTCATCAATTTTATGAATTTTTTGGAGCAATTTCACATATTTTCTCATATGCGGTGCTAGCTTTTCCATGATTATATCTATTTGTCTATCATATAATTTTCTCTCTACCTGTTGAGGAAATAATAAACTATCTATAACAGAATCAAATCCTCTAAGTGTTGCTAATGTTTTTTCCTTTTGAACCTGCGTCTGATAAAGTGCTGATACTGTATGTTTATATTCTCCCAGTTTTGAAGAAAAAGCTTTAAAAGCTGCTCTTCTAATTTTAGTATCTGTCTCATATTCCCATTCATCTTCAAAAAGTACAAAACTAAGAGGATATTCAGTGCCATCTACAGTGAAATTTTCAAAATCCATATCACTTAATTTAGTTGTATCATATGTGGAATAAGCAGAATCTAGTGTTCCAGATAAAGCGGATAATACTTTTTCAACTTCTGGGTGTAATGAATGTTTTTTAACTCTTTTTATTTCCCCCAAATAATTGCTGTTTTCTTTCGATTCTTCAATTGCTTCATCAATTATTTTTTCATCTACTTCATTAATTTCGCTTTCTACAAAGCTTAGTCTGCTTTCTAAATCAGATAATATGTTAATAGACTTCATATATCTAGCTTGATTTTCTACATTAGATTGATCTGTAGAAACTGCAAGACTCGCATAATTTGCTACAAGATCTTCACTTTCCATTACCAATCTCATTTTATCCAAGCACTCATTTATAATACTAGCTGAATTTAATTTTTCTTTATAGTTTTTTTCTATCTCTACCGTAAGTTCTTCTAAACCTTGTATAGCTAAATTATATTGCTTTTCTGTTTGGTATAGTGAAGATAAATCCCAAGTAAGCGATTTATCTACATCGTTTCTTTCTTTTAGGGCTGTTTTCATTATAAATCCTCCTTATTTAGTTAGATAGTTTTTTCAATTGTATTAGTATATATTTATGCAATAGCCATATTGTCTGATATATCTTCAAGAACACTTAGCAATTCCTTTTGCATATCTTCCTTTGAAGGCATTCTTATTATTTTACGTTTTTTAACTTCACTCTCAACGTGATTCATCAATAATTTTTCTGCAAATTCATTTCTACTAGAACTTGCAAACATGTCCTTAAGTGTTGAGCCTGTCAAATCACCCTTTAAATTATCTATAATAGCTTCTGCTTCTTTTTGATTTAACAAATAGTCTTCAGAAATTCGAGTAAATACTTTTTCTATAATATTCACCATTTCATTTGCATCATCTTGAATAAATTCATTAAGAACCGTGTTTGATACCTTACTTGCTACACTTCCAGCAGCAAATGAGCCAAGTAATCCTCCTATAAATCCTCCAATTGCAGTCCCTATTATAGGGACAAAGGAACCAGCCGCGGCTCCTGCAGTAGCTCCACCTACCCAGCCTGCAGTACCACCCGCTACTGTGGCTGCTGAAGTTGCAACATTTTTAAACAATTGTGCTCCTGAAATTCTGCCTCTAAAAATGCTAACTACATCCATTGAAGACAATACAACAACAGAAACAGCGCCGGTTATGGCATTACCTCTTAACATTTTAGATGCACTTTTCATAGCTGCAGCTCCATAAATATTAGTTCCACTTCTAAAGGCATTTACTAACATAGCTGATACCTTGGGACCCATAATACTAATAATAGCTTCTGAACTCCCTACTAAAGCACTGTTTAACCCTGCTTTAGATAATTGACTAGCTAAGACAGCTGTAACAAATGTAATTCCGCCGACCTTTAATCCTGAATATGTTGCAGATTTTAAAGCAGTATTAAAGTCATCACCATTCCAAATAGAAGTTGCGAACGTTAATACCGTGCTTATACCAAAAGCAGCAGTTGCAATAATTGCACCATTCACAGCATCAAACGTTATCGATTCCACTGTACCAAACTTTGCAATATTTCTTGCTTGTTCATATGTGAAATTACCTTTTCTAACAATATTTTTTGCCTCATTAGGATCTGTTACTCCATTAACTTCTCCATTCTTAATCCTATTTTCCATCGATTGAACAGCAGCATCATATTTATCAGATGGAACCTCAATTTTCATTGGTGAACCATCTGGATTAAGATATTTGAACTTTCCATCTTGAAAACACTCCTGGATACATTTAGAACCAGAATTGCAATATTTCGACTGAATATTAACGCCATTAACTACTCTGTCTGCACCAAATTTCGCATTATCATCTCCAACAATCTTTGCGTCTTTTCCTGTTAACTTATCATAAATATGATTAGCTCTTTCTGCCGCAAACCCATGTCCTCTAGGGGTATTAAATTTATCCATACCATACAATGTACTTGCATTGCTGACATTTCCATAGATAATTCCACTTGTCCGAGAACCTATTACTTCAATTATTCCTAAATCAATTTTATTTTTAATATCCTTTAGCGTCTTTTCTATATCACGGCCATTAGCTTCATAATATTTTAGAGCTCTTTTCTCATTGATACCAATCTTTGATTGTATCTCTTTAACACATCCATTATCATAATCACTATACATTATTACACCTCTACATTTCATTCATATTTTTATGCTTTTCTTCAACAAATCTATGTTCTTCACCCTTTTTATAAAACCCTCTTTCACTTGGGGCCGTGTCATTATAGTACTTTTCTATTGTCAATTCTATAGTAGTTTTATGCTTTCTTTCTAAGGTATTAGATTTATGTAGCGGTCTCATAGCCTCCTTTAGATACTGTATCTGCAAGTATACTTTCTGTAATAATTCCTGCTTCTTCCTTTATCCTAAGATCTTCGAAAAGATATTTTAACAAACTGCCTCCAACTCCATGACCTTGATATTCAGGATTAACAACTATTGAAGTAAGCTTCTATTTGCTTCTTCATTATAGTAAATTATATCCAACATTTTTTACTCCCCCATTAAATAAAAGACATCACTTTAGATACATGTTAAATATATGTTTAAGCAATGTACAAATATAACCTTTAGATGATTTACCCCATAACTTTCACTCCATAGTTTTATCTGTTTCCTCGTATCTTGTTGTTAAAAGCATTAATCCTCAACTAGAGGAAAAGGCAACCCCATAGATTGTCCCTACTTCAAGTATAATCTTTAAAATTTTCATTTGTTTTCAACCATAAGCTGTTAGATATATTACCATATTCATTTTCGGATACAATGACATCGGCTATAATTTCAGTAGCAAAACAAATTTATCACAATTTGTTCACGGCCCCCGGGGATTTTTATGAACGAAGTGAATTTGCTGATTTTTAGTCATTAATAAATCTCCTTTTATATTAATAGGTATAAAAAAAGGAAGCTATTAGCTCCCTTAAGTATTTATTTATAATCTCGTAGTGTCTTATCTTGAAGTTGTTTAAAAGCTTTGCCTGATGCTTTACTTATACACAAACGCCAAGGAGCTCCTTCTTTGTCGTCTCCTCTAAATTCATTATAAATATCGAATACATAAAAATCTCCACCATTAATTACTACTGTATAATCATATACTGGCCATAATTGAGTAGAAGAGTCTATATACTCACCTCTTAAATTATTGCCTATTTCTTTAGCTTCATCAAGTGTCATTCCTGCCTGGTAAGGTGTTGTGTCAATAGTATTAGAAGATGTAACAGTTGGATGATAATCATATAACTTGCCATCAACACTATACCTAAAAGCTTTACCAGATTTTTTACTTATAGCTAAATGCCAATCATAACCTTGATCTACGTAATTGTAATCATCCATTTCGTACACATAAAATTCACCACCATTAATCCATTCTGTGTTGTAAGACCAAAGCTTCAATACACAATTTTCTCCAGCAACTAATTTGTTACCTAATATTAAAGCTTGGTCAAATGATAATCCTGTATTTAATTTAGCAACTCGTAACTTTTCATCTGATATCTTCTTGTTAGCTATTATTGTAGCTTCTACTTTAGCAGATACTTTATCTGCTATTTTTTTATCTGCAATCCTTTGAGCTTCTACTTTATCTGCAGTAATCTTATCTGCTATTCGTTTATCCTCTATAGCTTTGTCTGCTATAACTTTATCAGCTATTCTTTTGGCTTTTGTTATCTTATTTGCTTGTTCTGATTTGATTTGTTGAGTTTTTTTAACATTCTCTCTGTATTTCACTGTAACAAATGTTGTTGTTCCTATAAGTAATAGTGCCACACTAACGGCTAAAATAATTAACTTAGACTTTCTTCTCATTAATATTTCCATTAATACTTTCATTAATAAATCTCCTTTTATATTAATAGGTATAAAAATTAAGGATGCTATTAGCTCCCTTAATTAGAATAAACTAGATTTATAATTGTCGATCATTATAAGTATTACCAATTCTTGCAATAGAATTTATAACTAAAGCCACTCATATTAATAAGCCAATGCCAAGAATAATGATTGTAGCTGCACGTCAAAGAATGGTAACTCCACTGTTATTGTCTAACCAAAAACTCCATTTCTTTTTAGTTTTCACAATAAAAGCCTCCTTATTTTATTTATATAATATCTTATTCAAAGAGTATCGTTCTCCATTTCAATATAGTATGTGGTATTAATTGTAAATTGGTTCTTGTCATATCATATTGTTACTTGTTATTTTCCCATATTAGCACCCCTATAACTACGCTTAGATTCATTAGATACCATAATGCTTTAAATATCTTCCACCTCTCATTTGACTCTCCTTTTCTATTATTTGTTCAAATATAGTTACTGGTATTGAATTACCAGCTTGCTTATAAACTAGAACTAACGCTTGCTGCAGCTAAGAAATCAGAGTCAGAACACCCCTGTGCTCTCCAGCGTTCGGAGCCCTATCTGTTCTTTGGGTTATGGTATAACAGAAATCATCTATAATAGGTATGCGTCTTAAGATTCCTGTTTCCCAATAGCGTCAAGCATGCTCTTGGCTTTTACTCTATATCAATCTCTACATCTCTATTGTCTTCTAAATACTCTTCTGACACCGTTTTTCATATGGTGTCAGTTTTGTTTTTAGTTGGATACACTCATAGTTGTAGAAATAAATATAATCATCTATTTTTTCCCTGTGATACCATTTCTTTAACTTCATTTATAATTGCAGAACCAAACTGTTTTTTGCCTTTTACTGCTGACATAACAATACCCCCAATCATAGTTTTATTATCCTACAATTGGGGGGGTATTTTTACAATGTCCGTTTTTAGTGGTTCAGTTCATATATTATAGTTATTCCCTTTACAGTTTTTACATAATATGGTATTCTTAATAAGACACCATTTCACAAATTTGAAAAGCAGAAGGTTGTTCTCTATAAACATTCCTTTCTGCTTTTTTTTGCATTTTTCTCTAATTTGAATTGCAGAGTTGTACCCTTGTAACTTTACAATAGCTTTTAGTACAACATTTAAAACTACTGCTGATACTCCCACGCCTAAAGGCATGGGGTTCTTAGATAGATTAACTTCTCCTATACTCTCATTTATTAAGGATCTAATAAATTACAAGATACAAGAACTGATTAATTTTTCTAAAACTTCCACTATCAATTATCCCAATGGACAAATTAACGATAGTATAAGGCTCATATCAAAACCATTTTATTTCATTTTATATTCCCATACTACTTTTGCTCTATACTCACTACTTTGCAACCTTAATATTTCCTTGTCATGTAGCATTTTAAAATTATCAAATTCCTTAAAACATAACTCTCTATCTATTTCTTTTAAATTACTTTTAACATTCATTATAAGAAAGGCACTATAACAATCTCTTTGCACTTTAAATTCTCCAAAGTCATTCCATCTTTCTGACAATCCTTTTTTAATGTATTTATTTTCTATATGATTATATTGAGATGCTTACATAAGTTTATTTCTGATAGTGATTGCAAAATATTGCTTCCAATGTACTATGAATATGGGCTAGATATGTTTTCAAAATTAGATGCAGAATACGCAACTATCATCTACGATGGAAAAAAGAACAGTTTCATTGCAGCACGAGATCCAATTGGAATCCGTCCTCTCTTCTATGGTTATTCCGAATCAGGTAAAATCATATTTGCAAGTGAAGCGAAAAATTTAATTGGTCTTACGTACAAAATTATGTCATTTCCACCAGGACATTATTATGCTGATGGTAAATTTACATGCTATTGCGATATCGCAGCAACAGAGGGTGATTATTGTAAGGATGACTTAGAAGTTATCTGCAGCAAAATTCATGATAAATTCGTAACTGCTATAGAAAAACGTTAAATTCATAGGACTTATCACTACTTCACCCATAAAAAATGTTCTATTTATAATGATTCCTTAATAATTTTATCATCATTCGTACCTCTTGTTTCAATAGATGAAAGAATATAACTGAAATAAATTAATTCTCAGTATTTCTATTAACTTATTTAAATAGTTGCATGCTATGTCATTAACCGATTTTTCACTTCATTTACCCTTTAGCAACTATTTCCAAGGGTCAGGCACCTTACAGAGTTTGGAAGAGAAGCAACAATCTCTGTTGCTAATGAACGAAATGAATTTGCCCTCCTTTAAAAAAATAAATTTATTGTTAAAGTTATGTTAGTAATCCTAAAACGCAACTGATTATAACAACACAAAACACCTTCATAAATAATTAAACTTTATTAATCCCAAATATTCTTTTGCAGTAATTAATCTATTGCCTTTGGGAAGCTTAAATCCAAAAGTATATTCTTTACTAGCATTTAGATTGTTAATAGTAATTAAACTTCTAATTACATCCTTAGTAGGTTGTAATGCAACGTTTGCATTACAATTTGCCTCATTATTATACACAATTGTACCATTTTTACTTATTGCAGGAGTGGTGTTCTTTGCTTCTTTTGGTGATAACATTTCAAAGGAGTCTTTTTTGTTTTCTAGATCAGAAATTTTCACAGAATTATTTCCATTGTTAGGCAAATTAAATTTTGCATTATCACTATAAATATCATCATTCAGTTTTGACTTAACAATATCCGATATACCTGTTTTTCTTTCAATATTACTACTAGGGATGGTTCATTATCTCCTCTCTTAAAAAACGACTTCTGTGAAAAACTTTCAATGTCATCACTTTCTTTAATATCTTCGCTCATGTTAATCCTCCAGTTTATATATTTATTTTCAATTTTACATTGTATGAATATTATTATAAAGATAGTATAAATTATTTTAGAAACTATTTCAAAGGATCAGGCCCCTTACATTCTTTATATAAATTCATACTTACCATTCTTAGACAATTCTCCAATTATATATCTTTATGGGCGTAAAAATGAGAACCGTCATTTCTGACGATTCTCTCTTATTTTACTGCTTTTAATTTTGATATCATTCCAATTCTTTGATGTTATCATTTCTACTGCTGTAATATCTTCTCTAATTCCTTTAACTTTTATTTATCTATAACGTTCTGTTTTCTTTTTACACTCTATTCTTAATATCAATTGATTTTCCTTCTTTACGCCATTTAGCAAATTCAGCTGTTGCTGTGAATAGTGCATCTGTAGATGAGTTTAGTGCCGTTTCGCAAGAGTCTTGTAGAACACCTACTATAAAACCTACACCAACTACCTTCATAGCAATATCATTTGGAATACCGAATAAGCTACAAGCTAGAGGAATCAATAGTAGCGAACCACCAGCTACGCCTGAAGCACCACAGGCGGCCACAGCCGACAGAAGGCTTAGAATAAAGGCCGTAGGTATATCTACTTTAATGCCAAGCGTAGTAACCGCTGCAAGTGTCAAAACAGAAATGGTAACAGCTGCACCAGCCATATTAATGGTAGCACCTAATGGAATAGATACTGAATAGGTATCCTTATCTAACCCTAGGCTTTCACATAAGCTCATATTTACAGGGATGTTTGCTGCTGAGCTACGTGTAAAGAATGCTGTAATACCACTTTCCCTTAAGCACTTAAATACAAGTGGGTATGGATTTTGACGAATATTAACGTATACAATGATTGGATTGACAACAAGAGCAATAAATACCATACACCCAATTAGAACTGCAAGTAAATGCCCATAACTCAACATAGCCTTAATTCCATTTGTAGCAATAGCATCAAATACGAGACCCATGATGCCGAGTGGTGCAAAGTCTATGACCCATCTAACTATTTGCGTTAATGCATCTGAAAAATTAGAAATCATAGTTTTTGTTGTATCAGGCGCATTTTTTAAAGCAAATCCAAGAAGTAATGCCCAAGATAATATGCCTATATAATTGGCATTAAAAAGTGCCTTTACTGGGTTATCAACAACATTCAATAGTAATGCTTTGAGAACCTCTATAATACCTCCAGGAGGTGTCACTTCCTTTGCTCCCATTGCAAGAGTTAGGGTTACTGGGAAAATAAAACTTACAATAACCGCCACTAGTCCAGCGACAAATGTTCCTAAAAGATAAAGGACAATAATAGCTTTCATATTAGTTTGGTGACCAACCCTATGTTGAGATATGGCTGACATTACTAAGAAAAAGACCAATATAGGTGCAACCGCTTTTAAAGCACCTACAAATAAAGAACCGAAAATGATGATTGGTTTTGCTTGTTGTGGAACCGTTATAGCCAATATAATACCAACAACTAGGCCAACAATTATTCGTTTTACCAAACTCATTTGACCCCATGTATTCAATAGTTTTTTCATATTTTTTTCCTCCTAAGTTTAAGATAAAAAAGAAATAGTGCACAGTTTTTATAAAAAAAATTCTAATATAGTGACAAATAAATTACTTACAAAAGTAATTTTACCACAAATGATAACTCATGTTAAGCAAGTAATTTTTTCCTTTAATCCGCCATCCTTTACATAAAGAATTATACCTACAAGGCCAATTGCAATTAGAATTGAGGTTATACCCATAGCAGCACCCCTGCTCTCAATAGGGTATAGCTTTAGTATAATAATTTGTACCAATTGTACAAGAATACCGGCTCCCATTGCCTGAATAATACGTGAAGCTATCATATAAGCAAACTTAAAAACGACCCTACTATTACTATAGTTACAATTATATTTCTTTCTTTTTTACTTATTACCCTCACAAGCATCAGCCCCTAATTTATTTTTCAACTTATTAAATATAGCTATTTCTATTTTTAATGATTTTTCTTTTTCCAAAAATGAGAGCATTGCATCCATAATTAAGGAATTATATAATCCTAATTTAGCTTCTTTTTCTATCATGTTTACTGCCTCTGTTAATTTCTTTTTATCAATACTAGTATCATGTTTTACAATAAGATCTTTTATCTCTTTTATTGTTTTAAAAATAAGCAATCGCTCAGATGAGAATAAATTATCCTCCATATCACCATTCTCAGAGTAAAAAAAAGATTTATCTATAACAGATGGAACTTTTTTCAGCTCCTCCATTGTCATATCGATTATTCGTATAACATAATCTCCAACAAAGTTCGGTTCAAATTCTTCCTTCTTAATCCGCATAATCAAAATAAATTCATGTACTAAACTATCTATTAATAATACTAATTCCCACACAATAGATTCTATTTCATCACCATATAGCGCTGTTAAACTCTTGTGATACTCTGATACTAAATTATCTCTTATTATTTCTTTAAATTTATATATTGGTTGTCCCTCAGTAAGTTATGTTATAATAACTTACTGAGTAGTTTTAACTATTTAAAAATTTCCCATAAACGATTTCTAATTTTACTTAAGGTTCATTTATTGTTTTTCTTTATTGAAAATATATTTAGTAATTCTTCCCCACTGCCATCTATTTTAGGCAATATTTTAACTGTGAATAAAAAGTAATATTGCAAGTAATTGACAGATAATTGACAGATAATTGACAAATTATCCACCGAATGTTATCATATATAAACATATTAATTAAGTTGCTAATTAAATTAAAGGGGAGTCTTAATGAAAAAATTGTTACCGAAGAAATTACTTACAATATTGTTAGTTTCGATTTTTACTGCATCCTTAGTTGGATGCAGTGGCACCAATGTCGAAAAAAAGGACACAAAGGCTACTACTTATACTGGAACACTTGAAGGTGCATTGAAAGATTATACATTTAAAATGGGAACTTCTGGTACATATGCTCCATTTTCTTATTATCATACTGATGGAAAAACCTTAGTAGGTTTTGACATGGATTTCCTTCATGAATTGCAGAATATTTTAGGCTTTAAAATACAAGATGACAAAGTACTGGCTATGGACTATAGTCCGTTGACTACATCCGTTGCTGAAGGCAAACTTGACATCGTTATGGCAGCACTTTGTGCAACAGATGCAAGAAAAAAAGCAATGAATTTTACCGATACTTACTATAATGCAGGCCTGTCAGTAATTGTTAATAAAAATACTAGTCCAAAGGAAATAACAGGAATTGATAGCATTAAGAGTGGAAAATATAAAATTGCAGTACAAAAGGGAGATGCTAGTCATCTGTATCTGACTGGCGCGAACATTCCTTTAGGCAGTATTCAAGTACACGATACTATTACAACAGCCCTCGAATCACTTGAACAAGGTAAGGTAGATTGCATGGTTTATGATGCACCTGGTACTGCCTACTATGTTGAGCACAAAAAAGATACAAACCTTGCATTGGTTGGAGAGCCATTTGCTAAAGATCAGACACCTTATGCAATTGCACTTTCTTTTGATGCTTGTAAAAAAAATCCTGAATTATTAAGCATTATGAACAAAGCAATAAAAAAATTGAAAGATAATGGCACAATTGCTAAATTAGAAAAAAAATGGTGTAATTAATGTATCTACATAAAATTTAGAAATATAGCTTTTTCAAGAAATTCATGCAAATGCTTAAGTTGCATTGCAAATCATGGATTAATTGAAGAAGCGTTTGTTTTAATAAATATCAGGGTAAATTTAATAATTAAGAAAGGAGTATGTTATGGATTTAAGTTTTCTAACTGTATTGTTCCCTATGCTTCTTGAGGGATTTAAAGTAACGCTGGAAATTTCAGTGTTCGGTATACTGATTGGATTTGTGCTAGGATGTGTTTCTGGCTACGCACTTCAGTGTAAAAATAAATTTGCAAAGTTTATCGCCAATGTATATATATGGATTATTCGTTCTACACCTATAATTGTGCAAGCTTTATATGTATACTTTGTTGTACCAAAAATTACAGGTTTAGATTTGGATGCCAATACTTCAGGAATTATAGTTATATTTTTGAATTCCGGAGCATTTATTGCTGAAATAGTACGTGGTGCTCTACAAGGGATTGAACCTGGTCAGAAAGAAGCAGGATTGTCACTTGGTCTTACACCTTTTCAGACTCTAATGCACCTAATTGTTCCGCCTGCTTTTCGCTCAATGTTACCAGCTTTGTTCAATCAGTTTATTATTTCTGTTAAGGACACGGCAATACTTTCTATAATCGTTGTAAATGAAATAACAAAACAAATCCAAAACTATGCAGCATTAAGTTTTAATACGATAGAGGCTTATACTGCGGGCGCTCTCTTCTATATGGTGATAATTTCAGTTCTCATTATCATCCAAAAGCAAGTCGAAAGGAGGATTAGTTGATGGATACTTTACTAAAAGTAAATAAATTATCTAAAAGTTTTGGTGATTTAGAGGTTCTTAAAGATATTAACCTAGAAGTTACCGAGGGGGAAGTTATCTGCATTATCGGTCCTTCTGGTTCAGGTAAAAGCACCTTGCTTCGTTGTATTAACCAGTTGGAGTTACAGTCCGGTGGAAATATCTATTACAAGGATAAAAATATTGGTCGTAAGAATCATGATCTGCGAAAATTTCGTGAAGAAGTTGGTATGACATTTCAAAATTTTAACTTATTCCCGATGAAAAGTGTTCTAAAAAACATTATGCTTGCACCAGTTTTAACCAAGAAGAAGTCAAAACGTGAAGCTGAAAAAAAAGCACTTGAATTGCTTAAAAAGGTAGGACTAGAAGACAAAGCACATTCAATGCCTTCCACACTATCTGGTGGTCAGCAACAGCGTGTTGCAATAGCTAGGGCCCTTGCAATGGAGCCAAAGGTTTTGCTTTTTGATGAGCCTACATCTGCATTGGATCCAGAGCTTGTTGGAGAAGTTCTTCAGGTTATGAAGGACTTAGCCAATGAAGGTATGACTATGATAGTGGTAACTCATGAAATGGACTTTGCAAGAGAAGTTTCAGATAGAGTTATTTTTATGGATGATGGATATATTGTTGAAGAAGACAATCCAGAAGAAATTTTTACAAATCCAAAGAATGAACGAACGAAAGCTTTCCTTTCAAGAATAATTGGAGATTAAAATGCATAAAAAGATATTGTGTAACAAAAAATGAATTTCATTTAAAGAAATAATTCATAAAACTATTGACGAATTATAAAATACAAAGTAAAATGAAATAAATTCAAAACTAAATATCATATGATCAATAGAAAAGCCTTGATGGGAAGAGTAGTTATTATGAAGTAGTCAAAGCGAATCAGTGGTGGTGAGAGACTGATTCGAATCAAATAATGAAGAACATCCCGGAGCTTCCAAGCGAAATTTATTAAGAGTAGTATTGGACGGAGCCAAACCGTTACATCTTGGACAGTATCGAATTAATATTAATTCCGTACTGATTAGAGTGAGCTTTATAAGCTAATTTAGGTGGCAGCGCGAATCGAGTAGGAGCTAAATAATTAATTTATTTAGCGACCTCTCACACCACCGTGCGTACCGTTCGGTACACGGCGGTTCAATAAGAATTACCTAATCATAAATTTTTCAGTTAATGTTACAAACCCTTGTTCTTTAAGGTATTTATTAGTTAGAGTTCTTGCTAGAATGGGGCTGTTGGATATTCTCCAATAGCCTTTTCTTGTATTCGCATATTCCCAAGCTTTATATTCATTAATACCAAGCTTTTTGAGATTATCGTGTCTTGTTTTAATTCTCTTCCATTGTTTCCAATAGCATAAGCGAATTCTTCTTCTTAGCCACTCATCTAAGGTTTTAAGTGCACTTTTCATATCTGCTAATTTAAAATAGTTTACCCATCCAACTATAACTTGTCTTAGTTTAATAGCACGAAGTTCCATACTCATTGCATTACTTCTTCCTGTTATTTCTTTAAGCTTACATTTAAGTTTCTTAACAGAATTTTGATGTACTCTTATTCCCATTTCACCTTTTTTGGGGTAAAATGTAAATCCTAAATACTTCAACTTCCACGGTCTATCGACCTTGCTCTTGTCTTTATTGACTTTGAGTTTCAAATCCTCTTCTATAAACCTTGTTATACTTGCCATTACTCGGAATGCTGATTTCTTTGATTTTAAATAAATATTACAATCGTCAGCATAACGGCAGAAGTGTAATCCTCGCTTTTCTAATTCTTTATCCAGCTCATTTAACATGACGTTACTAAGTAACGGTGAAAGATTGCCACCTTGCGGTACACCTTTTTGAGAGGTATTAAAAATGCCTCTTTCCATTACTCCTGCTTGAAGATATTTTCTTATAAGGGCTATTACCCTAACATCTTTTACTTCTTTATAAACCAAGCCTATTAATTTGTCATGATTTACAGTATCGAAGTATTTCTCCAAATCAATATCTACTGCCCACTTGTAACCTTTATCCATGTATTCTTTGCATTTTAGAATTGCTTGGTGTGCACTTCTATTGGGTCTAAATCCATAACTATTTTCTGAAAATTTCTCTTCAAAAATCGGATTTAAAACTTGAGCGATAGCTTGTTGTACTACTCGGTCTACAGCTGTTGGTATTCCTAGTGGTCGTTTCTTTCCATCAGGCTTAGGTATTTCTACCCGCCTTACTGGATTAGGTTTATACCTACCTTCCAATAGTGATTGCCGAAGGCTGGCGCCATTTTCTTTTAAGTATTGTAGAAGTTCATCTACCTTCATACCATCAACACCATGACTACCTTTATTGGCTCTAACTTTCTTAAATGCTTGATTTAAGTTGTTTCTGTCAATAATCCTTTCAAACAATCCATTGGTGTATTTATTTTCGGCGTTCTGTCGCTTTTCTACCGTCAATGAAATGCTGGGCGCTCCTACATACTCTTCGAGTTCCACTCTATCCTTTTGTAGGTAACCTTCATTATGAAGTTGTCTGCTGTTATCACATTTCTTTGTGTTTTTCAAAGTTTCAAAACCTCCTATCGTTCAGTCCTTCACCTAAGGTTCATGAACCTCCTGCTACTATGACGTCTGCTGACTTCTTAGATTTCAGCTTTACATTACTGCAAAGGTTGTTATTTAAAAATACATTTCAATAACATTTATCTAAGACCTCCCCGGGTAAGAACGCAATCTTTCACTCCATCTATCTGCTACATTTACACCACTTGTTTCGAATAGTTTTGGGCTTCGTTTTGTCTTGCAAACTTACCCACAAGCATATGCCTTATATGTAGTTTCTGTTCGTCAGACCAGAGTTTAGCCGCCAACTTCCTTCAGATTCCACCTCACGGTGGACACCCTTGTCTTAAGCTATGCACTTGGCACTATTAACCCGTGCTAGGGACTTTCACCCATTAGATTGCGCCCATGCCGGGCGCACAAGTATAAGTCTTTCGTCCTATTTTTATAGGATGAAGGGCTTTTTTTTATATTTAAATTTAAGGAGGAATACTAACATGTGTACAATTATGTGTTATACAGGAACAGACATGAAACATGATAAATTTGCAGCGGCATTACAAAGAACCGAATCGAGAGGACCAGATATGACAGAAATTCTTACTTTACCATCTGGTATCTTGGGGTTCCAAAGACTTTCTATTATGGATTTAAGTTTTAGCGGAATGCAGCCATACACAAGAAATACAGATGCATCAATCTGTAATGGTGAAATTTACGGTTTCCGCGAAATTAAAAAAGACCTAATGGAAAAAGGACATAAGTTTATTTCTGATAGTGATTGCGAAATATTGCTTCCAATGTACTATGAATATGGGCTAGATATGTTTTCAAAATTAGATGCAGAATTCGCAATTATCATCTACGATGGAAAAAAGAACAGTTTCATTGCAGCACGAGATCCAATTGGAATCCGTCCTCTTTTTTATGGTTATTCCGAATCAGGTAACATCATATTTGCAAGTGAAGCGAAAAATTTAGTTGGTCTTACATACAATATTATGCCTTTCCCGCCAGGACATTATTATGCTGATGGTAAGTTTACATGCTATTGTGATATCGCAGAAACAGAGGGTGATTATTGCAAGGATGACTTAGAAGTTATCTGCAGCAAAATTCATGATAAATTTGTAACTGCTATAGAAAAACGTATGGATGCTGATGCTCCTGTAGGTTTCTTGTTAAGTGGAGGCCTCGACAGCTCCTTAGTATGTTCAATTGCTCAAAAAATGTATCCTGGAAACCCAATTAAAACCTTTGCCATAGGTATGACTGAGGATGCAATTGACCTTAAATATGCCCAGGAAGTTGCAGATTACATTCATAGTGATCACACCACTATATATATGACAAAAGAAGAAGTGCTTGGATCACTTGAGCAGGTTATTAAACTTCTTGGAACCTACGATATTACAACAATAAGAGCAAGTATGGGAATGTATTTGATTTGCAAGAAAATACACGAGATTTCTGATGTCAGAGTGCTTCTAACCGGTGAAATTTCTGATGAGTTATTTGGATATAAATATACTGATTTTGCTCCAAATGCAGAAGAATTTCAAAAGGAATCACAAAAGAGAATCCGAGAGCTTTATATGTACGATGTGCTTCGTGCAGACCGTTGTATCAGCTCAAATTCTATAGAAGCAAGGGTACCATTTGGGGATTTAGATTTTGTAAAGTATGTTATGTCCATCGACCCTGAAAAGAAATTAAACAAATACAACATGGGTAAATACCTTTTGAGGCATTCGTTTGAAGGGGATTATCTGCCAGATAATATTTTATATCGGGAAAAAGCAGCATTTAGCGATGCTGTAGGGCATTCTATGGTAGACTATTTAAAAGAATATGCAGAAACATGCTATTCTGATGAAGAATTTGAAAAACTATGTAAAAAGTATAAATATAATTCTAAACCATTCACAAAAGAATCATTGTTATACAGAGAATTTTTTGAAAAATATTATCCATTACAAGCAGAAATGATAGTAGACTTTTGGATGCCAAACAAAGAATGGGAAGGCTGTGACGTAAACGATCCCAGTGCCAGAATGTTGTCAAATTATGGTGCCAGTGGTAAATAATTAAGGAAATAAGGGTACCGTTTATATAGGATACCCTTGTTTATTTATATCTGCATCAAATGCACAATTTACAGCAGTATTATTCTAACTCTTTAACCTCAAATTTTTCCTTTGCCATTTCAGCATATATAGTTTAAACCATTCTACTTTTATTAATAACTTCAACTATTTTTTTATATATAAATTATATTATTCTCTTTAATTAACTCACTCATCAAAACACATCCTTCATAAGAAATCACAATAATTAAATTAGCAAAACAAATTGTGTTCTCAATTTGTTAATGTCCCCCGGGGAATTTTTCGAAGAAGCCTGTGACTGAGGTTGCTATTATATCAGCAGATATCTGATCTATCCCAGGTACAATTTCTCCACTAGCAACCATATTTGCAAGTCTTAGCCTCTTTATATTAAAATCATCACTAATTGAATGAGTATCTGTACTTGCTGTTATCTCTATATTTTGTTCCCTTAGCTTTTTAAAAAGCTTGATTACCTGTGGACTATCCCAATTGCCTATTATATAGTCAAAGTATTTATGCTCGGCACGGGTATTTAGTTCCCAAAATATATTGTATTTTTTTAATATAGAAATCACATAGTCCATGCCATACTCTGTTCCTTTTCCCTCACTATATATCTCAGAGAGCTTGAATAAATCAGTATGAGCAAGGCCAATCCTAGAATTTATTTTTTCTACTATTCGTCCAATATCTTTTAGCTTTACATGATATCTATTGGGATCTTCAAAAGTTACCAGCCCGTCAATTCTTTCCAGTAGTACAAAATCTGTTTTGCTTAACTTTTCATATGGTATTCTGCTTTCTCCACCTACCTCATTAAAATTAAGATTTATCTCTATCCCTGCTTTTACTTCTATTTTATCCTTGTATTTTTTCTTCAGATAATTTATTTCATCAATATAATCTTCAAAAGGTTTAAGTTTAGGTTTTTCCATAAAAAAAGCCTTATGATGATCCGAAATTCCAATAACTCTAACTCCATTTTCTATAGAGTTCAAGATTATTTTTTCGGGAGTATGATCGCCATCTGAATAAGTTGTATGAGTATGCAAATCCAGCACATAAAGCCCCCCTTCCCTTTATTTTCTTTATTATAGTAGCAAGTCTAGAAAATTTTGTTTCTTTAATATCAAAATCTCAGCAGTGTATTTTTATATACATGAACTTAAAATTATTATTCTATTCCTACTTCTAACATATTTGCAAGATTAATCAACTTTTCTTTAACGAGTATTTTCTCTCTCCATCTTTCTGGAATAGCACTATATCCATAATAAACTCCAGCGAGCCCTCCAGCTATAGCACCTATAGTATCTGGGTCACCATATAAATTAACAGCCTCACAAATAATATCCTCTACATTTGAATTGTTAATAAAACACCATAATGCACACTGAAGTGTATCTACCACATATCCCGAAGGATTAAGGTTCTCCTTTTTCATATGGAACACCTTTTCATATTCTGCATAGCCTTTTACAACTTCTTTTATTGTCTCTAATTTATCTCCGCCATCTAAATATTTATAAATTATTGTATTATATAATATACAGGCATTTGAGGCCTTTAAATTATAATGAGTCATATCTGATTGAGCTTTTGTGATCTTAACCATTTTATCAAGGTCTCTATAAAATAGTGGAACAGGAATGCATCTCATTAAGGTTCCATTACCTGCATTCCTTCCATTAGAGTATTTGTAGATTTTAAGACTTGCTTCCATCCAGTCTCCACAATGGATAAATCCGTCAATGGCCTCCTGACATGTTATTCCGATATCAATTGGATCCGTTTTATACCATTCAACAAATCTTTTACCTATTGCCGCTATTGGAGACTTGGGATTTTCAAGTAATCCCTCTGCAACCGCTATAGTCATCACTGTATCATCTGTAACATCTCCTGGCCTCAAATGCATTTCCCCTCCACCTATCATTTCTTTGTGATAACCGTACTTTTCTACACCTATATCTTTAGGAGTGAACTCTAGGGTTCCCCCTAGAGCATCTCCGCAAGCAACTCCGAATAGTCCACCTAAAACTCTTTCTAATCTATCCATGGTTTACACCTCCATTATATTAATCTTCTTTAACCGTTAGCAACCAAATTGCATCCTTTTTAATTTTCATATCTTTACCTACAATTAATAAGTTATTATCAAAAAACTCTACTATACCATAGATTTTTATTTGTGATAAAATCTTTTGCTCTCTCACTGCACTAATTACCTTTTGGTACCATGGAAACCTATCTCCCAAATTTTCCTTTGACTCACTATTTAAGGCAAAAGTTTGAATTGATCCTCTATAGTTAACTGTATCATGAATAACTGCGACAGGCCTAATTGGTTCTTCAGTCCTTAAAGTTCTATGATTTTTAGTTCCTTCCTCTAGAAGTTCATACTCACCAGATTTAAGATGTATCTTAAATCTATTTGTTAAAATATAGTCTCCAGCTATAGAACCACCACGGAAACTTATTAAACGTATGTCTTTAACTACCTTTTCTCTACCCTGTCTTATTGCCATCCGTTCTTCATATGAATCCTCATACCAATGTTTCCATAGATATTTACCGTTGTTCATATCAATGCCACATATACCTAAACTCATGGTGCATGGTCCAGGCATTGCATGTCTGTCTGTAATCAACATATGTGAATTTTCAAGATAAATCATGTAACCTAGATTTGAGTGCTGCCAATTTTCCTTCCACAAAAGCTTACCACTCCTATCTATAAGCATTCCACCGTCACCAAGCAAGTATTTATTCTCAATGTTATAGAACCTATTATACCTATCACTACAACCATCAGAAATAAATATAATTTTTAGAGTTAACTCCATTAAAAGCCCTCCTTTATATATTATTTATAAGTGCAACTAACAAATTCCCTCTACCAACTAATTTTCCGTTTCTATCTCTTGTAACATTTGTTTTAGGGTCATATCTTCCAAGAAGCCTTCCATTAGCATCCCTTATTTGATACTCTCCATTAACTTCCTTTATTTTTCCAAGCAGATGACCATTTCTATCTCTTAAATTTTCAGTAGACACATAAACACCTCCCTAAGTAATGTTACCAACTTACTAATCATATCGAGAAAGGGTATTTATCAAAAATACTGCTTCTTTTTTTAAAAGTGATATATCAGTTATCAATCTTCCATCCTCGCAAATTACACCGTACTTACGTTTCCTTTTTAGAATATAATATCTACTGGGTACAGTATTTCTACTATTGTCTTGCTTGATTTCGTGACAGGTAGGTTTGTTATCAAGCTCAGGTTTCACAATCAAGTTACAATTTTTATCATAAACACCCCACTTTAACCTGAAATAGCATGTAGCCTCTGCTTTAACATCTAATAATACTGACATCCTTAGGTCGTATGCACCTACATGAAGTTCACATGCTTCTTTTATTGAACAAAAAATCAAATTGTCATCATAGTGTATCTCCAAATTATTATATTCTAATGGAATAATTGTTACATTTTCATTGTCAATTATCCCCCACTTCTGATTCAAAGCAACCTTGAACCTATCGCAATATTTGAATATATCAGCAGCATCATCATACTTCAATGGAACAATAATTTTACCATTTCTATCAATATAGCCATGCTTGCCACCATGTGTAATTATATCGCCATTATCAATGAACTCTATCTGAGTCTCCATTGCAACATGTGCATATCCGTTATAGAAACGTCCTACATAGTCAAAAACAGGATCTATCTTTATCTCTCCAGTATAAATATCTGCAAACCCCCATTTCCCTTCCACCTCAAACTGAATCAACCCAAATTCACACTCTTCTCTTGCCATAAATATATTTTTCGGGAAACGTAACTTACCATTTTTATTTTGAATATATACCAAACCCTCTTTTACAACTCCATTCACTGGGCCAGAAATCCATGTGTGATAAATTATGCATTTTTTCATATTATTTCACCTCCTAATTTATATTGCAACTTCTTCTAGACTTAGTATCTCTTATCTATATGCTTAATTAGATAAAATAATTTTTATTAACTCGAAATACCACTTTTTTACTTTACATCTCCATATAAATATTCAAGCTTGTATTGAAGTCCTTCTAACCCCTCTGGGAATTCAACAATATAGCATCTGTCAAAACGATCATACTCAACTGAATAACCTATTTTAGTTAGTACTAAAAAATCTCTTTGCATTGTTCGTACACTTAAATTTGGAAACCTATTTTTATACCAACTACTGCAGGTTTCTTGATTTGCAGAATTATCATCATCACATGACAATTCAGTATGATATTTTAACCCTAACATAATGGTTGCTAGTCTTATTAATTTTTCAATGTGCGAATTTTTCGCTTTATTATCTGAAAAAATTGGTACTGAAAAAGGACAGGGAATATCATTATCGAAATGAATATATCCCTTTTCTTTTTTAGAAAATCGAATATTTATAAGTCCTGCATTTTGAAGCTCTTTTAAATCACGAGTTATTGTTTTATGACTTATTTTTATTAAATTTGTAATTTCTATTAATTCTACAACTTCGCTATATAAGAAAATGTGAAATATGGCAAGTTGTCGAAATGTTTTACCAATCATTCCTTTTTCCCTCCTTTAGCCTAGTTTTATTATATATTAGTGGTAGAAGATCTTAAGGACAGTTGTATGTCGTAGGCTTTTCTCGTATAAAAATAACCGTTCAAAGTGTAGCTCAACACCTTAATCGATTATTTTTATAAACTTATTTAATTAAAATTAACTATACATTTTAGATATTAGTTTTCCTTCATTGCATAGATGAAAAAATATTTTTTCACACGCAATAGTATCATCTAAAGCATTATGATGATTGTTTAATGAAATCCCATAATACTCACATAAAGTAACTAACTTATGGTTTTCAGTAGGCAGTTTTAATTTTTTAGCATTCATACATGTACAGACACTTTCTAATTCTCCACATTCAATGTTATATCGTTTAATTTCTCCTAAAAGAACTTTCATATCATACTGAGCATTATGTGCAACTAATGTACATCCTTCAATGTATTTTTTTATCTCTTGCCAGGTATCATTGAAATTTGGTTTATTTTGAACATCTCTTTTTGTAATACTATGCACTTTTGTTGCTCGATACTCTATTTGTGCCATTGGATTTATCATATAGTAATTTTCACAGACCCTCCTACCTTTGTTATAATGAACAATTCCTAAAGACACCGCTCTATTTTCCCTAAAACCCGTGGTTTCAAAATCAAGAAATGTTATTTTATCTTTCATAGCCTCACTAATCCTTTATGCAATATTTAATATTCAAATTGTATTCTAGTGAAAATCTAATGCTCTTTATTTTACTTGGGGATGTGTAAAGAAACCATCAGCATACATATTTTTTCTATCAATATCTACAGCTTTTATATAAGCTAATAATCTTATTTTGTCTTCAATATCAGGATGGTTTATTATCAATTCTGTTATTTGTTTTTGAGCTTTTGCTAAATATCTGCCAACTATAATCATTTCCTCTATTTCATCATCAATAACTATTGTTTCATATTTATAGCTAGGCAATAGACCTAATTGTTTTAACTGGCGGTATTGCTCCTCGTAAGTATGCTTATAACATGTAAAATATTTCTTTACATGATCTGAATAATCTTTGATTTGTCTATATACCTTTTCCTTTAACTCCTCATTGTTGCCAAGTTTAACTTCCATAATTACCATTCTATACAAATTTCCATCTATTTGTTTAAGACCCATCAAGTCCATTCTTTTTCCGTTTGCATATTTATCTGTTATCTGAATATCAATTAAACAATCTTTCTCGTTAAGAATATTATCTGACATAATCAAGTGCTGAAATTCTAGTTCTTCTTTATAACCTACTTTAATTATTTTTTCCTTTATACTTGCAATATAAGTTTTTTGAAGGAGTTTTCTTAATTCGCATTGTTCTATATTAAATCTATAAATTGTTTCTTTTCCTTTAATAGTAAGAACTTTATACTTGTTACTAAAGTCAGGATCATTAATTAGTTCAGTTGGTATAAATTTACTATGTATATCAACCGTATATTTATTTTCAGATTTAAATGATACTTTTGCTAAACTATTACCTCTATAATAAATATTAAAATAATTTTCTCTAAGACAAAGTATTAGCTCCCCTTCTGAATTAATAATATTCTTTAACAGAAATCCGCTCTCTTGCATTAACCTAATAAGATTTGTATCGTTCAAATATCTTTTTATAGCCAATTTTGTCAACCCCTTATTTTATTATTTCAACTCAAATTTTATTAAAAATGTTCCCTTTAATTAAATGCCTAATACTTTAATAATATTACAGTTATTTTAATTTATTTAATTGCTCCCTCCTAAATTAACAAACATTGTATAAGGATCAAACATAAAAGAGCCAGCCAAAGTGAATCTGCATCACCTCAACTAGCTCTTTAAATGTTTCTTAAATTTCTTTCATATTAAGTAAATTTCTTGAATTTACTTAATATCCTATCAACCTTAGCCATTCGTTCTTCCAAGTTTCCACTTAACAAAATATACGGTATTTCTCTTTGTTTCAAGTCAGCAATAATCTGTTTTTGAAAAACCAATCTTTTTTGGTCACCACTCCTATCCCACGTATCATCATAAGGAAAATCAGTATCACACAAGAAAAACAAATCATATCTTTGTGAATTTTCAAATGCTAATTTTGTCAGTAATCTAGGTACTTTTCCATGATAATCAATAGAAAACATATAGGTGCTTATAGCATTCGTATCAACAAACAAATACTTATTTGCATTTATTGTTTCATTTTCTTCTCTTTGTATATGACCAAGTGCTATTTCGTCAAAAGCTTTCAAAGGTAGCCTTCTCTTAATTTGATGTTCTTCCCAATAATCCCTACCATACTCACTGGTAAAGGTAGTTTTATATTTTTTTGCTAAAGCTTCTGTAATAGTTGATTTTCCTGTTGAGGGTGCTCCTAAAAATACAATTTTAGTTATCATATCCCTATATACCACATCTGATATATATTTACGATTTATATAAGCATTTTCACGAATGGATGTACCTGATATTGGCACAACATCTCTTGATTCGTCAACTCGTCTATCTATAGCATTTAACGCCTTACTCATATGCTCACCATAAAATTCACTTGAATAAAAATGCGTTATTTTTTTACCATTTAAAAGACCTTTGATATATGTTTCTTCTGCTATTTGATATTCTCTATTATGTCCCACTCCAACTGGTCCATTCCAAGCTTCAATTACAATTACACATGGATATAAGGTTTTAATCCAGTTTGCTCTCATATTAAGAGGTATTTGTGTTAAATCAGTATCATAAATAATCACAATTAATTCATCTATCTCTTTTAATGCCGTTTCTACAATAAATTGATGCCCTTTATGAAATGGTGCAAACTTTCCTAATATAAGCCCTGTTTTAATCATTATTTTCTTTTGCTCTTTATTCCAAATATAATAACCATAGACAGCATTTATAAGATAAGCACTCCACATAACAATCATCATTGCTCCATCTTGGCTTCCCGCTATTGTTCTCATTGTCCACATAACTATAGTAAATACATTTAATGAAATATATAAAAGCCATTGTTCTTTATATCGTTTCATCATTAAAAAAGTTGCTGCAATGGATAGTATATCAGTTGTTGCATCGATATATGGCAAGTTTTGACCTTTTATTGTGGATAATAAAAAGCCTAAAATTACAATACTTCCTACGCAAATTATAGTAATTATTGCAAAGCTTCTTTTTCTCATCTGTAACATTTTTACCTTAGTACCATTAATGTGTTTTCTCCACATAAAAAAGCCTATAATGCTTGTTGGCAGAAAGAATAATAAATTTAATCCTACCTCACCATATAAACCATTATTATATGCAAGATAAGCGTACCCTATCGTATTATAAATGCCAAATGAATAATTCCATAAGCTCCCTTTAGCAACTAAAACAACGCATAATACTCCCGTTATAAATACTGAAAAACCAAATAAAGTATCTTTCCATATAATTGTTAAGGCAATTGCCACTGCACTGAATATACAAAGCCAGGTTATTTCATAAAATGTCCAATCTTTTAATGTTTTATTTATCATACATCTATAATTACCTCTTTTCTTATCTCTTAATTTAGATTTATTCACATCTAATGTCCTAAACTTAACTGTATATCCTATATCACTATTTTCTCACCAAGTAAAGATGATATAAATAGATCTCGTTTATCTACCATTAATAAGCCCTCTAAAATAAGACTTTAGTTTTACTACAGTTTTATATTTCATAAGGATCAATTATAAACTTATAATCAATAAAGCAAAAAGTCACACCATCTTCTCTTTTAGATAATTCAATATAAACTTCAGTACAAATATCTATAAGAGAGGCAATAGGATTAATTGAATCTCCGTTTCTGTAAAAGCCTATTGAGTTATCATTATAACTGTCAATGTAATCTGCTTTTATCAAAGTCCCATTACAAATGATATAGTCTTTGTCTATGGAAAATTCTAACCTTGGTATTTTATCCATTTCTTCATCATTTAAGTATATAACTAGCCTTCCTAAAGGTTCTTTACTTGCAGCCTTGCTTTTGCTTGTGTCAACCTTTACCCTATTTAAATTAGCAAGAAGAAATTGTTTACAGTTTCTTCCATGGGGTCGGACCACGTTACAGAAATTGGTAATGAAGTGGACAAGTTCTGTTTGCTAATGGCTTAGTGGACATTGGTTTTATGTGTTTAGTTCTAATGATCCAGAAGGAAACGATGATGGAGCTGATTGGCGTTTATGTATTGATAAAACGACTAAAAAAGCTTACATGTATTACTCTAATAATAAATTGGTGGACTTTGGCTCAGATTACACTCCCCCAGAAGCTCCTAGTTCAGTTACTGTTACTGATGCTACTACTCCAGATTACCTTAGTGACGGTAGTGACCGCGAACCTATAATAAGTTCAAATAAGACAACTACAGTAACTTACACTATGGATAATAATACATTTCTAAAGTACAATTATGAAAATGGAACAACATTTAAACTTAAAATAGGTCAAAAAATCAAATTAGACGGAACCGTAACAAATTCAAACTTTAGAACTATGCTTGATAGTGCTGATGATATATTTACTTTTCCAATAACCAATAAAGATAATCCAGATATCACTATTAGAATGGCTAAAGTTGGTACAGGTGATATAGAGGTTGTCCCTAATTATTCTGATTGGGATAGGGCTTATACTATTCACGTAATTGTAACTGATTAATACCTAAGGGGAGTATTCCCCTTACTTTAAAATAACCAACGGAGGTTACAAGTCCTCGTGTAATATTGAGTAAAGTAATAATAAGGAGACAATAATAATGTGTAAAGCTGTAGAACTTATTTAGTATTTCTTCTAGGTTGTGTCATTTGCAATAAAAAAGGCCCTCATATAACTATGAGAACCTTACTATGTGGTGCGTCGGACAAACGTCGATCCTGCGACCAACTGGTTCGTAAATTGGCGTTTTAAGTAATTTTAAATAGCCCTAAAAGTGGCTTAAATGCTCACTTTATTTTTTAAACCATGCTTGTCTATCCCTGTTTATTTTAGACTATAAGGGGCAAAAAAAGGGGCAAAATTAATATACTCCTTTTGTTTCAGAATTTATTATTAATATGTTTTTTGTAATTACTCATACAAGAACCTCCAAATACTGTTTTAGTATTTTTTGAACTCTACAAACTTCAGCATATTTCATTAATTTGTTAAAGTTTCTATCTTTCCTTTTTATATACTCATTAATTGCTTCTTTCACAATATAAATTCCAATTTTATTTCTATATCTTATACAATCACATATTGTCTTTTCTATATCATATATCTTAATTAAATGTTCATCTACTTCTATATTAGTTATACCTATATTTAGCTGTTTTTGTGAATAATATAAAAGCTTAATTGGTGGATACTCTATTATTTATGAATTTTTTTAATATCAATTAACAAAACTACTTCAATAATTTTTACATGCAGTTGTTTTGTTAAATATAGATTAGCAAGACGTTAACATGTTCACCTGAAACCAACTGGTTCGTAAAGTAGCGTTTTAAGTAATTTAAAATAGTCCTCAAAGCGTCTTAAGCACTAACTTTGTTTTATAAACTATACTTGTAATAACCTTTATATATCTCTCTAAAAAGTATTGAAGCTCCTTTGGTGTATATATATAATTTTTACATATCCATTAATTCTTTAATTCTTTAATTATGATAATATCGTAATATCGCCCTTAGCTGCTATTAACGTTAAGTTCGTATATAATTTAATGAGGTTATGAAATCAAGTAATATAGCCATAGTTCGTTTTTAATATTAAATACGAATTTTATAAACTTATAAGTATTAATAGAAACAAAATCACTTCATTACATAATAAAAAAGAACCAAATTTATAATCTTTCTATTATTTAAATTTTTACATAATTTTTAATTTATAATACATTCAACGTAACAAGTCAATACAATATGTTACATTCAAATTGAAATTTTTAAGGAATGAGCAATATAGCCAATGTGAAAGTAACACAATTACCACTGAGTTACTTTGAACTTATTAATTATTTTTCTGCAAAAAAATAAAAAAGAACTAGCTAATTAAAAATTAACACTAATTCTTTTTTATTTTATATACTTATATTTAATTAAAGGGGGACTTTAATTAAAAAAAATATTGAGTTGAGTTGCTATGTATTTATCATAACATATAAGTACTAGGTGCTCCAGTATACTACATATTCAAAGTCATTATACCTCTACGAGTCATCTATTTCAGCTATATTTAGGTCTCTGTATTCAATTATAAATGAAAATTATTTTAAAATATGAAGAATTAATTTATATGTCAAGAAATAGCGTATTAGTTCAATCGTTGCATGTGAGAAGTATACCATCTACTAAGTAATATTTTCAAAGATGCAGTAACCGGTACAGCTATTAGCATCCCTAAAAGTCCACCTACATTACCACCTATAATAATCGCAAGCATAATGAATACTGGATGCAAACCTACACTATCTCCAACAATTTTTGGTGCTAACAAGCTATTATCCACTTGTTGAATTACAAGCATTCCAATTATTATCCATATTGCCTTAATGGGTTGTCCACTTAGTAAAGCAATAATTACTGCGAGAATAGTTCCAATAATAGGTCCAATATATGGTATCATGTTACAAATGCCTGCAATAATTCCTATTATTAAAGCATAATCTATTCCAATGAAATACAGTACAATAACTGACAGAACTCCTACAAAGCAAGCTTCTACTAATTGTCCCCTCATATATTTATAAAACGTACTATTAATAACAGATAGTATTTCTTTTAATATATTTCCTGATTTACTTTTTCCAAATATAAGATTAAAAATTTTATTCCATAAATTCATAAAGTATTCTGAGTCTTGCATTAAATATATACTTAATACTATTGCTATGAAAAATGAAACTATATTGCCTCCTATAGATAGCATAGAAGCTGTCATTACTTCTATGCTTGTCGAAAAATATGACTGAACATAACTTACAACCTGGATAATCTTTTCATGTAGATTTCCTAGCATCGAAATATTCGAACTTTGTAATTTATTAGTAATAGTAGAACTAACTACTGATGTCGGATTATTTAAATAATTATTCAGATATCCTATCATCGTAGATATGGTTATATTATTAGATATTTTTCCACCAATCATAATATATATTCCACTAGTAATAGCTGCAAAAACAGCTATTACTAATATATACATTCCTGAAATTCCCACTACCCTTCTGGGTGTTGCTCTTTTAAATATTTTTTTCTTTTCCAAGAAATTTTCAATACCTTTCACACCCGGCTTCAATAAGTAAACAATTACTAATGCCATAAGAAGTGGCTTTATAATTCCAATAATATCTCCTATTATGATTGATAATAAAGATAATATATCTCTTATATTATTGAAAATTGTTATACTCATATAAATTAGTAGCACGGTTATCGTGGCATATAAGCAGTATTGTAATAATTTTTTATCTATTTTCATTTTCTTCTGCCCTCTCTAACTAGTTATTTTACATTATAATAAATACATAGGCAATGTTATACCTTTTCTATGTTTACCATGTAACTAGTTTTTTTACTCAACCTTAAATATAATTTTATTTTATGTATACCAAATTATAAAAATAATGGATACAGAAGCCCTAAAAAAAGAGGCTAACCAAAAGTCCAATAGAAGCAATTGCCATAATAACTGTTATTATCCACCCCATAATGTTAGAAAAAGTAGAATTTGAGTACTTACCCATGATTTTTTTATTGTTTGATATTAACATAACTAAAACCATTAGTGGCGGCGCAGCAATACCGTTAATAATGGCAGTATAATATAACATCTTAAAGGGTTTAATTGGAAGAAAGTTTATGATAACTCCAATTACCGCAGCTACTATGATTACACCATAAAAGCCAGGCGCTCTTTTAATTTTTTTATTTAGGCCCTCTTTCCAGTTAAAGACTTCGGATATAGCATATGCAGCAGAACCAGCTAAAACAGGTACTGCGAGTAGGCCTGTACCTAAGATGCCCACAGCAAATAACAAAGATGCAAAATTTCCAGCAAGCGGTTTTAATGCTTGAGCTGCTTGGGTGGCAGTGTCTATATGGGTTATCCCATGTGTTTTCAAAGTAGATGCAGTAGTTACAATAATGAAAAACATAACAATATTAGAAAATAGCATGCCTACATTGGTATCAATTTTCATATCCCGTACATCCACTTTTTTTACATCCGGTATACCTTTTGCTGTACCTACAGCTTTTAAACCTAATTTATTTTTTTCATGTCCCTCCTCAACCTCCTGATTAGTCTGCCAAAAGAATAAGTAAGGCGAGATAGTTGTTCCGAGTATAGCCACAATATTTAGAAGATAGTCTTTACTTGTAGAAAAACTCGGCACAAGTGTTGAATAAAGAACTTTCGACCAATCTACTTTGATGATGAAAGCGGTTATAATATAAGTAAATAACGTTAATGCCATATATTTTAAAAACTTAGCATATACTTTATATGTAACAGCTATTTCTAAAATAACTATTAATATGGCTATACCTACCAGCCAAAAAATAAATGGTATTCCAATGATAAGTTGACCAGCAGAAGCCATAGCACCTAAATCAGCTCCAATATTAATTACATTAGCAATTGTTAGTAATGTCACAGCAAAGTATAATATTTTTTTTGAGTAATGCTCTTTTATTACACCGGAGAGTCCTTTCGCGCTTACCATACCAATTCGACCACACATCTCCTGAATAACCACCATAAAAGGAAATGAAAACAGAGCAACCCATAATTGACCGAAACCAAACTGTGCTCCAGTCTGAGAGTATGTTGCAATGCCAGAAGGGTCATCATCTGATGCTCCTGATATAAACCCCGGGCCTAAAATTCTAATTAACTTCTTTAGCTTTTCTTTTATTTTCATTTTTTTAATACCCCCTTTACATTATAAATACACATTTAATATTTTTAACTGATACACCAGACTAAATGATATACTCAATCTTAATTGAACATATGTATTTAATAAAGTCTTTCTAACGCTAATATATGTATTAGAAGTACATATTTGAATTGGATCATTAATTAGCTTCTAAGGCTGATTTTTGAGAGTTGGGAGACTTATTAATGTGATTTATTTATTTCTTACGCCTTTTATCGCCCTCTGGGACAATTCATTTAGATTTTTTTCGGATCTCTTGGCAATCCTTTCATTATTTAACGCTTTAGCTTCTTTATATTTTTTATCGTGCGTCTCTTGTATCACTTTTTTTAATCACTACTATGTAATCACATAATCAATGGTGGCAAATAATAAAAAAAACTAGCTATATAACGGCTAATCCTTAAATCCACCTACATATATTAAAGTGGTTTTTAGTAAATAATAAACTAATCTATCACATATTTTAAGTCTGTAATAATTTTCTTAAAATCGTCATTAAGTTCATCAACATAAAGCTCATCCTCTTTTATATCATATTCATATTTATTCATATCACTATCAAGGAATGACCTACTAAAAACCCTATTTGAAATTTTATTAATGATTTCTTCATATCTAACATTATCAAAATCATCATCCTTTAATATAAGTAATTTGCTTTTGCTTTTTAATTCTTGACCTACTATTTCTAAATCTGTATATAGTTTATATAACTTATCTGTATCTCTAATGTTACGGGAAATTTTAGCAACATTATTTATCCATTCTTTACTAAAAAACATTCGAGTAGGAATATTCATAAATTCTTTATTCTTGCTATTAATATAAAGCCTTTTTAAATCATTTGAGCCCAAAATCAAATCATAATAAATAATTAAACTATTTTCTCTGAGTTCTGATTCTGCTTGAATATTTCTACTAATATTTAAACTAATTATAACAGCTACAAGAGTTGCTAACCCGGAAATTATACCACCTAGATAACTACCTAAAAAAACTAACCAATTAGAACTAGTTATATTGGGTTTATTAAAAACGAAACTATTTAATATAAATGGAATCGCAATACATAGAATTATACTTACAATTATGACAACTATAATATCGCCATTTCTTCGTAAAAATTTAAAATTCACAATTTCACCTCCATTATTATGCTTCTTGTATGTAATTTAATTATTATATATTTTATCTTTTATCAACTTTCTCCTTTATATCACCTTTTTGGTACTGAAGTTTCCCTTTGAGTTCCATCTCTTGACTCGCGGTGGCCCTTCCAGCAGCCTCCTTAGTTTTTCCTGTAACTTTATCCTTTACATTCTCAACTTTATTTTTTAAATTTGACATTTTGCACCTCCATTTATTTTATCCTAATTCCAATTTTATTTAATACATTCATATACTTGCATAATTTTTAGATTAATTATTATATTACAAACTTTATTTTTTTAATTGCTGATCGCTTTATAACAACTAAAAAATATGCAAGACTTTTAGTATTATAATAATAACAACAATTCCACCAATTAATGCTAACATATAATTCACACTCCTTTATGTTTTTATATCGTTCACTTTGCATCACATCTATAGTTCAAATGATTTTGTTAGCAAAAAGACCCGATTATAAGAAGGGTTAGCCCCTCTTTAATTTTTCTGTGTTCTCTTGTAAGTTTATTCTGTCATACTCCTTTTTTTCTCTATCTATTAGTTTTTCTGTAACAAAAAAGAAAACAATTATAATTAATGTATAGAATATTACACCATAACCAATTAAGTTTAATAACAACATGTTAGGGGTCTCTGTAGCAATGAAACAAAAACGGCAATGGTAAATACAATTTATACCATTGCCGTTTAATTAATTAGTTCTTTATTAACATATACATTTACACCGGCATACAGTTATATTAAAAAAGTGTAGATTCTCGCTCACCTGTTTTAGCGTAAATGTTCATTGGAATCCAGTTCATCGATCCAGTATCCCTGTTGATTATAATGTTGATACAGTCCATTCTCGTAATCTCGGGTTAACAGAACTTCATCTGTATATTCCGGTGACTGCTTTATGTCTTCACGAAGAAGAGTGATGAATACTTTAGATTCATCCCAACTAACGCGTTCTATCCATTTTGGTGAAATAAGAACCTTTTTCCCCGGCCACCAATTCTTTGTATCAATGATTAGGTAACGAATCGCCAATGTTTTATCATCGATGATAAAATCCTCAACATGTCCAATCGTGCCATCTGTAGCTTGGATGTCGTACCCAATTACATCGCTAGCGATGTGTAAATGGTTTTCCCACTGTTCGTAAACTTGAGGTGATACCATTAATTTTTCTTGGTCTTGACTACCCTCTATGCAAGGATAAAGTCCATTTGTTCCCCATATGTTTGATCCACTCCAATATACGGGCCATTCATAATATTTATAGTAATCTTCTTCATATTGTCGTGATATAGGTTCATCATTATACAAAGACGGACTGTTTTCAATCTGATTCTTGGTGAGATTAACGGTGATGGATTGTTCTTCTTTATTAACCCCGTCTAATGCATACGGTGAGATTATTACTTGTCTACCAGTTAACCAATTTCCTGTGTTTACAATCAAATAGCGAATTGTCCAAAAGTGGTCATCAAAATAGAATTCTTTGACCTTACCTATTTCTCCGTCTATACAGCTTAATTTGTAATTCTTTAGTGTTTTGGCTTTGTTTAACAAAGTAACATCCCTTTCATATTTTATTTTTTTGTAAAATGGTGCTGAGTTATATTTAAAATAACACTTTCTATTATCGTCCTCTTCTACCAATAACATCAAAAACGAATAATATAACAGCTATGACAATTAATGCGTGTATCAGGCCACCACCAATATTAAGCACCAATCCCAATAACCAGAAAATTATTAATATTCCTGCTATCCAACGTAAGAATCCCATACATATATCACTCCTTTATAAACTATTTTTTTAAAAAAGGTGTTAATACCTAAATTTTACGTCTAATACTACACAAATTTAAATTTGCGGAAAACTTAGAATATTATGATTATATTGTATCACAAATGTCGCTATATTTCAACCTTTTTCAACAATTAATTTAAGTTGAGTGCTTAGTTATGTATACAGGAGACTTGAATAACCAGATTTTTGTTATTATTGAACTACGCTCAAACAAAGTAATTTGTTGATTATTTCGAATAAAAAATTTTTCTAAAAATGTTTCAACAAAACTTTGATATTGGGTATAATATATAGCACGAAGAAATTCTGAGGTGAAGTTGATTTTTGAGCAAAAATGAATCAAGAGTTAGCAATGCCTTAAGTGTTTCCAAGAGTGCAGTAATATAATAATGGAGGTGAAATTATGGATTTTAAATTTTTACGAAGAAATGGCTATATTATAGTTATTCTATTTGTAAGTATAATTCTAAGCATTGCGATTCCATTTATATTAAATAATTTCTTTTTTATTAAACCAAATATAACTAATTCTGATTGGTCAACTTTTCTAGGTAGTTATATAGGTGGTATACTTGCTGGGTTAGCAACTCTTGTAGCTGTTATAATTAGTTTGAATATTAGTAAAAACATTCAAGCAGAATCAGACCTCAGAGAAAATAGTTTAATTGTTTATTATGATTTAATTTTGGGCTCAAATGATTTAAAAAGGCTTTATATTAATAGCAAGAATAAAGAATTTAAGAATATTCCTTCTCGAATGTTTTTTAGTAAAGAATGGATAAAGAATGTTGCTAAAATTTCCTGTAACATTAGAGATACAGATAGGTTATATAAAATATATACAGATTTAGAAATAGTAGGTCAAGAATTAGAAAGCAAAAGCAAATTACTTATATTAAAGGATGATGATTTTGATAATGTTAGATATGAAGAAATCATTAATAAAATTTCTAATAGGGTTTTTAGTAGGACATTTCTTGATAGTGATATGAATAAATATGAATATGATATAAAAGAGGACGAACTTTATGTTGATGAACTTAATACCGATTTTAAGAAAATTATTACAGACTTAAAACATATAGTAGATTAATTTATTATATATTAAAAATCACTCAAATATATGTAGGTGGATTTAAGGATTAGTCGTAGATTATAATAAAAACACTTCACTTACTGATTGAACTGACCCCTGCCAAGTAGACAATGGAAATGATAAGCAAACATAAACTTCCAGTTTATGTAACGACCTCCGAGGTCATAGTATCACCACTAGCTGTTTTGGCAGAAAGTAAACCTGACTGCACGTTTCCAGTGGTACCCTGTGAAATTGTACTCTTAAGCACCAACCAGATTTCAACAATAACTAGTGTTAGTGATGATAATTCATAGGGTGTAGACCATAGTGTTTTAATATTAATTATAGTAAAATAGTTCAGTTGACTAAACGATATTAAAGCAGTAGAAACTTAACTTTACTTAAATTCTTAAATATTTACTTGACAAATACATAATAAAATCGTATAATACATATAAAGAATAAAATTTTTCCTTTGGAGGTGCTAAGGTGAATAATCTTAATAATGAATTTTAACGGAGATCGGTTAAGAATAGCCAGAATATATAGAAACATGACTATAAGTGATTTAGAGAAAGAGATTAGTGTTACTAAACAGGCTATTTCACAATATGAAAAAGGTATAATAGCACCAAAATCAGAGGTGTTATTTCAATTAGTATCCGTCCTAAGGTTTCCATTAGATTTTTTTACTGAAATAGATAATAGGACTACTAACGTTGAAAATACATTTTTCAGATCATTATCAGGTGTTAAAAAATTGGATTTAAATACTGAAGAGATAAAAACAGAAATAATTGTTAGGTTGTATAACTTCCTTAATGGCTATCTTAAATTTCCAAAACTTGAGTTGCCTACCATTGATTACAATAATGTTATAGATATTGAGGAAGCGACCTTAAAGTTAAGGGGTTTCTGGGGACTAAATAATGACCCAATAGAAAACATTGTTGACTTATTAGAAAGGAACGGGATAATTGTATCGGCTTTAGCCACTGTTTCAACCAAAATTGATGCATTTACCCAAATTCATAAAATTAAGGACCATCATCAATTTTGTGTAGTATTGGGGAACGAAAAACAATCTATGGTTAGCAGAAATTTCGATGCTGCACACGAATTAGGACATATTATACTTCACAGTAAATTAAGTAATGTTAAAGAATTATCAAATGAAGAATTCAAAGAACTGGAAGTTGAGGCAAATCATTTTGCAGCATCATTCTTATTGCCAAAAAATGATTTCTTCGCAGATTTAGTAAACCCAACAAACCTTGAAGCGTATTTGCAGTTAAAGAAAAAGTGGAAAGTTTCTATATCAGCAATGGTCATGAGAGCAAGGCAATTAGATAGAATTAGTAGTCTTCAGTATAAAAATCTAATGAAACTATTCTCATATAAAAAATGGGGAAAGGTTGAGCCTTATGATGATGTTTGGAAGATACAACGCCCTCAATTATTTAGAAAGGCTATAAAGATGCTTAAAGAGAATAATGTTCTCACTGGTCAACAATTAATGATTGAACTATCTAAATATAAATTTACTATCAATGTTGAAGAAGTAGAGGTTCTTCTTGACTTAGATCCTGGAACTTTAGTTGAAAAAAGATCCGAAAAAGATAAGGAATTGAAATTATCGATAAAAATAAATTAGCATGTTTATGCATACAAAAAATGATAATTATCACAACAAAAATAAAAAAGCAGAATGTAATTTCTGAGCTACAATTATTTGATACATAATAAATAATCTTTAGATAGTAATTCAAAAATTGTAGGTATTTTGCTTAAATTAGTAAAGGGGTTTTAATTAATGATGTCTAATAATGAACTACTAGTTAAAATGAAAAATGCTGCTAATAACAGCATTGCAAATAGAAAAGGACTTGAAATATACTATATGGGTAAGATGCAAGCTTTTATGGAAGCTTATTCTAAGGATTTGGCTGATTATTATATTTACTCTGATGTATATGATCATAAAGAAATTTTCGATGGTATAAGAAAAGGGGTACTTCCCCCACGTTATATTAAGTCGGAATACAACTAAATTTGGAATCAATAATAGTTAAAGTGTATCATTAATTTAGTAATATGTGGTAATTGAAATAAATGCTTAAATATTATCTGAGTTCAACATAATACGAATTGATTTGAATTCATAGATTATATTTAAAGGGGTTAAAGAATGAACTTTAATCTCAATGTGAAAATAACTCAATTGGTATTGTGTTACTTTCACATATTAATTTTTGCAAGAAAATAAAAAAGAACTAGCTAAGTAACACTAATTCATTTTTAATTTATATATTTATATTTAATTAAAGGGGGCTTTAATTAAATATAAATAATATATAAGCCCTTATCTTATTCTTTTCTTTGAAATCATATCCACTATGAATACTATAACCGCTATTACAAGTAACATATGTATCATACCGCCGCCAATACTAAATATAAGTCCTAAAACCCAAAGACATACTACTATTGCACCTATCCAACTTAATAAACCCATCTATAACACAACCTTTCTTATATTAATCTACTATTATAATTACATTATAATAGTAGATTAATTACTTTAAAAAATATGTTAACTAAAATATGCCGATAAATTTAAGTATTACTATTATTACAACAATTCCACCAATTAATGCTAGCATATAATTCACACTCCTCTAATTTTCTAATTGATATTTTAATACTAATCTATTAAAGTATTCTAATTAAATCATCTTTTATGTGTTAGTACTTTTTTAGAATTTTTATTTACAACTATAAAATCTACGAGGCCCGTTTTTATCGATAAGATCATTGATAACCTTACTTTCTTTCTCAAACTCACTTTCAACAAATATGCTACCTTTATTTTCAAGAGATGTCTGGTCTTTTTTATGCTAATCTTATTATTTATACTGAAATCAAAGTTAAGCATTTAGATAAAGTACTCACAAGCTTAAAAATTAGAAAAGTTTATACTCCAAGAATTTTAAAAGTTATATAAAAAAAGGAGAAGAGAGTGTAATGCACTATTCAAAACGTAAGATAGCTAAAATAATGGTATATGGTTTTGTAGCAGTAATCGCTGGAACACTATTCTTTATAAATTTAGTCTCTTAAGGTATACCTTTCACGATGCATGTCATATTTGTGTATATTTTCAAAATTTATAGATTGAACTGAATCTTATTATGAAATGGATTTGGTACTCCTCCTAGATTTATCTCCTTACATAAGAAGATAACGGTTTCCATTGATTTCTCACCTGCTGGTAGTTCATATTTACCGAGACGAAAAGCATATTTCATCCATTCAGCATGTAAGGGTTGCATCGGATTAGCATATTTGTTCAATAAATTATAAATAACATTGAAAAATCGGTCTATAACTTAAATATCTCATCCTTAATATTAACAGATTAGAAATACTGCACTGGATATCCTTCTGAGTGCAGTATTTTGCTTTACATTACCAAACCACATTAATGACCTTCATTAGTAGAAGGAGTTTTAAAACTTTTATTAAGCCGTTCGACAACGTTTGAATATTTGTCCTTTTGATTGGTTGGATATTTAAATACAAAAGTATTTATTGAACCCTTCCCCACTACTGTTTTTTCATATATTATATCATCGCCTTCTATATAAGATATTACATACCAATCTCCAGATTGTTTTTTATAGGGAAGATTAGAGCTTTGTATAGCTGTATGATACATTGAATCTATAGTTTCATTCAGTATATTGTTGCTACCATATATCGTTAATACAACCTTTCCATCTATTGATTTTAATTCTCTCCCATCACCATTATCAGGGTCATTTATAAGGGTAAGAGTATTAGGATACATAATAGAAAATTGATATCTATAATTAATGTAATTCTTATATATAAATTGTTCAGGTTGTTCCGTTGATGATACTGATGCAAGTGTTGTTTCTTTTGATTTTTCATTTGATATTTTATCATCTGCTGCTATCTTTGCATCTGATATCTTTTTATTTGCTACAATTTCTGCATCAGCTATTTTTTTATTTGCAATAATTTCCGCATCTGCTATCTTTTTATCGGCTATTACTTTTGAACCATCTGTTGTTGAGTCATTTTTAGATTTACTTAAACAACTAGTTAAGCTAAAAATAATTATTAATCCCAAAAGAAGACTTAGGTATTTCTTCATGTTTCTCATTTTAATCCCCCTATATACATTTTTTTCTTTAAATTCATAATAATACTATTATATTACAAAACCCTGCTATAATTCCAACACTTATAATTAAATCTAGTCTGCAAAAAATCTTGTGGATCTTATGCTGATACCCCACGCTATTGAAAAATTTTATATCGATTCAATCACCTCTGGCTTAATTATTGCCGAACTACAGAAGTATAGACAAATACCGTTTTGAATTTATTTTCTATTCAATGTATTTCTAACTTCAGAGGTTATCATTTAATATTCTCATTAGGTTATAATGCATACCCTCTAGTATTGGTTTATTCCCACCTATGCTATATAATAAACCAATACTATCACCCAAGGAGGCCACCATGAAAATCTACAACAAACTAGTACGCGACAAAATCCCTGAAATCATTAAATCTTCAGGTAAAAACTTTGATATTCACTATGCTAAAAAAGAAGAATTACTACCATTACTTGAAACCAAATTAAACGAGGAAGTATCTGAGTATCTAGAAACTAAGAACTTAGAAGAACTTGCTGATGTTATGGAAGTTTTATTTGGTCTTGCAAATGATCTTGGATATTCAGAGAAAGATCTAATTAACAAAAGAAATGAAAAGAAAGAAGAGAGAGGCGGCTTTGAAAAAGGCATAGTTCTTGAAAAAGTTTATGAATAGACAAAACCCTCCATAGTTTTTTCTATGAAGGGTTAATTTATTATATTATTTTTGTAACTTCTCAAGTCTCTCTTTATAAAATCTTCTAGTCCTATAATCAATAATATCTTTAAAGTGAGTTATAAATACAGGATTTTTAATGAATTCACCTAAATCATCATTCATACAAAAATATGATTTATCTCTATAAAAAAACTCTTCTGCAGAATTCAAGAATGCCTTTATTGGATTTTCTGCAATTCCTAGATAATCCTCTTTATTAAAGTTTTTATAGTTTTTAGTTGAGTTATGTCTCAAAAGATCCACTGCATTTGACGGTTTAGTATAGAATTCCCTAAAGCTTTGAAAAATTGTTTCTTCATCTATTTTTAATTTTATATTACCACTATTATAGAAGGCTAGGAGTAATGGCATTTTATAAGTTTTACTTATTGATGTTTTCTCAATGTTATTTAAAAATGCATACGCTTTAGTATTTAAAATCAATTTCTCGCCTTCTGAAATTTCATTTATTTTATTTAGAAAACCTAAATAGTCATTAAAGATATTTAGTTTCCCTCTTGAACTTACCACATTGTAAAGATCATCATCCATGTAAGTATACATTTGAAGTCTACTAGGTCTAGTCAACAAATCTCCTTTTATTCTATTAAAGTCCTCCACTACTAGATCAAATATATTCTTTTGTTGCTGAATCATCTTCTTAAATATATCAATTACCTCAAAGTCAAAATCTACTATGCTGTCATCAGGATACTCTTCTTCTTTAGGTAATTTACCTCCCTTAACTTTCCCTGCAATATCATTTAAATCCCCGCTAAGAAAAAATGGAACCAATTGAGCTTTTTTATAATTACCTATAAAGTCTAATATGTTTACATACATCTTGTCCTTATATTTTCTTAACCCTCTCCCAAGTTGCTGAAGAAAAATGGTAGGAGATTCTGTTGGCCTTAAAAATAAAATCATATCAATTTCAGGAATATCTAAGCCTTCATTAAACATATCCACAGAGAATATAATATTTAGCTCTGCTTTTCTTAACTTATCCACTGCATCACATCTTTCCATAGTAAACTTTGTTTGTTCACCACTTACAACGGCGCATGCCTTAATCCCATTTTCATTGAAATATTTACTCATGTACTGCGCATGTTTTCTGCTGGCACAGAAGCCTAAAGCTCTTCTACTATTGTATTTTTTATAATGTTTTAAGATTAAATCTGCACGTTTATTAATCATTAAGGCTCTTTCTAACTCAACCTCATCATATCTACCATTTCTAAATGATATCTTTTCATAATCTGTATCATCAAAGACTCCATAAAACCTAAAGGGAACAAGCCACCCTTTGTCTATGGCACCTTTTAATCTAACCTCATAAACAATATTGTAATCACAAAGAGCAAATACATCTTTATTATCCATTCTCTCAGGGGTTGCAGTAAGTCCTAGAAGAAATTTTGGAGTGAAATATTCTAATATATTACCGTAATTACCTGCCGCTGCATGATGGAATTCATCAATTATAATATAATCAAATTCATCTTTTTTAAAATATTCATCACATAAATACTTTTTTTGTCCTAAGGTTTGTACTGTAGCAAATAACACATCTTTATTAGTCTCTTTATTTTTACCACTAAAGAGTCCAGTTTTGATATTAGGCCTAATGTTTTTAAAGGAGGTTTCTGCCTGGTTTAATATTTCTTCTCTATGGGCCACAAATAATACTTTATGAAAACCAATTGAATCAAAAGCCGCTAAATAAGTTTTACCTATTCCTGTTGCTGCAACAACTAATCCTTTGTCTAAACCTTCTTCTCTACATTTCTTTAGTTCATATAAAGCTTCAATCTGTGCGCCTCTAGGTTCATACAGAGGAATTACTGTGCCATATTGTTTTTCGTTATCCTCAGCTCTTTCTAAAGTATTAAATATTTTGGGTCTTTTCCAAACTGCTGAATAACGCCTCATCTCATTATCATCAATAATTATAGAATGATTTAAAAATAAGTCTTCAAAAACATTTTTAAAATGTGTAAAGTCCTCCAAGTTTTTATTCTTATTTAATCTATAATTCCATTCAATGCCACTAGTTAATGCAGAACTCGACATATTAGAAGATCCTATAAATATATCTCCATCTTCTTTATATTCAAATATGTATGACTTAGGATGAAATGATTTATTCTTAATATTATAAAACCTTAAATCTACTTTATCTCCCAGAGCATCCTTTACTAAATATAAGGCTTGAGGTTGAGTTATATTTAGATAGTTTCCTGTTAAGATTCTTATTCGAACGCCACTTCCCGCCACCTGTTTTAAATCGTTAATAAGTAATTTAACTCCTGATTCCATTAAAAATCCTACTATAATATCTATAGTCCTTGCTCTTTTTAATGAAGTCTTTAATTTAAGAAGTAAATAATCATTGTCCCCTGTAGAACAGTTTGAATCATCCTCTAAAGTTATTCCTTTAAATTGGACGGAATCACTAGTAATTATTCCTTTGTTAGTTACATCTGTCTTATACATCATACTCAACTAATGCCTCTTCGGTATAATTAAGCAATGACCATCATTTACTGGGAAATAATTAAGTATTACAAAAGCATATGTATTTTCTACTATTATTTCTGATTCTTTAACATTGCAAACTATACATTCTGACATTGTTTTCGCCTCCTTTATTATATTAAGACCTCTCAAGGTAAAATTATTCCCACAGAAGGTTGTCCATCAGAACCTAATTTATATATGTCTGAAAACTCAATTTTTATTCTGTACGCAAGATTGTTTATGCTATTATCAATAGCCTTAATGCTTTCTTCACTGGTATTATACTGCAATACCTTAACCGGAAATTTTATAAAAAACTTAGTACCAACCCCATATTTGCTCTCAACTGTTATTGTTCCACCTTGCATTTCCACCAGTGATTTAACAAGTGATAAGCCAATACCGCTCCCTTCACAATCTCTTGTAAATGATTTATCTACCTGTCGAAATCTATCAAATATAAGATTAACCTTTTCATCCGGTATACCTATGCCTGTATCTTCAATTGAAATAGTTATATATTCTTCACCATCAGATATATTAACAAATATGCTTCCACCAGAAGTTGTAAACTTTATAGAATTGGCTAGCATTTTAAGCATTATTCTTTCAATTTTATCTAGATCGCAAGCCACTATCTTTTCCTCAATATCAGTATCAAATATGAGACTTAAGCCATCATTATTAGTATACTCAGCTACAGCTAAAGTAATTTCCTCCACTATATTAACAATATTACAATTGACCATATTCAGTTCAAAAAGACCTGCATCTAATTTAGTTGAATCAATTAAATTGTTTATTACCTTTAGCAATCTAAAGCAATTATGTTTTTCAATATTTATATTATTAACAATCTTTTCCCTATTGATAAGGTTTACTTCGTCATTAATGCACATTCCAATAATTTGTATTGTACCTAATATTATATTCAAGGGAGTTCTTAGCTCATGAGAAATGTTAGCAAAAAATTCAGTTCTTAACTTCTCAATTTCAACAGCTTCATTCTGCAGTGCTAATTCATTCTGTTTTCTTTCTGTTATATCTCGCACAGTTGCTATAATTATTTCATCTTCATGAATCTTTGTAACATGACTATTAACTTCTACCCAAAACTCTTTATTACTTTTATTTTCCACTATAAATTCTTGTATCAAATGGTCATCATTTCTTTTCTTATTAATTAATGCCTTTATTCTATCAACTTCAGTATTACCAGATTTTTTTGAGATAATATCAACTACATTCATACTAATTAATTCATTTCGTGAATAACCAAACATAGTGGTGGCAGTTTCATTTACATCCTTTATTATTCCATAAACATCATAAATGAATATTGAATCACTTACCGAATTAAAAATTGTATTTAGATATTTTCGGCTTTTTTCAAGTTCATTCTGAGAACTTTCATACGAAAGCTGCCTTAAACCACTTTCAGCCAGCGTCACGATGAGACCTTTATAATACTCGATTATATGCTCAACCTTTTTTTTAGAGTAGACAGGTACCTTGCTTAAAGCTTCTAAATACTCTTTTTCATCAAAACCAAATTCTATTGCTTGCGCCTTAAAATGTTCTTTATCTATTGTTTCATTTTCATAAAAAAATTGCCCTAAAACAATCGTAGCCAAACGCTGTCCTGAAATAACAATAGGTAATGCAATATCCCACATATTATTTAGACATTTATTATATATATATCCACCATCCATAATATGATCACTAATATATTGATCACTAATGGAACATCTCATGCATGTAACTGGATGTACTCTATGAAACTTAGTACATATATCCTGCCATCCTGTTGCAATAATAATTGTGCCGCCTACATCAACAATCCCAATAGGAATGCCTACAGCAGCATAAATATTTTCAGCCATCTTTTTTAGTGAATCAATATTTACTAGTTCTGAAAAAATAACTTTCCTCATGAATAATTCCTCCTAAGTAACCTATTTTCTTATAAAAAATAATCCGATTCACTATACTTTGCTTGTGTAAAACTCCTATTAGGCTTAAAATTTTACATTTTATTTTAAACCTTCATTAAAAACATTATATCATATTAATTTTCCTAACTTTTTATATTGAAAATATATTTCAGGAATCTTTTTTATTGTTAAATTTAACATCAATTTAACTAAAATTCAACTCCCTATAAGTCACGCTACCACTCAATTTGATAAAATCATCAAATTTTTTATCCAATCACTCAAAAATCTAAACGCTTATACCAAAAGGTAAAATAAACTATAGCAGTATTTAAAAATACAGCTGTTTGACCAAATTCGTCTTTTCTTGTAGTATTAATTGGAGTTGCTAATGACTTTATGATAAATAATGTTTTAGAATAACCTCAAATCATTGTCATATATATAAAAAACATGGGTATAACGATACTATGAATAGTTTCAAAATCAGGGGGATGATTTTATGAAGAAACAATTATCCGTAAACTTAGGTAATTTGCTATTATCTTTATCAGAAGTAACAGATTTAGCAAATCCCTTGGTTGCGCAGCATCAACATAGAACAGCATTTATTGCACTTGAATTATCAAAAACAGCCAATTTAGAACCAGAAATTACAGAGAATATTTTTACTGCTGCATTATTACATGATATTGGTGCAATATCCGTGGAAGAAAAAATAGCTATTCAAAATTTTCAAGAAATAGATGAAAATATTCATACGATAAGAGGGGAATTATTATTAGAACAAATACCATGGTTAAGAAAGATTTCAAAGATAGTAAGAAATCATCATAGGAATTGGAATGATTGGAAAGATGGTATAGAAAATCCAGTAGTTTTTTCTTCTCAAATCATTTTGTTATCTGATTATGTTGAGAGATTAATAGATAGAAATAAATATATCTTACATCAAATTAACGATATAGTATCAGCAATAAAAAAATTATCAGATACAGTTATAAATAAAAATATAGTAACTTATTTTCTTGATTTATCTAAAAGAGAGGAATTTTGGTTAGATTTAACTTCTCCTAGGTTACATTCGTTGTTATTGCACAACGGGCAGTTTAAAAACATGCAAATAGAATTAGAAGATGTATCATTAATATCCAATTTGTATCGGGATCTAATAGATTTTAAGTCGAGATTTACAGCTACTCATACATCGGGTGTATCAGAATGCGCAGTAATGTTATCTGAATTATTAGGACTTGCACAGTTAGATGTAAAATCAATGATGATAGCAGGAAATTTTCATGATATAGGTAAATTAGTAATACCAAACAGTATTCTTGAGAAGCCTTCCAAATTAACGGTTGATGAGTTTGCAATTATAAGGTGCCATACTTATCATACATTTAGGACGTTAAATTCAATTGGTGGTTTGGAACGAATAGCTGAGTGGGCAGCTTATCATCATGAAAAATTAGATGGAAGCGGGTACCCATTTCATCTTACTAATGAAGAAATTGGCACCGGTTCCAGAATAATGGCTGTTGCAGATATATTTACAGCCATATCCGAAGATAGACCTTATAGAAAAGGAATGGATAGAAACGAAATTTATAAGATTATAAAAACACAAGCAAATGATAATTTATTGGATAAACGGATTGTTGAATTACTATTCGACAACTATGAAGTTATAAATACACAAGTAAAAATAAGACAATCAAAAGCGTTGAATTTTTATGAAACACGGTTTTTATCAATAATTTATGAGAGTCAGCGTAAGATATAAATCATTTTGTTATAAATCTTTAATAGGCTTTTGATATTTCTTCAATTGCCTATTATCTCATTAAACACTATATTTCCTCTGTTTTTTATGTCCTTGCTCACATATTAATTGGCCTTCCATAGAATAAATCGCTAACTTTATTTCATTAGAGTAACCCAGAAGTTTTACATATGTGTAGTCACACCCAGAATATAAGAAACAAGCCAAATACTCCATGCAAATACACTAAATCTATAGAACTTATTAAGTAAATTTTTATATTTTTTTAATACGAATACTGAACCAATTGCATTAACTAACATAAATAATAAAGCAATAAATCCTAATATATCATGAATTCCTAACCTAACCATACTCCCACCAAGCTCATACATTATTAAAGTTCCTAATATATCACAAGCTAAACCTATACAAAACATAACAACATGCCAAGGAAGCAAAGTTTTTCTTTTGACTTCATTTAAAATAGAAACTGTATAAAAAATTAATGCTAAATTCACTAAAATTATTGAGATAACTAACATTTTTCACCCCTCTTAAGAAATTATTATATAATATTGTATTAGACTATACAAAAACTATCTGAATTGCAATCATATATATAGCCGTTCCACCTATTATACTAATTAAATTATTACGCTTCCATATGTGCAAAGCTGCTACTACAACAACTCCAATTACTTCAGGCATTCCAAAAGGGAATGCAGATAAATGAACATTTCTTAAGCAATAGATTATAAGCATAGCCATAATTGCTGGTGGTAAATAATTTCCTATGTACACTATATATTTGGGTGTAGGTTTACCTTTTCCAAATAAGATAAAGGGTGCTACTCGCGTCCCAAATGTAACAACTGCGATAACTAATATCGCACTTAGTGTATAGTTTACGTTAACATTCATTCTTTATCTCCTCCCTACTTAATTTATAAGTGCTCCTAACTATTTGTTTCTTGAATAACATTAAAGCTGCTGTTATAAGTATCATAGATGGCAAAATTAAATTATTAGTTCCAAATATTAAGAGTGATAAACTAGTAGCTGAAACCCCAATTAGTACTGGTAAATGCGTTTTGTAACTAGCCCACTGTTCTACAAAAATAACCACAAATAAAGCTGTCATTGCAAAATCAATTCCCTTTGTATTAAATGTAATCAGTGACCCTGCAATAGATCCAATAAGCGTACCAATTACCCAATATATTTGGTTTAAAAATGATATACAAAATAAAAATAAATTGCTGTCGACACCCTCAGGTGCTTTTGCAGAGCATAATAGTGAGTAGGTCTCATCAGTAAGCGAAAAAATCATATACGTTTTTCTCTTTCCCATGGCTTTGAATTTATCTATAAATGATAATCCGTAAAAAATATGTCTTATACTCACAAACAGAGTCATCAAGGCTATTTCAATAAGTCCTGCCCCACTTGTTAATAAGTTAATAGCTATAAACTGTGTAGACCCTGCATATACAATTGTACTCATAAACACTGTCCACAAGAAATTATATCCAGATTTTTGAAATAGCAATCCAAAGGCTAATCCAACTGATAAGTATCCTACCATAACTGGAATCGTTACTGGAAATGCTGCTTTTAGTGCTTTCTTCATGTTAGTTCCACCATCCTTTGGTCCATAAAAGTAATCATAATTATGTATATTATAGTATAAATTTGTCTAATAATCAAAGTTCAGCTCTAGAAATCACATAAAAAAACCATCTTAATGTGCAGGTTTTTATTTTTAAATCTGTCTACTTTAAGTAGAGCATATCACTATTGTGTTACATTCACATTATTACTTACCGACATAAATAACATAGAATTTATAAAAATAAAAGATTCACATTTTGAAAAATTAAGAATATAATACAATTAGATAGTTAGACGATTATCTAACCATCTAATTAAATTTAAGGAGAAGGTAGTATGTCAATTCTAAATTTACCATTTAAAGCACTTGCAGATCCAACAAGAAGGAAAATTATTTTATTATTAAAAGATGGTGATTTGACTGCAGGAGAAATAGCTGAGCATTTTGATATGACCAAGCCAAGTATTTCTCACCATCTCAATGCATTAAAGCAATCATTGCTTGTAACTGATCAGCGCAAGGGTCAATATATTTATTATTCGCTTGATACTACAGTATTCCAGGAAGTTACTAATTGGTTTTTTAATACAGCACATGTTAATAAAGGAGGAGCTGAAAATGAAAAAGATAACTAGTTTTATAAAAAAAGATTGGCTAATTTTAATTCTTATTGTATTAGGATTTGCACTTGGAGCATATTTCTATCCTTCACTTCCCGATAAAGTACCTATACACTGGGATTTACAAGGACAAGTAAACGGATATGGAAATAAATTTATGGGAGCTTTCGCCATTCCATTAGTGAATTTAGGAATTTATTTATTATTTATTGTACTTCCTTATATAGATCCTAAAAGAAAAAATTATGATAGCTTTCAGTCAACTTATCAGTATTTAAAATGCCTATTAGTTATATTTTTACTTGGAATACAAATGACTATGTTTTTAATAGCTAGAGGTGTTGTAATAAATCAGTCAGTTTTTATACCAATATTGGTTTCATTGCTATTTATTGCAATAGGAAATGTTATGGGAAGATTCAAATTCAATTACTTTGTAGGGATAAAAACTCCTTGGACGCTCGCTAATGAAGAAGTATGGAGAAGAACTCATAGGATGGCCGCGCCGATATGGGTTATAGGAGGTATCTTAAATATATTATTAACTATTACCGGAATGAATTTCAATGGAATACCTTTCCTTATTATTCTAGTAGTAATTATTGTTATTCCGACTGTATATTCATATGTTACTTATCAAAAAATTGATAATGTAAACAAATAAGAATATTACAGATTGTCAATGCAATATATTTATTAGTAAATACACGTTCACCACGTTACAACAATAAGAAAGATATTAAAAAGTGAACATTATATTCTAAATATATGATAAATGGGTATTACTTAAAGAGAGGAGTAGATAAATCACTTTTAAAATATCTAAATTAATTTTTTATAAGGGGGTATAAAAATGTTTTGTCCAAAATGTAAATGTGAATATAGAGAAGGATTTGATTTCTGTTCCGACTGTAAAATCCAATTAGTTGAAGAATTGCCAAGTGAAGAATTGGAGAATGAAGAATTTGAGTATATAGAACTTATTACTATAGCAGTAACAAGTGACCTTTGTATAATACCTATAGTTAAGTCAATTTTAGATTATGGTGAAATAAAATATTTTATTAAAGGAGAGAAGATTAGAAATATTGCTGTATTTAATAATATTATGGAAATACAAGTTCCCTTAGAGGATGTTCAGAATGCAAAAGACTTACTAAAGGACTTGGATATAAAGTAAAGAGCCTATATCTGTTGGAATGAGTTTACAAAAAAATCTCCAATTAAAAATTATAACTATATTATTTTGTGTATTACCGCAATAAAGGCACAATATTCATAAAATGTGTATTAAGGGGAGCATATCATTTTGCTTCCCTTAATAACTGTCATATTATTAACACTGTTCTTGATCATCGCCTTTATTTATAAGAATCTCTATAATGCGAATATGTGTTCCCATTGTGGTAATAATATTATTATAATATATATTATTTCAGTGTAAAATTTGATATACTTAGGAGAGTGAAAATGAGCTTTAAAAAAGATTTAAACAATATCTATGACCAAAGTTAAACTGGTACTAAAAAATGGATTTATTAGATCAATTTATAAATGCACTGGCATTTTGGAAAGATTAAAGAATATAGTATTTAATATTAATAACTACAACTTGTTATAAATTAAGATGATATAATCTTTTAAGGTGGTGAAGTAGATGGAAGATAAAATATTTGATTTAATGAGCAAAATGTATAAAGAAATGAATTCAAGATTTGATGAAATGAATTCAAAATTTGATGTAATAGATTCAAAGCTTGATAAAAAAACTGACAAAAATGATATTGTTCGACTTGAAGATAAATTAGATAATAACTCTAAAGCTTTATTTGATGGGTATAAGCTAACTTATGAAAAATTAACTGAAATCAAGAAAAAGTTAGAAGATGTTTCAATTAAGGTAGAAAAACAAGATATTGAGATTAGGGTTATAAAGAATATTGCAAATTAATTTTAAAGGTGCCCTATGTTACAATAGAACACCCTTTTAGATTTTTCATGTGTATCACTCTAACCTAGATTTTAAAACCTCATCAGTGAAATTTTGTTAACCTTTTTATTGATTAAAGCCTTTGAAACTTCGTAAGTTATATAAATAAAGCCCTTTAAATATACAAATCATTGAATTCCTCATGGCATCTTTCTAAGTCAATTCCTGTTTGCTTCTAACAAACATTCAAAAGAATCTATATGTCTATCACAAAGTAGCTGCATTTCTTCTTTTGATTTATCTGCTGATTCATCATATACTCCAATGGTATAAAAGCCTGCATCTTTTGCCGTTTTCATTGCATAATCGGCATCTTCATAAACCACAACATCTGATACATCTGCTCTCATTTTCCGCGTCGCAAGATAATAGCTATCCGGTTCACTCTTGCCAACTCCAACCTCATCACAACATACCACAAAAGAAAAATATTGTAACACTTCAACACGTCTTAGTGCTGCCTCTGCTAATTGTAATGGTGTAGCTGTGACCACACACATAATTACGCCATCTCTTTTTAATTTTGAAAGATATTCTTTCACATATGGTTTTAATGGCATTTCATACTTGTACTTATCCTCAATTAATCCATTAACATCAGAAATAACCTGCTTCACGCAATCTATGATTCCGAATTCTTTTCTGAAATAATTTGCAGATTCTGTCATAGACATTGCACTTATGATTTCACTTAAATTTTCCGGAGCTTTAATTCCTTTTCCTATCAAATAATCCTTTCCAAGATTTTTCCATGCAGGCATAGAATCCATGATGGTACCATCCATATCAAAAATAGCATGTCCATATTTTCTCAATATTCCCCTCCATTTATAATTTCTGAAGTCATATCACTTATATATTATTTATAGGTCTTACCAATTTTGTAGTCTACATATCCCTTCGTTTTACTTTTCATTATTAGTAAAAGATTAATAAACGGGAATGGCAAAAATCCCACTATAAAAAACACCTTATCTAAATTAAATATGTATAATGATATTCCGTATATAATAAGATATAGAGAATTAAATATTGAAAACTTTAATTGCAACCTAAAAAATTCTCTTGGTCTTATAACTGTCATTTCACTTGTTCTACTGTATTCCCTAATAAAATAAGTAACTTTATCTCTACATAAAATACAATAAATTAAATAAACTACTCCTAGTAATACATATACTATCTTATTCATGTCGTTTCAGCATCACCTTTCAAAATCAAAATTTATTGTGTCCTTATTCAATTATACTACATAGTAATGTAATTACTTAGATATTTAACATAGTTATATATAAATTGACATTGACCTTCCATAGAATAAATCGCTAACTTTATTTATCATTTTTATTCATAAATTTCAATTGAATATTAGGATTAGCCCATATTTAATTTTTTCACTTTTCCCTTGAAAATTTCACGGCCAAATAGGACAAAATGAAAAAATACACAGAGTAAAAGCTTATCGAACAAGTATATGTTCGATAAGCTTTTATAGATCTTTTTCATGCAAATTATCTAACCCTACTTTTTTGGATTTTAAATAATATGTTACTACACCTGTTATAACAAATATAAGTAAACATAATAATATAATACTTGACTCCAAAATTATATTTAGCATTTTTAATAATTCCATTTCTGGCATATACTTTCATCTCCCAAATAATACATATTTGAAAGTATATCCAATAAAATACTATTTAATCATATTCTTAAACATAATAGAGGCACTTAATTTATTAATAGTTCATGTTTAGATTTCTTTTTTAATAGAACATAAAGAAAATGTACTCCCCTTTGATTGCAATTTTTGTTTAATAATTCCTCTAAATAGTGATTCTTCTGTATATACAACTATAAGAGTAAATATTATAATAATTATTACTTCAGATAATGATAGTTCCAACTTCTTGTAGAACACCTTGTCGGTATCCTCATCTTTTATTGATTGTAGGTAACCCTTAATATTACTGCAAATAACAAATAATTGGAGTATTAACATCAATATTATCATATATCTTTTTTGCCAAACTAGATGGTGAATTTATACAACCATGAGAACCATTTGTTTTGTATATACTCCCACCAAACTTATTTCTCCAAGTTGCAGGATGTATACCAATTCCACCATTAAAGGGCATGAATTCACTTACGGGCACACTGTAACCCTCACCCTTTAGTGTGGCATTTTTTTGTTTGTATTTTAATTTATAAACCCCTGTTGGTGTTCCATAATCTATGCTTACATTACCAGTGACAACATCTCCTTGTACAACAAGAAATCCATTCTTATAAAACCATAAATGCTGTTTTGTAATATTAATTTCTATGTAGGTATTCCCGATATCATTAACATTATGAGATGTAGCGGTTTGAGTAAAGCGGGGCTCCTTTGTTATGGTTTGCCCACTTTTTATAGCAACAATTAAATCTTTGACTTCTCCTGCGCGGTCAACCAACCATCCATAATCGCCACCACTGACCTTTACTGTTGCTCCTACTGATGTAGCAAAATTTCTTTCCTTACCAATTGTATTATAATTATCGTCCATTTCGCTTACATATTTGTCCATTTTGTTTTTATCAAATGTAATTTCAAGTTTTTCGTTAACACCAAGCCAGTTATGTATTATAGAACCATCTAAAACTTCCTTACCTCCAGTAAATGTATAAGTAATTCTTGAAGCTACATATTTATTAAGCAAAATTTTGGTGTCTATAACTTTTGCGGAAGTTGAAGTGAATTTTGGACTTATGTAATAATTTTTAGTATTTAAATTTATTGTTGTTTCTACCTTAAGGATTGCATTTACTACATTTGCATACAAAAGCCTTCTATTTACTTTATTTCCCTTAACTTCCTTTACAATTATATAGCCCTTATCTGAATATTTAAAGCTAGCATTTTGAGGTTCAATTATTTTCTTGCTATCAAAACAAGAGAGCTTGTCAAAATATTCTTTTAATAGTTTATTATCATAGGTCACTATGCCATTCATTTCATAGGTTTTAGATTTAAAAAGTGCAAAAAAACACGTATAAGAATTCTGATTGTCTTTTAAAGCTTGAATTTTACCCTCTGCATTATATTTCAAATTAATGTCACTAGCCTTGACTTGTTCACTCACACCGTTTCGTTCTTTAAGTTTCAGTGTATATGTTTCGCTTTTCATTAATAATTCTTTATCTACTTCCACTACGGTTTTACCAGAAGCATTAATGCCATTAATTATAGAACCATAATAAAAACGATTGCTAAAATACATTGATATACCCAAATATAGAACGAGAAAAATAGAAAAAGAAATTATACTAACTTTTATAGTTTTTTTGTGATTGTGTATTGTTGTTTGTATTTGCATAGGACACCTCTTTTAATTTAAGATTGCATGTAATTATATTCCAACATATAATAAATTATGAAATAATAGGACAGAATTTAGAATGTGTAAACTATCGAAATTTGTTTTTAGGTGGTCTTTTATCACCACCAATAGGAGGTAAGTATTATCCAGTAATATGGGCATAATAAAACTGGATGATAAACATGCCATAGGAAATTTACATATGTGGATACAAGAAGCTTTTCAATTTGATAATGAAGCAGCTAATTAAAAGATATTAAACCATGGAGGGGATAAAATGAGTTTTAAGATTATTGCAGACTATCATACTCATACTAATATTGCAAAGGGACATATTCCCTTTCTTAATATTATTTTGGGAGAACATGGAAAAGGAAGTATTGAATCAAATGTTAAAGCTGGAATAAAAAGAGGATTAAAAGAAATTGCCATAACAGACCATGGTTATAAACATATTACCTTCGGGATGAAACTAAATCAATATGAAAAATCACGTAAATTAATTGATGATCTTAATAAGAGCTCATTATTGAAGGAGAATGACTTTAAGATTCTTCTTGGCGTGGAATGTAATATTGTTACTAAAAAAGGGGATATAGATATTAAAGATGAAGTCATTGATTACCTTGACATAATTTGTGTGGGTTATCATCCTGGAGCAGTACAAAATCCATTTTTATTGAGGAATTATACAGAAGCTGCAATTAATGCTATTAAAAAATATGAAATTACAATATTAAATCATCCTTTAGAGCATGTTAATCCAGATATTATCGAAATTGGAAAGGTTGCTGTTGAAAGAAATACTGCTTTGGAAATTAACAGAGGTCATAAGAATATGGATATTGAAACAATAAAAAAGTTAAAGAATATGGGTGTTAAATTTTCATTGGGAAGTGATGCACACAAATCGGAGGATGTAGGGGATTTTGGTAAAGCTTATAATATTGCAGTTGAGGCAGGCCTTACAGATGATGATATTGTTAATGCTGATGGAAGTGCACATAGATCAATGAAATCATTGAGAGATTAGGTTTGGTAGTGGTAACAAAAGTATAATTAAAATAGATGTATTGAATTGTAATGGTAAGATGAAGCGTGTTCAAAGAATGTTCAATATCAATGTTTAATGCATATACTACAATTTCAAACTAAAAAATAAGAAATCAGGTGATTTAAATGATTTACATATATAATTGTTATGGAGGAACCCACTCATCTATTTTAGCAATTGCTTATCACTTAAAAATGCTGGATGAAACCCGAGAACCGACTAAGGATGAAATATTGGAATTACCTAACTTTAATAAGTTAGTATATGGAAATTGTGGAGAACTTTTTTATTATGGAAGTGATGAAGATGGAAACGAAGTCTATGTTGTAGGTAGGGGACGTTCAAAGGTTTTAATTCCAGGATTATATAATTTAGCTTCTATGCTTCATAAACAAAATCTATTAAATGAGAAAATTATATTTTCCAATACGTCGCCAACTGTTCCATTAACAATGACCTTTGGTGGATTATTTTCTAGGTGGCTAAAAATTGATTTTATAGGAGTGCCCTTGCTTGTAAAGGGAGCAAAACAATCATACAAGAACGTTATAAAACTTGTAAATCATACAAAGAAGGCAACAAAGGAAGATAAGTCAGGGGTTATTATTTTAGATAATAAGGAATTTAAGAAAAAATGATTTTTAACTATTATACGGGTTACATCAACTAAAAGCTGATGTAACTTTTTATCTCAAAACTGAAAAGTAATTGATAATGTTATGCCCTTTACAATTGCCCTTTTATTTTTACATATTTGTTTGGCTAAAAATTCATAATTCCTAAATGAATATTTTATTAACCTTAACTCGTTTATAAAAATTACAATTACTGCATTGATATATATGAACACAAAATTGATTATTATCACTAATCTCCATATTAGCAGTGTAATCGTCAAAAAATTCTTGTATTATACCTTTATCGTTCATTATAGTACTACACTTTTCACAATTACAGATAATCCTTTTTACATTATTACAAACTGGACATATTTTATCCATTATATTACCTCCACATTCGTTATCATATTTATTTTTACCAGTTTTTAAGATAATAATCTTAATGTAAAAAATATAGCATAAAGACCGTTTCACCTCTCTCCTATCTTATTTATTTCATGCACAAATTTTTTTGTAATTATTTGTGGTCTAGTAATAATTGAACCTACTACAACACTATGACATCCTAATTCTAAAACACGACGTGCTTTTTCAGGTGTATCTATGTTTCCCTCAGCTATTACAGGCTTTATAACTTTAGCTAATATATTTCTTATTAACTCAAAATCATTTTCCTCTATTTGTATACCTTTACTTTGTTTTGTATATCCTACCAATGTAGTTCCAATAAAATCAAAACCCAATTCATCAGCATGGACTGCTTCTTCATAATTTGAGCAATCAGCCATCAATAGTACATTAGGATATTTTTGCTTGATTTTTGAAAAGAATTCATCTAAATGTACACTATTAGGTCTTATAGAACTTGTAGCATCAATAGCTATAATATCAGCTTTTGCCTCTACTAACTCTTCAACTTCAGCCATAGTTGCAGTAATATAAACTTCACTATCAACATAATCCTTTTTTACTATACCGATAATAGGTAAGTCAACATTTAGTTTAATCTCTAGTATATCTTCTTTTGTATTAGCCCTTATTCCTGAGGCACCACCTTCTTTAGCCGCTAATGCCATTCTTCCCATTATAAATGGAGAATGTAAGGGTTCATCAGATAAAGCTTGACAGGAAACTATTAGTTTATTTTTTATATTAATCAAATTATCACACCCTTATATATATGTTATGTATCTATTATATAAATAAATGTTTGTATTTTCAATATCATTACACTTATTAGAAACTCCTTTCATCCATTGTTGAATAGTACTTAATATAATGAAAATGCCATATGAATCGCATATTTCTATGCTATTTATATGGCATTTAACACTCAACCTGATCTCTATTTTTATGCTTACTTTTACTGCTTGTACCCTAAAACTTATTTTAATCTTATCCTTATTTGAAACGATGCTTATGACTTTGTTATTTTTTGCAACAATTATCATGACGATGTTGATTATGACAACATGGATCACTCCAAGGTTCACACCAAGGATCACAGCAATTATTAGAATCATTTTTACAACAATGATTACGACGATTATTGTTACAACAATGATTACAACGATTATTGTTACAACAATCGTTGTTGTCAAATAGTAATAATAATAGTATCCACCAACAACCCATACATATTTCACCCCTTTTAAGGCAAATATTTTTCATTTTATTTTTTCATAAGTTTGTCCCATTAATAATTCATTTGCTAATATATAATATTATGCTTATTATAAAAATGTTACAATTAACTGTCATATACATATGTATTATTTTTTTATATAAACGTTGTTTTAGGTTCACATCTGGAACTCCAGATGCTTTTTTTGGTTCACTATAAATAATATTATGTTGAATGATAATTAAGTGTTCTATATGCTTAGTCACATTTTTATTGTTTCTACATACTATAAAATGTAATCAATTTTATGGAGAATTCTGTATGAGCGAAATAAATGAGCAAGTACCAAGTACCATATTACCAATAGAAGAAGAATACAATTATTGTATGTACTGTCCAATGATGTGTGCAAATTCTTACATGCTACGGGACCAAATGATGCCTGAATACAATAGTGAAGATTCTGAAGATGAAGAAGGATATCGCCCTGGACCAGGTCACGGACCTGGAGGAAATCCTGGACCAGGTCACGGACCTGGCGGAAATTCTGGACCAGGTCACGGACCTGGCGGAAATTCTGGACCAGGTCACGGACCTGGAGGATATCCTGGACCGGGTCACGGACCTGGAGGATATCCTGGACCGGGTCATGGACCTATTCACAGACCTAAGATATGGCACGGACATGGAGGATATTACAATCATAAATACTATAAAGATATTAATTATTTTTATTATCTTAACTCCCATTATAATTTTTACTATCCGTATGATCCCTACTTCGATTATTATTATAATACCTATTAAGAAAGGTTGGCTGTACCCTATAGAACATAACGGTTAACAATGCTATTAATTTATGCAATAACCTTGTGGTATAGCCATATAATTGAGAAATGTGGAAGTTCTTAGAAAATAATTTATATAAATAAGGAAAAAACAAAATAAAGCTTAGCGTAATTGCTAGACTTTATTTTGTTTTTTGGTAGACTATATAACCTCCTCTAACAATCTTTAGTATTATGAGCTAAATAAATTAAATATAATAATTTCTATAAATAAAAATCACATTATTTTAATAATGAATGTAAATTTCTAAACTTACATTCATATACTAATCTATAACACTTTGTATGGAGAATAGTAATGTATAGATGTGATTGCCTACCAAAGGTTAGTACGCCTTCAATTAAAGGACCATTATATTGGAAAGCTCCTAATTTTATTCCGTCAATATATAAAGCAAAAGCTGTTGGTAATACAAAAATTCCTGGTACAAATATTTTTAGCTCATCAACTATTAATAACTGTATGAATAAATACACGTATTTTTGGTTGAATAACGGTACCGAATTTTGGTCAGTACCTATATTACTAAAAAATAATTATGCTTATTTATGGATTTGGAACAATGTTTCATGGATTTATTTAAAATTGTCTATAGATGATATAAATTGTTTTATGTGGTATTGGACGTAGATAGGTAAATATTTATTAAATATTTTGCCGAATGTTACCTAATATTAATTGAGTTACATTCACATTATGGATATTTCTTATTCTAGTGTCTTAATTTTAAGGATAGAAAAAAGTCCTATTAAGTATAGTAATGTAGCCTATAGAATATTAAAAAAAGTCTACCATATAGGCTATCTTTGAGACGTAACTAACAGTTAGTCTTATCTATCTTAATTTTAGATTTCCACCAAATTTTTATGTTCTACTGATTGTGGTGGTTGTTCTAACCAGATATTATCAATCATAATATCTGCACCATCTTTTATAAATTTCATAACTTCAGGCGTAATTCTCATAATCTTCATTTGAAGGTCATTCTTAAAATCTCTGCCAAAGCCATACCGTCATTTTCTATTGACATAGTACCTACTGATTACATTGACCTGTTAATGAATTTGCACCAGTTCCTTCTCTACCAATATTTCCAGTCATAAGTGTCAGGTTAATTATTGATTGTGCTGTTCTAACCCCTTCATATCCTTGATTAATACCCATTGTCCACCAGAACTAATGTATAGAAAAATATTAAATCTACCTTTGGCTTAATATCTATTACACTTTCACTTATTGGGTTGGATTACATATGTTTTGTATTTCATTTAGCTGTTTTTCTAAAGAACAAATAACTGTCTCCTCATTTTCTGACTCTACTCCATTATATTCCAATGAAACTATACTGGGATTTGTATAATTTAAAACCCATTCTAACAATTTGTAATCTTCATTTTTCATAGCTTGATGTGTATCTTCTGGAAAACCATCTTTATCATAACCAGAACCATTTATATGTATTTCTGCAACACGATTAAGTGGTAATGCTCGAATGTAATCTTGAATATTCCATTCGCGATATTGTGCAGTAATCTTCGCGTGGGAAATATCAAGCAAAAATGATATATCATTATCTGTAAACAATCGACTAATTTGTTCTGGCATAATATAGGGGTAATGATCAATCGTTATTCTATGCTCTTTCGGTGAATCAGCAATATTTTCAAGTAATAATGGTACTGTTAATTTGTTTTTAAAAATCTGAATCTGTTTAGACATACGTTCATATATATTTTCATCAGTCATACCAGGATACATATCTGAATTTTTAATGGAAAGATGAATGCCATAATGCGGAGAATTGCACTTCTTTATGAGATTATTTGCAGAATTAAAATCTATGATTTCTATATTTTTCATTCCTGTTCGCTCAAAATATCCTAGACCATGGAGTAGAACTGGTCGCATTGAACGCATGGTTGAAAACTGTTCATTAAACGTCCCATATGCGCCTGTCTTAATATAATCTGCACTAACAGCTTCATTTTCAAGAAGAAATTTCAAAGGCTTTGACCAATTGCATCCAATATACATATTTTGTAACACACTCCTATCACATCTAAATAAAAATAACTTTTACATTTTCTCTCTAAGCCACCTACATAAATCAAGTGCATAATAAGTAATTATCATATCTGCTCCTGCTCTTTTCATAGAAAGATGCATTTCCATAGCTATAGCTTTCTCATCAACTAAACCTTGTTTTGCAGCTGCTTTTACCATAGCAAATTCTCCACTAACGCTATAAGCGGCTACTGGAACATCATGTCTATCTCTAGCCCATCTTATTACATCTAAATATGATAGTGCTGGTTTTACCATTATGATATCTGCACCTTCCTCAATATCACAATCTATTTCTCTCATGGCTTCTCTGATATTGGCTGGGTCCATTTGATATGTTTTTCTATCTCCAAACTTCGGCGAGGAATTAGCTGCTTCTCTGAAAGGCCCATAAAATGCTGAGGAATATTTTGCACTATAACCCATTATCGATATATTTGTGAAGCCATTATCATCTAAAATTGATCTTATTGCAGCAACATGTCCATCCATCATGTCAGATGGTGCTATCATGTCAGATCCAGCGCGCGCTTGAGACAGTGCTATTTCTGCAATATATTTTAAGCTTTTATCATTATCCACCCTTGACCCTTCAAGTATTCCACAGTGTCCATGACTTGTATATTGACACATACATACATCTGTTATTATAAATAAATCTTTTGATATTTCCCTTACCTTTTTAACAGCTCTTTGAACTATGCCATCATTATCGTAAGATCCACAACCAACCTCATCTTTATGGTCTGGTAATCCAAATAATATTACTCCACGCAACCCAGCCTCTTCAACCTCTTCTATAACCTCATGAAGTCTATCTAATGAAAAATGATAAGTCCCTGGCATTGAAGATACTTCTTCTTTAATGTTTTCACCTTCTACTACAAAAATAGGAAATACAAAGTCTGCTGGTGTTAATATTGTTTCACGTACTAAATCTCTTATGTTTCTTGTTTCTCTTAATCTTCTATTTCTTTTGAACATTGTTATCCACTCCTAGTTAAATAAATAATCTTTATTTTTAGTGACAATCATCCTTCGCAACCCTTCTATATCAAGGTTCTCACGAGCTTATATTTTCTCTTGCCTTAATTTTCAACAAAAGTTATTAACCTTTTAATCCCCTCTTTAATGCTTCCTATAGATGTTGCATATGAAAGTCTTATATAACTACTTGCACCAAAACCATCCCCAGGAATAACCGCTACTTTTTCTTTATCAAGAATTACATTAGCGAAATCTATTGAATTATTAATTAGAGTACCATCTATTACCTTACCAATCATTTTAGAGATATTAACCATAATATAAAAAGCACCTGCCGGTTTTACACATGAAAGCATATTGCAATCGTTTATTTTTTTAACTATATAATCTCTTCTGATTTTGAATTCTTTAAGCATTAATTTTACTGAAGTCTGATCTCCATTTAATGCCTCAACTGCTGCATACTGTGCTATAGAATTAGGATTAGCCGTGGTATGACTTTGTATATTAGACATTAATTTAATAATTTTCTCATTTCCAGCGGCATACCCAATTCTCCAACCAGTCATTGAGTATGTTTTAGAAACACCATGTATTATAATTGTTCTATTATAAGAATCATTACTTATATTCGCTATACTTGTATATTTAGAACTGTCATAAATAAACTTCTCATATATTTCATCAGATATTAATATCAGATCGTGAGCTTTTGCAAAATCTGATATAACTAATAACTCATCCCTACTATATACTGCACCCATTGGATTATTGGGACTATTTATAAGAATTGCTTTGGTTTTCGGCGTCAAAGCTCCACTTAATGCTTCCTTTGTATATTTAAAGTCATTTTCCTCTCTACCTGATACATACACCGGTACTCCATCTGCAAGTCTAATTAATTCAGGATAACTAACCCAATATGGTTTAGAAACAATAACTTCATCTCCAGGATTTAAAATAGCTTGAAATATATTTGCTATACATTGTTTAGCACCAGTTGAAATGATAATTTGAGACTTAGTATATATTAAATTATTATCTCGCCTAAATTTTCCACATATCGCAGTTTTTAATTCATCAATACCTGATGCCGGTGTATATTTTGTACACCCTCTTTTAATTGCTTCTATAGCTGCATTTTGAATGTTTTTAGGTGTATTAAAATCTGGTTCACCTGCACCAAATATTATTACGTCAATTCCATCTGTTTTCATTTTCTTTGCTCTCGAATTAATATCTAGGGTTATTGATGGTAAAATTTGTTCTGCTTTCTTTGAAAAAATCATATTAAAGACCTCCACATATATAATTTTATCCACAGAATCACTTTAATAATTTCTGTGAATAAAACAATTAGCATTCATTATTTTTCACCTTAATTTTAATAAGTATATCATCTGCCTTAAGCTCTTCATAACATTCTATTGTGAAAATCATTTGTGCTGAAGGTGCACTATCTATATCTTCTCCACTTTCTTTTTTCATACTTTGAAGTTTTATAATCTTGTTATCTCCCTTTGGAACTAAAACTTCAACAAAATCACCATTGTACACTTTATTTTTTTGTTCTATGGTCGCTATATGAGAATCTTTGTTATAATTTCTCACAATTCCAACAATATCATAATTACGAATGTATGCTGAACTTTCATAATTCTGCTTTATCTCCTCATCAAAATAAAAACCAGTAGTATAAGGTCTGTGACTAGGTTTTAGGAGATAATCTGCCCATTTAGAATCAAAAACATATTTTTTAGGATCTTCTATGTATTTATCAATAGCTTCTCTATAAGCTTTTACAACAGATGCAACATAATATACACTCTTCATTCTTCCTTCAATTTTGAAAGAATTAATTCCAGATTCCATAAGTTCAGGTATATGTTCTATCATGCATAGGTCCTTTGAATTCATTATATATATTCCATTACTATTTTCAGTAATTTCATGATATTCTCCAGATTCGTTTTCTTCTATTAGATGATATTTATATCTACATGGCTGTGCACAAGCACCTCTGTTTGCATCTCTACCTGTTAAATAATTTGATAACATACATCTACCTGAATATGCCATGCACATTGATCCATGAACAAAAGCTTCTATATCACAAGTTTCGGGAAGTTTTTCTCTCAAAATTTTAAAATCACTTATGTTCATTTCTCTCGCCATTACCACTCTTTTAACACCTAATTTGTGCCAAAATAAAGCAGATTTATAATTTACACAATTCGCTTGAGTACTTAAATGTATCTCAAGATTTGGTACTACCTCTTTAGCAGTTGCAATAATTCCCGGATCTGCAACAAGTATTGCATCAACCCCAATGTCATATAACTCTTTAAGATAATCTTCTATTTCTGGTAAATCATCATTGTGAGGAATTATGTTTAATGTAACATAAATCTTTTTACTCCTAGAATGTGCAAATTCTAGCCCCTCTTTTAATTGTTCAATATTGAAATTATTTGCAAATGCTCTTAGATTCAATTTACTTCCACCAAGATATACCGCATCAGCACCAAAATTTATAGCTGTTTTAAGTTTTTCTAAGTTCCCCGCTGGAGCTAAAAGCTCTGGTTTAGTCATAACTGATTTCTCCTCATCTTTTGAATTAATATTGTTTATAACATTACAAACCTTACTTTTACTTAACTTATCATAATAATTCAATTAGAAATCTGAGTATAAATCTGGATTTTCACTAAAACTCTCTATTGAAGAGTATTTAGAAACTAACGTTCTTACTCCTGCTTCTTTATTTTCTATGAATTCAATAAAATTTATATAACCCGAATTAACTTTTAACTGAGCTAACGCTAAAAGAAACTTAACTATTTTCTTAGTAGGAATTTCTCCATAAACTTCTCCAAACTTCGCAACTCCCGGACCTACTTTCCCATTAAAAGATATAGAATATACAGGAACTAATCCACTATCCGTACGCTTCTTTTTTCCAAGAAATCCAATGAGACCTTTCTGAGGTTGTGCACAGGAATTGTGACATCCAGATATAAGTATTCTTGGAAGTGCGCCTTGTATATCAATAGGTGTATCTTTAAAGGCCTCAATTATGTTATGAAATAGACCTTGAGAATTATTAATACCAAATTTACAAACCTTAGGACCTACACATATTACAGAATTATATATATTAAATGTAGACGAAAAAGTAGATGTTGTTTCTATCAAACCTTCTATATCATTCTCTTTTAAATCTCTCACAAAAAAGCCTTGATTCATAGTAAGTCTTATAGATGTTTCATAATTTAAGTTTGTTATGTAATTTAACACTTTATCAAAATCATTAATGCTAATATCTCCATTTTGAGGATGTACGTATAAAGAATAATACCCTAATTGCTTTTGAGGATATATTATATTTTCATATTCCTTTTTACATTGTAATTTATTATCTTCCTTATTGTTTTGTATCACTTCTTCCTTTGACTCTACATTGAGTTTTAGGTCCTGCTCTGTTTTCAATTTATTGAGTTCACTTCTAAACATTTTAATAAATCCTTCTTCACCTAATCTTTGAACAACAAATCTTAATCTAGCTTTCTGCCTATTAGTTCTGTCACCTTCTCTCTCAAAAACTTGTTTCATAGCTTGTACATAATATAATGCCTCTGTATCTTCTATAAAATCTTCTAGTTTCAGAGCTACCATAGCACTGCCACCTAATCCACCACCACCATAAACTTCGAATCCTCTTTTACCTTCAACTATTTTTGCTATGAATCCTATATCTGTAATAGTAGCATTAGCAGTATCCTCTTCACTATTGGAAAAAGCTATCTTATATTTTCTTGGTAATTTAAGATTAGCAGGATCTTTCATCATATAATTTGTAACCTCATTCATATATGGTGTAACGTCAAATACATCATCCTTAGAAACTCCAGAAAGAGGGGAACATGTGATGTTTCTTATGCCATCTCCGCCAGCACCTCTTGTAATTAATCCAGCTTTTGCTAATTCATCAATTATAATATCTAAATATTCCAATTTCACTGAATGAAATTGAATATCCTGTCTTGTCGTAAACCGTATCTTGACAACTTCACATTTCTTAGCTATATTGCTTATAGCCTTTAATTGTTTAAGTGTTGTGACCCCACCAGCAATTCTTGGTCTAACCATATATGTATCATTCAACCTTTCCTTATAAACTCCCATAATAGAACTGAATGATTTCATATTTTCTAATTTGCCTTCTTTGTATTGTTGTAATTTATTTTTAAAATCTTGAATACTACTTATAATATCTTCTGTAATTGTTATCAATTTAATCTCCTTTCAAAACTTGTCCACGCTTATGGATCTCTCAAAGTTTTTCTTTACTCTTGTTTACAAAATTGTATCTAATACTTTGGAGAGTATATCGACCATTTTGTCCGTATCTTCTTCAGTAACTATTAAAGGTGGCATTAAACGAATAGTAGATGGTTTGGGTGAATTTAATATAAGTCCTTCATCTAGACATTTATCAACAATTTCTTTTCCATTATCTTGTGGAAGATCAAAAGCAAGTAATAATCCTTTTCCTCTTATATTTTTTAATTTATACTTATCTTTTATTTCAATTAGTTTTTTTATTATATAGTTTCCCTGCATTTTAGCATTGTATGATAGATCTTTGTTAATAATTTCGCTAACTACAGCTATTCCTACAGCCATCCCAAGCGGTTGAGATGAATAAGTTCCACCTTGATCACCAGGCTCAAATATATTGAGTGCTTCTTTTGTTAATAATGCAGATAATGGATATCCACCACCTATACCTTTTGCAAGTGTCATTATATCAGGCTCAATATCATAATGTTCATAAGCAAATAATTTTCCAGTCCTACCAAGGCCTGTTTGAACCTCATCGAAAATCATAAGAATCCCACGTTCCTTACATATATCACTTAAAATTCTCATGTAATTTTTATTTACTTCATAAACTCCACCTTCTCCTTGGATAGGTTCCAGCATAATCGCACATGTCGAAGATGTTATGCAAGCTTTAATACATTCTATATCATTTAATGGAACATGCTTGAATCCAGGAACCTTTGGTTCATATAATTTCTCCCAAACTTTCTTACCGGATGCAGACATTGTAGCAAGAGTTCTACCGTGGAAACTATTAGTAATGGTTATTATTTCGTAAGCACCATTAAGAAACTTAGCCCCATATTTCCTTGCTAACTTTATAGCCCCTTCATTTGCTTCAGAACCACTATTCGTAAAAAACACTTTGTTAAAACAAGAATTATCTGTAAGAAGTTTTGCAAATTCAATCATTGGCTTATTATAAAATGAAGGACTTGCATTGATTAATGTGTTCCCTTGATTTATCAATGCTTCTTTAATAACATTTGGACAATGTCCTAGGGCATTTACAGCCCACCCACCCACAAAATCAAGATAATTTTTACCTTCTGTATCCCATAAATACATACCTTCCCCAGATTCAATTACTATGCTAGGACGCATGGTCGTAAATAAAATAGAATTGCTCGCTTCAATAAGCAATTCCTTTGTATTGTTTAATTCATAACCCATAAATTTAGCCACTCCTTTAAAATTCAATTTTTCACTATACAATTAGGTTAATATAGTTTAATCTATATATCAACAAACAAAATTATAATCTGTACTAGTACAATATTAAAGGAGGGTCTTAATTTGTTGAAATACGAAGAAATTATAGAATACATTAAAAATAATATAAAGTCCGAGGAACTCAACCATTCAAATAGATTACCCTCTATAAGATCAATTCAAAAACTGTTTCAGTTTAGTACTGGCACGGTTTTAAAAGCTTATGAAAAACTTGAGCAAGAACACATTATATATTCAGTACCTAAAAGTGGATATTATGTAGTTGATAATTTTCACAATCAAAATTCTTCTAAAAATCCTATAATTGATTTTTCAGCTGTAAATATAAATGTTGAAGCTTTTCCGTATAAAAATTTTCAACATTGTTTAAATAAATCAATAGACTTATATAAAGAGAAACTTTTTACATTTTCGGATCCCAGAGGATTAAATTCATTAATTAGTGTGTTATCAAAACATATTCAAAACTATCAGATATTTACAAACCAAAATAACATAGTTATTACATCAAGCTCTCAGCAAGCATTAAACATATTATCAATTATGCCCTTTCCGAATGGTAAATCTAATATTCTCGTAGAGCAACCTACATATTACGGGATGATAAAATCTCTAGAACTTAATAATATTCCTACTCTAGGCATCAATAGAGATTTTAATGGAATAAATTTAGATGAATTAGAGAGATTATTTAAATATGGCAATATTAAATTTTTTTATAGTATCCCTAGGTTCCATAATCCCACTGGAACTTCATACAATAGACATGAAAAACAAGAAATTATCAAATTAGCAGAAAAATATGATGTCTATATTGTTGAAGATGATGTTGCAGCTGATTTAGATATGAATAAAAAAAACGACCCTATGTTTTCATATGATACTTCATCAAGAGTAATATACCTAAAAAGTTATTCAAAGATACTTATGCCAGGTTTAAGGGTTTCTTTACTTATATTACCTGACTTACTAATTGATAAATTTTTACAATATAAAAAATGGACTGACATGACCAGCCCAATACTATCTCAAGGAGCGTTAGAAATATATATAAAAAACGGTATGTTTGATACTCATACAAAACAATTAGTTAGTTTATATAAGAGTCGTATAAATTGCCTGAAAAACACTTTATTAGAATGTACTCACCCAAACATACAGTACAATATTCCTGAGTCTGGCTATTTTGGTTGTATTTATGTAAATGGTTCTTTAAATTATGATAAAATAGTTGCGTCGCTACATTCTAATAATATAAAAATATTTAATACAAGTGAATGTTTCCTTAAAGAATATAAGTGCAATAATTATTTTAGAATTACCATTAGCAATGTAAATGAAAAACAAATAACTAAGAATGTTCCTATAATACTTAATACTATTGAAAAATACTTGAGCTAATAGCGACTGCAGTGCTTTTTAGTTCTGCAGTCACATTTTCACCTCCTTTAAGCACCTTTTGCCATTCTTATAAATCGCTTCGACCCAAAATATCCCATAATTACTATACTTAAGACTATCCCTAATATACTATATTGAATAGGCATATGAGTAATTTGAGGTGTTATGACAGCTCTGAGAGACTCATTTACATATAACAATGGATTTACCAATACTAATATTTTAATTATTGGTGTCGCACTTAAATCATTCCACGAGAAAAATATTGCACCTAGGAATACCATAGGCATTAGAAACCCCGGAAACATAGCTGCGATTTGACTTGGCTTGATTATAGTTCCAACCAAAAGTCCTAAGGCTGCTGAAGAAAGAGCTGCAAGTAACAATACAGGTATTAAAACCAGTATACTTTGAGGATTAATATTCAAGTTCAAATTACTTCCCATTAATATCAGGGAAAGCGGTAAAACAATTAACCCACCAATCCATGACTCAATGATACCTACAGACATTTTTGCTAAGGCAACAGTTCTTACATTAACTGGAGCCATCAAACGATCTTCTATTTCTCTGGACATATTAAAATCCATAGTAAGAGGAACTGCAGTACCATGTATACCTGTAACAAGAATACTCATCCCTACCATGCCTGGAAACATCTGAGTTGGAAAGGTTTCCGGTACCAGACCTAGTCTTGGTAATATATAGCCATATAACAAAATCAGCATGAAGGGTAACATTGCTACACGAAAAACAAATTCCCATTTATCGCGAGTTTGAATGAGCAAGTCTCGTTTCACCATAGTTTTAAAAGCTATCCATGTTACATTTGAATTTGTATCCGAATTATTTCTTTTCATCATTGCTAATACTCCCCTTTCCAGTTAAATGTATGAATACATCATCAAGTGTGCTTGTACTCAAACTTATGTTTTGTAATGAAGTATCTAAAGTTTTTACCCATTCAAGAATTTGATTGAAATCAGGATGTTCTTGCTTCATATATAGAAGCAGTAATCCATTCTGAATAGCGGCATTTTCTACTTCAGGTAAAGTTTTAGCCTGTTCAACAAATTCATTCTTAATATCGGATAATTTGATAGAGATAATATTATTAGTAGGAATTAAAGCCTTTAATTCCTCGCCTGTACCAATCGCTTTCATTTCTCCTTGATCAATGATGGCAATCCGATCACATAATTTCTCAGGTTCTTCCATATAATGAGTTGTTAGGAATATGGTAGTGCCCGCTTTGTTTAATGCCAACATTTGTTCCCACAAAACAGCTCTGTAGCTAGGGTCTAGGCCTGTAGTAGGTTCATCAAGGAATAATATGTCCGGGTTGTGCATAATTGCTCTTGCAATCTTCAATCGCTGAGCCATGCCTCCTGAAAAACTTCTCACGTAATCGTGTTGTCGCTCGGTTAACCCAAATTTTTCTAGATATTCATCTGCTCTTTTATTTGCGGTTTCATCATCTATTCCAAAATATTTAGCATGATAGATGAGATTTTCTCGTGCTGTTAATCCTCGATCTAAATTGTTATGCTGAGCTACAACTCCAATTTTCCTTCTAGCCTGAGCCGGATTATCTAAAAACGATTGACCATCGATAAGTATTTCGCCCGATGTGGCTTCTTTCTGTGTTGTAATCATACTGATAGTAGTACTTTTACCTGCTCCATTTGGTCCAAGAAACCCAAATATCTCTCCCTTCTTAACTTCAAAACTTATTCCATTTACCGCTTTAATCTTTCGTTCTTTGGATAATTGGAATTTCTTTGTTAAATTCTTTACTTCCAAAATATTGTTAGACATTACTTTGCACCTTCCTCATTTTTAATAGTAAAATCAAGAAACTGAACCTTAAGGCCACCAAATAAAATTACCAGGACCATAACAACCGTCCTCAGTTTTTAATGTGCCTTCCATAACATACATACCATGTGCACAATGATGTGTGTGCCACGGAGTAACATATCCTGCAGGATAACGATTTATTCGAATCATTATATTGGTATCCGGATCTACCATTAGCATTTTTCTGTACATAAAAAATTGTGATTCAGCATTAAACCGTTTTTCCCAAGGCATCATATTAGTGTTAAATAAAATTGCTTTTTTTGATTCTGAAAAATTATTCATTTTATCACTCCTACTCAAATTAATATACTAAATTATGAGATCTTATGATTTTAACAGAATAAATTACATATCTTGACTCACATCCATAGTAGTATAGTAGAATTTATATATCAATAAACAAAAGTCTCATCTATGCTAGTACAGAATTAAATGAATTGTTTAATTCTGTACTAGCTATGAGTAATTTATTGAATGGATTAAGAGTGAAATTCCAGATGTAGTTTTAACTAATAGAAGGGGTTACATGCGTTTATTGATAATCCAGCACCTTTAAAATATTATTTAAAAAAGCTAGGGTTAATAGATTCTTCAGAGATTAGATTACCTTTAGTAGAAATTACAGATAAATTAGAAAAGAAACTAGATACCATATCTGAATTTTAATTGTAAAACAACAAAAACAACTTTATATTCTAGTTTATGTTAAATTATTAACGATACATAAATACTGTATATGTATCGTTTTTAGGACTACAAATAGGAATAATTAAAGTATATAAATTACATATCATGGAACCTTTTAAATGTGTTATTAATATAATACAATGTGTGTTATTAATATAATACAATGTGTATTATCCTCATTTGTATCAACTACAAGATAAATAAGTAGTATTAATATTATTTGAGTTTATACAATAGTAAAAGCTGATTTACTTAAAACAAATTTACTATCCTTATAGTAAATAATTGAACGTTAATTACCATTGTTTTCGATGTGTTCGCTTGGGCGATTATTAAACATCCCTGGAGAATGACTTGTAGATATGAGAAGTTCATATTATTCATAAAATGGAGGAAATCTATGAAAGAAAAAAAGTCTGTTATTGCGTTTTTGATTATTACGTTTGTGTTGAGCAGTATCGTCTATGTTATCTGGATTAGGGGCGGAGAGGCAGCTACCAGAACCGGAATATCGGCCATATTGATGTGGTGTCCCGCAGTTGCTGCCTTTATTGTCCGTGGTAAATATTATAAAAAAGAAAAATTACTTGGAATGAATAAATGTAAGTTATCTTTCATCCTGGCTGCAATTGCTGCACCCATCATATATTTAGGTTTGTCGTATGGTATCTATTGGTTGGTAAACAGAGGATCATTTACAGGTGATTTATACTCACTATCTTCGATTTCTTCATCATATACAGCTAAATTAAATCATCGTTCTGTGGTTACAGTGATTACATTGATTATAGCGATTTTTACATCAATTATAGCGGCAGCGGGAGAAGAAATCGGTTGGAGAGGCTTCCTTCTTCCACAAATGGCGAAAATCTGGAACGTTAAGGTAGCAGTTATTGTAAGCGGACTGATTTGGGCTGTATGGCATATGCCGATTATGATTGCAGGATTATATCTGCCGGGAACCCCGCTATGGTATAAATTGCCAATGTTTGTGATTGAAATAATTGCCATAACAGTAATAATGGCGGTTTTAAGATTAAAGTCTAAGAGTGTCTGGCCTGCCATTTTACTTCATGCAAGTCATAACTATTTCGATCAGGCTATCTTTGGGACCTTGACTAACAGCATTAACAAGGTCTATTATGTGGGAGAAACGGGCATCATTACGGTCATAGCAATGATACTTGTGGCAATCGGCACGGTAATGCTTTTTAGAAAGAATATGCAAACTGGTTTGCAGAAGGTATCGTGAATAAATTAAGAGCTATAAAGAGAATTATGTATTATACTGAATTTAATGATATTTAACGTGCTTTATAATTATGTATAAATGGACTCAAAAAATAATGGATAAATTATATACTAATGTATCCATCTTTTTTTCACTTTAATTGTAAACCTCTAAAGGGGTTACATACTTTTCAAATTTAGTCTTATCTATCTTAATTTTAGATTTCCACCAAATTTTTATGTTCTACTGATTGTGGTGGCTGTTCTAGCCAGTTATTATCAATCATAATAACTGCACCGTCTTTTATATATTTCATAACTTCAGATGTAATTCTCATAAACTTCATTTGAAGGTCTCTTCTTAAAGTCTCCGCCAAAGCCATGCCGTCATTTTCTATTGAAATAGTACCTACTGAAACTATTAAAAACATCATTAATTTTTCTGAAAAAGGTGCAACTGTAGAATTAGTAACAAATGAATATGAAGTAGATGGAATAGGAATATTTTCACTTGTTAAAATTGATGTAAATATATCAATTTTCTTTGATGAAATATCTCTTCCCCTAAACATATAGTCAGCAATTTTTTTTGACTTAGAAACCTGACCAAATCCTGTTATTATTGCCCTTCCCAATATATTTGCTAAAATTACAATAGAAATATGAGTTATTTCTCCTGCAAGTAAAGGTCTCTTTTCTCCACCCCAATCTATACTAAATTTTTTACTTTTTATATATTTAACTGTTTTTGGTACTTCTACACAAGGAAACCTTGTAAAAACCCCCTTAGATAATCTTACGTCTGTAACCTTATTATAGAGGTCAGTTGATTCAATGGTAAGTTTCGTGAAAAGCTCTCTTATATCTGAGCGTGCGCAATTACTTAAAATTTGAGTATAGTTCAACATATGCGCTCTTGCTAAGTTTGACAAATATAATAGATAAAATTCGTCTGTAAATAAACGTGGTACATCAACATAGACATCATCATCAGTAAAGCCATCTGGTATTGGAATTGACGATTGGGTAAAAATATTTTCCAATGAATGAATATTACGATAAGTTAAATCTAAAACATGCTGTAAAATAGAACATGTTTCAATATCATCAACTCTATTTACAAAAAAAGTAAGCAAACATTTTGTTGCACTACTTGCCATATAAGTATTCCATAGACCTGATATTTCAGATGAAACTAATGGTATTTTTTTTATATCACCCACAAATAAAAACCTCCTTGTATAAAACTTTAATAAAATTAGTATTCCCAATATGTATTTTTTTATAATTTCATACACATAATTTGGTTTTTAAAATGGATAGACATATTCCTTCTTTGGTTTTTCTGTATTCTTTATACTTTCGGTTATAATTATAGGGCTTTTTTCACCGTTATATTCTAATAATTTTATTGTACCTTTAACAATTATCCAAGTATCCTGTTTTAGATCCTTGGCTTTATCATAATGAGCCAAAAGGCCAACTGGTACCAAATCTGCAGCGCAGCATGTCATCATAAGCCTAGCTGGGACAAACTCATTATCTTTAAATCCATCAGCTTTAAACACTAACCCAGTTAGTTCAATTTTCTTACCCTCATATTTTGCCATATTATTAGAAATCTCTTCTGTCCATTTTCCGAAATTGTTATCACTTACTACTATGGTATTCTCCTTCATTTCTAATTTTACATCTACTTTACTTGTATTTGTTTTGGTAGTTGTAGTATTATTACCTGTAGTTTTATCTTGATTTGTTATATCTGTTACATTTTTCTGTTTTGTATTATCAGTTTGCTCCGCGCTTTTAGCGCCTGTAAGTGACATTGACTTTGAACTAACTGATGTTGATGGTGTCATAGAAGCCATAAACAAAGGAATAATAAAAAATAAGTAAGGTTTTATATTTACTTTTCTTTTTGGTTTAAATAAATCCCGTACAATGAATAAAGAAAGTGAAATCATTGCTACAATTCCAAATTTTATATATGGAATAATCCTAGGATTAACATAAAGTAGCACTTTCCCAGTTTTTATAATGTCATAAAAGAAAAATGCAAATCCAATTAATATTATTAGTTTTAATAATACTTCTATGTTTATTTTTTTTAGTTTTATTAACTGCATAACTTATACCCCCATTAGAATAGTGTTGCGAACACAATTAATATCGAGAATGAGATTAATAATATTACAATTACAAGTTTAATTACAAATCTTTTCTTAAAGTTTCCTAGTAGCATAAGCAAGTTCTTTATATCTAACATAGGACCAAGTACTAAAAAGCCCATTATTGCTCCTATAGGAAATTGATTAACAAAAGTTCTTGCTATAAATGCATCGGAAGTTGAGCATACTGAAAGAATAAATGCAAATAACATCATTATTAAAAGTGAAATTATAGTTCCTCCACCTAAGTTTGCAAATAGTTCTTTTGGGATTAAAGTCTGCATTATACTAGAAAGAAGTGAGCCAATAATTATGAATTTCCCTATTTGGAAAAATTCTGCTCCTGCATGTCTAAATATTGCATCCACATTTCCTAGAATACCTTTTTTATTATTAAAATCCTCACTACAAAACCCACAATCACAAGTAATTTCATCTAAATTGCTAAATAACGTAACATCATTTTCCGGAGCAAAAATAAATACTACCCCAACAAAAAATGCTACAGCAATGCCTAAACATACCCTATATATAGCTATGGATGGTTGATTGGGAAATGCATACAATGTAGAAGCAATAACAATAGGATTCATTATTGGTGCAGCGAGCATAAATGTTACAGCAGCTGGCAAAGGAACACCTTTTTTAACAAGTCTTGCACCTACTGGTACAATAGCACAATCACATACTGGGAAAAAAAGTCCTGCAAATAAAGCAACAATAAATTGTAAGGCAGTATTTTTCGGAAAAATATTAGTTATTTTTTCACTTGATGCATTTACTTGTATTATAGCAGAAACAAATACACCAAATAATATAAATGGAAAAGCCTGAATCAAAATACTTAGAAATACTACTCTAAAACGTTCTAGCCAAGAGTAAAAATTATGTGTTATATCAAGACCTATTACAGAATACACTAAATAAGCTATAGCGAAAACTAATATAGCCGCGAGAATCAATATTTCATTATTCAATACCTTTGGTTTAGCTAAAATAGAAATTCCATTACTTATTTTAGCGGACTTGTTTATTCTTTTTAGAGTACTTTCAATATTCTTTAATTTCTCACCATGAAACCCAGCTGTATTGTTTAGAATAATAAAATCACTATTGGAAATCTGATTTACAAGTATACCACCCATATTTTTTATAAAGACATCAAAAGTTGAAGCATCAATGGTATGGACAATTTCGTTTATGAAACATTTTCTACTTATACTAAGATAATCAAAAATTTCTAATAAACTATCAATTTTTTTCATACCATTAGCTTCTATAATAATTTTAGTTGGATTATATTTTTCAATAACATGCTTTATATATTCTTTATCTAAAGTATTTTGTTTATAAGCATTTTCAACAAACAAACGCTTACTCTCGATAATAGAATCTATATCTGTTTGTCCTTTTTCGCATTGTATTATTACTATAATATCTCTTTCAGAAACCTCATTTTTGAGCTTATTATTTATAAGTTTAGTCTTACCTGACCCTAAAAAACCAGTTACTATGTCTACTTTTATTTTCATAACTTATAACCCCATCTATACTGTTATATTAAACAATTTACAGAGTTTGTTTTCATTTAAGTTTTTACCTATCATACACAATCTTCCTGTATAATCAGGGCTTATATTCTTGACTTCAAATTCACCAGGTACATAATCAAATTGTAACCATTTATGGGTATCACTCTGCAGTATACCTTTCCCTCTTAAAACAACTCCATAAGTTTTATCATTTTCTATAATACTCACAATTTTTTTTAATTCTTCTCCCTTATATAAATTGAGAGTTTCAACTCCCCAAACTTTAAAGACCTCATCCGCATTATGGTTATGGATGTGATTCTCTCCATTTTGGTTCCCTTTATCATAGGCATGACCCTTTATAGAAAAGTTTTTTGCACTTTTTATCTGTTTTTCTAGTGATACTGAGTCACTTTGCTCTGCAACATCAATTATTAGATTTGCATTTATGCTTTCTAAAGCAGTTGTTATTATATTACATTTACTATTTAACTTACGTATAGAATTAACAACAAAATCTATATTTTTTCTATCAGAATTTTCTGTTCTACTTAAAATAATTGTTTTTGCGTTCTTTATTTGATTTTCAAAAAACTCACCAAAGTTAGTTATATATACTTCATATTTCAATACGTCTACAACAGTAATAATCATATTAATCGTTACTAGATTTTGCAATTTAGCTGTACCGCATGCTTTAATTACATCTGAAAGTTTTCCAACTCCAGACGGTTCTATAACTACTCTATCTGGTTTATACTTTTCTATAACTTCTTCAATAGCTTTTCCAAATTCACCTTTAAGAGTACAACATATACATCCCGAATTAATTTCTTTTACTTTTGCATTTGATTGTTTAAACAAACTTCCGTCAATGCCAATCTCACCAAACTCATTTTCTATTATAACTAGGTTCTCGCAATGTAATTTCTCTTTAAGTAACTTTTTTATTAAAGTAGTTTTCCCAGCGCCTAAAAATCCTGAAATTATATCAATTTTTGTTTTCATTTTTTATGCCTCCAAAATATAAAGTTTTATTTGTTATCTGCATCAATAGCCGTGTCATACCAAATATTTTTCATTTAGAGAATATTTCTATTTTTGTTCCTTACTCAAATGCAAACCATTCGCATTTATTTTAGATTATATTACTATATGTTAAAAATTGCAATTTATGTGTAAGGTACCAGTTAAGATGACGCTTTTTTCTGTTTGATTTATGACGTTTTTTTGAGAATACTAACTCTACATTTTTTTACACATATAACCAATGCAAGTAATATAACTGAAATCAGCGCAGTTATTCCTCCTGGCGCACAATTCATATAATAAGAAATAAACAGAGAAAATAATATATCAACAATACTAAATAGCACTGAGTATAAAAGAGTTGTTTTAAACCCCTTACCCAGCTGCATTGCAGTAGCAACTGGCAAAGCAATCATTGAGCTTAAAACAAGTACCCCAACAATTCTCATGGAAACAGATATTGTAGCAGCAACTAATATAGAAAATATATAATTGATTGCTTTAACGTTTATTCCCGAAACTTTTGCTGCTTCTTCATCAAATGCTATAATAACAAGTTTATTATATAAAAATATTAATGTTACTATCGATATAAGACTTAATGCTAAAACCGAATATAGATCTTCTCTTGTTACAGTTAACACACTTCCAAATAAAAATGAGTTAACATTTGCATGTAATTCTCCAGAACTCATAATAGTAATGGCAATTCCAACACTTAAAGATAAAACCACAACAAGTATTAATTCAGCATATTTTTTAAAATAATCCCTTAAAAATTCAATTAGTAACCCACAGAACGATGTAAATATGAATGAACTTATTATGGGGTTTCCATTAAATAAAAGCCCAATTGCAACCCCTGCAAGTGAAGCATGAGCTAATGTATCACCAATCATTGAGTATCTTCTCAGTACTAGGAAAAAACCAATGCACGGGCAAAGTATAGAAATTAATATTGAAATCATAAAGGCGTTTTGCATAAAACTATATTGAAACATTGAACTCATCCCCTTTATTTGATTTTAAATATTCTTTAATATAGATATCAGGTGTACATAAATGACCATTTCCGTTAGATATATGATAAATAAGGGACGAATTCCTCATAGCAGCATTAAGGTTATGTTCAATAGCAATAACCGTTACTTTATTAACTCTGTTTAAATTTTTAATTAACCCATAAATATCTTTCTGACTATTTAAATCAACGCCAGTTGAAGGTTCATCTAAAATTAACAGGCCAGGGCTTCCGAGTAATGCTCTTGCAATAAATATTTTTTGCCGTTGCCCTCCTGATAATGTTCCTATAAGTGAATCTTTAAAAGGGAGCATATTAATAATTTCTAAATTTTTAATTACTAAGCTCTTATCTTTTATTTTAAGTACTTTTCTGTAGCAATTAAGCATCTCATATACCGTAATAGGAAATTGTGAATTTAGAAAATCAGACTTTTGAGCAACGTAGCCAATATTTTTGTTTGAATTTACTATAGAACCTTTAGTAGGAGTCAAAAGATTTAACATTAATTTTACTAGAGTACTTTTACCAGAACCATTATCGCCTAATATAGATAGGTACTCACCCTCATTTATTGTTAGACTGATATCATTAAGTATATATGGTGCTGCATTTGTATAAGAAAAAAATAAGTTTTTAATTTGTATCACAATTATCCTCCGATCAATATATAAATTTACCACTTTGTCAAAATATGAACATATAGTTTGGGAAAATATGCTATTAAGGTTATTGACAAATGGCTCTTATACTTATATTATATATGTAAATGCGAATGACTTGCAAGAAGAGAATTCAAGGAGTGATAAAAATGTTCAAAAAATTAATAACTTTTGTTTTGCTTAGTGCCACAATACTAACCTTTACAGCATGTGGTAACAAAAAAGCAGTAGAAAATACCAATGTGAAGACTCAAGGAAAGGTAAAAGTTGTAGTCACATTTAATGCAATGAGAGAAATTGCCGCTGCAATTGGAAAAGACAAGGTTGATATAGTAACTATTATACCTAACGGTACTGAACCACATGATTTTGAACCAAAGGCAAAAGATCTAGAGACCTTAAGTAAAGCTAAAATATTTGTGTACAATGGATTCGGTATGGAATCTTGGGTGGATAAGGTTTTAGAATCGGTAGACAATAAAACTTTAATAACAGTTGAGGCGTCAAAAGGTTTAAACCCCATAAAAAATACAGATTCAGCTGAAAAAGAAGAACATGGACAATATGACCCGCATGTATGGATTAGCTTAAAAGGTGCAGAAAATCAAGCTAAAAATGTAAGAGATGCTTTAATAAAAGCAGATTCATCTAATAAAACTTATTATGATAAAAATTACACTGATTTCACTTTAAAGCTTGATGCTCTCTACAATGAATATAACGAAAAATTTAAGACCGTTAGTAACAAAAACTTTGTAACTGGACATGCCGCTTTTGCATACCTTTGCAGAGACTTCGGACTAAAGCAAAACAGTGTAGAAAATGTTTTTGCAGAAGGTGAGCCAAGTGCTAAAAAGCTAAAAGAATTAACAGATTATTGTAAATCTAATAAAATTAAGACTATATTTGTTGAGGATATGGTAAGTACAAAAGTTTCCGATGCTCTTGCTAAAGAAGTAGGAGCTAAAGTTGAAAAAATACACACCATAGAGAGCAAAGAGGATAATAAGGATTATATAAAGTGTATGAAAGAAAACTTAGATATGATATATAATAGTTTAAAATAAGATCTATTGAATTACTTTCAACTTGTTTCTAGACAATATTAAACATTGAAACACATTGAAAGCGAGGTGTTAGGCCCATGGGATTAAACCTATGGACCTTTTTATATTAACCACATGAGGTTATCCTATGATGCCTCCTTCATATATTAAAAGGAAATGATCTGCATTAAGCTGGTAGTACCCTATATAAAATAATAAAGCACAATAAATATATTGCTATTTTCTATAACTTTCATACTATTTTAATAATATTCCCAGTATTGTTATATGTGAATTTATCTTTAAATTCATTTTTAATCTTTTCTGTAGCATATTTCCCGGTGCAATGAGACATCGCCAAAAGGTAGATATCCTTTTCTTTAAAGTAGTTAATTGTATTTTTTAATCTTTGCTCATTTGCTTCAACTAAATGAGTTCCCCCAACAATGCCATAGATTGTCATACCTGTACGCTCTATAATCGTTTCTAAAATATTAACTATGCCTACATGAGAACATCCTACTATAACTATCAAACCTTTTTCATTCTTAACTACTAATACTATTTCATCAGAGAAATTATCCACTACATAGTTTTCATCTTGCTTTACTTGAAATATCTTGTTTGTCTGATCAATATCATTTCTTGTTTTAAAATTAGAAAATATCATTATGTTTTCAGTAATATAAAATACATCTTCTTCAATATATTTTACTTGAATATTATTTTGACGAATATATTTCTTATCAAAGGAATTACCAATATGCTTATAATTATCTTTTTCAACTAATTTGTATTTATTGTTAAAAAAGTCTTTCCCTGCAATTAACTTATATGAGTTGCCAATTTTATCGACAAGCTTTCTAAATCCTCCAGTATGATCATAATGTCCATGACTTAACACAACATATTTTAAATTACTCAAATCTACATTTAATTTTTCAGCATTTTTTATAAAATCTCCACTTTGACCAGTATCAAACAAAATCTTCATTTCATCAATTTCTATATATAGAGACAACCCGTGTTCACTGAATAAAAGATTATTATCATCAGGATTGTTTTCAATAAGCGTTGTTATTTTCAAATTCATCTTAATCACCAAATTCCAATTATATTTTTCAAATATACCTAAGTATTAATTTTATATGAAATCAATTTTAGAAAAATCAATGCGCTCTGAAGCATCAACTATATCTCTATTGCAATGAAACATATTCAATTTTGCCTACAAACATTTCATGTGAGCCGGTAAAATTTCATATCACCTTGGATTTTACTCATAATAATTCCTCCATTATTTATACAACTTATTTTTATAGTAACCATCTGAAAGATACAATGCACCTATAGGATTATGTGCAAGTACTCTATCCTTAACTGCAAAAACAGTTACAGGGGCTTTAGAATATTTTATAAATAGTGAATCGTGCCCTACGCATAATCCCAAAATTATATTTAAGTCTGTTTCGGCTTTATTTAAAAAAGTGGCCTGTCCGATAGGGTTACACATTGATTCATAAGTTCCAGGTCTTACTTTTTCATCTTCTTTAATACCTAAAAATTCTTTCGGTATACTTCCATTCTTGCATACTACTGAATTAACCTCAAAACCATTATGTTGTAGTATTGAAGACAATATTTTTGCCTCTTTGCTTAACCCAACGCAAAAAGCAACTCCTAGCTTTTTAAAGTTACACTTATTTGCAAAATCAATTGTCTCTTCAAGTCTTGTTTTTATACAATATCCTTCTGCTTCTACTAGCGCGGAATTATATGCTAATTTATAATTTTCATCTTCAAGATATAATTCCTTTATTTTTTCTTGTTCTTCTTTTTCATTACATGGACAATTAAGTGGTAATTTCTCAAGTTCTCCCGTTTTACAATTATGTTCACTGCACATAGCACAAGTATACATATTCACACCCCTAATTTTTTTATAACATATTTTATAAGTTAAAGATTAGTAAGTTAAACATTCTCATCTATTGACATCCTCCTTAAAATTAACAAAATCTATTACTTTTTCAGTCAAAGCTTTAAATTTATCATCTAATACCTTACTTATCTTACTTTTATTATTTATAACATCTATTATTTCTTTACTCATTGGAAGCTCTCCAATAAGTTGTATATTCATTTTATTTAAAAATTCTTGTGTGTTACTGTTATCAAAAAATCTTATTTCCTTTTCACAATTAGGACAAACAATATAGCTCATATTTTCTACTAATCCTATTATTTTAACATTCATTTTTTTTGTCATATTAATAGCTTTCGCCACTATCATAGAAACTAAATCCTGAGGAATTGATACCATTACTATGCCATCAATAGGAAATGACTGCATAGCTGTAAGTGCTACATCTCCAGTACCAGGTGGCATATCAATAATTAAATAGTCAAGTTCTTCCCATAAAACATCTGTCCAAAACTGTTTTACTGTGCCTGCTATAACAGGTCCTCTCCATATTGCTGGTTGTTCTTCATCTGCAATAAGTAAATTAAGAGACATCACCTTAATACCATCGTGAGTTGTTACTGGCCAAATACCTTCTTTAAACATTTCTGCTCTCTCGTTACCTAAATTCATCAATCTAGGTATGCTTGGGCCTGTAATATCCGCATCTAGTATTCCTACTTTATACCCTTTTTTATTTAGTTCTTTAGCTAATAAAACTGAAATTGTTGATTTACCTACTCCACCTTTACCACTCATAACACCTATTACTTTCTTAATATTATTAAGTGGATTATTTTCAATCTTAAAATTTTCTTCATCAGACACTAAAATCCCTCCCTCTACTTTGATATATATTTTTTATTTTACATAATCTTTTAAGACAGTATAAGTGTATTCTATTATTTCATTACAAGAAACGCCTTGTTTCTTTAATTGTAAGCATTCAAATGTACCATATCTTTCTTTTACTTTATTCATTATTTCCTTTGTATGTTTTGTTGATTCATTCTTAGCCGTCGCTTCTTCTCTTCCTTTTAATGCTCCTAATGCCATTAGTGCTCCCGTAATTGCTCCACAAGTACTTCCTACCATCATACCTGTGCCAAAAGGACTAGCAATGGAAATTGGAATATTAAAATCATTTTCTTCATTGAATGCTTTTATTACAGATTCCGCACAATTATATCCTTGCTTACGGTATTCTAAAACATCTGTCATATATGTCTACCCCCTATTTGTTAGCTACAGGTAAAATACCTGTATTTCTTTATTGATTTTATATAATATTTTTTATATTACTCCACATATTTTCAATAGCCTTTTCTGCTATGCTATCTTTATAATAAGTTATAGGTTTTAGTTCATTTATTGATTGCATAACAATATCATCATATGGAATTTTACCTACTAATTTTAAACTCTTCTCAATAACAAAACTCTCTATTTCTCTAGATACTTCTTCATTTATATCATATTTATTTATACATACCATGGTAAAAACTCCAAAACATTCACATAATGTTACCACTCTCATTAAATCTCCTAGACCTGATTTTGTAGGTTCTGTAACAATTAATACCGCATCGCTACCTGTAATTGAAGATATAACAGGACATCCGATACCAGGTGAACCATCTATTATAGTTAACTTCTCATTACCATTAAATTTTTTGCCGTTTTTCCTTAAATAAGCTATTAATTTTCCCGAACCATCGCTTCCTATTTTCATTTCTGCCCTTGAAATTATCCCATTATCTAGTTTAGTAATAAATGTATCTGCAGTTTTTTCAGACTTTAATTTTATAGCATTTTGTGAACATACTAAAGTGCAAGCGCCACAACCTTCACAATCAAATGGGTTTATCGTAAAATTCTTTATAGCATTGAATTTACATATAGTTTCACATATGCCACACTTAATACAAAGTGATTCATTTATAATAGCTTTTTTTCCACCAATAAATTCATTTTTTTCAATATCTAATCCTTTGTAAAACATATAAAGATTTGGTGCATCTACATCACAATCTATTCTTATAACATCTTTAGACAGTTCAGCTAATGCTGTTGCGATTGTAGTTTTACCTGTTCCGCCTTTTCCACTTAAAATCGCTAATTCCAAAGTAGCACCTCCTTTGAAATCTTATCAAATATTGCTTTATGATGTATTTCATCATATAATATTTCTCCCTTAGAATAAAGAATGGCAGTATCTTTGCTATAAGGTATAGTCTCTATTAACTTTATTTCTTCTTGTCTGCAAAATTTTTTTACTATATTATCTTTTCCATCATCTTTATTTATAACTATACCAAAAGGTATCTTATACATTTTTACAAGTTCAACAGCCATTTTTAAATCATGTAGCCCAAACTCTGAAGGCTCCGTAACAAGTATTGCTGCATGTGCGTATTTTAAAGCATTTACTACATTACAAGAAGTCCCAGGTGGGCAATCAATTAAATTAATGTTGCCGGATAAGTTTTTAAGGAGTTTTCTAATAACGGGTACTGCCATAGGTTCACCTATATTTAAAACTCCTCTGCTACAATTTATGTCTCTTATTTTGCCACTTTCAATTTTTCCTGTTTCTCTTTTCTTATAAGCTATAGCATCATATTGACATGCAATCTCACAAGCTCCGCAACCATGACATAATTTTTCAAAGAGTATAATTTCCTTATTTACTTTTGCAAGAGCATTAAATTGACATACATTTACGCAAGCTCCACAGGCCGTACATTTATTATCATCTATAATGGGATATTCCACCATAACCTTTTCTGTTTTATTTATTTTAGGTTTTAAAAATAGGAAACCATTTGGTTCTTCTACATCACAGTCTATATAATTTGACTTTAGTGCGAGGGCAAGATTTAACGACACTGTAGTTTTACCAGTCCCTCCTTTTCCACTAAGCACTGCTATATTCACTATATACTCATCTCCGATCTACTAGTTTGCTCCATGGTATGCAGGACCAGACATTTTTATTTCTTCAAGTTCTCCATTGTTATATTTCTCCATTACTAAGCTTATAGCTATATTCCCACACTTATACGCTCTAATTCCTGCTTTTTCAATAAGTTCATAGGCATTAGGTCCAAGATCTCCAGTAATAATAACGTCTACCTTTTCTACGTTTAATTGATTAGCTGCAACAATACCTGCTCCACCACTTGAATTTTGACCTTTATTTTCTAAAATTTTAACTTCCTTACTCTCTGTATCATGAATTTGAAAATATTCACACCTTCCGAACCTCTTATCAAGTAAACTTTCACTAGTTTTTCCATTTGATGAAATTACTATTTTCATTAAAACTCCTCCTTTATTTAGATATTGGCATTTGCTAATTTCATATTACTCTTGTTTTTTGTTATTGTCAAATGCCAATAACAATAGTATAATTAAATAAAATCAATCAGTGTACAAACAAGTGCGCTAGATATATAAAGGAGCATTATAAATGAGCAAATATTGGAGCGAAACTACAAAAAACATTGAACCTTATATACCAGGAGAGCAACCTAAAAATAGGAAATATATTAAATTAAACACTAATGAAAATCCGTACCCGCCTTCTCCAAAAGTAATTGAAGCAATTAAACAGGCAGCTAATGAAAATCTTCAATTGTACCCTGACCCAAACTGTGATGAACTTAGAAATACATTATCAAATTATTATAAATTATTACCGAATCAAGTCTTTGTTGGAAATGGTTCAGATGAGGTTTTAGCTTTCTCTTTTATGGCATTTTTCAATAAAGAAAAACCTATCCTATTTGCAGATATAACCTATAGTTTCTATGAAATTTATGTTAATCTATTTAAACTAAAACATAAATTAATCCCCCTAGACAATAAATTTAATTTGCCTCTAGATTCCTTTTGTATTGAAAATGGTGGAATTGTAGTAACAAATCCAAATGCTCCAACCAGCAAATATATATCAGTGGAATCCTTAAAGAAAATTGTAGAATACAACATAGAAAGTGTTGTTATAATTGACGAAGCATATATAGATTTTGGTGGAGAATCTTTAGTTGATTTTGTAGATGATTATCCAAACCTATTGATTATCCAGACGCTTTCTAAGTCTAGGGCACTAGCAGGTTTACGTGTTGGTTATGCTTTTGGACACAAAGATTTGATAGAAGGCCTAAATAAAATTAAGAACTCAATAAACTCTTATACAATTGATCGGCTTGCTTTAGCCGGTGCAAAGGCATCTTTTGAGGATGAGGCCTATTTTCAGAGTACTCGCTTAAAAGTTATAGATACAAGAGAAAAAGTAATCCCTTCTCTTAGAGAATTAGGTTTTATTGTATTAGAATCAAAAGCTAACTTTTTATTCGCACGTCATAATACAATTCAGGCGAAAATAATATTTAACGAATTAAAAACTAGGGGAATTCTTGTAAGATATTTTAATAAACCTAGAATTGATAATTTCCTAAGAATAAGTATAGGCAACAATGAAGAAATGGAAGTACTTATTAGCAAATTAAGCGAAATTATTCTAAAAATAGAAACATCAAATTAATACGGATTATTCCTGAATACGACGAGTTAAACGTGATTAAAATTATTAAGGAGGGCTAATAATGATGTATATAAATGATGAAACAATAGAAAATATTATAAAAGAAGATATCCCTTACATAGATCTGACTTCATTAGTCTTAGGAATTAATAGTCAAAAAGGAGAAATAAAATTTATCTCAAGAGGAAATGCAGTGATAAGTGGTTCTGAGGAAGTGGTAAGAATATTTAATAAGTTAGGTATCGAAAGCAAAACCTTTCTCTCTTCTGGAACTCTTGTTAAGTCTGGAGATGTAATTGTTCATGCACAGGGTAATGTTGATGCTTTGCATATGGGTTGGAAGGTGTCCATGAATATTTTAGAATACTGCTCTGGAATTGCAACAAGGACAAAATGTTTGGTTGATAAAGCAAAAAATATTAATCCACAAATTGAAATTGTAACTACAAGAAAGATATTTCCAGGCACAAAGGAGTTTTCTATAAAAGCTATTATAGCAGGAGGTGGTGTTACAATAACAAAACAATAAACTATAGATAAAGTTACCTCTAGACATTATTGATTTGGAGAAAAAAGAAGCTAAAATTGGTCTTCTTTCTCCTTATTCAAACTTAACATATTATCATTTAACTCTCAAACCTGTCACATAAGTACCTATTGTGTTACACTCTTTGATTAATACTAATTAATAGTATAATTTACATAAGAATTAATTAACCTGAGTAGAATATTGCGAAGCTTATTGATGAATACATATTTCACTACCGCAAACCCTATTACGTCCACTTTTCTTTGCTTTATAAAGAGCCATATCTGCTTCTTCTTTTATAGCTTCCAAATTAGACGTTGTATCAGGATAGATTGCAACTCCAATAGATACTGTAATATTTATGAATTTGTCTTCACCTATATTAAATCCATATTTTTCAACAGCCTTATTTATTCTCAATGCTATTGAAAAAGTTTGGTCTTTAGGACAATCAAAAAGTAAAACACAAAATTCTTCACCCCCGATTCGCCCTACAACATCAATCCTTCTGCAATTCTTTTTTAATATGTATGCTAATTCTTTAAGGACTATATCACCTATCGAATGTCCATAAGTATCATTTACTTTTTTAAAATGGTCAATATCTATCATAAAACAAGATAACTTCCCTTTATTTTCTAATACTCTTTCAAAAGCCAGGTTAAGCATTTTATCAAATTGCCTTGTATTATAAAGTCCTGTAAGAAAATCCTTTGTAGAGTCTTTTTTATATATCCTATATAATTCATTTGAACCGTGAACATACTCTAATAAGAAATACTCTAATGCACCTGCAAATGTAGCTACTAAAAAGTATTCAAAACATATTATTTGAACATTTTCTACATTCCTTAATAGATAATAGATAATTGGTATTAATATAACCAATGAAATTAAAGTTTTTAAAAACCACTTTTTCCATTCTGCTTTAATCTTTTTATCAATTATATGAAAACATATTATAAATAACAGTATTTGGAAAAGTGCAGCAATACAGGATATATTTATACCAAAACGTACTGCACGATATATCCCTATAATAATTCCTGAAACTATAGTAGGTATAATACCACCTACATAAGAAACCATCATAATTGCAAAAAATCGCAAATCAAGTATTGTGGTAGTTCCCGTAACTTGAATTGTATATATCATTAATAAAATGCCCATAAGTCCACCACCAACACCCACTATTATCTTGCCATATAAAGTAATAATAATTTTTTCAGGTACGTCTTTTAAAATATGGCCAGCGACGAAAGTAACGGCTATGAGTAATAAAACGTTTATAAATAAATCATTTAGCACATTTCCACCCCCTTTAATCATTCTTGTTTTTATATGATTTTTCGGAATAAAGTATTTTGATTACTTTGTCCTAAAATACGAGTACGACATAAACATTTACTTAATTATACTATTTTTACCGTAAATTTTATATATTGAATGTTAACTCTTAATTGTTGAAAAGGATACATTATCGTATGCAGGTGCAGGTGGAAAATTAATGATTAAACATAAATGGTTGGAGGAGCCTCCACAAATGGATGACCGAAATGAACTTACTAAATCAAATGAAAATTAAATAAATTAAAAGTCCCCTGTAGTTGTACAGAGAACTTTCGATATTATTTAACTTTTTAAGATCTTTAGATATTTCTTCTATTCACCTGTAGTTCCGGTTGTTGTTCCAGTTGTTCCTCCTGTTGAACCTGCAGTCCCAGTTGTTGATTCTGTCGTTCCATTTGTTGTTCCTGTTGATCCTGTTGTATCTGTAGTCCCAGTTGATGTTCCTGTTGATGTTCCTGTTGATTTTGTTGTATCTGTAGTCCCAGTTGTTGATCCTGTTGATTTTGTTGTATCTGTAGTTCCTGTTGTTGTACCTGTTGATCCTGTTGCATCTGTAGTTCCAGTTGTTGATCCTGTTGAATTTGTTGCATCTGTAGTTCCAGTTGTTGTTCCTGTTGATCCTGTTGCATCTGTAGTTCCAGTTGTTGTTCCTGTTGATTTTGTTGCATCTGTAGTTCCAGTTGTTGTTCCTTTCGATTTTGTTGCATCTGTAGTTCCTGTTGTTGTTCCTGTTGATCCTGTTGCATCTGTAGTTCCAGTTGTTGTTCCTGCTGTTCCTGTTGAACCAGTGGACTGTTGGGGAACAGTAGTATTTACAGTGGGCGTTGTTGCATTAGTAGACGTACCTTTGAAATAAAATTTTCCTAAAACTCCCACAACCATAACAAAAATAATTGATACAGTAATTATCATTGCCTTTTCATTCTTACTAGGCTTCTTATTTCCAGAGATTACTTGTCTATCTTTTTTATTTGTTGTTTGTTTATCAGTTGTTGCCTTACTCATAACCGTTGTAAAATCATCTTTTTTATTAGAAACTATTGCTATGACTCTTTGCATTGCCTTCAAGATTACCTGGTTTATATTTTTAGGTTTATTAAACCATAACGATCGACTTCCCTTTTGTTCTAGAGAGTCTACCTGATTAAAATTTTCAGGTGATCTAATTACAAGAACAGGCTTATTATGTTCTTCAGATTGATTTTCTTCATATACAGTAACTGAAAACTTATCACCCTTACTTAAAAAAGGGATATAAACCTCTAAAATATTATCCTTTATTGAAGAATCAAATTTTAAACCTTTTGTTATTGTAGCTCCTGTACTCTTTAAGTTAGTTTGCGAGCTTTGTATATTTAAAGTTAACTCATGAATTGTTTTATTTGATGGGTTTTTAACAGTAATAATGTATGAACATTTTTTTTTGCTATTCATTTCTATTGGTTTACCATTTCGTACATTGCTTAATATTTTAGGTGCTAGATTCTTATAATAATCTAGCATTAACCCAGATGTAATTGATATTATTAAAGTTATAAATGCAGGTATAATAAAATTCATCAAAATAATTCGCTTCCTTTTTTTTAAAAAATTACATTCAACTACAACATATCTTACGAGTAAGATATAAGACATGTATCTAATTATACTATTAAAAATGTAGATTACAGAGATATAGGGTCTATAGTGTAAGTGTTTCATGTAATTTGATATGTTTTATGATCTGTTTTTTTAGTGAGTCTGTGTAATTATCGCATAATTGTATTTGTTTTCCTTTATATCCGAAACTATAGTATACAACAATTTTAAGTAAATTGAAATAGCATAATATCGACATTATCTGATTATCTATACTAATTCTCAAATCAATGCTTAAATTTCTAAATCTACCCAATAATTTCACTCATAATTTTTATGGGATTATTTTTTCTTTTCCAATTTAATACAACGCCACACTTAGTATATAACTTTCCAATTATCATTCTCAACTGCTTTAATGGTTTTTCTTTCAAGTATATAATTTGCAATTAGTTCAGCCATATCTATAGGTATATCTTTAAGGACAGGTTTCCCCTTAAACATTGAATAATCTCCACCACCACCTGCTCTGTAATTATTCATTACTACAGCATAGTCCCCCTCCATGTTAAGAGGACAATTTTTATAATTAATTTTCGTAATTCTATAGTTTATGGATTTTGAAACATCTATTATATACTCTATGCCTTCCCACATATCATAATTATAGTGGTGAAGTTTAGGATAAATACCAACCTTGCTTACTTCTATTTCGCCGTTAACTATACTAAAATATTGAGCAGTTTTTTCTAGAGCAGCTTTAATATCAGAGCCTTTTAAACTAATTACCTTTAATGTGTTTGGGTATTTATAATTTGCTATGATATCTCTCATCGTAACATTGCGCTCGAATCCCTTGCATTGGTTATCAAAAATAGCAGTATTTGATATATCAACCTTTGCTGCCTCCATCTGAACATTATTTATAAACTCAGTATAAGCATTATCTTTAAGCCTTGCTTTTAAAGGATCTTTAATAAGCATGTCACCTTCTATGTTTCCCATAGGAATATCAAGCCATGCTTGTGCCTTAGTTTCTATGTTACTTATAGAATCCAAAATTCTTTTATCAACATCAGTTGCATTTGCATCAATAATTGAGGATTTTTTATTAACTATGGACCATTTTCTAGAGTTCTTTACCAAATCAATAGAAACTTTGCCAATGCAATTACCGTTGTAACCTGGTTGCACAACTAAAACACCATTTACCGATAAATTTTTTATAACTCTATGTTGATGCCCCGTTAAAAGCACATCCATATTTTTTACTTTCATGCATAACTCATAGCCTTGATTTTCTCCTGTGAGTTTTTCCATCGGCTTACCAGTTTCTAAATCTCTTTCAAACCCACCGTGATAGGCCACTATATTTATATCCGTAGCTTCTTGCTTTTTCATTATCTCAATCCATTTATTGGCACTTTCTACAACATCTTCGAAATTTAAGTCTTGGATTGTTTCAGGATTTTCCCAGTTAGGAATATACTTAGTGGTTACCCCTAAAATACCTACTTTTAAACCATTATCAAAGGTTTTAACAATGTATGGCTTATTAGTAAAGCTTTCCCCTGTAGTTTTTTTTGTTATATTAGCGCATAGCCATGGAAAATTTGAAGTTTTTATAGCATTATTTAAATACTCCCTACCGTAATTAAATTCATGATTACCAATTACAGCAGCATCATATCCCATAAGATTCATAGCTTCAATCATTGGATTCGGCATATTATTATTTATTTTAGCATGGAAATATGTAAGTGCAGTACCTTGAAGCATATCCCCATTATCTATAAGTAAAGTATTCTGATTTATTTCTCGCTCGAGAGTAATTATAGTGGATAAAGCTGCAAGACCACAGTTGGCATAGGAATTATCCGAATAATTTATAGGTAATACAGTTCCATGAACATCGCTGGTTTCTAAAATTGTTAGTACAAAATTTTCGATAATGCACATATTAAACTCTCCAATCAAAAGATAAATAATTTTAATAATGAAATCTTCTTGTCCTAAAATGCAACAGAGTCACTACTGATTATTTCTTTATTGTTTACATTAACTTTAACCATCATATTCAACCATTGCCTCTTTCAAATTTCTTACTCCACCCCTTGGATCATCTACATCCCCTATATATCTAGGAATTAAATGAACATGTAAATGGTTTACGGTTTGCCCGGCATGAGTTCCTACATTAATTCCTATGTTATATCCCGCTGGTTCATATTGAATATCAAACATTTCTTTTACCTCGTGCAACAATTTATATATTGCTTTAATCTCTTCCTCTGTTGCCTCAAAAAAGTTAGCAAAATGCCTCTTCGGTATAATTAAGCAATGACCATTATTGACCGGGAAATGATCTAATATTGCAAAAACTAATCTATTTTCTACTATTATCTCTGATTCACTATAATCACAAAATATACATTCTGACATTTTTGTTGTCCCCTTTATATATAAAGTTAATTTACATATTAATTTACATTCTTCTTTTATTTTACCATATATAAAGTAAAAGTAGTAATCACTTTACACCCATTTTAAAATTCACATGTATACTGTTAACAAGCTACTGTTAAATTTAATTAGATTTAACAGCATTATTAACTACAACTTAACTCCATAAAAATCAGTGGTTTCAGTATATTGATAGATACTACAGTTATTTGTTAAATTAGATTTTCATTAAATTTTATAAGATTCTAATTAAGTTCAAATTAATAATAGCATATAAAATCACTTGAACTGATATTCCAAATGCATATGTTATTGTTCTATATTATTTATAACTTTTGATTTAGTTTTAATGAAATTTGGTACTATTAGCACAATTAGAGCTATAATCCTATTAATAAGCTATTGTTAAATTTAATTAGATTTAACAGCATTATTAACTATAACTTAAATCCGTAGAAATGAGTGGTTTCAGTCTATCGGTAGATACTGCAGTTATTTGTTAAATTAGATTTTTATTAAATTTTACAAGATTCTAATTAATTTTAAATAAATTCAGCTTACTTTTCAATTTCTTTATGATGCTCAAAGTATTTTAAACTTAACAAATATTCCATACCTTTTACATACCTTTTACATTATTTCTACACAATTATATGTTATTATATAAGAATAGATTAATTAATTAATTTATTAACTAATTAAATTAGAGTCCCCCTTTAATTTAATAATAAAAGCTGTGAAGTAATTAAACCCTTCACAGCTTTTTCTTATTACACTACTATGTAATTTTGTGCAGAATAAATCATAAATAATATATTGTTCCAGTGTAATTTATTTCTGATCCTTCTTCATACTCTTCATAATCAATATATGCACCTTTAAAATCTATAACATCTTCAAGAATACCAAATCCTTCTATGCTTATTGACTCAATTACATTATTCTCATTAACGCATGTAGCCACTGTATAATAAAAATCTTCTTCTTCATTATATATAATTGCTGTATTTAATATTCTAAAACTTGCTTTTCTTTTAATTCTCCTATTTTCATTTAAGATTTCCACAAACTTAATTTTTTTCCCACCATCATTATTCTCTTTTTCTTTAAATTTGAAACTCATGCCTATTACTCCTCTTCAACTTTATTAATTTTCTTTCTTTTCCCACTAAATCCTTAATATATAACTCACTTGTACATAAAACTTATTTGTTGTTATATTTATATTCATAGCTATGCACAAGTTAGAATGTCCAGTGGTTAAGTTTTTAAATTAATTATAGAAAAGCACATAAATTTAATAAGCACTAATATGTTTACTATTTTTTCTTATAAACCTTTAATATCCCATCATACTTACAAAAATATTTTCCTCCGTTGTTTCTTAGAATTCCTTCACTCTTTCCCAAGACTAAAAACCCATTATTATCTAAAGAATTATAATAGTTTTTTAGCATTTTCTCTTGTAAACTTTCATTAAAATAAATAAATACATTTCTACAAAGTATGAGATTAAATTCATTTAACGTTCCATTACTAAGCAAACTATGCTGGAAAAATAATATGTTTTTCTTAAGTTCTTCTTTAACTTTTATGTAGCTATTATTAATATCAAAATATTCAATAAAATTTTTCTCGCCTCCAGCATTTCTGTAATTACTTATATCTTTATCTAAGGTTATCGAGGAATACATTCCGTTTTTTGCCTCTTCTATAACATAAGGATTAATATCTGTAGCATAGATTTGGGTTTTGCTTAATATTCCTGCTTCTTTTAACATTATAGCTAAGGAATAAACTTCTTTTCCATTGGAACAACCTGCACACCAAATTTTAATATGATTATAGGAATTTAAATAGGGCAATATTTTTGTTTTAATTAAAGCAAAAACCTTAGGATCTCTAAAAAACTCCGTAGTATTTATTGAGAAGTCAAGAAACAGGTTGTTAAAAAAAATTTCATTATTTAAAACCTGTTCTCTGAATAAACTAAAACTTACGATACCCTCTTTTATCATAGTTATGTTTATTCTTCTCATTATGCTATCTATTTGATACTCAGTGTAATCATAGCCGTAAGTAATATTTAGTTCATTCAAAAAACTATATACTTCTTCTTTATTTAGAATTTTTTTTATATGGGATGAATTTTCAGTTAATCTTTTCAAAGTGAAATTTTTTTCAATGTATTTGCACTTTATACCTATATTCTGTAAGTATGAGTATAAGTATCTCTTTAAAACAAAAATTGAACACTTCTCCCGCTCCTGAAAACTAAAAAGTTTCTCTACAACAATTTTGGGAATTACATTTGCTCCTAAAAAAGTTATATTAAAATTTTGCATATCTTGCAAACTTAAAAGTTCTATTAGTTCGCTTACCTGTTTATGATCTTCAAATTCTCCCATAACAACAATATTTGCTTCTATTTGGTCGTGAATTATTTTAAAATCCAAAATCATCCTCCATTGCTTCTAATCTTTGTTAATCCAAGCTTTTACTAATGTTATAAGAACATCATAATCAATAGGCTTTGCAATGTAATCATCTGCTCCAGCTTCCATACACTTTTCGTTATCACCCTTTAGAGATTTTGCTGTGGTAGCTATAATGGGTATGTGTTTTATATTATCAGTATTTCTTATATTTTTAATTGCTTCATATCCATCCATAACAGGCATCATTATATCCATTAAAATTAAATCAACAACTTCATTTTCAAGCTTTTCCAGCGCAACCTTTCCATTTTCAGCTTCAATGATTTCTGCACCGTAATCTTCTAATGCAGCTGCAAGCACAAATATGTTTCTTGGATCGTCATCTACAATTAGTATTTTTTTATTATCAAGATTTAATGCTCTATCCTTATTAATTTTGGAAGTAATAATATTTTTATATTCTTCTTCCCTTTTAACCTTATGACGTATTAAAGTTAATTCATCCAGTAGCCTTTCATAAGAGTTTGTAGTCTTAATAATTATGATGCCATTATATAACTTTATCTCTTTTTCCTGTTCTTTACTCATTTCAATATTTGTATAAATAATAACAGGTACTCTTAAGTTTTTTAATTTTAAAACGTTATTAATTTCTTTAAGCAACTCAATTTCGCTTTTATATGGCAAGTCTAAGTCCAATAAAATGCCATCAAACTCTTTTTCCTTTATAAGTTTAAGCCCGCAAGGTCCACTATTTGATGTTAATGTTGCAAAGCCTATACCGTCCGCGATTGCTTTAATAGACTGAATTAATTTTGTATCATCCTGAATAATAAGCAAACTTTTATGTTTTACATTTTTTATCTCTTTATTTTCGACCATTACTATCTTCTGCTGTTGATTTCCAATAGTAACTGCTGCCTCTTGCTCCGCGATAGCCTGCTGTGAAACTGCACGTGGTAAATATAATATGAAGGTGCTACCCATCCCAAGCTCACTAGTTACTTTTATTTTCCCCTTCATAAGCGCGCAAAGCTTGTTGCTTATGGATAGGCCAAGTCCCGTACCACCGTATCTTCTTGAAATAGAGCCATCGCCTTGCTGAAACTCTTCAAAAATAGAATCTAAATTATTTTTATGTATGCCAATTCCTGTATCCATTACAGAAAATACTACGTTATTTTCACCCTTGGTATCCATTTCAATTTTTAGTTTTACGCAGCCCTTATCTGTAAATTTAAATGCATTAGATAAAAAGTTTCTTACCACTTGTGAAATTTTTTCTTTATCACCATAGATATTATCTTTAAATTGATCTTCCAATATAAATTGAATGTTTTTCTCCGTTGCAGTTCCATTAAACAGATCACTAAGCTCGCTAATAAGCTCACTGGAATTAAAATTTCTGTAGTTAATGTCTATTTTACCTGCCTCTATTTTTGATAAATCTAAAAAGTCATTTATCAAACTAAGCAAATGTTGCCCTGAGTTAAATATAACTTTTATTTTTTCTTGTGCATCCTCCGTAGTAGTATCTTTACATCTTCTTATTAAGAGATTAGATAATAATATAATAGAATTAAGTGGTGTTTTAAGCTCATGAGAAACATTTGCTAGAAATTGCGATTTATATGTATTTGCCATTTCATAATCTTTTGAGCGTGCCAAAATCTCTTCTCCAGATATCTCTAATTCTTGATTTTTAATTTTAAGAAGTTTAGACTGTTCTTCTATTTGCACTTGATCTTCCTCTAGCTGAGCGTTAGTTTGTTGCATCTCTTCACTATGCTGTTGAAGTATTTGCTGCTGTTCTTCAAGCTGAGCATTAGTCTGTTGAAGTTCCTCAGTTTGAACCTGAAGTTGTCCTTGCTGTTCCTCTAATATTTCATTTGCATTTACTAGTTCAAGTGATATTTCTTGAGATTCTTTTGTTGCTTTTTCACTTACTTCCAATAGTTCTTTAATTCTTTGATTTTGAAGGGTAGTGTGTAGGTTTATAGCAATTATGTTGCTTGCCTCTTCTATAAATTCCTGTTTTAATTTGTTAAAAGTTTCAAAGGAGGATAGTTCAATAACTCCATATAGTTCATCCTCATAAATTAATGGAAAAGCATAAACATTAAGAGGAGCTTCATATGTTGTTCCAGTACAAATTGCTGCTTCTGATTTACGTACATTTGTAAGAAGTATAGGCTTTCTTTCCAAAGCTACTTGTCCAACTATTCCCTCACCAAGCTCGTATATATTAGATAATCTTTCTCTTTCTGTAAAAGCGAAGGAGGAATTTAGCATAAGTTTATTTGTTTTATCATTATGTATATAAAATGTTCCATTTCCAGCATCTAATGATCTAGCTAAAAAATTCATTGACCTTTGTGTCAATTCTTTTACAGATAAGCTGCCATCCATTTCATCATTTAATGAATTTAGAGTATTATTTCTCCAAAGTTTATTCTTTAATTTATTTATCAATATATTATAGTTTTTAGCCATTTCCGCAATTTCATTTTTTTGATTGATTTCATATTCTTCTAAATTTCCTGAATTTGTTGTTTTAATCATATGTTCTTTTAATCTGTTAATAGGAGTTAAAATGCTTGTCATCACCATTATAAATGCTAATGTTAGTATACTTATTAAGATTACTAAAGTTAAAATCAAGGTTATTCTCTGTGAAGATTGCAATCTATCTGATTCTTGTATTAAACTCACTTCACTATTTAAAGAACTTAAATATATATTATTAAGAGTAAGTCCAAGCTGATCAATAAAATCTGAACCTATTCCTTCAGATATAACTATTGCATCATCTTTTTTACCTGCTAACACATCATTAATAATTTTCTCTCTTTGTGGCTTCCACCATTTCGAAAAAAGATTATTAGCATCTTGTAAATTTCTTTTAGTATTAGAATCAACGGAATTTTGTCCTATAGTATCTAAGTTTTTTTGCAAATCGACTTCATATTGGGTAACTTTATCTATTTCTCTTTGAATCTCATCCTTATTTGACGATAAAATTACACTCTTTAGAGAACTTTTAATTTCAACCAAATTTAATTTCCCTTTGACTGTAGCATCGGAAACCCTTGATGATTGATTATATAAATTCTGAGTTACTCGTGCCAAGTTATTAAGCCCACTTAAAGCATAGGTTCCAAATCCAATAAATGTTGTAATACAAACAAAAAACAATACAAAAAATTTTTGCTTTATATTAACATTTTTAAAATTAATCATAAATTCCTCCTTAAATCATCACCTGCGGTGCTGCTCATCTTCTTTGAAGTTGTAATATTTTTATTTATTCCATTTAGCCATATATTTAACTGCATCTTTTGGAGCAACTAATCCATTTGAAAAAATCATCGTTTTCTCTACACTTTCACCATTAGCTACTTTAACTGCAGTTTTTATAGTACATTGACCCATTTCTTTTGCATTTTGAAATACTGTAACAGCTAATTTGCCACTTTTTAAATAATCAAGAGCTTCAGGGGTAGCATCTATACCACCTACAGTTATTTTTCCAAGTTTTCCAGCGACTTCTATAGCTTTTAATGCTCCTATTGCCATTTCATCATTGCTAGCAACTACAGCGTCAATTTTTTTTCCAGATTGAAGCCATTCTTCCATTAAAGCCGTGCCTTTATCCCTATCCCAGTCAGCTGTTTGCTCCGCAATAATTTTCATATCAGGATATTTTGCTATTACATCATGATAACCTTGAATTCTGAATCTCTGTTGTTCTTGACCCATCGTTCCCATCATAATTGCTACGTTACCCTTAAAATGCATTTTCTTTGCAATATATTCCATTTCCAATTTAGCAGCTTGTTTTGAGTCTGAGCTTACATAACCTACTGCATCATTTTGATTTTCAAATGGCCTGCTAACGCTCATGATTGGAACCTTAGCAGCTTTCGCAATGTCTGTTAAAGGCTTTGTTAAATCCGTATCAACTGGTTGAACAACGATGGCATCTACTTTTTGAGATATGAATTTTTCAACCTGTGATAATTCTATATTAGAATCATTTTTTGAGTCAACATATACTACTTCAACATTCTTTAAAGACTTGGAGTAATTCTTCATTTCATTAAGCAAATAAGACGTAAATTTGTCATTAAAATTGGAAATACAAACACCAATCTTAATCTTTTGGGAAGTCATTGATGTGTCATTTATTTTCTGTCCACATCCAGTAAACAAAGACATTGTCATAACAGTCACAACAGTAATAATTACAATTGGTAATTTTTTTTTCATTTAGTTTCCCCCTTAAAAGTAGATGTCAGAAAATTCTATATCCGTCTTTGAGATTACATTACTGAGAATATTAATTGAATCATTTCGAGGGATTTGATCATTACTGGTTTTGCTAATAGGAAGTTTAACAATGAATTCACTTCCATTTAGGTATTCACTATTAACTTCGATAGTTCCATCATGCATTTCAATTAGAGATTTCACAAGGTTAAGCCCAATACCACTGCCCTCACAGCTCCTTGAAAGGAGCTTGTCCGCTTGCTCGAATCTTTCAAAGATCATCTTGTGTTTATCTTGAGAAATTCCTATGCCTGAATCTTTGACCCTAATTTGAACTAAATTATTAGAAATTCCAATATTCACAAAAATATTTCCATCTCGAGGGGTAAATTTTATAGCATTGGATAAAAGATTTAACACAATTCTTTCAATAGCATCTAAATCGCACTCAATCATTACCTCTTCAACATCAGTATCGAATATTAGTTCAATGTTTTTTAATGCCGCATAATCCACTACAGAATTTACAACATATTCCACTATCTCAGTAATGTTATATGTTGATATATTAAGAGGAAAGTTGCCAGCATCTATTTTTGTAATATCGATCATGTTGTTAACTAGTCTTATTAGCCTATAGCAATTTTGAATCTGTGTATCTGCTTTCCCTTTTATTTTTTCCCTATCTAATACTTTATCATTTTCAAGATAATATTTTGTTATTTGTGTTGCTCCAAGCAGAATATTTAAAGGGGTTCTAAATTCATGAGATATATTTGCAAGAAACATATCTTTAGCCTCATTAGCTGCTTCAGCTACATCCTTTGCTCTTTTTAATTCTTTAGCTTGCTCTTGCAGGCGTATATTCATTTTTCTTTCTTTTTCAATAAGCTTTAGGTATACATTTATTCTATTTATAAATAAAAAGTCATCAATAGGTTTAGTAAGATAATCTACTGCTCCTATTTCAAAACCTTTTCTCTTAAACTCCTCATTTATACAAGCTGCCGTTAAAAATACAATGGGAATATGTTCTGTTTTTTTTCTACTTTTTATAATCTTTGCCAGCTCAAAACCATCCATCTCCCGCTCCATATGCACATCTAAAATAATTAAATCCACGGAATTTTTTATTAGAGCTTGTAATGCTTTTGTGGAAGTATCTGCAAGTAGCACTTTAGCATCTATATACTCTTCAATAAGAGCCTTTGCAGTAAATAAATTATTTGGATAGTCGTCAACTACTAATATTGTATACAAATTACTTGTTGCCATATTTGAAAACCTCACCTCATTTAACCACATAATAATATTTAGCTAAATTTTCATTAAATAAACGAATAAAAACTTAGCTAAATTTATTCAGATTTTTATGCTTTTAACCAGTATCTTTGACTGATATTTCAACAAATTCATTCTTATCATTGATATTGCATATCAAATAACTGAGCCATTGAAAAATTACATTTAATGGTATTTTAGATTTTATTGTAAAAAATAAACCCACTTCATACAAAATAAATATAGGATGTGTTTGCTTTTACATATTACCATATTTTACTTCATATTCATACACCTTTTATTACCCTCTATACGACATTTTTTTACATTTCCATAAAATGCAAAGCTGATATAATGTAGGAATAGTTACATCATATCAGCTTTGTTTGTAATATTTAAAATCATATTTTTTGCTCATAGTTACCTTTTCTTCGGACTTCCATAAATCATTTTATAAATACAATCCTTCTTTTTTTATGTATTTTATTATTTCAATAGTGGTTAAATGGCCTATATTTCTTTTGTTTTTAATATTTTCCCTGATTATTGTTGAACTGATATTTGATTGTATAAGCCCAGCAACTTGTATAATGTTTTCTTTATAACTTTTCATAATAGGGTTATCATCGAGGACCTTCCAAAGTCTGTCTTCGCCTCTATCTATAGCAATTATTTTATAGTTAGTTAAAAGCCTTTTCCAATCTTTCCAATTAAGTACATCCCTTAAATTATCACTACCCATTACGAAGCATAAGTCATCACCTGGATACTTTTCTTTTAATTTGTCTAAAGTTTCAATTGTGTATAGTTTTCTTTCTGTATCTATTTCCATAGTATCAACTAATAATCTTCTATTTTTATTGCAAGCAAGTTTTAACATATTAACTCTATGATATGCTGGTATTAGCCCTTTTTTATTATAATGATCGCCTACAGGAACAAATAATAATTTTTTAGCTCCTGTACTTATAAGAAGTTGGTTAGCTAATGTTATGTGAGCTAAAGAAGGAGGGTTAAAAGATCCCCCGTAAATTATAATTGAATTATTATTCATCTATATCTTCTGCATTTCTATATCTTTGAATTAATTCCTGCTTAACAAACCAAAGTTCTTGTGATAAATCAACAAAGTATTTTTGTGGGTTAGAAAATCTCTTAACTTCTCCCCATAAACTATCTACTTGCTCACTACAATATATTCTAATCTCTTCAATAGTTGGTAATTTATAAACGCATTCTCCATTATGGAAAATTGATATTTGAAGTTTTTTAGCGTAGAAATTAGTAATCTTTTTCTTTTTCCAAATAAAAACTGGATCAAATATTATATAAGGGTGAGACTCATCTATCATATCATCTGCTAATGTAATAACATCTGCAATTGCCTTATGCGAATCTTTATCATATAATCTCCAAACCATTTTATATCCTGGATTAATTATTTTTTCCTCATTTTCACTTATTTTTATTCTTGGAACAACTTCCCCTTCTTCTTCAACAGCTACTAATTTATAAACCCCTCCAAATACTGGTTCTGATTTAGCTGTAACCATTCTTTCTCCAACACCAAATATATCTATCTTAGCATCCTGGCTTAATAATTCAGTTATTATATATTCATCTAAACTATTTGAAGCCACTATTTTGCAGTCTGTAAGCCCAGCTTCATCAAGCATGTTTCTTACTATTTTTGATAGATAAGCAAGGTCACCACTATCTAGTCTAATTCCTTTTAATCTTTCTCCAATTGGCTCTAATACATTTTTCGCAACCTTAATTGCGTTGGGTATACCTCTTTTTATAACATTATAAGTATCCACAAGCAAAGTACACGTACTTGGATAAGTTTTTGCATATATTTCAAACGCTTTATATTCATCTTCAAAAAACTCTATCCAAGAGTGAGCCATTGTGCCAAGAGCAGGAACTCCAAACATTGATTCAGCCATAGTAGTCGCTGTACCATTAACTCCTGCTATATAAGATGCTCTCGCTCCCATTATAGCAGCATCAGCACCTTGAGCTCTTCTAGCTCCCAGTTCTAGGATTGGTCTTCCTTGTGAAGCCCTTACAATTCTATTAGCTTTGGTTGCGATTAAACTCTGATGATTGATTGTTAATAATAACATAGTTTCGATAAGTTGTGCTTCTATTACTTTTGCCTTAACTGTTACAAGTGCTTCATTGGGAAATACTACTGTTCCTTCTGGTATTGCGTAAATATCTCCTTTAAACTTAAAAGTTAGTAAGTACTGTAAGAATTCTTCAGACAATACGCCTTTCCTTCTTAAAAAGTCAATATCCTCTTGGGTAAATTTCAAATTTTCAATAAAGGTTACAAGTTGTTCAAGTCCTGCTACTATTGAAAAGCTTGCATCATCTGGGTTTCTCCTATAAAACATATCAAAATACACTACTGCATCTGAAAATCCATTTTGAAAATATCCATTTGACATGGTTAATTCATAGAAATCCATTAACATTGAAAGGTTTCTTTCCTCTTTAATATTAAAATTGTTGATTATTCTACTCATTTTGATTGCCCTCCTTTAACATAATGATTTTATGGCTTAACCAATAATACTAAATCCATACTGCATTCTTGATCTAGTTTCCTTTAATATTGTTTCTATATAATAGAAACATCATACCACTCTATCTACTCAACTCGACAATTTAGTTAAGAATTTTCTTAATTTATGTTATAAATATCTTTATTTGTATACTATAAAGATATTTACATTAATTCACATAAAATTTATAAGCAATAAAAGGCTGATTTTTATCGAAAATTGCAAAACGAAATATTTATATCTTATTGTATTCTTAATATGATTCTAAACAATATACTTTTCATCATATTGTAATTTTGTAATTATATGACAAGAAATTAAGACTTTTTTCGTCATTTACATATTATAACATATGGCTCAATTAAACGTCTTTATGATGTTTTATGTAATATTTTACCATGTTATAGTGATTCTTCTTGTTAAATTATAGAATATTTTGTAATTTATTATGTTTTATTGACTAACGAAATAGATAATACAAGCTGAATAATATGGTATCATATTGTTCTATCTAATAAACAAAATAAATAAGAAGAGGTGTAACTATATGAATATTAAACTGAAAATTATAAAGATACAATTAGAATTATTAAGAAGTATATTACATTTTCTACTTAACTTCAAAAAACCTTCGGATAAAATAGTTATACTTTGCAGTCAGCAATTAGATGAAGTTATAGTTTTATATCATAAAGTTATATACGCTTCTGATAAAGTGGCTTCAACTCATAATAGAGCGTTATCAGGCAATACATTGAGCCCATTCTTAAAAACTCTAGATTCATAATATATTAGCACTGACAAAGCATTAAATTCACAAAAAAAATAGAGAAAGCCTAGCAATTATGCTAGGCTTTCTTTGTATTAATAAAAAAATAACCATCTTAAATCAGTATGTTTTTTAGTGAAATCTTAAATGAAGGAGCGGAGCTTTGGTTTCTTATTATTTCTCTACCTGCTATGATTTGTTTAATACCTTTTCTACAAATATTTTTGTGAGTTCAGGATCAAACTGTGTACCAGCGTTTTTTAAAATTTCTATTAATGCCTCTTCTTCACTCAGTGCATTTCGATATAGTCGAACACTAGTCATTGCATCGTAGCTGTCAGCAAGAGCAATAATTCTAGCCATCAAAGGAATAGCTTCACCTTTTAACCCTTTTGGATAACCAGTACCATCCCATCTTTCATGATGTGCTAATATATAATTTGCTAATTCTAACATGTTATTAGATGAGCTTAGTATTCTATATCCGATATCTGGATGCCGATTTATTTCATTCCGTTCCTGAACAGTAAGCTTTCCTGGTTTATTAAGTATCTTCTCTTCGATTGCAATTTTTCCTATATCATGAAGTAATCCTGCAGCTTTCAGTTTACGTATTTCAATTTCTGGAAAGTTTATTGCTTTTCCTATTTCCTGGCATATTTCACTTACTCTTTTAGAGTGTTGTTCTTCTCGTGGGTTTTTTTCATGTAAGGTATTTGCTATTGTGTTTATTATATTATCCCTCATACCATCACTTTCAATAACCTTACGTTTATACATATGATCTTCAGCATTTTTTAGTACTTTTAGTATATTTTCATCAGTCTTTATTTTTGTATCCCAACCAAATGAGATAGTAAAACTTAAAGTACTAATACGTTCCTTTGAATATAGTACTTTTATTCTATCAATAATTTCTATTACTTCTTCAGTTTTAGTTTTTGGCAAAAGAATGACAAATTCGTCCCCTCCCCAACGGGAAACTATATCATCATTTCTGCACGCACTTTGAATAGCTGCTGCTGCCTTCTGTAAAAGTTCATCTCCTTTAAGATGACCAAAAGCATCATTTACAAGCTTTAGGCTATTTACATCTCCCATAATTATTGAAATAGGTAAATTTCTTTCGGTGTCTAACCTTTTCAGCTCTATTTCATAGAATCTTCTATTATAAAGGCCTGTTAATTTGTCATGATAACTTAAATAACATATTTCCTCTTCCCGTTTTGTTCGCTCATTAATTTCTTCTTCAAGCGTAGTATTAAATTGTTTAAGGGCTGCAGTTGTCTCCTCAAGTTGTTGATTTCGTTCTATCAATTGTTTTCGCAAATCAATATTTTCCTTGATTAATTTTATGTTATTCTGCTTTATAAGTCTATGTTCTGGATGTATGCAGGTATATGCTTCTTCTTTATAATTGGATTGTTTGAATACATTATTTTTAAAAACTAACATAGTGGATGTCTGGTTTGTAAACCCGATATGACCCTCCCCGTAAGTAGAGAAACCAATGGTTGGTATATCACTAAATATTTCTCCATACTGCTTAACTAAATTCTTTTTTTCTAGTTCAAGTGTTCGATTGATACAATCAAAATTAACAATTCCCTCTATCCTACCAAATTCATTGATTTTCTTATCTAGAAGGTTCTTTGTGTCTTCGACAATATTAGTTGATTGGAGTAATCTAACCTCTGAGCCTTGTATTATATTACAATTAAATTCAATGTTTGTACCTTTTTTTTGCCGAGGGCTTCTTACAAATATATCATTTTCTCCAATAACAAGACCTACAGGATGTGTCGGAAAATATTTTGATGCTTCTTCAACTGAAAACGCGCCAACAGCATTTGCATAGGCTGTAATTGCAGGCATGTTATTGAATTCAATAACTTCTCTGGTTACTTCATTGACCTTATTTGCAATTAACACATGATCTAAAGCTTTAAAACTTTGAGTATTAATAATATCAAACTCGGCATTAGCGCTCATTTTTAGCAAAACAATGACCGCGGAATTGCTATAAGCCTTACCATTTGCACAAACAAATGTTTTAACGAATTTTAGGTCATCCCCAGCGGAACCTTCAATAAAGTAGACATTTGTCCTATTTCCAATTTGATCCATTAGCTTTTCTTCTTTCATGCTTACACCATCGATTAACGCTATCCCAACATATCTTGTCGTGTCCATGGTGTAAGAACTTTCATTAAAGTATCTCTCAAAAGATGTAAATGCTGCCTCGACGCTTAAATTTTCATTAATCTGTTCAAGAACTTCCACTTTAGCATCTAAAATTATATTTGAATTGAAAGCCATTGCAACAACAGAGTTTTTTAATAATTTTCCACTGGCGATTTCTCCAGCGGTAGAACATCCAAATACAATACAATCCTTAAAAACTTTTTGCATCTGATTGCACAGCTTGTTCTGGTCAAAGCTAGAGGAAGCAAAAAATATTATTAGCTTTGCACCGAAACCATTTAACTGATTTTCGATATCTGCCACAACTTCTTTTTCAATAGATTTAGTTGAATACACAGATTCTATATTACTTCTCTCACATTCCAGTTCTTTAAAATTCAACTGTTTAGCAATAATCCTAAGCTTTTCAATAATTATCGGATCATCTGTAGAGTATTTGTCAAATTTATTCGGATTAACCCCTTTTAGAATAAATTTAGCTTTGGTCATTTCTGCAATAGCAGGGTTACCTTTTGATCGTTTTAGAATGATGGTGTCAATTATTTCTTTTATTTTACCAGTCAAGAATATACCCACCCCTTTATGTTCTACAAAGCCCTATTAATTATTACTAAGGAACTTTAATTTTCAATAATTTTGTTTTATATTTTAAATTACAAATATGTACAGAAGTACATATTTCTATAATATTCTACATGAATAGTTAATTTACCTCTTTTAATATTTTCTGCCCCATACCTCTAAGATTTATCATTCTATTTCTATGAATAACAACCAAAAACGGACCACCCACAGGTCGTCCGTTTTTGTATGATTTATAAATTTTTTCAACCACTTTTCCTAAAGAATGATTCTTCTCCTCTTTAAGGTTCAATCGTGTACATAGCCACTTCATCAATTTCACGGTTTGTAGCTATAATAATATCTTTATTATCTTTTACATAATGATATACATTGGCCGGTCCACACCCTGTGTCAATATTTTCGCATTGTATCTTTCCTTTTTCAGTATCATACGTAAGTGCAAACAGGGATTTCTCACCTTGTCTATGTCCAATTACAATAGAAGGCTTTCCGCATAACTCCCCTCCATAAAGGGCATGGGTAAATTCTACCGGCTCGTGATGTGCATACATTTCTTTGTAAGTTCCTTCTGTCTTCTTATATATTCGTACAGTCTCGCCATGAAAAGGTGCAAGTACAGCCAATTCCATTTCCCCGTCACTGTCAATATCCACTAGTACTGCATCGCTTGAAGGAGTATTTATTAGCTGCTTGATTTCCCATTCTGTCTCTTCTGAAAATGGAGGTACAAACTGAAAAACTCCGATTTCAGAAGAAATTACAGCTGTCTCTACTCCCTCTTCCATCACTTTATAATATCCGTGATTCTTTAACATCCCATCCTTTATTACCTTTAGCTTAAGCTGATAATCCTCATTAAAGTTGCTTAAATCATTTGGAAGCTTAGCCGCATATACTTTTCCAGGGCTTGACCAGTCATCTTTATATTCATGCCCTGATTTTAAAGTGCATGCTATTAGGTATATATTACCATTTCGTTTAATCAAGTCGAATCTGTGGACATGGGGAAGATTCACTAAAGTTTTAACACTCCATTTGCCGTCCTTAACAGGTGTTGCTATTACAATTTTCGCTTCTTTTGAATCATTCGGTGAGTAAAACTTATGGGTTGCCAAAAATTGTCCACTAGATCCCGGCACCTGAACCATACTCATAACACCGCCAGGTTCATTCCACACTGTTTCAATTTCATTTCCTTCTGAATCAAAAAGTATGCAACGGTCAACTTTTTCAGCTGCTACTAAAAAACAGTTTGTACCCTTATATTTTAAAGGAGCTACCGAATAGCATTTTGTTAAATTTGCAATAATCTTTTTATTAATCTTCATATTTTCCACCTCACTCAATTATTTTCCTTCTTATTTGGTAAAAGCAGCTTTCCAATCTTTTAAAAATTTTTCTATTCCTGCATCTGTAAGAGGATGCTTAGTCATTTGCATAATTATATTATATGGTACTGTAGCTATATGACATCCAAGCATTGCCGCATCATTAACATGCATAGGGCTCCTTATACTTGCTGCAATTATCTCAGTCTGGATATTATGAACCTTGAATATGGTTACAATTTGCTTAATAAGCTCCATCCCATTAGTTCCGATGTCATCTACTCTTCCAAGAAATGGGCTTACATAAGTTGCACCTGATCTAGCAGCCAGAAGTGCTTGAACTGAAGAAAATATTAAAGTTACATTTGTTTTAATGCCTTCAGACGAAAGAATCTTAACAGCCTTTAATCCCTCAACAGTCATTGGAATTTTAACAATTATATTTTTATGAAGTTTTGCAAGCTCCCTTGCTTCTTCTACCATCTTAGGTGCTTCCAAACTAATAACTTCTGCACTAATAGGACCATCTACTATAGTTGTGATTTCTCTTATTACATCTTTAAAAACCCTTCCTTCCCTAGCAATAAGGGATGGATTAGTTGTAACTCCACAAATAACCCCCATTTCATTAGCTTTACGAATTTCTTCAACATTTGCTGTATCTATAAATATCTTCATTTACAAAACCCCCTATTATATTTATAATTAATTACTGTGTCACTATATTCTATATAATATATCGTTTTCATTTGATATTTTATTAACCTATTTATATGTTAAACACTTGTCCCATATATTTATTTATTCATTTTATTTTTGTCCATAATAAGCATTTTCACCATGTTTTCTTAAAAAGTGCTTGTCCAGGAGATTATTGTCAATAGATTCAAGTTTCTTATTTAAATTAATACTTCTATAAGCCATTTTTGCAACCTCTTCCATTACAACAGCATTATGCACTGCGTCCATAGCATCTTTACCCCAAGCGAAAGGGCCATGGTTATTTACTACTACACCTGGAACAAATTCCGGATTAATTCCTTTAAATGTCTCAACAATTACCTTTCCTGTTTCATATTCATATCTTCCCTTAATTTCTTCTTGTGTCATTTTTCTAGTACAAGGAATACTTCCATAAAAATAATCCGCATGTGTTGTTCCAAAACAAGGTATTGCTCTCCCTGCCTGTGCAAAGCTTGTTGCCCAGCTTGAATGAGTGTGAACTATACCTCCAATTTCTTTAAATTTTTTATACAACAATACATGTGTATCTGTATCGGATGAAGGATTTAAATTACCTTCTACTATTTTGCCCTCTAGATCAATCACTACCATATCTTCAGCTTTCATTTCTTCGTAGGAAACTCCACTTGGTTTTATCACAATTAATCCTTTTTCTCTATCAATGGCACTTACATTGCCCCAAGTAAAAGTTACCAGCCCTTTTTTAGGAAGCTCTAAATTAGCTTCTAGAACCTTTTGTTTAAGCTCTTTTAGCATTATCCATCCCACCTTCAATCATTTTTTCTTGAACAAACATTCTTGCATTGTAAATATCCTTTATAGCATCTTCTTTTGTAATAACCTTACTATTATCAGCCCACATTTCTATTAAAAAAGGTCCTTGGTAATTTAGTTCTTTTAATTTTTTAAAAAGTGAAGCAAATTTTACAATCCCCTCTCCAAACGGGACCTCTTTAAATACTCCTGGCTTTGTCTCTTTTACGTGAATTGCAACAGTGTGTGGAAGTCCAAGCTCTAGTTCCGATTCAACATCACTACCCCACGCACTCAAATTACCTAAATCCGGGTATATCTTAAACCAAGGCGAATTAAATTTAGTTATATATGGCATTGCTCTTAATATAGTACTTATGAATTTAGTATCCATTATTTCGAGTGCAAGCATTACACCTGCTTTACTTGCCATTGCTATAGATTTTCCCATTCCTTCTATAAAGAAAGCTTTTGTAATCTCATCCTCTTCTTCATAATATACATCATAGGCTGCTAATTGAATTGTCCGTATTCCTAGATCTACTGATAGTTCAATTGCCTTTTTCATAATATCAAAAGCTTTTTTGCGAATATTTTCATCTTTACTCCCAAAAGGAAATCTTCTATGACCACTTAAACACATACTTGGAATCATAACTCCAGTAATACTAATGAGATTCTTTAATTCTTCTCTTTCTTCCTTTGACCAATCAAGTCTAGCTAACCTTTCATCTGTTTCATCTATTGAAATTTCCAAATAGTCGAAACCAGCCTCTTTTGCTGATGTTAGCTTTTCTTTCCAGGAAAAACTAGAAGGCAAAGCTTTTTCATAAATACCAATTGGAACTCTATCTAAATCATACATTTCCTATTCCCCCTTCTACAGAACTTTTATTTGTATGTTTCTGATTTGTAAAAAAAGAACAAAGTTAAAATTACATTATAATTTTAAAACTTTGTTCTTTTTTAATAAATCTAACCTCCATTTTTTTAATTATTAATTTATTAATATCGTTGTACTTAATATATCATCTAGTTTTTTCTCAGTCAACATATTGTCAAACATTGCACATATGTTCAGTGTAATTTCTAAGCCTTATGGAATATAGGTCATTGTGTTTTTCTCATTATAATATTATAATAATCTTATAAGTATATGTTCACTATAGATGCCATTTGTTCAAAACCAACTAATATTGGTTTTATAGAATTCTTTATAAATACACTTAGCAATTGAATTGTTAGTGATTAACTACCCTAGATCATGTATACCTTTACTTATAAATAATAATTTAAAAGGAGTTTTAATTATGAATGACTTTGAAAATATGAATGAAAATGAAAAAAACAGTCTTTTAGCTAGTGTATCAAGCCTTTATTATGAACATGATATGACTCAATCACAAATTGCTGAACGTTTGTTCACTTCCCGTTCTAAAATTTCAAGATTATTGAAAGAGGCAAGGGACAAAAAAATAGTAGAAATAATTATAAAAGAACCATGGGAAAGATTAATGGACATTGAGAATGAATTTATGAAGAGATTCAAACTAAAACATGTAAGAATTATCAATACAAAGGGATCTTCAAATGAATTAGCTCTAATTAAACTTGGAGAAATTGCAGCTTACTTTATTGATGCTAAAATAAATAAGAATACCATACTAGGTATATCTTGGGGTAACACCATATATAATACAGTTCAAAGTCTTAAATCCAACAAAAACATTCCGCTTACTGTAGTTCAGATAATGGGAGCCGCTTTAAAGGATAAGCCAGAGATAGACGGAATAGATCTGGTAAAACAATTTGCAAAGATCTATGGTGGAAAGTATCACTACTTATTAGCTCCTCTTTTTGTGGAGGATAAAGACATGAGAGATAAACTTATACGGGACCCTTATATATCAGATACTTTGTCTCTTGCTAAGAGAGCTACAATTATACTAACAAGCGTAGGATCTATAGATTCAACTATTTCTAATACAGCCTGGAGCAAATATATAGACAGCTATACTCAATATGCCCTTCAATCAAGTGGTGCTGTTGGTCATATTGGAGGACGTTTCTATGATATAAACGGTAAACAAATTGAGTCTGAGTTAAATAATACCATTATAGGAATAGATCTAGATGATTTTTATAATGCACCAGATGTTATATGTGTTGCAGGTTCTAAGGAAAAATCAAAAGCTATACTTGGCGCTATAAAAGGTAAGTATATAAAAACACTAATAATAGATGATACCGCAGCATTAAAAATATTAGAGTTGGATGATGAAAATCATTCTCACAACTGAACACATGTGCAATCGCTAATCATATGTTGACATTGCATTGTAATATCGTTATCATAAGCGTATACAGAATATTGAAACTTAATTTCTTAAAGGAAGTGATTAAAATTAATAATAACATTATTCTTTCGGAAAACATTAAACTAAAGGCTACAGCTAAAGATTGGGTTGAATCTATGAGACTTTCTGGTCAACTTTTGGTTAACTCAAACTACATTACTAAAGGTTATATTGACTTAACAATTAAAACTGTTGAAGAATATGGTCCATACATTGTAATAATACCCGGACTCGCTTTATCTCATTCGAGACCAGATGTAAGCGTTTTAAAGACTGGTATCAGTTTGCTTACTTTATCGGAGCCTGTGCACTTTAATTGCGAAAATGATCCTGTGGACATCGTTATAACACTAGCTGCTGTGAATGATACTGATCACCTTGGTTTGCTTGCAAAATTATGCGATTATCTCTCAGAAGAAGAAAATTTAAATTTTATACGTAATTGCTTAGACCCAAAAGAAATGGCAGAAGAACTAAACAAATTTCAAGTGGAATAATAGTTAAATTATTAAGGGGGGCTAATTATTGGATATTAATAGTATTGCAAATAGTGGTTTGTTTAAAGTGTTTTCAGACAATATTCTCACAAAACCAGAATATTTTATTAGTTTAATTGTATTGATTTGTTATTTGTTTTTAAGAAGACCAATACATGAAACTTTTGCAGGAACAATGAAATGTATCATTGGCATCATGATTTGGAATATAGGTGCAGGTGGTCTTGTTACTACATTCAGACCTATTCTTGCTGGATTAAATGATCGTTTCCACCTGAATGCTGCAGTTATTGATCCATATTTTGGACTAGCTGCTGCAAACAAGAGCTTAGGCACATTAGCTTCCATGGTTATGATTGCACTTATGTTTGCATTCATATGGAACCTTCTCTTGGTTGCATTTGGTAAAATAACAAAGATAAGAACTCTATTCCTTACTGGTCACATCATGCTTCAACAAGCTACAACAGCAACTTTTATTGTATTCTTTGCATTACCTGCTTACGCTAATGCAACTGGAGCTATTATAGTCGGTCTGCTTGTTGGTACTTATCAGGCTGTATTCTCAAACTTAACAGTTGAGGCATGTAACAACCTTACAGACAATGCTGGTTTTGCCATTGGACATCAACAAATGGGCGCAGTATGGCTAACAGATAAAATTGCGGGCAAACTAGGCGATAAGAATAAAAATCTTGATAATATAAAGTTGCCCAAGTTCCTTTCAATATTTAATGATAACGTTGTTACAGCAGGTACTTTGATGTTAGTTTTCTTTGGTATCATTATGCTAATTCTTGGTGAGCCATACATGAGGCTACTAGAAAATCCAATTGGCAAAGTTGCTTCAGGTAACTTTCCAATAACATTATCCTTCGCAGCCTATATTATAAATCGTTCTTTAACATTTTCAGTTTACTTATTCATACTTATGAGTGGCGTTAGAATGTTTGTTTCGGAACTTACAACAGCTTTCCAAGGTATATCTGATAAATTTATACCAGGATTAACTCCTGCTGTTGACTGTGCAGCTACTTATGGATTTGGTGCAAAGAACGCGGTTGTATATGGTTTTGTTTTTGGAGCAATTGGTCAGTTCATCGCAATCGCAGGGTTACTCATATTTCACTCCCCTGTTATGATTATCACAGGTTTTGTACCAGTATTCTTTGATAATGCAACTCTTGCAGTATTTGCTAATAAACGTGGTGGTGTTCGTGCCGCTACAATAATACCAATATGTTGTGGTATGCTTCAGGTACTAGGTGGTGCTTTTGCAATATGGTTCTTTGGTGCTGGAGTACAAGGCCCTCTTGCTGGTGGATGGCATGGTAGCATTGATTGGGATACCATTTGGCCTGCATTCGGTGTTTTTGCAAATACCTTTAAAATATTTGGTATATTTGCTCTAATTGTAGCAATGCTAATTATTCCTCAAATACAATATCGTAAAAACAAATCAACTTATTTTGCAAATATAGATACAGATACTGATTGTTAAACTCATATTAAAAAAGGAGAGATATAAATGAAAGTATTAGCAGCTTGTGGAAATGGAATGGGATCAAGTCAAATGATTAAAATGAAAATCATCAAAGTTTTTAAAAAACTTAAGATTGACGTAGATGTTGATCATCTTAGTGTTGGTGAGGCAAAGTCCGTCATATCTTCTTATGACATGGTTTTTGTATCTGAATCCTTAGTATCAAACTTTTCAAATGCCCGTTCTAAAACTAAAATCATTGGCCTTAGAAATCTTTTATCAGAAGTAGAAATAGAAAGTAAGATTAGAGAAGCTTTAAATTTAAATGAAGTAAAATTATAATAATTTAAAAGGAAAGGTGAGAGTAATATGAGTAAAATAGATGATATAACAAGAGAATCCTGGATACTAAGCACTTTTCCTCAATGGGGAACTTGGCTTAATGAGGAAATTGAAAGAGAAGTAGTCCATCCTGGTAGCTTTGCAATGTGGTGGCTTGGTTGTACAGGCCTTTGGGTAAAATCAGAAGGCAATGCCAATATTTGTATTGATTTATGGTGTGGCACTGGCAAAAAAACTATGAAAAATCCTTTGATTAAGCCAGAACATCAGATGGCAAGAATGTCCGGTGGTAAAAAGTTGCAACCAAACCTTAGAGTGGCTCCTTTTGTTTTAGATCCATTTGCTATCAAACAAATTGATGCAGTAGTATCAACCCATGATCATAATGATCATATTGATATAAATGTTGCAACTGCAGTTATGAAAAATTGCGATGCATCTGTACCTTTTATAGGGCCAAAAACTTGTGTTGATCTTTGGATTAGCTGGGGCGTACCTGCAAATCGTTGTATTATAGTAAAACCTGGAGATGTAGTTAAGATTAAAGATACAGAACTTATTGCCCTTGAGTCTTTTGACCGTACTGCGTTAATTACAGTTCCAAAGGGTGTTACTTTAGCTGGTAAAATGCCAGGAAACATAGATGAGCGGGCAGTAAACTATATTATAAAAACACCAGGCGGAAGTATATACCATAGTGGTGATTCACATTACTCTAACTACTATGCTAAACACGGAAACGATTATCAAATTGATGTAGCATTAGGCTCTTTCGGAGAAAATCCTAGGGGTATAACCGACAAAATGACTGCTTCAGATATACTTAGAATGGGCGAAGCTTTAAATACTAAAGTTGTAATTCCATTCCACCATGATATATGGTCAAACTTCCAGGCCGACACTGAAGAAATAAATGTGCTTTTCGAAATGAAGAAGGATAGATTACAATATAAATTCTTGCCATACATATGGCAGGTAGGTGGAAAATTTGTTTATCCTGATGACAAAGATAAACGTGAATATCACTACCCTCGTGGTTTTGATGACTGTTTTGATGGAGACATTGATTTACCATTTAAATGTTTCCTTTAAATTAAATCATGTTTGTTATCACTAATAGTAAAACATAATTTTAGAATATATTAAATTCTGCAAGCTGACGTCGTTTTTATTCTGATGTCAGCTTTATTTTGTTAAAAAAATGACACAAACAAATAACTATCTTAATCTAACAAGATAGTTGTTAAATAGATTATTTATACTTATGCATTGTAATTGAAACATGTTTAGATAATATTATTAGATACCCATAACCCAATATAAAAGCGGCAAAAGCCCATGGAATTATCGTTGAAACTAAGGGCCCAAGACCTATGTATTTTATCGTTAAGTTATCCTCTAATATCATTTTAAAAGATGTACGAGCTAGTATTGCACCACCTATGTATATAACAAAAGGGTGATCCTTCATTAAATTTGAAACAAATTGACTTCCATAGAAAATTATTGGTATGTTTATTAAAATACCAATAACAATTAATAACACATTGCCATCTGCTGTACTTGCTATCGCAATTACGTTATCAAGACTCATGCTAATATCAGCAATAATAATTATAGCTACAGCATCCCAAAATTCAACTCCTTTTTTTATGCTGCGATCATTTTCTTGGTACGCAGGTTTAATGAAGTCCCATGTGATTTTCACTAAAATTATCCCACCAACTAATTTAATTGGTAGCCACTTTATATTCATTATTTGTGTAATAATGCATGCAAATAGTATTCTTAATCCTATAGCTCCTGATATACCTATAGAACTAGCTTTTTTAGCATATTTAGGCGATAAGTTTTTTGTTGCTAAAGCAATGATACCAATATTATCACCGGATAATGTTAAATCGAGTATAGTAATTTCTAGTACTCCTATGATAAAAATCATTAGATTCTCCATTTGCCCTTCTTTCTTTTCCATACCTATGGAAATTACATATTATAATAAAGCTCAATCATTAACATATATTAATTTACGTATTATATATATGTATGGTTAATTTTTAATATATATGATTGTATTATCTTCTATAATAAATCTTCCTCTAATTACTAAAAAAATCACCCAATTTATTATAATTAGGTGATTAATATTCCTATTTTTTAGAATGACTACTCTTAGACTTTTTTTCATGTATTGTTTTGCCATTATTCTTGTCATTTTCCACCTTTGATTGTGGCATTGTAACCTGAACTACCTTTTTCCCCTGGCTTATAACTAAACTTATTTTTCCACCTTTTTCATATGATGTATTTACCGGGGGTGATTGACTAATAACTAACCCCTTAGCTATACTATTACTATATTTTTTTGTAATAGTACCAATTAGAAATCCATTATTAACTGCAATCTCCTTTGAAATATCTTGAGTCCTTCCCATAAGTGCTGGCACAAGATTTTTTTCAACTACCGGTGATTTTTCACTTACCTGTGGTTTAACCTCTGCTTTAGGATCAGAAGTATTTACAACAGGAGTGGTAGTTTTTACAATTGGAGTTTGTGTACTAGTTGGCGTTCCTTTTGAAAGAACTTTCCCTAATACTCCAGCAATCATAACTAAAATAACAGATGCAATTATTATCATTGCTTTTTTATTTTTACTTATCTTCTTTTTTCCCGTTAGTGTTGCTTCCTCTTTTTTAATTATTGTTTCTTCAGAGACTGCGGCTCCACTCATAACTATTGTATAATCATCTTTTACATCAGAAACAATTGTTGCACCCACAATCTTTGTAGCATCATCTGGACCATTATTTACATTCAGCATATAATTAGAATTTTCTTTAATTGCTCTTAAAATGTCTGCCATTTCCTTAGCTGTTTGAAATCTATTAATAGGTTCTTTTTGCATCGCCTTCAAAACTACTTGGTTTATATTTTCAGGTATATCTTTAATGATTTCTTTAGGCGCAGTAACAGCTTGGCTGATATGCATCATAGCTATCGATATAGAGCTTTCTGCATTAAATGGTACTCGTCCTGTTACCATTTCATACATAACAATACCTAAAGAGTATATGTCTGTTCTACAGTCTACAAACTTTCCTCTTGCTTGTTCTGGCGAGAAATAGCGTACGGTGCCCATAACCTTATTAGAATTCGTCATGGTTCTTGAATCCGTAACTTTAGCTATCCCAAAATCCATAACCTTAACTGTATTGTCTTCTTTTATCATAATGTTATCTGGTTTTATATCTCGATGAATTATATTGTTTTTATGAGCACACTCAAGCGCTTTTGCTATTTGCAAAACTATGTCTATTGTCTTCTCAGAACTAAGCCTATCATTTTCCTTTATTACTTGCTTTAATGTTTTCCCATCAATATATTCCATAACTATAAAATTAATTTTATTTTCTATACCAACATCATGTACATTCACTATGTTTGGATGAGACAATTTTGCGATTGAAGTAGCTTCCCTTTTAAACCTAGAAGCATATTCTTCATCATTATTTAACTCTGCTTTTAATATCTTTACAGCGACAAATCTATTTAATAAATGGCACTTCGCTTTATAAACAGTACCCATTCCACCTTCGCCAATTTTCTCTAATAATTCGTATCTATTTAGAAGTAATGTTCCTATCATATTTTTTTATCCTCCAATCAAGAATAGTAACGTATATATTATATCATAATTATCGAGTTCATTACTTTAAGTACAATTTGCTTATATCCCCCCGTTAATTATTGCAAAATTTCACGTACATTAGACCCTTATCATTAATATTTTATATTCAATTTAAACTAATGATTGTATACTTAAATAAATATATACACTGCGACGCAGTTTAAGAATAAGATATAGAAAGTGAGTGAACATCAATTTAAATAAGGGGGGGTAGATGTGCTATCACCATATATGATATCCTCGTTTTTTATTAGCCTATTTTGTGTTTTAACTGCGCATAGATTACTTACAAGAAATAAAACAATAAAATTCTGTATTGTTACCTATATATTAAATACATTATTTATTTTTTTAGGAAGCATTTATATTATAAAGCATATACAAAATCCAGCGATGGTAAGATACTTAGTATACTGTTTTGCCTTTTTATACATAGTATATTTATGCTTAGTATTTGAAGAGTCAATATCAAAAAAAGTATTTACTATGTTTAGCATTTGGCTGTTTACTACAATTGCGCTTCTTACTGCAATTCAATCTGCACAGTTAATTTCAGGTACTAGTAATGTTAAATATTTTCAAAACCTTATCTATATTTTTAGAAATTGTATTCAAATTTTATTATTAATAATAGTTTGTTTTTGGATAAGTAAACCTTACAAATCAATTCTTAGCTTAGTATCTGACAAAACAATCAGGTATATGTCTTTGTACCCAGTTATTGCATTTTTATTACTAATTACTAACTTTACAACCTCCCCTGAACGTTTAGCAAATTTTAATTCTATATATGATATGTTATTGTTTTTAGTCTTTATAATTTTGGGATATGTATTTGTATTCGCAGGTATATCATCAGCATCTAAAATAATATCTCTTCAATATGATATGGAAAAGTTAGAGCTTATTTCAAAGACAGATCCCTTAACTGGATTATTAAACAGAAGAAATATTATAGAAAAGATTGAAAATGAAATTGTAAAATATAAAATAAATAAAATTAAATTTGCACTGATTATTGCAGACATCGATTTTTTTAAGAAAGTAAATGATACTTTTGGACATGACTGTGGGGATCGTGTACTAAAATCAATATCCAAAAACCTACAAGATGCAGTACGAGAGCAAATGATGGATCTCAGGTGTCAATTACTATGACCTTTGGAGTAACTGTTAATGAATATTATGAAATGATAAGCGATACTATAAAAAAAGCAGATAAGGCCCTGTATAAAGGAAAAAGTCGAGGAAGAAATTGCGTTATTATAGGATAATATTTTAATGTTAAAGCTGTGAAATAATTATTTCACAGCTTTTCTGTTTATTTAATGCTTTCTATTTATTAAGATATTCATTAGCAAGATCTGGAGAAGAGAACATTTTATCTAAATCCATAAAGCTATTATATCCTTGCGCTTTTATGGTTACATTGCTACCTACTTCTGATATAATCGATGGAAAGGTTGTAGCGCCCAATATGTTTGCCATATCAAAGCATTTAAATGTCTCTTGTCTAATTTCTTCAGAATTAAATTCTTTCTCAAACTCCTCGCTAGGTATATTAAACCCTTTAGCTATTTCGGTATACACCTTTATACTATTCATATCTTTTCCATCAATGAAAAAGGCATCTTGAATTTCCTTTAGAAAATTAAAAGCTACTTCTTTTTTTAATTTTTGAACTGTAACCACTGCCTTTGCTCCTGGAAAACTATCTAGAACTATAGAATCACCTTCTAATACATTTTTATTATAGCCTTCTCCAAAACACTTACCAGTTAATTTTTCTATTTCTACATTTTGACCTTTCATAAAATTTCGCATATCGATATTTGTTTTTTTAACATTATCACCAGTCCACATTCCTCCTGGCAAAATATTGAAATCATATATATCCTTATACTTTTCTTCTATCTTTGTTATAACATCACTAGTACCATAAGACCATCCACACATTGTATCCACAACATAATATATTTTAGTTTTCATCTTTAATTACCTCCAATTTCAATTAATATTTTTTAATAAATAACTCTGATCATTTTATGTAATTTCAAACCCCATCTCCATCAATAAACTTATACTTCCCCATTAATCCTTGTTTTAACAATATAAATTGACTAGCTTGCTTATTTATATATTTTTTTTAGAATAATATTAGAAAATCTACAATAATTTAATATAAAGGTATTTTAAATATAAGAATATGGGAGGACATATGAGAAGAAAAAATATGAGAAAATCCTTTAATAAAAGAAATCCAATAAAACTAGGGCTTATAATATTAATTTTTATAGTACTAGTTCTAATATATATGAGTTTTACCATTTTCTCAAATTTTAAAACTCCACTAAATAAAGCTGAATATAAATCAAATGGACAACAATATAAAGTTTCAGTAAATGGAAACAATCTAGTATCATATGCGAATACATTTCTAGGAATGAATTACTTATGGAGTGGAACAACGCCCGCTATATTCAATGCTGCTGGGAAATATGTAAGTGGTGGTTTCGATTGCTCTGGTTTTGTACAATATACTTATAAACATTTTGGCATAAATTTGCCTAGAACAACTATGAACCAGATAAATAAGGGTACTTCTATTAAGATAAATGACCTTAAAAATGGGGATTTAGTCTTTTTTATGACTAATTTGGATCTGCCATATCAAGTATCTCATGTAGGAATATATATTGGAAACAATAAATTCATTCACTCACCAAAATCAGGTGATGTTATAAAGATTTCTGAATTGACTGGGTATTACAAAAAAAAATTTGTTATAGGTAAAAGAATAATAAAATAATTTATTATTCTTTTATTACTTTTTATTTTCATTGATTACAAAATATAAAAGACATCAATGAATAAGTTATTGGTATATGCTCACACTATATGATATGAAATAACTCGAAGGAAGTGAATGACTATGACTAGAAATAATGTATTAAAAAATTTAATTATTATTAATTTAGTTTTTTTGGGCATACTTCTTTTCGGTAAGATGTTCTATCTTCATAAGATTATAAGGATACTTAACAAATCATTTCTAGCTCCTCTTATAATTTCTGTATTTTTGTTTTATATTATAAAACCATTAAACACGATTTTCATAAAACATGGACTAAAGCCAAGTGCCTCCGCTTTATTAACATTAATCCTTGGACTATTCCTTTCCATAGGCGTTATAACCTTTTTCAGTAATTATATTGCAATCCAATTTGATGGAATAATAAAAGAACTAACCAGTATTGTCAAAAACCAAGACTCTATTAATCAATTAATGAGTAAAATTAATAACTATATTCTTGATAATGAGTTTTATAAAACCTTTGCTAATGTAGCTAACACTTATATGAAGAACTTAGCTCATAACCTTATGTTTGCAGTAAGATATACTATACATACCTTTTCAACTTTGTTCCTTATGTTGATTATACTATTTTTTTTGCTTAAAGATGGTCATAAATTAAAAGATAAAATTATGTACATTATTCCTGAAAACTATAAAAAATTTGCATTAAAAACCCTATATGATAGTAATAAGGTATTAGATGCATATGTTACAGGTCAAGCAAAAGTAGCTCTTTCTTTATCAATTATGATATTTGTCGCCTACAAAATCATAGGTATTCCTAATGCCTTGCTTCTCTCTTTAATAACTTTTATTTTGGCTTTTATTCCTTTTATAGGTTTCTTTATTTCTATGATTATTCCTTCTATAATTGCTTTAAGCATGGGGTTTGTAATGATAGGAAAACTTATAATTGTGTTCATCATTGTTCAGACTTTAAAAGGAAGAGTAGTTGTTCCTGCAATTATGTCTCACGCAATGAAAATCCATCCTTTAACTGACATTTTTTTAGTAATTAGTGCAGTTGCAGTAGGAGGACCTTTGGCAGCTTTTGCTGTTATTCCTATTTATGCTATTATTAAAATAATATTATCTAACTTGTACAAATGCCACATAATTAAAAAGTATAATTAAGAATCACAAATATATTTAAGGCTATGATGGGTAGTCATAAATACCTATCCATCATAGCCTTTATTAATCATTTATGAAGCAAAATTATTGTTTAGCATATTTTGCTTTGTAAGCAGCTAAATCATCACTTACAGTTGTTTTTTCTAGAGCGTCAAATTCATCCTCTAAAGATTCAACTTTAAGTTCTCCTAAACCCTCTGCTAAACATTCTTTTTCTTCTATCTTACGTTCTAATCTATCTAAATCAATACTATTACCTTTTGTTCTAACATTAGCAGTAATTTCATTTACTTGTTGCGATGCCTCAGCTGTTTTAAGTCTAGCTATTAAGCCATCTCTCTTGCTTCTCAAATCTCTTAAATCGTCATCTAATTCTACTAAGCTTTTCCTTAGGTTGTCTGCAGTAATTTTAGCTGCTTGATAAGATTTTGATAATGCTACCTTAGTAGATTCACACTCTTTTTGTTTAGCTATTGCTTTAGTAGCTAATTCATCATTACCTTTTTCTATGGCTAATTTAATTTTAGATTCCCAATTACTCATATCTTCAATAGACGAGTTCATTTCTCTTTCAAGTCTTTTTACATTTCCAAAAACTACAGCTGATTTAGTCTTAGCTTCATTTAAAGATGCATCTTTATCTCTTATCGCTTGGTCTATAAGAGCCTCTGTATCCTCATTTGCATCCATAATCTTGTTAACCCCTGCTTTTATATTATTACTTATCCTATTAAAAATCCCCATTATTTATATTCCCCCTATTTATATTTATTGCCTTTTATTGTTATCTTTATTGTATACTAGCTCTCCATAAATAGTCCAGCTATATTCTCTAACTCTTCTTCATTTTCTATACTTATATACTCTGTATCGTCTAGTCCATCACTCATAATAAACATTTGTTTATTATCCTCATCATCCTTTTCTTGCAGTAGTATATATATTTTATCATATGACTTACTCTCTACTATTGCTAATATTTCAAATTCAACATCTCTTTCTTTTTTATCATTGTATAATTTAAGTGTTTTAGTACTTTCTATTATACAATTTTCTTTTTTATCACAATTCTTAACTCTGCAGCCTGATAAACAATTACCACAAGAACTAAATTTACATTCATACGCACAATCTATACATTCACACTTAGAACAATTTACAACTTGATTTAATTGATTCACGTATTTTCTATGATATTCACGAACCTCTTTAGTATCATCTACTACGACATGTATTAGTTTACCAGACTCTTTAATAGCTTTATTTATTAGCTGCGCAAAATCCTCAGATATTACCTTAAACTTTAATGCTTTAACTTTGTTCTTTAATGTATCATCTCTGAACTCATTAGAATATATCTTGAGAAACAAATCCCCATGAGCTTTTACATAAGTGTCACTCATTTTATTTAAATACTCTTTTTCATTACCCATTAAACTTTTATCCCCCTATACCTTATATTAGTGTTTTTTCTTAAGAGCTTTTAACACAAAGTAAATTATTACAATGATTACTACTCCAACTATTAGCATTGATATTATACCTGAAAACAAACTTCTACCAAATATCATTGGCATAAAACTTCTATTATTGCTATTTCTAACTATAACCGGTGTTTTGATTCCACTATTGCTACTATTCTTATTTACATCACTTGTACTTGTAGATTTACTAGTTGATGTTGATGGTTTAGTCGTAGTTGATGTTGATGGTTTACTATAACTACTACTTGATTTAAAACTTCCACTCTTACTACTACTTGAACTTTTACTGCTACTTGAACTGCTATGACTACTACTTGATTTAAATCCACCAGACCTGGATTTTGCATATACATCAAAATTTATTGTTACTAACAATGCTACCATCAATAGAATAGATAATATCTTTGATAACTTCTTCAAATTTATCTCATCCCCCATTTTATAAAAATTCTTTCTCTACCACTAATATATTTATATTTCAATAGATTCATATTATGCTTGCACAGTACATTCAGCTTATCTATTTAAGTTTTACATTAAATTTATCAACTTTTTCTTTTGCAACATCTATATGATAAGTTACCTGCTTAATATATGGTTTTTTAGAGACAATTAGCCATGCTATAAGACAAATAATTCCTATAATTAAAAACATTAGACCCATTACAACTATTTTATTAGAAAAGTTATCAAAAAATAATGGATAGGCACTTCTTGCCTATCCATCCATAAATCGTGTCAATTTTTTATAAAAATGAATATATTAAATACAAGAAAACTCTACATTTAATAATTGTTAAGTCTTCTAAGATGTCGTTAACTTGGTTTATTGGGGTCATCCAATGCTGTGCTTTTGCCAAAATAATATGCAACAACGGATACTACAATAGTCTTAAATTCATCTGGTAGGGTGTTATTACGATTGAAAATTATAAAATAAATTTGAAAGGATACATATATAAATACTAAGCTTAACGTAATACTTCTTCTAGTTAACCCTTTTATATCTATAATCTCGTGAATTTTTCTCATATTAATTATATCTAATATTATAGGGAAAGAAATAATAAGAAATGTTGTAATAACTAAAATACTAAATAATACATAATCGGCCATTATTAAAAACACCCCCTCTATGCTTTATTAAGATATCGATATTTGTATATATCATAATATTCTAATGAGGTGTTACTTGCTATATTATCATTGTAATTATCCCTGCTATTCTAAGTTGCCTCAAAGAAGTTAGTGAAATACCTCTTAGGTATAATTAAGCAATAACTAACTATCAACAAATTCTGTAAGTTCTTTATTAAACTTATCTGTCTCATCAAAGAATGTTGCGTGACCACTAAATTCAAATGGTATAAGTTTTGAATTTTTAATTCCTTGTTTTTGTGCCTGCCCTAATGTGAAGTGGCAGACCTTATCATGAATACCATGAAGAATTAAAGTTGGAACACTTATCTTCCCTAAATCAGAAAATAAACGTTCTTCGTCTAACCAAGTTGTTGAAGTTGCTGCAGTACCCCAGCTTGATGCTTGTAGTCCCAATTGAAAAACCCAATCTGAAAACGCCGCAGTTCTATGCTGAAAGAAAAATATATCTCCAAACTCTCTTAACATTTTAGGTCGATCATTATATGTTCCATTAATGATATCTTTAACAGCTTGTGCTTTTAAACCATAAGGAAAATAGGGACGCTGGATAAGACTTGGAGCTGCTGCTGCAAAAAGAGCCAATTTTGATACACCATATTCATGATGCCTAGCCATGTATCTAATCGCAATTGCTCCTCCTGTAGAGTGCCCTGCTAGTGTAATATTCTTTAATTTAAGTGCATCTACTACACCTCGAACATCGTCTGATAATCTATCGTAGTCATAACCTTCAAACGGTTTATCGGATTCACCGAATCCCCTCTGATCTATACCAATACACCTATATCCCATTTTGGGAAGTTGATTAAACTGATATTCAAACAGATTATGATTTCCAGGCCAACCATGAAGAAACAATATTGTTTTTTTGCCCTCTGGGTTAAGATCTTCGACATAAATCTTTACATTTTCCTCTACCCTTATATAATATCCCACTCAATACCTCCATGAAAAATAATCCTACATTCATATACTATTCTTATGAGTTTGAATATGTTAATCAAACTCAACAATTTTAATTGACAGAATATTTTTTCTAGTTATAATAAAAGTGAGTAGTCACCCCCTTTACTTGGAATGATACTTATAATAAATGATATTATATTAAATGTATTTGAATATAAGGAGCGTGTAATAAATGAAGAGTGAAAATGTTATAGAGATAGAGCATTTTAAGCAACAATTCGGAAAATTTGTAGTACTTGAAGACATTAACTTGGAAGTAAAAAAAGGAGAAATACTCGGTCTCCTTGGACCATCTGGTTCTGGTAAAACTACTTTAATAAAGGCTATTGTTGGAATGAGTGAACCTACAAAAGGTTACGCATGCGTACTTCAAACTAAAATGCCCTCGCTTAATGTGGTTTCAAAAATTGGATATATGGCTCAAAGTGATGCACTATATGAAGACCTAACCGCCCTTGATAATATATTATTCTTTGCATCATTATATGGAATGCGTGGTAAAGCTGCTAAAACAAGAGCTGACGATGTTTTAGAATTAGTTCTTCTAAGAGACGAAGGTAAAAAACTCATTAAAAATTTTTCTGGTGGAATGAAAAGAAGATTATCCCTAGCTATAGCCCTAGTCCACAAACCAGAAATACTTATTCTTGATGAACCTACCGTAGGAATTGATCCAGTACTTAGAATTCAGTTTTGGAAAGAGTTTGAACGTTTAAAAAAAGAGGGAGTTACAATAATAATAACTACCCATGTTATGGATGAAGCTGAGCATTGTGATAGACTTGCTTTAATTAGAAATGGAGGGATAATTGCCATAGGCACTCCGCAGGAATTAAAGAAAAATTCCGGAGAAAATACTGTTGAAGGGGCATTTCTCTATTATGGAAAGGAAGGTGAGGTGAAAATAATATGAGAGTATTATCGATAGCTAAAAGATTAATTAAACAACTTAGAGGAGATAAAAGATCAATCGCCCTAATGTTTGTTGCTCCAGTTTTTGTAATGTATCTTTTAAGTGCTATTTTATCCTCAGCAACCACAACTCCAAATCTTGATGTTGTTTCAGCACCAAATGCCTATGTTAACAAGCTCCAAAGCATGGCCAATGTGAGTAGGGTTAGCAGTGAAGAAATTGCCTTAAAAGATTTGAATAATAAAAGTATAGATGCTTATATTGTTTTTAATGGAAATAAACCAAAGATTACATTAGAGGGAGCTGACCCATCTATCACTAGCCTAGTTATGAATACGCTTAATAAGCTTTCAACAAACAGTGCTCTGCAAAACTCAGAGATTAATTTTTTACATGGATCTAAAGATATGGGAGCGTTTGATTCTATGGCTCCAATTCTTATGGGCTTCTTTATCTTCTTTTTCGTGTTTCTAATAGCTGGAGTTGCGTTTCTTCGCGAGAGAATAAGCGGAACACTGGATAGAATACTTGCCACCCCGCTAAAGAGATGGGAGATAGTTTTAGGATATTTTCTAGGTTTCGGCTCCTTTGTAGCTATCCAGACTATAATACTTCAGGTCTTTAGTGTATATGGACTTAATGTTCCAATGGTAGGGAGCTTTTGGGCGGTTCTTGTAATCAATTTGGTACTTGCATCAGGATCTTTAGCCCTCGGAACCCTCTTATCTGCCTTTGCACGCAATGAGTTTCAATTATTTCAGTTTATACCAATAGTAATAGTTCCTCAAATTATGTTCAGTGGTATTTTTGATTTGAGAAACTCTCCTGCTTGGGCAAAAATACTATCAAAAATATTTCCTATGACTTACGGAGCAGAAGCACTAAGAGATGTAATGCTAAGAGGAAAGAGCCTAATAGACGTTAAGTATGATTTAATAATGCTTATAGGATATGCATTATTATTTCTTGTGTTAAACACAATAGCTCTTAAAAAATATAGAAGGGCATAAAAAAAGGGTTAATCATTATAATGTTAACAATTATAAATAAAATAAAAAGATATCGAATAAACAGTCATTTTAGACTACTATTCGATATCTATAATACTATATTTTATCACTGCTTATAACAAATAACCGGAGTATTAGCATCAATATTATCATATATCGTCTTTGCTAAATTAGGTGGTGAATTTATACAACCATGAGAACCATTTGTCAAATATATACTTCCACCAAAGGTATTTCTCCAACTTGCATCATGTATACCAATTCCACCATTAAATGGCATAAAAACATTGACTGGCACACTATAACCCTCTCCCTTTAGCGTGGCATTTTTTTCTTTATATTTTAGTTTGTAAACCCCTGTCGGTGTTGCATCATTTATACTTACATTACCAGTAACAACGTCTCCTTGTACAATAAGAGAACCGTTCTTATAAAACCACATATGCTGTTTTGTCATATTGATTTCCACATAGGTATTCCCTATATCATTAACATCATGAGATACAGCGGTTTGGATGTATCGGGGCTCCTTAGTTATGGTTTGTCCACCTTTTATAGCCACAATTAAATCATTGACTTCTCCATTACGGTTAACCAACCATCCATAATCGCCGCCACCAACCACTACTGTTGCTCCTACTGATGTAACAAACTCTCTTACCTTGCCATATGTATTATAATTATCGTCCAATTTTTGTACATAATTTTCCATTTTATTTTTATCAAATGTAATTTCAAGGTTTTTGTTAACTCCAAGCCAGTTATGTACTATAGAACCATCTAAAACCTCTTTACCTCCAGTAAAGGTATAAGTAATTTTTGAAGCTATATATTTATTAAGCAAAATTTTAGTGTTTTTAACTTTTGAAGAAGTTGAAGTATATTTTGGCTTTATATAAGCATTTTTTGTCTCCAAATTTAATGTTGTTTCTCCCTTAAGAATTGCATTTACAACATTTGCATACAAAGGCTTGCTATTGACTTTATTCCCCTTAACTTCACTTACAATTACATAGCCCTTAGCTAAATATTTAAAACTAGGATTTTTAGGTTCAATTACTTTCTTGCTATCAAAACAAGAGAGCTTATTAAAACCTTCTTTTAATAGCTTCTCATCATAGGTCACTATATCATTCATTTTAGAATTTTGCGGTTTAAAAAATGCATAAATCCACGTTAAAGAATTCTGACTGTCTTTTAAAACTTGAATTTTACCCTTTGCATTGTATTTCAAACCAATGTCAGCAGCCTTAATTTGTTCTTTCACACCGTTTCGTTCTTTAAGTTCTAGTGTATATGTTTTGTATCTTAATGATATTTCTTTATCTACTTCCTCTACGGTTTTACCAGAAGCATTAACGCCATTAATTACAGAACCATAATAAAAGTGATCCATAAAATATATAGATATTGCCAAATATAGAATAATAAAAACAGAAAAATAAATTATTCTAACTTTTATAGATTTAGTAGGTTTTATTGTTTGTATTTCCATAAGACACCTCTTTTAATGTAAATTCATTACCGCAATTAATTATATTATAGTACTTTATCCCTTATATGTATATAATTAAAACATGAACGGTAAAAACACATACATTAACAGTAATTTTACAATATATAAGTCGTTTTATGTACATTTTTCTATATAATATTGGCATTATTACCTACGTTATTTTTAATGGTATAAAAAATAGGACTACTAAATTTAAGTAGTCCTTACAAATTTTATTTTACCCTCCGGTTGCTTCGCATCATTATACTTTATATAATTATAAGTAGTATATTGTCCCATTAAAATTAACTTCTGTGTCTTCTTCGTAGTCAATATATGCACCTTTAAGCTCGGTAACATTTTCGTGTATATCAAATCCTTCAATGCTTATGGTTTCTATTACATTATGCTCATTTACGCATGTGGCCAACGTATCATAGTAATCTTCTTCATCATTATATATTATTGCTGTATTTAATATTCTAAAGGTTGCTTCTCTTTTAATTACTCTATCTTTTTTTAATTTCTTACCAAACTTAACCTTTTCTAATCCATCTTTGTTTTCTTTTTCATTAAATAAAAAGCTCATAACAATTACTTCCCTTCATCTTTATTATACTGCTAAATTCATTATTTAACAGAAACCCAATTATTGTTTTTTATATAAAATCTCCATAAAAAATCTGTTGCTTCCTCTGCATAATCAATGCCTACTCTCTTAGCTTCTATAATTATTATTTTTTCTATATCTTTTGAGTCTTCAATATACAGTTCACCCTTACACAAATCTTGATTGTTATTTCCTTTATTTATATTCATAGCTATGCAGAGCTTAGATGGCCCTGTAGTTAAATTTTTGATTTGAGATTTTGTTAATTCATTATAATCTTTTTTATATCTTAAATTTGACATTTCGTCTAGCCCCTGAATCGGCTGTAATGCTCTAATCAAAACTCCTTCTGGATAACCTTCTTCTTTTGTTATTACATTAAAGCAATGATACATTCCATAAATAAAATATACATATGCGATGCCAGGCCTACCATATAGTGTTTCTACTCTAGGTGTTTTTTTACCTCCATAAGCATGACATGCCTTATCTATTGAGCCAATGTATGCTTCTGTTTCAACTATCATTCCTCTTAGCTCTTCTCCGTTAACCTTATGTACAAGTATTTTCCCTAGAAGTTCCTTCGCAACCTGCAAAGTTTCTTTTGCGTAAAATTCTCTAGTAAGCTTCATTACTAACTCCTCCTAAGAAATATTATCAACTATAAAACCTCAAGTAATAGACATAATTATTATGCTCTTCTTCTATTATCTCATATTTTAAAAAGAATAGAAACATAGAGTCTAATTAGATTCATCCCCAAAATCAGACAAAATTATAGACTTACTCACGCCTTAACATAAATGTCTAGGTTTGATTAAGTCTACAAGGTCTATTATAATGTAATTATTCACTTTATTTGTTTAATAATTCTTTATAATATTTACTACAGATAGATATCCGAAAGCTCTACTCTTATATTTTGGTTTCGACTTTTCACGATGTCACTATATATCATATTTTCATTAAGTATCTTTTCTGAGGGAAGCACGACTGTAAAATTACTTCCTTTTCCAATTTGGCTTTCAACATATATACTACCACCATGTAATTCTACAATGGATTTAACTATACTTAAACCAACACCTGTACCTTCTGTATTTCTTGATAAGGATTTATCTACCTGCTTAAATCTATCGAAGATCATGTCTAAGTACTTGTCTTCAATTCCAATTCCATTATCTTTGACTGATACCTCAATAAATTCTTTCTTATCCTTGATATCTACAATTATTTCATCACCCTCATTTGAGAACTTTATTGCATTTGATATAAGATTTAAAACAATCCTCTCTATTTTTTGTGTATCACAAGAAATAATCTTTTCTTCTACATCTGTATCAAAAATAATATTTAACCCTTTACTTTCAATTAAACTAGTTACAGACATCACTATATCTTCTACTACGGTGACTATATTACTATTAGATAGGTTTAATTTAAAAATTCCCGCTTCTATTTTTGATAAATCAACCATATTATTAATGAGCTTACATAATCTATATGAATTGTGCTTAATCGAGTCTATATATTTAATGACTGAATCTCTATTCTCAGCTAATGAATCATTCTTGCAATACATATCAAATAATTGAGCTGTTGAAAAAATAACGTTTAATGGAGTTTTAAGTTCATGAGATATATTAATAATAAATTCTCCCTGTACCTTATTAGCAATGATCAACTCTTTATTAGCAATAATTAATTCTGCCGCCCTTTTGCATTTCTCTTCATTTTGATAGGTAAGCTCCTTATTAGCAATTACGAGCTCCGCCGCACGTTTACCTTTTTCCTCATTTTGAAAAGCAAGCTCTTTATTAGCAATGATTAGCTCTGCTGCCCTGTCTGCCTTTTCCTTACTTTGAAAGGCGAGCTCTTTGATAGCGATGATTAATTCTGCCGCCCTGTCTGCATTTTCTCCGCTTTGATATGCAAGCTCTTTATTAGTTATTATGAGCTCCGCCGCCCTGTCTGCTTTCTCTCCACTTTGAAAAGCAAGCTCCTTATTTGCTATAACGAGCTCTGCCGCTCTGTCTGCTTTTTCTTCGCTTTGATATGCAAGCTCTTTATTAGCAATGACGAGCTCTGCTGCCCTGTTTGCCTTCTCTTCATTTTCCTTAAGTCTCATTTCTAACTGTGCTGTTACCTGTTTATAAAAATTTTCATTCATTTAGAATCACCCTTCATAGATTACTTAATTATTTATAATAAATTTCTGTTGAAAATATTTTTGATGGAAGTTTTAGAAAAAAATTAAATTAAATGCATACATATTCATAATGTACGCATTTAAATATTATATCTAAATATAAACAAATTATAAAAGATATTTTAATAATTTAGCTTGTCTACTTTAAACATATTACATATTATTACAAATCGTTCTAATCTCTTATAACATAATACCATAATATGTTACATTATAATATGTTTTTGTTTCCCCATAACATGACATTATGAACTTATTATGTCCAAGATAATTACTATGATTTTTATATACATTTTTATTATTAAGGATTTAGAATATGCTATTGCTAATAACTATTTCTAATAAATAAAATTATGAATAAATAATCTTTTTCTACAAATAATGTATTTATGAGGTGATATTAATGGATAATAATATTGAGTTTTTAAACTATATTTATCAAAATGCTGAAATGGGCAAGGATACAATTAGTGAACTAATTACTATTGTAGAAGATGCATCATTCAAAAATATTCTCGAATCCCAATTAAAGGAATACACCGAGATATTCGACATATCAAGTAATAAAATTGAGCAGGCAAAAAAAACATCTAAAGGTATTGGAACTTTCTCTAAATTTACCACTTACCTAATGATTAACTTTAAAACCATGAAAAACAAAACCCCCTCTCATATAGCTGAAATGCTAATTCAAGGAAGTACAATGGGGATTGTTGATCTTACCAAAAAAATAAAAGAATATAAGGATGTTGCTCCAGACATATTAGCATTAGCAGATAGATTATTAAAATTTGAAATACAAAATGTTGATGAAATGAAGAAGTTTTTATAGAAATACATTATCACAAATAAAAGATAACAAAAGGGACTTTCCTTTGAGCAAATTTAATGTTCTAGGAAATACCTTTTTTTTATGTTCTATTAACAACTCCGTCAATTTATAACTCAATATTTTACTCCTACTTTATCCTCATATAAATTATAAAGAAGAACCTATAGCTCAAACACTGTTCTGGAAGTGTCTAGTCTATAGGCTCCTTATTAACTCTAATTAATACGTTTTAATTTTATGTCATATTTATTTTTATACTTTGCCATCCGAGGATCATTTTTAAAGTAACTCTCGTACATACCTTTAGCAACATTCGCGGCATCACTACCATAACCTCCATCAAACATAACTACAGATATTGCAATTTCAGGATTATTAGCAGGTGCATAGCCTACATACCACGCATAATCTCCTCTACCTACTTTATTCTGTATATCAGATGTATTAAACTGTGCTGTACCTGTTTTACCACCTGTAGGTATAGGAAAATTACCAAGTGCTCCAGACGCAGTACCATCTGTATTACCACCTGCGCCTGTAACTTTGTTCATTCCCTGCATAACTAAATCTCTAGTTTTTGCACTCATATCAGCTTTGTTTAAAACCACAGATTTTGTTTTAGATATTAACTTTCCATTAGAATCTTTTATGTTATCAACCAAATGAAGTTTATATCTCGTTCCACCATTTGCGAGTGTCGCTATATAATTTGCCATCTGAATAGGTGTGAAATTGTCCATACCCTGACCAATTGTGGCAATATACATGTTGTATGGAAAACCTAATGATGTATGCCCTGTCTGAACAGCTTGGACGTTTACATCGGCTACAATTGCTTGTATATTAGCCGCAGTGAAAGTTATTCCTTTATACTTAGGATCAGCTGCAATTAATTGCTTAAATAGCTTCTCGTAATTGCTCTTAGAAAAAGTTCCATTTTTTACTGAGTCCTTTATATCATTCTTAATCTCCGTTTTTATTTCTGAAAGTTTTTTTCCATTATTAACAATATTATTATCTCCATCTCTATCATATAAATCTATCTTAGGAAATTTTGTTCCTGTAGCACCAACTCCAAGGGTTAAATCCCCCTCCACACTTAAAAGATATTGAGTTGCTGACAGGTTTTTCTGAGATACTGTATTATATACCTGCCCAAAATTTTCATTTAGTTCTATTCCTGTACCAGGGTTAGTTTCAGTAGGTTTAGCTCCGAGCCCAAACCCCCATGCATATTTAGCTAAAATGTCATCTCCAAATTTAGCTCTTAACAAACCACCCACATTCATAAAAAATGGATTACTAGATTTTGCTATTGCGCTTACTACATTTACAACCCCAAGTGCCCCATCTGTTACGAAATGATCTATAACTCCCCCACCTATATCAAACTGACCTTGATCAACGTATGTAGTATTAGCATCTATAACTCCAGTTTCAAGACCTGCAATTGCTGTCATTGGTTTAAAAGTAGAACCTGAAGGTATAAGTGACATAGTTGCATAATTATACAAGTATTTTGGATAGTAATCAAACTTATCCTTTCTAATTGTGGTATTTCCCTTTATGCTTGTGTCTATTGGGAACATATAATCAATTAAAGTTTGTGATTTCCCTTGAGCTTTTGCCATTTTTTCATAATCTAGATTAAAATACTTTTTTGATTGAGCTTCTGTTAGACCTTGCGCCGTAGAAAAATCATTAGGATTGTATCCTGGCATGCTAGCAAGTGCTAGTATTCCACCAGTGTGGACATCTATTGCAACAGCCGCACCTCTTGTAGCATTTGTTACATTTAATCCATTCACAGTTCCTAGATCTTGTAATCTCTTCATTTCACTATTTAAAGCGTTTTCTGTACTGTATTGCAGATTTGCATCTATTGTAAGCTGAACATTTTTCCCGGGAGTTGCCTTTTCACTAGAAAATTCAGTCTTCACCCTACTCTGATTATCAACTTGAACCACTTTTCCTCCGTTATCTCCTTTGAGACTACTTTCCAATGCAGCTTCAATTCCAGACGTTCCCACATGATCTGCACTTGTGTCATAACCCTTTGCTGAATATTTTGCCTTATCGGCAGGGCTTATTTTGCTTATATATCCCAAAACTGATGAACCAAGCTGTCCATAGGGATATTGTCTCATAGGCTCATTTTGCACTTTAATTCCTGGTAACTCTGAAAGACTTTGCTCGAATATAAGCGATGTGTCTTTCTTTATATTAGTTGCTATGCTAATTGGTTTATATTTAGTGAATCCATTCATTTTTATAGCGTCTCCCACAACTAAATATCTTCTTATTAAAGCCGGTGTTTCCTGTGTATGCAAACTTGAAACTCCTTTTGTTACTCCATATTCCTTAAGAAGTTCATTATATACTTGCTCTGGAGTTAATTTCAAAAGTTCATTATTAAGCTTCGCAATTTCTTCTGCTGTTAAATCTGCTTCTTTTTTATCTTTAAATTTCGCTTTCAATATATCACCTTGAAACCCTCTATCTTTTAAAAATCTTAACTGTATGATTTGTATTCCCTTAGGATCACTTGAACTAAACTCAAATCTATATGGTTCAATCTTTAAAGGAAAACTATCAGTCTGAACTTGTCCATTTTCATCAAGAATTTTAAATACTTTTTGTAGTGTTGTAAATAATTCCAAGCTAGCCTTAGCTGTATCTGTGTATGTAAGGTTATAACCTACTACTTCATTTGCAAGGTTTATTCCGTTTTTGTCTGTTATGAGCCCTCTTGGCGCCTCTACTGTTATAACCTTAAGAGCTTCAGTATTTGCTGTATCTTTGTAATACTTCCCATTTAGCACTTGTAAATAATATAGTTTTCCAATTATTGTTAAAAATATAGCTATCATAATTACAACTAATACATTATACCTACTAAATTTTTTTTCTTTTTCCATTTCATCACCACTTAAACTTTCATTTTTTTATTATATGTGCATAGCAACATATAATTTAACATATCTTTTAAACTTATCTTTTAATTGGTAACAATATAATAGATGAGCTTCTCAATAAAATCTTTAGTTACTAGTTTCTCTTTAAATTAATACTATTTGTTCACTTGTTTTTATTATTATACCACTATTATATAAACATTTATTCAATAACAAACCACAAATGTTATCATTTGATATACAGGTGTGGTAATGCAATATTAATTCATCAAGTGATTTGCATTTTTAATATACTTCTACATTCAATCTTTGTCAATGTTATTAATTATATACTTTAGATTCCTATTCTTTATTTAGTTATTAAGATACTATATTCAAAATATTAATATTTAAAAACATATACTTAATAAGTTTAATTGAAAAATCTTGAAATTTCAAATATTTTTTTATTTATATAACAAATAAACTTAATAAATACTACACATCTTTGTCACTGAATTGACACAATTCTATACTATTATTTAAATATAGAACAAACGTTAGAATAGAGCCCCCTTTGTTCTAATGATTGACTATATATAAAATAGAAAATATTAAGTACATTGCCAAGGTTTTAATTACTTATTGCTAGAAACAAAAGAGTCTCCTGTTGGAATTATATCCAGCCTGAGGCTCTTTTTTATATTTATAATAGTTATACACATAAAATTCTAAAATTAGATATAATTATTTTATATTTAAATCAGGCATAATCTCTTTATCACTTTTCAACCAATTTTTACCTTCTACAAGTCTAGCTACAAGCATAGAACATACTGTATTCCCAGTAGAATTAAGTAGCGTTGCTGGCGCATCAATAATAACGCTAACAACAGCTATAATTGGAAGAACTTCTGGTGAAAAACCATATACACTTAATATTAGCATTTCTCCAATCATTCCCCCACTCGGAATAGCACCCATAACCGCTCCTACAAGCAATGAAACGCCTATAATACCGAGTATAGATGACAAACTAGTCATATCTTTACCAAACAAACCCATTAAGAGTGTAATTTTCATAACTCCTCCAAATACAGATCCATCTTTGTGCATATTTGCACCAAGTGGAATTACTATTTCTGAAATATCATAAGGTACACCAATTTTCTTAACAGCGTCTAAGTTAGCAGGTATGCAAGCGGCACTAGAACAAGTAGCTAGAGCTGTGACTGAGGGTGTAATAGCATTTTTCCAAAATACTGTTACAGCATTTTTCCCACCTGAAATAAATGCATATAGGCTAAAAAATCCAAAATAATAAATAACCGAAATAATTATATATAATAAAAATATTCTTAAATAACCATTTAATATTTGGCCGCCAAGTTGACCAACAATAGCTGCAAAATAACATCCAAGGCCAATAGGTGCATAATACATTATAATTTTAACAACTTTCATCATCGTAACCGAACCTGCCTCAAGTATATTGGCAAGAGGTTTTCCCTTTTCACCAGAAAGAGAAACAGAGATACCAAAGATAATTGAAAATATAACAAGTTGTAACATGTTTTTTCTTGAAAGCAAATCAACAAAATCTGAAACAGTAAATGTATTTACAAGTTGATTTAGAAAAGAAACTTTTTCACTAGTTTGAGTTTCTATGGCATTCTTCATTAAGCTTTTAAACATATCTATATGAAGACCATTAGTCGGCTTCATAATAAGAGCACCCACTGTTCCAATAATAGCAGCTATAAGTGCTGTAGATAAAAATACTAACATAATACTACCCATGATTTTACCTAGTCTTTTCATTCCACTTATATTTGCCATGGCTGATGAAACGCTGAAAAATACTAATGGGACTAAAATCATAAACATTAGATTTATAAATAATTTCCCAAAAGGTTCTAGTACAGAAGATCTTGGTCCCATAATACTACCAACTACACCTCCAATTATTACGGAACATAAAAGAATAATCGTTGATTTATAATTCTTAAATATTTTTTTCATTTGTACCTCCTTTTGATTAAATTCTATTACATAATATAATAAACTATATATATATTTCACACTATAATTTGGTAAGTAATGTTATATTAAATAAATAATTGTTAAAAGAATTTATTCAGAGGTAATAAATTTGAATGAATTAAGCTTTTACATCTCTAATTGGTTTAATTAATTATATTATCATTAAGGTATATACTTTAGATGATCTTATGTCGTTTTTTATTATAAATCACATAATCTTTACATAAATAATTAGAAATGTTTCGAGAATTATGTGATAGAATATAATTTAATAGGTATTATATGTAACATAATTAAATTATCTTTATAAATTATAGGACTTAGTGCTTAAAAAATCAGGGGTGATCTACTTGTCAAAGAAAATATATCTTGTTGAGGATGAAATAAGTTTAAATCTTTTGCTTGAGAAATACCTACAACGTGAAGGTTATGAAGTAACTACCTTCTCAAATGGTAATTCTGCAGTAGCAAGAATTGAGGATATGCCAGATTTATGGATACTCGACATAATGCTTCCAGACATCGATGGCTATGAAATTATTAAAGCTGTTAAAGCTCATAATAAAAATACACCTGTCATTTTTATGTCTGCAAGAAACGAAGAACTTGACCGCGTGGTAGGCCTAGAGCTTGGCAGCGACGATTATTTATCAAAACCATTTTTACCTAGAGAACTTATTATAAGAACTAATAAACTTCTAGAGAGAATATATGGTGCAAATAGAGACGATGTAACGCAAATCGATGATAATCTAAACATGGGCGGATATCGCATTAGCAAGAAACAAAGAACAATTTTTATAGGAGATATAGAGGTTATTTTAACTAAAAAAGAATTTGAACTACTCTATTACTTTATCGAAAACAAAAACAATCTAGTGTCTAGAGAACAGATATTAGACACAGTATGGGGCGATGATTACTTTGGTTCAGATAGAGTTGTGGATGATGTTATAAGGCGCCTTCGTAAAAAGATAGATAAATTCACAATAGAAACTGTGTACGGTTATGGTTATAAGCTAGTGTACAAATCATGAAAAAATTAAATTTTAAATTCAACTCATTAACTATGCGGATATGGACAACTTTTACAGTCATTATACTTATAATAATTTCAAGTATCTCATTTTTCTATCTGGTTGCTTTTAGAACCATAAGTGAGAAAGCAAAAACTCAAGACTTAAAAGTATCTCACGATATTTTATTAAAGACTAATAATTTTACCCAGCCTAATAGATTTGACGAATTAAGGAATTTAAAAGGTAGCGATTATTATATATATAATGTAGATAAAAACAATAACGCTTCAATTGTAAACATAAATAAAAGTCATGGGTTGCCACCAAGTACTCAAACTGACCTTAACTCACCTTTTAAGATAAATGATACAAATATAAAGCTATGGATGTCAAGTTACATTACGCCGGGTACTCTTTATGAAAAACAATTTAAAGCGACATACAATAATATGAAATTCATATTTATAATAAGTTCTATTAACTATGGAAGTTCTGGAAAATCATATTTAATAACCTATATGCCAGAAATCGTAGATAATAGTTTGCTTTACATGGTACTTTGGGTAGGACTTATATTTATAGCAATTGGTTTTTTAACTGCTAAATTAGTTGCAAATTATATTTCAAAACCCCTTAAAGAACTTGAAAATTGTACTATTAGAATAGCTCATAAAGATTGGACAAAACCTATTAATGTTAAAAATGATGATGAGATTGGAAGACTTGCAAATTCAATGAATTTGATGCAAAAGGAACTAAGACGCACAGATGAAGAAGAGAAAATGTTTTTACAAAGCATATCTCACGATTTAAAAACACCAATTATGGTAATTATGAGTCATGCTGAGGCTATTATTGATGGTGTATATGTGGAATCAGTAGAGAAAAACGCTGAAATAATAAGGGATGAATCTCTAAGCCTGGAAAAAAAGGTTAAGCAGATGTTATATTTAAATACTCTTGATTATGTTCTAGAAAATAATCTTGAGAAGATAGAAATTAACTTGCATCGCTTACTTACCCACATTATAAATAGGTTTGAAGTAATTAATAACAATATAAAGTGGGATTTAGACATTGAAGAAGCTATTATAGTTGGAAACGTGGATAAAATACAAGTTTCTATTGAAAATATATTAGATAATAGCCTTAGATATGCCAATGGTAAAATATGTATATCTCTTAAAAAAGAAGGTGCTTTTGCAGTAATTGGGATTTATAACGATGGTCCTAATATTCCTGAAGAACATCTATCTCATATTTTTGATAATTTCTATAAAGATAAAACCGGAAAATTTGGCCTCGGCCTTGCCATTTGCAAGAAAATTGTAAATTATTATAATGGAGAAATAGAGGTTACAAATAGGGATATTGGAGTTAGTTTTTTAATTAGATACCCCCTATAAATAAAAGCAATCAGCAGAAATGTTGATTGCTTTTATTATGTTGTCCATAATCACATAAAGCTCACACAATTATTTGATACTACTAATACAATTGATGACTATAATCTTATATATCGAGATATTACGAAAACACCTGTGTTTAAGTGTGAGATTTTACTTGAAATAAAATGGGGGTGAACAAATGTGAGGGTAAATGGTAATAATTTTGTACTTAATAAAAACCGGACTTTTTCTACTAATTTTATAAATAAAACTACTCATGGACTTTTCAATTTTATAAACTGTGGATATTTAATAAGGTAGTCTACGAATAAATACAACTAAATTAATTATGAGAATACCTGTTACTACAGTGAATACTCATTATAAAAAGGAGTAAATTAAAATGAAAAAATTAAAACTTTCAAAAGAAAAGCTTTTATTATCATTAGTCCTACTATTATCCGGAATATTAAATTTCGCTAATTTAGGCATAGAGGGATATTCAAATCTGTATTATGCTTCTGGTGTAAAAAGTATGACTATGAGTCTTAAAAATTTCTTTTTCGTATCATTTGACCCAACTGGCTTTGTAAGTATCGATAAACCTCCTCTAGGGTTTTGGATTCAGGCAATCTCAGCTAAGATCTTTGGATTTAGTGGATGGAGCATTCTTCTTCCTGAGGCCCTTGCAGGTGTAATCTCCGTTTTAGTAATATATATAGTTGTTAAGAGATCTTTTGGAACTACGGCTGGTCTTCTTTCAGCATTGTTTCTTGCAGTAACTCCAATATTCGTTGCAGTAAGTAGAAATAATACTTGTGATAACTTACTTGTTTTAACTCTTCTACTCGCATGCTGGGCTATTTCAATAGCAGCTGAGAAAGGCAAAGTTAAATATCTAATACTAAGTTTAGTTATTGTTGGCGTAGGTTTTAATATAAAAATGCTTCAAGCTTATATGGTTGTTCCAGCTATATATTTAACATATCTCCTATCTACTGCAGTTTCTCTTAAAAAGAGAATAATTCATCTTATTTGCGGAACACTTGTTTTACTTGTTGTTTCCTTCTCTTGGGCAATAGTTGTAGATTTAATACCTGCTGCAAACAGACCATATGTAGGAAGTAGTACAAATAACTCAGAGCTTGAACTTATAATTGGACATAATGGACTCGAAAGACTTGGAATTGGAACAAGTACCACTGGTGGTGCAAGTAAAACTCAAAGTGGTAACAATGAGAAAATGCAAGGTGGCACTCCTCCAACTGGTACTACTGCAAATGCAAGTTCTAGTAAAGGAATGCAGGGAGGTACTCCCCCTACAGGTACTGGTCAAGGTGGCACCCCTCCAACAGGTAGCATGGGTAAAGGTGGTCAAACTCAAGGTGGAAATTTTTGGGGCGGTGGTGGCTCTTCCATGGGAGGTAGTGAAAAATCTAGCATTACAAGGTTATTCTCTAATAATGGTATGTCTGATCAAATAATTTGGTTATTACCAATTGCCGTTTTAGGATTTATAGCAGCTTCACTTAAGGAAAAACTTAAACCTGCTTTCAATACCAAAAGAAAACAAGCATTAATCTTATGGTCAATGTGGTTAATACCTGAATTTATATATTTTAGTTTCACAACAGGTTTATTTCATCCTTATTATTTAACTATGCTTGCTCCACCAATTGCAGCTCTCGCTGGGATCGGAATTGTTTCTATGTGGTCACTTTATAAAGACTCAGGGTGGAAATCTTGGATTTTACCAGTATCTCTCCTTGTAGATGGATTGGTTCAATTACTGGTTTTATCTTATTTTTACAAAACCTCAACTATAACAAAATACTTAATGATTGCAATGGGAGTTTTATGTTTTGTATCGTCAATCATACTCATTGTTCTTAAATTAATGAAGAATGAAAATACTATGCTTAAGAAAATATTAATAGGTACAGCTTTAACAGGGCTTTTAATAACCCCTCTAGTTTGGTCTGGTACTACAATGTTTAAAGCTGTGAATGGAACCTTCCCTTCTGCTGGATTAAGTTTATTATCTAGCTCACAAAAGGGAGCTTCATCAATGGGTTCTTCTAACAGTAGTAGCAGTAGTTCAAAGTTAATAAAATTCTTACAAAGTAATAAAACGACTGAAAAATATCTACTTGTAACATCCTCAACAAATGGTGATGCAACAAATATAATACTCAATACTAATGAGTCTGTAATGACTTGGGGCTTTTTCGGAACTGATAAAGCAATAACACTCGCTCAGTTCAAAGCTTTAGTTAAAAAAGGAGAAGTTAGATATGTAATGGTAGGAGGTGGCCAAGGTGGCAGCTCAAGTAACGATATCATGACATGGGCTAAAAAGGTCGGTACACTTGTAAAAGAGAGTGAATGGAAAGACTCTACTACAACAAGTAAGTCAACTACTACAACTAATAAAAAATCAACTAGTACAGCGTCAACTTCAGCTAATAAATCAATGGGTGGACAAAGCTCAGGAGCATTATATGATTTAAAAGGTGCTGATACTACAAAATAATAATTAAGTGTAATACAAAAGCAGATTCTATTCCAACAGGATAGAATCTGCTTGTATTAAAAAAAGTTTAAAGGAGCAAGAAAGATGGGGATGCATGCATGAAAAAAAGTAAAAACATATTAACTTCGATCTTAACTGTTATGGTTACTCTCTCAATTTTAATGGGTACGCTTTTATATGCATATCAGTATACCTCAAACAATACAATAAGTACTAATTCATCCTCAAATGTAAATAGAGGACCATCACAAGGTAATTTGCAAAACAAAGATGGTAATAAACCACAAGGTGAGTTCCAACGAAATGCTGGTACTAAACCTCAAGGAAGCCCTCCAAGTGGAGATTCCAAAAAAGCAGAAAACTAAGTTGGAGGAGATTTATGAATAAAAATAAAAGATTTTTAAAAAAATTTGTTATACTAGCTGCTATCATATGGCTTGCATTTGTTGTTAGAATTCATGGTTTGCCCACTACAAGTCAGGACTATAACGCCTTCTTAAGTAGATGGTTTGATAGTATAAAAACCGGCGGTGGCTTTAGTGCCTTAAAAAATTCAATGGGTGATTACACTCAGCCCTATTTATATTTATTAACACTGGGTACTTATACGGATATAAACAAGTTATTCTATATAAAAATGATATCTTTTGTGTTTGAAATAATGGTTGCTTTTTATATAATGAAAATTGTTAATATGAAATATAAGAATGAAAAGATAGGGTATCTATCTTTTGGAATTCTTCTTATAATTCCAACAGTTATATTTAATGGGTCTGTATGGGCTCAATGCGATATAATATATACTTCCTTTGTTATCGGCTCTATCTATTATATTCTACGTGAAAAGCCAATTACTTCAATAATATTTTATGGAGTAGCATTATCTTTTAAACTACAAGCAATATTTATATTGCCATTGTTTGCAATTCTGTTATTTAAAAATAGGATTAAGATATATCATCTACTACTTATCCCTATTACCTACTTATTTTTAAGTATTCCTAGTCTAATTGTAGGTAGACCTCTAAAAGATATTTTACTTACTTATCTTAATCAATCCAGTGAGTATACAAATTTAACTTACAATGCACCCTCAATATATCAATGGTTCACTAGTAGCTTTTTCAGCAATACAACTCTTATAGGTAATATAGGAATAATGTTTACTCTTGTGGTTGTACTTAGTATTATCTATGTAAGTTTTAGATATATTAAAGTCATCAAATATGAAAATGTTATAGAATTATCCTTATTGTTCGCTGTTATAATACCCTTTTTATTACCAAGAATGCATGAAAGGTATTTCTTTATGGCAGATATAATCTCACTACTATATGCCTTTTGTTTTCCCAGGAAATTATATGTAGCTATAATAATACCTTTGGTATCATTGTTTTGCTATTTCCCATTTTTGTATAATACTTCAATTGATTCTATAGTTGATCTTTCTATAGTTTTATTCGTAATAATAATTGATTTAATATGCACATTTAGAATTCATTTGATTAATGAAATAAAGCTGCAAAAAATCTAATAATATAAAACATACAAAATAAATATAACCTATATCTTATATTACAACTAAGATATAGGCTATTTTCTTTGGTTTATATTATATTCTGCTTTGAATTGTGATGTCCACACATGTTCCAACTATTGTAGAATTCTTGCTAGAATAAACTTTTTCAGTCTGTTAACCACTCACCCATAATGAAAGTTATAAAACTAATATATATTTCTTTCAATTCAACTAATTCTTCTGATATATATGTTTAACAAAAATAAAGCATCCGCATACTATGTATAGAACGTACAAGCTTTAAATAGAAAGTACAAGCCTTTTAAATAGAAAGTACAAGCCTTTTAAATAAGAAATTAAAGCAACTTAAATAAAGTAAATATAATTAATAAGGAAGGTGTCTATATTGAGTAAAAACAAAGAAGATGATTCTTCTCTCTATTTCATTCCTAAAAAACACGATTGTGACAAAAAACATGATTGTGATGACAAGCACGATTGTTGCGCTCCTTGCGATTGTTGTGTAATATGTAAAACTAAAACTGGACGAACTGGTGCTACTGGCGCTACTGGTAGAACCGGAGCAACCGGCGCTACTGGTAGAACCGGAGCAACCGGCGCTACTGGTAGAACCGGAGCAACCGGCGCTACTGGTGCAACTGGCGCAACCGGAGCAACTGGTGCTACTGGTAGAACTGGAGCTACTGGTGCAACCGGAGCTACTGGCGCTACTGGTGCAACCGGAGCAACTGGCGCAACCGGTGCTACTGGTGCAACCGGAGCTACTGGTGCAACTGGTGCAACTGGTGCTACTGGTGCAACCGGAGCTACTGGTGCAACTGGTGCTACTGGTGCAACCGGAGCTACTGGTGCAACTGGTGCAACTGGTGCTACTGGTGCAACCGGAGCTACTGGTGCAACCGGTGCTACTGGTGCAACCGGAGCTACTGGTGCAACCGGTGCTACTGGTGCAACCGGAGCTACTGGTGCAACCGGAGCAACTGGTGCAACCGGCGCAACTGGCGCAACTGGCGCAACTGGTGCTACTGGTGCTACTGGTGCTACTGGTAGAACTGGTACAACCGGAGCAACTGGTCCAAATTTTAATTCGTATGCAAATGGAGTTATAACAACAAATAAAATATCAATTCCTGTAGGAGGCACTATTATTTATGATACTGTAAATATTGTAGGACCTGATTTGAGTTATAATCCAGCAACAGGTTTCTTTACAGTTAATACAACAGGTGTTTATGTAATCGACTGGAAAATGTCTGTTACTCCAGTTCCTTTAACCACTGCTATACAAATCGATTTACAAAAATTGCCTTCAACCTTTATTGCTGGTATATCTATTACAGTAACAAATCCAACAGTAACTGGCTCTAATGTAATTTATGCCGCAACCGCAGGAGACACTTTGAGATTTGTTAACAACTCAAATGGACCTATTAGTATAGTAATTGCAGGTTTAGGTGGACCTATTGGAACTGTATCTATTTTCAGAATTAGTTAGTAGGATTAAGTTAATTTTAAGAAGTAACAGATTATAAAATAATTTCATTACCTTACCTTAAAAGGCTGCCTATCGTAGGCAGCCTTTTTACTTAATAATAAACAATACTTATATGAAAATATAAGTATTGTGAACTTTGTGTTATCACATAAAGTTCACATATTAATTTGATACTGATGCTACAATTTGACCTTATAATTTAAATTATAGAGAAACATTAAAAAGTGAAGGGAATGATAAATATGAGTAATGAAATTGTTTATTCCGTGGTAGTGCCTTTATATAATGAAGAACTCGTTATAAATGAAAGTTACAAAAGATTAAAATCCGTTATGGATAGCTCAATGGAAACATATGAAATATTATTTGTTAATGACGGAAGTCATGACTCAACTAGGGATGAAGTAGAAAATATATGTAGAAAAGATAAGAATATAAAGCTCTTAAATTTCTCAAGAAACTTTGGACATCAAGCTGCAATAACTGCAGGGATGAATGAGGCTTTAGGTGATGCAGTTATAGTAATAGATGCGGATCTTCAAGATCCACCTGAAGCTATTTTAGACATGATTAAGAAATGGAAAGAGGGTTATGAAGTTGTATATGGCAAAAGAACTAAGAGAGAGGGAGAAACATTTTTCAAGAAATTCTCAGCTAGTGCGTTTTATAGAATACTTAGAAGTTTAACAAGTATTGATATCCCAGTTGACACTGGAGATTTTAGACTAATAGACAGAAAAGTATGCGATGCTCTTAATTCATTGCCAGAAAAGAATAGATTTATAAGAGGTTTAGTTAGTTGGGTTGGCTATAAACAAACCTTTGTAGAGTTTACACGCCAAGAAAGATTTGCTGGTGAAACAAAATATTCTCTTAAAAAAATGTTAACTTTGGCCTTTGACGGTTTGACATCCTTTTCTTACAAACCATTAATATTAGCTGGATACTTCGGAGGATTTGCTGGTTTTATAGGTACTTGTTTGTTGCTTTACAGTATTATAACTTCAACGGTTAATCAAAGTAACATATTAAGTTTAGGGTTTATTCTTTCAATTACCTTAATGATGTTTGGCATAATGTTTTGTTTTCTCGCTATTATGGGTCAGTATATCGGAAGAATTTCTGATGAGAGTAAAAACAGACCTTTATATATAGTTGCTAGTAAAGTAAGTTATAATGAACTTAAAAATAGTGTTACTTTTAAAGGAAACAGATCTTCTGAAATATATGATATAGTTATTAATACAAAAGGTGAGGTAGCAAACAATTAGCTAGGCTTTTGTATATATATAATCCTCCTATAAATGATATGGTAAAACACCAAAATATCATGTATAGGCGGATTTGTTTTTTAATAATTAGTTTTTATAACTAATTAAATGATTCTATCCTTATTATGCTTTCTACTTTGTTAACACTTTCAAGTTCTACTATTTTCTTAAGTGAATTATTTATGTTCTTTTCTGAACTTTTATGTGTAATAAATGCTAATGTTGAATGAGTCTTATGTGCTACATCTTGAGTAATGGATACAATACTAACATTATTTTTACCAAATATTTCAGCTGTATCTCCTAAAACTCCTGCTTTATCTTTAAAATCGAGTCTTATATAAAATTCCGATTCGTTATCGTTAGATTTTTTCACTTCTTTAAAATCGACTTTAGCATTTGCGGCCTTTACCTCAGTTGGTGCTACATTATTTCTTAATATCGATATTATATCACCTACAACAGCGGAACCAGTTGGCAACGCACCTGCTCCTTTACCATATAACATTAGTTCTCCAACTGCATTACCTTTTATTAAGATAGCATTAAATGCATCATTTACGTTTGCCATTGGGTGACTCGACGGTATAAAGGTTGGATGTACTCTTAGTTCTAGTTTATTATTTTCTTCCTTTGCTATTGCAAGAAGTTTTATTGTATAACCAAACTGTTTTGCATATTGTATATCAATATCACTAATATTTCTTATTCCTTCCCTATAAATACAATCATGATCTACCTCTGTTCCGTAAGCTAGAGAAGCCATTATTGCAAGCTTATAAACAGCATCATAACCATCTATATCTGAGGTTGGATCTGCTTCAGCATAACCTTTTTCTTGAGCCTCTTTTAATGCCTCATTAAAACCACTACCATCTATTGTCATTTTACTTAACACATAATTAGTTGTTCCATTTATAATTCCGGTTATTTGCTGTATTCTATTTGCTGTAAGGCTCTCATTTATTTCACGTATTATTGGAATTCCACCAGCCACACTTGCCTCATAATAAAATAATGCATTTTCCTCTTTCGCTATTCTAAATAACTCTTTGCCCCAGTTTGCAATCACTAATTTGTTAGCAGTTACAATATGTTTTTTAGCTTTCATTGCCCTTATCATATATTCCTTAGCCTCGCCTCGTCCACCAATAAGTTCAACTACTATTTTTATACTTTCATCATTTATAATATCATCAATATTATCTGTTAGCACTTCCCTGGGCAATGCAATATCTCTTTCTTTATTTATGTCTTTTACGAGTATCTTAGCTACCTCTATATCATAATTCGAACGTTTCATTATTTCTTTTTTATTTTCCAGGAGTATTTTCCATACGCCTGTTCCAACATTTCCAAAACCTAAAATTGCTATTTTCACCTTTTCCATGCTAATTTCTCCTTTCCTAAATCTTTATATAAAAACACCATTCATAGTGCTTTTTAGATTCGTTTTAAAATTTAATAGACTCCATTATATACTAGATTGATTCTATTATATAATAGAGTAATCCTAAATATATGTTAAGTATCCTATTTATATGTTAAGAATTTTTTCAATTTGTATTTGCATTTCATTCTTTTTGCATACTGTTTTATGAAGAACAGGTCTTGTTTCTAGATCTTTTATACCTGCTGGAATATCGACCTTTGTTATTTTACTAAGTTCTTTTATTAGTTCGAAATCATTTAACCCAGCATATTTCTTGTCTATTGATTTCATAACATCTGGTGTAAATTTATATGGACTCGCAGTGGACACAATAACTGTCTTTGTAGTATCCTTTGTTTCTTCTAAGTATTTTTGATATACAGCATATGATACTGCAGTGTGAGTATCAATTACGTAATTAGTGGTTTTATAAACATTAGTTATTGCCTTTGCAGTATCCTCTTCAGTTGCATAACCTCCAAAAAAGTCCTTTAGTTCCTTTTTCATGTTATCGTCAATCTCATATTTCCCATCTTTTTTTAGCTTATCCATAAGTCCTTTTATTTTATTTGAATCTTCACCGCTTATAGCATATAGGAGTCTTTCAAGGTTACTTGAAATTAATATATCCATAGAAGGTGACATAGTAATTACAAAATCTCTAACTCTATCATATACGCCTGTCTTTATGAAATCATATAACACCTTATTTTGATTAGATGCACATATTAGTTTTTTAATTGGTAATCCCATTTTCTTTGCATAATATCCTGCTAATATGTCGCCAAAATTACCAGTAGGAACACAGAAGTTTATTTCATCTCCTATTTTAATATCTCCCATCTTACAAAGCTGAGCATATGCATAAAAATAATATACAACCTGAGGTATTAGTCTTCCTATATTTATTGAATTAGCTGAGGAAAACATTTTATTGTTTTTATCTAGTGACTTAAGAAGACTCTCATCAGTAAGCATCTGCTTAACTCCATTCTGTGCATCATCAAAGTTTCCTTCAATTCCAATTACATAAGTATTATCCCCAGCTTGCGTTAACATCTGTCTTTTTTGAATCTCGCTAACACCCTCCTGTGGAAAAAAGACTATTATTTTTGTGCCTTCGACGTTTGCAAAACCTTCTAGTGCCGCTTTGCCTGTATCACCAGATGTTGCAGTCAGAATAACCATTTCTTTATCTATGTTTAATTTTTTTACTGCATTTTTTAAAAGATAAGGTAATATTGATAAAGCCATATCTTTAAATGCTAAAGTTGGTCCATGATATAATTCTAAAAAATATGCATCGCCATGTTTTACAAGTGGTGCAATAACTTTCGAATCAAACTTCTCGTCATATGCTTTATCTATAGATTCTAATAAATCTTTATCATCATAATCAGTTAGGAATTCTTTCATTATAGTAAACGCTAATTCTTTATAATTCATATGTCCTAATTCTTCGAGCCCTATAGTTAATTTTGGTATTGATGTAGGTACAAAAAGTCCTCCATCCTCACTTAATCCTCTTGCAATAGCTTCCGCAGATTTTACCTGTCGTTCATTTCCCCTTGTACTCTTATAATATATTTGTTTCATAATATTATTCCTCCTATCTATCACATTTTATATATTTCCTTTTATTTATCGCCTTTTATAAAATAATCCATTAGCTTATATCCCTCTGGGAAATATAGTCCTGCCTCTTTAGCTGTAATTTCATTATAAGCACCTTTTAAGTTGTCCTTTTCACTATTACTTTGATAAATTAAAAATGGAACTGGCTCACTTGTATGCGTTCTAAGAGATAGTGGTGTAGGATGATCTGGAAGTATTATCATTCTATAATCTTCACCTATTCTTTCCATTTCGTCTTTAATAACCTTAATTATTTGGTCGTCTATAAGTTCTATAGCCTTATATTTGTTTTCTACCTCATATCTATGACCACATTCATCCGGTGCTTCAACATGAATATATACAAAATCGTTACCCTTTGCCATTTCATCAAGGGCTGCTTTTGCTTTACCTTTAAAATTTGTATGAATATTTCCAGTAGCACCTTCTACCTCAATAACATCCATCCCTGCACACATCCCTATCCCTTTTATTAAATCAACTGCAGAAATTACTGATCCTTTTAAGTTGTATTTTTCATAAAAGCTAGATAGAAGTGGCTTTTTTCCTTCACCCCAAACCCAAATTGAATTGGCTGGTTTAAGTCCCCTTGCTACTCTCTTTTTATTTATATCATGCTCAGATAAAAATTTATAACTTTTCTTTGTCATTTCCTCAATTATTTCACTACCCGGGCCTTTAGGCATATAATCCTTTACCTTTTGTCCTAGAATATCATGAGGTGGTGTAAGCGTCCACTCGTAGGGACCCTTATCCCATATCATAAGATGCCTATAGCTAATGCCAGCATAAAATTTAATAGCCTCAGTGCCTAAATATTCACTTAATGCTTTTATTAATACCCCTGCCTCCTCAGTTGTAATCTCATCGGAGCTATGATCTATCATAGTCTTTTCTTCATATGGCTCATCATCCGATACTGTTACCAAATTACATCTAAAGGTAATATCTGTATCTAGCATTGGAACCCCCATGCTAGCTGCTTCAAAGGGTGAACGTCCACTATAATAAACAAATGGATCATAACCAAAAACAGCCATATTTGCCGTATCACTTCCTGCAGGCATACCCTTAGGCACAGTTTTAACTAGGCCTTGAGTGCCATGCTTTGCCATGTAATCCATAGCAGGAGTCTTCGCATACTCAAGCGGTGTTTTATCATCCAGCTCAGCTATTGGATAATCTGCCATCCCGTCTCCTAGTACTACAATGTATTTCATATTAACACTCCTTCTTAAAATTTTATTTATTATTGCTTAATAAGTATTTTAGCTTTTTTATTAATAAATTACTACTATTTATATGTATATAAAAAAACTGCTTTCAGGTAAGAAAGCAGTTTTCCATATTGCAATATGTAAAAAACTGATTTTCTTATTACTCAGAACCATGTTCTGCAGGAATTGACACCTTTATATTCAAATATGAATACCGGTTGTCGGGTTTCATAGGGCCAGTCCCTCCACCTCTCTAAATAAGAAATATATTAAATTTTATTTGTTTTAAATTGTAACTCATGTAGGATTAAATGTCAATGCAAACATAAATGTATTAAATGTAATTAATAAATATAATATTTGCAATTATTATATTTATACCTTATTCTAGTATAAAACTAAGTGGAGGCTACTATGGAAATTGATAAAAAAGAAGTATTAAGATATTTGGGTTATAAAAATCAAAATATCGATAAAAATATGACCGATTTAATTGATGTTTGCACGCGAGAGATAATTGATATAAGCAAAGCTAGTTCTGTATATGAAATTTTCGATATTGAAAGAAAAAACAATCAACTTTTCTTACTAGGTAGCACTTTAGTTTTAAAAGATAAAGATATAAAAGATCTCCTACTAACCTGTGAAAAGTGTGTAGTTATGGCTGCAACATTAGGTGCTGCTGTCGATAGCAAACTAACTTACTATTCAAGGTTTGACATAACGAAAGGTGTAATCATGGATGCCTGTGCAAGCACAGCAATAGAGTATGTATGTGATGAACTTCAAGATGTAATTATGAATAACGCATTAAAGGATAATCTACATATTACAACTAGATATAGCCCAGGTTATGGAGACTTCGCTATTGATAATGGTACTGAAATATTAAATGTATTAGATGCTTATAAAAAAATAGGATTATCTATTACTGAAAATAGTATTATGCTTCCAAGAAAATCGGTAACCGCACTTATAGGGCTTAGTAAAATTGCAAGTTCAAAAAAACATACCGGATGCGCAAGTTGTAAAAATGTAGGTTGCGAATTCAGAAAGGATGGGGGACATTGTGCAAAATAAAATAAACTTTAATAACTTTTTATTATTTGACGGGGCTATGGGAACAATGCTTCAAAAATACGGAATGCAGAGGGGTGAATTACCAGAAAGCTATAATATATTACACCCAGAAATTATTGAAAAAATTCATAGTGAATATCTAGGTGTTGGATGCGACGTTATAACTACTAACACATTTGGTGCAAACAGGTATAAACTTAAAAATACGCAATATGCTGTTGAACAAATTGTAGGAAATGCAGTAAAAATAGCAAGAAAAGTTGCTGGCGACAAATTTGTTGCACTTGATATTGGACCTATTGGACAATTAATGCAGCCACTTGGGACATTGTCATTTAATGATGCATATGAAACCTTTGCAGAGCAGATTAAAATCGGTGCTAACTGTGGCGCTGATATTATACTTATTGAAACAATGTCTGATATTTATGAAGCAAAAGCTGCTATTCTTGCTGCTAAAGAAAATAGTTCACTTCCAGTAATATGTACAATGTCATATCAAGATGACGAACGGACATTAACAGGAACGGACCCACTAACTATGGTCAATGTACTTCAAGGACTTGGAGTCGATGCACTTGGAGTGAACTGTTCCCTGGGACCAAATGAAATGCTTCCCATAATCGGAGAGATTCTTAAATACTCAAGCATACCAGTTATAGTTCAGCCTAATGCAGGTCTTCCTAAACTTATAAATGGAGAGGCAGTTTATGATGTTCATGCACATGAATTTGCGCAATATGCAAAAATTATGGCAGAGCTTGGTGTTACAATACTTGGAGGTTGCTGTGGAACCACTTGTGAGCACATAAAAGCTATAAAAGATGAGATTATAAAGTTAACTCCAGTTAAACGAGACGTTAAACGAATAACAGCTGTCAGCTCTCCCTCCTTAACAGTAGCTCTTGGAGAAGAAATAAGAGTTATCGGTGAGAGAATAAATCCCACAGGCAAAAAGAAGCTTAAAGAAGCTTTAAAAAGTAACAATATGGATTATCTTCTCATTGAGGCTATTAATCAAAGAGATGCAGGTGCAGATATACTTGATGTAAATGTGGGACTTCCTGAAATTGATGAACTTGAAGTTATGGTTCGAGCAATTAAAGAAATACAAAGTGTGGTTAATCTTCCCCTTCAAATAGACAGTGTACGATGTGACGTAATTGAAGCAGCAGTTAGAATATATAATGGTAAACCGCTCATAAATTCTGTTAATGGTAAAGACGATACAATGGATTCTATATTCCCAATAGTTAAGAAATATGGTGCATGTGTAATAGGCCTCACCATTGATGAAGACGGTATCCCAAAGACAGCTGAAGGAAGACTTAAAGTAGCTGAGAAAATTGTACGCCGTGCACAGGAGTATGGAATAGATAAGTCAGACATTATAATAGATTGCCTTGTTTTAACTGCATCTGCTCAACAAAGTGAAGTTAAGGAAACTATTCGTGCCGTTGGGCTTGTTAAGTCTACATTAGGAGTTAAAACTACTCTTGGAGTAAGTAACGTATCATTTGGCTTACCACAAAGAGAGCTATTAAATAAAACATTTTTGGCTGCTGCATTAACCGCTGGACTTGATGCGCCTATATTAAATCCTATGTCTGAGGCTATGATGGCAACAATACATGCATTTAATGTTTTATGGAATAAGGATATTGCATCAAAGAAGTATATAAGTGTTTATTCATCCTTTGCAGGAAAACAAGTTACTGGAGTCACTAGTAATGATAGAGATTTAAGTAGAATCATTATTGATGGCATGAAAGAAGAGGCTGCAGCATTAACAAAAGAACTTTTAAAAACAATGTCCGAAATGGAAGTTGTAAACAAGTATCTAATTCCATCGCTTGATATTGTGGGTAAAAAGTATGAAATTGGAGAAATATTTCTTCCTCAATTATTACAATCTGCAGAAACAGTAAAAAAATCATTTGAAATAATTAAAGAAAGAATGATGGCAAGCAAAGACAAAAAACTTAGTAAAGGCACAATTGTGCTTGCAACTGTTAAAGGCGACATACACGATATAGGAAAAAATATAGTTAAAATATTACTTGAAAACTATGGCTTTGACGTAATAGACCTTGGTAAAGATGTTCACGAGGATGTTGTAGTTAATGCAGTGAAGAGTGGAAACATTAAATTAGTTGGTTTAAGTGCACTTATGACCACAACAGTTCGTAGCATGGGTGAAACAATAAAAGCACTTCATGACAATAATTTGGATTGCACAGTTCTTGTTGGAGGGGCAGTTTTAAATGAGGAGTATGCAAAAATGATAGGTGCCGATTATTATGCAAAAGATGCAACTCAAACTGTAGCGTTTGCAAGAAAATTCTTTAAGTGTGAATAAATAGTTCCTATGAATTTAAATGGTGTATTGTAAGTAACCATCGGATATGGGTATGGCAAGAATTAATGATTTAAATCATTAATTCTTGCCATACCCATTATAGATTGTTATATATATTTCATTATTTTTTTTAACAAAGCTTTTAAATAATACACAATTAATGCAATGGCTGGAATTATTACAGCTAATGGTAAAAGGATATATTTAAGTGTTTCTTGACCTATATATATATGCTGAGGATAATCTGAAGCTATTAACAGTGAAGTAATAAAAACCGCGATACCCAAAGGTAGCGCTAAATTTTTAGTGTTATCTAATTTTATTAGTTGAGATATACCTAACATAGATCCATACATAAAAAAGCTCACCTTAATAAAACCACCTATTAACATATAGAGAATAGCAAGTATACCCAATCTGTTAAAGGCCTCTCCTATTTTCATGATCCGAAAGATCTGAAGAAAGGGAAATAGTGAAGTAGTCGCGAAGTTTAATCCAAGTACTGATATAAACATTATAGCGTTAACCGTAAGGAGAATTCCTAAAATTATAGTAGCTAACACTGCTGCTTTTCTTACTCTTGATGATTCAGTGACTGATGGATATAGCATAGCTAATACAATACTCTCACCATATGGAAAAGTAATGAGGGGCCACCCTTCTTTTATAACAGGTAATATACCTTTTTCAAGCACAGGCTTTAAATTATAAAATTTTAATGCATCTGGCGTTGAAAGTAAGAATATCCATTTCATCACAAATAAAAACACAAACAAAATCAGAAAAATACAGCACACTCGTGATAAATTTTCAATTCCAGTGTATGTTCCATATATAACTGTAGACATAAATAATATTCCAATTATGTACATCGACATTCTAGGCATTACAGCAATTAATATAAGTTCACTAATATCTCTTGTTGCTCTTGCAGCTTCATAAGCAAAATAAATAATATATATTACACTCAATGTATATCCTATTACTTTCCCAAAAATTTTGGGCATATATGTAACTATAGTATCCTTAGGATATTTTTTCCATAATTCAACATAAATAAGTTGCAGAATAATGCCTGCAAGTATATAAATAAGCATTGATATCCAAGCATCCTGTTTTGCTTTAGGGGTCATGAAATAAATCACTGCAGTACCATAGGGCACCATTACAATGGCACTAAAGAGTTGAAAAGCTGATATTTTTGTTTTCACTTAAGTTCCACCTTCTTTAAAAATTTTTCTATCAATTCATAGGTTTAGATATATATCCAGGTCTCTTTAAACTAGAACTTACCGTTACCTTGATATTTAAATCAGGAAATATATCCTTCCATTTTCCTTCAATATGAGTCCATTCTTTAGGACAATCTCTATGTATAATTTCACCAAACCCAAAAATATCTGCATCAAACTTTTTTTGTGCTGCATTTATGGCTAACTTAATTTCATTAGATATGGCATCATCCTGTCTGATATTTAATCTATTCATTATTTCAGGGGTCTTCATTGGATCCAACTCATCTGTCATCTCACATATCACGCTCTCTTCTTTTATGGTTATCAGCATTGCATATGAATCAGTTTTTATTGAGGGTTTTATCTTACTACTTGATCTATCAATCTCAAAAGTTATTTTAGCTCCATCCTGTGATAAAGTTGTTATAAAACCGAACTTAACCTTACCTTTTATCCATTGCATACCTCGTGTTTCGTTCATGCCCATAAATCCCAAGAGCTTATCCTTCTTAAAGACTGCAGTACCAACCACTTCAAATGTTTCATCTGCATCATTATCTTCACTTAAATTAACAACCCCTACAACAGGCGATGCTGTCTTACTTGATAAAGAATTAACAAAATCTAAGATTGAAACAGTATTTGTGAAACCAAAACTGGATTGTAAACTTAATATATTATCCAATTCATTAGCAGGAATTTTCTCTTGAACTGAGGTTGCCCTTATAATATCGAAAGCGTCACCTTTTGTTACAAGCAATGGAGTATCCGGGCTCATTTTATAACCTCTTAATGCAGCATCTAAGACCGTGTATATTCCTGAATCTGCCAGGTGCTTACCTACCACTATAAAGCTTACATGACTATAATTTAGTTCCTTACCAAGCTTTATAGTTAATTGACCTTTACAATCAGAAATACTATCACCTATAGAGTTAAAAACCACTACATCTGTAGCCTTCTGCTGACTTCCAGCTTTTTTTCCCATCATACCTCCACTTGAGTCTTTTTGTGGATTTAATATCTGTGCAGTTAACATGTATTTCCCCTCAGGTGTTATATCATATCCTATTGCCACAGCTACAGCCAGGTTATTAAGTTCCACTTTTGTTCCCTTACAACTAGTTGTAAAAATCGAAATCATAATCAATAGGAAAATAAAAATAATTTTTTTCATAAACTACTCCTCATTTTCTTTTTACTTTAACTTCTTTTTGTTCTCTCTATAAAAATTTTTAGTAAAGTAGTTATCAATTTTTAGTAAAGTAGTTATCTACGTGTACTATTCCTTCCTTTAATAAACCAGGATTTCTTAAACTTCTTCAATAGAGGTCTTCTTATAAATATGTCTAACAGTCTTTTTCCTTGAATTGGAGCCATAGGGATTAAATATGGAACACCATAGGACCTTAATGATGTTAATCTCAAAAGCAGTATTATCATTCCGCAGGTAAGGCCCACAAATCCCAATGCTCCACCAAGAAGAAGAAATATTGCTCTTGGATATGTTAATGCCAAGCTCATATCTGTAGATGGTAAAGCAAATGAAGATAATGCTGTAAGAGCTATAACTATAACCATAGCTGTACTAGCAAGACCTGCTTCAACTGCTGCTTGGCCTAACACCAGTGCACCAACAACGCTTATAGTCTGCCCGAGCGCCCTTGGCATCCTGACACCAGCCTCCCTAAGTAACTCATAGACGCTTAACATTAATATGCACTCAACTAAAGCAGAATAAGGTACACCAGCACGGGTTTTTATTAAAGTTACTATTAAAGGAGTTGGAATAAGCTCTGGATGAAATGTTGTTATAGCTACGTAAAATCCTGGTAATGTCGTGGATATAACAAATGCTATATATCGAATCCATCTATTAAATGTGGCTGCAACAAATTTCAAATAATAATCCTCATTGTTTAAAAAAAATTCTGTAAAAAGTGAAGGGACAGTTAAAACTATGGGAGTTCCATCAGTTAAAATGGCAACACGTCCTTCTAGTAGCTTACCGGCTATCACATCTGGCTTTTCTGTACTATATACAGTAGGAAAATTACTTGAAGGCTCATCCCCTATGTACTCTTTTATATAGTTAGATTCCAATACAAAATCTATATCAATTTTATTTATTCTTTCTTTTACCTCATTTACTATCTTAGGATTAACTATATTTGAAAGATAGACAATGATAACTTTTGTTTTTGTCTCTGTTCCGACTCTAAATTCTTCCATTTTAAGATTTGTGCTCTTAATTTTCTTTCTTAAAAGTGTTATGTTAGAACTTATAGATTCTGTAAATCCCTCCCTGGGGCCCCGCAAAACAGTTTCCGATTGGGGTTCCTCCACATTCCTGCCAGGAGGGTTATTTATATCAATTATAATTGCCTCATTTATTCCATCTACAAATAAAGCAACTTTACCGTCTAATATTGAATCCACAACTCTGCTTAGGTCTTGATATATATTGTTATCGCTTATCCCCAGTAAATACTGTGAATACTCTTTACTATTAGGAGGATATGAATATTCAACCTTTTTATTTATCAATCTTTCAATAATAGATTCTTCAAATATTATTGTTTCTATCATATTATCTATATACACAAGAATAGCCCCGAATTTTTCATTACTTGCAATCTTGAATTCTCTTATAATTAAATCAGTCGATTTTTCAAAAATATTATTTATATTATTACTATTTTCCTTTAATCTATTTGAAACTTTCAAGTTTTTGTATTCTTCTTTTATGTTTTTATGACTTATATCTTGTTTTTTATTATTACCTTCACTTAACGAAAAAAAATTCTTTATAGAATTCAACATTAAATCAGCCTCCACTCTAATATTTTGTGATTAATCAGGTTATTTATACCTAATAATTCTAAAATTTTAAAGACTTCATTAACGTTTAAAGTGGGATAGTACCAGCATACTAACAGATGCTGGTACTATCCCACTTTTATAAAAAAAAATATTGAATATAATTTAAACGACAGGGTAGCTACCCTGTCGTTTCCACTAATTAAATGATTCTATTCTTATTATACTTTCTATTTCATTAACATTTTCAAGTTCTTTTATTTTTTTAAGTGAATTATTAATATTCTTTTCTGCACTTTTATGTGTAATAAATGCTAGTAATACATGTTCTTTATGAACTACATCTTGAGTAATAGATGTAATGCTAACATTATTACCTCCAAATATTTTCGCTGTATCTCCTAAAACTCCTGCACGATCATTAACATTAAGTCTAATATAAAATTCTGACTCATTTTCTTCTGATTTTTTTACTTCTTTAAAATCAGCATCATCATTTAGTGCTTTTAATTCAGATGGCTTTACATTGTTTCTCAATATAGATATAATATCTCCTACAACTGCACTTCCAGTTGGCATGTCTCCTGCACCTTGTCCATAAAGCATTAGTTCCCCAACTGCATTTCCTTTAATAAGAATTGCATTAAATGCATCATTTACATTTGCCATTGGGTGACTTGATGGTATTAGTGTTGGATGTACTCTTAACTCTAATTTGTTGTTTTCTTCTTTAGCTATTGCTAAAAGTTTTATTGTATAACCAAATTTCTTAGCATACTCTATATCAACAGCACTAATTTTGCTTATTCCCTCTCTATAAATGCGATCATGATCCACCTTAGTTCCAAAGGATAATGAAGCCATTATAGCAAGCTTATATACAGCATCATAGCCCTCCACATCAGATGTTGGATCTGCTTCAGCATATCCTTTTTCTTGGGCCTCTTTTAAAGCCTGCTCAAAGCTAAGTCCTTCTAATGTCATTTTACTTAATATATAATTAGTTGTTCCGTTTATAATTCCAATTATCTGTTCTATTCTATTTGCAGTAAGACTTTCATTAATTTCACGTATTATTGGAATACCACCAGCAACACTTGCCTCATAATAAAATAAAACATTCTCCTCATCAGCTATCTTAAATAACTCTTCGCCCCAGTTTGCAATAACCAATTTGTTAGCAGTTACAATATGTTTTTTAGCCTTCATTGCACGTATCATGTACTGCTTAGCTTCATCTCGTCCACCAACAAGCTCAACAACAATTTTTATACTCTCGTCGTTTATTATATCATCAATATTATCTGTCAATATTTCCTTAGATATATCAATATCTCTTTTTTTATTTATGTCGTTTACGAGTATTTTAGCTACCTCTATTTGGCAGTTTGACCTCTTCATTATTTCTTTTTTATTCTCTTGTAATATTTTCCACACGCCTGTTCCAACATTTCCAAAACCCAGAATTGCTATTTTCACCTTTTCCATATTAATTTCCTCCTTTTAAACTTTAAATTAATAATTGCATATTCGCAAATCATGAACAGCTCCGCAGATAATAACTAAATATCAAAGGCTCCGTATACTGCCCTAATTGCATTTTCAAAATCATCGTTTTCTACACCAATAATAATGCTTAGCTCACTTGATCCTTGATTAATCATTCTAATATTTATATTACATTTTGATAATGCACTAAATACTTTAGCAGATATTCCTTTAGTTTTTATCATACCTTCTCCAACAACTGCGATTAGTGCCATATTAGGATGTACAATTATTGAATCTGGGCTACATTGATATTCTATTTCCTCGAGTATCTTATCTATCTTGTTGTCAAGTTCTGAATCATCTATTACTAGTGACACTGAATCTATTCCTGATGGAATATGTTCAAATGCTACATTATTGTTTTCAAGAACTGAAAGAATTCTGCGGCAATATCCTATGTCCCTATTCATAAGTGTTTTTTCAATCGCTATGACCGTAAAATCTTTTTTTCCTGCTATTCCTGTTATACTTCCAGGTTTTCCTTCTGATTTAGAATCTAGTATAAATGTTCCTTTTCCTAAAGGGTCATTAGTGTTTTTTATGTTGATTGGAATTCCATCATTTTTAACAGGAAAAATTGCTTCCTCATGAAAAACATTTGCCCCCATATATGAGAGTTCTCTAAGTTCTTTGTAGGTAACTTCCTTAATAGGTTTAGGATTACTCACAATGCGAGGGTCTGCCATTAAGAACCCTGACACATCTGTCCAGTTTTCATAAACAGTTGCACCTATACCTCTAGATATTATTGCACCGGTAATGTCAGAGCCACCTCTTGAAAATGTTTTTATTTTACCGTCAGGAGATGAGCCATAAAATCCAGGTATTACCGCTTTTTTAACCTTTGATAATATATTCTTTACAGCGTCATAAGTTGCGAGCTCATCCAAACGTCCACTTTTCTTAAATATAATTATATCAGCAGCATCAATAAATTCATACCCTAAATATTCAGCGAGCATTAACCCATTTAAATATTCTCCCCTACTTGCTACAAAATCTTCTGTAGCTCCATTAAGTATCTCTTCCTTAAGATCACATAAATATTTTGACATATCAATGGAAAGTTTTAATTCGCTACATAAAATAGTATATCTTTCATCAATTATTTTTAATAACTCATCAAATGGCAATGATTTTTTCGCATGTTGATGGCATAAATATAATAGGTCTGTAATTTTATAATCACCTTTACTCCTCTTACCTGGAGCTGATGGTATAACATAACATCGTCTTTCATCAGACAATACTATATCTTTTACTTTTTTAAATTGATTACTATCACATAATGAACTTCCACCGAACTTTGTAACTATAATTTCCATAATTATCCTCCTGTGTGATACCTTCTATAAAAAGTCAATTAATTTATATCCTTTCTTTTTATTATTTTCCCTATGTATAACATTGATAGCAGTATTATACTTGTAATAATTAATGATAAAAAAAAATAATGCAGGTTATTTTTTAATTTCTAATACGTTTTAATTTTTATTGCACACTTTATTACAATTAAAATTTTTTTATTAGTTTACCACTATCATAAATTAGTGTTGAATTAATTATACTCGTTTTTCCCATAATGTCACCTAATATTTAAAGCCTTTGACTCTACCGGCTATTTTTGATGTTTATATTTATAAAATAAATAAGTTAGCAACATATGGAAATTTATGTATGTTTATAGTTAACAAATACTTAATGCTTTCTTCATTGAATCGTAACAGTTATATGTTATTGTTGAATTAGTAACTGGTAAATTAAAGCGAAGTCCCCCTTTACTTTAATAATAAAAGCTGTGAAGTAAACTTCACAGCTTTTTCATTTGATTTATTATACCATACATTATAAATTTTAGCCTATTTGTATACTGGTCATAGACATAGAACCGTGTTGTATGCCCTTGTATATATAATTAACTTCATCAGAGTCTTCTTGCAAACCAACTATATAAAGTAATGGCAGGTAATGCTCTTTAGTTGGTACAGATAACTCAGCACTTTTACCTAGTTTTTGATATGATATAATATTATTATGTTTTCTATTTACTACAGCATCGCAAATATAGTTATCAAATTCAGTTGCCCAATCAAATGGGGTTGCATTCATATCATAATCCATTATTCTTAAGTTATGAACTATATCTCCACTTCCTATTATTAAAATTCCTTTATCTCGAAGCTTAGATAGTTTTTTGCCAAGGTCATAATGATACTGCTCATCGCCTAATCGATTTAAACTCATTTGAAATACTGGAATATCGGCTTTCGGATACATATGTGTAAGTACTGACCAAGCACCATGGTCCAATCCCCATTTTTCAGTGAGCATAACCTTCGAATCCACAAGTTCTCGCGCAACCATTTCTGCATACTTTTTAGATCCGGTCGGATTATATTTAAGATTATAGAGTTCTTCTGGAAACCCGTAAAAATCATATATCTGCTCTGGCGAATCCGAAGACGTTATAAAAGTTCCATCGGTTTCCCAGTGAGCTGAAATCACTAAAATTGCTTCTGGCCTAGGTAAGTTTTTAGTTAATTTACTAATAGATTCTGTATATGAATTATTTAACACTGCATTCATAGGACTTCCGTGGCCAATAAACAATACTGGCATTTTTTTACTCATTAATAATCCCCCCTAATGTCAATATGACACAAATACTATTTTGACTATGCTTTTTCTATTTAAAGAAACTTTATGTTAATGGCTTAAACCCCTTTAAGCGTAATGCATTTGTTAATACTGAAACTGAACTAAAACTCATTGCAAGTGCTGCAATAATAGGATTTAAAAGTGGACCACCAAATAAATGTAGTACTCCCATTGCAATTGGTATCCCAAGGATGTTATACCCAAATGCCCAAAATAAATTTTGCTTAATATTTGTTATAGTTTTCTTACTTAGTTGAAGTGCTGTAGCTACATCCATTAGGTCACTTCTCATAAGTACAATATCTGCGGATTCCATTGCAACATCTGTACCCGATCCTATGGCAATGCCAATATCAGCTTGAGCAAGTGCTGGAGCATCATTAATTCCATCCCCAACCATAGCAACCTTTTTACCTTCTGCTTGAAGTTTTTTAACTTCATTTGCTTTATCTTCCGGTAATACCTCAGCGAGTATTGAATCAATGCCAACTTGCGCCGCAATAGCTCCTGCGGTCCTTTTATTATCACCAGTTATCATAGCAACCTCTATTCCCATGCTATGAAGTCTTTCTATAGCTTTTTTACTATTTTCTTTTACTGTGTCGGCTACTGCTATTATTCCGCTTAGAGTTCCTTCAATAGCAATATACATAGGTGTCTTTCCTTCTTCAGCAAGTTTATCTGATTGGTTCTCTAAACTTTGAACGGAAATATGACTTTCATCCATAAGTTTTTTGTTCCCTAATAATATTTTTTTACTATCGATAGTTACTTCTATACCCTGCCCCGGAATAGCATTAAATTTTTCTGTCTTTCTAAATTCTAATTTTCTTTCCTCTGCTCCCTTAACAATAGCTTCACCAAGCGGATGCTCTGAACCTTTTTCTGCAGTGGCTGCTATTATGAGCAAATAATCTTCATTTATACCTTCTACAGTAAGTATATCTGTTACCTTTGGTTTTCCCTCAGTAAGAGTTCCTGTTTTATCAAATACGATAGTTTGAATTTTATGAGCAGTTTCAAGGGCTGTTCCGCTTTTTATAAGAACTCCATATTCAGCGCCTTTTCCTGTTCCAACCATTATAGCTGTTGGTGTAGCTAAACCAAGAGCACATGGGCAAGCTATTACAAGCACTGAGATGAATATTGTTAATGCGAAAACTCCTGTTTGACCAGCTAAAAGCCAAGATAATGACGATACTAGCGCAAGTCCTATAACCACAGGAACAAAGTAACCAGATATAATATCTGCCATTTTAGCTATTGGAGCTTTTGAACCTTGAGCATTTTCAACTAATGTAATAATTTGTGCAAGAGCCGTGTCTTTGCCAACCTTAGTTGCTTTAAACTTAATAGAACCATTTTTATTTATACTTGCTCCTATTATTTTATGTCCAATACTTTTTTCAACTGGCATACTCTCACCTGTGAGCATTGACTCATCTACAGATGTAGTTCCATCTATTACTTCACCATCCACAGGCATTTTTTCTCCTGGCCTCACAACAACTATATCTCCAACTTCTACCTCATCAATTGGGATCTCAATTTCTTTATCTTCTCTAATTATAATTGCAGTTTTAGGTTGGAGACCCATAAGCTTTTTGATTGCCTCTGAAGTCTTACCTTTAGTCACTGATTCTAAATATTTTCCGAGAGTTATAAGAGTTAAAATTATACCTGCTGATTCAAAATACATCTCATAGCCTGTATTACCAATAAATATTTCATATACTGCAAATATACTGTATAAAAATGCAGCTGATGCTCCCATTGATATTAACGAATCCATATTAGGACTTAACCTTACTAAAGACTTAAAGCCCACTATAAAATATCTTCTACCTGTCGCCATTATTGGCAGAACAAGTATTAATTGCAGAGCAGCAAACTCTTTTAGATGCATCATAGGATCAATAACACTCGGAAGCATAATATTCATTTTACCAAAAATCATTGGTACCATTGCAATAATTAATAGTGGCACTCCAAAAATTGCAGATATTAAAAATCTATTCCACAAAGCTTTTATCTCATTTTCCTTTTTTTCTTTATCGAGATCCACATTACTTTCTTCCTCTAGTGCCTTGTACCCTCCTTTTGCTATTGCCTTTTTTATATCCGAAATTTTAACCAAAGATGGCTCAAAAGATATAGTTAATTTTTCAGTGGCATAGTTAACATTGGATTCTATAACTCCATTAAGTTTTCTGGTTATTCTCTCTATGTTTTTTGCACAAGATGCACAACTCATTCCCTCGAGTTTTAGTGTTTTGTTAGTTGTTTGAACTACTAATTTGTACCCAGCCTTCGCAACTGCATTTTGTATATCGGAAAGTTTTATTAATGAATCATCATAAATTAGGTTTAATTTTTCTGTAGCCAGATTTACACTAGCCTCCTCAACACCAGACAACTTTTTTGAAACTCTTTCAACAGCTTTTGCACATGCAGCACAGGTCATACCTTCAATGTTGAGTATTTTATTTTTCATATTACACTCCTCCTTATATCATTTAATTTATAATCTATTTATAGAATATCTGATTCCATAATGTTTATTATTTCTTCCCTATAAGGGGAGGTGATTTTACCTTAGGATATTAATTTAATAATACTCTTAATTTATATATTATCACCTCATTATGTAGACTTTATGAAGAAACCCTTCTATTAAAAGTATATTTAATATTTATTTTAAGTCATGTAAATTTATAATACTTATTTATTTGTTATTTACTTTTGAAGTTTAAAAGGAGCGCAGAATTAATAATAACTGCAACAGAGCCAACATTATGCACTAAAGCACCAGTGACTGGGTTTAATATTCCTGCCATTGCAAGCATTATAGCTACAAAATTGAGAAGCATTGAAAGAGTCAAATTTAATTTAATGGTTTTCATGGTTTTCTGTGATAAGTTTAATAGGTGAGGAATACATTTAATGTCATCACTTACAAGTGCAATATCTGCCGCATCAACAGCAATATCGCTACCGATTCCACCCATTGCAACACCTACATATGCTTTTTTCAAGGCAGGTGCATCGTTAATTCCATCACCAATCATACAAACCATCTTATTTTCATTTTGATATTTCTCAATTATGGACATTTTATCTTCTGGTAAACATTGAGCATGAAAGCTTGTTATACCAACACTTTTAGCAATATGCGAAGCAGTTAATGGATTATCTCCTGTTAGTAATACACTTTCTACGTTTAGTGCTTTAAGCCCTTTAATCATATCAAAAGAATCCTTCCGAAGTGTATCAGATAGAGCCAAGAATCCTGCCTCAGAGCCGTTTATAGCAACATATATAATTGTACACCCGTCGTTTATGTATTTTGATGCATCGTCAATCATGCTTTGAGAAATGGTCACGAAGTTTTCAGTCAATAGTGGTGTATTTCCAGCAAAAATTATATCGCCTGAAATCATTGCTTTAACGCCTCTACCTGCAATCATTGTAAACTGCTGTGGTTCTTTTAGAGTTATGTTTGATATGTTTCTAAAGTGTGAAACAATAGCTTTACCTAATGGATGCTCAGAACGTAGCTCAGCTGAAGTCGTAATTGCCAATAACTGTTCTACACTTATATCAGAATTATAGCTTTTAACTGCTACTACATCAGGTTTGCCGTAAGTAAGTGTTCCAGTTTTATCAAATGCAATTATTGTTACCTTTGATAGTCTTTCTAGAGCATCTCCTTCCCGAACAAGTATACCAAACTTTGTAGCATTACCAATGCTTGCCATAATAGCTGTAGGCGTTGCAAGAACTAAAGCACATGGGCAAAAGACAACAAGAATGGTAACACTACGAATAATCTCTCCCGTAACAAGCCATGTAATAAATGCACTTGTGAGAGCAATCACAACTATCCAAGTAGCCCATCTGTCTGCAATGCCCACAATTTCAGCTTTGCTTGCATCTGCAGATTCAACTAACTTAATCATCCTTTGAAGTGAACTGTTCTCCCCAACCTTTGTAACTCTCATATCAAAAGTTCCAAATTGATTTACAGTACCACTAAAAACTTCATCGCCTACCTCTTTATCAACTGGTAGAGACTCTCCAGTCATAACTGATTGGTTAATTGATGTTTGTCCAAAGGTTATAATACCATCCACTGCAAGAGTTTCACCTGCAAGCACACGAAGCATATCATCAATTTTAACTTCTCCTGCAGGTATAATGCTTTCTACACCACCACGAACTACTCTTGCAATTCGTGGTGTAAGATGTACTAATTTTTCAATACCAGCACGTGCCTTTGCTACAGTACGCTCCTCGAGTAATGCACCAAGTGCCATAATAAAGGCAACCTCCCCTGCAGCAAAGGTTTCACCAATAATAATAGATGCAATAAGTGCAATTGAAACCAGAATATCTGCCTTAATATCAAATTCTTTTATAAGTCCTTCAATAGCTCCTTTAATTATTGGAATGCCACATAAAATGATTGCAAGCCATGCAATATCAATTTGAAATATATTATAATGCAATATACTTAAAATTAACGAAATAGCCGAAATTATTAAAAATAGTATAATTCGTTTTTCCTCATCTTTAAAAAAATCTATTATTTTCTTCATAATATCACCTAACTCATTCTTGAAAAATGCTCTACAGCTTTTGCAAATTCGGCAATTGTTTTGTCAGCATCACCATGCTCTATACCATCTCGCACGCAATGTTGCAGATGACCCTCGAGCACTACTTGCCCAACTTTATGTAATGCACTTTTTGCTGCATTTATTTGTATTAAAAGATCTTCACATGGTACATCTTTGTTTACCATTTCTGAAATAGCTCTAAGTTGTCCCTCAATTTTTTTAATCCTTGCTTGAACCTTTGGAATATCCATACATTGACGCATATTTTGGCCTCCTAAGAAAAATTTTAATTATACCTATGGGGGTATGGGTATATATTAACTTATAAAAAAATATTTGTCCATCTCTTATTTTTTGCTAACACTCCGTGTCTATTGATATTGAACATATTTAAAATAAAGCAATATAATATAATGAATAACTAATTCTTGAAAGGAGATATTTATGTATTCAAATTTCTCTTATTACACTCCTGCCATAGATACTGTTAATACAACACGAATATTAGGTGATGTTCCACTTACATTTAATAATTATGTTACTAAGGTCATATATCCAAGTTCCAAAGTAAAATGGAGGCCTAATGCAATTATACTTGTGCCTTTTACTTCCTATCACTATGGATTACTTGCATCACCCTTAATACATTTCCCCATAAATGCACCGATAGTCTTTACAAATGCAAATTATCTTTCACAAGAAACTTTTAATGAAATTATCAGATTATCTCCAACTGGTAAAGATGTACCTGCAAAGGTACTTATAGTTGGCCCAGTAGCTCCAATTATAGAATTGCAATTATTAAATGCAGGATTGTCAGTTATAAGAATTACCGGGAATAACCCTATTCGGGCTGCAAGTGAAGCAATGGAGTTTAGATATAAAATGGCACCGGATTCTATGGAAGGTAATAAGAATATAATGATAGTCTCTGCTGATGACCATACCGAAAGTGTACCCGCTGCATATTATTCTGCACATATGGGAGTACCTATATTGTTTACTTATAGAGATAAATTACCAGAGATTACAAAACAAAAGTTAATTAAGTATAATAATAAAAATATATTTATCATTGGGGGTGAACAAACAATTTCAGATAAAGTTTTCAACGAGATACAAAGTATTGCAAAATCAAAAGTAGATAGAATTGGGGGAAGCACTTGTTATGAGGTTGCTGTAAACTTTTCAAAATATTATTCACAGGACAGCATGTTCGGTTGGAACATCAATACTAAGGATGGATGGGCATTTTGTTTTGGGACTCCAAATAACTGGGTTTATAATTTATCAGCCTGCATATTTGCACACTTAGGTAAACACCCCCCGCTTTTATATATTGAACCCTTTGAAATACCTAAAGCAACAAGTGAGTATGTACTATCCGTAAAACCTGTAGAAACGCATCCACCTAAACCTCAATTTTTGCATGGATTTATTCTTGGAGGTTTTCAACAGATTTCTCCTAATATGCAAATTAAACTTGAAGAAATATTAAATATATGAGTTTTCTCAATTGCATAAATAAGATTATACAACATTAAGTTTTTAAGTCTAGTCTGGGGAAAAGATACTATTTATACTTAAGGTAGATATTTATGTTAACTCGTATTTTCTTCGCTTACCATTTTTTTATAATCCCTATCACTTAGTTTAGTCACTAATTTATTCATAGCAGTAGAATCCCGATTTTCCATAGCAGTCACTTCATTGCTAAAACCACTACCTTTCATAATTTTAATCATATTATTAAAGCTATTATTTGATTGAGGTTTACCATTTTGTGTACCCATCATTGTGCTGTTGTTATTATATGATGATTTAGAATTACTAGTTTGTACGCTCATCATTGATCTATATATATTTATTTTACTACTCAATTGTGGAGCAATTATGAAGCTAATATAGTTGATGAATTTTTATTATATTATATAAAAGACCAATTCGTAATATGTGTATTATGAATTGGTCTTTTATAAAAAAATGCTGAATTATACCTAACAATTTTAAAGTTTACTCGGTTTAAAATAAGCGTAGAATGCGCCTACTAAATATAACCAATATGCAAGCACTTGAACTAAATTAGGACTATCTGCATACCCAAAAATAGCTTTTAACAAACCACCTATCGTAGATTTCTGATCTAATATTCCCTTGGTGCTCCAAACTTGTTCTATCCCTACTGGAATCATGTGCATTTCTTGAAATTCATGAATTCCTCCAGACAAAAGTCCTGCTGCCATGAAAATAAGGAGTATAGTCATTAATGTAAAGAATGATTTAAGCGGAAGCCGATGTGTTCCTCTATAAAGGATATATCCTAGTATAGCTGCCACACCAAATCCCAATATACTACCACCTACAGTAGCAATCGCCGATGTCTCTTGTGCAGAACCCACAATGAAAAGCACAGTCTCTATGCCTTCTCTGAGTACTGAGATAAAAGCTAAAGAAGCCAATGCCCAGGTTGAGCCATGACTTAGAGCAACTTGTATCTGACGCTTTAATCCTTCGCTGATATTTCCACCCTGTCGTTTCATCCAAATTGTCATCCACGTGAGCATAATGACGGCAAAGATCTTAAGCGTTCCTTCCAGGATGGCTTGAAATCCTTCGATTTCAGTCGTTCCCAGTATGAAAAAAATACCCAACGCAACAAGTGTACTGATCAATGCAGCCACTCCTGCTCCTAGCCACACTTTTCCTGTTTCTTTAGTCTGTCCTAATTGTTTAAGATATGACATAATAATAGCGAGAACAATCGCGATTTCAACCCCTTCGCGCAAGGTAATAATGAACACATTAAACATATTTTTCACCCTTTCTCTACGTAATCAAATGATAAAGATTATCATTATCATTATTATACCTTGGCTTCATCTGCATGTCAATAAGTATTATATTAGATATCGTAGTTCCTATATTTATTGTAAACACTCCATTAGAAATTGCTCAGAAAACGCCTTAAAACATTAATAAGCCTATAATCCTTAAACATTATATTTAAGAGATTGTAGACTTATTATATTGTATGCTTATATATATAGGAGTTAATGTTTCAATATTTCATTTTTCAAATGTTTATATATATCCACTGCTGCTCTAAATATTTGCACTAAAAATTTCCACCAGAATAAAAGATGTACTCTCCACCAATTTCTGGCATTCCATATAATCAATGCTAAAATACATATTAGAATTACTGTAATTGATATGACTACAATTTTGTATTCTTTATAAATAGCATTTGCAAATAACGATGCCGCTGCTATATATCTATCTTGAATTGTATTTGTAGGCGATGGTAGTTCAATTGATTCAAGATAGGTATCCTTATCAGTTACTTTAACACGAAGATAATGATAATAACTGTCTTTAGTTAAAAGTTCTGCTCCTGCCCCACCACTTATAACATAACGTACATTATCTTTTATATAACTGAAATAACTATGAATATGTGAAAGAAAAACTGTATGCACATGATATTTAGTCATTATATCTTCAAACCGTTTCGCTTCTTCCTTATCGGGGAATCCATGATTTAGACTTTTATATTGACTGTAATTATTCATAATCCCTTCAATAAATCCTGGCTTTTCTTCATCCGGTATGTTTGGAAGGGTATTAGCATCTACATATTTTCTTGGGTCAGAAGGTGGAATATGCGAGAAGACAAAAATTTGTTTTCCATGTGCATCCTTTAAATCCTTCTCAAGCCATTTGTACTGATCTGTCGGTATTGCTACCTTTTCAGTAAAGCCACGGGAACTGTCTAAAAACACAAGGTGTGCATTTTTATAATCAAAGGAATAATATGGAGGACCAAATAATTTTGTATAAGTTGGTCTACCATTTTCTCTAATATCATGATTACCCAATGTAGTGTACAATGGGACTTTAAGTTTGTATACCATCTGATAAAACAATCTATATTTATGAGGCTCTCCTCCAAATACTAAATCACCATCATCTACTATGAATGCTGGATTTATGGCATTGATTTGATCTAATATCAGCGAAAAAGTATCATAACCATCTCTATTATCACCAAGCATAACGAATTCAAAGCCTTCAGTACTATCCTTCGGTATAACAGCAATACTTTTTTCTTCATTTGCTTTTAAATCTATTTTTAATAATACAGTATGTGAATCTACAATTTTAACTCCATTTTTTTCAATATTACTAAAGTTAGTGCCTAATGGATTTATATTTTCCAATCTTAAATAATATGTTTTATTGTCCTTAATATTCCCTTTTATTGTTATAACAGGTGTAGGAGATATAGATCTTAACACTAAATTTTCATTCTTATTTTCTATAATCTTTCCTTTTACAAATCCACCTTTTATAGTCACTGTAGAATCATTCCATTTATAAGACGATACTGAACCAGAAGGATTAAACTTTAGTGGTAAAGTAGAAAAATTTTCACTAACTTTAAAATTTCTATAAGTATATAAAAGAAATCCAACAATAATTAGTATAATTATTAGTATTAAATATCTGTTTATCTTAAACTTTTTCATAATAAATACTCTCCTACCTTCTCTTACTATCATATTAATTTTTTTAACATTTATAATTATAACCTTTACACTGCCATACTTTACTTATTTTAAATATAGCAAATAATCCAAACATTGAACCTAGAACTACCCATTTTAATATCATTATATAATTTTTCTATATAAGTATTAATATACCTTAAATTAAACAGATTTAAAAGCACCTATTTGACATAGATGCTCGACAATCATAATTGTATTTTAGGTAGTATGCGATAAACTTCCAATAAAATAATATTAATAGTAAGCCATACTCCACCAAAAATATACCCCGCATAAACATCACTTGGATATTCAATTTGAAAGAATATAGGATTTAGACCTGCAACTATACAAATAAATAAAGTTATAACTAGGACCGCAGTTTTAGCCCAAGCTTTCTTTACATGGCGTACTATTAGGTAAACAAAGAAACCATATGCAACAATTGCCATTAAAGATTGGTTGCTTGGAAAAGTATATTGATTATTACTTATTAGTCTTATTGAAGAAGGTCCTAAACGCCTAAAAATATGCCTTAGTACATATTGTAAAATTTCCCCACCACCAATTACAATAAACAGAAACTGAATTTCAAGAATTCGATTTGTATTTCTTCCTATAATCCATATAAACATGAAAATAGTTAATGCTACCAATACCTTAATTGATGTTAATAATTCAAACAAACCAATCAACATTGACCATTTAGAATTGAAAATTGCTTTTACTAAATAAGATACAACAATATCAAATTGATCAAATTCATGTGCCAAATAATCTTGTATTACACCAATTACAAGAACGAAAAGCCCAAAAAAAGCAACTGCTACAGCAGCTATAGCGACTTTCATTTTTCCCATAGAATGAAATATAATTATAGTTCTATTTAAAATTTTATATGTGTTTTCTATTATAAGTGTCTTATGATTTCTATAAAAATAGATGATAATTAAAATTAAAGATATAATCAAACTACCAACAATAAAATATTTTGAAATATAACTATGAAATTTATCCCAGTTTGGTCCAAGAACCTTACCTAATGAAATAAAAGTAGCAGTCCACATCAACGCTCCAAAATATGCATTTAAAGCAAATCTTTTGTACGAAATTTTCGTTATACCTGAAAAATACCCCGTAATATGTCTAACTCCAGGAATAAAATATGCTAAAATTAATAATTTATTTCCAGATGCATTAAACCACTCTGATGTTTTTTTAATTTTAGCAGGTCCAAGATGAATGTATGGGCCATATTTTTCAAAAAATTTCGCACCCAATTTTGTACCAACTAAATAGGATATTGTAATGCCTAATATTACTCCCCCAGTAGCTATAAAAATGCTTAAAATCCAATTCATTTTAGATTGATAAACAAGAAAACCACAGTATGTCATCATTAACTCACCAGGTAGAGGAAATGCAATCAATTCAAGCACTAAAGCACTAAACAAAATGATATACCCATAATTATTAATTAATCCTATTACAGAATGCAAAATATCACCACCTATCTTTAATATTTATTAACAGCTTTTAACGAATATATAACAATCCATAATTTTATAATTCCCTCGATATAATACATATATAAATACTATTAAATCCTATTAAGATTTTCCATTTTATTAAATAAGCAAATTATTATTCCACTGCATATAAGCCCTAAAACTACACCGCCTAAAATATCTGTAGGATAATGTACATATAAATATAATCTTGAAAAAGCTATTAAAGACGCTAACCCTAAAAATTCAAGTGCATAATGTTTAATATATTTTGCTAATATTCCTGCAACTGCAAAAGAAGAAGTGGTGTGCCCTGACGGGAATGAATAGGATAAGGGCTTTTCAATTAAAAGGTTAACTACTGGTATATCTGCCGATGGCCTTATCCTCTCAACTACATGTTTTAATATTCCCTCTCCTAAAATTGTGCTTAATATTAAAGCTGCTAAAGCCATAAATCCTATTTTTCTATAATTTTTGCTAAACATAAGTAGCACCGCTATCATAATCCATATCATACCTTGATTACCTAAATATGTTGATAAAACCATAACTTTATCCATAATAGGTCCATGCATATTATTTTTTACATACAATAATATTAAACTATCAAATTTCTGTACTAAGAATATCATTTCTATTATTCCCCTCATTTCTTTTATAATCACTAAAACATCATTATGGATTACCAAAGAAGTAACCAACAATCATATTTATTTATAAATCTCTTAATATTTAATATTATATATTTGTAAGATTAAAAACAGATTAAGAAAGTATTAGATTTAACTTATTATAGTGACAAATAAAAAAAGCACCTACATAACAGATAAATCTGAAATATAATGTCCAGGTTATGAGTGCACATAATTAAAGTTTTGCCTGCATTATTAAGTTCTACTATTAGGTTGATTAGCCATCTTTGAGTTCTGGGATCTAAGCCGTTAGTGGGTTCATCCAAAATTAAGACTTCAGGATTTATTGATAATACTGAGGCAATAGCTACCAAAGGTATGGTTTTTAGGTGTAATACTTTGTGTTCTGGCATCTTTTGGAGGTGATATCATTCTTGGATAACGAAAAATAATGAAACTAAGAGAAGTTTCATTTGAATATATAAGGTATGTATACTCTTCTTACTGACTTTGGTCTAACATATTTAATGTTATATTTCTTGAGAAGGTTATATAATTTCAACCTATCACTTGAAGTGATTGCAATTTAACCGTCAACACCAGATGTTAGTTTTCTTTCGTGTTGAAGACCACGTATAAGAAGAGTGCAACACAATATGTATTTACTACATTATTTAGATATGACGCATTTCTTATTGTCTCTTTTGAAGGTTTAGTTGCCATGTAACACCATATTAAGTACCCCTAAAAGCCTGAAAAGCAGTAATCATTAATTTTCCTTGAGGCGTAACAACCTAAATGATAATAAAACTCCTATTTAAAGCGTTTTTCTAGTTTACTTATATATTTATCATGTACTTTATAAAATATAGATACCGTAATTACAGCACCTGTTAGCGCCCAAAGCATATCCCAATGTGTATCCCATTTATCACCTTGAAAACCTATAAAAGCATCTGCTGACTCCCCCAATATTGAACATACTCCCCATTCTATTAGTTCATAAAAAGCACTTATTGATAAACAAACACAAATAACTAAAATACCTAATATTATTCCTTTCTTAAGCTTTAACTTTCGTATTAATATTTCTCTTACAATAAAAGCAAATATAATACCTTGTACTAAGTGTACAATCCTATCATAATGATTTCTACTTAGTCCATATACTTCTTTTATCCAATTAAACAACGGTACTTCCCCATATGTATAATGTGCTCCAATTAGAATTATGATTATTTGAATTAAATTAAGTATATACACAAAATTTGTGAATCGAAATTTTTTATAAGTAAATATTAATATTGTAACTCCTATAAAAACTGGAAAAGTCTCTAAAAGCCATACAAGATAACTACTTTTGGTTTTAATAGCTGATAAAATAAAAACTATAGTGACTAGTATTAATAAAATAATATGTATTCTACTAGGCTTATTATTTTCTTTAATTCCATTCATACTTTTATACTCCCATTTCTACATTATATTATATTGGTTTTCCTATTATATAGGTTTTCCTATTAAATCTATTCTTTATACTTGTATTTTTAAATTATGTGATAAATATCACTGCTTGTCGTTATCACTAATACATCAAAAAATATATGAGTAGAATATTTATAAATGGGTTAAATTAATATATATAGGTTAAAATGAATAAAATTAAGAAAATACATTTGTATTCAAAGAAATATATATAATCTAAACATAAGATTTCATATATATTCCTGCTACTATCATAATATAAATTTTAATAGGAAGAAGGGTTAAAATGACAACCGAAGCAAAAATACAATTAACTTCAACAGAATTAGGTACAATATGGATGACTTATCAATCAACATCAGCATCTTTAGTAATGTTTGATTTATTCAAGGAAAAGACTATTAATAAAGAGGCCCAAAACATACTTGCTGACTATGTTGTTGAATGTCAAAATATAAAGAATAAAACAGTGGATATATTTAATAATGAAGACGCAGTTATCCCAATGGGATTTGAAGAATCAGATATTGTAAGAGAAGCACCTGCTCTATTTGATGACTTTTTTAACATAATGTTTCTTCGCCAAATGATGAAATTAAATTTTGGTCATTCTGCTGTGTCTTTAACTATGTCGTATATGAAAGAAGTTAATGATATATTAATGCTAAACTTTGAAGTTGCTAACAACTATTATCTTAAGGCAACAAACTTTCTATTAGAAAACGGAGTACTTCCAAAACCACCATATGTAACTATGCCAACAACGGTAGAATTTATTGAAGGCAGAAATTACATGAGTGGATCTAATCCTTTAGCTGAGAAACGTGCATTAAATACAATTGAAGTTGGTTATATTACTGAATCTATAGAAGATAACATCTTTGGTATGCAGATGATGACAGGATTTGCACAAGTTGCAAAAGAAAGTGAAGTTAAAAGATATTTCATAGAAGGTAAAGAATTATCAAAAAAGATTATTACTGAATTAAGTAAAATATTATTACAAAGTGATATTCAACCTCCGAGTACATGGGCAGGAAAAGCTACAAATTCTACAATACCACCTTTTTCAGATAAACTTATGATGTATCTAACCAGTATAGTTTCCAGTGCATCAATAGGATACACTGCTTTGGGCACGTCTTTTAGTATGAGAAAAGATTTACATCTTAAACTTGGACGAATGTCAAAGGATATATTTGATTTTTCAAAAGAGGGTGGAAAAATCATGATTAAACATAAATGGATGGAAGAACCTCCTCAAATGGAAGACAGAAATCAGCTTACAAAATAAAGAAATCCATTCAACATAAAATAAGTCTTATCTTGAATGAATTTTTATTTTCGCGAAATAATAGCTTCAAAATTTAAGAGATATTAAGAGTATCGTACGCCTTTTTTTTATGAAATGGATTCATTGCTTAATTTTCAATTCCACGATAAATATAATAATCCCCTAATTTAATTAATACTATAATTTTGATAAATTAGGGGATTATTATATTAGGGGATTATTTCTGTTAACTATCGTTAATATTCAAGTTAGGTAGGTGGGTGCTTCTATGTATCATATATTTCTTGCAGTTGTATCTATTGTTATCTGCTACAAGTTCGGGGATTGGAGAAATTGGAGAAAATATTATTCAACAATTTTATTTCTTATTTTGAGTAATGTTGTCTGTATTCTTTTAACATATAATCATATATTATGGTTGCATGAAACAAAAATATTAAATCACACTTTTTGTGATTTATTTGTTTGTATAACAGTATATCCAAGTATAGTAATGCTATTTATCCCTAAATTTCCAAAGAAAATAACGAAAATTATTACTCATATTTCATTTTATGTTGCTATTTTCACTATAGCAGAATTGATTGGTATGAAATTTGGATATTTTACTCACCATAACGGTTGGAATATATGGTTTTCTATTATATTTAATTATATATTGTTCTCGGTATTATATCTTCATTATAAAAAACCCTTATATGCTTGGGCTATTGCACTCATAAGTCCTCATATTTTATTTTTTTTAATGAAAATACCATATAATAGCATAAAATAAGATGAATTAAAGCATTATATTATTCACAACATAAGTATTTACAAATACAAATTCTCATAAAATATATAATACATTTCTGTTATTTTCATATTATAAATCTAAAAAGAAAGAAGGGTTTAAATGACAACACAAGCAAAAATACAAGTGACTTCATCTGAATTGGGAACATTATGGATGACCTATATATCAACATCGGGAAGGTTAATAATGTATGATTTTTTTAGAATTAAAACTATAGATAAAGAGGCTCAAAACATATTAGATTCTTATATTACCGAAGTACAAAATGTTCAAAATAAAATTGTAAATATATTTAATAATGAAGGGGCAGTTATTCCAATAGGATTTGATGAGCATGATGAGCATGATGAGATGAAAGGATCATCTACACTATATGATGATTTTTTTCATATAATGTTTCTTCGCCAAACGATGAAATTAAATTTTGGACATAGTGCTGTATACACATCTATGTCATACATGAAAGAAGTTAATGATGTATTTAAGCTAAACTACGATATTTCTAATAAATATTATATGCTCACTACAAACTATCTATTAACAAAAGGAGTGCTCGCAAGGCCACCTGGTGTAACTATGCCAAAGCAAGTAGAATTTATTGAAGACAAAAATTACATGAGTGGATTTAATCTTTTTTCTGATAAACGCTCATTAAATACAATTGAGGTTGGTTATATTAACGAAGCTATAGAAGATAACATTTGGGTAATGCAGTTGTTGACAGGATTTGCACAAGTTGCAAAAGAAAGTGAAGTTAAAAAATACTTTATAAAAGGTAAAGAATTAGCAAAAAAGACTATCTCTGAATTAAGTAGTGTGTTATCACAAAGTGATATTCAGCCTCCCAGTACATGGGTTGGTAAAGTTACAGATTCTATTCAGCCGCCTTTTTCTGATAAACTTATGATGTATACAAACAGTTTGATATCAACCACAGCGTTAGGATTCACAGCACTAGGCACATCTTTTAGTATGAGAAATGATTTACCTATTAAACTTGGACTTATTTCAAAGGATACATTTGCGTATGCAAAAGAAGGCGCAAAAATAATGATTAAACATAGATGGATGGAAGAGCCTCCTCAAATGGAGGACAGAAATCAGCTTACAAAAATAAAAGAATAAATATGGTGACTGCTGTGTTTTTCGAATGTAACTCAATTAGTATTAATATTTTAGACACATTTGTATTCATAAAAACTATATATTACATTATTATCATAATATAGATTTTAATAGAAAGAAGGGCTTAAATGACAACCGAAGCAAAAATACAGTTAACTTCAACAGAATTAGGTACATTGTGGATGGAATATATTTCACTGTCAGGAAGGATAAGATTTTATGATTCTTTTAAGGATAAAACTATTGATAAAGAGGCTCAATACATATTAACTACCGTTGGCACTGAAATGCGAAATATACAAAATGAGATTGTTAGTATATTTAATAATCAAAAGGTAGTTATTCCAATAGGATTTACTGAACAAGATATTGTAAAGGAAGCACCTCCTCTATTTGATGACCTTTTTAATATAATGTTTCTTCGCTAAATGTCGAAACTTGCTTTTGCGCATAATGCTATATTTTTAGCTATGTCATATTCGATAGAAGTTCAAGATGTATTTAAACATCACATAGAAGTTGCTGAAAGATATTATTCTATGACAACAAGCTATCTATCAGGAAAAGGAGTGCTTGCAAAACCGCCATATGTAACTATGCCAAAACAAGTAGAATTTGTTGAAAATAAGGATTACATGAGTAAACATAACCCTTTTTCTGAAAAACGTTCATTAAATACACTTGAGGTTGGTTTTCTTAATGAATCTATTGAAAATAACATTTTCGGTATGCAGTTGATGACAGGATTTGCACAAGTTGCAATGGATAGTAAAGTTAAAAAATACTTCATAGAAGGTAAAGAATTAACAAAAAAGATTATTTCTAAATTGAGTGGGGTGTTATTACAAAGTGATATTGAGCCTCCGAGTACATGGGCAGGTAGAGCTACGAATTCAACTGAGACACCTTTTTCGGATAAACTTATGATGTTTATGACCAATTTATTAACCAACTCAGCACTAAGTTTAAATTCTTTAGGTTCATCTTTTAGTTTGAGAAGCGATTTACATTCAAAACTTGCACTTGTTGTAAATGATACATTTGATTATTCAAAAAAAGGTGGAAAAATATTGATTGAACATAAATGGATGGAAGAGCCCCCTCAAATGGAAGACCGAAATCAGCTTACAAAATAAAATAAGCAAACAACAAATATCGTGAAAGGATAATTTCACGGCATTTGTTATTTGCTCTTATGTAGCCTATAGCATCATTTTCTCTTTTATGTATGTAATAAACCACCATATTATTGCTAATAATGGTGGCTAATTGAGAATATACACTACTTTTATGCATCCTCCATCACTTTACACATTACATTGTTAACTCTTAATCTTTTGCTTTTGATAAGAGGTAGATATTGAATAAACATCCTAGTCCAGTAATAGCTCCTGATATGATATATATCAAATTGTTTGTTTTTTTCCATAAGATAATATAACCAATTACTACACAAATTAGTATAATCCACGATATAAAAATAACTATGTTACCAATTTTATTATTTAATAAGTTTTTGTTGTTGGTATTTTTATTGGTCATGACTTCATCCTTTCTTGAATATACAATTAATTTCCCCAGATGGCACATTAACTTATTTTACTTATTGCTACTATTTCTTATTTCCTTTTGAATTTTTTTTAATGCCTTCTTAGATCCTCTCTCAATGTCTCTTTTTAACTTTCGCTGCTGAAAATCCACAAATAATGTATTAAGGTCATAATCCTCTGGGTATAAATCCTCAGCCTTCAGTTCTAGTCTTAGCCTTTTTTCATTAACCTCTAAGAAGTCGTCCTTATATAACACAGTTACATTATTAAAGCTGTCTATAGGTTTATATACAATGGCAAAATCATTATGCTCAATAAGAAACACCTTATCCCCTATTTTGTAATTATAAGTTTTTATACTAAGTATATCTTCTTCGTCTTTTTTCTTTTTTACTTTACTTTCTTTTACTAATTCTAAATTATAATCCTTATCCTGCGCATACTTTTTTGCCTTTTCAAGGATAGCGTCCTTTATACCCATTTTCTTAGAAATCCAAAGAGCATTGCTCTCCCCTGATTTGCCCGTAATAAGGTTATACATAGGCTCCAATGTATCCTTTTGAAACTGCATTGCCGCATTTTCAAAATCGCTATGCCTTTTAGAATAGTTCTTAATTTCTCCATAATGAGTGGTGGCCATAATGATGCATCCTTTATGATAAAGTTCCTCTAATATTGCAATTGCAAGTCCAGCCCCTTCATTAGGATCAGTTCCACTTCCTATTTCGTCACATAATATTAGCGTAGATTTGTTACTACTATTAATTATCTCAGCTAAATTCTTTACATGCGAGGAAAATGTGCTTAAGGAGTTTTCTATGCTTTGATCATCTCCAATATCTACAAACACATTCTCAAACACGGACATTTCGGTACCATTACCAGCTGCAATATGAAAACCTGATTGCACTGCTAAAGTTAAGAGTCCAACCGTTTTTAGCACCACAGTTTTTCCCCCTGCATTAGGCCCCGTTATTATTAATGCTCTATAATTTATTCCGATACTAAAATCTAAAGGTACTATATTTCCTTTTAACAATGGATGCTTACCGCCAGCAATATTTATATATCCATAGTCATTTAATTTAGGCTTTATTCCCTCTATGGCTCTACTATATTTGGCCTTAGCAAAAATCATATCATACTCTGCTATTACTTCTATATTAATATTAATTTCCTTTGAACTATCATATATTAACGCAGTTAACGCAGATAATATTTTATATTCTTCTAGGGCCTCCTCAGACTTTAATAGCACCCGCTCTGTAGCATATTTTGAAATAACACTTGGTTCTATAAATGCAGTAGATCCTTTAGACGATGTTTCTACAATTATGCCCGGAACTTGATTTTTATAGGCCGCCTTTATAGGAATAGTATATCTATCATTTCGCTTGCTGACAAAAAACTCTTGTATAAAAGTTTTATTTGTACTGCTTTTTAAAAACTTCTCTAATTTTTCTTGTATTTTGCTATCCGTATCTTCTATATGTCTTCTAATTTTTTTAAGCTCTTTACTTGCTTTTGAATCTACTAAACTCCCTCTTATAGAAAAATCAATTTCTTCCTCTATAGCTTTAAATTCTGTAATTGAATTACCATAACTACTTAAAGTTGGAGCGTAAAGCTCTTTTCCCATCATGAAAGCTTTAATTTTTCTGCAGCCCCTCAAGAAGTTACATATCTTTGTTAATTCCTCTGGCTCTAATATTGACCCCTTTTGTATATTCTCTATTATACTTTTTATATTAAAGATTCCTTCTAATGGAATGTGCCCTACAGTATCTAATAAAGCTCTCCCCTCACTAGTTTCATTAAGCCTACTCTGGACAACTTTTAAGCTGCTACTTGGCTTTAATCTATCTATTAAGTTTTTTCCGAGTCCACTTACACAATAAGACTTTACAATATCCTTTAGTTCATTATATTGCAACTTATTAAATGTTTTTATATTCATTTCTATCTCTCCTCATATAAAACAATTTGTTCTATGAAGATACTAATCCTGGATAAATCTCATTACCATTTTCTATATAACTCATTTTGCAAAGGTCTTATTTATCTGCAAAACAAAAAAAGCCATGGATACTCCCACAGCTAAAATACGTAACTTCATAAGAGATGGAATTCTCCATCTCTTATAACTATAACGGCACTTTGTGGATTTGTATCTTCATAGATATTACTAAATAAATCCATAACAAATAAAGGTATACTATACCCTTTTTAAAGATTTATTTAATTATAAAATTTAATCTATTTAGATACGTACACGCTCATAAAGCACCTCATTTTTTTATTTTGTTAACATATATCTAATACTATTTTATACATAATTATATATCTTGTCAACCAATTGGCGGCACGTGGGTATGTTTATTTACATAATATAACAATCACTCCGGAACTTCATTTTTCAAATTCATTCGTTTTCTCCTTCACATTCTATCAAATAAAAGATAAAAAGCCACAAAATCCTTCTTACTTTAAGAAATATACCGACCTGACATCCATATAATTATATTACAAAATCTAACATATTCTAGGAAGCTGAATTCCAGATGGCATATCAACTAGTCTTTTTCCACCAACTACTGTATTTAAATAAACTTTATTCCCCAATTCTTGTGTAACTTTTCCAATAATTACGGCTTCAGAACCTAGTGGATGTTTTCTCATTGCATTAAGTACCTTTTCAGCATATGCTTCTGGTACAAAAGCACACAGTTTTCCTTCATTAGCAATATATAATGGATCTAATCCAAGCATCTCAGTAGCACCTTTTACTTCTTCTTTTAAAGGTAAATTATTTTCTTCAAGAGCTATGGTTACATTGCTAAATTCACTAATTTCATTAAGCACTGCTGCCACTCCACCCCTTGTAGCATCACGGATAACATGAATTCCGTCATATGCTTCAAGCATTGTGTCTACTAAGGAATTTAAACAAGCACAATCACTTTTTAAATTTCCTTCGAGTCCAAGTTTATTTCTTTCACACATTATTGTCATTCCATGGTCTCCTAATGTACCATTTATTATGACGATGTCTCCCACTCTTGCATTGGCACAATTAATATCAACATCTTCATAAATCCTACCAATACCAGAAGTGTTAATAAAAATCCCATCAACACTTCCTTTTTCTACAACTTTTGTGTCTCCAGCTACAATTTTTACACCTGCATTACTCGCTTCATCAGCCATAGACTTCACAATTTTTTCTAATTCTTTAATAGAGAAACCTTCTTCGATAATAAAAGCACTTGTTAAGTAAAGTGGTTTTGCTCCACTTACAGCTAGGTCATTAACAGTACCACAAACTGCCAATTTGCCGATATTCCCACCATTAAAAAATATTGGATTCACCACAAAAGAATCTGTAGTAAACGCAAGTTTTTTAAAATCTATATATACTTGCGCTGCATCGTTCATCTGATTTAGAATATCATTATTAAAATACTTGAAAAACACTTCATTAATCAATCTATTAGTTTGCATACCGCCACTTCCGTGACTCATAGTTATCGTCTCATTCATTCCAATACCTCCTGTATTCCTTGTAAGCACGTAACAATTATCAATTGTTACGCCTCCTGTTATTTAGTATCTTTGTGGTATCTATAATATGCAGCGCATGTACCTTCTGATGAAACCATGCAGGAACCAACTGGATTTTCTGGCGTACAGAGTTTTTTAAAAAGTGGACAATCTGTTGGTTTAATTTTCCCCTTAAGTATTTCTCCACATTTACAACCAAGACTTCCATCATATTCTTCATAATCTATTTTAAAATGCTTAAGTGCATCAAAATCTTCATACTCACTATTGAATTCCAAACCACTTTTGGGTATTCTGCCAAGTCCTCTCCAACTACTATCTACAATATTAAAAGTTTTATTTAAATATTCTAAAGCTATGGGGTTGCCCTCAGTTTTAACTATTCTTTTATATTCATTTTCGATTCTATATTCCTTTTTACTTATTAAGTTTACTAATGTGTTTAACCCTTGAAGTATATCTATAGGCTCAAACCCTGTAACTACTCCAGGAATATTAAAATCCTTGCTTAGAAATTCATAGGGTCTCGTTCCTATAATTGCACAAACATGCCCTGGCAATAAAAAGCCGTCTATTTTTAATTCTTTATCCTGAACTAAAGCTTCCATTACAGGCGGAACGATTTTATGGGCCGTAAAGAAAAATAAATTGATTAAATTATTTTTTCTAGCCTCAATAGCTGTAACTGCGGTCATAGGAGCAGTAGTTTCAAAACCTACTGATAAAAATACTATCTTTTTTGTTGGGTTCTGTGAAGCCATAGCAAGGCAATCCATTGGTGAATATACAATTCTTACGTCAAAACCTTTTGCCTTTGAACTGCTTAGTGAACCTTTTTTCCCTGGAACTCTCATCATATCTCCAAAGGTTGCAATAATGACATCTTTTCTTTCTGAAAGTGTTATTGCTGAATCTATATAACTCTGAGGTGTAACGCACACAGGACAACCTGGCCCTGATATCAGATTTATATTTTGGGGAAGTACATCCCTAATACCATATCTGAATATAGCCATAGTATGGGTACCACAAACCTCCATAATATTTATCTTTTCACTAGAAATATTATTTAGCTTTTCAACTAATTTTTTAGAGTATTCATTGTTTCTAAATTCATCAACAAACTTCATTTTCCATAAGCTCCTTAAAAATATCCATAGTTATTTTTGCTTCTTCTTCATCTATCATTTGTATTGCACACCCTGCGTGTACAAGTACATATTCATCAACAGCTGCTTCTGGTACTAGCTGCATAAATACTTCTCTCTTCATGTTTCCAATCTCTACAATACCTTTATTTCCGTCTAAACTTAAAACCTTTCCTGGAATTGCTAAACACATTTTCTCTCCTCCTTTTTCTTCTTTCATTCAAAAATATTATCCAAATACTTACTTCATACATTAACAAGACTGGAGCCGCCACCACCGCAAATGTAAGAAAATCCACTGATGGTAAAAACACTCCCTCTACCACAATCACTCCTAATATAATCGGAATTTGTTTTTTTCTTAGTATCTTAGAACTTATGATAGAAAGCTTTCCTAATATGACTAATATGTATGGTATTAGAAACATAATACCTGTGTAAAGACAAAAAATTCCTATGAAATTAAAATAGGTACTACCATTTAGCACTGGTTTTAAGTATGTGTTTCCATAGGAAATTAAAAAACTAAGTGAATGTGGCAATATCATTGTATATCCAAAAACTATACCAATTATAAACAAACTAGAAAGAATAAATGCATTCTTATATAAAAACTTCTTTTCTGTTTTCGTTAAGCCAACTCGCACAAATGCCAATATTTCATATATTGTAATAGGGCTAGTTATAATTATGGCTACTATAAGGGACACTTCAAGTCTTGTAACAAAACCTTCTGTTAACTTAACGTATACTAGACTTAAATTGAACTTTGCTATAGGTTTCATGAGGATATTAATTAAATAATTAACCTTATCATAAGTATAAAAAGCAGCAGAAGAAATACTTATAACACATATTATTAATCTTTTTCTTAACTCATGTAAATGATCTACTACAGACATTTCATTTGCTGCCATACCTTCACCTCATAAAATTTGTATTTTATTTATTCTGAAAGTTCTTTACTTTTGCGTCGTTTATCCTTTTTTTCAAGTAAGAATATCGACCAAATACTTATTTCGTAAAGAACTAAAATTGGCAACGTTACAATTGTTAAAGTAAAAGCATCTGAAGATGGAGTTATTATGGCTGCAGCTATAAACGATAGTAAAATCGTCATCTTCCTTGCCTTTTTAAGCATGTTGGAATTTATAATTCCAATTCTTGATAAAGCTATCAATATTAGTGGAAGTTCAAATATTACCCCTATACAAAAAAGTAATGATCCTATGAAAGAAAAGTATTCATTTGCAGATAGTATAGGTTTCATAAAACCATCACTGGTATCCATAAGAAACTTTATAGTAGTAGGTAGAACCAGTGTATATCCAAAATACATTCCAAAAACGAAGAGGATAAAAGACAATGGTAAAATGACAAATATCAAGAGTTTCTTGATTTTTTTTGTTATTATAGGTCCAGTTGCTTGTATTATTAAAAAAATAACCACTGGGGAGGCTACAATTAGCCCTCCTAAGAAAGAAACCCGTATCTTTGCCATTAATCCTTCAGTCGGAGTCATAAAATGTAATTGTATCCCATTCAGTGGCTTTGCGAGTATATTAATTAACAAATTTGATTCAAGATATACAAGAGAGGCTGCTGCAATAATAATTAGAATTACCCAAAGGATAATTTTTCTAAATCTCTCAAGCCAGTGGGCAGCCTGAACAATTAGTTCACTCTTAATCATAGTTTTACTCCCTAAAGATTATTTTACTTCTTATTTTTTAGTTTCTTCTACTTTAACTTCCGCTTTGGTTTCTTGTGCCTTAACATCAGCTTCTTTAACCTCTGCTTTAGCTTCTTTTTTATTATCATTCATTAGTTCTGATGAGGCCTTTTTAAATTCTTTTATCGTTTCACCAACTGACTTACCCAGGGACGGTAACTTTCCTGGTCCAAAGATTATAAGTGCAATAACTAATATTATTGCAAGCTCCGGAAAACCTATTCTTGGCATAATAAAATTCCTCCTCTTATTTAATCTTCATTTTTTTATTTTTTATTTTACTCATTAACCACGAACATATTTCATCTATACCCTGATTTTTAACACAAGATGTTTCAAATAGATCCACATTAGCATTTAAAGATTTTATATCTTTGTAGAACTCTTTTTTGTCAAAATCAGTAAATTCTATTAAGTCCAGTTTGTTCAAAATAATTGCACCACTTTTTTCAAACATGAGTGGATATTTCAAAGGTTTGTCATTTCCTTCTGTGGTACTCAAAACAGAAATTTTTATATCTTCACCAATTTCAAATTCTGCAGGACATACTAGATTACCTACATTTTCGATTACTAGTAAATCAATATTATCAAGAGTTAATGAATTTAATGCACCTTTAATCATTTCTGCATCAAGGTGACACGCTCCTCCAGTGTTAATTTGAATTACTGGAACTCCCTGCGCCTCTATCCTCTGCGCATCTTTTGTGGTATAAATATCTCCTTCAATTACAGCAATATTTATATCATTTTTAAGTTTAGCTATTATTCGCTCAAGTAGCGAAGTCTTACCTGAACCAGGTGAACTCATTAGATTTATTACATAAATACCTTTTTCGTCAAGTATTTTTTTATTTTTAGAAGTTATCTCATCATTTGTTTGAAGTATGTTTCTAACTACCTTTATTTCGCTCATATTTTAATCTCCTTCTATTGTATTTATATAAAGCTCATATCCACTAATAATACTAGAACTGAATTTATTACAACATGGACAAAGTTTATTAAAATGATCAATTGGGAATTCTTGTTTACAGTCAATGCATTCAGCTACTGCCTTGACTCCTTCTATTTCTAAAGTTGAGCCTTCAAGCATTGTATCCATTGTACAGCTTTTGAATGCAAAGTTTAAGGATTCTTTCATAACGCCAGATAACTCACCTATTTTTAACGATACTTTATTAACTTTAGTAAATTTGTTTTCAATTGCTTTTTCTATTACTATTTCGATAACATTTTGAATTATAGAAACTTCATGCATACTTATCTCCTAATTAATTCCCAGTTCTTTTTTTATATTAGAAACTATCTCTGGGATCTTAGAAATCACTGTTTGTGTCATTTCTAAATCTACGCCTATTTTCTCTGGCTCAACTCCGAATATAACCACTTCAGGGTATTTGTTCATCATGTTTGCCATTCGTGCGACGTCCAGTATTTGAACATCATGGATAGAAAGATTTTCTTTTTTATAGTTTTTAATATCTTCTGGTTTTATTTTGTATATTGTGCCCGGCTTTAAGCCTGCCCTTAGACAATCTACAACTATAACTTTTTTATAATCAAGAAATAAACCAAGTGTATCAAGTGTGGAAGTACCTCCATCTACTAATTCAATAGTAGATGGAAGTTTTTCATTTTCCAGTTGTTTTATTACATGTACTCCCACACCATCATCTTGGAGTAAAATATTACCTATACCAAGAATAACGGTGTCCTTAATAATTAAACTCATATAGGTTGTACCACAAAGTTTGACATTTCAATCCCTTCTGGGGACATCACATGTACTGAACATCCTGTACATGGATCAAATGAGTGTACTATTCTTAAAAGTTCAACCGGCTCCGCTGTATCTACAACATGAGTTCCAATTAAAGCTTTTTCAATAGGTCCAACATTTCCTGCATCATCCATTGGTGAAGCATTCCAACAAGTTGGGGTTACTATCTGGTATTTAGATATTTTTGAAGTTGCAACAGAAACCCAATGTCCAAGGGCTCCTCTTGGTGCCTCTGTTAAGCCTATTCCACTTCCTGAAATTGGTGCTCCAAGATTTGTGAATGCACTTGCACCGACTACTATTTGATTGAGCCATGTCTGCATATTAGCGGCTATCTTAGCTGTTTCAGTATATCTAGCCATATGTCTATCCATTACAGAAACTCCATTTTTATAATCTCCACTAAGCCAAGTTCTTGCAATACTTCCTGCCTCATAAGGGGTACCATTGTATCTTGGTGCCTTAAGCCAGGTATAAGCTCCTGTTTTACCGTAGCTTGGAGTTGTTGTTTCACTTGATGGGTTAACGCCAGATGGTGATGTATACCAGGAATGTCCTACGTATTCTTTTACATTGGTAGCAGCAAAGCTTCCAACGATGCCACCGGTTACTGTTCCAGCGGGGAATAACTTAGTTCCAGTAGTGCTAGTATCAAATACTCCATAGGATATTAAATTACCGTATCCCTTGCCTATAGTGTAATAATCACTATATGTTGAGGCCAATAGATTAACATCAGCCTTATATGTATTTGTAATAAAAGTTGTTATAGTATTTAAATAATTTCTAAAGTTTGTTATGTCTGTTGAGGTTGGGATAGCAGTTACACCACCTGGAACTACGTTGCCCACATGTGGAAGTTTACCACCAAAAATTGCTCCCATTTCGTGTGCTTTTCGCCTAATTGACAAGGCTGTAACATAATTATTTATTAAGGTTTGACTATCAGTAGCATTAAACTTAAAATCCTGACTGTATCCTGGGGTCCATGGATTCATTTGTGGCCCCTTAACGTAATCCATTAATGCTAGTTGATAGAAATGTAATATGTGATTAGATATAAAGTTAGCTCCTTGTATAAGGTCTCTTAAAAGAAGAGCTTGTAAATTTGGAGTAAACCCTGAAGCAGCTTCAACGGCCTTTGAAGATGCAATTGCATGGGATACAGGGCAAATTCCACAAATTCTTTGTGTTAAGAATGCTGCATCCTTTGGTACTCTGCCTATAAGCATGTTTTCAAAGTCTCTAAATAAATTACCTGTAGCCTGCGCAGCTGTTACAATGTTGCTCGCGTCAAGAGTTACTGAAACCTTTAAATGTCCTTCAAGTCTGGTTATTGGATCTAATACTATAGTACTCATCTATTATCATTCCTTTCTTAAATAAATTAATAGTGGGATAGGCTTATAATAATGGACTTGTTGGGAAGGTAGGATTTGAACATCCTATACAAGGATAATTAACTTTCATACACCATGATTGTCCATTATTCCATTTCAATGATGTGCAAACATTATCGGTGGTTGTTCCTTTACATCCATATGCTAGGAAGCATCCAGTTGCTGATCCTATTTGGCTTGCTTTTCCAGTTCCTTTTCGTGGACACGTATTATGTACAGTTGTCCCATAATATTTAGTAGGTCTGTTATTTGTATCTAAAGCTGGATTACCAATTAAAATTAAATCCAAAAGTGATTGAATCAAAACAGTAGGATGAACAGGACAACTTGGTAAATTTACTATAGGGTTAGTTGTTTTCCCAGTTAGTATAGTTTTAACACTTTTGCATGCTGTACTGTTTGCACCGGTCGCCGAAACTCCACCAAAGGAAGCACAAGTTCCTGCAGCTACTACATATTTTGCCATTGGGCCATATTTTAAAACAGCTTGTTGCATTGTTAATGGAACTCCATTAACCTCTCCAATTATACAATAATTTCCACTTGCACCGGTAGGTATTGCACCTTCTATAACAAGTATAAATTGACCTTTATACTGAGTAGCACTTTGGTCAAGGGTTTGCATTGCAAGCTCACCTGAAGCAGTCATAATTGTGCTGTTATATTTCATACTTATTTTATTTAAGAGAACATCATCGATAGTGGCTGGATTAGTTACATTTAAAGTGGAAATCGTACATCCAGAGCAGCCTGCACCTTGAATCCAAATTATTGGTGGATCTGTTTCCGCTGCAAGAACAGTGTTTACATTGTCAAGATCAAAATCTACATTTAAAGCAACTGCTGCCGCAACCGACCATTTCAAAAAATCTCTTCTACTTATTTTCATAAATATCCTCCCTCAATTTTTTTATTAGCGTGTTATATTTTTTGATTTAAGTTAGTGTAACACACGTTATAAAAATAAATCAAGATTAATTATACATATTATGTCATAATATGTACTTACAAAATGAACAAAACTAATTATTGTAAATTAAATACATTTATTTTTCTCTTATATACCTTATTTATTAAATTTTTCTATACATGGTACTATTGTTTTATAACATAATTTACATTAAATGGAGTAAAATATTATGGTTGTACAACAAAGTTTGACATTTCAACTTACAGACCACTTAAAAAAATCTCTTCTACTTATTTTCATAAATATCCCTCCTTAAATTTCAGAAAACTATTTACAGTTTTCCTTAACATCAATATACATGAAAAATATGTCGTACGGATTGTTACCTCGTTAATTTTTGTTAAGTTATGTTAAATTTAATTTAACAATTAATTAAATTATTTTAATGGTGTCACTGGTTGCGCTGTGTCAATCTATTATAAATTAATCACGATTACTTAATAATGGATTCGTTGGGAATGTCGGGTTTGAACATCCTATGCAAGGATAATTAACGCCTATACACCACGCTTGTCCATTATTCCACTTCATTGATGGACATATATTTTGGCAACCTGGTCCCATGCATCCAAATTCTTCGAAACATCCAGTTTTTGCTCCTATTTGGCTGGCATCTCCAGTTTCTCTTCTTGGGCACACACTATGTACAGATTTAGCATAATATTTAGTAGGTCTGTTGTTCGTATCTATTGCTAGCGTGCCAACTAAAATTAAATCCAAAAGAGATTGAATCAATACAGTAGGATGAACAGGACAACCTGGTAAATTTACTACAGGGTTAGTTGTTTTTCCAGTTAAAATAGTTTTAACACTTTGGCATCCTGTACTATTTGCACCGGTCGCCGGAACTCCTCCAAAAGAAGCACAAGTTCCTGCAGCTACTACATATTTTGCCATAGGGCCATATTTTAAAACAGCTTGTTGCATTGTTAATGGAACTCCATTAACCTCTCCAACAATGCAATAATTCCCACTTTCTCCAGTTGGTATTGCACCCTCTATAACAAGTATAAATTGACCTTTATACTGAGTGGCACTTTCGTCAAGTGTTTGCATTGCAAGAGCACCTGATGATGTCATGATTGTACTGTTATATTTCATACTTATTTTATTTAAAAGTACATCATCGATAGTTGCTGGATTAGTTACATTTAAAGTGGAGATTGTACATCCAGAGCAGCCTGCACCTTGAATCCAAATTATTGGGGGATCAGTTTCTGCAGCAAGAACAGTATTTACATTAGTAAGGTCAAAATCTACATTTAAAGCAACTGCTGCTGCAACAGACCACTTTAGAAAATCTCTTCTACTTATTTTCATAAATATCCTCCTTCAATTTTTAAAGGAAAACTGTCCACGGTTTTCCTTTAACACTAATATACATGCAAAATATGTCGTCCCAATGTATTCGCAGTTAATTTTTGTTAAGTTATGTTAATCTTAATTTAACAATCAATTAAATTATTAAAACGGAGTTTTTAAAATATTTATCCATATAAAAAAGACAGCAGTTTTTTTAACTGCTGTCTTTTTTATAACTAATGTAATAAATTTATAAGGTATATTCATCATTAAGTAAATCATTTTCAATTATTGCATTAGCTATAATTATCTGCCCAATTGCTAACCCTCCATCATTAGATGGTAAGTCTTTATGAGTGTAGACTTCAAAGTTATTAACTTTGAGATCTCGGCTTATTTTTTTCAGTAAAAAGCAATTTTGAAAAACTCCTCCGCTAAGCGATACTTCATTTATACCCGAGTCTTCTCTAACGCTCATGCATATACTTACAGTTAAATTAACTATGGTATTTTGAAACTTTGAAGCAATACCTTTAGACGATTTACCTTCTATTTTATCTCTTATAATCTCATTAATCATTTCATAAGGCTCAATAATATACATATCTCGCTTTATTACTTTATAAGTATATGATTCCTCTACATCCATATTTGATATAGCTTCTAGCTCAATTGAAGCCTGCCCTTCATATGTGACTACATCTGTAATTCCAATTATATTTGAAATAGCATCAAAAAGTCTCCCCATACTGGAAGTCTCGATGCAATTAATGTTTGAGTTTAAGACATTGATCAGTTTAATAGCCTTATCGCCATACATATTAAAAATTATATCATTAACTTCTTTTTTGCTTTTTTGTTTACTTAAAGCCTTATAAATATAAGAAACTGCCATTCTCCATGGTTCTTTAATAGCTTTTTCTCCTCCAGACATTTTTATATAATCAAGATGAGCAACTCGTGCGAATTCAAGGTGATTACAAATTAGAAATTCTCCACCCCATATTTTCCCGTCGCTTCCATAACCAGTTCCATCAAAGCAAACTCCAATAACTTTCTGCTTTAAATTATTTTCAAACATGTTACTAACTATGTGAGCATGGTGATGCTGCACCGCAATTTTAGGCAAATTATATTTCAGCGCATACTTAGTTGACATATAGTCTGGATGCATATCATGTGCTATAAATTCCGGAGAAAAAGAAAATATGTTTTTAAAATGTTCAACATTATTTTTATAGTGATCAAAAGTTTCTAAATTTTCCAGGTTACCATTAAATTGGCTTAAAAACAAGAAATCCTCTTTGCCTATACAAAAGGTGTTTTTCATATTGGAACCACAAGCTAAAATATTTTTAATGTTATTTGCTTTAAAAGGTTCAGGTACATAACCTCTAGCTCTCCTTATTATTGTTTGCTTTTCATCTACTACCTTTAATACAGAATCATCAACTGGGACATGTATTTCACGGTTATGTTGAAGAAAATAATCCACAATACCTGATAGACCGTCTCTTGCAGAATCAGCTTTATACTCTATAGGTAAACCGTTAGTATTTGCACTTGTCATAACAAGTACTTTAAGTTTTTCAGAAAACAATAAAATATGTATTGGTGTGTATGGTAGCATTACTCCAATTGTTCTTTGGTTAGGAGCAATATTTTGCGATAAATTATAACTTTCATTTTGACCCAAAATTACAATTGGCTTTTTTATTCCAGTTAGTATTTTTTCTTCTAACTGGTTTACACTGCAATACTTCTTTACTGTTTCTATATCCTTCATCATAACCGCAAGAGGTTTAAAAGGCCTTTTCTTCCTCTCCCTTAGATTGTTAACTGCTGTTTCATTTAATCCATCGCATGCTAAGTGAAAACCTCCCAACCCTTTTATAGCTAATATTTTTCCTTCAATAAGCATATTTTGAGCAAAACTTATAGGATTCTCTATATCTAATTTGTTACCTTTAAAATCCTCTATCCAAAGCTCCGGTCCACACTTCGCACAAGCGTTTGGTTGTGCATGAAATCTTCTATTTGTAGGATCTAAATATTCACTATTACATTCCTTGCACATTTTAAATCCACTCATTGTAGTTTTTTCTCTATCGTAAGGTAATTCTTTAATTATAGAAAATCTAGGGCCACAATTTGTACAATTAGTAAAAGCATATCCTTTTCTTCTATTGTTAAAATTCAGTATATCTTCTGAGCATTCACTACAAGTAGCTACGTCTGGCGATATAAAAGTTATTTTATCTAACCTCTGTTGACTTTCTCTAATCTCAAAGTCACAATAATTTAATATCTTATCATTTTTTACAGATATCTTTTCTATTCTAGCTAGAGGTGGAGGATCATTTTTAAGACAGTGCAAAAATTTATCTATATCTTCCTCAAATCCCTCAATATCTATATAAACTCCTTCAGAGTTATTATTCACCCAGCCTTTTAAATCTAACTTATTTGCTAGATTATATACAAATGGACGGAAGCCAACACCTTGAACTATTCCTTCAACCACAATAAAACTTCTCTTTTTATCCACAATGCACATCCTTCTTATATTAACTTTTAAAACCTACTCTTATTCGACAATCTAACATAAAATAACAAGATATGCAACCAAAAAATTAAGGAACTAAGATGTATATTTTATCTTAATTCCCATTATATTATTAAACATTTAAGTATTATTTTATATACCAATAAATACCATAAAAATATTAAAAGTGGATGTAGACACCATTCATTTTATACAAGAAGTTTTACTACGAAGTTTGACATTTCAATTCCTTCTGGAGACATTACATGTACTGAACATCCTGTACATGGGTCAAATGAGTGTACTATTCTTAAAAGTTCACGGTTGCGTAGTATCTACAACATGAATAAATTAATGTTGGGATAGGCTTATAATAATGGATTGGTTGGGAAGGTAGGATTTGAGCATCCTATGCAAGGATAATTAACATTCATACACCATGATTGTCCATTATTCCATTTCAATGATGTGCAAACATTATCAGTGGTTGTTCCATTACATCCCAATGATAGGAAGCATCCAGTTGCTGATCCTATTTGGCTTGCATTCCCAGTTCCTTTTCGTGGACACGTATTATGTACAGTTGCCCCATAATATTTAGTAGGTCTGTTATTTGAATCTAAAGCTGGATTACCAATTAAAATTAGATCCAAAAGAGATTGAACCAAAACAGTAGGATGAACAGGACAACTTGGTAAATTTACTATAGGGTTAGTTGTTTTCCCAGTTAATATAGTTTTAACACTTTGGCATGCTGTACTGTTTGGACTTGAAGCCGGAACTCCACCAAATGAAGCACAAGTTCCTGCAGCTACTACATATTTTGCCATTGGCCCATATTTTAAAACAGCTTGTTGCATTGTTAATGGAACTCCATTAACCTCTCCAATTATACAATAATTCCCGCTTGCACCAGTAGGTACTGCCCCCTCTATAACAAGTATAAATTGATCCTTATACTGAGTGGCACTTTGGTCAAGGGTTTGCATTGCAAGATCACCTGAAGCAGTCATAATTGTACTGTTATATTTCATACTTATTTTATTTAAGAGCACATCATCAATAGTTGTTGGAGTAGTTACATTTAAAGTGGAGATTGTACATCCTGAGCAGCCTGCACCTTGAAGCCAAATTATTGGCGGATCTGTTTCTGCAGCAAGAACAGTGTTTACATTTTCAAGATCAAAATCTACATTTAAAGCAACTGCTGCCGCAACAGACCACTTTAAAAAATCTCTTCTACTTATTTTCATAAATATCCCTCCTTAAATTTTAGAAAACTATTTACGGTTTTCCTTAACATCAATATACATGAAAAATATGTCGTATGGATTGTTACCTTGTTAATTTTTGTTAAGTTATGTTAAATATAATTTAACTTTCAATTAAATGATTATAATGGAATTTTTAAAATGTTTTTTCCATATAAATAAAACGACAGCAGTTTATTTAACCTTCCGTTTTCTTCCTCATTACATATCCCTATTAAACAATTGGGACAAATAAAAAAGACACCCATTAGGATGCCTTGAATTAATATTCTATTATGGTTTAGAAAATTGTAAATTAATTTATATTTAGTTTGATTATTTTGCATTTGTATCTGTGGATTTTTGGTTAGTCGTTCCTACATCTTGTGAAATATTCTTTGTTAATGCTACAAGTACTTTATTATTTGGTCATCAATGGTTGTAAGACATATTTATTCTTTATTTCTAATATATTTAAGAGTTATACTTGGATTTCTAGTTTTGGTTGATCTAATCTCAAATTGATTAAGCGACGCTACGAAAGGTGTAAGTTTTGTATAGCCATAATTTCTAGTATCAAAATCTGGATATCTCTTATTTAGAGTGCTACCTAATTCTCCTAAAAATGCCCAACCATCCTCATCTGAAATCTCAGTTATAATGGTTTTAATAGCTTCTACTAATTTGTCAGAACTTATCATACCACTTTTGTGCTCATCTTGGGCTTGTGCACCTTTAGTACTACTGATCTCAGTATTCTTTGGCGACATCGAAGCTAATACTTCGAGATATTTAAACTTTTCACAAGCTGCTATAAAAGGTGTAGGCGTTTTCTTCTCGCCCATGCCAATAACGTACATACCAGCTTCCCGTAGTCGTGCTGCTAGTTTAGTAAAATCACTATCACTGGACACAATGCAAAATCCATCAACATTGTTTGAATAGAGTATATCCATTGCATCTATTATAAGTGCCGCGTCCGTTGAGTTTTTACCTGTGGTATAACTATATTGTTGTATTGGACTAATAGAATAATTAAGCAATACATTCTTCCATGAAGCTAATTGAGGTTTTGTCCAATCGCCGTAAATTCTTTTATAAGTAGGTGTTCCATGATTTGATATTTCATCAATTATATATTTTATATACTTATCAGATACATTGTCAGCATCAATTAAAACTGCAATTTTTTTATCGTTTTCCATTTTTTCTCCTTCACACTTTTTTTATTTAATTATTTTTTATCAAGTAGTAAGTTATTATTTAAAAATAATTACTACAGTATATCATTCTACTAATTAACAAATATTCCTTCTTTATCTAAAAATCTATCCTGTAGTAATAATACCCTAGTATTTGTGATTTCTACTCAAACTTCATTTAACTTTTTCTAATCTTTTTATGTCTTCTTTGCACTCTTCCATTTCCTCAATATTCTTTTTAAGAAGGCATTTTAAAAAGTAATATTCCTTTAAAATTTGTGGATTCAGCTCATAATAAACAAATTGTGTTTTTTTAGACACAATTACAACCCCATCATTTAAAAGTCTTTTTAAATGCCTTGAGGCGTTTGGTTGTGATAATTGTAATGATGATTCTACTGAACCCACACACATTGGTTCATTCTTATAATAAAGAATACTTAATATTCTTAATCTAGTCTTATCATATAAACATTTCATAATATCTAATATCATAAATTTGAGCACCCCCTAAAACAATATATATAATATAAAAATATATATTTTGCGTCTTTATATACTCCCCTTATCTATTGAAAATACAAGAATTTGGTACGACGTCCCAGCATTTATTACAAGAAATACATTTTGGTTTGTAATCTTTGTTATCTACCCATTTATTAATTAAATCCGCTTCACAAAGTATTGTCCTAGAGAGTGAAAAATATTCAATATCTGTAGTGTTCAATATTTCATCCATTAAGTTGATATTTTTATTTCCTCCAACTAGAATTACCTTTGCCTTTACCTGGCGAGCAATATTCATTGCAGAAGCTCTAAAATATGATTGTTTTTCTATTGTATTAACTCCTTTTATAGATGCAGTTTGCCCCTCTCCTGAAGAAAGATTGGCTGCACTAGGTTCAATCATATCTATTCCTAATTTGTCCATTTCCTTAAAAACTTCTATAGATTCTTCTTTAGTAAGTCCTGGATTTTTCTCCATAAGGTCATCAAAATTGATTTTTATCATAATTGGATAATTATCACCTACTCTTTTTCTTATTTCTTTTATTACTTCGTAAATTATTCTTGCACGATTATGAATATCTCCACCATATTCATCACGTCTTGTATTATAATAAGGTGTTAAAAATTGACTTAATAAATAACCATGAGCTGCATGAATTTCTACAGCATCAAATCCTGCTTTTTTCACTCTTAAAGCTGCATCTCCAAATTTTTTAACTATTGCTTTTATATCTTCTTTAGTAGCTTCCTTCGGTGTAATTCCAGTTACTATGTTTTTTACAGCTGACGGTCCATAAATATTCATTCCACTAGCGCCTGGATGATCACTTTGGGATCCGCCATAGACAATCTGCATTGCAATCTTACTTTCATGTTTGTGAACCTTATCTACTAATATTTTATATTCTTCAATAAAAGAATCATCATAAATTCCAAACATCCTAGGATTAGGTTGCTCACCCTTTGATATAAATGCATACCCTGTTAGTATTAATCCTACTCCTCCTTTTGCAATATTTTCATATCTCTCCATAACTCCCTCATTTATATGACCATTATCTTCTGCCATCTCATCCCAAGTTGCTGCTCTAATAAATCTATTTTTAACCTCTAAATTCTTAATTTTTGTTTTTTCAAATAAATCTTTCATTTTATCTCTCCTCTGTTCTTTTTTATATTAATGTGTAGAACATATACACATTCGATTATATACACACTTAGTTATATTCATAATCATGTATATAATAAACGGTTTTCATTTATTTGTCAAGTAAATGAGAATCTAAAAAAGCACCTGAATTAACAGATGCTTAGCAATATTTATGTTTAAACTTCACTACGTCCTTCTTCCTGACGTTTTGTTATACTCTTCATTAAGAAAAGTTTTATTATGCCTGCAATAGGTACAGATAAAAGCATTCCAAGTATACCCGCTATTGAACCACCTATAGTTATTGCCATAATTACAAAAATCGGATGAAGTCCCATACTGTCCCCTACAATCTTGGGTGATATAACTGCACTATCAAGTTGCTGAACAGCAAGTAGTAGAAGTACTGCCCACAGAGCCATAATAGGATTAGGACTTAGAAGACCAATAATAATGGCTGGAATACAACCAATTAGTGGACCAACATAAGGTATAATATTCGCAATTCCTGCCGTTAAGCCTATAAGGAATGCAAAATCAAGTCCTAGGATTGACAACCCAATACTACTAATTAATCCAACTATTAAGCCATCAAGTAGTTGTCCTCTTATGAAACTAGACATAATATTATTAATTTCAAATAAAGTTTTATTGAGACCCCTAAATTTACTTTCCTTCATTATAAGGCTTACTGAATTTAAATATAGTTTTTTAAAGAACTCATAGTCCTTTAACAAATAAAATGAAATAAACAATCCAATAAAACTATTTATAATGATATTGCCTATACCTGCAAATAGGCTAATAATACCATTTATCGAAACCGATAAATATGAATAAACACCCTTTATAGCTTGCGATAAATATCCCTTTATATCAATAGATAAACCACTTTCAGTAATCTTTTTGTTGATAAAATCAAAAAACTCATTATATCGTTTTATATAATCACTAATAGTTGCAAACATAACTGATAAAGTTTCATTACTACTAATTTGTCCGCCAATCATTGCATAGATACTATAAATAAGTACGATAAATAATAAGATTACTACTAAATATGTTAGTACAATGCTAATCAAATGAGTCTTAAATTTTAGTTTTAAACTCTTAGTAAGAAAACAATCTATTAACTTTGATAACGGATATAATAAATAAGCAATTATACAACCAATAATAAGTGGCATAATTATTGAAATTGAAGATTTCAATATAACAACTATATTACTAAACAAACCATTAAAATTAAAGACTACATTGTAGCTTATAAAGATCAAAGTCGCTGCCAGGACAATATATAGTACATACTTAAGATATATTCTATCTAATTTATTTCTCAACCTTACATCCTCCTTAGTAATTAATTTCTCAAAATAATATTTTATATTTATTTATATAAGGTGAATCACTATAGCTACTAACAATGCAAATGCCATACCTCTGTGTACTTTAAGCCACATACCCTTATGACTTTTATTTATAAAAGCTCCATAAACGCCTAAAAAGAATATAGTAAGCATAAATAATGCCGCAATTAAACCAGTTATACTAATGCGGCTTATAGAAAACGCGATGGAAAAGTGAGCCAGTACAGCAAAAATAGCTATGGTCCCCGCTAGTTTATGATTTTTAATAATTATCTTCATAATTTTTCTATACAACACAACTATTTCCTTTTTATCTTTCCCTAATTTAGTAATATATTTTTTATGAATATATTTTACAAAATAATTTGCAATTGCTATACCAAAACAAATAACTGCTATTGACCCTAAAAAACCAAATATCTCTCTTGTTTGCATAATATAATTTCCCCCTTCTTAACCTCTTTAATATTTCGTCTTTTTTATTAATAAATTAAACACTTTTATTTGGAAATAGTATAATTTATTATACTATTTCCATCTATATAATTATTTCTAATTTTGCAAAGTACTCTTTGAGTCATGAGATTTACTTTTTCTGATATATTTCACTACCTTTATAAGCTCATACCATATAACAGATACTACCGCTATTGAAACTGCAAGCAAACCCTGACCTAAAGATAATGGTGCGAGTTTCAAGAAGCTACACATAGGTGTATATAGAATTACTAGTAATCCTAATATTGTTCCTAAGCTCCCCCCCCACATTACTTTATCGTGTTTAAGCTTAATAAACGATTTAATTGCAAACTCAGAGTTCGAGCTATTAACTTGAACCAATAACACATTAGCTAACAATATAATAGTAAGTCCCATTGCCCTTGCTATTGGTGCATTATCCGGATACTTATTTAGAAATGCAAAATACGTCCCGAAGGATGCTCCAAATATTACAAGACCTTGCATAACACTTTTGAAAAGAATTTTTGATGTTAGCAGTTTTTCTAATGGATTGCGTGGTGATCTTTCCATAATATCCTTTTCTGATGGTTGACGTTCTAATACAATAGAACATGTCGGGTCAATTACAAGTTCAAGTAGAACAACGTGTATCGGTAGCAATAAAAGACTTGCTGGATTTATTCCGAGCAGTGGAGCAAATAATGCTGCAAATGCAATAGGAATATGAATAGTAAATACATATCCAACCGCTTTTCTAATATTATCATAAATTCTTCTTCCATCTTTTATAGTGTCAACAATAGTAGAAAAATTATCGTCAAGTAATATTATATCAGCCGCTTCTCTTGAAACTTCTGAACCACGTTTCCCCATAGCGATACCAATATCTGCATATTTAAGAGCAGGGGCATCATTAACACCATCACCGGTCATTGCTACTATCTCACCATTTTTCTTAAAGGCCTTAACAATTCTCATTTTATGCTCAGGTATAACTCTAGAGAAAACACTAACATCTTTAACCCTTTCGCAAAGCTCTTCATCACTCATTTTACTAAGCTCATCACCTGTAATAATCTTGTCGCTATTTGGCATATTAATTTGTTTTGCGATGGAACTAGCAGTTATTCCATTGTCTCCCGTTATCATAACAACGCGAACACCAGCTTTAGTGCAAGTTTCTATATCTTGCTTAACTGATTCCCTTGGAGGATCAACAAGCCCAACCATTCCTAAAAGTTGTAGACTACATTCCATAAGGCTAGCAGGGACATCAGTTTCACTATTAACTATCATTTGCCCTACAGCAATAACTCGAAGCCCTTTCCTCGACATTTCCATTATTTTAGCTTCAGCTATAGACCTATCAGCATCTGTTAAATCACATATTGTTAAAATTTGCTCAGGTGATCCTTTAGCTGCTACTACGATATCATCACGATTTTTCCAAACGTGACCCATCATTTTCGCTTCATCAGTGAACGCATATTCTTTAATTAGTTCTCCTCCAAATAAAACGTCCCTTGTGATTCCTCGCTTTTCGCAATAAGATATCATTGCCTTTTCCATTGGGTCATAGGCATCTGATTTACAACCCATGCCCATTAACTTAGTTAATTCTTTTGCGTCACCTGTTAAGTTCCAAGTGTTTGAAACTGTCATTTTGTTCATTGTTATTGTACCTGTTTTGTCAACACATAGAACAGAAACGGCACCTAAAGTTTCAACTGATGGTAATTTTCTAACAAGAGACTTTTTCTTAGCAAGTCTCCAAGCGCCCATCGACAAAAATACGGTTAGAATAACTGGAAATTCTTCTGGTATCATTGCCATAGCAAGTGTTACTCCTGATAAAATACTTTCTATAACTCTAGCTCCAAATGAGTGATCTGGTATATTATAGTATGTGATAACTCCAACAAATATAAATAAAACCGCCGCAATTCCTGCACATAACTTTACTAGCTTACCAGTTTGTTTTTCAAGTGGAGTTGGATTATCAGGAGCAGATGCAATATTTTCTCCTATTTTACCATATTCAGTTATTGCTCCTATTTTGTCTACTAAAATAGTACCCGTACCTTGAGTTACAAGAGTTCCTGTATAGCAATAATCTCTACGCCAATAATCAGCACTATTTTTATTCCGTTCCTGCGTAGTAATTTTCCATACACCCTCAGCCTCTCCCGTAAGAGATGATTCATCAATACAAAGAGTGCTTGCTTTTAATACTATACCATCGGCAGGTACTTTAACACCTTCAGCGATATACATTATGTCTCCGGGTACTAAATCAGAACTATTAATTTCCTTTTCAATTCCGTCTCGTAATACTGTAACATGTGGAGCTGATAAATCTTTTAATGCATTTAAAGTTTTGTCAGTTTTCCATTCTTGAATTACCTCAATGCTAATAATTCCAACAACGAAAATAAGCATGATAGCTCCATCTTTAGGTTGCCCTAAAATAAAATAGATCACAGCTGCAATGATTAAGAGTAAAAACATTGGCTCGCTAATGACTTTCAGAATTTTGTGTAAAAAGCTTTCCTTTTTTTTAACCACAAGTTCATTCTTTCCAAATCTTTCTTGAAGCTTCTTTGTTTCTAAAGTAGTAAGTCCTTGAAGTTCTTTGATTTGTTGCTTAGTCATAAATAGTTACCTCCTATTTTGCTTGTGTAAGCATGATTAGAATAACTCTATGGCATTGCAATCTTCAGATATGTCCTAGAAATGGGTATAAAAAAACCCGTAGAACAATTAAACTGTCCCACAGGTGTATAATTCATCCTGTTGCCATTTAGGCCCAGCCCCACGAACTTTTTTAGAGTTCATCGCCTGCTCAGTTTGTACTGTAGATTTGTATGCAGTGCAAAGAGATCTTTTTAAATTTAACATATAACCTTTTATATGTCAATATTACATTCTTTTATTTACTTGAATATTACTTATACGAATTTTTTAGGTATGCTTTCATTTCCGCTTAAATACATCATTGCTGGATAGTACATTGAAAAATTCAGTATGTCACCTAATTTAGTTTCAACATTACAATCTTCAATATCCACAATTAGATGATCAGAACTACTGCCTACAATTTCGACTCCTTGTTTTTGTGGAATTAGCTTATCGTGTAAACCAAAATCTTGTTTTCCTACTGCCAGTAATGCCCTTTTTCTTATTCCATTATCCTCATAGGTTGGTTTTGTACCAAATGCATCAATAAATATATTTCCTACAGGATATGTAGGTTTATTTTTTATTTCCACAACCTGAGCTTTTAGAACAAACGTATCCTTATGCATATATTTCATATCATATCCCCAAAATTTTTCCAGATCTATTGATAAAAGTATTCCTTCACCTAACCTTAAGTTATTTACTCTATTAGGCATTTTCCCATCTATTATTAAGGGTAATGAACTTGTAGCACCTCCTGAAATCATTTCTAATCTTCTATTTATTTTACCTTCTATTATTTCAGCGATGGTACATAACCTTCCCAAATTCTCTTCTGTAGGCATTATTGCTCCATAACATCCTAAATTTGTTCCTACTCCAAATAGCTCAACATTTTCAAGGTGATTTTCTACGTATTCTGCTAGATTAACAAATTCATCCTTATCAAAAACGCCTTCTCTTAAATCTCCAAGATCAAACATTAGAATTACCCTATGCTTTTTGCCTTGCAGTTCACATTCTTTATCTATCATATTCAGTGTTTCTAGTTCAGAATTAAGACTAACTGACGCGAACTTTACTAACTCTTTTATTTCACTAAACATTGGGATTCTAGTCATCATAAAGGGTTTCTCTAACCCATAATTTTTTAGTTTTATTATTTGATCTAGTCTAGAACTTGCTATATATGTGCACCCTGCATGTTCAAACTGTTCTGCAACTTCTGGTATTGCATTAAAGCCTTTAACTACTCCAGCAACGCTTATTCCTTGAGAGCTACATAAATCTACCATGGTTTTTACATTTTCATGTACTTTTCTTAAGTTTATCTCAAGCATTGGATATTTAATATTTATCTCTTGTTTCATACCAATTCTCCCTTAAAATAATTTTATATTTAAAATATATTTTACAATTCTTCCTTGTGTTATCTTCTGTTCTCTCACTAATTAACTTACAATAGTATACCTCATAATAAGATTATTTTAAATAAACTTATTATGATTTCAAACTCTACCATTGTATAAATACTGTTTTATATATTTTAATATTACTATATGATTAAACTGTATTATTGTTAATCTTATTTAACAAAACAACAATAAAAAAGTCAAAGTAATTTACATCACCTCAACTGTATTTTCGAATTCTTAATTTGATAAAAAGATTAGATTTCTAGAGATAAGTTATCTATTATTAACATTTTTTTAATTATAGATAATTACTAATTACTTATTAACGTACTTGTCATAAAAATTTTCATCACTTGATGTTAAATATGTTATTCCTTCAATTATACCAATCACTTCTGGTATATAAGTCCAACAAAAAATCAAATAGAAAATTCCTGTTTTAATCTTTCCAAGATAAAATTTGTGTACACCAAGACCTCCAAATATAATAGCAAGTATTCCAGCTGTAGTTTTACTTTTGCTTATATCATGAATGCTAGATGGAGTATAAATTCTAGATTGTTGGTATAGTGGCGCCTGGTATTTTTGTGCCTGTTGTGGATGGTATTGTACTTCTACAATTATTGATTCCCCACAGTATTTACACTCAGTTGAATTTAAATCAATTGTCGCTCCACATGATGAACATTTCTTTTCACACATTAAAATCGCTCCTTCAAAAGATTTATTAAAATTACTATCACTTCTCTTTTTAATTTTTCGATAATATAATTTCATATGTATATTTTCCATATAGGCATTTTCTGTATAAGTATTTACCGCTTGTACTAAATATGGTATTCCTCTGCTTATAAACATCATATTTGGGAAATAAATGCTTCATTTAGAATTATAAGTCCAACAAGTAAAACAAACAACATAAAAATGGATTTAGCTACAATATTAACGACTTCAAAAGGTGATTTACACTCCCACTGAACTTTTTCTACATTAGCATACATTGTTAATATATGCCATGAAATGATATACTATTATTAAATTATAATATCTTCAAATATTATATGAAAGGGGTAATGCGATCGCCTGTTTGATGATAAAATTTTATAGATGTAAATATAAATAATTAAAGCTAGTTGAAATATTCCAACTAGCTCTTTATCCTCTTTAAGAAGACTTTTCTAACTCCCTAATTTTTTAAATATTCATATTTTTTTATATATTCTGTAGCTGTCTGAATATTGCAATTGTTTTTCGCTAATATAGGATTAATTCTTCCTATTCTTTCTGCAATTTCCATTGTAAATTCATGTAAAGGTTTTACATAAATTCCTGCCATAATTACAAAATTATTCATAGTATTTTGTAACCTTATAGTTTCGCTATGTATGTTTTCTAATATTTTATTTAATAGATTTTTAATCTCTTCAATGTCTAACTCATTATCATCTAATATGGTAAATAAAATTGAATAAATAGCATAACCTGCACATACTGTTTCTTCCTCGCTACTATTAATCCACTTTCTTGCCGCTTCAAATTTAAATGGTGATTTTGCAGCAACTACAGCCACACAACGTTCACTCAGCATGTCCCAATTAGCATACTTAATCCATTCATCTAATTGATTCATTGTAACTTTATTAGGATCTTCGATAAGCCCAGCAAGGTACATAACATCACTATTCCCAGTTTTGTATAATTCCAAAGCTAAATTATGATCAAGCTTGATTCTCTTTTTTAGCTCTTTTAGATCATTAAGTTTAACACCATATAAAGGTTCTTTTGCCCCATGTTTTAAATATATTTTTTTAGTTTGATCATTTCCATGCTCTTTTAAAAGTATCATTACTTCATCTTTTAACATTGTATTTTACACCTGCCTCTTCTTACTACTTCTCACATGACATTATACACCTAAAAGACTTACACTTATATGCAAGTCTTTCTTTAAAGGTTATTTAACTTAAGAAAACTATCTTAGTTAGCAATATAATTAATGATATGTGCAAGTCTAAATATGTATGATGCACATACAATGTTATAATGAACTTATAGAAATACTTATATGAAAAAACAAGATATGAATACAAAAAATATAAACAAGGAAGGAATTATAATGAATGAACTTTTGTTTCAAGCAACTAATCTTATTTACAAAGCCAATCTAATTTATAATGATGTAAAAATTGAGCAAGGCAAAATTAATTTTATTGTTGGGGAAAGCGGATGTGGTAAAAGTACCTTTTTAAAGTTACTTAACCAGTCTATAAACGCAACGTCTGGAGAATTATTGTATAGAGGTAAACCCGTAAGCTCATATGACCCTATTACTTTAAGGCGTGAAGTAAGCCTAGTGTCTCAAGAGGTTTTTCTCTTTGATGAGAGCATAACAGATAATTTTAAAACTTTTTATGCACTAAGACAAAAACCTATGCCTGATCAAGAATATATTGAATACATTACTAATCTTTGCTGCGTTAATGTCCCACTTGACCAAAATGCATCTACCCTATCTGGTGGAGAACGCCAAAGAGTCTATATATCCATTTTTTTATCATTATGCCCAAGTGTTATATTACTTGACGAACCAACTTCTGCATTAGATGAAAAAAACAGCCATAAAATAATGATAAATGTAAAAAACTTCTGCATAGCGAAGAATATTGAAATTGTAATTGTAAGTCACAATAAAGATATTCTTGAAGAATTTTGTGAACATAAAATTGAAATAGTAAAGGGGGCTTAAATATGGAAGGAGCAGTTGAACTGGGTATTTTTCAGTTTTCACTTATTTATTTACTTCTAATTATAGTGCTTGTAATTATGAAAAAATCTAAGGTTAATCAATCAAAACTTCTTTTAGTTGCAAGTTTAAGAATGTCAGTCCAACTTGTGATTGTAGGTTACATACTTCAATACGTCTTTAAGAATCCAAATCCTTTATTTACTATAATCTTCTTAATACTTATGATATCATTTTCTATTCATAGAGTACTTAAAGGTAGAAAAGATTTAAACAATAATTTCAAAATTGCTATAGGAGCATCTTTAACCTTTTGCGGGCTTTTTGTTCTGATATTTTTTGTAACTGTAGTTGTTGGAAAGTCTATATTTAACCCTCAATACACTATACCTTTAGCTGGTATGATTATTGGTAACGCTATGACTGGCGTAAACATTGCAATAAAAACCTTTATGGATAATATAAGTAAAGAAAAAAACAAAATTAGTACCTTACTCAATTTAGGAGTAGAGCCTAAAGATATTCTAAAACCTTTTGCAAACAGTGCTTTAGAAACTGCACTAATCCCTACAATGAATTCCATGCTAGGAATGGGAATAATATTTTTACCAGGGATGATGACTGGACAAATGTTATCAGGTACATTACCTACCACAGCCATTATGTACCAAATAGCCATTATGATTGCTATTTGTTGCTCCGTTTGTACAACAATATTTTTATCCCTAAATTTAGGTTATAAGTCTTTATATAATACTAGAAAGCAATTTTTATAGATTTAATATACTTTTTAGGCTTATGAAGTGGTTTGCATCTAAATGTAAACTGCTTCTTTCTTATAGTCTCTTATTTAAAAAATACAAGTACAATTGCGGTGTTCCTTAGCCTTATATAGAGCCATATCAGCTCTTTTAATAATCTGTTCTATGCTGTCATTTCCTTTGTACTGCGTAATTCCAAAACTACATGTTATTTGCTTAGTGTCTTGGAAGTTAAAGCAAGCTATTTTTAATCGTATCCTCTCAGCCAATGTATATCCATCTTTTGAACTTGTATTTGGTAATACAATAAAAAACTCTTCCCCTCCCCATCTTCCAATGTGCTCAGAAATACGGAGGTCGTCCTTCATAAGTTGAGCAAGTTCAAACAAAACTTGGTCACCAGTTTGATGTCCATAGGTATCATTTATCAATTTGAACCAATCAACATCGATTAAAATAACTGAAAAAATTATCCCATAACGCTGTGCCTTAAGATATTCTTCATTAAATATCTCACTAATTTTTCTTCGGTTATATATTCTTGTAAGTCCATCAGTAATTGATACTTCTTGAAGCTCCTTGTTTTTGGCAAGCAGTTCTAATCTTACTAAATCCAGTTCTTTATTCTTAATATCAAGCAATTCCTTCTGCTCAGCTAGCTTCTCGATGCTAAAACGATATACTAAATCATAATGATCCTTTGCTTGCTCTATAAGTCTTCGACTATGTTCACAGCGTTCCAATTTTTTTTGCATAATTGCAATTTTCCTCCGCATAACATCTATACTATCGTTCTCCATTCTTAACCCCCCTTTGTGTTCACTTTAACCAAGCAACGCAACTACAAATGTTTCGTTATGGAATTCATTTGTTAATTTATTTGAATTTGGACAAAACTCACCATAGGAATAAAATCCAACAAATTTTACACTTCCTCCAATCTTTTCACGAACAATCTGGCACTCCTCTATAGTTCGTGTTCCAAGCAGGACCCTTCGAGCTGAACAAGTGAAACATAATGCTATAGTTGGTGAATAATTTGATGGAAATTTGCTAACTGCCTGGCTAATTGAACTTGTAGTACCATCTAAAATTGACTCACGGTTTACCATGGTAATACGGACTTTAGAATCAACTGGCACATTACCTAAATAGGTTATTGACCCATCATTATTATCATAATTTTCGAATGAGGTGCGCATAAAGCGAAAGTCACCGTGCTCATCGTATACGGCAATTGGTAGTTCAAGAGTAGGCTTAGTTTTTTCACCAAGAATATTACTATAAAATTCGAGTGCAGGTTTATGATTGATTTCATAAATCACATTACCTTCCGATCTTGTAATAGTTCCACAATCTCCGATTGGCTCCCAGCCACTGTCCATCCCCAAAGAAAAATCAAATTCCCCAGCTAAAAGTAAAAATGATGATATACTCGATGATGATATTTTATTGTAAAACAGTTTAGCCTCATTAAATCGCCAACTATCTGCTGATATCCCCCCCACAATTGGAAGTTTACCATCTGTAACTATATTTAGCTGTTCCATAACTGTCTCGCCATTGGTTTTAAGCACATCAGAAAACAATATACATAGCTTAGGAATCTGCCCTAATTTGCTCACAGCCTCGGATAATGCTTGACTACACTCTTTCTTCACATCTATTGCAGCATTATTGATAATTCCTGAAACAATTTTTGTTTTTTCAGATACAAATAATGTCAGAACTAATGAATCCTCTACATACTCACATTCTGAAGAAAATTCTCCATCTGTTGTACAACCAACCAAGTGTAAATCCGGCCATTTTTCATAAATTTTATCAAGTACCAATTGATGATCAACATCTATACTAGCATAGAGAATTCCCGCTGTAGGGCTCCTATTAGCAAGCTGAAACTCACACTTCTCAATTAGTTCCGTAACCGCAAAAAATGAATCTAATTCTACGCTATGAGCTATAGCTATAAAAAAGTTCGATTTCATAAATACCTTACCTCCTATACTATGCTAAAACTATACAAATTAAACAACCCTTACTCTCAATGGTAGGTGGGACACAACCACACCTTAACCCTCATAGTTTGTACTATTTTTTTGATTTTTAACTGTTCTATTTATATGATATGCTTTTTATACTGAGGTGATACTAATGACAAGAAAAAATATCAATACAACAATAGTTGTTTTAATTATAAAAGCTGTGAAATTAATTCCATAGCTTTTATAATTTAGTATCAACTGTGTAACTTTGCATCATATTTTCTTAGAATGGAACATATCTGCCAAATGAATTCCTTTATTCGATACAACTCACTCTCGCGGCTAACAGTCCTCCACTCAATGCAATAATCCATCAGCCAATACTCAAGTTTACTTGCCAATTCATAAGGGGTATCCAAAGGATGTACATCCTGAGCGTATTCTCGTTCTTTAATTATTAGCGTCAATTCCTGCATAAGTGCCACACCACGAGCAGCAAGATAATACTCTAGCATTTCTTCTTGACGATCTGCATAGGACCCACTATCATTCTGTTTAAGGCAGTTAATGATTTCACTACATTTAGTAACTGCGCTCTTAAGTTTCTCCTCGGATACCATCATCATTTCATTTTTAGCTTTTTCATACTGGCTAATTCCAGAATCAAGATATGTCTGATTGTATACCTTATAATCTCTAAAAAAAGCTAAATCATTAAAAATAATTATATCCTGACGAGAAAGCTCACGTAATAGACTTACTAAGTTTTGCTTTTGATCTCCATATTCAACCAGTGAAACAACCTGGTCTATTGTATTAAAATCTCTGTCATCCTCAACATTCCATCCTTGTGCTGCGCCGTATATCATACCTGGAATGGCAAGTGCTGGCATATTAATATGACCACAATCACCCCAATCAGTATTTAAAAATCCAATCGCATGGTATTTAGCACCTAACTTGGCCATTTCCCTAATGTTTGTAAAGCTTTTGTCATAGGCATTAACCAATCGGCTGTACCCAGACACGCTAGGACATACATATTGCATTAAGCCAATGTCTGAAAACATTTTAACAACTTGTTCTTTTGCACCATAATCATAATACCAGTTAAGGCAAGTAACCTTTTCATTAAGTTTACCCATATGCTCATGATGATTTTGAATAATGTCGCCCCAAATCATTACCTTTTTTCCTTTACTTTGGAGATATTCAACTAACTTGTTCACATAAGATATATACATTTCTCCGTAAACCATTTTTTCAGCCATGGATGCACTTTTGCCCTTGCCTAAATCAAATGTTTCATCACAGCAAATGTTTATTTTATCACTACGAAACAAAGGCATGTATTGATCAAGGATACCTGTTATAAGCGTAAAGCTTTCGGGGTCTGACACATTAATGGTATGATATCTCATGCGGTGATACCATGTAAATGTCTCTCCTATGCCTGTATTCATTTCTTTGTATTTACCAAAACTCTCAGAGCGGAGTATATCATACAAATGTCCAAAGGAGGCTATGCAAGGTACCAGCTCAATCCCTCGTGTATTGCAATAACGATCCAAATCCAAAATATCTTCTGGTGTAAAAGGGTCAGTTTGCGACCATATTTCCTCAAATCCATCTAAACGCAGGCAATTTTCCATATATAGCTGAAGTTGATTGATTTTATACAAGGCTAGCCTGTCGACCATCACTTTTAGGCTATACATTGTGGGCACTCTTCCACGGCTAACATCAAGCATATAACCCCTGTTAGGATAAGATGGTTCATCATATATAACAGTGCATTCAATTTCCGCACGAGATATTTTGCATATTTGTATAAGTGTAGCTACCCCATATAAAAAGCCACGGCTTGAACAAGCTGCAATTACAATTTTATTTGGTTTCACAGTTAGCATGTAGGCTTCTGCTCCTCTACTCATTTTTTCATACTCAAAGCAAATACAGTTTTCTTCAAGATTTTCAACACTACGTTGCACTTTTTTAATAGGCAATGTAATTGCAATAACTTTTTTTATTTCCCGTTGCAACAACTTTGCTGTTTCTAAATCATTATCGCCTAGGACTTCATCGAGTACAATGTCAGTATTGTGTCTTATTAAAAATAATCCCTCTTGCAATGTTATTTTGCGTGGTAATGGGATCAAATTCATATTGGTTCCTCCTTTTTCGTATTCCCCATTCACAATTCACTAAAATTATATATATATATCATTTCTTACATTTCATTATCAATTCATTTCATATAACTATTATTATATATCCTTATGTTATACATATGTACTTTAATGTGGTTTTGATATATATATAGTATATTTTTATATAATAAAATAAACCTGCAGTCCAAAATACAACTACAGGTTTTAATATTTATTTCATTTTGTTTATGTCATTTACCCATTGATGATGAAATGTTCCTTCTTTGTCTATTCTTTCGAATGTATGAGCTCCGAAGTAATCTCTCTGAGCCTGAAGTAAGTTCGCTGGAAGTTTAGCACTTCTATAACTGTCATAATACATTACTGCGCTAGAAAATCCTGGAACTGGAACTCCTATATTTACAGCTGTTGCTACAACGAATCGTAAGTCCTTTTGATAACTATGAAGAATATCTTTAAAATACGAATCTAACATTAAATTATTAAGATTTAAATCTTTTTCATAAGCTTCATTTATCTTGTTAAGGAACTGGGCTCTAATAATACACCCACCTCTAAATATTTTAGCTATTTTACCATACTTAAGATCCCAGCCATACTCCACTGATGCCGCTTTCATAAGTGCAAATCCCTGTGCATATGAACATATTTTACTTGCATAAAGAGCTTTTCTTACAGCTTCTATAAATCCATTTATGTCTCCGTTAAATTTTACATTTGGTCCTTTTAATATACTGCTTGCGGCCATTCTTTCATCTTTGATTGCAGATAAACACCGTGCATAAACAGCCTCTGTTATAGTAGGTATTGGTACTGCGAGGTCCAAAGCACTTTGACTGGTCCATTTTCCTGTTCCCTTTTGACCTGCTTTATCCAAAATAACATCAACCATGTATTTACCAGACTCTTCATCCTTTTGTGCAAATATTTCACTAGTTATTTCTATTAGATAACTATTAAGTTCCCCTTTATTCCATTGTGTAAAAACATTATAAATCTGGTCATTTGTTAGCCCTGCTACGCCCTTTAAAAGTGCATAAGCTTCACAAATAAGCTGCATATCACCATACTCAATGCCATTATGAACCATTTTAACATAATGTCCGGCGCCGTTTGTCCCAATATAAGTACAGCATGGCTCTCCATCTACTTTAGCAGATATGGCTGTCAGAATTGGTTCAACTATTTCGTACGCCTCAAGCTCTCCTCCTGGCATAATTGCTGGTCCTTTTAAAGCTCCCTCTTCACCCCCTGAAACTCCTGTACCTATGAATTTTATGCCTTTGTTTTCAAGTTCTTTACTTCTGCGTATAGTATCCATAAAAAATGAATTACCACCATCAATTAGTATATCTCCCTTAGAAAGAAATGGTACTAATTTTTCTATAGTTTCATCAACAGGTTTTCCTGCTTTGATCATAATTAATATTTTTCTTGGAATTTCTAGCGAATTTACGAATTCCTCTACAGAATATGTTCCCTTAAATTTTTTTCCTTTAGCCTCTATTAAAAATCCATCAGTCACAATTTTTTTTCTTGAGTATACTGAAACAGATATTCCTCTACTTTCAACATTTAGTGCTAGGTTCTTTCCCATTACACCTATGCCTAAAACTCCAAATTGCTGTTTATCCATATCTAAATTCCTCCCCTAAATAAAAATTACTCTCCTCGAATCATAGTTTATATTATACTATAATATGCCATATATTATTCAATTACATAAATAAAAAAACGCCGTTGTACTTTTAAAGTACAATGCGTTTATTCAAATTAGTGTTATTCATCCTTAGTCTCAGTTACCCATTCATGATGGAATGTACCCTCTTTGTCCACTCTTTCAAATGTATGAGCACCAAAATAATCTCTCTGTGCCTGAAGTAGGTTTGCTGGAAGATTTGCACTTCTATAACTGTCATAATACATTATTGCACTAGAAAATCCCGGAACTGGGATACCTAAATTTACTGCTGTGGATACCACAAAACGCAGGTCGGTCTGATAACTACTAAGAATATTTTTAAAATATGAATCTAACATAAGATTTTTAAGAGTAGGCTCATTTTCATAAGCTTCACTTATTTTGTTAAGGAATTGAGCCCTAATAATACACCCGCCTCTAAATGTTTTTGCAATTTCTCCATATTCAAGGTCCCAACTATACTCCTCTGCTGCAGCTCTTATAAGTGCAAATCCTTGCGCATATGAACATATTTTACTTGTATAAAGGGCTTTTCTTACAGATTCTATAAACTCATTTATATCTCCTTTAAATACTGCATCTGGCCCCTTTAAAAAGTTACTTGCGAAAACTCGTTCATCCTTTATTGCAGACATACATCGTGCAAAAACCGCCTCTGTTATTGTAGGTATTGGTACTGCTAAATCCAGAGCGCTTTGACTAGTCCATTTTCCTGTTCCCTTTTGGCCTGCTTTATCAAGAATGATATCAACCATGTATTCCCCAGACTCACTATCCTTTTGTGTGAATATTTCACTAGTTATTGCCATTAGATAGCTATCAAGCTCCCCTTTATTCCATTCTTCAAATACTTCATGAATTTTATCATTAGAAAGCCCTGCGACTCCCTTTAAAAGTGCATAAGCCTCACAAATAAGCTGCATGTCGGCATACTCAATGCCATTATGGACCATCTTTACATAATGTCCTGCCCCATTTTCTCCAATATAATTACAGCAGTCTTCTCCATCTACTTTTGCAGCTATAGCTGTGAAAATTGGTTTTACCAATTTATAAGCATCGAACTGACCTCCTGGCATAATTGCTGGGCCTTTTAAAGCTCCCTCTTCTCCTCCTGAAACTCCTGTGCCTATGAATTTAAACCCTAGATCTTCAAGTTTTTTACTTCTCCGTATTGTATCCTTAAAAAATGAATTTCCGCCATCAATTAATATATCACCCTTTGATATGTATGGTATTAATTTTTTTATAACTTCATCAACAGGTTTCCCTGCTTTAATCATAAGCAATATTTTTCTTGGAGTTTGGAGAGAATTCACAAATTTATCTATAGAATATGTTCCCACAATATTTTTTTCTTTTGCCTCTATTAATAACTCATCTGTCTTAATTCTATCTAAATCATATACTGAAACAGGTATTCCTCTGCTTTCAACGTTTATTGCCAGATTTTTCCCCATAACACCAATGCCTATAACTCCAAATTGCTGTTTACCCATAATATAAATTCCTCCTTTTAAATGAACTTGTACAGGAGAAGCACAGCTTCTCCTGTACAAAATTTTAATGTACAAACATACTTAATAATAGAACCATTACTAAACCAACCACAGAAATTATAGTTTCGAGTACTGTCCAGGATTTTAATGTTTCTGGTATTGATAAATTAAAATATTCTTTAAACATCCAAAACCCAGGATCATTAACATGTGATAATATAAGACTTCCAGCCCCTGTAGCTAATACCATTAGTTCTGGACTAGCGCCTGTTGCTACAATTAATGGTCCAACTATACCTGCTGCTGTAAGTCCAGCTACTGTTGCAGATCCTAATGCTATTCTAAGTATTGCTGCAATTGACCATGCAAGTAATAGTGGTGAAATGCTTGATCCTTTCATAATTAGTGCAACATAATCTGCAACTCCGCTGTCTACTAAAACCTGTTTGAAGGCTCCTCCTCCACCTATTATTAATAGTATCATAGCTATTGCTGCTATAGATTCGGTTACAGTTTTCATCACTTCAGGCATCTTTTTACCCCGGTTTAGTCCAAAAGTGAATATAGCTAAAAGTACAGCTATAAGTAATGCTATTACTGGATCACCTAAAAAAGTAGTATAACTTAATATGGGTGAAGTTTTTGGTAAAACAATAGTAGCAATAGCTCTTGCTGCCATGAGTATTACTGGCACTAAAGCAGTAAACACACTTATTCCAAAACTAGGCATTTCTTCTTCCGTAAATATTTTAGGGTTAAATAAACCTTTTGGTATATCATGTTCCATATGCTTTAAGAACTTTGTAAGTACAGGACCTGCAAGAATTACTGCTGGTATAGAAACCACAATACCATAAAGTAATGTCTTACCTAAATCCGCTTTATAGATAGCTGCTATTGCTGTAGGACCTGGATGTGGTGGTAAAAATCCATGAGTGGCTGAAAGTGCTGCTGCCATTGGAACTCCTATATATAAAAGTGGGATATCAGCAGCTGCTGCAATTGTAAATACTAGAGGTATTAAAAGTACAAAACCTATTTCATAGAATAAAGCCATACCAACTATAAAACCTGTCAATACAACTGCCAATTGTATTCTTTTCTTACCAAATTTTTCAATTAATGTAAGGGCTATTCTTTGAGCACCACCACTGTCTGCCATAAGCTTACCAAGCATAGCCCCAAAGCCAAGTACTAATGCAAGTGTACCTAATGTACCACCAACGCCTTTCGTAATAGAAAGTACAACACTTGGAAGTGGCATGCCTTCCAAAATACCTACTGTTAGTGCTACAAGAATTAATGACAAGAAACCATTTAATTTAAAAGCTATCATAAGAACTAATAATAACACAACTCCTAAAGCTACAATTAATAATGGCATAATAAAATCCCCCTCTTATTTTTGTAATAAACCGATACTTACAAACTCATCTTTTAATTTCAAGTACAATCTTTCGTAGATTTCGAAGGTTTTCATGTAAACTTCATGATTTTTTATATCTGGTTTAAATGTTTGAGAAATAGGAACTAACTTTTCTACTTCTTCGATATTATTTATAAGTCCTATTGCCTTCATGCCAAGTGCTACCGCTCCTAAACATGAACTTTCATAACTTTCTGCTATTACTACCTTTTTATTAAATACATCTGCTAACATTTGAACCCAAAGCTCTGATCTAACAAACCCTCCAGTAGCATAGATTGTATCAATATTACCAGTTGTCTCCTCTAAAGCTTTCCCCACACTATAAATGCCAAATATTACTCCTTCCAGAAGTGCTCTTAGGAAGTTCTCTCTCTTATGTGTAATGTTTATTCCAAAGAAAACACCCTTTGAGTTTGCATCCCAATGTGGCGCTCTCTCTCCAAGCAGATAAGGTAAAAATATCAAACCATTTGACCCCGCCGGTACCTTCGACGCCTCCTTTGTCAATAATTCATAGGTATCAACTCCTAACGCTTCAGCCTGTTCTAATTCTAAATGTGAAAAATTATCCCTGAACCATCTAAAAATTATTCCTCCATTATTAACTGGCCCTCCAAGTACAAAATGATCTTCAGTCAGAATATAACTAAAAATTCTTTCACTTTCATCATTTTTAGGTTTATCTGCTATTATTCTTATAGCTCCACTAGTTCCAATTGTAACTGCAGCATCTCCAGGTTTTACAGCATTAGCACCAAGGTTTGCAAGACAACCATCGCTTGCTCCAATTACAAATGCAGTATCTACGTCAATGCCCATTAAATCTGCATATTTTTTATCCATTCCTTTAAATATCTGCGTTGGAGATACTGGTGTAGATAACTTGTCTTCACTTATACCTGCAACCTCTAATGAATTTTTGTTCCACTCAAGTTCATAAATATCAAACAAACCTGTAGCGGATGCAATCGAATAATCCACAACATATTTATGGAACAGTTTAAAGAAAACATATTCCTTAATAGAGATAAACTTACTTGTATTTCTAAATACTTCATCCATATTATCCTTCATCCACGCAATCTTACAAAGTGGTGACATTGGATGAATCGGTGTGCCCGTTCTCATATAAATTTCATGGCCTATTTTGCTGTTTTTTATAGACTCTGAATACTGTGTACTTCTAGTATCTGCCCAAATAATACAATCAGTTAATTTGTCTCCATTTTCATTTACAGCAATTATACCGTGCATTGCAGCACTGAAACTTACACCAAGAAGTTTGTTTTCCTTGTTAGCGTTTTCATTTACAACACATCTAATTGAATTAATAACTGCCTCAAACATCTCCTCAGGACATTGCTCACTCCAAGAAGGCTTAGGATTTAAAATGGGATAGCCTATATTACACTTAGAAATTATATTTCCCTGTAAATCAAACGCAATTGCTTTAGTGCTACTTGTTCCAATATCTAGTCCTATTAAATACTCCATGATATCCCCCTTTGAAATAAATTTTCTTTTATCTCTTAATTCTATATGTTATTGCTACTTAATGAAAATTATTCTCTTTTTTATTATTATATAATAGTGTAAAGGTTTAATCAACAGTTTTATGAAAATATTTTTCATTTTACCAATAAAAAATACACTCTTATCGAGTGTATGAAAATTATTTTAGTATCTCTTGTTTGCTATAGCTTCTCTTATTTGTCCTAGGACCTTATAATAATTATCTTTATCTTTTAGACAAGTACCTACAAACATACAATCTATAAGTGATAAGGCACTAATCCTTGACTCCATTGCCTCACTTTTTGATAGATTTTCTCTGCCATATGAAACAAGCACAACATCTGATACCTTTGATATTGGAGATTTGTAATTTGAAGTTATTGATATAATTTTTACTCCTTTTTCCTTCCCGATTTTCAGATTCTCTACTAATTCTTTATTACTTCCAGTATTTGAAATAGCTATTATACAATCATTTTCATCATACATGGAGCTTAGCATAGCTTGAAAATGAGAATCATCATGAAATATACAGTACTTCCCCGTTCTCATAAATTTATGATATGCATCAAGAGCTATTGCTGCAGACCCCCCCATACCAAAGAAAGCTATTCTTTTTGCATTATGAATATATCCTATAGCTTTATCTAACTCCTTACTGTCGTTTATTCTTAACGTTTCATTAAGAGAACTTATCGTGGAGTTAAATATCTTTTGCATTAAAACCAAACTATCATCATTTTCTTTTATTTCCTCATGTATATTTACAATAGGTTTTACAATTTCACTAGCTATACTTATCTTTAAATCCTGATATCCTTTAAACCCTAATTTTTTACTAAGTCTAAATACTGTTGCTTCGCCACAGCTACAATTTTCAGCTAATTCAGTTATAGATGAATGGATAATATCCTTTGGATTTTTAAGTATAAATTCACCAACTCTTTTTTCCGTTCCTTTAAGTTCTGAATATATATTTCTTAATCTTTCTATACCGCCTATGTCATTCATTACATTACCACCTAACAGCATTTTTGACTCTATTTTAACATTAAAACATAAAAAACGCTATGTACCTTTTAAAGTACAACGCGTTTTTTAAATTAGTATGATTAGATGTAAACGTCATAATATAATTACATCTATCTGTTTATTTTAGTATAAACTTTTCTAGAACACGCCTGACTCCATCTTCATCATTCGAATGGGTTACAAAATCAGCCGCTTGTTTTAAATAATCTGGGGCATTTGCCATTGCAACTCCTAGTCCTGCGTATTCTATCATATCCATATCATTAAAGTTATCTCCTATAGCAATGGTTTCTTCTCTTTTTATATTAAATTTAATTGCTAAACTTTGTAACGCATTTCGCTTATTTGCTTCCTTGTGAACAATCTCAACAAAATGGGGTAATGAAAAATAGAAATTCAATTTTTCCTTATATAATTCATATAATTTTCGTGTATGCTGTTCTAGATTATGTTTATTACTACTATTAAACATTATTTTAATAATTGAACCATCTAAAAGTGAATCAAAATCATTTACAATTTGAGGTTTTGCATGATCCAGTTGTATGTGTATATCTAAATTTTCACTATTCTTTTTAATATATATATCATCTTCCCTATAAATACTTACTGATAAACCAGCCTCTTCGCAGTATCTTATAATTTCTGATGAATGTTCTTTATCAATTATCTTTACATCATATACTTTCCCTGTTTTAGAACATTTAATGAGGGCTCCATTACAAGTTATTATAGGAACATCTAAATTTAGCATACTTGCAAATGGCATAGCTGCAAGATACATTCGTCCCGTTGAAAGAGTGAATATCACACCTTTTTGTATAACCCTATTTATAGTTTCTATAGTCTCTTTAGATATTTCTAGTTGTGGAGTAAGAAGGGTTCCATCCATATCTACAGCAACAAGTTTATACTCCATAATTTATCCCCTCAATTCATTTATAATTGTAAATACTTCTTCATCTGTAACTTGCTTAAAATTAACATAATATGAACCTACTGCATAAAATACATCCGGTATATATAGGCATATTACCTCATCTACAAGTTCTTTAAATTCCTCAATAGTTTCTCTAGGACCTACCGGAATAGCTAGAATGATTTTTTTAGCTCCTTGCTTTTTAACAGCTTTTATTACAGCTAGTATAGTAAATCCCGTAGCAATACCATCATCAATAATTATAACCGCTTTATCTTTAACCTCAGGAAATGTATCCTTTCCACGGTACTCTTTCATTCTTCTTTTTATTTCGTTTATTTGCTCTGAAACTTCATTTTCTATATATTCTCGTGATATACCGAGTTTTTCCACATAATCATCGTTTATAAAGTAGCTACCATCCGCAGATACTGCCCCTATAGCAAACTCCTTATTATGTGGTGCACCTATTTTTCTAGGAATAATCAAATCCCATTTAAGTCCAAACCTTTTTATTGTATCATAAGCTATTTCTAGTCCACCTCTTGGCACTGCAAGTACAATTGCATCTTCATCTTTAAATTTTTCAAGACTATAAGTTAGCTTTTCACCTGCGTCTTTTCTGTCTAAAAACATCATATTAATCCACCACACTTTTAAGTTGATTTTTACTTATAAGGCTTTGTTTTTTAGACATACCTTTATATCTATACTTCCAAAGATTGAGACAAATTATCCCTAATTTTATTTCAATGTGCCTTATTAGTTTTATTCTGCACTTTTAAGTGATTCAATCATATCTATTTTACCAAATTCCTTGTACATAGCTAAATTTACAATTACAGAAAATGAAATTGTAAGTAAAACTGAATACAGAAAATAAATAGGATCTATTTTTCTCATAATTATAAGCCCTAGAACCTGAAGGCTACCTCAATCTCTAGGGCTTATGTTTATTATATTCTTTTTTTACTCTTGTAATATGTAATTATTTATCGCATAAGCGATTCCAGACTCATTATTAGATTTAGTTATATATTTAGCTTGAAATTTAATATCCTCTACGGCATTTTCCATTGCTATAGGCATCCCAACACATTCAAGCATTTCCATATCATTATAATTATCTCCGAAAACAATGACTTCACTTAAGTCTACTTGTAATTTTTGAGATAATATTTCTAAAGCATTACCTTTAGAAATATTTGATGCCATAATATCTAAAAGGCATTTTCCTGAACTCACTACCGTAAGATCATCATATTTTGAAAAAAACTTTTCTAAAAGCATAACCTCTTCATGCTTTTCACAAACTAATAAAATTTTCAAAGCATCTATATCATTAATATTTTCAATTATTTTTTTATCTATATATTTCATAGGTAATTGTTCATCTTTTGATAATGATTTATTAAGATTTTCATATTTTTTACCCAATGGATTATTTTCGTTGTAATATACAATTTCAGCAGTATATATAATATATTTTATATCAAAATTTATACAATAATTTATAATTTTTTTTACAGTTATCTTATCCATTATCTTTGAATAAATAACTTCTCCTGTTTCAATATTTCTAATTAGTCCGCCATTACAAGATATAACAGGGCCCTTTAAACCTAGCTGCTTAATAAAAGGCGTCACCATAAGGTCAACTCTTCCTGTAGCAATAATTACTTCTAACCCAAGTTTCTTAAGCTTCTTTAATGCGACTTCATTTTCCTTTGAAATGAGACCATCTGAATTTAATAATGTTCCATCCATATCACATACACACCATTTATATTTAATCATCTTTACATTCTCCTTTATTATTCGCTATCATTATAAATATATCAAAAAGTATTTTATATCTAATTATCCACCCTTATAGTCTTTATTTCAACATTAACTTTTTAATGTTCCTAAATCTTTCTTAGTAAAATTATAAATAAAAATAAAAACATCTGTAAATAGTAGTAAGGTGTATATAATTAACTCAGTTATATACACCTTACTTATTTTATAAACATATTAAAAATAATAATATATTTCCTGTACACTACCCTCTTATCGAGTAAAATAATCTTCTATACTTTCAAAGCAAGCATTCACCATAAATTCTATCTCCTCTTTATTTATAATGTATGGAGGAATAAAATAGAGTACATTCCCTATGGGTCTGAGCACTAACCCTTTTTTAAGAGCAATCTTGTAAATCTCATAGCCCACTCGCATCTCAAAGGGATAACTTTCCTTTGTTCCCATATCTTTTACTATTTCGATAGCTGTTATCATACCAATACTTCTTACTTCACCTACATGTTTTAAGCCTTCAGACTTTTCTAGTGTAAGGCTTCTTATAAGTTCACCTTTTTCTATATTGTTTTTTATAATATTACCTTCTTCGAATATCTTTAGATTTTCGAGTGCTATGGCACAACCCATAGCATTACCTGAATAAGTATGACTATGTATAAATGATTTTCTTTCTTTATAATCTCCATAAAAGCAATTATATATTTCATCTGTAGTCATAACTACAGACATTGGCATATATCCAGCAGAAATCCCTTTTGAAAGGCACATAAAGTCTGGACTTATTTCAGCATGATTACAAGCAAACATCTCTCCAGTTCTACCAAAACCCATTGCAATTTCATCTGCAATAAGGTGTACATCATATTTATCACAAAGCTTTCGAAGTTTCTTTAAATAAATTGGTGAATAAATCTTCATACCTGCGGCACCTTGAACCATTGGTTCAACTATTACTGCACTTATCTCCTCATGATTTTCGGATAAACATTTTTCCATATCCTCAAAGCACTCTGCATTACAACACTCTCTATTAAAACCATATTTACATCTATAACAATCTGGTCCTTCTACTCTGAATGTATCTAAAAGAAGAGGCTTGTATACCATATTAAACTCATCTATATCACAAACAGACAAGGCACCTAACGTTTCCCCATGGTATGCATCACTTAGTGCTACGAACCTTTTCTTTTTAGTATTTCCCTTTTGCATGTTATAATGAAAACTCATCTTTAAAGCTATTTCTACCGCAGAGGACCCATTATCAGAAAAGAACACTTTTGTAAGCTTGTCCGGTGTTATATTTACAAGCTTTTCCGCAAGCTCTATAGCCGGTTTGTTTGAGAAATTTGCAAATATAACATGTTCAATACTGTCTATCTGCTTTTTTATAGCCTCATTAATTCTCTTATTGCTATGTCCTAGAGTATTCGTCCACCAAGATGATATACAATCTAAATATCTATTTCCATCAATATCATAAAGCCAAACCCCTTCTCCTCTTTCAATAACTATTGGATTAAGATCCTCATAGTCTTTCATTTGTGAACAAGGATGCCATATATATTTTAAATCTTTTTCTACGTAACTATTCATTCATTTACCTCAACTTTCACTTTATAATTGATCCATGCATTCTTCTAATGTCTTAATACTAAAGTCTTTTTCTGCATTTATTCTTATAGCTTGCAGCATGTTGTCCTTTAAATTTTTAATTTGCCTAAGTTTGCCTATAATCGGCACTTTAGTAAGCTTTTCTATCATCTGAATATTGTCATCACAGATGATACTTTCTGAATAATTGTTTATTATAATCCCTTTAATATTAATCCCTAGTGATTCTATATATTTTACAGTAAGTACTGTGTGGTTAATTGTTCCTACCCCAGCTCTTGCCACAATAATAACACTCATATTTAAATCTTTAATAAGATTCTCGAGGGTATATAATCCTCTTTCATCATCTATCAATGGACATACTATTCCTCCACTACCTTCAGCAATTATGTAATCATATTTTTTCTTTAAGTATTCGTATTTTTCTTTTATTATCTCTATTTGAATTGGATTATTCTCAAGTTTTGCTGCAAGATGAGGGGATACAGATGCCCTATAAACATATGGCGTTATATTTTCATAAGCCTCTTCCAAATTACTAACATCACAAACAAGTTTAGTGTCACCAGGAATAATCTCATTATCTACTTCAAAAGCCCCACTCAGCGCTGCCTTAAAATAAGTAGCATTATATCCATTACTTCTGAGGAGATGCATTATTCCTGCAGTTACAACAGTTTTCCCCACATCAGTATCTGTTCCAACTATAAATACTCCCTTAGCCATTTTTTCTAACCTCCAAATTTAACTCACTTACCATTTTCTTATCATCACATATTTTATTGCCTGATGTTGTTAGATAGTTTCCCGTGATTGTAGCATTAGCTCCTGCATTAAAACAATTTTTACCAAATTCATCAATTCGGTTTCGTCCTCCGGCAAGTCTTATCAGAGCTTTAGGATTAACAAATCTTATGATTGCAATAGTTTTTAGTATTTCCTCCTGACTTAAACTTTCTGCATTTTCTAGTGGAGTTCCCTTAATTGGATTCAATACATTAACAGGAATAGATTTAACACCTAAATTCCTTAACTGAAAAGCTAAATTAATCCTATCCCGAAGACTTTCTCCAAGACCAATAATTCCCCCTGAGCAAATAACCATTCCAGCCTTTTTCGCTGCATTTATAGTATTTATTCTTTCATCATAGCTATGAGTTGTACATATGTTTTCATAATACTCTCTACTAGTTTCTAAGTTATGATGATACATTGTTATTCCCTTTTCTTTTAGCTTAAGCAGCTGATCATATCCAAGTATCCCAAGTGAAGCACATAAATCTATCTTCATTTCCTTATTTAGATCCTCATATATGTCTAATATCTTTTCAAAATCACTGCCAGTAGCTCCTCTGCCACTTGTCACTAATGAAAATCTATTTACCCCCTCCTTTTCATTTTCCCTTGCGAGCTTTAAGGCATCTTCCTTTGAAACTAATCCATACTCCTCTACATTGGTCTTATAATGAGCAGATTGCGCGCAGAATTTGCAATCTTCAGTGCAACGTCCTGATTTTGCATTCATTATGGTACAAAGATCTACTTCTGTGCCGCAAAAAAACTGTCTTACTTTATTAGCACTATTACATAACTCTAATATATCTTCTTTATCTTCAATGTCTGCTAGTTTAATAACCTCGTCATAGCTTATAGCTTGACCTCCCAAAACCTTTTCCTCTATACTCTTAATAAACTCTCTCATGTCGTACCCCTCTCTTCTTGTTTTCTTATTCGATATATCCACTTTTTTTTAATACAGGTAATAATTTTGTTGAAATATATGCTGCAAATACTGTTAGTACCAAATCTCCAGTTATACAAACCACAAAGCCATAAAAAAATGCAAAATAAAGAGAAATATCTTTTCCCAGGTATAAATTATAACTAATATATAGATATACCACTCCAAATAAATATATAAAAAACAGACCCAAAAGCAGCGTAAATATTGTCTTAAAAAAAGTTAATTCTAATACCTTCTCTCTTATTTTACCTATAACATAAGCCGCTACTATAAATCCGATAAGGTACCCAAAAGTGGGTTTAAATATGTAGCTTATACCTCCACCTTCAGTAAATACAGGCACACCGGAAAGTCCAATAGCCACATAAACTATTTGTGACACTGCGCCTAATCTTGAGCCTAAAATTAAGCCAGCTAATGCACAAAACAGATATTGAAGGGTAAAAGGTACATATGGTATTGGCACCTTAATAAAAGCCCCAATTGCTGTTAAAGCTGCAAACATAGCTACTAAAATTAATTTTCTAGTGTTTTTCATGAATACTCCTCCTCAATACAATTGGTATATACTATATAATAAAGCAATAGCTTTCAATTGTAAACTAAAATCAATGTTTAGTTTACAATTTAAAGCTATTTAATAATTTAATATTTATTTGTGAGTTATTAGTGCGCTTATTTATTTACAACTTTTTATGTATCTATTTGCATAAAAAAAGGATATCATTTAAGACATCCTTCTTCATAATTGCTGAGAATTAAATTATTAAATTTTTTCTATAACAATTTGATCATCCTTGGCATCTACACCAATGATGGAACCATCATTTATATCTCCCTTAATAATCTTCTTTGCAATAGATGTTTCTAAAACATTTTCAATATATCTCTTTAGTGGACGTGCTCCGTAAACTGGATCATACCCTTCAATGGCCATGAGCTCTTTAGCAGCCGTAGTTACTTTCATTGATATATTTTTATCTTTAAGCCTATTTTGAATATCTGCAAGGAATATATCAACTATACCCTCTATTTCCTTTGTTTCTAAAGGCTTAAATAATATAATATCATCCAACCTATTTAGAAATTCTGGTTTAAATTTAGACTTTAATTCACTCATAACCCTATCGCGGATACCCTTCTCTATACCTCCACTTTCTTTATTCTCTAAGAGATAGTTACTTCCGATATTTGAAGTCATAATTATTATGCAGTTTTTAAAGTCTACAATTTTACCCTGATTATCAGTAAGCCTTCCATCATCTAATATCTGAAGAAATATATTAAACACATCTTCATGGGCTTTTTCTATTTCATCGAACAATACTACACTATAAGGTTTGCGCCGTACAGCTTCCGTGAGCTGCCCACCCTCTTCATAACCCACATAACCTGGTGGTGCTCCTATAAGTCTTGATACAGAATATTTTTCCATATACTCAGACATATCTATTCTTATTATATTGTCGCTTGACTCAAATAAAGTTTTAGCTAAGGTTTTAGCAAGTTCAGTTTTTCCAACACCAGTAGGTCCAAGGAATATGAATGAACCAATAGGTCTCTTGGGATCCTTCATACCAGCTCTTGCCCTTATTACTGCATTTGAAACCGCAGTTACTGCTTCTTTTTGACCAATTACACGCTTAGTTAGTTCATCTTCAAGTCTTAGAAGCTTTTGTCTTTCACCTTCTTCAAGATTTGTTACAGGTATACCAGTCCACTTTGATACTATCTGAGCTATTTCCTTTTCGGTTACCTCTTCTTTAAGCATAGAAGTTTCATTATTTTTATGGATTTCTCCTTCTTTTTGTTTTATCTGGGCTTCTAGTTTTGGAATTACTCCATATTTTAGTTCTGCTACTTTATTTAAATCATATTCTCTTTCAGATTTTTCTATTTCTCCACGAGAAACATCTAACTCTGCTTTCAAATTTCTAATTTCAACTATCTTAGATTTTTCTTTTTCATATTTTGATGTCATTTCATTATCTTTATCTTTTAAATTACTTAACTCTTTATCAAGCACTATGAGCCTCTTCTTTGAGGCCTCATCCTTTTCTTTAGATAGTGCCTTCTTTTCAATTTCTAATTGAAAAACCTTACGTTTAATCATGTCCATCTCAGTAGGCATACTATCTATATCAGTCCTTATCATAGCGCATGCTTCATCTATAAGGTCTATTGCCTTATCTGGAAGAAATCTTGCAGTAATATATCTATCCGAAAGTTTTGCTGCCGCAACGATTGCTGAATCATGAATTCTTATGCCGTGATATATTTCAAATTTTTCTTTAAGTCCTCTAAGTATTGATACAGAATCTTCCACCGTAGGTTCCTCAATTGTTACTGGCTGGAACCTTCTCTCTAAGGCTTTATCTTTTTCTAAATATTTTCTATACTCATCAAAAGTAGTAGCCCCAATGCAGTGAAGACTTCCTCTTGCGAGAAGTGGTTTTATCATGTTGCCAGCATCCATAGAACCCTCTGATTTACCAGCTCCTACTATATTATGGATTTCATCTATAAATAAAATTATTTTACCTTCACTAGTTTCTACTTCTTTAAGCACTGCTTTAAGTCTTTCTTCAAACTCACCTTTGAATTTAGCCCCAGCAATTAGAGCTCCCATATCCAAAGAAAATATTATCTTATTCTTAAGCCCTTCTGGTACATCTCCCTTTACAATTCTTTGGGCTAATCCTTCAACTATAGCAGTTTTGCCTACTCCAGGTTCTCCTATAAGTACTGGATTATTTTTAGTTCTTCTAGAAAGTATTCTTATTACTCTCCTAATTTCTTCATCTCTTCCAATTACTGGATCTAGTTTGTGTTTTTTTGCTTGTTCCACAAGGTTTGATCCGTATTTAACCAATGCCTCATAAGTACCTTCTGGATCAGGATTTTCTACTCTCTGGTTTCCTCTAACTTTTGATAACACATTTAAAAATGCATCTCTAGTTATATTAAATTTCTTTAATATATCTGCAATCTCTTTAGTATTTACATCCATAAGACCAAGCATTACATGTTCAACACTTATATAAGAATCTTTAAATTTTTTAATTTCTTGTTCTGCTTTTACAAAAACTTCTTCAAATCTCCTAGTTGCATAAACTGATCCATTATCTGCACCACTTCCTGTAACTTTCGGCATCTTATCAATTGTTTTCTTAATTTCGGAATGTAGCTGAGTTATGTTCACTCCCATTTTACTAAATATATTAGGAATGAGTCCATCCTCTTGGGCTATAAGTGCTGCAAATAAATGTATTGTATCTACCTGTTGATGTTTATTTTTTACAGCGAGCAACTGAGCCTCGTTCAATGATTGTTGAACCTTTACCGTTAATTTTTCTACATCCATATAAATAACCCTCCTTTAATATATAAGTTAATCACCATAGTAACTTATATTGTAAGTTCTTATGGTGATTATATTTAAGCGTTTTTAATTTTTTTAAAATGATTAGAACATTCTCTTAAAAAGCAATTTTTATATTACTATTTAAGAACTGCCTGTGCTATTTTAACAAGTTGCTCTTTACTTAAGGCCTCTAAATATCTTTGACGTTCCATAAATGAGCACTCTTCTAAAAGTTTTCTTACTTTACGGGTTTCTATATAAATACCCGAAAGCATTAGATCTTTGCTGTTCGTATCCATATAATGCCTTCTCCAAATGTTATAATATTTTGTTGAGGTACTTTCACTGTAGCCTTTATTTATTAGTTTCATAATACCTGATTTTCTATCCTGCTTTTCAAAGCATTCGCAAAGTTTATATATTTTTTGAAGCATTATCATCTTTCTTTTCCTTCCTTCTTAGGTAGCCAGGAAACATACAAAATAGAAGTTCCTTTTTATTTTATTTGTCCATATACGATTTCTATTCACCTTATATTATACCATATTTCAGCCTAAATAAACGGACTTTATATACCATATGCTATTTTATTTAAAATATTTTAAATAAACCACCGATCATTTGTAAATCGGTGGTTTATTACTCCAATGTATCTTTTTTATTTATTTTTAAAACTATTAATCTTTATAATAAATCTTAATACTTATTTTAAGCTTTTAATAGCTTCTTTAGCCCATTTTGAATCCTTATAAATGGCTCTCGCTACACCAATAAGATCAGCTTTTCCAGAAGATAAAAGTTTTTCAGCAGCAGAAACCTCTGTAATTCCACCTGTAAGTAAAACTGGAATCGACACAACTTCCTTAATGGCCTGAGATAACGGTGAAAAATAACCTTGACTAGTATTTCCTGGAAGACTATATCTACAAAACCCTCCAGATATATCAAGAAGATCTACACCTGCTTTTTCAAAAGCTACTGCTGCAATTCTGCTATCTTCAATTGTAATTCCACCCTCCATATTATCCGTAGCACCTAACCTAAGAAGAATTGGAAAATCGTCTCCAACAACATCACGTACTACTTTAATAATGTCTAAGTGGATTTTAATTCTGCCAAATAAATCTCCACCATACTCGTCGGTCCTTTTGTTAGTTAGAGGAGAGAAAAATTGGTTTAGGAGATATCCGTGAGCAGAATGAATCTCTACGCCATCAAATCCAGCTTCTTTAACACGCCTTGCAGCATCTTTAAATTCCAAAATTATATCTTTAATTTCTTCTTTTGTAAGTTCCTTTGGTACATTACTTGTACACGGATTAGCAATAGATGATGGACCTACTGGATCTAATCCCGTAACACTTTTACTTGCTGCACTTCCAGCATGATTCATTTGCATTACCGCTTTAGATCCATTTTTATGAATAATACTCGCAAGTTTTGTTAATTCTTCTACCATGCTATCATCTGCCACTGAAAGCTGCCTTTCACTAGCCTTTCCTTTAGATGTAATAAAACTATGTTCTATAATAATAAGTGAAATATATCCACCCATAGACTTTTCATCATAATAATCTAATATATCTTTACTGACCTTTCCATCTTGTTCTGATTTTGATGTAGCCATGGGTGGCATAACCAACCTATTATTTAATTTTAACTTACAATTTTCTAATGGTTTGAGCAAATATGACATTCTATTACCTCCACATAATTAATTATTTTATTATTAATCTAGCTAAAAACCCAATTTATAAGCATTTTAAAATATGTACCGTGTTAACATTAGTTTAAACTAATTTTACTACAGTATAATCCTTATTTCTCTTTAATTCTATGAAAAAGTATAAAGTTACTAATTCCTTAACATATGTCTATAAATTTTTTAATTTATTTAAATAAAAAAATTCTATAATAACTTAATTCAAGTTGTTATAGGAATAGTATTTTTATATTATTAATTATTGCCTATGACCTGTAAGAGTTTTTCAGCACCCTTACTGCTTACTTCAATTATAGATTTTCTTAATAATACATAATATTATGTTAATTAAATCATATTTTTATTTTTGTATGTATCTTTCTTATGTTTAATTTTAAAAGCAAATAATGCTCCGCAAACTCCACCTATAATATGTGCAAATTGAGAGATATTATCCTGAGAAAAAGCTCCTGAAAAAATCTCTCTACCGATGAATACAAAAAATACGATAATCAAAGTGAGTGGAATTTTTCCTTTCTCAGCATTTGTAAATGAGCTTAAAATAATAAACATATATACAATGCCACTTGCACCTAATAGTGCATCACTCGAAAAAATCGTATTTATCAGACCTGTAACTAAAGCTGTTACGAGTATTAATTGCACTAAAACTTTTGAACCATACTTTTCTTCGAGCATTGGTCCAATTATTAAAATTATTATAAAATTACCTGAAAAGTGATTCCAATTAGCATGACCCAATATATAAGAAAAAAGCCTTATATATTGCATCGGATCTAAAAAAGAAGTTCTATAATTAGAAAATATCACTTTATTCAAAATACCATTTGTTAAATAACTTAGTAGATAGCAAACAAGAGCTAACCCAGTAAAAGTTAATATAATTGGTGAATTATATTGTATTTTCTTTAGTTTCTGAAGCATTTCTTTATCCTCCATTTTTGTTCTTAATTAAATAAACTTTCTTAACCTTTCCTTTGTTTTTAAATCAGCAAAGGCTGCATCAACACTATTATAATATACTTGCTTATACTCATCTAAAGTAATGTTAAAATACTTAAATATTACTTGACATTCCTTAGTCATATTTGTATCTGATACAGTTCTATTGTCAGTATTAACTGTTACCCTTATTCTATCATTAAAAAAATTGTAAAATGGGTGGTTTTCATAAGTATCTATTGCTTTAGTCTGAATGTTACTTGTTAAACACATTTCAAGAGTAATTTTCTTATCTTTTACAATATTATAGGCTTCTATGCAGTCCTTTATAAATACTCCATGGCCAATTCTTTCTGCGCCCAACATTTCTACTGCTTCAAGGACATTTTTACCTATTCCTGTTTCACCTGCATGGATAGTTACTCTATACCCGTATTCTCTAGCTATTGCTATAGGTTCTATAAACTTATTACAAAAGCCTTCTCCTTCGGCTCCACATAAATCTACTGCGACTACACCCTTCCCTAGATATTTCTTTCCAGCTTCCACAACCTCTAACGCATTGCCCGCAGACATAAACCTCATGCAACAGAGTATTACATTGCCTCTTATATCATATTTTTCTTCTGCTTGCCTAATTCCAAGTATTACACTCTCTATAATCTCGCAAACACTTAACCCTTTAGTTATATGAAGTAATGGTGCAAATCTAACTTCAATGTATTTAACATTTTCTTTTGCAGAGTCCTCAAGAAGTTCATATGTAATTCTCCTTAAACTTTCTTTGGATTGCATTACTAAATTTGGTATTTCAAATCTTTTTAAATACTCATCGAGTGACTTACATTCTTCTGGGGCAGTAACTTCTTTTCTAATATTGTAAGCATCATAAAACGGTATACTTATCCCCTCTTCCTTTGCTATATCAATTATGGTTTCTGGTCTTAAACTGCCATCTAAATGGCAATGTAACTCAATTTTAGGTAGCTCTTCATATTCTATACTACTATATTTCATATTAACCTCCAATTTAAATTTGTTAACCTGTATCCTATTCATTAAATACATTAACTAGTTTTTACTTTTGACCCTTATATCTTAATACCTCAATACAACTATCACAATCATAGATGCAAAGTATATAGTTAATGGAATATATTGTATTGTTTTTATATTTCCATTACCTTCATTTCTTACTAGGTAATCCTTTTTAACTGGTTCTATTTCGACCTTTTCCTCAATGCATTCTTTTAATTTTCTTAGGTTTATATATAACATTGCGCCTCCAATTAAAAGGAATATTAAAGCTCTTAGAAAAACCACAAGAAAGCTAGCATTCATAACATCTGCTGCGGCCGCTGCTTGCGAAGGATCAATCACACCATTATTTGTACCAGTATTTATAACCTTTGTGTAATTCATTGCAATCTTGCTAATGATAAAAGAGATTGCATTATTTGCTGCATGAAGTGTCATACTTCCTACAATTGAACCTGTATGTTCCCTTACCTTTAAAAGAATGAGCCCTAAAAACATTACGTAAATAATTTGCATTACATTACCATGAAATGTAGCAAATATTAATGTTATTATGATATATTTTACTTTTTTATTTACACCTTCATAAGCATCTAAAAAAATCCCCCTGAAAAACACTTCTTCAAAAAATGCTGGAAGTAAAACCACTACAATTAAACCTAATAGTAATGAGCTACTATTTAGCAAATTAGATATTTGCATACTATCTTTTATTGCAACGGGAAATAACTTCATGCTTACAGAATTAATACCCACTGCAAAAATATAAGTACCGACTGCTACTAACATAATTAAATAAACTTGCTTTACAGATATTTTCTTTATTACCATTACCTTATTAAAAGGTATTTTAATAATTTTACAATACAATAGAGCAATTCCCCCAAGTGTTATAACAGTTGTACCTCCAGAGAGCAGTAATGAGATGTCTCCACTTATTGAGCCCTTTAATTTCAAAAATATATTTGCTAGTGAAGGCACAAATATAAATAACAGTAAGGCTACTAATAATAATATATTAGCCAATAGTATTTTTTTACTTTTCATAAGTTTTCTCCTTAAAATATAAAATTTTCTTAATATTAATACTTGTTCTTTAGATACACCTTTTACTGTAATTTTATTACTCCTTAATATATGATAATCTAATCACTAATAATAATCAAATGCAATCAATAATTTTGAATCTTTTACTGGGATTTTAGTTTTACTCAAGGCATAAAACTCCCCCAATCATAGTTTTATTTATGCTAGAATTGGGGGCAATTTTATAATGTCTATTTACAGTATAGTGTTATTCTATTATATTTTCGCTGCCATCTTCGTGTCATCACATATAATGCTAATTTCATTTCCAAGTTGTGTTGTTTTTAAGGTTACAGTATGACCCCATAACTCATATATATACTTTAATGTAGCTTCTGCATAAGCAGTATTTAATTCTCGCCCATCATAAACATGCTCTAAATTTAATGTTTTGTCCTTTTGTGACATTTCTATTACCCTAATAAGTGGGATACTACCTACCCCACAAGAACTAGCTAATGTATTTCTAATACTTTTAAAGCCATTATCATCAGCCACTTCTTTAACTACATAATTTCCATCCTTCGCAGCATATTCAAATAAATTAAGTTCTTCACATAATTCATGAGTTAAATACTTTCTTAAAAATGATTCATCTCGTTCGATTGCCCTAACTTCAAATATTTTATCTTTTCCGTATTTTTTTAATATATCCTCGAACATCTTAAAGCCAATGAAATATGGATTTATGGATCCGAAACCAGGAGCTATGACATCATTATGACGCTTGATAAATTCCAAGTATAGTTCATCTGGTAAATTCAATTTCTTTAATATATTATAATGCCAAAAGCTAGCCCAGCCTTCATTCATTATTTTCGTTTCAATCTGAGGCAAGAAATACGAAGTTTCTTGTCGTACAATTTCTAATAAACTTTTTTCCCATTCCTCTATGTCACCGTGTTTTATTATAAAATATAGAATATCATCCTCTGGTTCTATTGGTATTTTATTTATTTCTGGAAATTCCAGTTTTACATATGGTTCCAAATTACTATGAACCTTACTGTTGTTTTTATAATTTTCTAAAATTCTTTGCTTTAAAACTTCGTCGGGTATTCTCTTTTCTCCAACAACTCTAGATGTTTGAAGCTTTATGGCATGGGCTGCATCCAATATTCTCTCTACCTTTTCGTAGCCTATACTTGGATCATTTATAAAACTTCTAACCTTGTCTGCATGAAATTTAAACATCTCCACAGTATGCTCAGCTTTAGTACCTTCCTTAAAGAGTCTGTTATTCTTAAAAAAGTCATTATGACCATAAACATGAGCTATAGTTAATATCTGTAATAAAAGTGTATTTTCCTTCATCAAATATGCTAAACAAGGATCCGAGTTTATAACCATCTCATAAGGTAACCCACTTAAATTGTATTTATATGTCGTACTATTTTTTTCATAAGATTTACCAAAGCTCCAGTGGGGATAACTTGAAGGCATCCCAAGATAAGATTCATAAGCTAGCATATCTTTATATCCAATTATCTCAAATTCTTGAGGATAGTAATTAAGTCCTATTTCATTTACTATAACCTCAATTCTTTCATTCCAATTTTCTAACTCCTTTACGGTAAACCCCAAAGCGATATCACCTCTCTCCATCTTTTTGTAGCATATATTTAAGACCTTTCCACAAATCCTGTTTTTGCTTTATTTCCACTGAAAGAAAGTTTTTATTAAGTATACCCTTTGAAAAAACATCTTTCATAGAATAAGAATAGTAACTCTTCATAAGCTCGGCATAACCAAATAAATTGCTTACTTCACAAATATTTTTTGCAGCCTTTATGGCTTTTTCATTGTCTTCGGTCCAGTTGTCTCCATCGCTAACATAAAAAACATACACATTCCAATTATCAGGATTATATCTCTTATCAATTATTTCTAAAGCTTTATTTAATCCACTAGAAATATACGTGCCACCCGATTCCACTTTATGAAAAAAATCAACTTCATTTACCTCCTGGGCAACAGTTGTATGTGCAATAAAACTAACCTCAACATTTGAATATTTAGACTGAATAAATTGAGATAGTACAAAAAAGAATGAACGTGCTAAATACTTTTTTGTGGTGTCCATTGATCCCGATACATCCATTACACATAAAATAACCGCATTTGATTCTCTCTTTAAGACCTTCTTTATCCTATGATATCTCAAATCTTCATTTTTAAAGGGCAATTTTTCAGTTTTTCCATCCTCTGTTGCTTCCATTAAAGCTTTATTTTTCGCCTGTTGCCTTTTAATTTTCTCGGCCACTGTTCTTTTTTTAGCGAGGCGTGGATTAATACCATGTTTTTGGTACCCTGCTCTTTTAATACCATTCTCCGATAAAATTTCTGAAAACTTTTTTTTATCAATATCTGGAAGCTCTAAATCCTCTAATAGATAATTTAGTGCATCTTCAAGTGTTATTTCGGTTTCATAAATATCTTCTCCTTCTTTATCACCTGCTTTAGCTCCACCTTTTCCTTCCCCTTCAGCCTTTTCTTTACCTATGACTTGATCTCTTTTTTCGCTGCCGTCACCACTTCCGACTCCACTCTTATTTTTCCCAAAAATAAATTCATATTCCTTTAGACCTCTTATTGGTATCTTAATTTTCTTATCCTTACTTTGCCCTATAATACTTTCTTCTGACAATATGTCTCCCAGATTTTCTTTAATAGATTTCTCAACTAGCTGCCGATGCCGCCTTCTATCTTCGGAAGCTCTATCATGCTCAATGGGAGTAACGTTATAGTCCCTAAATATTGCCATGCGTCTAGTCCTTCCATAAATTATTAGCTGCATATTTTAATATTACGTCACAACAATGATCACAATATCCATTTTTTTTCATTTGCTCAACCATTACATTATATTTTTCATCTTGGTCCTTATCGCGAACTCTAGACCTAGTTATAATTCTTGATAGTTCTTTTACTGAGCTTGTTAACTTCTTTTCTATTGCCTCTCTTAAAGGCTCATAAGACTCATATTTGATTTTCCCACCATTTCTAACCACATAAAACATATATGAAGTTACGTCACTTCTAAACCCTTTTGAAGAGCTTTCAGATATTCCAATCTGTTCTTCTATTGATCGCATAAAGGACTCATCCGCCTGAAGTTCCTCACCAGTAGCTTTATCTTTTAATTTTGCCTTATTTACGTAAGCTTCTGCATTATCAATATAGTTATTAAATAAACTTTCGGCTTGTTCCTTATAGCTGTGTATAAAAGCCTTAGTTACTTCTTTCTCCAATATTTTGTTGTATTCTTTTCTAATACTATCCTGAACAAAGCCCATATATTTCTTCTTTTCATCTTCAGCAATGTCCATTTCCTTAACGGATTTAATTATGCTTTCCATAATGCTTAGTGGATTTATACAATCTGATTCTGAATCCGAAATAGCATTATCAATAGCCTTTACTATAAATCTTGTTGAAATACCATGCATTCCCTCATCAATACCTGCTTCTTCCCTTAATTCACTAATATCTATTTTCTTAGTAGTTCCATTTTCTACTATTTCTTCTCCATTATAAATCTTAAGTTTTGTTATAGGATCTACCTTATTTGAAGGGGTAAACCTTGAGAGCAATGCGAACATTGCAGCAGTTTCAATTGTGTGTGGTGCAATATGCGGCTTAAAATTACTTTTCTTAAGTATCTTATCGTAAATCTTAATTTCTTCATTTAGCTCAAGGCAATAAGGAACCTCCACCTTTACAATTCTATCTAAAATAGCTTCATTTGTATGATCAGACTTAAATCTATTCCATTCTGCTTCATTAGAATGTGCAATAATTATACCATCAAAGTAAATCATAGATCCCTTTCCTGGGGATGGTATTGATTTTTCTTGAGTTGCGGTTATTATGGTATGAAGATACTCAACATCATTCTTAAATACTTCTATAAATTCTACAAGCCCTCTATTACCAACATTAAATGCACCATTAAGAGAAAAAACTCTTGGGTCATCCTCGGAATATATATCCATTTTAGATATATCAACTGACCCTGTCAAAATTGAAGTATCTTGATTATTAGGATCTACCGGTGGAACAACACCTATGCCTTTTCTTGATCTTATTGAAAATGAAGTTGTGGTAACGGGGAATTTTTCATATTCTCCATTGTATTCATTAAGTAACTTATACTTGCATGCTGGGCAAAGATCCCCTTCAATTTTGACATCAAGCATTTCCTCAAACTTTTCTCTAAGATGCTTTGGTACTAAATGCAATGGTTCTTCATTCATAGGGCATCCTTTTAAAACATATACAGGTTCTGTATCCTCAAAAGCATTTTTCAAAGCCTCCACGAGTGATGACTTTCCAGCTCCTACAGGCCCTGCCAAATACAATACCTGCCTTGATTCCTCTCCCTTCATCGATGCTGAATAGAAATAGCTGACGAGTTTCATCAATACTTTATCAATTCCAAAAAAGTTATCTTTAAAAAACCCATACTTTTTTATAATATCATTACCATATATTTTTCTTATTCTTGGATTTTCTTCAGGCCTTAAAATTTCAAAGCCCTCTTTTATTATCGTGTCATACATCCTCTTATGAGATAACTTAGCCTTATCAGGGTTTGTTTTAATTATATCTAGATATTCTAAAAAATTTCCTTCAAATTTACTTTTAACTTTAGCTGCTCTATCATTTTGTATTATATTTTTAAAATCCATTTAATACCTCCCAATGTAGTATTATTTTTATATTAGTAATTATATGAACCATAGACCCTCAACATGATTAAAAATAAAAAAAAGTTCTAAACGCAAAAAAAATACACTATAGGTATACATTTTTTCATTTGTATACTCTATAATGATATTTTTTTAAAAGGTTTTTCTTATTTAAGATTATTATCATCTAGTACCCATAGTGCAGCCATGATAAAATATATACTTCTATCAACACATACTATGTAAAATAAAAATTAACTGAAAATAAGGCCTGTTACCCCTCTATATATAAGTTATTAATTTCTCCAAACCAACTAGATAATTATCTAGAACTAGCTATAAATTTCCATGCTTGCTCCAATACCTCCTTGCTACTTTTATAAGTTAATAATTGTTTTGCAAATTGAAAACTTGCCCATTTAAAATCACATAACTCCTCAAGTTGTATATTAACAGTTTGATTTTCCACCTTAGCTAGAAAAAAAACAACTTCCTTGGTTGTTTTTTGTTTTATTGAATATTCTACTGATACCCTAAATCCATTTATAAGATTAACTTGTAACCCAGTTTCTTCACAAATCTCTCTTATCGCTGTTTCTTCTTCACTTTCATTTTGTTCAACGTGTCCCTTTGGAAAACCCCAATGTCCGTCACTTTTATCACTAATGCTTAAAAACTCTAAATTCTCACCTATTCTTCTATAAATTACAGCCCCACAAGATTTCTCAAGATTCATAATAGTCCCACACCCCTTAATTTTAATTTTATCTTGCACTTAATGATAGCTTATAATAATTAAAAACCACTTTAAATGTAAGCTCTCGCACTAAAATTATACGGTATATTTAATAATTTATTACACTAATTATTTATTTATTCATATTTATTATTAACTATCTCAACTTTTAGAAAATATAACAAAAACAAGCCCACAGCAAAGATGAGCTTGTGCACTTTATTTATCAAATCTATCCACTTTAAATAATCTTAAATCTTCATTGCGTTTTCCTAAATATAAATATTGGTATTTTTATTCATATAATAAAGATTAAAATTACAATAGCTCTTTTATAATGGTTATGTGCCTTAATAATTTTATGGTACAATATAAATTAAAATGAGGAAAAATAATATTAGAAACATTCTTGTATACCTAACTAATTAAAAAATATTATAAATTAAAATTCGCCCCGTATTTTATACTAGCTTAGTAAGCTATGCTAGCAAAGGAGATGTTTAAATCGGAAAAATTATACTATAAAAGTCCATATAAAACAGAATTCACTGCTGAAATCATAAATGTAATCCAAAAGGAAAACAAATATCATGTTGAATTAAATGAAACGTATTTTTACCCTGAAGGTGATGAACAACCCAGTGACACCGGTTATATAAATGGTGCCCCTGTCTCAAATGCATATGAGGAAAACGGCACAATATACCATATAATTGAAGTGAAACCTTTAAAAATACATAAGGTTAAATGTAGCATCGACTTTAACAAAAGGTACGATTATATGCAGCAGCATTTAGGTCAGCATATACTCTCTGCTTGCATCTCTTACTTATTTAATGCAACTACTATCAGCCTTCACCTAGGCATAAATTCTACAACTATTGATCTTGATAAAGCTATTGGAATAGATGAAATTAGAGTTGCTGAAAAAAAGGCCAATGGTATAATTTTAAAAAATATTAATATAGATGTTCTATATCCAACTAATTCCGAACTAAAAAAATTGTCTTCAAAAAAAATTCCAGTAAAAGCTGGTGAAAAAATTAGAATTGTAAAAATTGGTGATATTGATGTAACTCCTTGCTGTGGACTACATCCCAATTCTACTATTGAGGTACAACTAATTAAGATTATAAAGTTTGAAAAATATAAAACTGGCATAAGAGTTGAATTTATATGTGGTCAAAGAGCAGTTTCTGATTACGTTGTAAAACATGAAGCAATTGAAAAAATATCTAAACTTTTATCTTGCAATAATGCTACGGTTATATCGGTCGTCGAAAGTCTGAGCGGTGATCTTAATAAGGCACTTGCAGAGAAAAGAGCATTAAAAGTAGAAGTTGCTGCATATGAAGTTCAAAACATGCTAACAGAAGCTACAAAAATAGAGGATATTAGGATGCTTAAATGCATTTATGATAAATGCGACCTCAAATATGCTAATATGTTAGCAACAAAATTAGTAACTTCTTCAAAGGTTATAGTTTTATTTGGGGTAAAATCTCAGGATAAAGCAAATCTGTTATTTATGTGTTCAAAAGATTTAAAAATTATAAGAATGGATTCTCTTTTAAAGGATGCTATAACTCTTATAGATGGCAAAGGTGGTGGAAGTGAATTTTCTGCACAAGGTGGTGGAAAAAACAATAATAATTTAGATTCTGCGCTAGATTATGCATATAATAAAATCAAAGAAAATATACTCACTAGTTTAAAAAAGTAATTATTAAATTGTATTCCTAATAGATTATATGGAACTAATCCTTTATAATAAAGTCTCTAGCTCCATATAATCCTTCAATGTATGTTTTACCATCCTCGGATAATCCAATACACAATGGAGAAACCATTACCTCACGTACTTTATAATATCTTAATTTTTCATCATGTCCTGGTTTATAAAAGCCTGAAAAATCATGAATAATATAATGCTTCCCCTTTTCTGCGCCTAGATATAGCATGCCATGTCCATTCATATATACCGCTGTTCCAGGTTTTAATTTATCGAGTATTTTTTTTCTGTCTTCTGTAGTCATGTTTTGTGGTATTGCATAGAAATTACCAACTGCGAGTTCACCCTGTTCCTGTGCATTTCTGGGTAGTTTGACATTCATGCTTCTATAAATATCCATTATAAAGCTTGTACAATCTCTCGAATTAAACATGCCGCCCCATCCATATCTTTCACCTAAGAATTTAAAAGCATTTACTATTATATTTTCTCTAGTATACGGTAAATATCCTACTGAGATTTCTTCATTTCTTGAAATTAATGCTAGTGCAAATTCTACATTACCATTATTATCTCTCGTTGGTAGTTTAACCACATAATTACCTGTAGCATTTTGGCCATAAACGTCTGCTTTTATTTCCTTAATGTTGGCAAGTGGTATTGTAATACCCATGTCAAGCTTCACCTCAGATAGTTGCTTATTTAATGGATTATAACTTGTATATACCCTTTTTCCTGTAGTTACTATAAAGTCTTTTGTTTTAATATAATTGAAAAGCTCTTCTTTGAAACATATAGCTACATCTTTTTTAGGTATCCATGCTAAATAATTGTACATCTGAGCGAAGTACCACTTAGAGTCCTTGCTTTCCAGTAAAATGACAAGTGGTTCAACTGGATAAACAGCAGTCTCTTGAAATCTGTCAAACTCGTAGTTATCTCCAATTTTAAATACCCTAGAATAGGTTGGAAATGTTCTCATCATGGTCTTTCTTATAGTAATTCCATATGTAATATTATTCTTGTTTATTATCCCTTCAATATTACAATTCTGCATTAACTTCTTATAATATTTGGGGGCTATTAATGATCCATCCTCATGGAAGGTTTCATATTTTGGCAAAACACTAAAAGTGTTTAACTTGTCTGTTAATTCTTTTTTACTAAAGCACTTTTTGTAATTTTCTAAATCCACTATTGGTCCTAAAGTTTTTACGCTACTCTTGTTGTATGCTTTAATTTCTTCATTACTCATAATAACACTGCTCAGACTATCCGACTTTATCCAATATTCTGGGCAAAGCATTTCTTCCCATAGTTCTGGAATATTTGAATAAAATAGATTATCTACCTTGTTTTCTGATATATCTCCTGAAAGTACAGTTTTTTTAATAATCGTAGTAACCTCACCCTCCCATTATCCTAGATATAAAACTCTGCTGCTATTCTATCTTTATATTATATATATTATCACATATATGTGTTTTATTACATTAATTGTATATAGTAATAGACCATAAAAAGCCTGATAAGATTATTCATCCTATCAGGCTTAATTACTATTATATTTTATTATAGTAATTATTCACTTCTTTTTTATTTAATCGAAGCACATAATTTTTCTGCTGCAGCTTTTACACATTTTTTAGCGAGAATGTCTGAAATTATAGCTATTCCGTCAATATTCGCTATCTTTAATAAATCTACATTTTTCTCAGTAATTCCACCAATAGCAACTACAGGAATAGATATATTGTCTTTTATTTCTTTTAAGGTATGCACAGAAACTGCATTAGCATCATCTTTAGTAGTTGTAGGAAACATTGCTCCCACACCTACATAATCTGCTCCTTGTCTTTCAGCCTCTTGAGCTTCCTTAAGTGTTGAAGTAGAAATACCCATTATCTTATTATTTCCTATAATACTACGTGCAATAGTCGCTGGCATGTCACTTTGACCCAAATGAACCCCTGCAGCATCTATCGACAAAGCAATGTCTATTCTATCGTTTATTATTAGTGGAACCTTATATTTATCTGTAACAGTTTTAATCTTTGATGCAATGTTATAAAAGTCTAAAGTACTTATGTCCTTTTCCCTAAGTTGAACTAACGTAACCCCACCTTTTATAGCTTCCTCCACTGCAGTATATATATCTGTATCCACGAGCATTTCTCTATCTGTTATAAGGTAAAGGCTGTAGTCTATATTATTCTTCATCTATTTTGCTCCTTTTTATAATTTCAGTTTCACATAAATTATACATAGCATCTATCATTTTAACTCTAAAGGTTCCCGAACCTTCAATTTCTTTGTCTAATCGCGCGTATGCTGTTTCTCCTGCAATACCCATTGAAACAGTACCTGCTAGTGCAGCTATCAAATTATTATCCCCCGCTCCTAAATAACAACCAATAATTGCAGTACACATACATCCTGTACCTGTAACCCTGGACATCATTTTATGACCGTTTGATGTAGTGTAGAGAGTTTTACCATCTGTTATAATATCAACCACACCTGTTATAGCTACCACCGTTCCAAATTTAATAGCAAAATCTTTTGCCATTTCTTTCGCTTTGGTAAATTCATCACTGTTAGCCTCAAAACTCTCACTAGCATCCACACCTCTTGTTATAGTATCAATACCATATATTGTTTTTATTTCCGATAAATTTCCTCTTATAACTGCTAATTTAACTTGGCTCATAATTTTCTTGCAACTTTCTGTTCTATAAGTTGTGGCTCCTACTCCAACTGGATCTAGAATAACAGGTATATTTAGTTCATTTGCCCTTTTTCCGGCCGCAATCATAGACTCTATTACACCAGTATTTAATATCCCAATATTTAAAACAAGTGAAGATGCAAGGGATACCATCTCGCGAACTTCATGAATATCCTCTGCCATAACTGGTGAGCCACCTATAGCGAGTGTAATATTGGCACAATCATTAATGGTAACATAATTTGTTATTTGATGCACCAAGGGTGTTTTTTGTCTTAAATTATTTAGTAATTTAATTATTTTGTTGTTAATTTCCATTTTGACATCATCCTCCAACTTATTAAGTATATAAATCCGGTGATAACCATATCCGGTACTGTAGCTCCCAGCACAAAATCACGTTTTATAAACCAATAATAAATTACTATTCCTATAATCCATACAAAGATTGCTCCCCAATTTACAAGTATATTAGATTGAATCTTTGTATTTTTCTTTATTATAAAATAATCTGTGATCAGAATTGCAAATAATGGTGCGAATACTGACCCTATTGCATATAAAAAGCTTTCATAGTTCTCCATAGGAATTATGATTGCTGCTAGTGTTCCAATAATGGTCATAACAATACCGATCTTTTTTTCACTATATTTTGGAATAATATTTAAAAATGAAACCCCTGCTGAGTACACATCTAAAAAAGTAGTGGTTACTGTTGATAACACCACTATTCCTAGAGCCGCTATTCCTAAATTTGCAGCAAGCATCATAACTGATGGATCTGAATTTTTTGAAACTATAGCAGCTCCAAGACCAATAATAAACATCCATGAACTTCCAAGAAAATAACCTATGAAGCTTCCATAAGCTCCTCCTTTTTCACTCCTTGCAAATCTAGTGTAATCTGCGATTAAAGGTAGCCATGAAAGAGGCATAACTATACTTAATTCTAATGCCCCTCCAAAAGAAATCCCTCCAGTGCTTGCTTTTAGTAGTAATGTTTTATCTTTAAATATTATTATTCCGAGTATCAATGTAAGTATAAAAAGCAAAGATACAGCTGTAATATTTAATTTTTTCATGCCACTATTTCCTAGCCAAAGCCATATTATAGTTAATACTCCTATAAGTATTATACACACTAATACATTGTTAAAATTCCATAAATTTTGCGATATCAAGTTTACAGAAGTAGCAGCTACCTTTATCATAATTGCCGTCCAACCAATTAGCTGAAGTACATTTAAAATTGAGAATAAATAAGTACTATATACTCCAAAAGAAATATTAGTAGAAGTCATTGCTGGCACTTTTTCTCTAGTACCTATTATGCCACCCAGCACTAATATTCCTGTTCCTATTAAGTGTCCTAGAAGTATTACTATTATTCCCATTTTAAATCCTAGGGGCGCAATTAGTCCGCCCGTCATTATTTCTGCAATAGATACTGCAGCACCAAACCACAAAAATACAAAAGTCCAAAAACCTAATTTCTGTTTATCCTTAATCATTTGCCATCCCCGCTTTTTTATATAATTCATAGAAATGATTGGTAGGTCCTACCCCATGTCCAATATCTAAAGAGTGTTTTATAGCAGTTGTTATATACTGCTTTGACTTTTTAATTGATTCCTTCATGCTAAAACCAAGTGCCAAATTTGCAGCAATGGCCGATGACAAAGTACATCCCGTTCCATGAGTATTCTTTGTGTGTATTCTCTCTGACGTAAAATGTATAATTTCATTTCCGTCATAAAAAACATCTACTGCTTCTCCCTGCATATGTCCACCTTTTAAAAGTATATTTTTGCATCCAAGCTTATACATTTTTTTTGCTGCTTCTTCCATATCCACCACCGTTAATATGTCTGGGAAATCCGAATTTACTTCTCGAAGAATCTCTTCAGCCTCTGGGACATTAGGAGTAATAAGTGATGCTAATGGGATTAATTTTTTAATTAAAGCCGACTTTGACTCTGGTTTTAACAATGAATACCCGCTTTTTGAAATCATTACAGGATCTAGGACTATGTTTTTAGGCTTGTATAATTCTAATTTCTCACTAATAGCATTAATAGTTGAAATCATTGACACCATGCCAATTTTAACTGCATCTACAATTATATCTGTAAAAATAGCGTCAATTTGTGCCTTAATAATTTCCTCGTCTAGGTCTTGCACTGCGAAAACTCCCATAGTATTCTGTGCTGTTATAGCTGTGATAACACTCATTCCATATACGCCATTAGCACTTAAGCTTTTCAAATCTGCTTGCACTCCAGCACCTCCACAACTGTCAGAACCTGCTATAGTTAGTACCTTTTTCATGTTAATTTCCTCCTACCTAATATCTGTTTTAAGCCTGTTTGTTTAAATTAGTAAGTTTCTTTAAATCTATCACTTTTAGAATAAAGAATGCAATTAAACTTCCCCCAATGGTACTTATTAAAAATGGAGCTACAAAGAACAATGCCCCTACTTTTTTACCCATTATTAAATTAGATATTGGAAATGCTAATAGCCCTCCAATTATTCCTGTTCCAATAATTTCTCCAACTACTGCCAGTAAATTGCTTTTAGTTTTCTTATATAAAATTCCAGCTAAAAGTACTCCAATCATACTACCAGGGAAAGCTAAAAGGGATCCTGTTCCTAATATATTTCTTAGTAGAGATATACAAAAGGCTATAGCTACACCGTATCCAGGGCCTAATATTACAGCTGCTATAACATTAATCGTAGCCTGCACCGGAAAGCATTTTGATACTCCTACTGGTATAAATATGATATTACCAGCTATTATCCCAATAGCTATTAATAGTGATGAAATAGTCAATTTTTTATTCTTCATGTATTTACGCTCCTTTCTATTATGTTATGTCGTTATAAAAGGAACAAACTCTAATTAAACCTAGCATAAATGCTGTTCTGTGTAACATAAAAAAACACAAATCCAAAGGATTTGTGTTAAATTAACGTGATATATAATAAAACATATATAATACACCAATAAACAACTTCCTACGCTGGCATTATCCAGTTCAGGTCATAGGGTCCAAGAATTACAATCCTTGCTCTCAGTTGGCATGTCCAACTCCCCTGTGTTAGGTTATTCTTTTTTATTTCATATATCTAATAATAACATACCATAATATTATAAACAATAATATTTATATTGCAATTATTTACATTGTCAATTCTCAGATATTTGTACTGCTTTGTCTTTAAGGTAAGTACTACATCTAGTAACTATTTTAATGTTACTTTCTTGCACTCTAATGTAGTTGTATCAACTATCATACCTCTATTGATAAACTCCTCACAAGCACAGTTTACGACTAGTGTATTTCCTAATTTCTTAACACCATAGTCCTCATGTACATGACCACATAAAAAAATAGCTGGTCCTTTATCAAAAATCATATTTTTAATGGAGGAACTGCCATAATAATGACCATTTGTACCTTTATCTAAACACATGTATGGTGGTTGATGTGCCACTATAATCTTTTCTTTATTTATATTACATATTTCATCTAATGCTTTTTTTATATCCAATTCATTGCCTTCTCGGTTACTGCCATACAATTGTATATCTAGAATTTCAAAAGGAATAAAAGTGTTTTCAATATTTGCAGATATTGCGTTGGGTAAATAATTCATATCATCCTTATCTACTAAGAAAAGGTCATGATTTCCTAATATGTACAACACTTTTTTGTTTTTTATTTCACTTATCATTGTTTTAAAACATAAGTAATCCTCTTCTTGAATCTTAACTAACTCCATAACAGTTGAGTATTCATGACTAGCTGAAATATCTCCACAAAATACTGCTACATCAATATTTTCTCTACTATTTATGAAATCTATAGTTTTTCTTAAATTATTGTATCTTCCATGTATATCACTAGTACAAAATATCTTCATTAACATTACTCCTCTAATAAAAGCTACATTTTCTAAACCATCTTTTTATAATCAAATATGTCATAACTAACTAAATATATCATAGCACATATCCTTCCCTTAAGTTCTTAAAAAGGTACATGTTCAATCCTTTACGCAAAAAAATCCAGCATCTCTACTGGATTACATATTAAAATTTATATATTTCTATTCAAGTCTTATTCCTGATCTCTTAACAGCTATATGCCAACCATGAAGTAGTTCTTTCCTATGCTCCTCGGTCATACTAGGTTTAAAACTTCTTGATATTGCCCAATGCTTTGCCACCTCTTCCTTGCTTTTCCAATATCCTACTGCAAGGCCTGCAAGATAAGCTGCACCGAGTGCTGTAGTTTCAGTTACCTCTGGTCTGTCTACTTGAACATTTAAAATGTCTGATTGAAACTGCATTAAGAAATTGTTTTTGCAAGCTCCTCCATCTACTTTAAGTTCAGTAAGTTTAATTCCAGAATCTTGTTGCATTGCTTTTAATACATCATGAGTTTGGTATGCAAGCGCTTCAAGAGTTGCTCTTATTAAATGTTCTTTTTTTGATCCTCTTGTAAGTCCTACAATTGTTCCTCTTGCATAAGGATCCCAATATGGTGCCCCAAGTCCAACAAAAGCCGGAACTACATATACTCCATTTGTATCGTCGACCGCCATTGCATATTCTTCGCAATCCGCAGCATTATCAATCATTCGAAGCTCATCTCTTAACCATTGTATAGCTGCTCCTGCTATAAATACACTACCTTCAAGTGCATACTCAACTTTTCCATCTATTCCCCAAGCAATAGTTGTAAGTAATCCCTGCTTGGATTCAATTGCTTTATCTCCCGTATTCATAAGCATAAAGCATCCAGTACCATATGTGTTTTTAGCTGTTCCTGACTTATAACAAGTTTGTCCAAACAATGCTGCTTGTTGGTCTCCAGCAGCTCCAGCTATAGGAATTTCTCCACCAAACAATGAGCTATCAGTATGTCCATATATATAACTTGATGGTTTAACTTCTGGAAGCATTGATTTTGGTATGTTTAATGTTTCCAGTAATTCATCATCCCATTTTAGTTCATGAATATTAAATAGCATTGTTCTTGAAGCATTAGAATAGTCTGTTACATATGTTTTTCCTTTTGTTAAATTCCAAATTAACCAAGTATCTATGTTACCAAATAATAGATTGCCAGCTTCAGCTTCCGCTCTAGCTCCTTCTACATTATCTAATATCCATTTTATTTTTGTTCCAGAGAAATAAGCATCTAATATTAATCCAGTTTTAGCTCTAACAACTTTATCAAAGCCTTTTTCTGTTAACACATCGCAAGTATCAGCTGTTCTTCTACATTGCCATACTATTGCATTATATACTGGCACTCCCGTCCTTTTATCCCAAACTACAGTTGTTTCTCTTTGGTTTGTAATTCCTATTGCTGCTATATCACTAGCATTAGCTTTAACCTTAGCCATTGCTTCTGCTACTACGCTCATTTGGCTTGACCATATTTCCATTGGATCATGTTCTACCCAAGCTGCTTTTGGAAATATCTGCGTAAATTCTTTTTGAGCTGACGTTACAATAAGTCCCTTTTCATTGAATAGTATACATCTTGAACTTGTTGTTCCTTGATCAAGTGCCATTATATATTTAGCCATTTTAGCAAAACTCCTTTTTAAAATTATTCTTGTCAAATCGTTTACAATTTGATATACAAAAAAAACCACGTAAAAATAAAGCATAACACTTTATAATAACGCGGCTCATATTCTCTGCCATTTATCATATATCATTATTTAAAGTATAACTTATTATTAGTTGTTTTGCAATAAAACTTATAAAATTTACAATTTAGCTTTATTTCTTAAACAATACTTACTTTTAGTTGTATATTATTTAAACATATACAACAATCAGAAAATCTTATATTCTGATTGTTGAAATTATAATTACTTGAACGATTTACTTTATCTATGATTTATATTGTATTTTAACTCCATCACAAGTGATTTTTAATACATTACTTCTATGTACTGATTATTATAATTAATATGGGTATAATAGTAGAATAAATTTTATTTTGGGAAAATTGAAATAAATTTTAGACAAATCAAGCTTAATATAATGGCGGAGGTTTATATGATGAAAAAGAAAAGAGGATTTAAGATTTTCTCAGTTCTTGCTGTAATTGTTATAGTATACAGTTCTATTATGATTCATAATTTAAATACAACAAGTTATGGCAAAGTTGATACATTATTTGGAATAATGTCGAAAATACAAGTATTTATTTATCCTGTTACATTTAAAAATAAAACAATATCTGAAATACGTATAGCCTTACATAAGGTATCTACAATATATAGTTCTAACCCTATAGTCTTCTCCAATATAAAAAATATAAATATAAAAACAACTACGAGCCAAGTACCAGTTAGAATATATACCCCTAATAATAGCATTAATTCACCTATAATAATTTACTCACATGGTGGTAGTTGGATAAGTGGTACTATCGACGAATATGATAATGTCTGCAGGAAAATCTCAAAAAAATCAAACGCAATAGTTGTATCTATTAATTATTGTCTTGCACCAGAAAATCCTTTTCCAGCTGGACTCAATGATGTATATAGCGTGCTTCAATGGATTAGTAAAAATGCTAAAAGTATTAATGGGGACTCTAATCGAATATGTGTTGCAGGTGACAGTGCTGGTGCTAACCTCTCTGCTGTAGTCTCACAGATCGCACGTGATAAAGGTGGTCCCCACATAATTTCTCAGGTACTAATATATCCCTCTACAAACATATATGAGTTAAATACTAAATCTTGGGCGTACTTTGGTATGGATTATAATTTAACAAGAGAAAATACTAATAAATTCATATCACTATATATCCCAAAATTAGAAGATAGAAAAAATGAAAATGCATCCCCTCTCTTAACTAAAAATTTTAAAAATTTACCTAATGCATTAATAATTACAGCACAATTCGATCCATTAAGAGATGAAGGTGAGTCTTATGGGAATAAATTAAAAGAGGCAGGTGTGGATGTAAGGTCTACTAGGTATAACGGTGTTACACATGGCTTCATCTCAATGGATAGGATTACTAAAAAATCAGATTTAGCAATCAATGAAATTTCCACATATCTACGAGGACAATTTAATAAAAATAAGACATCGTCATTAAAACAATAATAACCTCTCAAGCATTGTATAATATTAAAATTAAAAATTTCATCTATAATATATAAAAAACTGGGTAAACTACATAATGCACTGGATAACTTAGTGTAAATTGTTTATTAGAGAGGAGAATTTTTATGAAAAACAACAATTCAAATGGAACAAAAAAAGCAAATGATCAGTCAACTACAAATGGAGGTTCAAATTTATCCTCTAATGCTGGTATGTCTATTAGCACTAATGAAGCTAATTTAAATGAGACAAAACAATTAAACAATCAATCAGCAGCAAACAAAGGTACTAGTGGTATTTCAAACCAGAGTGCATCTAACCTATCTAGTAGCACTAGTCCTTCTAGTTTAGAAGAAACAAAACAGTTAAATAACCAATCAGCTGGAAATAATAGT
>NZ_JAIZZK010000004.1 GCF_020443705.1 Clostridium algoriphilum
ACAATTATAACAAATAGAGGGGGTCATTGTTTTTTTTATTATAAAAGTAGCTTAAACCCTTGCTAATGCAAGGATTCAAATAAATAAAACAAAGATAGTGTTAACACTATCTATTAAATTATAGGGGGAGAAATATGGAAAATAGTAAATCAGTAATTAAAACTATTGATATAGTACAAATAAGTCTAATGGCGGCTATAACGTTTATAGCTACTTCTGTTATACATATACCTACTTTTATGGGTGTGCTACATTTGGGAGATAGTATGGTGTTTTTATCAGCTATTATATTTGGAAGAAAAAAATCAGCAGTAGCTTCTGCTGTTGGTATGTGTTTATTTGATTTAATAAGTGGATATACTTTATGGGCACCATTTACTTTTGTTATTAAGGGTTTAATGGGATATATCGCTGGAACAATTGCCTATAGAAAAGATTATAATGGAAATAATATAAAAAATAACATTTTTGCATTTGTGGTAGCTGGAATTTGGATGATAGCTGCATATTATGTTGGAGGAGCTATTATACTAACATTTATTTCTAAGGAGTTTGCTCTTAAACAGGCATTAATTATTTCTTTAAAGGACATACCTACTAATATAATTCAGGTAATAGGAGGTATTGCTTTATCATTACCATTAATAGCAGCTTTAAAAAGAAAAATAGGGTAGGGATATAAAATGGTTATAAAGAAGGCATTATGTTAAGATTAATTTTAACATAATGCTTTCTTTATTTTCTAGTTACAGGATTATTTTTATTGTGTTTTTTAGTATTAAAGTAGAATATAGTAAATATTATGGTTGGTATTACAATGAAACTTATTAAAGAAAAATAGGCATAAATATTTAAGAACTTATATAATACTATTATTTTATCGGATATGAAGAAGGATATTATAAATACAAATAAGCTAATAATATATACAGTGTATTTGTTGATGAAGGAAAGGTTTTTTAGTAGAATTAGCATAGCATTTAGTCCTAATATGTATTTTATAAACCAACCGCCTACCATTTGAAGCATTACAAAAAATTCTCCACCTTCTATAAAACTAAGATAACTTATAAGCTGAGTTTGTATAAGCTTAGGATAGTTAATGCTTAAGACCCTAACTAGACTAAAGGTGCTTAAAATACCAATGCTTGCGAAAATCTCCATCTGAATTACAATTAATATTGCAATAATGCAATGTTTTGCGATTTTCGATCTATTACGAACTCTTGATAAATATGGAATAGTAATAGCTATGCTACCATAACATCCTAGTGCCTTTATTATAGATAATATAAAAGGTTTGGTAACGCCATTCCCCATTATTGGAAGTAAGTAAGTATATTTTTTATATTTAGCTGTAAGAATTGCTAGAATTATGCCTGATACCATAATAAGAAATATACCAATTATAACAATTATAGTTATTGATCTAGTACCTTTCATTGTAATATATATGGCAGGTATTATTATAAACAAAAGAAAAAACCAAGGTGGCGTATCTGAAAGTAAATTTATATTCAGGGCACTTGCTTCTACAGAAGAACTTTCTATTAAACTTATAAATAAAGTTATAACAAATAGAATTAAAAAAATGTTTCCTATAGTATTACCTAAAGCTCTATGGTATATTTCATCCATATTATAGCAATTTCTTTTTTTACAAACGTAAAGTATATAAATAAAATAAAGAAACATAAGAATAGAGGCAATAATAACAGAAATCCACGAATCCCTACCTCCATTCATAATAAATACATTGGGGTAAGTTTTCATTGCTACAATGGAAGTCCCCCAAATTATGAACATTAAATGCTTTGTATTAAGTTTATCAATATTATCCATATTATCTCTTTGTCTCCTCATTGTTACTTTTATATTGAACTGTAATAAAATTTGCAATACATATAGTATTATTTCCCAATATCAAAATATTAAACTTAAATATTATAAAAAACTAGAATATTAAACTTATATATTACAAAAATACAGAATATTAAACTTAAATATAACAAACAATAAAATTGGGTGATTAAAATGGATAAAATAGATAGAGATTATGTTAAAGAAAAATTAAAAAACAGCTATGATGTAAAATATAGGGAAATAGAGTGTGAAGTAGGAACAATATATGGTGTATTCATTGATGATCTATGTGATTCTAAATTTATAAGTGAATATATATTTAGCCCGCTTATACATCACAAGATTGCGACAGTAGATTTAGATTATATAAAGAGAGAAGTATTACTAGCTAATAGCATTGGAGACATTAAGAGTAATGATGACGCGATATCACACGTTTTGTCTGGGGATTTAGTACTTTTATTTTCTTTTACAAGTAAAGCAATTTTTTGTGAGGCAAAAGGATATGTAAGGCGGGGAGTTGGTATCCCCGTTACTGAAAACGTAATTAAAGGTCCAAGGGAGGGATTTACCGAGGCTTTTGTAGATAACGTATCACTAATTAGGCGAAAAATAAAAAATCCATCGTTAAAATTTGAACCTCTGACCTTAGGAAGTAAATCTAACACAATAGTTATGATATGTTATATAGAAGGAGTAGCTCCCGTTAAACTTGTGAGTTATATAAGAAAAAAAGTGTCTAATATAAAATTAGAGTTTATACTAGACACAAATTATATTGAGGAAGCATTAAAAAATAAAAACACAGCCTTTGATACAATTGGAACTACAGAGAAACCAGATGTAGCTGCATCAAAACTTTTAGAAGGAAAAGTAGCAATAATTGTAGATGGGACACCTTTTGTTATTACTGCTCCATACTTTTTTGTGGATAATTTTCAAACACCAGATGATTACTATTCTAATAAGTTTTTTGGAAATATATCAAGAGCTACAAGATTAATTAGTTTTTTTGCGGCTGCTTTATTGTCAGGGATGTATTTGGCTTTTGCTACTTTTCATTTTTCACTTATTCCATCTGTACTTGCTATAAAGTTTGCAATATCTAGAGCAGGTGTACCTCTGCCTACGGGTTTAGAGCTATTATTAATGACATTCTTCTTTACATTACTTCGTGAGGCGGGAATAAGATTGCCACAGTCCATAGGTCAGGCAATGAGTATTGTTGGAGCTTTAATTCTTGGTGATGCTGTAGTTGGAGTAGGTATAGCTTCCCAAAGTACTGTGGTAATAGTAGCGCTGTCGGCTATATCATCTTTTTTAGTGCCCAAGGTTTATGGTGCTTTATCTGTATGGAATGTAATTATTATCTTATTTGCTGCGGTACTTGGACTTCCAGGATTTTATATTGGATTTTTTATATTTATAGCACATATGTCGGGCCTTGAAAGTTGTGGGTATCCATATTTATTCCCTTTAGGTACATCAGAAAGCTTTAGATTTAGTGATGTATTATATAGAAAAGATCTTAACAAGATATCTAATAGCATTTTTGATAAGGATGATTGTGATGAATAAATATAAAAAAGTATTGGTTATAATATGCATAATAATGAGTTGTTCAACAATGTCTGCATGTTTTAGTTATAGGGACATTAATAGGGCTTTATTTGTCACTGCATTAGTGATAGATGTAGATGATCTTGGTGATCCTGTAATATATGCTGAAACTTATAGGGGGGTAAAAGAAGGATCTCCTGAAGGGTTAGATCAGAGAATATTATTTAATGGGACAGGAAAAACAATGTTTGAAGCTATTAGGAATATGAATTCTACTTCTAGTTATAAATTAAATTATACACAAAATAAAGTCGTAATATTTACTAAAAAGGCTGCGGAGTTTGGGATGGAAAATTTTATAGATTTTTTAGATCGTGATCAAGAATTGCTTGTAAGACCATATATAGCTGTATATCCAGGAGATCCAGAGGAACTTATGAAGCTAAATATTCCACAAGAAAAATACATTGGAGTGTTTATATCAGAACTTATAGAAAATATTGGAACATCCCCAAGAGCTGTAGTTATAACTCTAAACCAATTTTACAATGAAAGAGTTACTGGAGATAGAACAAGCGTATTACCAATAATAGATATACCAAAAGATAGTTTGGAGGCAAAACTTGAAATAAATGGTGGAGCTGTTATTCAAAATGATAAAATGGTTAGTACTTTAGCAAGAGAAGAAGGGTTAGGATATAATTTTCTAAGAGACAAACTTTCAAGTGGTACCTTAGAAGTAACTAATCCTTGTGATATTAATAAGTTTGTAACTTTAGAAATTATAAAGAGTAAAACTAATACAGAAGTTAGTTATAAAAATAATACAGTTCATCTAAAAAAGAAAATTAAAGTTAAGGTAGATTTTGCAGAGGCACAAAAAAGTATTGTTCTTACAAAAGAAAATGTAATGAAAACGCAAGAGCAGTCAGAAGAAAATATTATAAAAGCTTGTAATCTACTATTTGCAAAATACAAGGAAATGGGTATAGATATTTTTGACATAAGAGATCAATTTTATGGAAAATATCCTTCAGTAAAAATAGATGATATTATAGAGAAAACTGAATTAAAGGTAGAGGTAGAAGTTGAAATAAGGAATACAGCGACTATTAATAACTTCCAGTAATTTGTTTAATTAAACTTAGGCGATGGTATTCCATCGCCTTTTGTTGTAAACTATTATTATAAAAACAATTACAAATATTATTGAAACATTACAATACAATATACATAGTATATTGTTATAGCGCGTTTGAGGTGAGATATATGGATATCAAAAAGATAAGAATGTTGCTAAAGAGAGATGAGGGTACAAAATTAGATTTTAAACAAAAAATTGATGCATTAACGGAAGGTGGTAAAAAAGAATTAGCTAAAGACGTATCTGCTATAGCAAACTCCCGTGGGGGACGTGGATACATTATTGTTGGAGTTGAAGATAAAACAAAAAGAATTGTAGGTATTGATGATTACCAATTTAAAGAAGAACAAATTCAACAAATCATTAGCTCGCGGTGTGAGCCTCCTATCCCAGTATCCATAGATTTTGTAATATACCAAAGTAAAAAGATAGCGATTATAACTATATATGATGGTGGTCAGAAGCCATATCAATTAAGGGAAAATGGGGCTTTTTGTATTAGGCGAGGGTCTACAACAGATACTATGCGAAAAGAAGAACTAATTTCATGTTTACAAGAAAATTTGAGCATCAATATTGAAACTATGCCTATTATAAATAGTGATATTAGTAGTCTGGATTTGAATATGGTTAATAGATATTTATTAAATAAGGGTATTTTAGTGAATGATGAAAATAGGTTTGGACTTATGGACAATGCAGGAATAACTTTTATTGAAAGAGATTATAACAAAAGAAGAGTTACACTTGGGGGGCTATTGGTATTTTCACATGTTAATAGTATTTACTTACCTCATAATATGATAAAAATAATAAATAAGTTAAACAATAATTCTGATGAGGTTATAATCGTTCAAGGAAATTTATTAAATATGTTGGATAGGGTAGAAGAATTTTTAAAAGAAATATGTCCCGCAAATTATCCCATAGTGGCAGTTCATGAGGCTGTAAAAAATGCAATACTTTATAGGGATTATACTATATTTTATAAGGAAATTGAGATAATAGTAAGCTATAACAGTGTAAGTGTAATTAGCCCTGGGAACCTATTATATTCGAATGAAACTAATGCACATAATTATTTAAAAAGAAACATGTGGATATATGATAAGTTAATAGCCTTAGATGATAGAAAAAGATTTATAAAATCCGGAAGAGGTTTTGCACGAATGAAAAAAGCTTTTATTAAATATGGTAAGGTAATATTTGTGGACTCAAAGAATGATAATACTTTTAAAGTGATTTTCCCAGGAATTAAAAATTATATTTGAAAATGACTTGATATATTTTAGAAACATATGTATAATTAGTGAAATGAAAAATTATATCTAAAAGGCTATGAAAGAAAAAAGTAACTGTAGGAATTATTAAGAGAGCTAGTGGTAGGTGTGAACTAGTTAATGAATACATTGAAATACATTCTGGAGCTTTAGGCTGAAATAAAGTTAACTTAAATTAAGCTGAGACGGGTTGACCTTACGTTATAAGGGAAAAGCGGATTGTTAAATCAATTTGGGTGGTACCACGGAATTATTTCGTCCCTTTCTTAGGGGGGCGTTTTTTTTATTTCCAAAAACATATTGAAATTAAAATAAGGAGGAATAATATATGCAAAATGTATATGATACACTATGTGAGCGAGGATACATAAAACAACTTACTCACGAGGATGAAATAAAAAAAATATTAGAGGAGGATAAGGTTACATTTTATATTGGGTTTGACCCAACAGGAGATAGTCTACATATCGGTCATTTTATCGCTATGATGTTTATGGCACATATGCAGAGGGCAGGGCATAGACCTATAGCATTAGTCGGTGGTGGAACTGCAATGATAGGTGATCCATCTGGTAAAACTGATATGAGGAAAATGCTTTCTAAAGAAGAGATTGATCACAATATAAGTTGCATAAAAAAACAACTTTCAAGACTTATAGATTTTAGTGATGGTAAAGCAATCCTTGAAAACAATGCTAATTGGTTATTAAACTTAAATTATGTAGACTTTATAAGAGATATAGGAGCACATTTTTCAGTTAATAGAATGCTAACTGCTGAGTGTTTTAAACAGAGATTAGAAAAAGGTTTATCTTTCCTTGAGTTTAACTACATGCTTATGCAAGGATATGACTTTCTAGTATTAAATCAAAAATATGGGTGCAGCATGCAATTAGGCGGAGATGATCAATGGTCCAATATAATAGCTGGTATGGAGCTAATAAGAAAAAAAGAAAGTAGGGCTTCTTATGGTATGACCTGCACATTACTTACTAACAGCGATGGCAACAAGATGGGTAAAACGGTAAATGGAGCTTTATGGCTTGATCCGGATAAAACATCACCTTATGATTTTTACCAATACTTTAGAAATGTTAATGACTTAGATGTAGAGAAATGCTTATCATTACTTACTTTTGTACCGATGGATGAAATAAGACGCCTAAGTTCTTTAAAAGATCAAGAGATTAACGAGGCTAAAAAAGTTTTAGCTTTTGAGGTTACAAAACTTATCCATGGGGAACAAGAAGCAATTAAAGCTCGGAGCGCAGCAGAGGCGTTGTTTGGTGTTGGAACTAATATGAGTAGTGTGCCTTCAATATCAATACCAGGCACCATGAAGAATGCTGGATTAATGGATATACTAGTTCATACTAAAGTGGTACCTTCAAAAGCAGAGGCTAGAAGACTAATTGAACAAGGTGGTTTAACCATTAACGACATAAAAGTTGTAGACAAAACTGCTACTTTATTAGATACGGATTTCAAAGATGGTTCTGTGCTTATTAAAAAAGGAAAGAAAAAATATTATTCTTTAATTATAGAATAGTAAAGATTGGCAAAGTTAAAATTTTAATTTTAGCTTTGCTTTTTATTTTTTTGAAAACAGAATCAACAATTAATACATAGTTATTAACTGTACCCTTTAAAAAACAATATTTTATACGATAATAAAGGAGTGTTAACTTTTAAACCGTAATTATGCCAAAATAATGGGATGTGGCTTATGTCAATAATTAGTAATGCACCAATACCTCAAAACCAACAAACCAAAAAAGCCTTTAGTAAAATATCTTTTGAGGCTGGAGAAAAATTCAACGCAAGAATTGTAAGTACAGATTTGCTAAAGGGAGAAATTGATTTAAAGTTATTAGATGGATGGCAATTTTCTGCAAAACTTAATAAACAACTAGAGCAAACTCTTGATGGCAGTGTGTTGAGGTTTGAGGTAGAAGGATTTGAAGAAGGCAAGCTTAAGTTAAAATTAATAAATGAAGATAAGGGAATAATAGAGGTTAGTGATAATTTAGAAGACACTCATTATGGTAAAACATTAAGTTCTGATAAAACTGACGCCTTACTTTTTGAAAAAATGATAAAACATGATATGCCTTTAACAAAGGATAATATATTTGACATAAAAAATTTAGTTGATTTTAGAGAAAAGATATCTTTAAACCCAGTCAAAGAGGATATATTTATTGCTAAATATCTTGAAAGTAGAAATGTAGACATAAATAGTGAAAAGGCAAATGAAATAACGATAAATTTAAAAAACTTTTTTGCTGCTCTAAAGAATTTAGATGTTGATGAGATATTATTATTTAAAGAAAATAATATTGAACTTACTAAAGGAAATCTTGAGAGCTTTATAAAGTTGTTTAAAGGCGACTCAGCTATATATAACAATTTAAAAGATATACATCACTATCTTTCAAATAGTGATGTAACTAAAGATATAATAAAAAACAATGAAGCTTCATTTTTCATTGAAAATGAAAACATTTTTAAGGGAATAGAGGAGGATAAAGGAGCGCTAATACCTAAGAATTTAGAAGCTTTAAAGCAAAATGAAGAAGTGAACGTAAATAGGTCTCAAAACAATACAACGAATGATGTTGGAGTAGATAGCAAAAACGCCAATACTAAAGTTAAAGGCTATGGTAAAAATAATTCGCTTAATGAAATTGTAAATATGATAAAAAAAGAACTGAATATTTTAGAGCTAGACAAGGGGATTATAAATAATGCATACAAAGAGATTGAGAAAATAGCTACGGATCTTTTCATTAAAGAACAAGTTCAATTAAAGACTGAAGAAATTAAGAATATAGTTAGCGCCATTATTGAAAATAAGTTTAATTTAAAACCAGAAACTTTCACGAAGGTTATGGATTTATTTAATCAAAATATTAACGATATAAAAATATATAATTCGATGTCAGAACAGTATTATCTTTTGGACTTACCAATAAATGTTGAAGAAAATGAACACCAATTAAAATTAATTATTAAAGATGATAGAAAAAAAGGTAAAAAGATAGATAGTAAAAATGTAAAAATTGCTACTAGTGTCAAAACAATGAATATGGGAACAGTGGATGCATATATAAAAGTTAACAATAATAATATGACTATTGATATTAAATGTGATAAGTTATATGTTAGAGCTTTGGATTTTAGTAAAGAGAATCTAGTTAAGGATCTATCTAGTATGAATTATAGGGTTAGTATTAAAGTCAATAAAAAGGTTAACGAATTTACTCTCGCAAGTTGCGGAGAATTTTTTAATGATAGAAGTTTAAATGCAATCAATATAAAGGTATAATAGTATGGAGACATTTCTAAGGTTGTAACTTTAAGCAATAATGAGGTGTGTTATAAAATGAAAAGGGTGAAAAAAGCTACTGCAATAAAATATGATAAGGGATATGATGCGCCTATAGTAACCGCAGCTGGAATGGGGTATATTGCAGATGAGATTCTTAAGACAGCAGAGGAGAGTAAGGTAGCTATAGTTCAGAATGAGGAATTAGCCAATTTACTAACAAACGTTGATATAGGATCGGAAATACCCTTAGAATTATATGATGCAATAGCAAAGGTTATTGCTTATGTAATGGATATAGATGCATTAAGAAAAAAAGACTAAATAGTTGATAAAGGAGGTATATTATGGCTTTATGGGCAATATCTGATCTGCATTTAGCTATAAATTCAGATAAACCCATGGATATTTTTGGAGATAACTGGAATAACCATGATGAAAAAATTAAAGAAAATTGGCTTAGGAAAATTTCTTCAGAGGACACTGTATTAATTGCAGGGGATATTTCATGGTCTATGAATATTGGTGAGGGCAGGTCGGATTTAGAATGGATTCATAAACTTCCAGGTAGAAAAATACTTGTTAAAGGAAATCACGATTATTGGTGGAGTAGTATCACAAAACTGAATTTGCTTTATGATGATATGGACTTTATTCAAAATAACTTTTTTAGTTATAAAGAGGTTGCTATATGCGGAACACGTGGCTATATTTGCCCGGGCGCAGCAAGGTTCTCATCTCATGATGAGAAAATATATAATAGAGAGTTAATAAGGCTTAGAATTTCATTAGATGAAGCAGTGAAAAATGGGTATAAAAAAATTATTGTAATGCTACATTATCCACCTACAAATGATAAGTTTGAGGAAACTGAACTTATAAAGATATTAAAAGAATATAATGTGGGAAGGGTTATTTATGGACATTTACATGGACCATCTTTAAATAGATTATATGAGGGAAATATAGAAGGTATAGAGTATATAGTTACTTCTTGTGATTATTTGAATTTTGATCCTTTATTAATATTAGAATAAAATAAAAAGTTAATATACTGTGGATAATTAAGACTATTAAATTTATTTCTGTGGATAATAAATTTAATAGTCTTAATTAGTGTTTAAAAAATTTAGATAAAAAACCAGATTTCTTAGTCGTATTTTCTTCATCAGGTTTGTTAGCTGAAAATTTATTATTAGTAGTAGCAGCTAGTGATGAGGATTTTGCATTTGTAGTGCCCTCTTCTTTAATCAAGTACTTCATGTCTCTAGCAAGTTTTTTCAAATTGTCCTTAACATCGGGGGTTGTTATGATAGTGCTAAACCAGATTAATGACTGATCTGAATGTCCGGTTCGTCTATTTAACTCACCGATGAGATACATAATGCTGTATTTATTCATCCCGTATAGGGGGAATGCTTCAACGTAATATGCATCATTAAGTCCATCTAGAGCCTGGGTTAAATACCTTAGTTCAATTTCTTTGGCGTTTTCTGTTTCTAGTAACCTGTACATCCATGCTAGCTTTAAACAATTAATTGCTTTCTTACTTGCTTTTGCGTTTATTATTATATAATTTAAGAGAGACAACTTATACCTTTCAATAGCAGTATTAACATCATAAATTTCAGGATACGTTCTTCCACGCCATTTAGGAGTAATTAATTTGTATACTAGGTCTATTTCTGTTTTTCTCAGAGTGTTAAAATCTGATTTCATAGCTGCATAACCGCAGCTGTTACAAACCCAAACATCATAGAAATAAGGATTAATTAGAGAATATCTAATAAAAAAATCACTGTCTTTGTTTATCATTCGATATGCCGAGGATTTTACTGTAGTAGCATTAAATACATTCTCGCATACAGGGCAGGTAACTTTCGTACTATATAAAAGAGATTTTGATTTCTTCTCTATTTCTTCTTTTATGGTTTCATTTCCACTATTATCAGTTTTATTACTAATACCATCATCAGAAATCAAACTATCATGATCGAAAAATATTTTATTATCCATCTAAACACCTCAAAACAAGATTTAATGTGGTATGATTGGTTTATATAATTTGGTATATTTTACTTAATTAATTGCTTTTATATTAATTAAGTAGTAAATTAATTATAACAGAAAATTAATATAATTATAATATAATATGTATCATGAACTAAATTTATCTATTTGTTAATTATGAATATTAAAATGATATGAAATTTTAAGTGAAGGACTGAGTATATGGCTATAAGAGAGTGGAAGAGATTTCTAATTCCTTATGAACAGGGAGTAGAAGAGCTAAAAGTGAAATTCAGAAGTATAAGGAGAGAATATAGACGTAAAAATGATTATTCTCCTATAGAATTTGTTACAGGAAGGGTTAAAGAAATATCTAGTATTCTTGAGAAAGCAAATAAGTTTTCTATTCCTCTTGAAAGAATTGAGTTTGAAATGGAGGATATTGCTGGAATAAGGATAATGTGCCAATTTGTAGATGACATTGATAAGGTTGTGAATCTAATTCGCGAAAGGCGTGATATGCAGATAGTTTATGAAAAAGACTATGTTGCAAATGTAAAAGGTAGTGGGTATAGAAGTTATCATATGATTATAAAGTATCCTGTAAACTTAGCTGCTGGGCAGACTGAAATACTCGCAGAATTTCAAATTAGAACATTGGCTATGAATTTCTGGGCAACAGTTGAGCATTCTCTAAATTATAAATATAAGCATGACATACCTGAGTATATAAGGGAAAAACTTAAAAATGCTGCAGATGCGGCTTTTCAGCTAGATGAACAAATGCTAGAGATTAAGGATGAAATTAAAGATGCACAAAAATTGTTTGAGGTAAAATCTAATTTGGTATCAGATATAATGAATAATATTCTTTTGCTTTCCTCTCTCGGAAAACTAATGGATGCGACTAGATATAGAGAACAATTAAATAAGCTACTTGAAGAAGGGGAGGTTTTTGAGCTTAGCAGCTTACTTAGGGCTACTCAAAAAACCTTAAATATGTATGGTGGTTAATATAATTAATAAATAAAAAAGAAGAGTAGAGCGTGAAATTAAGACGCTTTACTCTTCTTTTTAATAATTATATCCATTAATTTAAAATGTAAGTTATTTCGATTAAGAAGCTACAATATTAACTAGTCGTCCTTTAATTACAATAATTTTTCGTATAGACTTACCCTCAAGGGCAGTGATAACTAGTTCATCATTAAGAGAAATCTCTTTTATACTTTCTTCACTTAAACCTTGAGCTATAGTTATTCTAGATTTAATTTTGCCATTTATTTGAATGGCTATCTCTATTTCATCTTTAATAAGAGCACTCGCATCAAAGAAAGGCCAACTTTGATTAAATACAGAGTAATCCATACCTAAAGTTTCCCACTTTTCTTCTGCAAAGTGAGGAGCGAAAGGAGCTAAAAGCTTAAGATAATCAACAAGCACTTCTTTTAAGAATTTACTGTTTTTATTTTCTATACTAATATATTTTGTTATGGCATTTGTAAGCTCCATAAGTCTTGCAATAGCAGTGTTAAATTGAAGCTTTTCTGCATCTTCAGAAACTCCTTTTATTGCAAAATTTCTCCAGTAGTTTAATTCTTTCTCGTCAGGTCCAAGTGAAGTTTTACTATTACTTTCTTTTGATATTTCATGAGTTCCAGAATCAATTGATCTTTCAATTCTATCAACGAATCTTCCAATGGCTTTTATGCCATCATCACTCCAAGAACCACCATCGGCATAGCTAAAACCAAACATTAAATACATTCTAAATACATCTGCTCCAAACTCTTTTATATATCTGTCTGGAGAGATAGTATTCCCTTTTGATTTACTCATTTTTAGACCATCTTCTCCTAAAATCAAACCTTGATGGGTAAGAGATAAGAATGGTTCATCAAAATCTAAATATCCCATGTCACGAAGAGCCTTTGTGATAAATCTTGAATAAAGTAGATGCCCACAAGCATGTTCAGGCCCACCTACATATTTGTCTACAGGAAGCATTTTATTTACTAAATCTCTATCAAAAACTTTTTCACTGTTTTTGTTATCCACATATCTAAATTGGTAGAAAGAAGAACAAACGAAAGTATCTAAGGTATCAACTTCTCTATGAGCTGGCCCACCACATACAGGGCAAGTTACATTTACAAAATCATCACATTTAGCGAGTGGAGATTCTCCGTCTGGTGTAAATTCCACATTGTATGGTAATTCTACAGGAAGCTGATTCTCGGGTACAGGAACGGTACCACATTTATCACAATAAATTATTGGAATGGGAGATCCCCAATATCTTTGCCTTGAAACTAACCAATCACGAAGTCTGTAGTTTATTTTTCCTGAACCGAGATTTAAGCGTTCTAACTTTTTAACTATTGCTTCTTTTCCGTCATTTGTAGATAAACCATTAAATTCTTTACTATTTACTATTTTACCATGTTCAGTATAAGGAAGGTTTTCTTCGTTTTCATCAGTACATTTAAAACCAATAATTACTCTCTCTATTGGTAATTTGTATTTAGTAGCAAAGGAAAAATCGCGATCATCATGAGCAGGAACAGCCATTACTGCACCAGTTCCATAAGTGTTTAGCACGTAGTCTGCAATCCAAATTGGAACTTTGCGGTTATTAATGGGATTGATAGCATAGGAACCTGTGAATACACCAGTCTTATCCCTTGTAATAGACTGTCTTTCTATATCAGTTTGTTTTCTAGCCTCATGTTTGTAAGCTTCAACAGCATCCTTATTTTCGTCTTTAGTGAGAACATCAACAAGATCATTCTCAGGTGCTATAACTACATAAGAAACACCAAATAAAGTGTCTACTCTTGTAGTGAATACACTAAAGTTTACATCGGAATCAGATACTTTAAATACAACGTCAGCACCAGTAGATTTTCCTATCCAATGTCTTTGCATTGCTTTAGTTTTTTCAGGCCAATCTAATGTTTCAAGTTTTTCTAGTAGCTCCTCCGCATAATCAGTAATTTTTAGAAACCATTGCGTTAAATTCTTTTTAGTAACTTCAGTGCTGCATCGTTCACAAGAGCCATCTGCTAGTACTTGTTCATTTGCAAGTACTGTATTACAGCTAGGGCACCAATTTACAGGGGCTTTTTTTCTATAAGCAAGGCCATTTTTAAATAGTTGTAAGAATAACCATTGAGTCCATTTATAATAATCTGGCCTACAAGTTACAACTTCATGATCCCAATTAAACATTGCACCCATAGCTTTTAATTGCTTTTTCATATTAATAATATTTTGCTTTGTAGAATCCTTTGGGTGTACTCCTGTTTTTATTGCGTAGTTTTCCGCAGGTAGTCCAAAGGCGTCAAAACCCATTGGCTCAAATACATTATAACCCTGCATCTTTTTCATCCTAGCCCAAGAATCTACAGGTCCGTAATTAAACCAATGGCCTGCATGTAGTTGGCTTCCAGATGGATATGAGAACATTTCAAGCACGTATAGCTTTTTATCAATTTTATTCTCATCAAATTTGTATAGATTAGTTTCTTCCCATTTTTGTTGCCACTTTTCATCGATGGTTGTATTGTACTTTGCCATTAATATTCCTCCTCAAGGTGCTTTAGGGACGTAGATAATTATTAATCTTTTATACATCAGTTTCAATGTTTATATGTAATAATATGTTAAATATAAAAACAAAAAAACCTCCATCTCAAATAAGAGACGAAAGTAACATTCCGCGGTACCACTCTAGTTAGGCATTACACCTCACTTACGAATATAACGGTTTTAACCGTACTTGTTTTTCATCAAGTAAGCTCTTACTTACAGAGTTAAATTTTTACTTGTAAGTAAACTCATAGGCAAGTTCGTATTATATCATTACTACTTCGCACCAGACAGCAGCTCTCTTAAGTGATATTAATACTACTACTCCTAATCAAAGCTATTTATTATAGTAGTCTTTGTTTATTATAGGATTATTATCCATTATAATTTAAATAAATTATTGTGTCAAGACTATGCAATTATCTCATTAAATAATTAAACTGAACATGTTTTCATTTTATATGCTTTATTTTAATTTTTTAAGAAGATTTTTATTTGCATAGGATATAAATGCTGTAAGTGCATAGTCATATATTACGAAGGCAATCTCCATAGCAAGTATTATTAAATATATATTTATATTTAAGCTAGTCATGTTTAATAACACTAATTTATATGCTGTTATAATTATAGCTGAGGTTATATTAAAATACAATAATTTTAATATAATTTCTAGAGGGGCGTTTCTTAGTTTTTCTATATAATATTTTGCAAAACCATAGGAACCAAAAATTAATATATAGGCAATGCTTATGATTTTAGAAGGAATAATAAAAAAACTAAGAAGAGAAACAGCACTATAAACTACAACAGTGTTTTTTATTCCAGTAACCATAATGGAAAGAGGAATAATGCAAGATGCAATCCCGAGTATAAATAACTTGTTTGTAGGGAATACAGAAGAAAGATATAGTAATATTAAACTAAGTGCTACAAATATGCCACCCTTAGCAATATGGTTAGATTTCATAAAACCATCTCCTAAATTAATATAATTAGCAACAGGAAATAAGATCTCCGCCTAAACACTCGCAAATAGTATCTGCACACCAGATGTTGAGACACATGTTACCCATACCAGAATCATTTCCACGTCTGCCATAATAGTTATCCCTATAATTCGAATTTCGAGAATTAAGTTCATTAAAACTACGTCTGTATTCAATATTTTTAGGATCCTGAGTGCAGGCTGTATTAATAAAATTATAAGCACTATCATGCCAACCTTTTTTTAGATGAACCATACCCATTAAAAAATTCCACTCAGCAGTTTTTGTATTCATGGTATTTAGTTTCTGCTCAGCTGAAGGAATGTTTCCACTATTTAAATCCATTCTTACAGATTGATATATGTTGTTATTAGTATAGTCATTGTTTGACGTAGAACCAGAATTACTTTGAGAATTATAACTACTTGATGATCCATTATTTGATGAACTATGGTTTTTCATAAGCGAATCATAAGCTTCGTTTAGTTCGCGCATTTTAACTTCTGCTAAATCCTTTAATGGATTATCACCATATTGATCGGGGTGATATTTTTTTGCTAGCTCTCTATACGCTTTTTTAATATCTTCTTTAGAGGTGCCTTCTTTAACACCAAGTACTTCATAGGGATTTGTCATCTTTATCTTCCACTCCTTTTAAATAATCAATATTAAAAACCTTATCCATTTTTTCCATTAGTCCGAGTTCCAGTATATTGTATAGTATATCTTTGTTTTTTATTAAAGGTAAATCATCTAAATATTTTAAACATTGCTGGGCACAGGTAGCTAATAAAAAATCAATTCTTGGTTTTATACATTTCGAAAAACTTTTGAAATCCAATTTATCTAGATTAAACAATGAATTTATAGCGTTAAAAGAGTCACTGTTTATGTCTTTTTCTAAATCATCATATGCATCTATAATGTATATCCATTTACCTAAATTATACCCAAGCCAGTATAAGTCATCTTTAAAGGCTGCTTCTTTATAATAAAATGATATTATAAAACCTGTAAGGTCAGCAAATACATGAGATAACTCATCAATTCCTATATCCACGTGGCGCGCTTCTAGGGTATTTAATAATAATAGTTTTTCTTTTGTATATTTCATTACATCAGTATATGAACTTTTGGATTTTGATAAGTAGTTCTTTAGAAATATTGATAACACTTTACTTTTTATAGTTTTATTATCGTAAGCGTCGTCCATTAATTTATAATAAGCTAAAGTAACATTACAAAAGGCTGCGTAATCTAATGCTTCATTATTATTAATCATAATTCTTTTTCTAAGTGGATGAATTGAGCATTTAAATTTTTTAAAGTTATATTTATTTTCTGAAAGTGAGTCCAGAAGTATTGCGAGGAAAGTCATATCATAATTTAGAGTAAGTCTTGGTAGGTTACCAAAATTATTTTTAATGGAGTTACATAGACCGCAATAATAAGCTTTAAATGTTTCGTAGTCTTTTATTTTCATTTCCATTTTACATGGAGTTACATATCCAAACATTACAGTCCTTTCGCTACTTTTTTTGAATTTAATATTTCGTAAATAGTTTTAGAGGTAGTATCCTCTAAGGTGTAACCAAGTAAAGTTATAACTTCTATTATTTCAGCTTCGTCTGCACCTTCAACTTCGATATAAGGGAAGGGACAAAACTCCTTTTCATTTATATCTATTTCTATAAGAGTATTTTTATATCTATAACTCTCTCTATATTTTTTAATTGATTGTATAAGAAGTAGGCCTAAAGATTCAAAGATGCCTTTAGCTGCAACTTCGTCTTTAATTTCTGACTCAAACTCATCCATAATTTTGTACTTTTCCTGACTTATAAGTTTCTTCGTAGTTATATAATGAGTTGTTGAATTTGTTAACTCATCTTGAACTGTACGTATTCTTGCATAGCCTTTGTTGTTTAAGAGTCTTTTATCCGAGAAATCGTAAATGTTATTTACTTGATTTTCTTGTTTTACTTTTTGTGCATTTATATTTAATAGTTTTCCACGAATTTCTTTAACATCAATATCTATAATTCTAGTTTCTATTTCTTTCAAAGTGATCCTCCTTGTGGTATTCTTAGGTGTTTAATTAAGAATTTCTATGTTCCCATTAATTGTGATTATATCATAACTTAATTAAAGTAACATTAATAATTGATTAAAATTATTGATTTCGATCTAGTTATGTAGCTGGACGTCATAATATTCTATTATATACTAAGTATAATAGCAATATATAACTTTGTTATAATTGCAAATACATAGTATAATAGTTAGGCATATTCAAATAAATAGACAAGCATTAGTAACTTGTTATTTGTTTGTTTGTGCCTTAGATAATTATTAAGGTGGTGTTTTTTTTTGGAGTACATAAAAGAAGTTAATATAAATGAGGCAATTATTCATGTTCTAGATAACAATGCAGATGAACCTATATTAAATGAATATGCATTAGATTTAGACGAGGAAAAGTATAGTTTTTTACTTAAACACATCCAAAAATGTTTAAAAGATGAAGAATTGAAATATGGTGTTTTTAACGCAGAGCACAACGTAGTAAAAGACTTATCACAAGAATACTTAAATGGTGAGAATAATTTACTTGTTGTATCCAAGGAACTAGCAAAACAGATGTTTATATTAATGAGAACAAAAGGGAGTATTCCGTCATGTGATCTGGTAGTAGTATCATTTACTACAGAGTTTGGACCGATACTCGGAATATTTAAAATGGATTATATTAAGAACTATGTACATACTATTGAGTTTGTGGATAATAAGTTAGGAATTGATATAATATCACAGATAACAGGGCTTCCTGGTAGTTCACAAAGGATACAGAAATGTGCTTTCCTTAAACCGATTAGAGATGAAAATAATTTTGACTTAATGGTTATTGATAAAAAGAGCAAGTCCAAGGATAATGAGGAAAATGGATCAGACTACTTTATCAATGATTATTTAGGGAGTAGTATTATTGATAATGAAAGAGATGTTACTAAGAACTTTGTGAAGGCCGCTGAAAAATTTACCCAAAACACCTTTGCAGAAAATGCAGAGGAAGCGGAAGCAGTTAGAAGTACTATAAAAAGAAGACTTAGACAAGAAGATAATATTGATGTAAAAGAATTGTCAGAGGAAATATTTCCTGAAAATAATGATAACAAGGAAAAGTTTGTTGAGTTTATAGCAGAACAAGGTATTTCAGAGAATATTAGTCTTGATAAAGAATGGATAGATAAAAAATTAAAAAGGGTAAGACTTAAAATTGATAAAGATATAGATTTATATGTCGACGAAGAAACGTATCATGATAATAGTCGTTTTGAAATACAAAGAAATGGTGATGGGACTATAAACATGGTCATTAAACATGTAAGTAATTATGTAGAAAAATAAAATAAAAGAAAAAATAAGCCCCTAGTAAAATACTAGGAGCTTATTTTTATTAATTATTTAGATGAGTTACTAGAACCTAATACATTAGTAATTTTACCCTCAACTAATTTAGTTATGTTGTTTCTTGCTTCTCCTAGATATTTTCTAGGATCTATTTCGCCAAGATTTTTAGTTAGTACTTTTCTTATTGAACCTGTCATTGCAAGTCTTAAATCAGTATCCATGTTTATTTTACAAACAGCCATAGAAGCTGCTTTTCTAAGCATTTCTAGTGGAATTCCTTTTGCACCTTTCATTTCTCCACCAAATTCATTAATCATAGTAACATAATCTTGATCTACAGCAGATGCACCATGAAGAACTATTGGGAAATTATGAAAGCCAGCTTCTTCTAATTTTTTTGTGATTATAGTTAATCTTTCAAAGTCAAGTTTAGGTTCACCTTTGAATTTATATGCACCATGGCTTGTTCCTATAGCTACAGCTAAAGAATCAATACCAGTTCTTGTTACATAATCTACTGCTTGTTCTGGATCGGTATATGTTGCATCTGCTGCTGAAACATTAACAGCATCTTCAACTCCAGCAAGTTTACCAAGCTCAGCTTCAACTACAACACCTTTAGAATGAGCAAAATCAACTACTTCTTTAGTTGTTCTTACATTTTCTTCATAATCAAGATGAGAACCATCATACATTACTGAAGTAAATCCAGAAGCTATTGCAAGTTTACATTGTGCAAAATCTGAACCGTGATCTAAATGAAGAGCAATATCAAGGCCTGTGTCTTCTATTGCTGCCTCTACCATTTTTCTTAAGTAAGTAGGTCTTGCATATTTCATAGCTCCACCTGATACTTGAAGTATAACTGCTGATTTGTGTGTTGCACAAGCGTCGATAACACCTTGAATTATCTCCATGTTGTTGATATTGAAAGCTCCAATTGCGTATTTTCCTTCAAGAGCTTTTTCGAACATTTTAGTAGTAGTAACTAATGCCATGTTAATTCCACCTTTCAAATTTTGTAATAGGGACATATATTGTCCCTGCGGGACATTTAGGATATATTACAATTATAAGCTATTATTAGACTATTTTCTACCCCTTTATCATAAATGATTTATATGAATAAGAAAGATTAGAAAACATTTCCTATAGATACTCTCTCATGAGCCATTATATGACTTACAAGATGTTTAAGAACATGTACAGTTGCTAAGCCTTCAGATTTGTCCTCATTTTTTATATATTGAGTTAATTTTAAAATCTCTGTGTCTATATAATCTAAGTCTTCATGATGCATATATAAAGTTAAAAACTTAGAAGTTTTATTCCACTTAGCTATGTAATCTAATGATAAATTGTATGCATCTTGGTACTTGTCTTTAATTATATAGCTTTCTAGAGTAGAATTCAAATTTTGCAAATGAATACAAGTACGATTTATATAACTTGAAGATATAAATATGCACACAATCATTACAGCGAATAAGGTAAAGGCTATCATAACGTTTTTCATATTAGTTTATCGTTCCTTTCCTTAAGTTGATAATAAAATTTATTATTAGAATCAAGCATTGCTATGAAAAGATCATTTGCATTTGAAATTTTATGTCGTGCTAATATATTATTTAACCAAATTTCGTCTTTATTTATAAGTTTTAAATTTTTATGATTTATATTACCATCCATAATTAAAGGTATAGGCAATGACTCTTGAGCTACAGTTATATTTAAATCATCTTTAGTTGCGGAGGAGCTACCAGTTTTAGGTAATATGGATAGTTCACCACTAGTTTCTAATATAGCATATTGAATATCTGATAAATTAAAAAAACCTTTTATTCTAAGTTCTTCTAGTAGATCATTAATATTAAATCTTTGGTATCTTAATTCTCCAATATCAATTTTCCCGTTTTTTATTAGTATACTTGGATTGCCTGTTAATATACGCCTAGCCTTTTCACTTTTGATTTCTAGATAGGATGTAGCTACTTGGAGAAATAGTAAGGTGACTATTGGTATAATCGCATGTATAATGGGTATTCTTATATCTTCCATTGGATAGGTAGCAAGATCAGAAATCATTAATGCAATTACAAGCTCAAAAGGTTCAAGCTGACCTATTTGCTTTTTACCCATCATCCTCATGATAAATATTACGGCAAAGTATAAGAAAAAAGTTCTGATTACTAGAATAAACACAATATCACCTCTTTACTATATAATGTATATGTTTTGTTTAATTGCAAAAATTATAAGGGGGACATGATACATTTTTTTAATATTAAAGTATAATAGTAGTAATCACTAAATTTAGGGGATGATTGTATGAGTAGTTTCAACATAGAGCTTAAGGATGGTAGAAATATTTTAGTTAAAGAGGGAACTATGTTAAATGATATTATAAAAGAAAATAATTTGTTATATGATTTACCTGTAGTATTAGGTAAGCTAGATAATAAATTTTATGAACTAGCAACCACAATTTCACAAGATGGGAAATTTGAAGCTATAGATATTACAACAAGGATAGGAATGATGACATATGTTAGAACACTTCAGTTTGTTCTAATTAAAGCAATATCTGAATTGTTCCCTAAAGCCAAAATTTCTATTGAACATTCTTTAAGTAAAGGCTTGTTTGGAGAAATTCATAAGACTTTAGCATTAGATATTGATGATATATATGATATAAAAAATAGAATGGGTGAAATAATTCGGGCAGATATACCTATTAGGAGAATAGCATTTTCAAAAGAGAAGGCAGTAGAAATTTTTATGGAATATGATATGCAGGATAAAGTTAAGCTTTTAAAATATGTAAGCGCGGAGGAAATAAAGCTATATGAATTAGATGGAAGATACGACTATTTTTATGGGCCAATGGCTTATTCAACAGGAGTATTAAAAACATTTGATTTAATATATTATGAGCCGGGGTTTATATTAAGATACCCAACTAGTGACTCGCCAAACAAAATTCCAAAGTTTTATAAACATGAAAAATTAGCCAAAGTATTTTATGAAGCAGCACAATGGGGAGAGATACTAGGGGTTGGAAGTGTTGGAGCGCTAAATGATGAAGTTGTAAGTGGTGATATCGTTGAGCTAATTAGAGTAGCTGAAGCACTTCATGAAAAGAAAATTGCATATATTGCTGACATGATTCATAGACGGGGAAATGTAAAGTTAGTACTTATAGCAGGGCCGTCATCTTCAGGGAAAACAACATTTTCAAGAAGGCTTGGTATTCAATTAAGAGTAAATGGATTAATACCAATTTTTGTATCATTAGATGATTATTTTCTTAATAGAGAAATCACTCCAAGAGATGAAAATGGCGAATACGATTTCGAATCTATATATGCCTTAGATTTAGAACTTTTTAACAAGGATTTAGAACTATTACTGAAAGGTGAAGAAACTGAAATACCAAGTTTTAATTTTAAAACAGGCAAAAGGGAATGGCATGGTAATAAAATTAAAATGCCTAAAAATGGAGTTATGATTGTAGAAGGAATACATGGGTTAAATGAAATTTTAACGTCATCTATATCTAAGGATAGCAAATTTAAGATTTATATAAGTCCTCTAACGCAGCTTAATTTAGACGATCACAACAGAATATCAACAACCGATGTAAGAATGACAAGAAGGATAGTTAGAGATTATTTGTCTAGAGGATATGGGGTAGAGGATACACTGAAAATGTGGCCTTCAATAAAACGTGGAGAGGAAAAGAATATTTTTGTGTTCCAGGAACAGGCTGATGCAATGTTTAATTCTAGTTCAGTTTATGAGCTTTGTGTACTTAAGAAATTTGCTTTAGCTGAGCTTAACAAAATTGGAGAAGAAAGTCCAGTATATTTTCAAGCAAGTAGATTAAGAAGTTTTCTGAATTTCTTTAAAGATGTAGACAAAGAGTTAGTGCCAGATAATTCAATAATAAGAGAATTCACCGGTGGAAGCTGTTTTTATCAATATTAAAAATTTTAATAATTTATACTTAAAATAAGTTTTAAAATAAAAAAATGAAATATCTCTTGCATGCATTGCAAGTAACGATGGGAAAAATGTATAATTAATATTAGGCTACTATATTGTTGAGCCATTTGAAGGTTATTATATAGAAAACTAACAATTAGTACTAGCTAAATAATTACAAAAGAATAACATAAGTTAATGCTTAATAAAGACAATTTAAAATTGTTTTATACTGCGCAGAGACGGATAAGGAGGAAAAAATGAAAAACTATAGCGCTTTTGATATTTTGGGACCAATTATGATAGGTCCATCAAGTTCTCATACGGCTGGAGCAGCAAGGCTTGGAAAAATTGCTTCTATAATTTCAGGGGGAGACATAACATCTGTAAAATTTATTTTACATGGCTCTTTTGCTAAAACTTATAAAGGTCATGGAACAGATAGAGCATTAATCGCAGGGATTTTAGGGATGGACCCTTGGGATGATAGGCTTAAAGGTTCTATGAGTATAGCTAAAGAGCAAGGGTTTCACATAGAGTTTGCTTTCGAAGATTTGGGAGATGTTCATCCTAATACAGTAAAGTTTATTATAACAAAGAAAAGTGGAAGGATAGTTGAAATCATTGGTTCATCTGTTGGAGGAGGTAATATTCTTATATTTGAAGTTGATGGGCAAGCAGTAGAATTTACAGGTAACTGTCCAACAATTATAATTAGTCATAAAGATATTCCAGGCATGATTTCAAAAGTAAGTACAATTCTATATAATGAAGATATTAACATAGCATTAATGAAAGTATATAGGAATAGCAGAGGACTGAAAGCTGCTATGGTGTTTGAAACGGATAGTGTAGTACCTGAGAATGTTCTAAATGGAATTAGGTGTATGGAAAATATATATAATTTAAGAGAAATATTGCCTATACCACAGTCTTGATATAGATATAAGAACTAATATTTTAATAACTAAAGATACCACTGGGAGGGAATAATTGTGTTTGTAAACAAAGGAATAAACCTTATAGATATATGTGAAGAAAAAAACATATCAATATCCGAATATACAATAATGTGTGAGGAAGAAGAAAGTGGATGTGCTCGAAGTGTAATTATTGAAAAGATGAGAAAAAATTTAAATATAATGAGAGAAGCTGCAGAGTATGGACTTACAAACGAAACTAAATCAATGGGCGGCTTAATAGGCGGGGACGCAATTAAACTAAATAGATACATGGCAACCGGAAATTCACTAACAGGTGACTTCATGATTAAAGCAATGGCAAGAGCTGTTTCTTGCTCTGAAGTAAATGCAGCCATGGGTAAAATTGTTGCAGCACCAACAGCTGGGTCATGTGGAATAATTCCGGCAGTAATTATCACAGTAGGAGAGAAGTTAAATAAAACTGAAGATGAGCTAATCAATGCGTTGTTCACGGCTTCTGGTGTAGGAATTTTAATAGCTAAAAATGCCACCTTATCAGGAGCTGAAGGCGGGTGCCAAGCTGAATGCGGATCGGCTGCTGCAATGGGAGCTGCGGCTGTAGTTGAGATGATGGGTGGTACCCCTGCTATGGCACTCGATGCAGCTGCTATTGTAATAAAAAACATACTAGGATTAGTATGTGACCCTGTTGCAGGTCTAGTTGAGGTACCTTGTTCTAAAAGAAACATTGCAGGTGCAGTAAGTGCTTTAACTACTGCAGATCTTACTATGAGTGGGGTTAAAAGCAGGATACCTTTTGATGATACCGTGATTGCTATGTATAAGGTAGGTATGCAATTACCTTGTGAATTAAGAGAAACGGCCATGGGTGGCCTCGCAACTACACCAACAGGTTTGAAAATGGCAGAAAATATTATGTTAAAACAAGGCAAAATCAAGTAAAATACACAACTAAATACAGTGGGTAATATTAGGCATTTGTTGTATTTTTATTTGTCATTTATTTTCATGTGTCGTAGCATATTTTAATTTATATAATAATATAATTAAACTAAAAGGTGATTATTTGGCACATAGAAGAGTAGTTGAGAATTATTACAATGACATAAATAATTTAGCAGATTTGTTAACTAAGCTAGTTAGTTCTTATAGGCTATTAATAGGTGGAGCAGACGAATTAAATAAAATTGCACTATCTAAAAAAAGTGATGTTAAGGATGCACTTAAAAGGGCTGAAGAAGTGGGAGACATTATTGATGAAACAATAAAGGTATTAGATGATGCTAGCTATGGTTATAGGTCTTATTGCAAAATGAAAACTGAAATTATGAAAAGTAAGTTTCAAATAGAGTATATAGAAACAGAGATTAATGAGGATCTGAGGCTGAAAGATTAGAAAAAGATGTGAGAAATATTTCTCACATCTTTTTTATTTTGAATTTACTCACCATAAGGTAAGAGAGTATAAACATTATAATAATAGTAAGCGCAAAATTATGAGGTGAATTTAAAGTTACTAAGGCATAGATTGCTACGAGCATACCAGCTAAAGTAATAGGAATACCAGTGTAAATATTATTAAATTTAGAGTTATTATACCTTGCAAGTCTATATGCACCTGCTACAGGAAAAATTAAAAAGCAGACATAGCCAAAATAGCTTAAAGATATAAAATCATACAAATTAAATATAAGAACAGATGGTGCAACGCCAAAAGAGACTAGATCAGCTAAGGAATCTAATTCTTTTCCTAAATCACTGGATACTTGTAGATAACGTGCTACTTGGCCATCGTACCTATCCATAAGACCAGCGAGTAATATAAAGATTACAGATAATTTGTAATTAGCTTGGAACGTCATTAATAAGGATAATAAACCGAAAATTAAATTGCCGAAGGTAAGAATATTTGGTATTGAGGATTTTTTCACTAAATATCACTCCTAAAATATTGAAATCTCATTTAAATATAAATATCATAACAATATATATTTTATAAAAAGCATCTTAATTATACATCATTTTATAGCAATATTTAAGCATACAAATCATATAATTTAATTTAATGCAATTATGTAATAAATAATCATAAAAAATATTAATAATAAATTTTATTTATGGTTAAAATAATTACAAATATAAGTAATAGTTTATATAATTAATTACAAAGGAGGATTTTGAAATGAAAGTTTCCGAAATAATGACTAAAGATGTTATAAGTTTATCAGTAGAGGATACAGCTGAGCGTGCAGCTGAGCTTATGAAAGAGTATAACATAGGATCAATTCCTGTAAATGCTGAGGATAGAGGAGTAGTTGGCATTGTAACAGATAGAGATATAATACTTAGGTGCGTTGCAGAAGGGAAAGATATAAAGCTTCAAAAGGTTAGAAGTATTATGACTTCAAATCCAGTACTAGGTGACGAAGATATAAATGTAAATGAAGCTGCTAGGATTATGAGCGAGAGGCAAATAAGAAGATTACCAATAACCTCAAATAATCATTTAGTAGGAATTGTTTCACTAGGAGATTTAGCAATCGAGCCAGATCTTCATGAAGAGGCTACAGAAGCGCTCAGTGAAATTTCTGAAACTTGCCTCCACAGCAATTAGGATGTAGGAACAGTTTTATTGAATAGAAAACTAGATTTATAAACTCTATCTTACTTGTTATTCATTCCCAGTTACTTACCTAGAAATCCACAAGAAAACGGAATCTTGTGGATTTATTTTTAAAGAGTTATACTATATAAATAAATCATTAAAATTAAGCGGGAAATAGGAGAGAATGCAATGAAAAAGGTGAAATTTATTTATAATCCATATTCTGGAGAAAAAACTATAGCATCAGATTTAGATAAAATAATAATGATTCATCAAGAATATGAGCATACAATAGTGCCATATAGAATATCCAATGAACACCCTATATCAGATGCCTTTTCTGATATAGATAATAGCTATAGCTATATTTTGATAGCAGGTGGAGATGGAACAATAGATAGTGTGGTAAATGATATGAAAAAGAAAAATATTTATTTACCTATAGCGATTCTTCCCGCGGGTACCGCAAATGATTTTGCAAATTATATAGGTATGCCTCATGATGTGGGTGATGCTTGCAATCAAATACTAAAAAGTAGTGTAGTGAATGTTGATTTAGGAAAGATAAATAATAAATATTTTATGAATGTAGCGAGTACTGGTTTATTCACTGATATATCTCAAAAAATGGATATGAATTTAAAAAATACTATAGGAAAGTTAGCATATTATGTAAAGGGAATTGAGCAGTTGCCTAATTTCAGAAAATTAAAAATAAAGGTTGTTTCAGAAGAAGTTTTTTTTGATGGAAATATGTACTTAATGTTAATCTTTAATGGACAAACTGCAGGAAATTTAAAGTTTGCATACAACGCTAAAGTAGATGATGGACTTTTAGATGTCATTATAATAAAGGCTGGTACTATGAAGAATATCTTAAACATTTTTATCAAAATGCTTAGAAATGAGCACTTAGAAAATGTTGAGGGAATTGTTTATTTTAAGACAAATAGATTAGAAATAGAATGCTTTGAAGATATTGTTACAGACATAGATGGTGAAAGAGGACCAGATTTTCCGTTAGTTATAGAATGTGTAAAAAGTGGAATATCTATATTAGGAGCTAAAATATAGTTAATTAGGCATATTTTTATATATTAATTAATAAATATTAACAGTAGCAATTTTAGGGAGAGTCTAAGAATGAGTATATATTTTACACTGCTGTCAATAATGGTTTTTTTATTATATGAAGGTATAATTTCCAGTTTGTTTTATGCCCCTAAAAAAATTAAAATAATAAGTGTTATAGCTTTAATTTTAATGTCGTTTAGATACATAGCTTTAATAATTCTCTTGATTGTAAAAAATCAAAATTATTTATATTTATTAAAACCTGTAGTATATACAAACTTTTTGTGTATACCTATATGTGGAATTCTTTCAGTTTTTATATTTGCAAGAAATAATAAAATCAAGCTTAGAAAGATTTTACTTATATGCGCTATGTTATGTATAGCATATTTCATTGTAGTATATAAATCCTCTGCAGATATTATTATATCTAATATTTGCGGATATACAATAACATTAAAATTAATAGATTATTGTAATGTTACATTACTTATATTTAATTCTGTTTTTATAATAAAAGGTATAGGATTATTTAATAAAACTTATTCTAACAAACTTGGGGCATTATTAATAATAATATCTTCGAGCATTACATTAATATCAGTCCTTCTAACTTTAATAAATACAAATTTTGCGTGGTTAATACTCGGAGATATTTCTTGGATTTTAACTTTGAATTATGGTTTAATAAAGTTGAAAAGGTAAAATGTTAAAAAAACAGATTTAAAAGACATATAACGCTAGGATGAATTCTAGCGTTATATGTCTTTTTTTATCCTTGTCGTTTTCTAGGATTAAATTTTGGGGTAGTTTTTGTTGTGCGATTATGAAATGGTTTTGTGTCAGTTTTTAAAACAGTCTTCGAGGTGGGTTTCACATCTACATTCGACCCAGTCTTTGGAGCGGACGCCTTAGAATGTTTCCTCTTAGAAAACTTAGAATTAGTATTTGTCTTTAGAGGTCTTGGTGGAATTAATGACTTTTTATCAAAGCCAATTAAGTCTTCTCTATGAGCTTTTACTAGCGCCTCTTTTACAATACTATAGTTTTCTGGGTTCTTAAATTGAAGCAGAGCTCTTTGCATATTTTTTTCCTTCTGCTCATTTGGCACATAAACCTTCTCACCCGTGAAAGGGTTAATTCCGGTGTAATATATCGTGGTAGATAAACTACCAGGTGTTGGGTAAAAGTCTTGGACTTGTTCAGGGGTATAGCCCATTTCCTTAATGTATTCTGATAATTTAATGGATTCCTTTAAGTCACTACCAGGGTGGCTTGACATAAAGTATGGAACTAAAAATTGATTTTTATCTATTTTTTTATTAAATTCAAAATACTTTTTTACGAAACTGTCATACACTTCTTTTTTGGATTTCCCCATTTGGTCTAGAACCTTGTCGCTAATATGTTCAGGGGCTACCTTTAGTTGCCCGCTAATATGATGTTCGCACAATTCTTCAAAGAATGTAGTATTTTTATCAAATATAAGGTAATCATATCTTATTCCAGAACGAATAAAAACCTTTTTAATGTTTGGAATGACCCTTACCTTTCTTAATAAATCTAAATACTCAGTGTGGTCAATAATAAGATTTTTGCATGGAGATGGAAACATGCATTGTTTATCGCGGCATACGCCTACTTTTTCTTGAAGCTTGCAAGCCCTGTGTCTAAAATTCGCTGTAGGACCACCTATATCGTGAATATATCCTTTGAAATTCTTTAAGCTAGTTAAAAGCTTAGCTTCATCTATAATAGATTGCTGACTCCTATTTTGAATAACTCTACCTTGATGAAAGGTTAAAGCACAAAAAGCACAGCTACCAAAACAACCCCTATGGCTAGTTATAGAAAACTCAACCTCAGTAATTGCAGGTATGCCACCTTTAGATTCATAAATAGGGTGATATGTTCTAGTGTACGGAAGTCCGTAAGTTATATCCATTTCACTTTGAGTTAAAGATATTTGAGGCGGATTTTGAACGACGTATCGGTCATTATGTTTTTGAACTAATGTTTTCCCTCTTATATCATCTTGTTCTAATGACTGTAATTTATAACTCTGTGCATAAGCATTTTTATCTGTCGAAACATCTTCAAATGAAGGAACTTCTATAAAATCTTTAAGTTCACTAATTTCTTTTGTAGCATAAACTGTACCTCTTAGAGAAGTCATTTTATCTACAGTCATGCCGTACTTGAAAAGATTAGCCATTTCAACTATAGTTTTTTCTCCCATACCATAAATTAGCAGGTCTGCTTTAGCATCAATTAATAAGCTTCGCCTAACTTTATCGGCCCAATAATCATAATGGGCAAATCTACGTAGACTTGCTTCTATGCCACCAATTATTATTGGAACATTTTTAAAAGCTTCACGGGCGCGATTACAATACACAATTACTGCTCTATCGGGTCTATGACCTGATTCGCCACCTGGTGAATAAAGGTCGGTGTGCCTTTTTTTCTTTGCGGCTGTATAGTGATTAACCATAGAATCTATATTGCCGGAGTTTATTATAAAAGCATATTTAGGTTTTCCAAGTTTTCTAAAATCATCTACGTTTTCCCAATTAGGCTGCGCTATAATTCCTACGTTAAAGCCTTCTCGTTCTAATGTTCTTCCAATAATAGCAGTTCCAAAGGATGGATGATCTATATATGCATCCCCTGTAATTATTATAAAATCTAATTGTGATATGTTTCTTTCTTTTAAATCATTCATGCTAATAGGTAAAAATTGTTTGTTTACTATCATATAATCCTCCTGAGAGATTAGTCGAACTAAGTTTCATTGAACTAAAGTTCGTTGAACATATAATTCGTTGAAAATAAAGTTCATTATCATGTGTTAACGGTATATAATAATATTAACATATCTACAGAAAAATATGAACTACAAAAGTTTATAATTGCTAAACCTTGATTATAAAATTTCAAAATTTAATATAATACAAGGATTTTAAAGTAATAATGATAAATACTCTATTAGGAGTATTTAATAGAGTATAATAGAGTTTAATGGAGAAATCTAATTGAAATACTTATTTTTAGTTGCATTCTGAAGCATATATAATATAATTATATAAAGAGAAGAGTTTTTACAGTTGAATTCAGATATAAAATATATTAATATATAAAGCGAAAATTATAGGTGGTGAAAACAAATGGAAAATGGCCCTCGAATTAGAAGGTCAAAATTAAACTTAAAATATAATATAATTATGCAGAGAATTTCTAATAATAGAAATTGACATAGATAGTAACCATTATAAAATAATGGATTTTATATTTAGTTATTTCTCTGCATAAGAGGAGGAATAACTATGAAAAAAATTGCTGAATTTTATTTGAGCCAGATATTAAATCAAAAAGTATTTGATGAATTTGATGATGATATTGGTAAGATATTTGATATTTACGTTTCTACTGATCAAGGATATCCAAGGGTTATAGGTTATAAAATTAAAAAAGCAAGCGAAATATTTAATTATGAATTTAGATCAATTGAAATATGTATAGAAGATAAAAAAGTAAGAGTAAGAGTAAGAGGAGTTAAAGATATAATTCCTAGAAAATTTTCTTATCTTTTATCTAAACATTTATTGAATAAACAAATAGTTGATGTTAACGGCAAGAAAGTGGTTAAGGTTAATGATTTAACAATGAATAAAGTTGCTGGAGAAATAAGGGTTGTAGCCGTAGAATCTGGAATTGTTGCAGTTGCTAGAAAATATAAGTTAGATGGCATAATTAGAGCTCTTTATAATATATTAGGCAGAAAACCTCGAGACAATAGTATAACATGGGAAAGTGTTCAGTCACTCGAAATGGTAGACCATAGTTTAAAACTTACAAAGCCCTATGGAAAATTAACTAAACTTCATCCAGCGGATCTTGCAGATATATTAGAGGGGCTAGATACCGAAGCTCGAAACAAAATATTTGAAAGTCTAGATAAAGATTTGGCAGCACATACTTTAGAGGAATTGCAACCAGAAATTCAGGCGGATATTTTAAGTACTATTAATAACATAACTGCACAGGAGATTTTAGATGAAATGCCTAACGATGAGATTGCTGATATTTTAGATGAAATGAAAGAAGCCGATGTAGAAAAGATCCTTATAAACTTCAAAAAGGATGATGAAGAAGAAATTAGAAATCTTATGGATTACGAAGAAGAAGTTGTTGGAAGCATAATGAATAAAGATTTTATATCTTTTAAATTAAATATAACAGCTAGTCAAACTATTGAAATATTAAGGGAACTTCAACCTGAAGATGAGGTAATTCATTATATTTATATTGTAGATGAGTATGAAAAACTTCAAGGAGTTATATCTTTGAGAAATTTAGTTCTCGCATCTCCAGAGCAAAAATTGAAGGATATTATAGATGATACAGTAATCAAAATAAAAGATTCTCAAGATATTGAAGAAGCTGTAGAATTGGCACTTAAATACGATTTAATATCATTGCCAGTAATAGACATTGAAGATAAGTTATGTGGAATAGTAATTATGAATGATATAATTGAAGAGCTATTGTCTCCTAGATGGAAAAGAAAACTTAAAAAAATAATATGAAAATACACTGTGCATTATAGAAGCACAGTGTATTTTTTTTTGAATTTAACACAAACTAGCATTGTTAATGAAAAATATTATTTATTTAAGGAGGGATACACTTGAAGCTTAAAAAACATTTACTCAAAAGATGCAGTGCTGTGGTTATGATAATTTTGATTGCATATTTTGCAAGTGAAGTTAATTTTAATCTTTCTAATAGTAAAGCTATAGCACAGGTTTACAAATATGGAGCGCGTGGTGAACAAGTTAAAAATATTCAAACTAAATTAAAAAGATGGGGCTATTATAAGCAAACTGTCGATGGAATATATGGCTATAATACTTATCTTTCTGTTAAGGCCTTTCAAAGAAGTAATGGAATAAAGGCGGATGGATTGGTAGGTAATCAGACACTTGAGGCTATCGGAATTGTTCCTAGTAAATCAACTGCTGGAGGATCAGCTTCTAGCAAAAATGTAACCAATGATAATGATGTAAATTTAGTCGCTAGGCTTATAAATGGTGAGGCTAGAGGTGAGCCTTATGAAGGTCAGGTTGCTGTTGGAGCAACAATTTTGAATAGAACAAGAGATGCAAGATTTCCCTCCACAATAGCGGGAGTAATTTATCAACCAGGTGCATTTACGGCTATTGTAGATGGACAAATTAATGCAGATATGGCAGAGAGCTCTACAAGGGCTGCAAGGGATGCACTTAATGGATGGGATCCTTCTGGAGGCGCTGTGTTTTATTTTAATCCTGCAACGAGTACTAATAAATGGATATGGTCACGAGAATTAATAAAAGTAATTGGTAAACATAGATTTTGCAACTAATTAGATTTTTTATAGAATACGAATAAAATAGGTAGTAGAAAGTTTTCTACTACCTATTTTATTCGTATTATTCTTTTTTACAGTATTTAATTATTAAATTAAGAGTACATAGTATGGAATCCATATGAGTTCTTTCATAACCATGTGAAGCAAAAATTCCAGCACCGATTAAAGCTGTCTTTATGTCCCATCCTGCTCTTAGAGCAGCGGAGGCGTCAGAACCATAATGTGGATAGACATCTATTTTATAATCTATATTTTCATCTTTACAAATCTGGGTTAACTTTTTACGTAGTTCTAAATCATAGGGACCTGATGAGTCTTTAGCGCAAATACAAACACTATATTCTGATGAATTTTGATCAAGGCCAGGGCAACCCATATCTACTGATACAAACTCTTTAGTTTCTTTTGGAATCGCGGCCGAGGCCCCGTGACCAACTTCTTCATAATTACTAATAAATATATTAACTGTATAGGGAAGCTCAATGTTATTATCTACTATGTATTTAGTAGCATAAAGTAGAATTGCAACTGAAGCCTTATCATCTAGATGCCTTGATTTTATAAAGCCTTTTTTAGTGAATAGGGTTCTCGCATTAAAACAAATAAAATCACCAACGCTTATCCCTAATTCCTCTACTTCATTTATTGAAGATATTTTTTCGTCAAGTATTACTTCCATATTTTCAGGTGTTCTTTTTAGTTCACGAGCATCATTACCACTAATATGGACTGAAGGTTTTGTGCTTTGAACAGTTCCTGTGAAGGTTTTGCCATCGATAGTTTCTATTGTGACGTTTTCACCTTCTATCGAATTCATCATGTAGCCACCTATAGGATCTATTGCTAAAGAACCACTAGAATTAATTTTCTTAACCATTGCTCCGAGTGTATCTACATGAGCTGAAAGTGTTCTTTGATAATTACTATCTTTGCCTTTTAAGGTAGCCACAACTGCACCTTTATTAGTAACGATATATGGTACGTTTAGCAAGTTAAGCTCATCTTTTATATAGTCCATAATATTTTGAGTATAACCTGATGGACTTGCTATTGATAGAATATTCAACAAATAGTATTTTATTTTATCTTCATTATAATTCATAATATCACTCCTTAAAAATGAGATTAGTTCAAGCATAATTTTACCATAAAAGATGTTAAATTAGAACTATTATATTTAGGTAAAGCATATAACAAGTATATATGAATAGAGTCAAAGCATATATGAATATTAGTTTTTGTGTAGTATTATGCCCATGAGTAGAAAAAGGAGATTATATATGAAAAATAAGGCAATTATAATATTAGGCGTTTTGGTTTTGGTTGGTATAATTACGTTTAGTAGCTACTCCTATGTTAAAGTAAAACAGTGGGATTCGATAATTTTACCCTCAGTTAAAATAGAAAATGAGGATTTAGCAGGTAAAACGAAAGAAGAAGCCCAAAGAATATTACAGGACAAGTACTCAAGTGAGGTAATAAAGAAAAAAATTACTATAGCCACTGACGATAAAGAATATATTTTAGATTATTCAAAGTTAGATGCAAAATACAATATTGATGAAGCGGTGAATCAGGCAATTAGTTATGGACAAGATATGAATATGTTCCAGAAATATAAAGCTATAAAATATCCAACAAGCAAGCAAATAAAGTTAGTATTTAACTATAATGATAAAATTGTTGATAAAACATTATTGGTCATAGCTAAAGATACAAATAAAGATCCATTAAATGCAACTATAGCAATGGGTGGTAGTGGACAATTTACGATTACAAATGACATTTCCGGAATGCAATTAGAAACAGATAGGTTAAAAAAAGAAATTAAAAGTAAAATAAATGGTGTTCTTTCAGAAGATTATATATATATTACGGCTCCTATAAAGAAATCAAAAGCTAAAATATTAGCAACTGATCTAAAAACAATAAACAAGAGAATATCAGGATTTACTACAAACTTTGGAAGATCATCAGAGGGTAGAGCAACAAACATAAATTTGTCTACTAAAAGTATAAATGGGACATTACTTATGCCAGGAGATGTCTTTAGTTTTAATGGAGTTGTAGGGCAAAGAACGGCTGCAAGAGGATATCGAACTGCAGGCGTAATTATAGGAGAAAAACTAGATAAAGGAATAGGTGGTGGAGTATGTCAAGTATCATCTACTTTGTATAATGCAATGCTTTCAACTTCAATTAGGTCGATTGAAAGAATTCATCATACAATTTCATCAGGTTATATAGCAAAAGGGCAAGATGCTACGGTCGACTATGGCAATCTTGATTATAAGTTTAAAAATACCTTTAAGTACCCAATATATATTGAAGGTAATACATCGAATAGAAACATACATTTTAATATATACTCAAATTCTATATTAACAAATAGAACTTATGAAATTGTAAATGAAATATTAGAGGTAACAGAGCCTAAAACGGAAACGATACAAGATCCTACTAAAAATGCAGGTGAAATGGAAATTATAAAAACGGGTTATGCAGGCTTTAAAGTTAAGGTATCTAGAAAAACTTATGAAAATGGTAAGCTAATTAATACTGAAATTATAAATGAGGATACATTCCGAGTTATTAATGGCATAATAAAGGTCGGTACTAGAAAAGCATAGCGTTTTAATTAACGGTATGTTTTCTTTTATGCATATACTTTCGGCTGAATTAAAATAAATCTAGAACACATAATACAATTAATGGATAGATAAAGGAAATTATGATACTATATAAATATTATAATGCTATAGTATTTATAACCTAAAGCTTAATGAGGAGGATAAAATAATGGATTATAAATTAATATGTATAGATATGGATGGTACTTTGTTAAGTGATGAGAAAACTGTTAGTGAGAGGAATCTTAGAGCTATAAGATTAGCTAATGAACAAGGTGTAAGGATTGCAGTTTGTACGGGAAGAATATTTACTTCCGCTGATTATTTCTCGAATTTACTGGGAGTTAAGTCACCAGTAATAGCTGCAAATGGTGCTTATATTAGGGAGAAAGATAGGGATGAAGTAATATACAATGCATCAATAGGTGAAAATAAATGTAGAAAATTACTATCTGTGTTTAAACAGTATGATATATATCCACATTTTTATACTAATGAAATGATTTTCACAGAGAATGCAGCGTTTTCTACACGTTTCTATAAGGAAGCAAATAAAAAATTATCAAAAGATAAGCAGATTAAAGTATTGATCGTAAGAGATTGGGACGAGGTTTTTAAAAAATATGAAAATGAGATCTTCAAGGGTATAGGTGTAGATGCAGATGCAGAAAAAATAAGGAAAGCAAAAATAGCCATAAGAAACATGGATGCTTTTGAGGTGGTAAGTTCTAAATTTGATAATTTTGAGGTGACAAATAAGGGAGTAACAAAAGGAAATGCTGTTAAGATATTAGCAAATTATTATGGAATAGAAAGTGAACAGATTATTTGTATAGGTGATAGCGAAAATGATTTATCTATGATTAAATATGCAGGACTTGGAGTTGCAATGGGAAACGCGGATGGTGTCGTGAAAGAAGCTGCGCAATATATTACCGAGACTAATAATAATGATGGGGTAGCTAAGGCTATTGAAAAATTTATATTAGAAGTATAAAATAAATTTTAAATTAACTAAAGGAGTATTTTACTATGATCAATAAGTTTTTACATTCAATAAGAAGTGATTATAACAAAGATGTTGATAAGAAAAGAGATTTCAATAAAATTAAGAAGTTTTTTGATATACATAAGAAACATGAATACACCTTAGATAATCAAACATGGGAAGATTTAGATATGAATAAAGTATACGAAAAATTAGATAGAGCATATAGTAGTCCTGGAGAGGCAGCTTTATATACAATGCTTAGAAATCCTTTAATGAATGAAGAAGAATTAAAAGTAAGAGGAAAACTGATTGAGACACTTAAAGATGATAATAATTTAAGAGAGAGCCTACAGTGTATTTTCTTTGAATTAAACAGCGATTTAAAAAACAGTTTTCTAGATATGATAGAAAATAACCTAATCATAAATAGAGCTAAATATTTTGTGTATACAGTTCTTGGAAGGATATTACCAGTAGCGGCAATTTTGCTTGCAATATTTGTAAATGTAAAATTTATGTTAGTATTGTTTGGTATATGTTCTATTAATATGCTAATAAACTCTTCTGAGGTAAAGGCCATTAAATCCAATGGCATATTCTACTTACAAAGAAATATAAAGGCAGCTAAAAAAATTGCCAGCATAAATAGTAAAGATATTATTTATTATAAGGATAAGATATCAACGATGCTTAAATCTGTAAAGGATATAGATAGAAGTACAAGACAAATAGGATTTGTGAATATGTGGGGAGGAATGTTTGAATTTGTTTCTGTGATTTTTCTTTTTGAAGAAAGCGCTTATTATTCCATATCTGATAGAATAAAAGAAGAAAAAGAGGTTTTAATGGACCTTTACTATACTGTTGGTGAACTAGAAGCATTAATTTCTATTGCGGGGTATAAACATATTTTAGGTGAGCAGTATGTAAAACCTAAGTTTATAAAGCAAGTTTCTTTAAATATAAAGGACGGAATCCATCCTCTCATAGATAAGGCTGTAGCCAACACAATTGGAATAGGTAATGGGGGTATTGTGCTTACGGGCACAAATATGGCGGGTAAATCCACTTTTTTAAGAATGCTTGGCGTAAATATAATTCTAGCTCAATGTTTTGATTTTGTTTTGGCAAAAAAATATGAAGCTCCTTTTTTAAACATAGTTACATCAATTAGCCCGAATGATGATCTAACAAAAGGGAAAAGTTTCTACATGGCTGAAGCGGAATCAATTCTTCGAATAATTACGGCTCTAGAAAAGGATGCACCGGTATTTTGCCCAATAGATGAAATATTCAGGGGTACAAATCCAATAGAGAGAATTGCAATGTCTGCAGAAATACTAACATACATAAACAATGGGAAAACTATTTCGATTGTAGCAACACATGATAGAGAATTAGTCAATATATTAAAAGCTAATTTTGAATTTTACTATTTTAGCGAAAAGGTTGATACTAAAAAGGGGTTAAGTTTTGATTATAAGATAAAAAAAGGCGTTTCTCAAACAAGAAATGCTATAAAACTTTTAGAGTACATGGGTTATCCAAAGCAAATAGTAGAAAAATCGTTTATTAGAGCTGAGAATATAGGAAAGTAAGGAGGAATAATTATGAATTTAAATATAGTTTTATTTGAACCAGAAATTCCACAGAATACTGGTAATATTGGAAGAACTTGCGTGCTTACTGATTGTAAACTTCATCTTATAAAACCTTTAGGGTTTAGTTTAGAGGAGAAGCAACTAAAAAGGGCGGGTTTAGATTATTGGCCATATCTGAATTTAGAGGTACATGAATCATATGAAGCATTTATGGAAAAATATAAGGGGTCAACTTTCTATTATTCTACAACAAAGGGTTCAAAATTTTATACAGAAGCGGAGTTTAAAGAGGGAGATTTTATAATTTTCGGACGAGAATCCTCAGGATTACCGGATAGCGTTCGAGGGAGTAATCCTGATGGATGTATAAGAGTACCCATGATAAGTAGTACAACAAGGTCTCTAAACCTTTCAAATACAGTTGCAATTGTGACATATGAAGCGCTTAGACAAATAGGATTTATTGATATGAAATAAAATGAAAATGAGGAGGTTAGAGTTATGGAGCATATATACGATACTATAATTATTGGCGGGGGTCCTGCAGGGTTATCAGCTGGTCTTTATGCATCAAGATCAAGAATGGATACCCTAGTTATAGAACGGGCAGCATATGGTGGACAGGTAGCTACAACTGATGAATTAGATAATTACCCAGGTTCTATCGAAAATTCTACAGGGGCATCATTAAGCAAAAGAATGAAAGAGCAAGCAGCAGAATTTGGAACAAAATTTGTAAATGAAGAAGTTGCAGGAGTTGAACTTGAAGGTGATATAAAAGTAATTAAATGCATGAGCAAAAGCTATAAGGCTAAAACAATAATAATTGCCACAGGAGCTTATCCAAGACTTGGTGGATTTAAGAATGAAACAGAACTAAGAGGAAAGGGAGTTTCTTATTGTGCAACTTGCGATGCTGACTTTTTTGCAGATTTAGACATTGCAGTTCTTGGAGGTGGAGACTCAGCTATATCTGAAGCTATATACTTAGCTAAATTTGGAGAAACTGTTACTGTAATACACAGAAGAGACGAATTAAGAGCTGCTAAGTCACTTCAAGAAAAAGCTTTTAGTAATCCTAAAATAAAGTTTGTTTGGGATACAGTAGTTGAGGAAGCTAAAGGCACAGAAGTATTAGAAAGCTTAGTACTTAAAAATATTAAAACTGGAGAAATTAGTGAACTAAAATCAGATGGGTGCTTTGTATTTATAGGATACCTTCCAATTTCAGAACTATTTAAAGGAAAGATTACTATGAATGAGCGTGGCGATGTTATTACTGATGAAGAAATGAGAACTAATATACCAGGAGTATATGCAGCAGGAGACATAAGAGTTAAATTATTAAGACAAGTTATTACAGCAGCTGCAGATGGAGCGATTGCGGCAACGCACGCTGAACATTACATTGAAAGTAAACTTAGATAGTTTATTAAAAATATAACTTTATAAATTAATACATTGCTATTTAATTTTATTATAGTATACATAAGATAAAACGGAGGTTATTAGTAATGGTAGAATTAAATAAAGACAACTTTGAAGTAGAAGTATTAAAATCAGACAAACCAGTATTCGTTGATTTTTGGGGTGAAAAATGTGAAATGTGTCTAAAACTTATGCCCGGAGTGCAAAGCCTTCGCGAGAAATACTGCGATAAAATTAAATTTGCTAGTTTAAACATTGCAGTATCAAGAAGAACAGCTATAACGCAGAGGGTTTTAGGACTACCAACAATGATAATATATAATGCTTCAGAAAAAGTTGCTACAATAACACCAGATAAAATTTCTTCATTAAATGATATAGAAATATTTATTAAAGATTATTACAATACATTGTAATCTGGTTAGAGGCTTATGGCTAATAAAAAGCTATAAGCCTTAAAATATATTATATAATGTGAATAATTTAAGTGGTGAATAGAGAAAATATTAATTAAACAGATTAACTTTATTGAGAGTAAAATAAGAAGCAAAGGTAAAAAAATACATATTGCATATAAATTAAGTGAAAAAATTGAATGAGAAGGAAGATGAAAATGCTTAAAGGAAAAAAAATTATCATTATAGGAGATAGAGACGGAATACCTGGTATATCAATAGAAGCTTGCGTAAAATCTGCTGGGGCAGAAGTGGTGTTTTCATCAACCAAATGTTTCGCTTGCACAGCAGCAGGAGCAATGGATATAGAGCTTCAACAAAAGGTTAAGGACATTACCTTAGAGTATGGCGCTGAAAATATAGTAGTCGTTATTGGAGGAGCCGAAGCCGAAGCATCTGGAATTTCAGCTGAAACAATGGCTGCTGGAGATCCAACACTTGAGGGTCCTTTATCTGGGATTGCTTTAGGTCTCGCTGTATTTCACGTAGTTGAACCAGAAATTAAAGGTGCTTGCAGTCAATTAGTTTATGAGAAGCAATGCGCAGTAATGGAAATGGTGTTAGACATAGATGAAATAATTTTAGAAGTTCGTTCAATAAGGGAAAAGTTTTGTAAATACAGAAATAAACAATATGAATTTTAAAAAAGAGGAATATGAAAACAATTAGAGAATACATACTGCGAGGCAATATTCTTAATTAATTATCTAGGGGGCGAAATAATTATGAACAAAAAAAAGGTGATTGCAATACTTGCAGCAGTCTCTGTGGTTGCAACATTGTTTGTTGGCTGTGGGACTAAAAAGGAAGAAACAAAAACGAAAGTAACAAAAAGTACTGTAACTATAGGACTTTCTACTGATGAAGGTGGATTAAATGACAAGTCATTTAATCAGTCAGCCAATGCAGGAGTAAACAAGGCTAAAGGTGAAGACGGTTTCAAATATACTCCTATTGAATCTAAACAAAAGGAAGATTATACACCAAATTTAGAAACGTTAGTTGAAAATGGTTCGAATTTAACTTTTGCTATTGGATACCAAATGGCAGATGCAATAACAGAGGTTGCGAAAAATCATACTGATAGTAACTTCGCAATTATAGACTCAGTTGTTAATCTACCAAATGTAGTATCCATTAATTTTAAGGAACAAGAAGGTTCTTTCTTAATGGGAGTTATTGCTGGAAGAATGACTAAAACTAATAAAATTGGATTTATTGGTGGAAAAGATACTGAATTAATATCAAGATTTGAATCTGGTTTTGTAGCGGGTGTCAAATCAGTTAATCCAGAAGCTGCTAAAGGTCTAACAAGTACAAATGGAAAGAGTCCAGGATCAACTGTAAAATATGCAGATAGTTTTGATGATTCAGCAAAAGGGTATGAAATAGCTAAATCATTATATCAAGATGGTTGCGATGTAGTTTATCATGCAGCGGGTGGTGTTGGTATTGGTTTATTTAAAGCAGCTAAAGAATTAAAAGATAACAAAAAACAAGTTTGGGCTATTGGAGTTGATATGGATCAATCTTTAACAGTTCCACAGTATGCTGATGTTATTTTATCGAGTATGATAAAGAGAGTTGATACAGCGACTTATAACGAATCTAAAGCTCAAGTTAACGAAAAATTCAAAGGTGGCACAAGTTTAACACTTGGACTAAAGGAAAAAGGTGTAGGAATAGCGGATACATCTGGTAAAAATGTACCAAAGACCGTTTTAGATGAAGTAAAAAAATATGAAAATAAAATTATTACCGGAGAAATAGTTGTTCCAGTAAATAGAAAAGAAGTAATGAGTTTTAAATAAAAGGTTTATTATTTAATATTTCATTATATTAGTAAGCAATAAGAGCTAGATGTATTACATCTAGCTCTTTCTAAGAATAATGGTAGTTTAAGACGTTGCACAATGCAGCGCAGGTAATGTGATACAGTTGGTGATGGCAGCACCTTTGGTGATGAAAATCTTTTAAGGGGGAAAGTAGATGGAAAAGGTAATTGAGATGAAGGGTATAACAAAAATTTTTCCAGGAACAATTGCCAATGACAATGTAGATTTTGAACTATTAAAAGGAGAGACACATGTTCTTTTGGGCGAAAATGGAGCAGGGAAAACAACTCTTATGAACATTCTATATGGTCTATATAAACAGGAAAAAGGCGAGATCTATGTAGGTGGTAACTTAGTAAACATATCTACTCCAAATGATGCCATAAAATTAGGAATAGGAATGGTTCATCAACATTTTATGCTTGTACATAACTTCACTATAGCGCAAAATATTATTTTAGGAATTGAACCAAAAAAAGGTTTTAAAATTGATATTAAAAAAGCAAATCAAGAGGTAAAAGAAATTTCAGAAAAGTATGGTTTTGCAATAGATCCAAGCGCGGTTATAGAAGATATATCTGTAGGACAACAACAAAGAGTAGAGATACTAAAGGCATTATATAGAGGTGCAAAAATATTAATACTAGATGAGCCTACAGCGGTTTTAACACCAAAGGAAATTAAGGAACTCGGAACTATAATTAGAAATCTTGAAAAAGAAGGGAAATCGGTAATACTTATAACTCATAAATTAAAAGAAGTTATGAGAATGAGTGATAGGGTTACTATAATTAGGCGGGGTGCTATTACTGGAACCGTTAAAACTAAAGAAACTAGTATAGATGAATTAGCAGAGCTTATGGTAGGTCGAAAAGTCAATTTAACTGTAGAAAAAAAGCCTGCTATGATTAAAGGTGAAATATTAAATATTAATAACATTTGCGCAAACGACCAAAGAGGATTACCTGCTGTGCGAAATTTAACATTAAAAGTATATGGCGGCGAAATTCTTGGCATAGCTGGTGTTGATGGAAATGGTCAATCCCAATTAATAGAAGTTCTAACTGGACTTCGAAAGCCTAAAAGTGGGAGTATTACCATAAACGGTAAAAGTACATACGGAAAGTCACCGAGATATATCATGTCAGCAGGTGTTGGACATATACCTGAAGATAGGCAAAAAAGAGGTCTTATATTAACGTATTCACTTTTTGAGAACTCAGTGCTTGGTATTCATAAAAATAAGCCATTTAGTAAAGGTATAGTTATGAATTACAAAGAAATCAAAAGCCACTGTGATGATCTTATTCGGGAATTTGACATTAGAACTCCCAATGGAGATGTAAACGCGGAGTCATTATCAGGTGGCAATCAACAAAAACTTATAGCAGCTAGAGAAATTTCAAAAGATCCTGATTTGCTAATAGCGGCGCAACCTACAAGGGGGCTCGACGTTGGTGCAATTGAATATATTCACAAAAGATTAGTGCAGGAACGCGATAAGGGAAAGGCAGTTTTGCTAGTATCTTTAGAACTAGATGAAATAATGGCATTGTCGGACAGGATAGCTGTAATGTATGATGGGAAAATAGTAGATATAATTGATAGATGCGGCGCCACTGAGCAAAAACTAGGAATACTTATGGCTGGTGGAACTCTTCACGAAACGAAGGAGGGAGAGAAGGAGAATGAGTAAAATAGAGAATAAAAACAATAGTTTTGTTAATATAATAAAAAACACGCTAAAATCACTTGCGTTCCCTTTGTTTTCTATAGTAATTTCTATTTTTGTTGCTGTATTCTTTGTGATGTGGGCAAAAGGATATTCTATATTTCAGTATTTTTCAGCGCTAGGAGATTTATTTGGACTTATATTTAAAGGCGGATTTGGTAATGAACGAGTAACCTTTGTGACGGTCTCAGAAGTTACTCCTTTAATATTTACAGGAGTTGCAAATGCTGTAGCATTTAAATGTGGATTATTTAATATAGGTGTTGCTGGTCAATTTATACTTGGAATGGTAGCGGCAGCTATTGTAGGGACTGTGCCAGGCTTAAATCCAGCAGTTCATGTAGTTTTAATGATTTTATCAGGTTTTATAGCAGGTGGAATTTGGGGAGCTATACCGGGTTATTTAAAGGCGAAAGTAGGTACTCATGAGGTCATTAATACAATTATGATGAATTATATATCTATGGCACTCGCTAATTTTATTATATTAAGAACCGGATTTGGAGTGACAGGGAAATCAACTACTCCGAGTATTCAAAAGAGTGCAGAGCTACACAGGTTTGTTACTGGTAGTGGTGCTAATATTAGTATATTTCTTGCAATTGCTGTAGCTATCTTTATATTTTGGCTATTATGGAAAACTACTGTTGGGTATGAAATAAGAGCAGTTGGCATAAATCCACATGCTGCAGAATACGGGGGAATTAATATAGCAAGAAATACAGTGATTGCTATGGCACTTTCTGGTGCAATAGCAGGAGTTGGTGGTGCAACCCATGTAGCAGGAGTTCTTCATAACGTAAAAGATTTTATGGCACTTCCATCTTATGGGTTTGATGGTATTGCAGTTGCACTACTTGCCAAAAGTAATCCCATTGGATGTATAGCGTCAGCCTTATTATTTGGTACATTAAATAGTAGTTCTAGAACCCTTCAATTAAATGGAATACCAAAAGAGATAGTTTATTTAATACAGGCTATAATTATTATATTTGTAGCCACAGATTATATTGTTAAGTACTTCACTGAAAGGAAGAAGAAGGAGGCAATTAAGAATGAGTAGTGTTATTTTGATTAATTTGTTAGCTCAAACACTTAGAATAGCTACGCCTCTAATTTTCGCCGCGTTAGGTGGTATATTTTCAGAAAAATCAGGTGTTGTAAATATTGGACTTGAAGGTATGATGGTAATAGGTGCTTTCTTTGCAGTATACGGAAGTTATAGGACTGGAAGCCCAGTAGTAGGAATACTTTTCGGCGTGATAGCCGGTGGCGTATTGGGCCTGATTCATGCCATCCTTAGTATACATCTGCGTGCAGATCAAGTAATTTCAGGTACGGCTATAAATCTCTTTTCAACTGCCCTTGCTAGTTTTTTAATATATAAGTTTTTTGGTGGTAAAGGTGGTCAAACAGATATAGTAACAGGGCTTTCATATAATATACCGGACACAATTAAGAATATACCAATATTTGGTGATTTAATATCTCAGTTAAATTGGTTTGTTATACTTGCAATAATCTTAGTATTTGTCTCTAATTATGTAATATATAAAACACCTCTAGGACTTAGAATTAGAGCTGTAGGAGAACATCCAAAGGCTGCTGATACTTTGGGAATAAGTGTATATAAAATGAGATACCTATGTGTCATTATATCAGGCATGCTTGCAGGCCTCGGTGGAGCTGCCTTATCTCTTGGAATAACACCACTTTATAGAGAAGGAATGGTTGCAGGACGAGGATTTATTGCTTTAGCAGCTGTTATATTTGGTAATTGGAAGCCTTTCGGTGCATTTGGCGCTAGCTTATTATTTGCATTTGGTAGCGCGTTTAACATATTTGCACAAGGACTTAGTTGGAATTTACCAACAGAGGTATATGATGTTATTCCATATTTACTAACTATGATTGCACTCGCAGGGTTTGTTGGAAAAACAACAGGACCACTAGCGAGTGGTAAGCCATATGACAAAGGATCAAGATAACATTTAAAAAAAATCTCAGCATCTGTTGAGATTTTTTTATTTTTAGTGATAGCCCAATGTATAATTTATCTCTGCTATGTTATAATATAATATATGAATTAGATGAGGTGATGGATAAAATGAATATTAATTTTGGGCTAAATTTGGTCCAAGAACAAAAATTAATAATGACGCAAGAAATGCAAATGTCTGTTAAACTTCTTCAAATGTCAGCATATGAATTAGGGCAATATGTTAATAAAGAGATGCAAGAAAATCCTGTGCTTGAAGAAAAAGATATACAAAGTAATAAAAGCAAGAGTAATGATACTAATGACTATAAAGAAATTATTAAATACCTTGATAAGGATGATTATAAAGTAAAAAATTATGCTGTAAAAAATGATAATGAAGAAGTTTCACCATTTTATTATATTGCACAAGAGAAATCACTTAAAGATTATCTTAAGGAGCAAATAGGTGAACTTAACGAGAAAAGTGAAATTATAGAAATATGCAAGTATATGGCGGAGAACTTAGATACTAAAGGTTATTTGTCAGGAGAATTATCTGATATATGCAAGGAACTTGGTATATCAAGAGAAAAAGCTGAAACTGCACTTGATATATTTCAAGCTTTAGATCCAGAGGGGATAGGAGCTAGAAATTTAAGAGAATGCCTAAAGATTCAATTAAATAATCAAGGCATAGATGACGATAATATATATTTAATTATTGATGATTACTTGGAGTTATTGGCAGAAAACAAATATAATGATATAGCTAAAGAATTAAAAGTTAAAATTTCTGATGCCCAAAAATATGGAGATATAATAAAAAATTTAGAGCCCAAGCCATCAAGAGGATTTTATACTGGTGAGATTGTTAAGTATATTGTGCCTGATGCGTACATAAGCAAAATTGATGATCAATATTTTATTTCTATGAATGAAGATGTACTTCCAAAGCTTAATATAAATACTTTATATAAAGAAATTATTAAAGATGAAAAAGACGTAGAAGCAGTAGAATATGTAAAAGATAAGCTTAATAGCGCAATGTTTCTAATTAAAAGTATTGAACAAAGAAAAAATACTGTGTATAGAGTTTTGGAAGAGATATTGGCAGTTCAAAGGGAATATTTTGATATTGGTGAAGAATATTTAAAACCAATGACACTTAAAAAGATTGCTGATAATGTAGAAATGCATGAATCGACTATAAGCCGCGCAATTAGAGAAAAATATGTTAGTATAAATAATGGTAAGGTAATAAAAATAAAAGATTTATTTACTAATGGAATTGCATCAATAGCTGGTGGAGAGGATATATCTACAACTAATATTAAAAAAATTATCAAGGAAATGGTGGATAACGAAGACCAAAAGAAACCACTATCGGACCAAATAATTTGTAATCGATTAAATACCGAAGGGATGAATATTTCAAGAAGAACTGTGGCAAAATATAGGGAAGAACTCGAAATTAAAAGTTCGAGTAAGCGTAAAAGATTTTAGAGGGATTTATGTGAATAATTATGCTGTTTACACAATGTTAACATATTTTTTGCAAATACTAATTTAAAAAAGTTAGTATTTCAACTATAATGTAAGTGGGAACAAAATATATATACCGGGACTAAAAAAGCCCAGAAAGGTGTTCAAGTGGAGAATATATTAAAATTAGAGCAGAAAATAGTACCTGAACTTATAGAGCTACTTGGGAAACGGTATGATATATTAAGGATGATATGTTACAATCAGCCTATAGGACGAAGAATTTTAGCAGAGCATATGTGTATAAGCGAGAGAATAGTGAGAAATGAAATAAACTTTTTAAAATCTCAAAATTTAATTGAAGTTAATGCCTTAGGCATGTTTATAACAGATGAAGGTGAAATAATTATAAATGAGCTAAAAAAATTCATCCATGAAATAAAAGGATTGACCAAATTTGAAGAATTTATTCAAAAACATTTAAAACTTCAGCAAGTTATAGTTGTTCCCGGTGATGTAGAAATGGACAAAAGCGTTCTTAAAGAATTAGGGAAGGCAGCAGCTAATTATGCTATGGATATAATTAAGGACAATAGTGTAATTGCATTAACTGGTGGATCAACAGTTAAAGAAGTCGTAGATAGTTTTCATAAAAGTAAAAAATATAGCAATATTCTAGTTCTTCCAGCTAGAGGTGGTATGGCAAGAAATGTAGATATTCAAGCTAATACACTAGTTGCAAGACTTGCAGATAAAATTGGTGGAAATTACGAATTACTTCATGTACCTGATAATTTAAGCAATGCAGCATTAGCAACTTTATTAAATGAAAAAAACATAAAAACTATAATTGATAAAATACAAAATGCTGAAATTCTTATTTATGGCATAGGTATCGCAAGTGATATGGCTTTAAAAAGAGGAGTACCTGAAAAAGAGATAAAACAACTTGAAGATTTAGGTGCGGTAGGAGAAGCATTTGGTCAGTATTATAATGAGGCAGGAAAAATAATTCGTTATACACCTACTATTGTGGTAAATAACGAACAAGCTAAAAATAATACAATACTTATTGCAGTAGCAGCTGGAAAAAATAAAGCGAGAGCAATAATAGCTACTGAAATCAATCGTTCCAGTACTGTTTTAGTAATTGATCAAGCAGCTGCGACAGAAATAATTAATATTTTAGAGAAAAGAGAGTAAACTATATAATGATTTTACTAAAGTGAAGATTATATATTTACATATAATTTGTTTTTAAAAAACTAGGAGGTTTTGTCAATATGATAAAAGTAGGTATTAATGGATTTGGACGAATAGGAAGAAACGTATTTAAGGCATTAGTGGCAAACTATGCTACAGAATTAGAAGTAGTAGGAATAAATGATTTAACAGATGCTGCTACATTAGGACACCTTTTAAAATATGATTCACTTTATGGTAAATTTAACGGAACTGTAGAAGCTAAAGAAAATTCAATAGTAGTTAACGGAAAAGAAATTAAAATATTTGCTGAAAGAGAACCAAAAAACATTGATTGGAGTTCATTAGGAGTAGAAATAGTTTTAGAATCAACAGGATTCTTTACAGATGCTACTAAAGCTAATGCACATTTAGGAGTAAGTGTTAAAAAAGTTCTTATATCTGCACCAGCTAAAAATGAAGATATAACAATAGTTATGGGAGTTAACGAAGAAAAGTATGATACTTCAAAACATAACGTAATATCAAATGCATCATGTACAACTAATTGTTTAGCACCATTTGCTAAAATATTAGACAAAGAATTTGGAATTGTTAAAGGCTTAATGACTACAATTCATTCATACACTGGAGATCAAAGATTATTAGATGCTCCTCACAATGATATGAGACGTGCAAGAGCTGCTACACTTTCAATGATCCCAACTACAACTGGAGCTGCTAAAGCAGTAGCATTAGTTTTACCACAATTAAAAGGTAAATTAAACGGATTCTCATTAAGAGTTCCAACTCCAACTGTTTCATGTACAGATTTAGTTTGCGAAGTTAAAAAGAATGTTACTATAGAAGAAGTAAATGCAGCATTCAAAAAAGCTTCTGAAAATGAAATGAAAGGAATTCTTGGTTGTTGTGAAGAACCATTAGTTTCAATTGATTTCAAAGGAGACGAAAGATCTTCTATAGTTGATGCAATGTCAACTATGGTTATTGAAGGAAACATGGTTAAAGTTGTTTCATGGTACGATAATGAAGCAGGATATTCAAACAGATTAGCAGATTTAACTAAATATGTTGCAGACAGACTATAAAATTTAATTCTACTATAAAACTGTAGGATACTGTAAGCATAATGAACGCATACTGCAAGAATAGTATTAAGGTCTGGTTTTATAGTTAGTCTATGGAACCAGACCTTTTTATATGTAATTTTTAATATATGATTATTTAATATGAAATAGCATTAAAAATATATTATTTCGCCTATTATAGGATACAATAGTTTTATATTATAAACTTTAGAGAGGAGACTGAGTATGGAATTTAATAAAAAAACAATAGAAGATATTGAGGTTAAAGGAAAAAAGGTTTTAGTAAGGTGCGATTTTAATGTACCATTACAAAATGGAGAAATAACAGATGTAAATAGATTAGTAGGTGCAATGCCGACTATAAACTATTTGGTAAAAAATGGAGCAAAAGTTATATTATGCTCACATCTTGGAAAACCAAGTGGAGAGGCAAAACCTGAGCTTTCTTTATCACCAGTTGCTAAGAAATTAAGCGAAATGTTAGATAAAAAAGTGCTTTTTGCAGCAGATCCAAATGTAGTTAGTGATAACGTAAAATCTGTCGTTTCAAAAATGAAAGATGGAGATGTTATATTACTCGAAAATACAAGATATAGAAAAGAAGAAACTAAAAACAAAGAAAACTTTTCTAAAGAATTAGCATCTCTTGCAGATGTATTTGTAAATGATGCATTCGGAACAGCTCATAGAGCTCATTGTTCTACTGTTGGTGTAACTGAATTTGTTGAGACTTCAGTATGCGGTTATTTAATTCAAAAGGAATTAAAATTCTTAGGTAATGCAGTAGATCATCCAGTTAGACCATTCGTTGCAATTTTAGGTGGAGCTAAGGTATCTGACAAAATAGATGTTATTGCTAATTTACTTGAAAAGGTAGATACTTTAATAATTGGTGGAGGAATGGCATATACATTCTTAAAAGCTGGCGGTTATTCTGTAGGAAGTTCTCTAGTTGAAGAAGATAAAGTAGAATATGCTAAAGATATGATGCAAAGAGCTGAGTCTAAAGGAGTTAAATTCTTAATACCTTTAGATCATGTTATCGCAGATAAATTTTCAGCTGATGCACAGCCAATAGTTACTGAGGATCAAAATATTAAAGACGGATACATGGGCCTTGATATTGGACCTAAGACACGAGAAATATATAAAGGTGCTATAAGCATAGCTAAAACTATTGTTTGGAATGGCCCAATGGGAGTATTTGAATTTGCTAATTTTGCAAAAGGAACAATAGCTGTAGCAGAAGCCATGGCAGCGGTTGATGGAACTACTATAATAGGTGGTGGAGATAGTGCAGCAGCTGTTAATCAATTAGGATTTGGAGATAAAATGACTCACATATCTACAGGTGGTGGAGCATCTCTTGAATTCCTAGAAGGCAAATTGTTACCAGGAATTGAAGCTCTTACAAATAAATAATTATAGAAACTATGTTACAATAAATTAAAAGTATATGATTGTTAGTTATAATAAAAGAATATTGGAGGTTTTTTTGATGAGAAAAGGTATAATTGCAGGAAACTGGAAGATGAATAAAACTGTAGCTGAAGCTGTAGTTTTAATTGAAGGAATGAAACCATTAGTTAAAGATGCAAAATGTGATGTTGTTGTGTGTCCAACATTTTTATGTTTAGATGCAGTAATAAAGGCAGCTAAGGGTACAAACATAAAAGTTGGAGCTCAAAATATGCATTATGAAGAAAGTGGTGCTTTTACAGGTGAAGTTTCACCAGGAATGCTTAAAGAAATAGGCGTTGATTATGTTATAATTGGCCATAGTGAAAGAAGACAATATTTCAATGAGACTGATGAAACTGTAAATAAGAAGCTTAAAGCTGCTTATAGCCATAGCATTAAACCTATACTTTGCGTAGGGGAAACTCTTAGTGATAGAGAAGGAAATGTTACAGAAAAAGTTCTAGAAAGTCAAATTAAATTAGATTTAGCAGGACTTATAAAACAGCAAGTAGAAACATTAGTTATTGCTTATGAACCAATATGGGCTATAGGTACTGGTAAAACTGCAACTGCTGATCAAGCAAATGAGACAATTGGGTTCATAAGAACAACTGTAGGAGCTATGTTTGGTAAAGACGTAGCAGATAAAGTAAGAATTCAATATGGTGGTTCAGTTAAACCATCAACTATAAAAGAACAAATGGGTAAATCAGATATAGATGGTGGATTAATTGGTGGAGCCAGCCTTAAGGCAGAAGACTTCGCAGGAATAGTAAACTACTAAGCCACATCAGTGAATTAAGCCACTTAAGTGGATTAAGACACTATATTAGATAAAACCACATTTGTTGGTTAATTATAATACAAATAAGCAATACATATTATTATGTATTGCTTATTAAAACAATTAGTGGGGGGAAACCAATATGTCAAAGAAACCAGTAATGCTAATGATTTTAGATGGATTTGGATTATCAGGTAACAACGATGGAAATGCAGTATCTGCGGCAAATAAACCAAACTATGACAGATTAATAAAGAAATATCCACATACAAAATTAACTGCAAGTGGCCTAGAGGTAGGATTACCAGAGGGTCAAATGGGAAATTCAGAAGTTGGTCATTTAAACATAGGTGCTGGTAGAATTATATATCAAGCACTTACAAAAATAACAAAAGAAATTAAAGATGGAATCTTTTTTGAAAATCATGCGTTTAATAAGGCTATAGATGAAGCTATTAAATCAAATTCTTCGCTGCATCTTGTAGGGTTATTGTCTGATGGAGGAGTTCACTCTCATATTGATCATTTAAAGGCACTTTTAAAGCTTGCTAAAAATAAAGGCGCCAATAAAGTTTATGTTCATGCTTTTTTAGATGGTAGAGATGTACAACCAGGTTCAGCACTAAAATACATAGCAGAAATAGAAGAATACATGAATGAAATAGGTGTTGGAAAAATTGCTACTGTATGTGGTAGATACTACGCTATGGATAGAGATAAGAGATGGGAAAGAGTTGAACTTGCATATAATGCTATGGTTTTATCTAAGGGTGAGGAAAATACCTCAGCAATAGAGGCTGTTAAAATAGCTATTCATGATAATAAGACAGATGAATTTGTTCTTCCGACTGTTATAATGGAGAATAATAAACCTGTGGCATCTATAAGTAATAATGATAGCGTAATATGTTTCAATTTTAGACCAGACAGAGCTCGCGAAATTACTAGAGCAATAAATGATAAACAATTTAATGGCTTTAAAAGAGAAACTTTAGGTTTGAATTTTGTATGTACTACTCAATATGATTTATCCATAGAAAATGTGGATGTAGCGTATGCACCAGAAAGTTACACTAATACTCTTGGAGAATATGTTAGTAAAATGGGTAAAAAGCAGTTAAGAATAGCTGAAACTGAAAAATACGCTCATATTACATTCTTCTTTAATGGCGGTGTGGAAGCTCCAAACGCTAATGAAGATAGAGCGTTAATTCCATCGCCAAAAGTTGCAACATACGATATGCAACCAGAAATGAGTGCACATGAGGTTACAGAGGAGTTACTTAAGAGACTTAAAACTGATGAGTACGATATGATTATATTAAATTATGCTAATCCAGATATGGTAGGTCATACAGGTGTTTTTGAAGCTGCTAAAAAAGCAATAGAAACAGTTGATGAATGTCTTGGAAAAATAGTTGATTGTGTTCTAGGTAAAGATGGCACAGTGTTTATTACTGCGGATCATGGAAATTCTGAGCAAATGATTGATTATTCCTCTGGAAAGCCAATGACTGCGCATACTACAAATTTAGTCCCATTCACATATGTTTCAAATCATAGTAACGAACTACGTGATGGTGGAATATTGGCTGATATAGCACCAACAATGCTACAAGTTATGAATCTTGATATACCAAGTGAAATGACAGGAAAGTCTTTAATAAAGCTTTAATTTATTATAAATTGGAATGAATTATTAAATTATCTAAAATTAATTTATTTTTTTTTGAATTATAGGATTATCTTAATTTAACTTAGGAAATAATAATAATATTGAGAAAAATTTTGGAGGTAAGATAATATGAAAAACTTTATTGAAATAATTGATATTTATGCAAGACAAATCTTGGATTCTAGAGCGTTTCCAACAGTTGAGGTTGAAGTAACACTCGAAGATGGAACTATAGCAAGAGCATCAGTACCATCAGGTGCATCTACTGGTATATTTGAAGCTGTAGAACTAAGAGATGGAGACAAAGATGTATACAATGGTAAGGGAGTTCTAAAGGCGGTTGATAATGTTAACAATCTTATAGCTGAAGAGATTGTTGGAATGAATGTATATGACCAAATAGCAATTGACAAAGCGATGATTACTCTTGATGGAACACCTAATAAAGCAAAATTAGGAGCTAACGCAATTCTTGGAGTATCACTTGCATGTGCAAGAGCTGCTGCCGAGTCATTAGGTCTTGGATTATATCAATATATTGGCGGAGTAAATGCTAAAGTGTTACCAGTTCCAATGATGAACATTATAAATGGTGGAAGCCATGCTGACAATAACGTAGACTTACAAGAGTTTATGGTTATGCCAGTTGGAGCTACTTCATTCAAAGAAGCTTTAAGAATGAGTGCAGAAGTTTATCATGCATTAAAGGCATTGTTAAAAACTAAAGGACTCGCTACTGGTGTTGGTGACGAAGGTGGATTTGCTCCGGATCTATCATCAAATGAAGAAGCAATAAAAATTATAATAGAAGCTATAGAAAAGGCTGGATATACTCCAGGAAAAGATATATTTATAGCACTTGACCCAGCAGCTTCTGAATTCTTTGAAGGTGGTAAGTACAACTTAGCGTCTGAGGGAAGAATACTTACTCCAGAGCAAATGGCTGACTATTATGTAGAACTTGTTAACAAATATCCAATCATATCAATTGAAGATGGAATGGCTGAAGAGGATTGGGATGGTTGGAAGTACTTAACTGACAAAATAGGAGATAGAGTACAATTGGTCGGAGACGACTTATTTGTAACTAACACTGATAGATTAAAAATGGGTATTGAGAAGAAAACTGCAAACTCAATTCTTATAAAATTAAATCAAATAGGAACATTAACTGAAACATTAAATGCTATAGAAATGGCTGAACGAGCTGGATTTACTGCAGTAGTTTCTCATAGATCAGGAGAAACTGAAGATACTTCAATAGCAGATCTCGTTGTAGCTATGAATGCAGGGCAAATTAAAACTGGTGCTCCAGCTAGAAGCGAAAGAGTTTCTAAATATAATCAGCTACTAAGAATAGAAGAAGAATTAGAAGATATGGCTGAATATAGAGGAATAAAAGCATTTTATAACATAAACAGGTAATTTTTATAGATAAGAGTATAGTCGATAGGCTATACTCTTACTTTTTATATTCCATTGTAAACTGTCTTAAAGTATGATAAAATAGTTATGTATTTAATAAACGGGGGTGTATACATGCATAGTTTTCTCGTAGTTTTACAGGTTATAACATCAATTGCTATAATCGTCTCAGTTATGATGCAACCTAGTAAGACAGATGGATTAAGTGGCCTTATAGGAGGAACTTCTGAAACCTTTTTTGCGAAGAACAAAACAAAAACTGCAGAGTCAGTAATGGCACGAATCACAGTGGTTTCAGCAGTTTGTTTTACAATAACTACATTGATGTTAAATATGGTTAAATAATATATTTATCTATGATATAATTTAGGATATTAAATAAATATTTTCAGTATCGGCAGTTTATTTAAAAAAAATAATAAACTGCATTTTTTTATATGTTTTTTAAAATAATGATAATATATAAATAATTTAGGTATTATACAAGTGATAAGTGGTACATAAGTAATATAAATGATAGAATTGTTTTAAATAGTCTATGATTATTAGAGGTGAAGAAGGATGAGCGAATACAGTTCTAAATTAGAAAGCAAGGATATGGATTTTCTTTTTGAGGGTGTTTTAAGCCTGAAAACAAAGGAAGAGTGTTATAGGTTTTTTGAGGATATATCTACAATAAACGAAATTAAGGCATTTGAGCAAAGACTTCAAGTAGCAAAAATGTTATCAGATAAAAGAACCTATTTGGATATAGCAGGTACTACAGGGGCAAGTACTGCAACGATAAGTAGGATAAATAGAGCGTTAAATTATGGTAGTAATGGATATAAACTTATATTAGAACGTTTGAAATTAAAGAAATAATTATGTTTACTTTGAGGGGCCTTATAGATGCAGATAGAAAGGGACGGTTAATATATATTTACTCAGTTTAACTAACGATAAAAGAGTGAATATATATTAACCGTCTAAATTTTTAAAATCAATTAAGTTTTGCGTTGTGTGATATAATTAAAGGTATGTTTATGATATAAAGTGACGTAGTAGTAATTATTATAGATCTAAAGTAATGCTAGGAAATCTAGTATTAATATAATATATAAGGAGTGGTCTCATGGATTTAGAAAGTTTGTTAAACAAAGAGCAGTGCGAAGCTGCAATAACAGTTAATGGGCCGTTGCTCATATTAGCTGGCGCGGGTTCTGGAAAAACTAGAGTTCTGACTTATAGAATTGCACATATGATAGAAGATTTAGCTATATATCCATCACAAATTTTATCTATAACTTTTACGAATAAAGCAGCAGGTGAAATGAAGGATAGAGTACGCTCCTTAGTAGGCAAAGTAGCTGATAATATGTGGATTTCTACCTTCCATTCTAGTTGTGTTAGAATTTTAAGGCGGGAGATAGACAAGCTAGGATATAATAAAAATTTTACTATATATGATAGTTATGATCAAAAGAGTCTGATTAAACAATGCATGAAACAACTTGAAATAAATGAAAAAGATTTAACAGACTCAGAAATTTTAAATAAAATATCTAATGCTAAAAATGAACTTATTTCTCCAGATAGATACAAAAAAGAGAATGAAAGTGATTATAGAATGAATAAAATTGCTGATGTTTATCTTCTTTATCAAAAAAAACTTAAAGGTAATAATGCATTAGATTTTGATGACTTGATTTTTAAAGCAGTGGATTTGCTAAGAAAGAATAAGGAAGTTTTGGACTTTTATCATTCGAAATTCAAATATATTATGGTGGATGAGTATCAAGATACAAACAAGGCACAGTATGAGCTTATAAAGCTTTTAGTAGATGAGAGAGAAAATATATGCGTTGTTGGAGACGATGATCAATGTATTTATGCTTGGAGAGGTGCAGATGTTACTAATATCTTAGACTTTGAAAAAGATTATCCAAAGGCTAAGGTTGTAAAACTCGAGCAAAATTATAGATCTAAAGCAAACATACTTATGGCAGCAAATGAGGTAATAAAAAATAATTCTCAAAGAAAAGATAAAGCTCTAAGGACTGAAAAAGATTGTGGAGAGAAGATAAATTTATATAGAGCATTTACAGATAGGGATGAAGCTAATTTTGTAGCTAACCAGATTAAGACATTAATGGGGGCTGATAAAAGTCGGAGCTATAAGGATTTTGCAATTTTATATAGGATGAACTCCCAATCACGTATATTTGAGGAAAGTTTCAGAAAACATTTAATCCCATATAGGATAGTTGGAGGATTGAAGTTTTATGATAGAAAAGAAATAAAAGATATCATGGCATATTTAAAGCTTATTAATAATCCGCTTGACGATATTGCCTTAAAAAGGATTATAAATGTACCTAAAAGAAATATAGGTGATGCAACTATTCAAAAGATTCAAGAATTTGCTAATGGGATAGATCAATGTTTATATAGTGCAATTTTAGATGTAGAATTTATACCTACACTGACTACTAGAAATAAATCATCTATAAGTAAGTTTGTAAGTCTCATGAATAACTTTATGGCTAAAAATGAAGAGGTTACTGTATCTCAATTAATTAAAACTATAATAGAGGATACAGGATATATGAAACAATTAGAAAATTCTAAAGAACCTGAGGACGAGAGCAGGGTAGAAAATATAAAGGAATTAGTATCTGATGCTGTAGAATTTGAAAAAACTTCAGAAGATAAATCACTTTTGACATTTTTAGAAGGAGTAAGTTTAGGTTCAACAACTGATAATCCTGATGAGGAAGTAGATACTGTAGGCATGATGACAGTTCATAGCGCAAAAGGGCTAGAATTTCCAGTGGTATTTATGGTAGGTATGGAAAATGGGATATTCCCAGGTATGTCTTCTATTAATAACCCTACTGAAATGGAAGAATCGAGACGTTTATGCTATGTTGCTATAACGAGAGCAGAAGAGAAGCTTTATATAACTTCTGCAGAAAGCAGAATGGTATTTGGCAGAAATGTAGGGTATCAACCGTCAGATTTCATCAGCGAAATATCTCCAGACTTAAAGGAAATTATTGGAGGAGGAAAAAACAGAAGTGTGCAGGTGTTAAAGAGAAAAAACAGCAAGGATTCACATAAATTTAATCCTCATGGTCTTTTAAGTAAAACGGCACCACAAGATTACGTATCAGCTACGTCGCATGGAAGTAATATAGGTGAGCAAGGCGCAAGTGGTGGGAATACTTTAACTGAGACTCAAAGCATTATGCATAGTGAAGCTACAGTAGGTAGAAAAGTTAGGCATAGTAAATTCGGAGTAGGTACTATAGTGTCAACTTCTGATTCGAGCGGTGACACTATGGTTTCAATAGCATTTGATAACATGGGAATAAAAAAGTTAATATTAGATAAAGCACCACTAGAAATAATATAAGGTAAATGAGAATAGGGCTAGCATGATTACTTGTTATTTATTTGGATGTACGATGAATGCAGCTTGTGCATTACGAATGCAACTTGTGTATAGTGAATGCAATTAGGGCATATTGGATAAAATAACTAGGAAAATGCTAGTCATTTTATTTCAAGTGCCTTAAAGTTGCGGGATGGGAGAATAAGATATGATAATTATAAGTGTAGAAGATAGGATTAATGAATTAAAAACTATAATTAAATACCATAGTGATAGATATTACAACCAAGATAATCCAGAAACATCTGATTATGAATATGATCAATTAATGCTTACGCTTAAAGCAATAGAAAAGGAGCATCCAGAACTTGTTACCCTAGATTCACCAACCCTAATAGTAGGTGGAGGTGTTAAAAGAAAAGCAGGGGTATTGGTAAAACATAATGTACCAATGCTTAGCTTGCAAGACGTATTTACAAAAGAAGACATCTATTCTTATGTAAATAGAATGATAGAACAACTGAATGATCCAACATTTATTGTTGAACTTAAAATTGATGGTTTGTCAATGGCCCTGCGGTATGTAGATGGTAAATTAACAGTAGCTGTAACTAGAGGTGATGGAATTATTCAAGGTGAGGATGTTACTGAAAATGCTAAAGTAATTAAGGATGTTGTACGGAAACTGAAAGATCCAATTCCATATCTCGAAATTCGTGGTGAAGTATACATGTCTACTGAAGCGTTTAACAAGGTTAATGAACAACAAGAGTTATTAGAGAAAAAGATATTTGCCAATCCTAGAAACTGTGCTGCAGGTACATTAAGACAGTTAGATAGTAAAATAACAAAGGAAAGAGAATTATCTTTATTTATTTTTAATGTTCAAGATACCAAAGGAATTGAATTTAAAACACATACCGAAAGTTATGAATGGTTAAAAAAACAAGGTGTAAAAGTTATTGAGAATTATGTAAAATGTAAAACAGCTGATGAAGTGTGGAATGCTATCCAGGCTACCTCCGAGGAAAGAGGCAACTTAGCATACGATATCGATGGAGTTGTTATTAAAATTAATAATTTGGAAGATAGAAAAGAACTTGGAAATACTTCAAAAGTTCCGAAATGGGCTATAGCTTATAAATTCCCTCCGGAAGAAAAAGAAACAAAATTAATCGATATTGAAGTATCAGTAGGAAGAACCGGTAGAATTACTCCTACAGCAATATTTGAGCCGATTCGTTTATGCGGAACATCTGTATCCAGAGCAATTCTTCACAACCAAGATTTTATCGATGATTTAGATATAAGGATTGGAGATATAATTGTTGTATACAAATCAGGAGAGATTATCCCTAAGATTAAGGGCGTAGTGAAAGAAAAACGTTTTGAAGGAACAAATAAATTCAAAATACCGGACATATGCCCGGTATGTGGAACACCTACTGTCCGTGAAAAAGATACTGCTGACATCAAATGTATAAACCCTAATTGTTTGGCGCAATTAGAAAGACGCATTATTAATTTTGTTGGTCGGAATGCTATGGACATAAAAGGTTTCGGCAGCGCATATGTTAAGGAACTTATTCGTTTACAATATATCAAAGATATTGCAGATGTATATTCTTTGTTTAATTATCGCGATGAACTTATAAAGCAAGGTATAATTGGAAAAGAAAAGAACACAGATAAGTTACTAGATGCTATAGATAAGTCAAAGGGAAATGAAGCACAAAGACTGCTGACAGGACTTGGAATTCCAAATATTGGGAAGGTAGCAGCAAAAAGTATAATGAAGCATTACAGATCTATTGAAGAGTTGAAAAATACGTCTTTGGAAGATTTACAAAACGTTTCCGATATAGGTGAAATAAGTGCCTTGTGTATACTTAAATTTTTTGAAGATAATAAAAATAGAGAAATAATTGATAGGTTAAAGGATTATGGAGTTAATATGGCTGTAGAGGACACTGATAGCGAAGATAATAAGTTTGATGGGTTAACTTTCGTTGTAACTGGAACATTGACTTCCATGGGGCGAAATGAAGCTATAGTAATGATAGAGAATCACGGAGGAAAGGTAGCAGGTTCTGTATCTAAGAAAACAAGTTACGTGTTAGCAGGAGAGAATGCCGGAAGTAAGCTTACAAAAGCTCAAGAGTTAGGAATTACAGTTATATCTGAAGAAGAATTAGTAAATATGTTGTAATATATAATTGGTAAAGAAAAGACGTCAGATGGCGTCTTTTTTTATGTTAAGGTCCAATATTTCTTTTTCAGCATATATAGGAAGTAAAAAACTTCTCAACATTTTATTATTTATTTGATTATTTCACTTATTAAAAGTTAATACTTTTAATAAGGCACACGAAAATAAACTAGGATACTTATTTGTTATTTATTTAATTGTGCCTAAGATGGGGGTAAGTATGAAAAAGTTATTATGTATAATGTTAATCTTTATAACGATGTTAGGATGCGGATGTATTCAAAAGAAAGTAAAACCTTCAACATCTAGAAAATATCTAGTGTATAACTTAGGAAAATTGCCATCAGATTTGCTGATGATAGATAACGATAACATTCGCGAAAAAGATTTGTTATTAGCCTTATTTGAAGGATTAGTAAGGGAAGATAAAGATGGAAAAATTGTGCCTGCTATGGCTGAAAAATATGAAACTTCAAAAGATAAAATAGAGTATACTTTTAAACTAAGAAAAAATTTACATTATAGCGATGGCTCAGAAATAAAAGCTACAGATTTTGTAAGACTTTTTCATGATATCCTATTAGAAAAAGAAAATGTCTTTGCAGATCAATTATATTGTATATTCGGAGCTAAGGATTTCAGTTCCGGAAAAACAGGGTTTGATAAGGTTGGCATTTTTGCAAAGGATGATTTAACATTGCAAATAAGGCTGAATAGTCCTAATGATTACTTTGTAAAAACTCTTAGTAATCCGATTTTTACTTTACGAGAAGACAATTTGAATATGAAAAACTGGAAAGAAAGCTACGGTGAAATTCAATATAGTGGTCCTTTTATTATAAAAGACGTAAATAAAGAGGGAGAAATAACACTTGTAAAGAATCAAAAGTATTGGGGATCCAGTAAAATAGTAAGTAATGAGATGCTATTTACTTCAATAGATGATGAAGAGAAAGCTTTAGCCGATTTTGAAACCTCAGGTGAAAGTGATTCTTCAAAAATTGATATACTTGTAAGTCCGCCAATAAGTGAAGTAAGTGCCCTTACTAAGGAAAAGAAAACAGAAGTTAAACCAACACAGAGTATGTATTATTTGAATTTTAATTTAAATAGTAAAGCTACTGTAGATATAGACTTTAGGAGTGCAATTAGTTCAATAATAGATAGAAATCTAATTATAGAAACAGTAGCAGAAGATTTGGCTGTTCCAACAATGAGTTATACACCTTTTATTAATTCAAGTGACAATAGTTCTAAACTGATTTTTAATGCATCTCGAAGCAAAGCTAAAGGGAAGGCATATTTACGTAACAGTAAATATAATAAAGAACAAGATTTAGTTATGGTATATGAAAGTGAAAATTTTGATACTAAAATAAGCAATGAGATAGCTAAAAACATTAAAGAATATTTAGACCTAAATGTAGAATGCATTGGATATACAAAAGATGAACTTAAGAAGGTACTTGCAAAAGGTGAGTATGATATAGTATTTTCAAAGAACGATGAAGAATATGGGGATGTCTATAAGTTCTTTTCTAAATGGACAGCAAATTCAAAAGATAACATATACGGATATAAGAGTACGGATTATGATAAAGCTATAGCAACAGCATTGAATGAGAATAATGGTAGTAAAAAAATAACAATCTATAATAAGGCACAAGGAATACTTGCTAAAGACTTGCCGTGTATACCAGTGTACATTGCGAATACAGTTATCTGTAAGAAACAAAATATTAAAGACATATATACTACTAAGAGTGGAAACTTAATATTTGATTATGCATATAAAGACAATAATATGGTTGTAAAATAAGTGTATCATGTTGTATGCTAATAAAAGTATATATTGCCTGAAATGCATTAACAGCATTAAGCAATATATACTTTTTGTTATAGCATAATATGAGAAAAAATCTTAAATCATCTTATTCTTGATTTCTAAAAAATGTGGTTAAGAAAAATATAAACATATTCTTGCTACTGTCAAATGATGACTTACTTTGTTTAAAGCTTTCTTTTCGTTTATTGTATACCATACTTTTAACAAATACAGAAGCTAACTCATTATTATCAGGTGTTGGTACTTCCGGCATTCTAAAATCATCGTCATGTAATAAATCATCGGATCTTAGTGAAAAATTCCTATAATGTTCTGCGTCATCTAATGGGGGAGAATCTGGCCAACTTAGTATTATACCAGTGTCTAAAATTTGATGTTTGAAAATATCTTGAAGCATATGTGAATTATCTTCAACGTTATTAAAATCAGAATATAAAATTAGGCTATACATGTATAGTACGAGTTCATCTGAAGTATAGTTTATCTCTTTTTCAGCGCTTTCCTTTATCAAAATACCTTTTTCACTATCATATAATTTTGAAAGCTTTTCATATAAATCATCACTAGTATCTTTGAATTTAAGGATAGAAGTATTATTATACATAAGTGTGCAGTTTATAAAAAGCATACAGGAATGATCTAATTTAGCATTAATAATTAAAGTTGGTTTAGTATTGTATTGTTCGACAAGTAAATCTAAAAAATCTAACAATAGGTTCTCGCATTTTTCGGAGCCTGAGTACTTATAAAAAATGTTTAGAGCTAAGCATATCTTGTTAAGTTCCTCAAATGAGACGTTGTAAATTTCTTCTTTAAATTGGGTAAACATATCTAAGATATCCAGAGAAAATTTTTCGTATTCATGTTCACCTTTATCATAAGAAGAATATTTAAAGTAAGCGACCATCATAAAAGCTTGATCTGAGAACTTAAATTTGTTGTTTTTATCTTCAAAAGTAAATTCCTTTTGCATAGGATCAGTTAAATCTTTTTTGTCAACAAATAACCCATCTTTATTACGAAAATAAGAGGCATAAAATTCTAACTGTTCTTTACATAACGTAAGATAAAGAGAGCTTAGAGCATATTTATTATCATCAACGTCTCTAAAACTACTGTAATAATCTGATAATTCTAAGAGCGACAGGGTCATAAATGCATTGCTGCTAATAGTTATTTCTTTCTTTACCTTGCTTTCATTCCAATTTAAAGTGCCTTCTTTCATTTTTAATTTTGCATCTGCTTTTTTGTAGACACATAAAAGTGGAGAAATTAATTTAGTTGTGTTAATATCAATCTTAGAAAAAGATTTAGAGTTTAAATCGCGTACAGGAATATATACCCCGCATTTGGAGTTAAAAACTATATCCCTTAATGATTCTTTTGATAAGTAGAAAAACTGATTTTTTATGTTATTTTTGTTTAATGTATTGATTCTTAAAAAAGGTCCTAAAAAATTCAACATATCACCACCATATATTAATCCTTATATAGATAATATGATTAGAATCAATAAAATGTGCTAGTTTTGTGAAATTAGAAAGGAAGAATTTAAATGAAGGTTGGAAAACTAAGTTGGGATGACTTGAAACAGATAATTGATAACAATAAAAGTGTTGTCAGAAGCGACGTAAGAATACTGCAATAGGCAAAGGTAAAGTTAAAAGAGCAGTTGCAACTTCAGGAGCGAAGCTTTACGATGAAATAATTGTTACTAAATCATTATGCATGTAAGGAACCTCAATTATAGTCAACGATCATCTAGATAGGGTAGCAGGCATTCTAACCCACAAAGAGACACAGACGGCTAAAGACTATGTGAATAGTATTAGTGTTGTTAAGGGAGGCTGTATAGCAGGAGAATTTGGCGTTAATTCTATGCATGATATAACTGACGGTGGAGGCATATTAGTAATAGATAATATTGAAAAAGATGTTTTGCCATCTACTAGAGATGAATTATTTAGTATATAAATTTAATTAAGTTAACAGTAGCGATGAATAACTATTAATTATTATCTACTAAACAGAGATACGAGGGGGATAAATATGAAAAAAATAATAATTGCTAGCAACAATGAACATAAGATAATAGAAATCAGGGAAATCTTATCACAATTCCCTTTTGAAGTAGTATCATTAAAAGAAGCAAATATTAATATTGATGTAGAGGAAACTGGAAGTACATTTATGGACAACGCATACATAAAGGCTAGTGAAATTCATAAAATAGCTGACGGAAACATGGTACTTGCCGACGACTCAGGTTTAGCCGTGGAATCATTGAATGGCGCTCCAGGTGTTATGTCAGCAAGGTTTGCTGGGGAACATGGAAACAATAAAGCAAATAATGAAAAATTACTATATCTTTTAGATGGCGTAGCGGATGAACAAAGGAAAGCAAAATTTGTTTGTGCAATGGTACTTATAGTTGATGAAGATAATATAATAAAAGTTCAAGGAGAGGTAGAGGGGATAATCACAGCTGAATATAGAGGTGATGAGGGGTTTGGGTATGATCCATTGTTCTTTGTAAAAGAATATAACAAAACCTTCGCACAAATGAGCAATAAAGAAAAGAATACTACTAGTCATAGAGGAATGGCGTTAAATAAATTAAAAAGTGAGCTTGAAAAATTAATATAGAAGATGTAATTAGTATAGTGGATGTAATTGAATAGAAGAGATAATTATTAGGCGGCATCTAAGAAAAAGGGTGCTATGTATTTAATTGATGAAGAGGGTGAATTTAAATGCGCATAGGTGTTATAAGTGATACACATAGGATTATTAGTAGCATAGAGAGACTAGAGGACGAGATAAAGGGATTAGATGTGTTAATTCACTTAGGAGATAATGTAGAGGATGTACCAATAATACAAAAGCATTACAAGGGAGAAATAATTAATGTAAAAGGTAATTGTGATTTTGCTACAAGTACTCCTAATGACCTTGTAAGAGAGATTTGTGGAAAAAAGATATTTCTAACACATGGACATAGATATGGTGTAAAAGAGAATTTGTCTAAATTGCGATATAAGGCTCTAGAAACAGGGGCTAGTATAGTTTTGTACGGGCATTCACATATTGCTAAAATAGATTATGAAGAAGGTATATGGTACATAAATCCTGGTAGTGCATCACTTCCAAGAGATGGAGCTCGGAGCTATGCTATTATAAGCATCGATGAAGAGGTCATAGAGCCAAAAATAATAAGGTTTTAGTAAAATTTTAAAAAAGTATTGACGTATTAATATATATGGTGTAGAATAATCCATGTCGTCAGAAAAATTCATTAAATTTGAATGGTTATGAGGAAAGAGTTAATTTAGGTCATTAAATGTGTTTTTATGGGTATTTAATGTATATCGGGGTGTAGCGCAGCTGGGAGCGCGCGTGGTTTGGGACCATGAGGTCGCAGGTTCAATCCCTGTCACCCCGACCACTAAAATTAATATGCGGGTATAACTCAATGGTAGAGTGTTAGCCTTCCAAGCTAATTACGAGGGTTCGATTCCCTCTACCCGCTCCAAATATATTAATGCATAATAAGGTATTAATATATAAGCGTCTTTAGCTCAGTTGGATAGAGCAACGCCCTTCTAAGGCGTGGGCCGGGGGTTCGAATCCCTTAAGACGCACCATATGGTGGACGTAGTTCAGTTGGTAGAGCGCCAGTTTGTGGTACTGGTTGTCGTGGGTTCGAGTCCCATCGTCCACCCCATTTACAATTGGGATATCGCCAAGCGGTAAGGCACCACACTTTGACTGTGGCATTCGTAGGTTCAAATCCTGCTATCCCAGCCATTATGGTTTACTAGCTCAGTTGGTAGAGCACATGACTTTTAATCATGGTGTCCGGGGTTCGATTCCCCGGTAAGCCACCAAAATAGTAATAATATGCAGGTGTGGCGGAATTGGCAGACGCACTAGACTTAGGATCTAGCGCCTTCGGGTGTATGGGTTCAACTCCCTTCACCTGCACCAATTACTATTTAATTTTAAGAAAAAACATATATGCGGGGGTGGCTCAGTGGTAGAGCGTCACCTTGCCAAGGTGAACGTCGCGAGTTCGAATCTCGTCTCCCGCTCCAAATATGTTATTATATACATATTCAAATTATTAAGTGTCTTTAGCTCAGTTGGATAGAGCAACGCCCTTCTAAGGCGTGGGCCGGGGGTTCGAATCCCTTAAGACACACCAATATGCGTCATTAGCTCAGTTGGTAGAGCACCTGACTCTTAATCAGGGTGTCCGGGGTTCAAGACCCCGATGTCGCACCATTTTATAAATGCCGGGGTGTAGCGCAGCTGGGAGCGCGCGTGGTTTGGGACCATGAGGTCGCAGGTTCAATCCCTGTCACCCCGACCATTATAATATAATATGCGGGTATAACTCAATGGTAGAGTGTTAGCCTTCCAAGCTAATTACGAGGGTTCGATTCCCTCTACCCGCTCCAAACATCTTAATGTATATTATTGAGTATATGCGGTTTTAGCTCAGTTGGATAGAGCAACGCCCTTCTAAGGCGTGGGCCGGGGGTTCGAATCCCTTAAGACGCACCATACGGTGGACGTAGTTCAGTTGGTAGAGCGCCAGTTTGTGGTACTGGTTGTCGTGGGTTCGAGTCCCATCGTCCACCCCATTTAAGAGTTAGACTTTATAATAAAAGTAAAGCATTAGACTCTTTAATTATTCATGAACAGATTCAATCTATAATCTTACAACAATATGGTTTACTAGCTCAGTTGGTAGAGCACATGACTTTTAATCATGGTGTCCGGGGTTCGATTCCCCGGTAAGCCACCAAAATAGTAATAATATGCAGGTGTGGCGGAATTGGCAGACGCACTAGACTTAGGATCTAGCGCCTTCGGGTGTATGGGTTCAACTCCCTTCACCTGCACCATTACTATTTACAAGTAAATTACTATTGTAAGAAACATATATGCGGGGGTGGCTCAGTGGTAGAGCGTCACCTTGCCAAGGTGAACGTCGCGAGTTCGAATCTCGTCTCCCGCTCCAACTATGCGGGTATAACTCAATGGTAGAGTGTTAGCCTTCCAAGCTAATTACGAGGGTTCGATTCCCTCTACCCGCTCCAATAAAAGTCTTTAGTATTTATACTAAAGACTTTTTAAAAATTGTTTTATTATGCGCCCATAGCTCAGTTGGATAGAGTTGCAGACTTCGAATCTGAAGGTCGTGGGTTCGACTCCCTCTGGGCGCACCATAAACGTTGATATAGCAAGGCTTACAGAAATGTAAACCTTGCTATATTTTTATTTTCCCCACTAGAAAAGTATAAAAAATAAGAGGAATTATTCCTTCTAGTAAGTGCTAATTAAGAGGTGGTATTAAAGTGTTTGCATATAATAGGTTATAAGCATTAAATAGGAGCTTGCAAATGCCAAGAAAAAAGTTTATTAAAATAGTTAAGAAATTAATTTGTGGCCTTATCCTAGTGGTTTATTTAACTTCAAGTGGAATTGCTTTGTACTCAAAGATAGTGAGGGCATCTGGGGAATACAATACTAAATATACAATTACAAATAATTATGGAATGATGGAAGAAGAAGTTAATTTACTTGCGACTAAAAGATTATGTTATGTTATTTTCAGCGCAAAGAAGGATAAGGAATCTTATGAGAAGATAGTACTTAAATAGTGGGTCAGGATCCCCTTTGGGGGCACCAGTTAAAACTATGCTTAACAGTTCACAAGCTACTAAGACAAATTAGAATTTGAAAACATAAAATTATAAAACATTGAGGTGGCAATAATATAAAATTTACCGTTGCCTTAATGTTTTTTGCAAAGCATCCACACTTTAAAATAAATAATCTGAATTTTGGAGGAATGTTTGTTAAATGTAGAATATAGAAGGTAAATTAAAGGTGGTTTGTAGTATGTGGACATTATTATTGGAATTCTCAGTTTTTTAATAGGGGATACAATTGTGTTGACAGCTACTAAAATATATAGTAGAATTAATGAAAGAATAATAATAAAGTACCTTTAATTTGGTCCGAGAGACCGAGAAGGAAGTAGATGCTTAAAGTGTAATTACTACGCCTTCTCGCAAAAGAGATGGCGTTTTTTGTGTGTAGAATAATTTAATATTAAAAGTACTGTAGTACCTTTAAATTTAGTCCGGAGAGGCTGAGAAGGAGAGGATATAATATGTTAAAAGGAAGAAATTTGATTGACCCAATGGATTTATCATTACTAGAATTAGAGGAGATTTTTAATTATGCAGATGAGATAATTAAAAATCCTAAGAATTATGCTCATATAGGTGATGGAAAGATTTTGGCAACATTATTTTATGAACCAAGTACACGAACAAGATTAAGCTTTGAAGCAGCAATGTTAAGGCTTGGAGGAGAGGTATTAGGTTTTTCTGAGGCAACGTCAAGTTCGGCATCAAAAGGAGAAAGTGTAGCTGATACTATTAGAACAGTAGAATGTTATGCAGATATTGCAGCAATAAGGCATCCGAAAGAAGGAGCTGCGAAAGTTGCGGCTATGAATTCTAAAATGCCAGTAATAAATGCAGGCGATGGCGGTCATCAACATCCAACTCAAACGCTAACTGATCTTTTGACTATAAGAAACATTAAAGGAACATTATCAAACTTAACTATTGGAATATGTGGTGATTTAAAGTTTGGTAGAACAGTTCATTCATTAATAAAAGCCATGTCAAGATATGAAAATATAAAGTTTATACTGATTTCACCAAACGAATTAACAATTCCTAAATACATTAAAGAAGAAGTACTTGAGAAAAATAATATGGAGTTTAGCGAGGTTGAAAAATTAGAAGATGTTATCGGAGATCTTGATATCTTGTATATGACTAGAGTTCAAAAGGAAAGATTTTTTAATGAAGAAGATTATGTAAGACTTAAAGATATTTATATATTAAACAAAGAAAAAATGGCAAAAGCTAAGAAAGATATGATAATACTTCATCCACTTCCTAGAGTTAATGAAATAGCTGTAGAATTAGATACCGATCCGAGGGCGTGTTACTTTAGACAAGCAAAATATGGTATGTATGTAAGGATGGCACTTATTGCTAAACTTTTGGGGGTAGATAAATAATGGTAAGGATAAATAGTATACAAAGAGGAATAGTAATAGATCATATTAAAGCTGGTGTAGGACTTAAAATATTCAACTACTTAGGTTTAGATAAGGCTGAATTTACAGTTGCACTTATTATGAATGCCCCTAGTGGTAAACTTGGTCGCAAAGATATAATTAAAATAGAAAATGAAATTGATATAGATTTTACAGTTTTAGGTTTTATAGATCCTAACATAACTATAGATATAATAACTGGAGAAAAAATTGAAAGTAAAATTAAATTAAATTTACCTGATAAAATTGAGAATGTAATAAAATGTAGTAACCCAAGATGCATCACGTCTACTGAACAAGAAATTCAACATAGTTTCTATTTATCTAATAGAAAAAAGGGCGAGTATAGGTGTATGTACTGTGATGAGATTAATAACCATAATAATATATCATAATAAAACACATAATTAAATCTTGTTTATAGTTTGAACAAGATTTAATTATAAATGAAAATCTTAATATAGTGTGAAAGGATGATAAATTAATGGAATTATTAATAAAAAATACAAGAGTAGTTGATTCATCACAGGATTTTATTGGCGATGTTTATATAAATAAAGGTATAATTTATGAAATAGGTAAAGAATTAGAAAAAGACTGTGAGGTATTAGACGGAGAGGGGTATATTTTAGCACCTTCTTTTGTAGATCTTCACAGTCATTTTAGAGAACCGGGATATACATATAAAGAGGACTTGTTATCAGGAAGCAGGGCAGCGGTTCGGGGTGGTTATACTGCAATAAACCTAATGGCAAATACAAAACCTGTATGTAGCTCAATGAATATAATAGATAGGGTGCTTAAGAAATCCAAGGAAATTAATCTAGTAGACATTCATCAATGTGCATCTATTACAGAAGATTTATTAGGAGTATCTATAGATCATTTATGGAAGTTAACCACTGCAGTAAGATTTATATCAGATGATGGTAAGGGTGTTTCTAACAGCCGTGTAATGCTAGAAGCAATGATTGCAGCTAAAGAAAAGAACTTAACAATTATATCCCATGCCGAAAATGAGGAATTAGTAGAAATAGACACAAGACTTGCTGAGAATATGATGACCTGGAGAGATATATCCTTATCAAAATTTACGGGTTGCAGGCTTCATTTAGCTCATGTAAGTACAAAAGAGGCAATGGATGATGTTATAAAAGGTAAAGAGCAGGGAGGACGAATAACCTGCGAGGTTACGCCGCATCATATAGCATTAACTGAGGAAACAAAGTATAGGGTTAATCCACCTATAAGGAAAACTGAGGATGTAAATTTTCTAATAAAAGCTATGCAAGATGGTTTTGTGGATGTTATAGCAACTGACCATGCACCACATAGTGCCCAAGATAAATTAAATGGGGCTCCTGGTATATCAGGTCTAGAAACCTCCTTTCCTGTGTGCTACACTAAATTGGTAGGAGAGGGTCATATTACTATAAATAAACTTTCTGAATTAATGTCGAAGAACCCAGCTAAAATTATGAAACTTAACAAGGGCGAAATTAAGATAGGGTTTGACGGAGATTTAGTGCTCTTAGATACTAAATCTAAATACAAAATTGATTCATCCTTGTTTTTATCTAAAGGTGTTAATTCCCCATTCGATGGAATGACAGTATCGGGCAGAGTAATGTGCACTATTAAGGCAGGTAGAATAATTTTTAAAGCTAAAGCAGAAGATAGCAATGAGTGGATATGCAAATAAAATGGCAAAGGTGTGAAAATGATTGATTATAGATAGATTATTTAAAAGTGTAGAAAAAAACGGTCATGTATGCGTAGGGCTAGATACAGATTTAGAATATTTGCCGGTGGAATTTAGAAATAAGTTTATGCATGATGAACACGCAATGTATAGATTTAATCAAATGATAATTGATGCGACTTGCGATGTATCAGCTTGTTATAAGGTTCAAATAGCATATTATGAAGCTCTTGGATTAAAAGGTTTAAAAGTATATAAAGATACATTAGATTATATAAAAAGCAAGGGATGTTTAGCAATCGCAGATATTAAAAGAGGAGATATTGCTAAAACAGCACAAATGTATGCTAAAGCTCATTTTGAAGGAGATTTTGAAAGTGATTTCATAACAGTTAACCCATATATGGGTATGGATAGTATAGAGCCATATCTTCCCTATGTAAAAAATAATGAAAAAGGGTTATTTTCACTAGTAAGGACTTCAAACAAAGGTGCAGAGGATATAGAATACATAGAGAATAAAGAAAATAAAAAAGTATACGATATTGTAGGCGAAAAGTTATTAAAAATTGGTGAAGAATTTATTGGAGAATGCGGTTATAGCTCTGTAGGGGGAGTTGTTGGGTGTACTCATATAGATGAAGGTTTGAAGATGAGGCAAGATCTTAAAAAGATGTTTTTCTTGATACCTGGGTATGGGGCACAAGGTGGCGCAGCGAAAGATGTAGCTATATATTTAAAAGATGGAAATGGTGGAGTTGTAAATGCTTCTAGAAGTATTCTTCTTGCATATAAAAAAGTTGAGAATGGTGCAAGTCATTTTGAACAGTGTGCTAGAGCAGAGGCAATAAAAATGAGAGATGATATAAGAAAAGCAGCTAGTAAATAATATATGATTTCTATTAAAATACTGGAGGAGTTTATTTGAAATGCTTAGTCGCGAAGACATATGAAAATACTTTAATAAGTGAGGGCGTGTATAAGCTTTCTATAAAGGGCAAGTTTGATGTGAAGCCAGGTCAGTTTTTCATGTTAAAGGTTGGAGACTTAGAGCCGATACTACCAAGACCAATAAGCGTATATGATGTAGATGATGAGAAAATAAGCTTTTTATACCAAATAGTAGGGCAAGGCACAAAACATCTAAGTAACCTTCGCAAAAATGATGAACTTCAGATAATGGGGCCTTTAGGAAATGGATTTGATGTTGAAAAAATTAAAGGCAAGATTGCTGTCGTATCTGGAGGAATTGGCATAGCACCACTTATTTATTTAATTAAAAAGCTTACGGGTTGTGATATAGATTTGTTTGCCGGGTTTAAAGCTGTGGATTATTCTGTGGATACTGTGGAAAAATATGTAAAAAATATTAATTTATCCACAGAAAGTGGTAAAATTGGTCACAAGGGATATGTAACAGATTTAATAAATCCACAAAAATATGAAACTGTTATTTGTTGTGGACCAGAAATTATGATGAAAAAAGTTATAAGTATGTGCAATGATGTAAAAGTGCCAGTATATGTGTCTATGGAAAATCATATGGCATGTGGAATAGGTGCATGTCTTGTCTGTACTTGTAAAACAAAGGGTGGAAACAAGAGAACTTGCAAGGATGGTCCAGTGTTTGACGGAAAGGATTTGATATTTAATGACTAAAGTAGACTTATGTGGTGTAGTTTTAAAAAATCCTGTAATAGCTGCATCTGGAACTTTCGGATTTGGCGAAGAATATAAAGAGTATTTTGATATTGCAAGACTTGGGGGCATATCAGGTAAGGGTCTAACGATAAGTGAAAAACAAGGTAATGATGGGATAAGAGTTTATGAATCTCGCGGAGGGATGCTAAATAGTGTAGGACTTCAAAATCCAGGTATTGATAGATACATAGATGTTGAACTTAAAGGGATGATCAAGTATAACACGGCTATAATTGCAAATGTTGGGGGCAGCACTGTAGAGGAATATATGGCTGCAATAGAAAAATTAAATAATGAGGCTATAGATATAATTGAATTAAACATATCTTGTCCTAATGTATTATGCGGAGGTATGGCTTTTGGAATAAAGTCAAAGGTAGCATATGACGTGGTACGTAAGGTTAAAAGCATTTGCACGAAACCTCTTATGGTTAAGTTATCACCTAACGCTGAAGACATAGTAGATATGGCATATAAATGCTGCGAAGCTGGAGCAGATGCATTGTCTTTAGTTAACACATTTAAAGGCATGGCAGTAGATATACATAAACGCAAACCAATATTTAACAATATATATGCAGGGGTATCAGGGCCGGCTATAAAACCGATGGCACTTAGGATGGTTCATGAAGTATGCAAGGCAGTGAACGTACCAGTTGTAGGCATGGGTGGCATATCGACCTTTGAAGATGCTATAGAATTTATAATGGTTGGTGCACAAGCAGTTGGAGTTGGAACTGCCAATTTCATAAAACCAGATATTTGCATTGATATAATAGAAGGAATTGAGAATTACATGATAAAAGAAGGTATTAAAGATTTAAGTGAGATTAGAGGAATTATATAGGAAACTTAAAATTGGAGGAGATTATATGAATATAAATGTTTTAGATATATTAAAAGAATCAAAGGCACTACTTGAGGGACATTTTCTGTTATCATCAGGAAGACACAGCAATAGATATTGCCAATGTGCAAGATTGCTTCAATATCCAGATAAGTCAGCGAAAGTGTTAAGCGTAGTAGCTGATAAGATAAAAGATATAGAATTTGATGTAGTAGTTGGACCGGCTATGGGTGGAATAATAGTAGCTTATGAAGTAGGTAGACAAACTGGAAAACCAGCTATATTTACTGAAAGAGTAGACGGCAAGATGGAACTACGTCGTGGTTTTGAAATTAAAAAAGGTCAGAAAATTTTAATTACAGAAGATGTAGTAACTACAGGAAAATCTTCTTTAGAAACAATAGAAGTCTTGAAAGAACTTGGAGCGGAAGTAGTTGGCATATGTTGCATAGTGGATAGAGGAAGCAGCACTATCGATTATCCTATATACAGTGCTATAAAGCTAAACATTGAAAGTTTTGATCCAGCAGAATGCCCACTTTGCAAAAGTGGAACACCTTATATAAAACCAGGAAGCAGAAATATAAAATAACCTTTTTTTCTTAGAGAATGCTATAACTAAAAGTATATATTGCTAAAATGCGCTCACTTCGCTAATTAATTCTAAAATTTGTTTCATCTTAAATTGTTGAAAAATGCAAACTCGTTTCACTCAAACATGCATTTTTATTTACGCAACTTAAGCTTAAATAAACTAAGAGTTACTAAGGCTTGTTCGAATGCATTCTGCGCAATATATACTTTTGTTAGCATTTTCTATGGAAAAAGAAGAAATAATTCGCTGCAATGTATTTCAAGATAAGCTTTTATGATTTAATGTATTAAAAATTATTTCTACAGCAAGTTACTTACTTTCACACATTTTAATTAGTTAATCAATGTACGAAGAGTGATAATATATGAAAATTGCGAAGTATAACTAATATTTATATTCTAAGATATTATAAGTCGAATCGTTCTTTTATCATCTTTGCAACCATTTCTGCTGGAAGATTGGAATTGTCGATTTTCATATAATTTTCAAATGGAATTTCGCCATCATTGCTGACACAACGATAATTGTTGTCATCATTAATGAGTCTTAGGTTTGACGTTTCAACATCTCTTTTGGTTGCTTTGTGTTTCAAACGATTTTCAGTAGCATTCCTTTGTAGTCTGATAGATTGAGGTGCAACAAGTTCCACATAATATATATCGGCACTATGTTTTCTAAAAATGTCACAGACATGTTCTACATAATTCCAATCGGATTGCTGGTCAAATGCCCACATATATGTGAAAATTAATCCGTAACAATCAGAATTAGAAAATTCCTCAAAAATAACATCCCTCATTCGTGTTATTGCTTTTCCGTAAAAATATCCAAATGTCTCTATTACAGGTTCAATAATTACATGATTATGGAATAACCGAAAATCCGTAATTTTGGTCAATGCCTGTCCAACTGTCATTTTACCGACAGCAGTATCTCCAATTAAAAATACTAATTTCAAAACAACACCTCTTTTCTCAAATATAAACATTACTCTGAAATATTTTACAATTGTGACGCAGTTAATTAAAGTCACAGAGTCCTTTAAAATTTAATATTTATCCAATATCTTTGAGTTACTTCCCCATCTTCAATAACTTCATTTTCTAATACTCCACCATTATTTAATATAGTTTTTGCTGAAGCTATATTTGTTTTGTCACAAGTAACCAACGCCTTTTTAATACCTAATTGTTTCACTAATGATAATGATAGTGAAAGCATCTTCGTAGCATAGCCTTTTTTACGTTCAGAAGGCCTTATTCCATATCCTATATGTCCGCCATAATTTAGTAAAAAATCATTTAATTCATGCCTAATATGTAACGCACCATAAATTTTCATATTTTCATCAATTAAAAAATATAGAGATGCTGGAACAAAGCCATCTTCATATGATTTATTGGTTTTTTGGATTTTCCAACAATTAATTAAATATTCATAATTGACCATACTCTTTCTCGATGCGTATGGGATTATTTCTTCTCCTGATTTTTCCCATTCAACTATATAATTATTATATTCTTTTTCCATTTCAAGTTTTGGATCAATCAACATAAATATCACAAAACCCCTCCTTTGATTTGTTTAGTACAGTATGTAGTTTGATTACAATGTTCAATCAAGCGTATTTCCACGATATACATTATATGTAATGGGATTATGGAATTATAACATGTAATCTATATTTTTGAAATAAAACACTTTGCTAATAGAGTGTATATATTATTTTTTAATATCCTTGAAATAATTATACAGAATAAAAAATAGAAAGGCAGAAGATTTATATGATCTTATGCCTTTCTATTTATATATGGAGCGTCTTGCTAAAAACAATGTAGATAACTTTTTTTATTGGATTTCATATTATTTGATGTTTAATAAATTATTTATTAATGTTTGAAGCTCATTATTTTTATCTTTATCCATCGGTTCTACACCTTTTAATTTATAAGGGATAGATAAAGCTTCATATTTACTAACACCTAGAACATGATAGGGAAGAAGTTCTACTTTATCTAAATTAGGTACTTCCTCACTAATAATTTTTGCAAGTTTTGTTATATGGTCCTCTGAATCTGTAAGTCCAGGTACAACAACATGTCTTACCCAAACTCTAGATTTAGATTTTCTTAATGCTTGTAAAAATAAATTAACGTCTGTTGCACTTTTTCCTGTTAGTGCAACATAACCCTTATTAGTTGTATGTTTTATATCTAAAAGAACTAAGTCCGTATATTTTAATATTTCGTCGTAATTGCCATCACCGAAACCAGCAGTATCAAGAGCTGTGTGAATGCCGTTTTGCTTACATAATTTTAAGCATTCAAGCAGAAATTCGCTCTGAAGTAATGGATCACCACCAGAGAAAGTAACTCCTCCACCGGATCTATTAAAGTATGGCTTAAAGCGAACAATTTTTTCGATAATTTCAACCGGCGTCATTTCTGTTCCGCCATTCAATTGCCAAGTATCAGGATTATGGCAATAGGCACATCTTAATTTACAACCTTGAAAAAAAACTACTACTCTTATTCCAGGACCATCAACTAGTCCCATGCTTTCGATAGAATGAATTTTACCTTTTACCATATATAATTCCTCCTTAGCTTTGAATGAAACAATTTTATGTTAAAATTGTTTATATTCATTTTATATTAAAACAAAAACCAAAAGTGTTTTTGCTTTAATATAAAATGAAATTCTTTGTTAAATTTATATAAATTGAGAAGTACTTATAAAAATAAGTACTTCTCATATTATTTAATATTTTAAAATTGACTAGATTTTTTTATGGAATGTTCTACTTATAACTTCAAGTTGTTGTTCTTTTGATAATCTATTAAAGTGAACAGCATAACCTGAAACTCTGATTGTTAATGTTGGGTATTTGTCTGGATTCTCCATAGCGTCTATTAAAACTTCTCTATTTAGTACATTTACGTTTAAGTGGTGTGCACTTTGTGCGAAATAGCCATCTAAAAGGAATACTAGATTATTTATTCTTGTAGCTTCATCTATTCCAAGTGCAGCTGGTACTATTGAAAAAGTATTTGAAACTCCATCTTGGCAATAATTTCTATATGGAATCTTAGCAACTGAGTTTAATGATGCGAGTGCTCCATTTTCATCGTTACCTTGTGTTGGGTTTGCTCCAGGGGCAAGTGGTACACCTTGTTTTCTTCCATCAGGAGTTGTACCTGTTTTCTTACCATATACAACGTTTGATGTAATAGTAAGTGCTGATAAAGTATGTTCTGCTCCTTTGTATGCGGGGTGTTTTTTAAGAGCGTCGCTGAATTCTTTAATAAGTTCAACAGCTAGATCATCAACTCTGTCATCATCATTACCGTACTTAGGGAAATCTCCTTCTGTTTTAAAATCAACAGTGATTCCTTCTGCATTTCTTACAGGAGTTACCTTTGCAAATTTTATAGCACTCAAGGAATCGGCTGCAATTGAGAGCCCTGCTACGCCAAACGCCATGAAGTATTTAAGGTCTGTGTCATGAAGAGCGAGTTGGCCTGCTTCGTAAGCATATTTATCATGCATATAATGTATGGTATTCATTGTATCAACATACATTGCAGCGACATATTCTAAAACCTTTGAATACATCTTTCTAACTGTTTTGTAGTCAAGAATTTCATCAGTTATTTTTTCTATATTAGGTACAACAAGTTTTCCTTTTAACTCGTCTACTCCACCGTTAAGTGATAATAATAATGATTTTGCAAGGTTAGCTCTTGCTCCAAAGAATTGCATCCTCTTCCCTATTTCCATAGCTGAAACGCAGCAAGCTATGCCATAATCATCACCATAGATTGGTCTCATTATATCATCATTTTCATACTGAAGTGCATCAGTTTCAATGGACATTTTAGCGCAGTATTTTTTAAAAGTTTCTGGTAACTTTTCTGACCAAAGCACTGTCATATTAGGTTCTGGCGCTGATCCAAGGTTTGTTAATGTATGAAGGAATCTAAAGGAATTCTTTGTTACCATTGGAGTGCCATTAAGGGATACACCACCAATAGATTCTGTTACCCAATTTGGATCTCCACCAAATAAATCATTGTACTCGGGAGTTCTAAGGTGTCTTGCCATTCTAAGTTTGATTACGAACTGATCTATAATCTCTTGGGCTTCATCTTCAGTTATTTTTCCTTCCTTTAAATCTCTTTCAAAATATATGTCTAAGAAAGTTGTTGTTCTACCGAGTGACATTGCAGCACCATTATTTTCTTTTATACCTGCAAGGTATCCTAAGTATACTGCTTGAACAGCGTCTTGTGCAGTAACTGCTGGTTTTGAAAGGTCAACACCATATTTTAACGCCATGCTTTTTATTTGACCAAGTGCTCTTACTTGCATACTTAATTCTTCTCTATGTCTTATAAGATCGTCTGTTGCATGTCCTGTGAGTTCTTTTAAATCTTTTTTCTTCTGATCAACTAAAAAATCTAACCCATAAAGAGCTATTCTTCTATAATCACCAATTACTCGACCTCTACCATATGCATCTGGAAGCCCGGTTAATAGCCCTACAGTTCTTGCAACTTTCGTAGCATCTGTGTATGCATCAAAAACACCTTCGTTATGAGTTTTTCTGTATTTTGGAAAAAACTCTTTTATATCTTTGTTTAACTCGTAACCATAAGCCTCAAGTGATTGATCTACCATTCTAAAGCCACCAAACGGATTAACTATTCTTTTTAGTGGAGCATCAGTTTGAAGTCCAACAATTACTTCATTTTCTTTATCAATATAACCAGGCTTAAAATTATCTATTCCTGATATTTCATTAGTTTCTACATCTATAATACCTTTTTTAATTTCTTCTAATATAAGTGAATTAGCTTTATCCCAAACTTTATTAGTTTTATGAGTTGTGGAAGCTAAAAAATTATCATCACCTTCATATAAGGTGTAATTTTTTTGAATAAAGTCTTTTACGTTAATTTGATCTTTCCATAAATCACCTTTGAAACCATTCCATTGTTTAAACATTATTTTTCCTCCTTTTAATATCTTAATTTACGATGTTTTATAAAGTTATCGTTTAGCCACAAGATTAAGTGGAGGAACGAGTTGATAATAAATGTTAATTAATAATAAATATCGTCTAAGTATATTATACAATACTTTATTATGTTTGTTAATACCTAAATGTAAAAATAAATACAAATTCTTAAAATATTCAACATTTATTATGGTTTTCTGAAATTGAAATTGTCAATATACTTATTGTAATATTAAATTTGAAACAGTTCAAGTGGTTTTATATAAGTTGTAATATTAAGAATATTAAGTTAATTGTCAAACTGCTGATACGTATAGCATTAAAGGTGTTAAAAATTTAACAGGAAAACAATAACAGATAAATAAAAAAATGAAACAACAAGTAATTAGAGCAATTAATAATAGAAAACCTATGTAAGTATTAAATAATATTAACTTAAAACCAGGTAATATTATTTTAGTTGAAAATATATATGAAGTTACTATATTACAGAGGACAAGCATCCATAATAAAATATATTATTTTCATTTATTATGAGGTATAATAAGTAATGTATTGTTATTAGTTAAGAGAACTCGAGTGGTAACAATGTATTAAATATAATGGAGGGAAATGATATGAAGAGGCCTAGTATGTTTAGCAAGCATTATGAGAAGGAAAAAAAGAAGCGAAGAAAGATAATATTATTAGTGATTATTATCCCTATAATAGGGTTAAGCATATTTTTAAAAACAGATTTTAAAGGTTTATTAAATAAATCAAAAGAGAATAAGGAAGCACAGGTTGAAAAGAAACCAGAGGTAGTGGTTAAAGATCAGAAAACTTCGAAAAAACCCAAAGCTACACATGTAAAGAATGCTGTAAAAACTCAAGCTTTTGTTGTTTCATTGTCTGATGGGCAAAAAATAAGTATTCAATATGATGTGCAGGCGGCAGAAAAAAGTATAAAAGGTATATCAAACTCTAAGGGCATATCCTATGATATAAGCCCAAGTAAAAAAGCAATAGTTATACAAAGTACTAAAAACCAAGATTTGTTATATGTTGATGTAAATAAAGTGAGTAAAGATATCACTAAAAAAATACATAAATCCAGTAAAAATCAAATTTATCCAAAGAACAATAAGCTTAAAAGTGATCCAAACTATATTTGGTCAATTACACCTAAATTTATTAATGAAGATAATATTGTATACGTTAGTGAATTACCTTGGATGAATGAAAAAGCCATGCAATATATATGGAAGGTAAACGTAAAAACTAGTGAACATGTTCAGGTGAAACCGGCATCCGGTAAAAAAATAACATTTAAAAACATAACTTCCAAGGGGCTTGAGGCAACTATAGATGGCAATGCAGTATATGTAACTCCAATAGGTAAAGTAATAAAATAGAGAAAAGAGGTTAAGTATGGATATAGGATTATCTTCGGCTTGTTTTTATCCTAATTTGCATACAGAAGACAGCATAAAGAAGATGAAAGAATTAGGATTTAATTTCGGTGAAATATTTTTAAATACACCTAGTGAATACGAGAAAGAATATCTAAAGGTATTAGTAGAACAGAAGGAACTATATGATTTTAACGTAAATTCGATTCATGCATTCGCTGGTTCTTTTGAACCCTACCTTTTTGATAAATACGATAGAAGAAAACATGACATGTTACAATTTAAAAATGTTTGCGGGGCAGCAAAATTGTTAGGGGCAAACTCTTATACTTTTCATGGTATGCGCTATACGGACTTTAATGAACTTGATCTGAAATTTGTTATAGAGACATATAATGAACTTTTATCCATTGCAACAGAATCGGGTATTAAGTTAGCGCAAGAAAATGTATCTTGGTGTATGTCTGCAGACACAAGGTTTTTAAAATTTCTGTCAGAGGAGTGTAAGTACCCAATATATTTTACATTGGATTTGAAACAAGCGTATAAAGCCAATGTTTCTATAGAAAAATATATAAAGGTTATGGGTGGTAATATAGTGAATCTTCATATTAATGATAGAGATGAAGATCATGTTTGTCTTTTACCTGGAAAAGGAAGTTTGGATTATGAAGATATATCAAGCGAGCTTAAGAAGGTTAATTATAGTGGAAAAGGGACTATAGAAGTTTATAGTAACAATTATTTAGACTATGAAGAATTAAAGGGAGCTAAGGAACTTATATCTGAAAGATTTAATAACATTAGTGTGGAGTAAACAATTTAGTAGTGTTTAAACATAAAAAGAGTTAATATATCGTCTAAGAGTAATTATTTAACAAACATATTATTAAATTTTAGCATTACTAAAATTATCTTGTAAATTATAAATAACTTGGGTATAATCATAATATTAGACTATTTGAGCAAATATGCTTAATAATATTTGTAAATACCTTAAAAGTTATGTTATAATATTTAAGGTAATAAGCAATTGTGGCGATTAGGAGGAGTAATATAATGAACGTTAAAATGGAAAAATTAGAAAAAAATATTATTAAATTAGAAATAACAGTAGAAGCAGAAAGATTTAGTAAATCATTAAAGAAATCTTGTGCAAAAAATTCAAAAACTATGAATATACCTGGATTTAGAAAAGGTAAAGCTCCAATGAATATAATAAAGAAAATGTACGGTGAAGGTGTTTTCTTTGAAGATGCTATAAATTTTTGTTGTGATGATACATATCCTGAAGCTTTAAAGCAACATGATATAAATCCGTTAGATTATCCTAAAATTGATATTGTTGAAATTGGGGAAGGAAAAGATTTTGTATACACTGCCTCAGTTGAAGTTATACCTGAAGTTAAAATTGGAGAATACAAAGGATTAGAAGCTAAAAAAACTGAATACAATGTAACAGATGATGAAATTGAAAACCAACTAAAAGGCATGCAAGAAAAAAATGCTAGAGTTGAAGAAAAGCTAGATGGTGTTATTGCAATGGGAAATATAGCAATAATAGATTTTAAAGGATTTGTTGATGAAGTAGCTTTTGAAGGTGGAGAAGGAACAGACTTTGAACTAGAAATTGGTTCAGGATCATTCATTGATACATTTGAAGAACAATTAGTTGGTTTAAAAGTTGGAGAAACGAAAGAAGTTAAAGTTAATTTCCCAGAAACATATGGAAGAGAAGACTTAAATGGAAAAGTTGCAACTTTTAATGTAACCGTTAAAAGCATGAAGGAAAAAGAATTACCAGCTATTGATGATGAGTTTGCTAAAGAAGTATCAGAATTTGATACTTTAGAAGAACTAAGAAATGATATTAAAAAATCTCTTCAAGTAACAAGTGTAGATAGAGAAAAGAAAGAATTTGAAGAAGCTGTAATAGATGCAGCTTGCTCTAACGTTGTAATGGACATTCCGGAAATTATGATAAAAAGAGAAACTGATATAATGCTTAAAGATTTAGAAGCAAAATTAAAACAACAAGGTTTAGATCTTGAATCTTATTATCAGTACACTAACAATACTGAAGAAAAAGTTAGAACATTTATGAAAGAGTCAGCTGAAAAGAGAGTCAAAACTGATTTAGTAATATCAGAAATAGCGAAAATTGAAAAGTTTGAAGCTAGTGATGAAGAAATGCTTGCAAAAGCTAAACAAGTTGCAGCTCAATATGGAGACAAAGATTTAGACAAAACAGCAGAATTAATTATGCAAGCACAAAAACAATATCTGAAAGTCGATGTTGTAAATGAAAAAGTAATCAAAATGTTAGTTGATAGCGCTAAGATTATTGCATAATTTATACTGAAATTGATTGCCAGATATTTGTCTGGCAATTAATTTTAAATTTAGGATAAAATTATATGTTTAAAAGTAATTATTTAGGATATAATTAAGGAATAGATTACCTATTAAAATAGTATTATTATTAGAGAGTAAAGGAGTGATTTATATGAGTTTGGTGCCAATGGTTGTTGAACAAACGAACAGGGGAGAAAGATCTTATGATATTTATTCAAGATTATTAAAAGAAAGAATAATTTTTCTAGGAGAAGAGGTAAATGATGTAACTGCTAGTTTAATTGTTGCTCAGTTATTGTATTTAGAGTCTGAAGACCCTGATAAAGACATTTATTTATATATAAATAGTCCAGGTGGATCAATTACAGCAGGAATGGCTATTTATGACACAATGCAATTGATAAAACCACAAGTTTCAACTATATGCATTGGTATGGCGGCATCCATGGGATCTTTCTTATTAGTAGCTGGGGAAAAAGGAAAAAGATTTGCATTACCTAATAGTGAAATTTTGATACATCAGCCTTTAGGAGGATTTCAAGGTCAGGCAACTGATATCGATATCCACGCAAAGCGAATTATGAAAACTAAAGATACATTAAATAGAATATACAGTGAAAGAACTGGCCAACCAATAGAGAAAATTCAACATGATGTTGAAAGAGATTATTTCATGAGTTCACAAGAAGCTATGGAGTATGGATTAATAGATGAAGTTATAACTAAAAGGAAATAACATTAAATTAAATAAGGGTAATAGAGGTGAAAATATGACAAAGTTTGATGAAAAAAAACAACTTAAATGTTCATTCTGTGGTAAAACCCAAGAACAAGTTAGAAGATTAATTGCAGGACCGGGAGTATATATATGTGATGAGTGTATTGAATTATGTTCAGAAATAATTGTAGATGAATTCCAGGGAGATGTTGAATTAGATTTAGGAGCACTCCCAAAACCTGCAGAAATAAAAAAATATATAGATGATTATGTAGTTGGACAAAATACCGCTAAAAAATCCTTAGCAGTAGCTGTTTATAATCATTACAAAAGAATAAATTCAAACGTTAATGAAGGCGAAGTTGAACTTCAAAAGAGTAATATACTATTACTTGGGCCTACAGGCTGTGGTAAAACTTTACTCGCTCAAACCTTGGCAAAATATTTAAATGTACCTTTTGCTATAGCAGATGCAACTACGCTTACTGAAGCAGGATATGTAGGAGAAGATGTAGAAAACATTCTACTAAAATTAATACAAAATGCTGATTATGATGTAGAAAAGGCAGAGAAGGGTATTATCTATATAGATGAAATAGATAAGATTGCTAGAAAATCTGAGAATCCTTCTATAACTAGGGATGTATCTGGAGAAGGAGTTCAACAGGCATTACTTAAAATATTAGAAGGCACTACAGCGTCAGTACCACCACAAGGCGGAAGAAAACATCCTCACCAAGAGTTTATTCAGATAAATACAGCAAATATTTTATTTATTTGTGGAGGAGCATTTGATGGTCTTGATAAAATCATAGAAAAAAGAACTAGAACTACATCAGTTGGTTTTGGAGCTGAAATAAGGTCTAAAGAAGAAGTAAACGTAGGTGAACTTTTGAAGTCTATAATGCCAGGAGATTTACTCAAATTTGGATTAATCCCAGAATTTGTAGGCAGATTACCAATAGTTGTTACACTTGAAGCTTTAGATGAAGAGGCGTTAGTTAGTATTCTTAGTGAACCTAAAAATGCACTTATAAAACAATATAAGAAATTGTTTGAAATGGATAACGTGGAACTAGAATTTGAAGAAGAAGCGTTAAAAGCTATAGCCAAAGAAGCTATTAAAAGAAAAACTGGAGCTCGTGGACTTAGATCTATTATAGAAGATACAATGAAGGAAATCATGTTTGATATTCCGTCGAATGAAGAAGTAGCTAAAGTAATAGTTAATGCTGAGACTATTAAAACTAGAAATCCACAATTAATTTTAGCTGAGGGTGGAAAAAGAGAAAAATTAAAGATTACAAAAAAGTTAAAAACAAAAAAAGGACCAGAAACAGCATAGTGAATAACAAAAAATAAAAAAGATGGATTTCGTATCCATCTTTTTTTCTGTTTTGGTGTAAAATGTAATGTTTATAATTACATATATAATTAAATCCAGCTACTTTTATATTTATATGGTTAGACATTAAAAGCCACATAAAATTAAGATTATTTTATGGAATAAGAAGAATATATTAAGCTTTTCTTGAGCATAATATTAAAAGATGCAATATTTACTAAAATATGCAAATTTAATATGCGGAGGAGGATTAGTTTAATATATTGATTATTAAACTTCAAATAATATGACAACAAAAATTTTAATGGCAGTTCAACTCTTTTTTACAGTAGTTATTGGGTTATATTTTTTTAATGCATTAAAAACTCAACAAAGCAGCAAGATGGTTGTTGGTAAGGAAAATAAAAAAGAAATGGAAAACTTAAGAAGAATGAAAAGGATAAGCCTTACTGAGCCACTTACAGAAAAAAGTAGACCAACAAAATTTGATGAGGTTATAGGTCAAGAAAAAGGAATTAAAGCATTGCAAGCCGCAATATGTGGTCCTAATCCTCAACATGTTATAATTTATGGCCCACCTGGAATAGGAAAAACAGCGGCGGCTAGATTAGTGCTTGAAGATGCTAAAAGACGAGCAAAATCTCCATTTAATGAAGCTTCTAAGTTTGTAGAAATAGACGGAACCACTGTTAGATTTGATGAGAGAGGAATAGCAGACCCACTTATTGGATCCGTTCATGATCCAATCTATCAAGGAGCAGGTCCACTTGGAGTTGCTGGAGTGCCTCAACCAAAACCTGGAGCAGTAACTAAAGCACATGGTGGAATTCTGTTTATTGATGAAATCGGAGAACTACATCCTATAGAAATGAATAAGTTACTTAAAGTTTTAGAGGATAGAAAAGTATTTTTGGATAGTGCTTATTATAATGGTGAGGACCCTAACGTACCTCTTTATATAAAAGAGGTATTTGATGAAGGGCTTCCGGCTGATTTTAGGTTAATAGGTGCAACTACACGTAATCCAGAGGAAATAATTCCGGCAATAAGGTCAAGATGTATAGAAATATTCTTTAGAGCATTACTTCCAGAAGAATTGCAAACTATCGCAGCAAACTCAGTAAGTAAAATGGGTCTTAAGATTTGCGATAAGGCATTAAAGCTTGTAGGTAAATATTCTAGCAATGGACGTGATACCGTTAATTTAATTCAGCTAGCAAGTGGTATGGCTATAAATGATGAAAGAGATGAAGTAACGATAGAGGATATTGAGTGGGTTATTGAGAATGGCCAGTATTCTCCAAGGATGGAATCTAGGATATCAGATAAACCACAAGTTGGATATGTAAATGGGCTAGCAGTTTATGGAGCAAATATAGGAGCCGTAATGGAAATTGAAGCTAGTGCCAAAAAAGTAAAGCTAAGAAAAGGCGTGCTTAAAATTACGGGAATTATTGAAGAAGAAGAGATAAGTAGTGGCGGAAATAAGAAGCTTAGGCGTAAGAGTACTGCAAGATCTTCAGTAGAGAATGTGGTTACAGTACTTGAAAAATATTTTAATCTAGATTGCGACGATTATGATATTCATGTAAACTTTCCAGGTGGATCACCTGTAGATGGTCCTTCTGCAGGAGTAAGCATTACAACTGCTATATACAGTGCAATAAAAGGTATACCAGTTGATAATATGGTTGCAATGACAGGAGAAATATCAATTCATGGGACTGTAAAGCCAATTGGTGGTGTCAATGCAAAAATTGCTGCCGCAAAGAAAGCAGGAGCAACAAGAGTTATTATTCCAAAAGATAATTGGCAAGATAGTTTTAATAATATTGAAGATATTAAGATTATTCCAGTGAGCAGTATTAGTGAGGTTATTCGCGAAGCATTACTTCAAGAGGTACCTAAAAAGATTCCAAGCACATTTGAAACAGAGGTTGATGTAATAGCAGCTGAACCATTAAAACTCTAATTCTAGATCAATTATAATGGATTTCCTTAGGCATATAAGAATAAATAACAGGTTAGTATGTTAGTCTAGTTTGCGTCATACACCGCTTGGAGAACTACCGCTAGTTTACAACTAGCAACAAAGCTGTCTCCTTGCCTTGATGCAAAACAGCTATAGCATTATTGACTCCTTATTTATTTTCATGTGTCTTATTTATTTTACATCCTGTGGTATTGAAAAACGGGTATATTATAGGTATAATATAGTAGTGTAACTATAAAAGTATAATGAACAACTATTATACTTTATTACTTGTGTTCAATGTGGATTCAAAATAATGATTTTATATTAATAAATGACGATAAATATAATTTAGAAAAGAGGGAGAAAAATGGATAAAAGTGAAAAAATTCTTCCGCTAATTCCACTAAGAGGTATGAATATATTTCCATATATGGTGTTGCACTTTGACGTTGGTAGAGAAAAATCTATACTTGCATTAGAAGATGCTATGCTAAATAATCAAGAAATTTTTCTGGTTTCACAAAAGGTTTCTAAAATTGAAGAACCAGAAGAAAAGGATATATATAGTATTGGTACTATTTGTAATGTAAAACAAATATTAAAGTTGCCAGGAGATACAATTAGGGTACTAGTTGAAGGAATAAAAAGAGGTAAGATTTCCGAGTACAAAGATAAGGAACCTTTTGTAAAGGTAGAAGTAGAAATTATTGAAGATGAAGATTGCTCGGATGATAAAAAATGTAAGGCATATATTAGACTTATAGATAAATCCTTTGAAGAATACATAAATTTGTCGGTTAACAATTTTCCAGATGCTCTCTTTAGTTTAGAAGAAACAGAGGAACCAGGAAGATACTGTGATACTGTAAGTTCATATTTAGTACTCAAGCCAGAGGTAAAACAAGAACTACTTGAAATATTGGACGTTACTAAAAGATTAGAAAAATTGTTATTTATATTAAAAAATGAGGTTGAAGTACTAAGAATAGAAAAGAAAATTGGAACAAAGGTTAAAGGTAGAATAGATAAAATTCAAAAGGAATATTATCTAAGAGAACAAATGAAAGCTATACAAGAGGAATTAGGAGAAGAAGACGAATCTAAGAAAGAAATACTAGAATATGAGGCTAAGATAAAAAAGGCGAAATTACCTAAAGAAGCAAAAGAAAAAGCGGTTTATGAATTAAATAAATTAAAAAGCGCAGGAAATTATTCAGCTGAAAGTGGAGTCACAAGAGCATATTTAGATTGGATATTAGCTTTGCCTTTTAATAAATCAACTAAAGATAATATTGACATTAAAAAGGCTAGAGAGGTTTTTGATACAGAGCATTATGGGCTTGACGATGTTAAACAAAGAATAATAGAATATTTAGCAGTTAAAAAAATAAGTAAAACTTTAAAAGGGCCTATCTTATGTTTAGTAGGACCACCAGGAGTTGGAAAAACATCTATAGCAAAATCTGTTGCAAATGCACTAAATAGAAACTTTGTTAGAATGTCATTGGGTGGGGTAAAAGATGAGGCTGAAATAAGAGGGCACAGAAAAACATACGTGGGAGCAATTCCAGGTAGAATTATATATGCGATGAAACAGGCAGGATCTAAAAATCCTTTATTCTTGTTAGATGAAATTGATAAAATGAGTAATGATTCTAAAGGAGACCCTGCGGATGCACTCCTAGAAGTTTTGGATAGTGAACAAAATGCAAGTTTTAGGGATCATTACTTAGAGTTAGACTTTGATTTATCAAAGGTATTGTTTATAACTACTGCAAATAAATTAGATACTATTCCAAGAGCGTTACTCGACAGAATGGAAGTAATTGAGGTATCAGGGTACACATCAGAAGAAAAATTCCACATTGCAAAAAATCACCTTATTCCAAAGATGTTAAAAGAACATAATATGGAAGGTGACAAAATCATTTTTTCGGATGATTCAATTAGTTGTATTATTGAAAACTACACTAGGGAATCCGGGGTGAGAAGCCTTGAGAGGCAAATTGCCTCTGTTATAAGAAAAGCAATAACGGATATGGTAGAAAACAATAAAGAAAATGTTAATCTTACCACAACAAATGTTAAAAAGTATCTAGGAGCAGTTATATATACCTATGATAAAGCTGACACAGAAGATGCAGTAGGCGTTGTAACTGGACTTGCATGGACTGAAGTTGGTGGAGTTACGTTGCCTGTAGAGGTAAGCGCTATGGATGGAACGGGTAAGCTTCAACTTACAGGTCAATTAGGAGATGTTATGAAGGAATCTGCTAAGGCCGGATACAGCTATGTTAGAGCTAATGCGGATAAATATAATATTGATAAAGAGTTTTATAAAAATAAAGATATTCATATACATGTTCCAGAGGGAGCAGTACCTAAAGATGGTCCATCAGCTGGGGTAACTATGATAACCGCAATGATATCTGCATTAACTAAAAGAAAGGTAAGACATAACGTAGCGATGACAGGAGAGATTACTCTTACAGGAAGAGTATTACCTATAGGAGGGCTTAAGGAAAAATCACTAGCTGCCTATAGAGCTGGTATTGACACGATTATAATTCCTAAAGATAATGAAAAAGATATAGAAAAGATACCAAAGAGTATTAAGGATAAACTAAAATTTATAATTGCAAGTAAAGTAGAAGATGTGCTTGAAAATGCATTAATTGGGGAGATAAATAATGGAGATAAAACAATCTGAATTTATAATTTCGGCAGTAAAACCTGCTCAGTACCCCACAGATAATAGAGTAGAGTATGCTTTTGTTGGCAGGTCCAATGTAGGCAAGTCTTCTTTAATAAATTCTTTAACTAATAGGCGTAAATTGGTTAAAGTTAGTGGTACACCTGGCAAGACTAGGCTGATAAACTTTTTCTTAATAAACAACAACTTTTATTTTGTTGATTTGCCAGGTTATGGATATGCTAAAGTATCTAAGACTGAACAAGCTAAATGGGGAAAAATGATGGAGGACTATTTAATTCGTAGACCTCAGCTTCAAAAAGTAGCATTACTCGTGGACTGTAGACGTAAGCCAACTAAAGATGATCTTTTAATGTACGGATGGATTAAACATTTTGGTTATGAAGTTGTAATAGTTGCAACCAAAAAAGATAAGTTAAACAGAGCAGAACTTGTGAAAAATAATAAGTTAATAAGAGAAACTTTAGCACTAGATGCAAATGAAGAAATTATTAATATTTCATCACTCAAAAAAACTGGTGTGGATGATCTATTAGAAAACATGTTTCACGATAGTCATATTGAATAATAGTCATATTGAATAATAAAAAAATAAGGTATTATTAAAATAGATCTATATTACGTTGTGCAAGCTAGTACTTAGTGCACAAAGTGATTAGGTCTATTTTTTTATTTCTTTGTATAATTTTTTTGCTAAGTATTTATATAGAAATCTGTATCAATATATTTTTAACAGAATAGTATATATTAGAAAACAAAAGAAGAAGTTTTCAAGTTAAATTAAGAAAAATAACTATTCTGTATCAATATGTTTTTAACAGAATAGTATATATTAAGTAACAAAAGAAAAAAAATTAAAAGATTAATTCACAAAAACAGGAAAAAGGAGGGAATTTATATGGATATGAATAGCTTATTAAGTGGATTAGCTGAATCTCAAAAAAATGGATCTAAAAAATGTGATTGTGACTGTGATAATAATCGCAACAATGGCGGAAGTTCGATAATTTGGATTATTGTTTTATTGCTTTTATTTTGCAGTCAAGGCCAAGGAGCAGATAGTGGCACTGTTTGCGGATGCGAAAAGAAACACTGCAAGGAACTTTGTAGATGTGGACCAAGTACTAATGGCAATGGCATATTTGGATTAGGCGGATTTGGTGGCGGATGTGGCGGATTCGGCGGTGGAAGTGGTGTTTGGATAATAATCTTAATTCTTTTATTGGTATGTAGCGGCAATGGCAGAAATAACAAAGGATGTACAAATAACATTATAAACTTAGACAGCTGTGATGATGAATAACTATTGCAAATAATCTATAGCATACAAATAGATAAATAAAATGTTCTTAACTTAAGCTGAAATATATAACACATTAAAATTTGGCCCAGAAAGGGGAGTTTTATATGTCAAAAAAAAGATGTTGTGGAAACGCACCTGTAGCAGCTGTAGTAAGCCCATGCGGAGGTTTATGCACGAATCCGATTTGTGCGATAATACTATTAATTATACTTCAAAGAACATGTCTACTTGAAAACAAAAATGCTTTTTTACTAATATTGTTATTCCTAGGTTTTTGTTTCTGTAGTGGTAGAAGAAATGTAGTGAATGGTTATTAGTTAAAAAAATCAGGGGGAGCTTAATGCTCTCCCATTTATAAATGAGGTGATAAATATGTCAAAACATCATAGACGTGATAGAAATAACAATAATAACAATGACAACAATGGTAACAATAATAACGGTAACAATAACAATCGTAACAATAACAATAACAATAACGGAAATGGTAATAACGGCTCTGACAATAATCCATTAGCACAAATGTTTAATGGGAACTCTGCAAATCCTTTAATGGGATTATTATCTACCTTTCTTGGAGGAAATAGTGGTAGTGGTGGTGGAAATATGATTGAAGGCTTGCTTTCAAGCCTAGGTGGCAAAGACAATAATATTTTAGGGAATTTAATGGGTAGTTTAGGTGGTCAGGATAATAATATGTTAGGAAATATAATTGGTAGTTTAGGTGGCCAAGATAACAACTTGTTAGCTAACTTGATGGGTAGTTTAGGCGGCCAAGGTAATAATATGGCAGGAAATTCAAATAATAATATGAATACAAATAATGCGAATGCAAATAATTCAAATAAAAGCAACGCAAATACAGGTAATGTAAAATCAACACCAAATGCTGCAAAAAATGTTGCAAAGAATAATAATAGTATGAAACAAAATAATGAAATATTAAATTCAAAAGAAGATGAGCAAGATAACATGTTATCCAATATATTTTCAGGTATGGGCAGTATAGATTTAAGTCAAATTTCAGAAATGCTTTCTGGAATTGATTTGAACAATATAGATTTGAACAATATAGATTTAAATAATTCAGATCTAACTGATATGATGAATTCCATGTCAAGTAATAATTCTTTTGATAATAACAAATCATTTGATAGTAATGTTTCTTTTGAAGATGTTAATACTATTCCAAATAACGATGTTGAATTTAAACATACGAGTCCAAAAGATAATACACATAACGTTTTGGAAGATTTAGAGGATGAGGATAAAGGGCAGCTCATATATATATTAGCTCGCCTAGTAGATGACAAAAAATTAAAAACACTCAATAAAATCGTAGAGGAGAATTCTAGCTCAATAATTTAATACTTTTATATTATTAGTTTTATAAAATAAAAAATTTATAAAACTAATAATATTTTTGTAAAGAATATCTTAAATTAAATTATATTATGAATAAAAGCAAGTAAAAAGGTTAATATTATAAATGTAATCGGAGTTAAATCTCCATTTGCATAAAATAATTTATTTTAATTTATGCGTAACCCCCCATCCCCCCTTGGGACCGATAATACGGTCCCTTTTGTAATTTTATATAAGATATTGGTGCTTCTATAATAAATACTTAGGTCCTAACCGTATTATATTACTTAATATTTATAGAGCTGATTTTAAATGCTGAACTTTTATTTTCATTTGGTATAAGCTTCACAACTAATTCTATAGTATAATTTTTTACATCTTTTAAATCATTAGTATTAGTTCCTTTAAAGTTTACCGTCCATAAAATTGCATTAGCATTGCCGTCTTTATCCCAAGCATAATCTTTGAAAACGGCATCCTGAAAGTCTAGATGTACCTTTCTATTTGATAGATCACTTAAGAGTGAAATATCATTACCATCTAAATCAGGTGCGAAAATTTCTTTTGATACATTTAATTCTGATAGTGGAAAGGTTGCGACCAGATTAACAAAACCTAACATGGTATTCTTGCCCATGTAATTATCAATATAGTTATAATCAAATGATTGAAGCTTGTTTTGAAGAAAAATATAACTTGTAAAATTTACATTACCATCTTTAAGATTTCCAGAAATAACTTTAGGAGTTTTATTATTTTTACTATCTACAAAACCTAATATGTTATTAGTGTTACAAAATATATCATCAAATTTTTTACCATTCCAAAAGAATGCATGCTGCACCGCTTTATTATTTTCAGAAGCTTGAGTAAATATTTCAGGTATGTTGTTTCTTGATATGTCCATCAATGTTAGCCTCATTGGCCACTCGGTATAATTTACACCCACAGTATCAATTTTTTTAGAAGGCTCTAGATAATAGCTATTATCTCCTGAATTTATTTGAATATAGTATTTAGCCATTTCTGTTTTTATGTAGAGAATATCTTTATTTCCATCCCCTGTTAGATCAGACTGCATCATTTTGCTTTCATTAACAATATTAAATGTAGCTATAGACCCTTTTCTAAAAAATAAGAAGAACGTAGTTATTATGGTAAAAGCAATAATTGCTAAAGCATAATAAATGAATTTTTTCTTGAAAAATATTACATGTAACTTCATATATTCCACCCCCATTTAGATTATATGTAACATTTATATATTTAATTAATTTTTATCTGATAATTCTAAAAAAAGTTTATATTTATGAATACAGCGAGGTGAACTTATGAAAAAACTGAATAAATCTTTGAAAAACTTATGTAGTATTTTAATAGTTGTAATTGTTATGTTTAGCCTATCAGCTTGTAAAGCAAGTGAAGAAGAAAAAAAGTTAAATATATTTTTAGATACAACTGATGAGCACTCCACCGAAGTAATTAAATTTTTAATTGATGATTATGAAAAAAGTAATCCAGATGTGGAAGTGAAATTAAATGATGTATTGGGTGATAAAGGTGATATAGTGGAGAAAATTAATGTAGGAACCAAAGTAGATGTGATTTTTACTAATAGGAATAATCTTATAGAGCTTAGTCAAAAAGGAGTTCTGAGTGATTTACAAGGCACTTATGATGAAAATGCTTTAAGTGATAGATATTATGATATTTTAGGTTCTTATGGCAGGGTAGGGGATAAATACTATGGTATAGGAGTTGTTCCATATTCTATAGAATTACTATATAATAAAGCTAATTTAAAAAAACTAAATATATCTGACCCTAGTAATTCAAAACAATGGTTAAAGGCATTAAAGCAAATTAACGGTAAGGGAATAAAAACCACAGTAGCATTAACTGATGATGTAGATGCTAATGGATATTTATTTTCATTAGTAGCTGGTAATGTCATAAATATTCATGAGCTTGAGGAAAACTATGATAGTGGCGAGGAATCTTATAAAAAATTAAAAGACATGCAGGAAATATTTAAAGAATTTAACTCACTCACAAAAGAAAATGAAATTACGAAAAATAGTTTTGAGTTAGGAAACGAACAGAGTATCATTAACTTTAATAATAGTGAGTCACCCTTACTAGTAAGCATATCGTATTATAATTCTAAACTTAAAGAGAATAATATTGGTATAGTAGGAGATTATGATGATGACTCCAAATATGGATCTAATGCTCCAGTTATAGTTAATTCTCTAATATGTGTTCCTGTAAATGCAAAAAATCCGGATACTGCTGATGAATTTATTAAATATATATATAGTGATAAGGTTCAAGCAAAATTAGTACAGAAAGGAATTATTAGTGGGAATAAAATTGTGAATAACAAGATATCAGGTATAGGAAAATTAATGGTTCAGCATATGTATAAAGCTAATGATAACAGTATGCTTATTTTATACAATTTGCCTGCTAAAATTAAAAACAATTTAATATTAGCATTGGAAAAAATCTTAGATGGTAATTATAATTCTAAAGAATGGGAAAATGTACTAAAGAAAAGTTATAAATAGGTTGATAAAAAAAGGAGTATGAATTAATTTCATTACTCCTTTTTGTGTAACTAATTTTTGCAATTTTCACATATACCATAAAAATAAATTTTATTTGCTAAGACTTCGTAGCTTGTATACTGCTTTACATCTTCGAGTATATTTGGAAAAGTTATGCCTTCTATATCATCAACCTTACCACAAGTTAAGCATTGTATGTGAGGATGTGAAGACGTGTTACCATCATAACGAAAATTACCTTCACCTACGTTAAGTTCAATTATTAATTCAACTTCTATAAGAGTTTTCAATGCCTTATAAACAGTGGCTAAACTCATAGTAGGATAAGTTGGTTGCAGAGCTTTATAAATTACTTCAGCTGAAGGGTGTTCTTTTGTTGATTGTAAATATTTATAAACAGCAATGCGTTGAGGTGTAAGCTTTAATTTTTTCTCTTTAAAAACTGTTGTAATGTTATCCATATACACCATCCTATAATGTTATTAAGTATAATATAAGATTTATTATATAATAAAAACTATTACTTGTCAAAATAATTACTTATCAAAACAGAAAATTTTATTAAAACTGATATAAAATTAAAATTTTATTTGAATTTTAATTCATTTATAGGATATTGAACATATATTAGTAATAGAGAGAGAGGTGCTGATATTTTGAAAAAGACCTACGTACTAGATACTAATGTTATTCTATATTCACCCAGTGCTATATTATCTTTTGAAGATAATGATGTAATAATACCCGAAGTGGTGTTAGAGGAATTAGATAGTTTTAAGAAAGACAAAAGTGATTTAGGAGCAAATGCCAGATATGCAGCTAGACTTATTGATAAACTTCGCAAGCAAGGAAAACTTAATGAGGGTATTGATTTAGAGAGCGGGGGAAGACTACGAGTCGAAATGAATCACCACGATACTGAAATTCCTGTTTCTTGGAATAAAGAAAAAGCTGACAATAGAATATTACAGGTATGTAAAGGTCTTAAAGAACAAGGTGAAAATATATGGCTAATAACTAAAGATATATTTCTACGTATAAAGGCGGATTCTGTAGATATTAGTGTGGAAGATTATTATGAAAAATTTGTGCCAGAATATGATGACCAATATACTGGAAGAATTGAGGTATTCGTATCTCCAGAAAAACTTCAGGAATTTTATAGCAAAAAAAGTATAGAATTTGAAGCATTACTTATATATGATGAAGAGTTAGAAAAATATACTACTCCATTTTTATACACAAATCAATTTTTAATAATTCATTCTATAGAAAATCATAAACAAACAGCGCTTGGTAGGTATGATGGAAAGAACATAGTACCACTTTATAATAAGGAAAATAAACCTTTATGTGTTGTCCCAAGAAATGTAGGACAGAAATTTATGTTAGAAGCCTTAAGTATTGATGCAGCTAAGGCACCACTGGTAATTATTAAAGGCCCAGCAGGAACAGCTAAAACTTTATTTTCATTAGCAGTGGGGCTTCAAAAAGTATTACAAGATAATAGTGAGCAGTACAGAAGAATATTAATTTGTAGGCCAAACGTTACTATGGATGAGGAAATAGGTTTTTTACCGGGTACTGAGCAAGAAAAAATATCACCTTTCATGAGACCAATATTCGACAACTTAGAGATACTTGTGGAAACCGACGAAAAAGAACGTTATAAAAATGAGAAACAGTTATTAGATAAAATAAAAGACTTGTTTGAAAGAAGGATTATTACCACTGAAGCTGTCGCCTACCTTAGAGGAAGATCTATAGTTAAAAATTGGGTAATAATAGATGAAGCACAAAATTTGTCACCGAAACAAGTAAAGGCAATAGTAACTAGAGTTGGCGAAGGCACTAAATTAATACTTATTGGTGACCCAGAACAGATAGATCATCCTTTCCTTGATTCAAGATCAAATGGCTTGTGTTATGCATCTGAAAAAATGAAAGGTAGTGAGCTGTGTTATCAAGTAACCTTAAAATATGATGAATGTGAGAGATCACCAATAGCTTATGAAGGATCAAAAAAATTATAAAATTATTATTTTTAGAAGAGAGTATAAGAATTTATGCTCTCTTTTTGTATAAAATTGCAATTTTATAGTTATGTTAACAGAAATTACATTTAAATTCTGTGTTCAAATATGTAGTTTTACTGTACAATGTGGTAGTACATAATAAAGAAAAGGATGGAAAACATGAGAAAAATAAAAAAAAGTGGAAAGATCAAAAAAATATCGAGAACATTTGTTTTACTATTTGTTATTTTTGAATTAGTTTTCACAGCCGTTACAAGCCCGTTTATGGTTTATTATGGACCGTTTAAAAATGTAAAGACTACAGTGGTAGGTGCAGCAATGACTACCCTTACATTACAGTGGCTAGCAACATCATTTTTATCTGATGAGAAAATAAAGCAGATTATGAATGATCAAAAGGTAGAAGCTATAGTTCAAAATAATTTAGATGGTGCAAATTCTGGCGTAAAGGTAGAAAATAAAGATGATAATAACATAGAAAGATATGATGTAAGCGGAAACAAATACAAAGGGTACATACTAATAATTAAGGACCCAACTAGAATAAAAGTAGGTTATAGCAGTAAGCTCGGAGAGGAAGGACAACTAACAAGCGATATTGCAAAAGATAATAATGCTATTGCAGCAATTAATGGCGGTGGATTTACAGATGAGGCAGTTGGATCAAAATGGACAGGAACAGGAGCTAACCCAGCAGGAGTTATAATGTCTAATGGGAAAATTGTTTATAATGGTATAAAAAACGAAAATGAACAAAGACAAGTTGTAGCGTTAACTAAAGCGGGTAATTTATTAGTTGGCCCTCACAGCATTAAGGATATGAAAAACAATGGAGTAACAGAAGCAGTATCTTTTGGACCAGCAATAATAGTTAATGGGAATAAAACTATAACTAAGGGTGATGGTGGATGGGGTATAGCACCCAGAACAGCTATAGCACAAAGAAAAGATGGTGCTATTATATTATTAGTTCTTGATGGAAGACAGGTAAATAGTATAGGAGCTACTTTAAGAGAAGTGCAAGACTTGTTATATGATTATGGAGCTTATAATGCTACTAACTTAGATGGAGGTTCTTCTTCTACATTGTTTTATGATGATGAAGTTATAAACAATCCTTGTGACAGTTTGGGTGAGAGATCTGTACCCTCAATCATATATGTAGAGAGTAGGAAATAAAATTTAATCTTAGTCTAGGATATTTTAAATTAAAGGAGTAAGTATTATGAAATGGTTAAAAAGAATAAGTATATGGATAATAGTATCTTTATCGCTACAATGTTTGGGTCTCTTTTATTTAGATCATTATTTTTTGGGTACAGGTTCAAAAGTGGTTACAAAAAAGGTTGTTGAAAACCAAAGTACTAAATCAAAAAATGTAGATGTTAAAATACCTGAAAAAGCAGAAAATTTACTAGTGTCTTATGATGCTAAGTATTTATCCTATAATGTAGATGAAAAATTAAAAATTGTTAATTGTAGGGATGGGAAGATTAAAACTATTGATGCGGAAGATAATTCAATAATATCTTTTTCAGAATGGCTTCCGGATAGAAATAGAATGCTTTTAATAGAGAAAAAAAGTAACGATGAATCCAGTAACCTAGTATTATACTCTTACGATGTATTAAAGGGAGAAAAGTTAAAGGTAAAAGATTTAGCCTGGGGTGGTTCAAAACCAGAAGTTGAAGATATTCAATTATCGACGTTAACAGGAGTTACTTACGTGAATGTATCAAGTGAGGGTAATAAAAGTACAATATATAGAATAGATAGAATGGGTGAGATTACAAGGATCAATACAATACCTAGTTTTGTAAGCAATATAGCATTAGTTCGTCATGAGGATCAGCTGGTATATGAGGGATTGGTATACAATAAAATATATGCTACAGGACGTCAAAACCCTATAAGTATTGATGGAGTAGATAAGCTTACGTTAATTGGTACTGATGATGATGATAACGTGTATGTTGGAGAATTAAAAGACAATTTAGTAAGCAAAGTATATTATGGTAAAACATCAGAAGACACACAGCAATGGAAATCGGTTAATTTAGTAAAGCCAGCTTCGAAAAACGATTTATTCATTTCCAAAAATGGTATATTATACCAAAACGATTCATTGAAAGGTGTATTAACAGAAATTAACTCTGGAAAACAAACTAGCTATGTAGGAAAATTATATCAACTGTATAATAAAGGAGTAATGTCTGTAGCAAACAATAAAGCATCTTTTGTTCTTTTTAAGTAACTAGGAACATGTAATAAGTAAAAACTATGCCCTTGGCATAGTTTTTACTTATTATATAGTTTTGATAAAATAAATTTAACAGTTAATGTGCTATTTTAAAAAATATAGTTATAAAGATACAGTTACAATATTTAAATTTTTGTTTTAATAATATAAAATTTTAAATAACAATAAACTTTGTTATAATAGATATATTACATATCAATTATAATAAGGAACCAAAGATGATTTAACAATGGATATAACAATTAGCGGTTGTTATCTACTCTATAGGAATATAAGGAGGGACGAATTTGGAAACACAACAAATATTATATAAGGTTTTGATGATACCAGCAATATTAATAGCATTCACTTTTCATGAGTATGCACATGCAATTACTGCAGATAGGTTAGGAGATAAGACACCAAGATTCCAAGGAAGGCTTACGCTTAATCCAATTGCCCATATAGACTTAATGGGATTTATTTTAATTTTAATTGCGGGATTTGGGTGGGCAAAACCTGTTCAGACAAATCCTAGTGCGTTTAAAAATTATTATAAGGATGATTTGAAGGTTTCATTTGCAGGACCACTTGCAAATCTGATTTTAGGTTTTATATTTGCTGTTTTAACAGTATTATATTTCAAACTTTCACCGACTCATGGTCAGTTATATAACATTATCATGCTAATAATACAATTCACAGGCTCCATAAATTGTATGTTGTTTTTTCTTAATTTAGTTCCAATACCAGGTTTTGACGGGTTCCATATAGTTAGAGATTTGTTTCCAAAGTTTTTTAATCAATTATCAGATTCGATTTATAGGTATCAGTTCTTAATATTTATGGTGTTATTACTACCTATATTACCTGGTCAGCAATCCGTTTTCACTTATCTTGTGCAAGCACCAGCGTCATGGTTATTTAATCAATTTATAAATATTGCAGGAATGTTTTAATGTTAATATAAATTCAAGTAAATTAATACAATAATTTTTTATTATTTAGAATAGAAGGAGAAAGATATGCGCTTAAGAAAAAAATATTGGGCTAGGCCAGAATTGGAAGCTAGTCATATTGTAATAACAGATCTATATGCTCACACAGGAAATTGGAAGGAAGAATTTAAGAATAATAATGAAATACATTTAGAGCTAGGTTGTGGTAAAGGTAAATTTATATCAGAAAAATCTAAGCAAAATCCTAATATTAATTTTATTGGGATAGATTTAAAAGATGAGGTATTAGTGTTTGCTCTTAGAAAGGTAATAGAGGTAAGAAAAATTGAAGGCGAAGAAAATATAAATGTACGTCTGATGCCTTTAAACATTATGCTTATTGATGATGTGTTTTCAATGAATGAAATAAGTAGAATTTATATAAATTTCTGTAATCCATGGCCTAAAGAAAGACATAACAAAAGAAGATTAACTCATACTAAGTTTTTAACAAGCTATAAGAAATTTTTAAAACGCGGCTCTGAAGTATGGTTTAAAACAGATGATTTAGAATTATTTGATGATTCAATAGAATATTTTAAGGAGTGTGGTTTCGAAATATTATTCTTAACCTATGACCTGCATACTAGTGATTTTGAAGATAATGTAATTACAGAATATGAAGCTAAATTTACAGAGATAGGTAAAAAGGCTATGTTTTTGCAGGCTAAATTAAAGTAGAAATATATACAAAGATGATTAAAGTTCAACGCAACTATTTCAAATTCTTATACATTGACATAATTAAATTAATGTTATAAACTTATTTTGTAGAAATATATATAACATTAGATATTAAAATGAATTTAATTTTATGTAAGCATATAAACTTTAAAAAATAAATAGATGTTTTTAGGTGCCTATTATTAATCAGCTACTTTAGTAGATTCAGCTACTTTAGTAGATAATTAATAAGGTGAAAAGGGAATGTGGTGTAAGTCCACAGCAGCCCCCGCTACTGTAATTGATCACATGCTTTTTTAAAACTACCTGTAATGGTAGGAGTCAAAACAAGAGTGAATTAAGAGCCAGGAGACCTGCCTAAATCAGTAATATTAAGCTTTCGGCGGGAAAGAACTTGTAGAATTTAAGTTAGTGCAAAGGGAGTTTGTACATAACAGCAGGTGTGAAAGCTTGCTGTTTTTTATTTTGCATAAAAATTGCATACGAAAGACGAGGAAGGAGAAAGAATAATGGCTAAAATTATGGTTCAAGGGACCGCTTCATCTGTAGGGAAAAGCATAATAGTTACAGCCTTGTGTAGAATTTTCAAACAAGATGGGTTTTCTGTATGTCCTTTTAAGTCACAGAACATGTCACTTAATTCTTATATTACATTGGATGGAAAAGAGATGGGACGTGCACAGGTGCTCCAGGCATATGCCGCAGGAATTGAGCCACAGGTATTTATGAATCCAATTTTATTAAAACCTACAACAGACAAAAAGTGCCAAATTATCGTTAATGGAAAAGTTTTTGGAAATAGTACAGCTATGGAATATCATAATATGAAACTAGAATTTAAAAACATGTTAAAAGAGCAATTTGAAGAACTAGAAAAGCAATATGATATTATAGTAATGGAAGGGGCAGGTAGCCCTGCAGAGATTAATTTAAGAGATAGAGATATAGTAAATATGGGAATGGCAGAGCTTATAGATGCGCCTGTAATACTAGCGGGGGATATAGATAAGGGTGGAGTATTTGCATCACTTGCGGGGACTATGCTTTTACTAAGCGAAGATGAGAAAAAAAGAGTTAAAGCCACTATTATAAATAAATTTAGAGGTGATCTAGAGATACTAAAACCTGGACTTACTATGCTTGAGGACATTATACATGTACCGTGCGGCGGAGTAATTCCTTACTTTAGATTAGATTTAGAGGACGAAGACGGTGCAGTACAATTTAACAAAAAAATTACTGCGGCTATAGATATCGCTGTAATAAAACTACCTCATATATCTAATTTTACAGACTTCGATGCTTTAAAGAAGGAAGAAGACGTATCAGTTAGATTTGTTACAAATAAAGAAGAATTGGGTAATCCAGATTTACTTATAATACCGGGAACTAAAAATACTATTGACGACTTAATTACTCTAAAGGAATTAGGGATTATGGAAGCAATTAAGGAATATAGTATAGAAGGTAACATATTAGGTATTTGTGGAGGGTATCAAATGCTAGGAAATAGCCTAAATGACCCTAATTTCATAGAGGGAAGTTCACAAAATACTGAAGGCATGAAGCTTTTAGATATAGATACAGTATTTGAAGATGAGAAAATAACAACGAGAGTAAAAGCCCGTAGCATTAATATGGGCATTAAAGCTTATGGTTATGAAATACATATGGGAATTTGCAATTATGGAAATGGAGCAAAACCACTTTTTAAAATATATAATAGAAATGGTGAACAATCGTCCTCGGAAGTTGAGCAGTTATCCTCGCTTGACGGAGCAATTAACGCAAGAGGAAATATTGTGGGTACATATATACACGGAATTTTAGATGGGGTAGAGTTTAGAGAACACATGGTTAATAAGTTAAGATTAGAAAAAGGTATGGAACCTAAGAAATCAAAAGCCTATGAATCACTAAGGGAAAAAGAGATAGACAAGCTAGCAGACATTGTGAGAAATAATATAGATATGAATCTCATTTATAAGATTATAGGCATAGAAATGGAAAAACGTAGGGACAGTTAACAACTAATTAATGATTAGTCTTAAATAATATTACAAATGTATAAAATAGTGAGGAATATAAATGGAAATACTAAGTGCAATGAATGTAATAGATCTGATACTAGCAATTATATTAGATCTATTAATTGGAGATCCATATTGGTTTAAACATCCGGTTATATATATAGGGAAACTTATATCTAGACTAGATAAGATGGGTAGAAAGTTATGCAAAACAGAGAGTGGATTAAAAGCTTTTGGAGGAGTTATTGTAATTGTGGTAGCTTTTTCTAGTTATTTAGTGCCATTTATAATTTTAAAAGTAAGTAATAACTTTTTTTGGTTATACCACATTCTCAATATAATATTGATTTGGACAACAATAGCTACGAAGTGTCTTCACAAGGAAGGTATTAAGGTATATGATTCATTAGCTAAAAATGATATTAACGATGCTAGGGTTAGATTATCCTACATTGTAGGCAGAGATACGAAAGACCTTAGTGAATATGAAATAGTAAGGGCAGATGTAGAGACTATTGCAGAAAACACATCAGACGGTGTTATAGCTCCTATTCTCTATGCAATACTTGGGGGGGCACCTTTGGCTATGATGTATAAGGGTATTAATACCATGGATTCAATGCTTGGATATATGAATAAAAAATATAAATATATTGGATACTTTCCAGCAAAAACTGATGACGTATTTAATTTTGTGCCTGCGAGAATAACCGGTTTTCTAATATGCCTGGCAGCGCCGATAGTTCATGGAAATATTGCTATAAGTTTGAAGGTAATGATAAGAGATCGCAAAAATCATAAAAGTCCTAATTGTGCATATCCTGAAGCTGCAGTTGCAGGAGCTATGAAAGTTCAGCTAGGAGGGACAAATTTATATTTTGGAGAGAAAATGTATAAACCAACAATAGGAAATAAAATAAAAGAGTTAAGGAAAGAACATATAATAGATACAATAAAACTAATGTATGGGTCAATGCTCTTATTAGTAATAATATACATAATAGTTAAGTATTTTTGGAGATGATATAATGATACAACTTATAGGACTAAAACATGATGTAAAAATAGAAATTAGAGAAAAGCTTTCAATCATACCAATACGTCAAGAAAAGTATTTAGAGGCTCTTTTAAACATTTGTGAAGAAGCGGTTATTTTAAGTACCTGTAATAGGACAGAGATATATTTTAAGTCTATGGATGAGGATATAATAATAAAAATTTTTAAGGCCTTAAATTGGGATGAGGATTTAATAAAATGTGTAGTTAATTATAAGGGAGATAAAGCAATACAACACTTAATGGAAGTAGTTTGTGGGTTTGACTCACTACTACTTGGAGAAGACCAAATACTTGGGCAAGTTAGGGATGCTTATGAAATTACTAAGGGATTAAAATCAAATAAAAAGGAACTCCAAAGGCTTTTTGAAAACGCTATAGCCTGTGGCAAGCATTTTAGGACTAAATCTAAAATAAGTGAAATTCCAGTTTCGTCTTCTTCTATGGTAGTTAAAAAAGCTATAGATAAGGGTCATAAGAACTTTATGATTCTGGGATATGGAACAGTTGGGGAATTAACATCAAAATATATATTAGAAGCAAAAATTGACATGTTATATATTGCAGTTAGAGATGCTCAAAAGGTTAATATAGAAGACCCAAGGGTAAAAATAATACCGTTTAATGATTTAACCAAATATTACGATAAGGTAGATTGTGTTATATCTTGTACGACAGCTCCTCATACTGTAATTCATCTAGATGAATTACCTAACAAAAAATTATTACTGTTTGATTTAGCTGTGCCAAGAGATATAGAAGAAATAGTAAGCGAGAATCCTTTATATGAAGTATATGATATAGACATGTTAGGTGACATTCATGATGCAAACTACAAAAAAAGATTATCATCAATGAAAGATAATAAATATATTGTTGATAAAGCTATAAAAGAATTTATAGAGTGGAAAACTATAGAGGAATTAGCTCCCTTTATACAAAAAATAAGACATATTGGCGAGGATGTTTACAAAGAAAGACTTACAACTTTTAAGCATAAAAAAGAGACTAAGGATAATGAGGAATTAGCGGAGTTACTATTAAAGAGTACCTCAAATGCCTATGTAAATAGAGCAATAGTTGTTTTAAAGGAAGAGCATTTGAAGGGGAGGTCTAAACAATGCGAGGACATAATAAGCAGGATCTTTCAGATTTAAATTATTTAATGATTTCACTCTTCTCAAATAAGGTTAATGTGCTTATTGTTGGTGGTGGCGATGCTGCTTTTATAAAATGTAGAACTTTCTCAAGAGAAGGTTGTAATATTACAGTGGTTGCAAAAGAGTTTTGCAAAGAATTTAGTGAATTAAGTGATCTTTGTAACATAAAGTTAATACAAGATGAATATGATAAAAGTTATGTGGACAAAAATCATATAGTAATTATTGCAACGGATAGTAAGGACACAAATGAGAAAATAAAAGAATACTGCGATAGTATATGTAAGTTATATGTACATTGCGCGGATTATAAACGAGGGTTATTTGTAACACCAGTTCAAAAGGATTTATCTAACATGAAATTCGCATTACATACTAAAAATAGTAGCCCTAGAACAGCACTTTTTATGTCTAAAGTTATAGAAAATAAAATATGCGAATATACAGATTTTATAGATTATACTTTTAATATAAGAAATAAGTTAATGAAAAACAAAGATAAAAAACAAATTATGAATTTTGTTTGTAGTGAAGATTTTTATTTCTTTTATGCTTTGGGAGTACAAGATGTAATTATAAAAATGTTTTACGGGGTTATATAAGTCTTAATTAAGTTAAGAAGTGGAGGGTGAGATTTGAAAATTAATATAGGGACTAGAAGAAGTGAGCTTGCACAAGTGCAGGCGGATACAGTTATATCTATGATTAAAGAAAAATTTAATATTGATTCTGAAAAGGTGCTTATTGAGACAAAGGGAGATAAGGTTTTAAATGTTACTTTAGATAAAATAGGGGGCAAGGGCCTTTTTGTAAAAGAAATAGAGCATGAAATGCTAGGCAATAAAGTTGACATGGCAGTACATAGCATGAAAGATGTACCCTATGATGTGCCTTCTGAGTTTGAAATAGTGGCAATTCCAGTTAGAGAAGATGTTAGAGATGCATTTGTAGCCTTTAATAACATTAGCTTTTACGATTTACCTAAGGGCGCAAGAATCGGCACAAGTAGTATAAGGCGAGGTACTCAGGTTAAAATATTAAGACCAGATATAGAAATTGTACCTATAAGGGGTAATGTTCAGACTAGAATTGCAAAAATAGAAAAGGAAAATCTAGATGGAATAATACTTGCAGCGGCAGGGCTAAAAAGGCTCAAAATGGAAAATATAATTACTAATTATTTTGATCCAATGGAAATTGTACCTGCAATAGCCCAAGGAGCGCTTGGAATAGAAATGGTTAAAGATCATGTGTTGCTCGCAATGATTAAAGAATTGGATTGCTATGATGCCAGAATTTGCGTAGATGCAGAAAGAAGTTTCATGGCCACCCTTAATGGAGATTGTCATGATTGTATAGGTGCATATGCTTATCTTGATAACGACGTTATGCACATGCTTGGTGTTTACAGAATTGAAGGCAAAATAGTTAAAAAACAATTATCAGGAGATAAAAATGACTATATGAAGCTAGGTGTTGATTTGGCTAAAAATATATTAGAAAACAGTTAGCTTTAATAAAAGCGAGAGGGGGATACCAATGGGAAAGGTTTATTTAATGGGAGTTGGTCCAGGAGATGCAGAACTAATAACCCTAAAAGCCATAAGAATGCTTGGAAAATGTACAGCTGTTATGTATGATAGGCTTGCAAGTACAAGTGTACTTAAATATTTAAAAGAAGATTGCGAAATATACTATTGTGGGAAAGAACCAGGGTGTCATTATAAAACTCAAGAAGAAATAAATGACATGCTAGTATTGCTTTCGAAAAAAGGCCATGTAGTTGGAAGAATTAAAGGTGGAGATCCTTTCGTATTTGGTCGTGGTGGAGAGGAAGCAATAGCATTATTTGATGAAAACATTGAATTTGAAGTTATACCTGGAATAACCTCACCAATAGCAGTACTGAATTATGCAGGAATACCTATAACTCACAGGGGAATAGCTCAAAGTTTTCATGTATTCACAGCAATGAGTGCAGAAAAACTTAATATAGATTGGAATGCAGTAGCAAGACTCCAGGGAACATTAGTATTTATGATGGGTTTTAGAAACCTAGAAAAGATTGCAGAAAGTCTTATATCTAATGGGAAAAGCAAAGAGACTCTCTGCGCTGTTGTAATGAGAGGAACTACATCAAAACAAAAGAAAGTAGTGGGGACGCTGCAAAATATATTAGCTAAGGTTAAGGAATCAGAAATATCGTCACCTTGCATTATTGTAGTGGGAGAAGTAGTCAAATTTAATGATAGGTTCAATTGGTATGAGAAGAAACCTTTATTTGGCAAGAATATATGTATAACTCGTTCAAAAGAGCAATCAAAGGAGCTTCGCGAAGAGTTGATAGATTTAGGAGCAGAAGTACTTGAGATTAATTCAATCCAATTTAAGAATACTTCATATAACTTAGACGAAAGCTGCGAAAAGCTTAAGGATTATGACTTTATAGCTTTAACTAGCGTAAATGGAGTGAATTTCTTATTTGATTATTTAAAAGATATTGAATTTGATATAAGAAAACTTAAAGGTAAATTTGCAGCTATAGGACCAGCTACTGCGAAGGCTCTTAAAAACAGAGGAATTATTCCAGAAATTGTTGCTGAACACTTTGTTGCGGAAAGTTTATTTGATAAAATGCAAACCTACATAAAAGAGAATGACAAGGTACTGATACCTCGCTCAAAAGGTTCAAGGCCTTATTTGGTAGATGAATTAAGGAAAAGTGGATGCTGCGTTGATGAAGTGTTTACATATGAAACAATATGTGGCAAAGTACGATCTGACAATGAGATAAAAGGTGTAGATCTTATAGTATTTACTTCACCATCTACTGTTAAAAACATGATAACGATGGTAGGTATTGAAACTATAAAATCAAAAAAAGCACTTGCTATAGGTCCAATAACTGCAAAGGCACTTTTAGATGAAGGCATAGAAGCTATTATATGCGATGTTTATAGTGCCCAGGGTGTTCTTGAAAAACTTGTAAACATGTAGCGTTAGTAAGTGGATTATTTATAATAAAATGTGGATAAGATTAAAATATATTTAACTAGGAGTGGATAACTATGTTCAAAAGAAATAGAAGGTTAAGAGAAACAAGAAACATAAGAGATTTAGTACGTGAAACAATTATAACACCAGCGGACTTTATATTTCCTATTTTTGTAGTAGAAGGCGAAAACATTAAGGAAGAAATATCTTCAATGCCAGGGAATTATCATTTTTCATTAGATAGGCTTCATGAAATTATTGAAGAAGTTGAAGAAGTTGGATTACGTGGAGTAATGTTATTTGGACTTCCAGAACATAAAGATGAAGTTGGTTGTGGGGCTTATGATAAAGATGGTATTGTTCAAAGAGCAGTTAGAAAAGTACGTGAGATATCAAAAGATTTATTCATAATAACAGATGTATGTATGTGTCAATATACTAATCATGGACATTGTGGGATACTTGAGGGTTCAAAGGTTGATAATGATAAGAGTCTTAAATATATAGCAGAAATTGCGTTATCTCATGCACGAGTTGGAGCAGACATGATAGCACCATCTGACATGATGGATGGGCATGTAGAAGCAATAAGAACAATTTTAGATGATAATGGCTTTAAGGATATATCGATAATGGCTTATAGTGCTAAATATTCTTCAGCATTTTATGGTCCTTTCAGAGAAGCAGCAAATTCATCACCACAGTTTGGGGATAGAAAAACCTATCAAATGGATCCAGCCAATATCAGAGAAGCTATGAGAGAAATAGAATGTGATATTGAGGAAGGTGCAGATATAATAATGGTAAAACCTGCATTATCATACTTAGATGTAATAAGATGGGCTAGAGATAGATATGATGTTCCCGTAGCAGCTTATAGCGTTAGTGGAGAATTTGCCATGGTAAAAGCAGCAGCAAAGCAGGGGTTAATTGACGAGAAAGCTATAGCTATGGAAATGCATATTTCTATGAAAAGAGCGGGAGCAGATATAATTATTACTTATTATGCACTTGATTTATGTAGATGGTTAAAAGAGTAATTCCTAGATTAAAACTAACTTTAATGTAAAAATTACAAAAGAATACTAGTAAATAAACTTAATATATAGAAAAGAGGAAACTACTATGAGAAACTTAGACATATTTAATGAATCAAAGCAATATATGCCTGGTGGAGTTAATAGCCCGGTTAGAGCTTTTAAAGATGTAACTGTCACTCCTCCAATTATTAAAAAGGGTAAAGGTGCATACATTTATGATGAAGATGGGAACAAATACATAGATTTTGTATGCGCATGGGGACCAATGCTTCTTGGCCATTGTGATGATGATGTAGTGAAAGCTATACAAAACACTTGCGAAAGCGCAATTGCCTTTGGTGCATCTACAGAAATTGAGTTAAAAGTAGCAAAGCATATCTGCACTACTGTAGATAATGTAGAAATGATCAGAATGGTTAACTCAGGTACAGAAGCTACAATGAGCGCTGTAAAACTTGCAAGGGGTTACACTAAAAAGAATAAAATAATAAAATTTGCAGGTTGTTACCATGGACATTTTGAAAGCTTTTTAGTTGAAGCCGGTTCAGGAGTGATGACTGCAGGCATCGCTGGATCTGCTGGTGTTCCAAAAGAAAGTATTATAAATACACTAATTGCAAATTATAATGATTTAGGTAGCGTAAAAACATTGTTTGAAAATTATAAGGATGATATAGCATGCATAATCATTGAACCAGTAGCAGGAAATATGGGAGTTATACCAGCTGAGAAAGAATTTTTAATTGGACTTAGAAAATTATGTGATGAATATAAGAGTTTACTTATTTTTGACGAAGTAATGAGTGGATTTAGAGTAGCCTATAAAGGAGCACAAAGCATTTATAATGTAGCTCCAGATTTAATAACTTATGCAAAAATCATAGGTGGAGGACTTCCATGTGGTGCCTTTGGTGGAAAAAGAGAGATAATGGAGTTCTTATCACCTATGGGGCCAGTTTATCAAGCAGGTACTATGTCAGGTAATCCTGTGGTTATGGCAGCAGGTTATGAAACATTAACTAAGCTTTGTGATAACCCAAGAGTATATGTGACCATGGAGAAGCTTTCAGAAAAACTTCAAAAGGGACTACTCGAAATTGCAAAAGAAAAAGGAATACCTATGGTAGTTAATAGATGTGGCTCAATGATTACAGCTTTCTTTACGAAAAATAAAGAAGTCAAAAATTTTGACGATGCTAAAACTTGTGATGCTTTGATGTTTTTAAGATATTTTGAACACATGATAAAAAGTGGAATAAATATTGCACCTTCCCAATTTGAGGCGATATTCCTATGCACTAAACATACCGAAAAGGACATAGAAAAATTCTTAGAAGCGTTTAAGAGTTTTACAGTATAAGTGTTTTTTTAGAACGCTCTACTATCCTAACTTCTATATGTTGGACTTTTATAAAGTTGATTCGTATTTGGAATATACTACGTTAGAATAAATCAGGAGGCGCAAAAATATGAGGTTTATTAAAGACAATGAATTTATAAGGGGCAATTGTCCAATGACTAAGGAAGAAGTAAGAATATTAAGTGTAGTAAAGCTTGAGCTTGAAGATGATTATAAGGTACTCGACATTGGTGCAGGTACAGGATCAGTAAGTATCCAGATGGCGAAGATTTGTAATAAGGGTAAAGTTATTGCTATAGAAAGAGATGAAGATGCAATAGACATTATAAAACAAAATAAAGAAAAATTTAAAACTGATAATATGGAAATAATAAATAAAGAAGCCATGGAGTTAGAGCCTAGTATAGCAGGTGAATATGATGCAATATTTATTGGGGGAAGTGGTGGAAATATAGATGATATTATAAGATGTTATGGAAGTAAACTCAAAAGGAACAAGAATATCGTTTTAAACTTTATAACTATAAATAATGTGTACAAGGCCATGGAAACTTTAAAAGAATTAAATTATGAGGTAGAATGTGTTCAAGTACAAGTTAGTAAGACAAGGGGACAGAGCTACATGTTAATAGCTAATAATCCTATATTTGTGGTCAGTGGAAAAAAGCATTAATAAAAAGCCTTCTTATTTCAAGATAATTACTACTTGAAATAAGAAGGCTTTTTTATATTTAATATATATTTTTATTTAGATGTTAAAAATCCTTCTTTCATTAAAAGTTCAGCTGAAAGTACTGCACCACCGGCTGCTCCACGTAAAGTATTGTGGGACAAACAAACAAATTTGTAATCAAATAATTTGTCCTCGCGGAGTCTACCAATTGATATTCCCATTCCCTTTTCAATGTTTCGATCTAGCCTAACTTGGGGTCTATCATTTTCCTCAAAGTATGTTAAAAACTGTTTGGGAGCATTTGGAAGGTCTAATAGTTGTGGTTTTCCTTTAAACTCAGCCCAAAGCTTTAATATAGTTTCTTTTGATGGCTTTTCTTTAAAGGAAACAAATACAGCAGCTAAATGACCATCTGCAACAGGAACACGAATGCATTGAGTTGAGATTATAGGTTCAGTAGCATTTATAATCTTATCATTACCCCTATGACCCCAAATTTTTAGGGGTTCTTGTTCGCTTTTTTCTTCTTCTCCACCTATATATGGAATAACATTATCAATAATTTCTGGCCAGTCTGAGAATATCTTTCCTGAACCAGATATAGCTTGATATGTGGAAACTAGTATTTTTGTAGGTTTAAATTCCATAAGAGCACTTATAGCAGGAACGTAACTCTGAATTGAGCAGTTAGGTTTAGCAACTATAAAACCTCTTTTAGTGCCTAAACGCTTACGTTGTACGTTTATTAGTTCAAAATGATCAGCATTTATCTCGGGAATGACCATTGGAACATCAGGAGTACTTCTGTGAGCAGAGTTATTTGAAACTACAGGAGTTTCAGCTTTTGCATATCTTTCTTCAATTTCTCTTATTTCATTTGCAGGCATATTAACAGCGCAGAAGACGAAATCTACAAGGCTGCTTATTTCATCTACTTCATTAATATTTTTTAAGACTATGTTTTTAACGCACTCAGGCATAGGCACGTCCAATTTCCATCTATTATTCACTGCTTCATAATAAGTTTTACCCACAGAGTTCTCACTAGCAGCAATAACAGCTATTTCAAAATAAGGGTGATTTTCAAGTAGTGTAACAAGACGTTGACCAACAAATCCAGTTCCACCTAATAATCCGACTTTTAATTTTTTATTCATTGCAATAATACCTCCGATTCTAATAATTTACTTTTATGGAAAGATATAAATATTATACTTAATTATATTCATATCCATGTTATAAAGTGAATAGTATAGGAACATAAAAAAAATTATATTACTATTATAAATAATTATAATAGTAAAAAGTATATACTTCAAGCAAATTATTATATAGAATAGGTATGGACAATAAATTGATGTATTAATAATGAAGTAATAAGTCATATAATTTAATTAGATAAAGACAAATAGAAATGGGGAATAGAGTTGGCTAAAAATGACAAAAATAAATTAAGGCTATATGGATTTAACAATTTAACAAAATCATTAAGTTTTAATATCTATGATATTTGTTATACAAAAACAAAAGAAGATAGAGAGAAATATATAGAATATATTGATGAACAATATAATGCTGAGAGGTTAACTAAAATACTTACGAATGTTACTGAAATGATAGGTGCCAGTGTATTAAATATTGCAAAGCAGGACTATGATCCTCAAGGAGCAAGTGTAACACTTCTTATTTCGGAAGAAGAAATCCCACTATATGTGGTAGACCCTTCCTGCAATAGAGGTATTTTAACCCCAATTAGGGAGAATATCGTGGCACATTTAGATAAAAGCCATGTAACAGTGCATACTTATCCGGAAAGCCATCCACAAAATGATATAAGTACATTTAGAGTAGATATAGATGTGGCAACATGTGGTACTATATCTCCATTAAAAGCTCTAAATTACTTAATTAGTAGTTTTGATTCAGATATTATTACTATTGATTATAGGGTTCGTGGTTTTACGAGGGACATGGATGGTAAAAAGCATTTCATAGATCATGAAATTAATTCCATACAAAATTATATTGCTAAAGAAACAAAAGATCGATATAGCTTAATCGACATGAATATATATCAATCTAGTATATTTCATACAAAAATGAAATTAAACGATTTTAAGCTTGATAATTACTTGTTTGAAATTAAACAAGAAGATTTAAGTTTTGATGAAAAAGCTAATATTATAAAAAAATTACAAAAAGAGATGGAAGAAATATTTTATGGCATGGACATTTCTAATGATTAATTTTATATAAAAATTTATATTAGGCACATTTAAATAGATAACAATTTAGTATTCTTGTTATTTATTTGAATGTGCCTAAATATTTAAGATTATTGTAAGAGTTAATAGTTTTCATTATTTCTCCAAATAACAATAATTAATATTATTATTAATGTAAAAATAAGAAATAAATTTTTTGAATTTAATCTTTGGTATTATGTATTATTTTTTGTAAAAAAATCATTTAATGTAGTTGGGGTATTAAGTTACAAAAAGTGCAGAAATATATTTAAATTTTATGTAGAAAAGTGGTTTAATTTAGAGGTTTTTAAATGATAAAATCTTCCAATCATAACGCTCTTTTAACCACTTATATGTTATAATTGTAAATAGTGATTGTAAACATTTTGTTAAAACAAACAAAATAAGGTTTTCTTTCATATTTGAAAACTTAAGCAGTTAGAAAATTTATTTTTTATAGATTGTACTACAAATTATAGTTACTAAGGCGCATTCAAATAAATTATAATTTGTATATGTTTAAAGTTGGAGGAAGTTATAAATAATGTTGAAGTTTTCTTTTCTCATAGTCAGGAATTTAATAGTTACAAAGTTATGGGATGGAAATTAAGAACAAAGAATGGTAAAAAGGGGGCTGGATTCTCAGTTTGGGTGGCAAACTAAAATAAGTTAGGGTGTTTGGAGACTTTAACAATTGGAATTGTTGTAATTATTTAATGAACTTTAATAGCTAATACAACATCAGTGGTAGTAAATTTTAAAAATTAACATTGGAATGATAACATTTGGGTAAAAACAATAAAATTTATTTTTATATCAAAATTGCGTACAGGCTCTAAGTTATGTACTTTATATGTGATATGCCCAAATAGAATTTCTTCCTGTTAAAAAGCATCCATTAGATTAATGAAATGCTGAAATACATGCAACTTAATTGTGATCGGAAGAAATTCAGACATAAATTAATTACATTTACATTAATGTATGCGTTTTCTTGAAATTTATTTTGCCACATTCACATAATGAGGTGATTCACGGTAAAAATCTTTATTAGGTAAAATGGTTGGGAGTATGATTATAAGTTTGCAAGTCTAAGACCTTTTTATGGGTATATGATGTCACCTCCAGGTGAATAGTTATTATTTATGGATGGGGATTTTGGTCAATTTATTGAATGGAGCCTCAATAATCGAAAAGTGGAATAGGCAGCCTTATTGTATAAATATTAGTGTACCGGCATTATCTATAATTTTTATAAAACTAAATGTAGACAACGAAGTTGAATTATTAAAAGCTAGTAAATAGATAAATTAGCAGAAGTATAGAAGGGGGAGAAGTAGAATGATAAAAAAAGAAATGATAGCTATGATACTCGCAGGAGGTCAAGGATCAAGACTAAAGCAATTAACAAAAATGACGGCAAAACCTGCAGTACCATTTGGAGGAAAGTATAGAATTATAGACTTTTCTTTAAGTAATTGTTCTAATTCTGATATAGACACAGTAGGGGTTCTCACTCAATACCAACCATTGGCACTGAACTCTCATATAGGAATAGGAGCTCCTTGGGATTTAGATAGGAGAAATGGAGGCGTAAGTCTTTTACCACCTTACCAAAATGAAGACGGTGGCAATTGGTACAAGGGGACAGCTGATGCTATATATCAAAATACAAATTACATTGATAGTTATGATCCAGAATATGTTCTTATTTTATCAGGAGACCATATTTATAAAATGGATTATTCAAAAATGCTAGATTATCACAAAGAAAAAGGTGCGGATGTTACTATTGCAGTAATAGAAGTTCCACATGACGAGTGTAGTAGATTTGGAATAATGAACACTCGCGAAGATGACAGTATCTTTGAATTTGAAGAAAAACCAAAGGATCCTAAAAGCAATTTAGCCTCTATGGGAGTTTATATTTTTAATTGGCGTGCTCTTAAACAACTTTTAAAGGAGGATAACCTTGATGAAATATCTAGCAATGACTTTGGTAAAAATATAATACCAAAGATGTTAAATAATAATCAAGAGTTATATGCATATCATTTCAAAGGATATTGGAGAGATGTAGGTACTATTGAAAGTTTTTGGGATGCGAATATGGATTTGATATCTGACAATAATGAACTTAATATACATGATGATAAGTGGAGAATATATACAGTCAATCCTATGTTACCACCACAATATATAGGGCCTGAGGCGACTATAAACAATGCTCTGTTAAATGAAGGGTGTACTGTTTTCGGTGAAATAAGTAATTGTGTTCTTTTCCAAGGAGTACATGTAGGGAAAAACTCTAAAATAACTAATTCAGTTATTCTACCAAATACTAAAATAGGAAATAACGTAGTTATAGATAAAGCTATTATAGGAAGCGATGTTATCATAAGACGTAACTCATATATTGGTAATGGTCGCGATATTATTGTTATAGAAAAGGGACGCGAAATTAAAGCTGATTTAAAGGTAGTCAATAAATTATAAAACTTGCGAGGTGCTAAAATGCTTAAAAATTATATAGGAATATTAATGTTAAATGAACAAGAAGATAATATTAAAAGTCTCACAAAATCAAGACCTGTAGCATCTATACCTATAGGTGGAAGATATAGAATTATTGATTTCGTGCTTTCAAATATGGTTAATTCAGGTATTCATAATATAGGTATATTTACTAACACAAAATCTAGGTCTTTAGTTGATCACGTAGGTTCAGGAGAACCTTGGGATTTAGATAGAAAAATAAATGGATTATTTTTATTTAATCTTACCTCAGAAAGATCACAATTAAGGGATATAGATGTATTAAGTGGTAATATGGAATATATATATAGAACAAAGCAAGATTATGTAATAATATCTTCTTCAAATATGTTATGTAATATGGATTACAATGAGGCTGCTAAATATCACGAGGAATCTGGTAGTGAGATAACTTTAATATATAAAAAAACAGCAAACGGCAAAAAGCATTATATAAATTGTAATACTTTATATATTAATGAAGAAAACAAAGTCTTGAGCATTGGGAAAAACATAGGAGCAGAGGACAAACTAAATATATCAATGGAAATGTTTATAATGAAAAAAACTACTCTTATATCTATTATAAACAAGTGTGTTCAGACAGGATATCATAATTCTATAAAAGCGGCTATTTATAATTATGTTTCAAAAATTAATGTTAATGCCTATGAGTTTAAAGGATATCTTCAATGTGTAGATTCTATAAAAAATTATTATAAAACTAGTATGGATATGTTAAACCCTAAAATAACTAAGGAATTATTTCATAGCAAAGGGTTAATTTATACAAAAAGTAAAGATGAAGCCCCTACGAAATATTTTAATGGATCAAAAGTTAATAATAGTTTGATTTCAAATGGATGTATTTTGAAAGGAAAAATAGAAAAGAGTGTTATTTCAAGAAGGGTAGTAGTACATGAGGGCGCAGAAATTAAAAATTGTATAATATTTCAAAACTGCGAAATAAAAAAAGGTTGTAAGCTTACAAATGTCATAATTGACAAAAACACTATTATAAATGAGAATACAGTACTTGAGGGGGATGAAGAATTCCCAGTAGTAATTGAGAAAAAATTCCGACCATAATTATAGGAGGGTTAGTATGAAAGTATTATTTGTGGCTTCTGAAGCATATCCGTTTATTAAAACAGGGGGCCTTGGGGACGTTGCGTATGCACTACCTAAAGCCTTAAGAAAACTTGGTATCGATGCAAGAGTAATAATACCTAAATATAGTAGCATTGCCTTATCCTTTAAGAATTGCATGGAGAGTGTAGCTGCTTTCAGTGTACAAGTTGGCTGGAGAAATCAATATTGTGGTTTGGAATATTTAACTTATGATGAGGTGCCTTACTATTTTGTGGATAACGAAGATTATTTTAAAAGACCTGGGACATATGGATATTATGATGATGGTGAAAGATTCTCTTTCTTCTCAAAAGCAATATTAGAATCTATCAAATACATGGAGGATTTTGTACCAGATATAATTCATTGTAATGATTGGCAATGTGGAATTGTGCCAGCTTTGCTTAAAGAAAACTATAGTTATGACAAACTGTATAGTAAAATAAAAAGCATATTTACTATACACAATTTACAATACCAAGGAATATTCCCAAAAGAAATACTAGGCGATATAATAGACTTAGATCATAAGTATTTTAATGATGATGCACTTAAATTCTATGATGTTGTATCTTACATGAAGGGTGGAATTGTTTTCTCAGATGCTGTGACTACTGTAAGCGATACTTATTCAAAGGAAATACGAACTCCATTTTATGGTGAAAGATTAGATGGATTATTATCATCAAAAGCTGACAAGTTATATGGCATAGTAAATGGTATAGATTATGAATTATACAATCCTAAAAGTGATGAAAAAATATTATACAACTATGATGCAACCAATATAAAAGGAAAGGTTAAAAACAAATTAGCCCTTCAAGAAAAACTAGGTTTTCCTGTTGACGCGGATGTACCTATGATAGGTATTGTAACTAGACTAGTAAAACAAAAAGGTCTAGATTTAATTGTGGATAAGTTACAAGAATTGCTCAGTTTTCCTGTCCAAATAGTATTACTTGGTAATGGTGACGGATATTATGAAGACATATTTCAGTATTATGCTTCTATTTATCCAAGTAGGATATCAACAAACATTGTTTTTGATGAGAAGTTGGCACAACAAATATATGCATCTTCAGATATGTTCTTGATGCCATCGTTATTTGAACCTTGTGGAATAGGGCAGCTTATAGCCTTGAAATATGGAAGTATCCCAATAGTTCGTGAAACTGGAGGGCTAAAAGACACCATTATACCTTATAATAAATATACTGGGAAGGGCAATGGTTTTTCTTTTAGTAATTACAGCAATAAAGAATTATTAGATACGATAATTAGAGCTCTCGAATTATACAAAGATAAAGCATCTTGGGATAAGTTAGTTCAAAATGCCATGAGTTCAAATAATAGTTGGGAAAATTCAGCTGAAAACTATAAGGATTTATATAATAATCTAATAAAATAAATTTTTAGAAATATGTAAATTCTAAAATTGCTAGGTGGTGAATGTCGTGGTAATAGATAAAGAAATGCTTAAAATGGATTATATAGAAAAACTACAAACAATGTTTGCAGAAGACGTTGTTAACGCATCTTCATTACATCAATATTTGGCTTTAGGTTCTCTAGTAAAGGATTATTGCTCTAAACCCTGGATAGAAAGCAATAAAGAGTATGGAAAAAATAGAGGAAAACAGGTGTATTATTTTTCTATGGAGTTCTTAGTTGGTAGATTACTTAATAGTAACTTAGTTAATTTAGGAATAAAGGATATATGCGATGAGGCACTGAATGATTTAGGAATTAGTTTAATAGAAGTTGAGGATATAGAATTAGATGCTGGGCTTGGTAATGGAGGACTTGGAAGGTTAGCAGCATGCTTTCTTGACTCTATGGCGTCGACTGAAATACCTGGTCATGGTTGTGGTATAAGGTATAAATATGGGTTATTCAAACAAAAAATTGAAGGTGGTTACCAAGTAGAAGTTCCTGATAATTGGTTGAGAAATGGTAATGCTTGGGAAATAAGAAAAGAAAGCAAATCTGTAGAAGTAAGATTTGGTGGGCAAGTTCATTTAAGTGATGAAGATGGCGTAATTAAAGTTATCCATAAAAACTATGAAGTTGTGAAAGCTGTACCCTATGATACTCCAGTAAAAGGATATAAAAACGATACTGTAAACACTTTAAGGCTTTGGAGTGCAGAAACTATGGAAGAGGATTTTGATTTCTCATCATTTAGCCAAGGAGATTATGCAAAAGCAGGCGAGAAAAAATATTCGGTTGAAGCTATTTCTCAAGTTTTATATCCAGATGATAGTTATGAAAAAGGTAAATTATTAAGGCTTAAGCAAGAGTATTTTTTTGTAAGTGCTGGACTTCAAAGTATTCTAAGAAATTATAAAAAGAAAAAAATTTCACTCCAAGAGTTTCATAAACACGTGGCTGTGCAAATAAATGATACCCACCCAGCTGTAGCCGTGGCTGAACTAATGAGACTTCTAATTGATGAGGAAAACTTATCTTGGGACGATGCATGGAAGATTACAACTGGGACTATGGCATACACTAACCATACAATTATGTCAGAAGCACTAGAAAAATGGCATGTTGGAATGTTTAAAAAATTACTTCCACGTATTTATATGATTGTAGAAGAAATAAATAGGCGGTTTTGTAACGAAGTATATCATAGGTATAATGGTGATTGGAACAAAGTCAATAAAATGTCTATTATTTATGATGGATATGTAAGAATGGCATACCTCGCTATTGTAGGAGGCCATTCTGTTAATGGAGTTGCTAAGCTTCACACAGAATTATTAAAGCATCAAGAACTTTCTGATTTTTATGAATTTTTCCCTGAAAAATTTAGCAATCAAACTAATGGTATAACTCATAGGAGATGGTTGCTAAATTCTAATGGTGAGCTGTCAAAGCTTATAACGAAAACTATAGGTAATGAATGGATAAAGTCTCCAAATGAGCTCCATAAATTAATGGATTATGCAAAGAATTCTGCTTTTCAAGAGAAAACACATAATATAAAAATTAATAATAAAATAAAATTTTCAAACTATGTACAGGCAAACTATGGAACATCAATAGATCCGAGTTCAATATTTGATGTTCATGTAAAAAGAGCGCATTCCTATAAAAGACAAACTTTAAATGTACTTCATATAATGCATTTATATAATCAGCTTCGCGAAAATCCAAACTTGGATATGGTTCCAAGAACTTTTATATTTGGTGCGAAAGCTTCGCCAAGTTATTATATAGCAAAACAAACTATAAAACTTATTAACACTTTAGCAAATAAGATAGATAATGATCCTATAGTCCGTGGTAAAATCAAGATACTATTCCTTGAAAACTATGGAGTGTCACTGGCTGAGAAAATCATTCCATGCGCTGATGTTAGTGAACAGATTTCAACTGCATCTAAAGAGGCATCTGGAACTGGTAATATGAAATTTATGATGAATGGTGCTATAACTATAGCCACTTTGGATGGAGCAAATGTAGAAATATTTGATGAGGTTGGAAAAGAAAATATAATATTATTTGGTCTTACATCAAAAGAGGTAATAGAGTATTATAAGAATAAAAGTTATAACTCTTATGATTTATATAATAGTGATGCGCGAATTAACTTAATATTAAATCAACTTATAAATGGATTTTTAGAAACCCCTACAAATGAATTTAAAGGTATTTATGATACTTTGCTATCGCATAATGATGAGTATTTTGTACTTAAAGATTTTGATTCTTATGTAAAGGGTCATAAAGAAATTGATCGGTTATACAGGCAAAAATCTTTATGGCAGCAAATGTCTATTATTAATATAGCGAAATCTGGTATATTTTCAAGTGATAACACTGTAAAGAAATACGCAAAAGAAATTTGGGGAACTCCTGCAGTTCATATTAAGTTATAAATATATAAAATGCCATACTAGATAATTATCTAGTATGGCATTTTTTTAAATACATATTGATTTAACAAAAAAAATGTTGTAATATTATAAGATATAAACACGAACAATTAATAAAGAACAAAATTTAATATTCGCAAACTCATATATGCTTAGTAATATGGTCTAAGCGTTTCTACCAAGTAACCGTAAAGTACTTAACTATGGGTGTTTAAATAAAAACAGAGAGAATAGTTATCTCATAATTATTTAATTCAAAATTTTTATTGTAAACTCCTTAGGTAACTTGTTAAATAGTTTACTAGGGAGTTTTTATTTTACCAATTATATATGACAAAAATATAATTAACAAAGGAGAAAATGAATGGAAGCACTAAAGAATAAAATAACAAATCAAGGGATAGTAATAGGTAGTGAGATTTTAAAAGTTGACAGTTTTCTTAATCATCAAATTGATATAAAGCTCCTAAATGAAATTGGACAAGAATTCAAAAAAAGGTATTCTAGTAGTGAAATTACAAAGATATTAACAGTTGAAGCATCAGGTATAGGAATAGCATGTATTGTGGCACAATACTTTAATAACATTCCTGTAGTTTTTGCGAAAAAGAATGAAGCAACTACAATGGACACTAGTGTATATGAAGCTGATGTGTTTTCTTTTACAAAAAATAAGAACTACAAAATAAGAACTAGTAAAAAGTATATAAAAAAAGAAGATAAAATTTTAATAATTGATGACTTTTTAGCTAATGGGAATGCAGCACTAGGACTTATAAAAATTGTACGTCAAGCTGAAGCAAACGTTGTTGGAGTAGGAATTGTAATTGAAAAAGCATTTCAGAATGGGAGAAAATGCATAGAAAAGGAGGGTGTTAAAGTAGAGTCACTCGCAATAATAAAATCGTTACAAGATAATAAGGTAGTATTTAAATAAGAAATAATAATTATTAATTATATTAAAGGGGGATTTATTAATGAAAAAGAAATTAGGAAGTTTATTATTAGCGTTTACATTAATTATGCCATTAATACTAGTAGGATGTAGTAGTGATAAAAAAACTGGGGATAAAGCAACACAAAACAAGGAATTAACTGTAGGATTTATATACGTAGGACCTGTAGGAGATGAGGGGTATACATACTCTCATGACATGGGAAGAAAAGAGCTTGAAAAACAATTAGGTGTAAAGACTCTATATAAGGAATCGGTAAAAGAGGATTTAGCAGAAGTAGAAAAAGTATGCGAGGAAATGATTAATCAAGGAGCAAATGTTATTGTAGGAACAAGTTTTGGATTTATGGACGGAATGGCAGCATCAGCTGCGAAGCATCCTGATGTTAAATATTTGCATGCATCTGGGTACAAAACTTCAGTAAACATGTCTAACTATTTCGGACGTATATATCAAGCAAGATATCTTTCAGGTATAGTTGCTGGAATGAAGACTAAAACAAATAAAATAGGATATGTAGCAGCATTCCCAATCCCAGAGGTAATTAGAGGAATAAATGCGTTTACATTAGGGGTACAATCTGTAAATCCAAAAGCTATAGTAAAAGTTAAATGGACTAATACTTGGTATGACCCAGCTAGGGAAAAAGAGGCAGGAAAAGCATTAATTGCAGAAAAAGTGGATGTAATGGCTCAGCATCAAGACACTGCCGGACCATTACAAGCAGCAGAAGAAGCAGGGATATCTGCTATAGGATATAATACAGATATGAAAGCTAAAGCACCTAAGGCATACATGACTTCACCAATTTGGAATTGGGCACCATATTACATTGAACAAGTAAAAGCTATTCAAGCTGGTACTTGGAAATCAGGAAGTTATTGGAAAGGATTAGAATCTGGAGTAGTAAATCTTGCACCCCTTACAAAAAATGCACCAACTGGAGCAGCAGGAGCTGTGGCTAAAGCTAAAGCAGATATTTTATCAGGCAAAAACAAAATATTTGTAGGACCTTTAAGAGATCAAACAGGAGCCGTTAAAATAGCAAAAGGCAAAGTTATGACAGACGCAGAATTATTACAATTTAATTGGTTTGTTAAAGGAATAGAAGGAAAAATAGCAAAATAATATAGTGTTAAAAATATTTTTGAGAGGAGAATTTAAATATGGATAAAATCCCTTATGTATCTATAGATAATATTAGCAAGACTTTTGGAAAAGTAATAGCTAATAATAATATGAACTTAACGGTGCATGGTGGAGAAATTCATGCACTTCTAGGTGAAAATGGGGCCGGCAAAAGTACTCTCATGAACATGCTATCAGGAATATATACTCCTGATAGCGGTTCTATTTTTATTCACGGGAGAAATATGAATTTCACTTGCCCGAAGGATGCTATTAATGCTGGTGTAGGAATGATATATCAACATTTTAAATTAGTTGAGGAAATGACTGCCAGGCAAAATATATTACTGGGTCAAAATAGAGGCTTGTTTTTTAATAACAAGCTTGAAATTAAAAAGATTAATGGTATATGTGAAAAATTTCATTTAGAGCTTGATATAAATAAATATGTTTCTGATATGGCAGTGGGGGAGAGGCAAAACCTTGAAATACTTAAGGTACTTTATAGGGGTGCTGACATTTTAGTATTAGATGAACCTACTACGGTTTTTACTAAAAGCGAGACTGATAAATTATTTAAAATAATGATGAAGATGAAAGAGAAAGGCTGCGCAATTATATTTATAAGTCATAAAATGAGTGAAGTAATGGATATATGCGACAAGATTACGGTTCTAAGAAAAGGTGAAGCAGTAAAAACAGTGGAGAAAGAAAATACCACTCCGAAACAATTAACAGAATTAATGATGGGACGTAAGGCGAATTTAGCTATACATAGGATAGAGAAAGATCCCGGAGATGTAATGCTTGAGATAAAAGATTTAAAAGTGTTAAATGCCGAAAAGGCAGAGATAATTAAGAATATTAGTTTCACACTAAGGCGTGGAGAAATTCTTGGTGTGGCTGGAATCGCTGGTAGTGGACAAAGAGAATTATGTGAAGCTATTGCCGGAATACAAAGTGTCACTTCTGGTGAAATGGTTTTTGAGGGAGAGAATTTAGTAGGTAAATCTCCTAGAGATATTATTAATAAAGGTATAAGCATGAGCTTTATACCAGAAGATAGATTAGGAATGGGTTTGGTTGCGTCTATGGGTATGGTGGATAACCTTTTATTAAAAGACTATCATAAACAAAAGGGTATGTTTATAGATAGAAAACCAGTCGTAATTAAAGCAAAAAACATGGTTGAAAAATTTGAAATTAAAACGCCAGATATCTATCATCCTATAAAATATTTATCAGGTGGTAATATACAAAAAATATTAGTTGGAAGAGAATTAAGCATGAATCCTAAGATACTTATCATGGCATATGCAGTAAGAGGTCTGGATATTAATACATGTTATACAATTTATGATTTAATAAGCGAGGAGAAAAAAAAGGGAACGGCAATATTATTCATTGGAGAAGATCTAGATGTATTAATTCAATTATGTGATAAGATCATGGTTCTTTGTGATGGACAATCTACTGGTATTGTTTCTGCAAAGGATGCTTCAAGAGAAAAAATTGGCATGATGATGCTGGGAAATGCTACCCAGAGGGAGGAGATATAGATGATACACATTGTTAAAAGAGCTGGAATTAATAAGACTGATAATTTTAAAATTAGATGTATATCAGTACTCCTATCATTGCTTGTACTTGGCATCTTTTTACTAGTAATTAAACTTAATCCTATAGAGGTTTATGCGTCTATTGTAAAGGGTAGCTTTGGTTCAACTTATAGTATAAAGCAAACACTTATCAGGGCGATACCACTAGTTATAACTTCACTTGGAATTTCTATTGCCTTCAAAATGCAATTTTGGAATATTGGTGGTGAAGGACAAATAGTGATGGGAGCATTTGCTGCTACCTTTTTTGCTCTGAAATTCTACGATATGCCTACAATTCCTTTGATACTTATAATGTTTTGCGCAGGTATTATAGGAGGGGGCTTATGGGCATTAATTGCTGCTGTGCTTAAAGGAAAATGGAATACAAATGAAACAATTGTAACTTTGATGTTAAATTACATAGCCTTAAAATTTGTTACATATCTACAGTATGGCCCTTGGAAAGATAAGAACGCAATGGGGTTTCCTACAATACCTAGTTTTTCTGTGAATGCAACGCTTCCAGATGTTTTGGGTATAAATATGGGATGGATAATTGCACTAATACTTGTAATTATAGTGTATATTTTCATGAAATATACTAAGAAGGGCTATGAAATATCGGTTCTTGGAGAAAGTGAAAAAACAGCTATGTATGCTGGAATTAAAATTCGAAAAACTATGTATATAGCTATATTTTTAAGTGGAGCTTTATGTGGAATTGCGGGTGTGATTCAGGTATCAGCTGTGAGTAGAACCTTATCTCCTGCAGTTGCGGGTGGGGCAGGATTTACAGCTATAATCATAGCATGGCTTTCAGCATTAAGTGCACCGATAATAGTTGTAGTATCAATACTTTTTGCTGCACTTTTAGAGGGAGCGTCATTTGTTCAAACAGCATTCGGAATTCCTGAGGCAGCTGCACAATTAATACAAGCAGTTATATTATTTTTCGTATTAGGAAGTGAATTTTTCACTAAATATAAAATGGATTTTAAGTCTCAAAGCATAGTAAAGGAGGAAAATAAAAATGAATAGTATAACAACATTTTTAGCCGCTGCTGTTGTAGCAGGTACACCTCTACTTTTCGCTACCTTAGGTGAATTATTAACAGAGAAGGTAGGTAACCTTAATTTAGGTGTAGAAGGTATGATGCTTATGGGTTCCGTAGTTGGATTTATGGCAGGGTTAAGTACGGGAAATCCAATTATAGCTATGATAGCTGCGGCAATTGCAGGAGCCTTTGGTGCATTAATATATGCATTTTTAACTGTAACACTTCGTGCAAATCAAGTTGTATGTGGTTTAACACTAACTATATTTGGAACAGGGTTTTCTAGTATGTTAGGTAAAAAATTGATTGGACAAGTAACCCCGGATAAAGTTAAAGCATTCTTTGTACCTAAAAGTATTCCAATACTTTCTGATATACCGTATATAGGGGATATATTTTTTAAACAAGATGTGTTTGTGTATCTGGGGTATATAATAACTATTCTCTTATTTATATATTTATATAAAACAGCTAAGGGCTTAAATACAATGGCAGTTGGTGAAAATCCTGCAGCTGCTGATGCGGCTAGTATAAATGTTAATGTATATAAATATGTGAATACATTAATAGGTGGAGCTCTTTGTGGTCTTGGAGGAGCTTATCTATCCCTTGTTTACGTTCCAGCGTGGCAAGAAAATGTAACATCGGGAAGAGGGTGGATAGCAGTAGCCTTAGTGATTTTTGCAACATGGAGGCCTCAGAGGGCAATACTCGGAGCATACCTTTTTGGAGGTCTTGACATATTAGGATTTAGACTTCAGGGGTTACCTAATTTTGAAGTATCTCAATATCTTATTGATTTGCTACCATATGTAGTTACAATAGTTATTTTAGTACTGGTGTCTATTAAGAAATCTAATAAAAACTCACCACCAGCTGGGCTTTCAGTTCCTTATTTTAGAGAAGAGAGATAGTGGTATATATGATTATGATTGCATGGTAATAATAAAAATTGCTATGCAATTTTTATTGGGCGGGGGAGGGACGGTTAACAACTTTTTGATTTATTGTGGATTATTAGCGGGTGATGGTTAATAACATTTTGACTTATGAATTGTACTTAACTGTCCCTACCTTTTTATCATACCTATTTATCATATAAATAATTATTTGTTAACCGTCCCCAATTATTTTGTATTTTTCACTTAATCATAGTATGATGTATAGTAGGAATGGTGAAAAAATGAAATATGCAGTTATTACATTTACAAAACAGGGAGACGAAATTGCACAAAGTCTAGCCTCAAGTATTAATTTCGATTTATATTCAAAGAAAAATCGGAGAGATTTTAATTTCGAAACAGTTAGTAAAATGGTAATGGAAAATTATAAAGGTATTATTTTTATAAGTTCTACAGGAATTGCAGTTAGAGCTATAGCACCATATATAAAAAGTAAGGACATAGATCCTGCAGTAGTAGTTATAGATAATTCTTGTAATTATGTTATAAGTCTCTTAAGTGGTCATTTAGGTGGTGCAAATGAGCTCACATTAGAAGTTAGTAGAATTCTTAAGGCACAACCTATAATAACTACAGCTACAGATAATTTAGGTATTACAGCTCCGGATATGGTAGCTAAAGACAATGAGCTTATTATTGAGGATTTAAAAAAATCAAAAGAGATAGCTACGCTTTTAATAGAAGGGAAAAAAGTTGGTTTTTTTGATGATAAAGGAATAATACAAACACCTACTGGATATAGTAGTAGTTTAGATAATATTTTTGGGTTACTATGCGTTTGTAGTAAAGAAAGTATTAATAAGGGAATAGTAGTGGATGTAACACCTACTCTTAGATTAATAAGAAAGAATATCGTACTTGGAATAGGATGCCGAAAAGATTTTTCATCTGAAAAAATGCAGCAGACAGTAATTATGATTCTTAAAGAATCTAATATAGATTTTAGGGCTATTAAATATATAACAACTGTTACATTAAAAAAAGATGAGGTAGCGATAAACGAGTTAGTTAATTATTTTAAGTGTCAGCTTAGAATATTTACAATAGATGATATAAGGCCAATACAATATAAATTTTTTGGTAGTAATTTTGTAGAGCAAACTATAGGGGTTAGAGCTGTTTGTGAACCTTGCGTAGAACTTTGCGGTGCAAAAATTATAAAAAATAAAATGAAATTAAATGGTATGACCTTATGTATAGGTGAAGTATGATATAATAGAGTAGATGCTTTAAAGAAAAAATCTACAAATAAGTGTATTTTGAAAATAAGAAGGATTTCAATGAATATTTATAGGATCTAGTTATATTAGACTATAAATAATTTAAAGATAAAATTAATAGCAATTATGCAATAAGAGGAGTGTATTTATATGACAACAGAGAATAAGAAAGAAGAAGTTACAATCAAAGATACGACAGCAAATGGTGAAGAGAATGTTACCATGAAAGATATGACAACAGATAGCAACGAGGAAGTTACAATGAAAGATGCAATGGATAATACTGAAGATTCTACAGTAATTATTCATAGTGGAGACGTTGTACAAGGAAAAGTAATTTCTGTAAATGAAGAAGAAGTGGTTGTTAACATAGGTTTTATGGCAGACGGAGTTATATCAAAAGAAGAGATATCAAATGAAAAAGATATTAACCCTACAGACATAGTTAAGATTGGTGATGAAATTTCTGTATATATTATGAAAATTAATAATGGAGAAGGAAACGTGCTTTTATCTAAAAAAAGAGCAGATGGCCTAAAAGTATGGGATAAATTCCAAGAAATTTTAGATGCAAATGAAACTTTAGAAATAACAGTTAGTGATATAGTAAAAGGTGGAGCTACAACTTATATTGAAGGAGTTAGAGCATTTATACCTGCATCACAAATGTCAGATGCATATATAGAAAACTTACAGGACTTCAAAGGAAAAACTTTAGTAGTTAAAATAATTGAACTTGATAAAGAAAACAAAAACATAGTTTTATCTAGAAGAGTAATAGAAAAAGAAGAAAATGCAGTTAAAAGAGATATAGTTTGGAATGAACTTAAAAAGGGTGAAAAGAGAAAAGGCGTTGTAACTAGACTAGCTAAATTTGGTGCTTTCGTAGATTTAGGTGGCATTGATGGTCTTATTCACGTTTCACAATTATCATGGAAAAGAGTTCAAGATCCATCAGAAGTAGTATCAGTTGGAGACGAAGTAGAGGTTAAGGTACTAGATTTTGATAAAGAAAAAGGAAGAATATCTTTAGGACTCAAAGCTGAAGAAGGAAACCCATGGAATAATATAGTAAAGAACTACAAGTCTGGTGCTATAGTAGAAGGAACTGTTGTAAAACTAATGGATTTCGGTGCTTTTGTACAACTTGAATCAGGAGTAGAAGGACTAGTTCATTTATCAGAAATATCAGAGGAACGTATAGCAAAGGTTTCTGACGTATTAAAAGTTGGAGAAGTTGTAAAAGTTAAAATTGGTGAAATAAATGAAAAAGATAGAAGGATAAGTCTAAGTATTAAAGAAGCTGCAAGAGGAAATGAAGATTTTTCACAATATAAGCAAGAAGAACAAGGTGGATTAACTTTAGGAGATATATTAGGAGATAAGTTAAAAAACTATAAATTTTAGTTAAAGCTTGAGTTTTAATAAAATTATAAATCTTAGTAAGACTTGCGAGGCAAAACAACTAATAATTGTTTTGCCTCGTAATACTTTAAGGGGGCAAAATATTGCTAAAGTGTGAAATCTGTGGAAATCCAGCGGATAAACATCATATAGTTTATAAGAGTCAAGGAGGCATCGAATTTCCACTTAACTTTAGATACCTTTGCACGCATCATCATAGAGGGAAAACAGGACCTCATAAAAATAGGAGATTAGATCTAGAGTATAAGCTTAGTATGCAAAGAAAACTCGAAGATATTTTAATTAAGGAATTTTATCTAGTTGAGGAATTAGAATCTTTACTTAAAATAAATAAGGGAATGATTAAAAGACTTTTTAAAGAATATAAGCAAAGTGATAAAGGCTATAAAAGAAGTGATATTATTTTTAAACTTATGGGTAGAAAAAAATATGATGAGAATATGATTTTAGAATCAAAAATCTTAGAAGAAGTGACTTTTAAAACAAGAGTGTGAAAATTTTGAAACCATTATAAAAGATTAAAAGCTATATGAGATATAATTACTGTCTCATATAGCTTTTAATTTTTGACAATAGATATCAAACATTTAATTTAACTTAATAATTCCTGTAGAATATAATAATATTATGCCTATAGAAATAGGAGCAACAAATTTTATTATGAAACTATATAGTTTCTCAACTTTAAATGAATATAATCCATCGCTAGTAATTTCTTTGATTGCATTTTTACTTCCCCAAACCCAACCGACAAAAATACATATCAATATTCCACCTACAGGTAAGAAAATATTAGAGGCAATAAAATCGAAGAGATCAAAGAAGTTTTTGTGGAATATTTTAATATCGCTCCAAATCCCAAAAGATAAGGTACTTGGAATTGAGAGAGCAAAAACTGCTAAGGAAATTAAAATAGTGCATTTCTTTCTTCCAATATTAAATTTTTCTGTAAAGAAGGATACTATAACCTCTAAAAGAGAAATTGTTGAAGTTATAGCAGCAATACCAACTAAAAGGAAGAATAAAGTCTCAAAAACACCGCCGAAAGGCATAGCCTTAAATACTGCTGGAAGAGTTATGAATATTAAAGCTGGTCCTGAGGTTGGTTCAAGCCCATATGCAAATACTGCCGGGAAAATAACTAGTCCTGCCATTAAAGCAATTACCGTATCAGCAATAGTAACTTGAATTGCCAAGGAAACAATATTTACTTTTTTATCAATATAACTTCCATATGTCAATATTATGCCCATGCCTAAACTAAGTGAGTAGAAAGAATGTCCCAAAGCTTCCAATACTCCTTTAGTAGTTAGTAATGAAAAATCGGGCTTAAACAAAAATGCAACTCCTTTTGATGCACCATCTAAGGTCAAAGATCTAAACATTAATATAACTATTAGAATAAATAATAATGGCATTAAAATTTTGCTGTACTTTTCAACTCCGCTTTTAACCCCTAAGATTACAACGAAAGCTGTTAGTGCTAAAACTAAAAAAGTCCAAAATAGTGGTTCTATTGGACTACTAGTAATATTTCCAAAGTATTCACTTAAGTTATCAGGAGATACAGTTATTAAATTACCTATAGCTGACCTACCAATGTATGAAAAAACCCATCCTGCAATTATAGAATAAAAGGATAATATTATGAATGCAGTAGAAACAGATAAAATACCTGCTAAGTACCAAGGTTTATTTGGCTTGATCTGTTTAAAGGCGGCTATGGCATTAACTTGTGTTTTTCTCCCTAAAACAAATTCAGAAATCATTACAGGAAGGCCTATTAATAATATACATGCTAGGTATACTAAAATGAAAGCAGCACCTCCATTTTTACCAGTAATATAAGGAAACTTCCATATATTACCTAAACCTACGGCTGAGCCAGCGGCAGCGGCCAAAAGACCAAATTTTGAACCGAAATTGTCTCTTTTCATTATTAATCCACCTTTTTTAAAATATTTTTTTGATTTTTGATACTTTTAAAAAATTACAAAAGCGTTATTTGAAATTTAACATATAAATATAAAAAAATAAAAATAAAAAAATCTTTCATCCCTATGAATATATTTATATATTCATAGGGACGAAAGATTATACTTAACGTGGTACCACCCTAGTTTGTAATTTATTAAATTACCTCATTATTCAAGTCAAAGTAAATTTTATATAATACGTTGGGAAATATAATGATTTACTTAAACTTTAGTCATATAACGGTGACAGGTCGTCCTCATCTACAGAATAAATCTTTCGAATTGGCACTCAAGAGTGATCATTATACCTATCTAACACTAACTTTCACCAAATGTTAGTTCTCTGTGGATAGAAATCTGGTATTTTTATCTCTGTCTTCACTTTGGGAAATATTTATAATTTTTCTACAACTTATAAATATTATAAGTTTATGATTCTAAAATGTCAATATATTATCTAAGAATTCTTTAATATGGCACTAATAATATAAAGGGAAATCCCTAGGTCATGATAAGACGTAGCTTTACAATTTTGCTAGTTCAATTACTGAATAATATAAATGACTGAGTACTATAGGTGATAATCAAGCTCTAGACAATAATTTTTTACAACCAATTATAAGCACTAATACAAATACAGAGGTGAGAGCTATAGTTCCCCCTGGTGCACAGTTTATATAGTAAGATATAACAAGACCTAATATAATGTCAATAAACCCAAACATTATAGAGTAAATCAGAGTTTGCTTAAAACCTTTATTAAGTTGCAGTGATGTAGCTACAGGTAAGGCAATCATAGAGGACATAACCATTATTCCAAGTATTCTTAAAGATACTGAAATAGTAGCCCCTACAAGTAGAGCAAATACATAGTTGATTACCTTAACCTTTACGCCAGAAACTTTGGCACCTTCTTCATCAAAAGTAATATATAATAATTGATTATATAGAGAAAGTAAAGTTATTATAGAGATTACACTAAGTACAAGCATTATGTATAAATCAGTTTTTGTAACAGTTAGTATGCTTCCAAATAGAAAAGAATTAACATTGGCACCTGCTTTACCTGTACTTAATAAAGTTATTCCAACACCTACACTAAAGGTGAGTACAATTGCTAAGATTAATTCCGCATACTTTTTATAATAATCTCTTAAAAACTCGATGGATAGACCGCATAGAGCTGTGAAAATGAATGCACAAATTATAGGATTATATCCAAGAACTAAGCCAATTGCTACCCCGGCGAAGGAAGCATGAGCCATAGTATCTCCCATCATGGAGTATCTTTTTAACACAAGGAAAACTCCCACAATTGGGAATAAAATAGAAATTAGAACCGATGCAATTAAAGCATTTTGCATAAAGCCATATTCAAACATAAAAAAATCTTACCCCCTTTCATCTTGTAATTTGTTTTTATAATTATGTATAGTATAAAGTATTCCACTACACTTACTCATCTCGAAAATATCAGTTGAATTCTCAAGGGCTGCTTTTAAGTTATGTTCTACAGAAACCACTGTAATACCTAGTTTTTTGTTTAATCCCTTAATAATTCCATATATATCTTCCATACTTTGCATGTCTATGCCGGTTGAAGGTTCATCTAAAATTAGTAGCTCAGGGTTACCAATCAAACTTCTGGCAATAAAAATCTTTTGTTGTTGTCCTCCAGAGAGGTTTCCAATAAGAGTATGAGAATGATCTTCCATACATACAGCTTGAAGACTTTTTATAATAAGATTTTTATCTTTAAGCTTTAATACTTTTCTGTGGCAATTTAGCATCTCATAAACGCTTATAGGAAATTGAGCATTAAAATTTTCAACTTTTTGGGCTACATATGCAATTCTAGTTGTAAAAATAAAAATTTCACCACTATTAGGTTTTAATAAGTTCAATATTAATTTAACTAGAGTACTTTTGGAACTACCATTTTCACCTAAAATTGACACATAACTTCCTTTTTCAATTTTAAGATTAATGTTATTAAGTACATAGGGTTTTGAATTTGTATATGTAAAACATAAATTTTTTATGTTAATCATCTAAATCCTCCTTATTAATTCTTTCAATAGAAAACTATTAGTTATTACATATATAATTATGCAAAGTGGCAATAAATATATGTATAAAATAATAGCAGTAACAAGTAGTATACACCTAAATGCGAATAACTTGCAACAATTCTCTTAGTATTATTGCCAAATAATTATATAAATATATATCATAAAATTTATATAATTGGTAAAACTGTATATGATGATACTTTATTTTATAGCATACTCAAATTTGCGTTAGTATCTTATAATAAAAATGCATAATAAAATGCATTTAATGAGGGAAGGTAGTGTTATTATGAATAAAAACGAAGGTGCAACCCATGCCATTAGTAGAGTAGCAAAGGATAGTCAAGGAGAAATTACAGCATATGAATTTGAAAATGGAGAAATAGTTTCAAAAGAACAAGCTGTATTACTTGCAAAACAAGGGAATATAAGTGGGGTTTCTGTCTCTACTTCAAAAAAAGGTGAAGAATTCTTAAAAAGTCTACCTGATCAAAATAAAGCAAATAATTTAGATAGTCTGCCCGTTATAGATGATAATGATATATATTAAAAAATAACAATAATATTTATGAAATATTTAAAGCAGAGATATTCAGTTGTCTCTGTTTTTTTCTATTTTTGTTTTAGGATAACTTTAGGGTGAAACTTATGAGGGGACGGTTAACAACTAATGAACATTCTTTTATAGTGATTGGCAATTTTCCTTGAAAAAGTTTTTCCTTTGGAATACTATAAAGGTATATTTTAATAGACTTACATTACAATTATACGTATAAAATATGAGTATTATATCACAATAATGTTTCTTTTTTATTATGTAAAACTTTTGTAATAGATATAGATTAGCAGGGGGAGAAACAAGATGGAAATACTAAAAAACACTTTACAGTGCATCGAACCATTGAATAAGGAAGCTACTAAGAATGCATGGAATAGACTTGATAGTTTAACAAAACCTATTGGAAGTTTAGGTGAAATAGAAAACATTATAGCGAAGATGGCAGGAATTACTGGAAAGATACATAATAAAATAAATAAAAAAAATGTGGTTATCATGTGCAGTGATAATGGAGTTGTAGATGAGGGAGTTTCTAATTGCCCTAAAAGTGTAACAGCAACAGTTACTAATAATTTCACAAAGAAAATTACAGGAGTATATGTTTTATCAAAATTTGCTGGAAGTGATATTACAGTTGTTGATGTAGGAGTTGATGTGGACTTTAGCAATTCTAAGATTATAAATAAAAAAATTGCATATGGAACCATGAACATGATGAAGGGTCCTGCAATGACTAGAGAACAAACAATTAAAGCTATAGAAGTTGGGATTGAAACGGTTGATGATTTAGTAGGTAAGGGTTATGACTTGTTTGGAACTGGGGAAATGGGTGTAGGAAACACAGCCACAAGTGCAGCTATTTTAAGCGTTTTTTCTGGATTAGAAGTAGATATGACAGTAGGCAAAGGATCTGGGATTACAGAGGAGCAATACATTCATAAAAAGACAGTAATTAAAAAATCTATTGAAATTAACATGCCCGATAAAAATGATGTTATTGATGTGCTTTCAAAAGTTGGTGGATTTGATATTGCAGCATTATGTGGTTGTTTTTTGTCGGCTGCGAAAAATAGAGTGCCTATAGTTATTGATGGCTTTATATCCTCAGCAGCTGCTCTGTGTGCTTATAAATTAAACCCACTAGTAATAGGGTATATATTCGCATCTCACTTATCTGCGGAACCTGGAGCGGCCTTTATAATGAATGAGATGGGATTAAAACCTATGTTGAACTTGAATATGAGATTAGGGGAAGGGTCGGGTTGTCCTCTTGCTTTTAATATAATTGAGGCGGCTCTGTTTACAATGGATAATATGGGAACATTTGAAGAGGCGAAGCTTGACAGTAACAAGTATATTGATATAAGGGAGAATACCATAGGGTAGAAATTAGGTGTATAAAATTATGAATATATATTTGTTAAGGCATGGACAGACGGAAGAAAATAGAAAAGGTTCTTATTATGGTAACATGGATATAAGCTTAAATGCAAAAGGCATAAGTCAAGGCATTAAAGCGAGAGACTTCTTTAATGACATAAAATTAGATAGAGTATATGTTAGTAATAAAAGAAGAACATTAGAAATGGCAAAGCTAGCCTTAGGACTAGAGAAAATTGAAGTTATACAAGATGATAGAATAAATGAAACTAATTTTGGAGATTTTGAAGGAAGGACCTACGATGAAATCTTGAAGCTCTATCCCAAAGAAAGTATGTGTTGGAAAGAGAATTGGAAAGAGTTTGTACCACCTAATGGAGAAAGTTATATTAAGCTATGTGAAAGAGTTAAGAGCTTCATGGGAGATATAAAAAGGTTAGAAAATGAGAATATTTTAATATGTGCTCACTCGGGAGTTATAAGAGCTATATATTGTTATATTATGGATCAAAACATAGATTTGTTTTGGAAATTTGGTTGTAAGAATGGTGATATAAGTATTATAAAATATGAATATGGTAATTTATATATTGATGCAATTATACATAACTAGAAAATTAAGTTGACATTTAAAAACATATTAAAGGTCGTAGTGATTATTAGTATTAGGAAAGAGGTGAGATTTGCAAGGATTATCTTTGCAAATAAATAAGATGAGAGAATATTTAAATGATTTTTTACTGTTTTTTCAGTTTTTTACACGTATACCTATAAACAAAAGTTTAAAATGTGATAAAGAAAACTTTAGACGAGGATCTGTTTTTTTTCCTGTGGTAGGATTATTTATAGGTATTGTTCAGTGGATAATCTATTATATGTTAATAAAAGTGTTACCAGTTAATATTACGGCAGTATTTGTAGTTATTATACCAATAATTATTACTGGAGGGTTACATGTGGATGGGTTAGGCGATACATGTGATGGTTTCTTTTCATTAAAAGGTGATAAATATAAAATAATAGAAGTTATGAAGGACAGCACAGTGGGTACTTATGCTACTATTGCTATAGTGTTCGATATGTTAGCAAGATATGCAGCAGTGAACACTATCATACAAATTAATCTACCACTTATATTAATTGCCACACCAATAATTGCAAGATTTACTGTGGTTTTTATATCTTTTATAGGGAAAAATGCCAAAGAAACAGGTTCGGGCAACATATTTATTGGTAATATTGATGTCAAAAGGTTAGTAATATCAGGTATTATAACTATAATATTTGGCACTTTATTAATAGGACTAAATAAAAGTATTATATTGATAGTTTCAGGACTACTTTTAAGTTTCCTGATAAATAAGTTTTGTGAGAGTAAAATTACGGGACTTACAGGAGATAGTTTGGGTGCTAATAATGAATTAGTTGAAATACTAGTTATGATGTTATTTATAGCAATGAACTAAAACTAAGTGGGACGGTTAACAATTAGTTGGTTTTTAAAAAGGTACAAGGTTTTTATTGAAATTGTACCTTTTTATTATTGATGCAAGTATTAATTGCGTATGCTTATACGCTGTTAGTCTCTACAATAATAAATAGTATATCTTATGTGCTTGTCCAATGTATATAAATTAAGAATACTTGTGAATTACTTTATAAATTTTCATTTTTAATAACAAATAGTAAACCAATCTCATTAAGCGTATGATTTAATAAAATCACCAATAATGTTTTCGTATTTTTCATTCGATCCAATTAAATCTATGCCAATAGTGCTTAATTTAGATACTCTAGCTTGAGTTATATTTCCAAGGGTGCTAGATATATCACTTGATTTAAAATTACATAGGCTTCTCATTAAAACAACAGCTAAAGCTTTTGCATGCACAAACTTTCTACTATATTTTATATAAAGGTGAATTTTTGATATATCCATTCTTGATGCTATAAATTCTATTATATCTTTTGGGTTAAAGTTGCGCACAAGTATCTTTCTATCATTATTATATTCAGCTTTTTCATCTTCAAATTCAATTTCTTGTTTCAATTTTTCTTCGTTACATCTGAAAACAAGGTTATAGTAATTTTTACGTGCATTTTTAAGGGTGTTGCCAAAAAAACTTATAATAAATGAATAATCAACTAATTTAAAGAAATCACGTCTTTTTCCTAAAAATATTGCTAGACTAGAAAAAGCATATTTTTCAGGGCAATTTTTATATTCAACTATAGTTGTAGGATTATTGTGCATATAGAGAGATAGGGTTTTCAAGTATCTATCGTTATTAACTATTTTACTTTTAAATCTATCCTTAAAAAGATGTCCTTCTCTTTTATATTTTTTATTAAAGTACATTGCATAAGAAAAATTTATTCCATGCATCACTTTTGATATATCCGCGCCATTAGCATCAACTATTAAATGTACATGGTTATTCATAAGGCAGTACCCATAAAGTTTAAAATTATAAAGAGTTTTATACTTCTTTATAAGTGTCAAATATCTTTTTTTATCGCCATCATCCTTGAATAAAGTTACCTCGCTGATACTTTTACACATAACATGAAATATAGAACTATCTGTTTTTACTCTCGCCATTCTTGGCATAGAAATCACCTATCCTCATAAACTTTTCTTTGAATTATTGCCTATGTGGTTGAATGTTATTCTTAAGTTAATATTTTATTTAATTGTTAACCGTCCCTAAGATTGACTGGGAAGATTGTAGTTTAGTATAAACTCTTGATATTGACAGTGGGGCATAAATATAATAAACTAATAACAAATAGAATACAATAGAATTTTAGGTGCCTAGTAATAGGTGAAAAGGGAATGCGGTTTGAATCCGTAGCAGCCCCCGCTACTGTAATTGAGAAATCAAAAGCCAGGAGACCTGCCTAAATGATGTTAACAAGCTTTCGGAGGGAAAGAACTTTTTAATGCAGTTAATATAATTATGAATTAATTAAAAAGTAGTCGCTATCTTAAGTGTGCTATTTTTTTGTTTTTTGAAAAAGATTATTATAGAAAGAATTAAATTTAAAAAATATTTAGTAAGGTGGAAAAGAGAAATGAAGAAAGCAATTTTAGTTGTAAGTTTTGGAACAACATACGAAGATGCAAGAAAAGTAACTATAGATATAATTGAGGAAAAAATAAAACGTACATTTATAGATTATGATATAAGAAGAGCATTTACTTCACATGTTATTCTTAAAGTTCTTAAAAACAGGGATAATATTTATATAGATACGCCAGAGGAAGCTTTGGAAAAATTAAAAAATGAAGGTTACGATGAAGTAATTGTACAGCCTTTGCATGTTATTCCAGGAGTGGAATTTGATTATGTAAATAATGTAGTTAATAAATATAAAGAATGTAATGCATTTGAAAGCATTGTGGTAGGAAGACCTCTTATATGTTTTAAGGGGGAAGAGGCGGGAGTACCAGATGACTACACAATAATGGTTGACGTTTTATCAAAACAATTACCAAAAGATGACACAGTAATATTAATGGGTCATGGTACAAACCATATTGCAAATGCAGTGTATTGTTGCTTTGAAAGTGTTTTAAGGGATAGAGGGTTTAATAATGTGCATGTAGCAACGGTTGAAGGGTACCCAACTTTAGATAGAGTGATACCTAATGTAATGGCTGAGCAGACCAGAGAAGTTACCTTGATGCCATTACTACTCGTAGCAGGAGATCATGTAAAGAATGACATGGTGGGAGAATCAGAACATTCATGCAAGAATATTTTAGAAGCAGAAGGATTTAAAGTTAAATTATACTTGCATGGATTAGGAGAAAATAGTGACGTTCAAGATATTTATATACAGCATATTAATGATGTCATCAATGAAACGTTTGACAATGTAGGAAAAACACCTAAGGGCATTTAAAATAGAGAAAATTGCAATTAGGGAGCTTTTAACAGTAGAAAGGAAGGTATTCAATGGTACATGGTGGAGATGTTTATACTAATGGATTGCTTGAGGGACGAGAATTAATAGATTATAGCTCTAATATAAATCCATTAGGAGTTCCTAAAAGCTTTATTGATAATATTGGTGAAGCACTAGATGCCTTAACAAGATATCCAGATATTCAATATAGAAATGTGTTAAAAGGCTTAGGGGAATACATTGGTTGCCCTCAGGAATATTTTGTTTTAGGTAATGGGGCGGCAGAAATAATCGACTTAGTTATAGCTTGTCATAAAAGTTTGCTAATTGTTGTGCCATCCTTTGTAGAGTACGAAATTGATGCTAAAAAGTGGAATTGTAGTATAGAGTATTCTTATTTAAAAGAAAATATTAATGATGACATGTTATTAAAAAATAGATATGCGCAGCTCTCATACGATTATGATGATATACTAAATAAATTAAAAAATGTACAAGGTATAGTTTTAGGTAATCCTAATAATCCTAATGGCAATATAATAGATAAGCCAGAGTTTCAAAAGATTCTTGAGTACTGTGAGAGGAATGATAAAACAATAATAATAGATGAAGCATTTATAGAATTTACAGGTGGCAAGCAGCACAGTTTTGAAAGCTTGGTGAAAGACTACAAATGTTTATTTATAATAAGAGCTTTAACTAAATTTTTTGCAATGCCCGGCATAAGGTTTGGATATGGAATAAGTAGTAATACTTATTTAATAAAATTAGTTAAAGGAAAACAAAATCCTTGGAACATAAACTCTTTTGCAGAAGTTGCTGCTCGCTACGTTTTAAAGGATGAATTATATATAAGAAAAAGCAAAGAGTGGATAAGAGATGAAAGAGCCAGTTTTCTAAAAGCATTAAATAATATAACATTTATAGATAAAGTATTTTTAACCTATGGGAATTATGTATTATGCAAATTAAAGGGGATAAATTCCGATGAATGCTATAAACTATGTTTTGCTCAAGGTTTTGTTATAAGAAAAGCAGACAATTTTAGAGGACTTGATAAACAATATATAAGGCTTGCTATTAAGGATAAAGATAGAAATAAAAAATTGATAGCAGTTTTTAAGAAACTCAGAATTGAAAATGAGTGAATATATGATAAAAGCTTGGGGACAGTTAACAACTAATTGAACTTTAGAGTGCAGTCCACAAAGGGATGTGAATGTAGATGAGGAGTATAGTTATAGCTTCAAATTCCAGTGGTGGTGGGAAAACAACTGTAACACTTGGGATTATGAAAGCATTGAAAAATAGAGGATATGAGGTGCAGGGGTATAAAGTAGGACCCGATTATATAGACCCAGCTTTTCATACAAAGATAACTGGTAAAGATTCACGTAATTTAGATTTGTATCTTATGGGAGAAGATGGAATTAAGGCTAGCTTTTCTAGAGGAAATGGCGACATTGCAGTAGTTGAAGGCGTAATGGGATTATATGATGGAAAGGGTATAGACACAGAATATTCTACGTATCATGTGTCAAAAGTTTTAGACCTGCCTATTATACTTGTACTGTCTCCAAAGGCACAAGTGGCAACACTTTGTGCAGAAATTAATGGAATGGTTAATTTTAAGGATGCTAATATAAAGGGAATAATACTAAACAACATAACAGAAAATTATTATAAACTACTAAAAGCTGCCATTAAAGCAAATTGTAATTTGGCGGTTTTAGGTTTTCTCCCTAAAGATGAAAGTTTAAGTTTAAAAAGTAGGCATTTAGGTTTAATTCAAAGTAGTGAAATAGAGAATTTAGAGGAAAAAATTGATATTTGTGCTGGATTATTAGAAAAACATTTGGATATAGATTTATTATTAAAGCAATTTAAGGAAAGTGGAAAATACGTAGATGAATTTCATGTGGAGAACAAAGGGAAAAGAATAGCTGTAGCTTATGATAGGGCCTTTAGTTTTTATTATAAAGAAAATTTAGAAATCCTAAAGGAAATAGGAGAAGTTATATACTTTAGTCCAATTGTCGATAAAGAGTTACCAAGTAATATTGATTTTCTTTATCTAGGTGGAGGGTACCCTGAGGTATTTAAAAAAGAGTTATCTGAAAATACATCAATGCTTAAAAGTATAAAAAAGGCTCTAGATAACGGACTGCACTGTTATGCTGAATGTGGGGGATTAATGTATCTTACACAAGGCGAAAAACTTCAAGGAGAAGAACAAATATCGCATAATACCGTGGGATTTTATAGTGGGTATTATACTTTAACAAAAAAACTTCAGAATTTTGGATATGCACAAATTAAAGTAGAAATAGAGAATGATGTTATGCCAAAAAATATGAGGATAAATTGTCATGAGTTTCACAAATCATTTGTTAATTTAACTGAAGAAAAGATATGTAAGCTTTCTAAAGAGGTTTATGATGGAAGTCAGAAAAATTGGTTATGCGGATATGTTAAGAAAAATACTATAGCGGTATATGGACATGTGCACTTTTTTGGGAATTTACAATGGGTTAAGGAAATTTTAAATCAGTGAATTAGTTGTTAACCGTCCCCACTTATTGGTGGTAACTTATTTATCTTAATAGAAAAGGAGATTAAAATATGGAATATATAAAAATTCCTATGGATATAGAAAAGAGAAGCTTTGAAATTATTGGAGAAGAAATGGGAGAACATAAATTTTCAGGTAGTGAGTTATCAATAATTAAAAGAGTAATACATACTACTGCTGATTTTGATTATAAAAACATAGTTTATATACGGGATGGAGCAATAGACGAGGCTGTAGAGTTACTTAAAAAAGGAGTGACTATATATACTGATACAAAAATGGCACTTGCAGGTATAAATAAAAAAGCTCTTAAAGATTTAAATTGCAAAGCATTATGTTATGTTAGTGATGAAAAGGTGGCGGAGATAGCAAAAGCGCGCCAAATAACACGGTCTATGGCAGCAGTGGAGAAGGCAGTAGAGGATGGAGTTGAGTTCTTCATATTTGGTAATGCACCTACAGCTTTATTTAGATTAAAGGAGCTAATCCATGAGGGAAAATGCAATGCCAAATTTATAGTGGCAGCACCTATAGGTTTTGTTGGAGCGGCGGATTCTAAAAAAGAAATTGAGAAACTAGATCTTCCAATGATAACAGTCAGGGGAAGAAAAGGTGGAAGTACAGTGGCTGCATCTATTTTAAACGCGTTAATGTATATGATAGTAGATAGAAATTAGTAAGTCACAAAAACTTTGTTTTTAAATTAAATTATTATAATAGTAAATATAAATGAGGTGAGGAGATAGCAGATGGATAATATAATAATTTATGTATTGCTACTTTATATGTTTCTACTTACAAGTAAGATTGATTCATTGCAAAAACATATAACTCGTATGAACTCAAATTTAATTAAGGTTGCTAAACAGGTTGGAGTACCACAAGAGCCTTTAGACGATGAATTAAGAAACCTTATTAATGAAGGAAAAAAAATTCAGGCAATAAAAGAAGTAAGAAAGGCTACTGGACTTGGATTAAAGGAAGCCAAAGATTATGTTGATAACCTACAATAAATAACAACCTTAACAGGGGGTATATAATGATGCTTGATTTATATGTTAATTTTAATGGTAAAAAACTGAGATGTGGATATACAACTGGTTCTTGCGCTGCAGGTGCTGCAAAAGCGGCTACTAAAATTTTGTTTTATAATACTGAAATAAATGAGATAAGGATAGACACACCAAAGGGTATAGAATTGTTGCTCCCAATAGATAAGGTAGTAAGAGGAGAAAACTTTGTTGAATGCTGCATTATAAAAGATGGTGGAGATGATCCTGATGCAACTACAGGCATGGAAATTTGGTCAAGGGCTGAAAAATTAGAATCAGGATATACCTTAAAAGGTGGAAAAGGCGTTGGAATAGTTAGCGGAGAAGGATTGTACGTACCTAAAGGGGAATGGGCAATAAACCCAGTACCTAGAAAAATGATTGAAAAAGAGGTGAAAGAGGTGCTCCCAAAAGATGATGGGGTTGCAATAACTGTGTTTGTACCCAAGGGGGAAGAAGTAGCTAAGAAAACATTTAATCCAAGACTGGGCATTGAGGGTGGTATATCAATACTAGGAACTACAGGCATTGTAACACCAATGTCACAAGAGGCACTTACAGAATCTATTAATATAGAAATATCTCAAAAAAGAGCGGAGGGACATAAAAATCTCACCTTGGTTTTTGGTAATATGGGAGAAGGCATGGCTGAAAAGGTAGGACTTAAAACTGACAACATAGTAATGGTTTCAAACTATATAGGTTTTGCTCTAAATAGCTGCATGGAAAAACATGTAGAGAAGATTCTGCTTATAGGGCATATAGGAAAAGTGTGCAAAATAGCAGCAGGATGTTTTCAAACTCACAGCAGAGTATGTGATGTGAGGCTTGAAGTAATAGCTCTAGAACTAGCTTTAATAGGAGCACCTACTGATATTGTTACTAAGGTTTATAAGGAGAAAACTACTGAGGGAGCAATAAATCTATTAGGCGAAGATTACAAAGAAATATATGAAAACATTGCAAATAAAGTAAAAGAAAGATTATTCCAGTATACTTATGAAACAATTCCAGCAGAAGTTATTATGTTTTCTATGAATAAGGGAATTCTTTGTGACACCAGAGAAAAAGGGTAGGGACGGTTAATAACTAATGAACTAATAGACAAACAATTAGTGGGGACAGTTAACTACTAATAGATAAATAATCAAATAGTGAAAGGTAGCAGAGTATATGGTTTATATAGTAGGAATTGGGCCTGGCAATCCTCAATACATTATTCCTTTAGCGATAGAACGTATTGAAAAAGTTGATGTAATAGTTGGATTCCAAAGAGCAGTAAGGAGCATACCTAAAACTAATGTCCCTAAGATAATAGTGACAACATTAAAGGAAGTTATGGATTATATAACAGCAAACATAGATAAAGATGTTGCCATAATAGCATCAGGTGATCCATGTTTTTACGGCATAACAAACTACATAAAGAGTAATTTTAATGGTGACATAGAAATAATACCTGGTATAAGCTCTTTTCAATATTTAATGTGTAAGCTTCAAAAACCATGGCAAAATGCTTACTTAGGTAGCATGCATGGGAGACAAGAAGAATTTATAGAAATAGTACGTGAACATGAGATATCCGTGTGGCTTACAGATAAAAGTAATTCACCGCAAACTTTATGTAGAAAACTCTATGATAATAATATTAAAGCTACGATATATGTGGGTGAAGAATTATCATACGCGGATGAAAGAATAATAAAGGCAACAGTTGAAGAAATTAAGGATAAAGTTTTTGATGATCTTAGTGTCGTTGTTATAGAAAACATAGAAAATATAAATTAAGTAAGGCACATAAAATAAACTAGCAGAGTGAATTTCATTTAGCTAATTGTGCCTAATTAGATATGGAGGATTAACCATGGCAAAATTATATGGTGTAGGGGTAGGACCTGGGGATAAAGAACTACTCACAATAAAGGCAATAAAAACTATTGGAAAATGTGATGTAATAGTAGTACCAAGTGCTATGCATGGTGGAAAAAGCATAGCTCATGAAATAGCAGAAGAATATATCAGCAAGGATTCCGAAGTGTTAATTAAGCATTTCCCTATGGGTGGAGCAGAGCAGGAATCTAAAATTTATGAAGCATTCAAAGCTATTGAAGAAAAATTAAAAGCTGGGAAAGATGTGGCGTTCTTAACTATAGGAGACCCGTTTGTATACAGCACATATATATATCTTTTAAATTATATAAAGGAAAGCGGATACGAAGTTGAGACGATTCCAGGAATAACCTCATTTTGTGCTTGTGCCAGCATTGCCAATGAATATTTAGTAATAGGCAACGAACCGCTTTTAATACTTCCAGCAACTAGGCTTGATACTATAAAAGATGAAAAATTCTTAGTAATTATGAAGGTTTATAAAATTGAAGAAGAAGTCTTAAATTGCCTTGAAGCAAAGGGGTATAGCTATGTATATGTTAAAAGAGCAGGCAGAGAAGGCCAAGAAGTTCTAAGGTGTCGCGAAGATATATTAAAAAATAAAGAATATATGAGTTTAATAATAGCAAGGAAAGAATAAACTGGACTAAAAAGCGGGGACAGTTAACAACTAACTTAACAATACTTAATAAAGGATAGGTGAATTTAATGGTTTATTTTATAGGTGCAGGACCAGGTGATGTGGATTTAATAACAGTTAAGGGAAGAAATATATTATCTAGTACGGATATAGTTATATATGCGGGATCACTTGTAAGTGCTGAGCATATAAGCTTTTGCAAAGAAGATGTAGTAGTTCACAATTCAGCTTCAATGACTCTCGAGGAAGTTATAGAGGTTATGAGAAAAGCACATAGTGAGAATAAAAATGTAGTAAGATTACATACCGGTGACCCAGCTATATATGGAGCTATAAAAGAGCAGATGGATGAATTAGATAAATTAAATATAGATTATGCAATAGTGCCAGGAGTAAGCTCCTTCTCAGCAGCAGCAGCTGTTATAAAAAAAGAATTTACTCTCCCAAGTGTAACTCAAACTTTAATATTAACAAGGGTCGAGGGCAGAACCCCTGTACCAGAAACTGAGGATCTAGAAAAGCTTGCGTCAGTTGGGGCATCTATGGCCATTTTCTTATCTATAAGTATGATAGATAAGGTAGTTGCAAAACTTAAAGCAGGTTACGGGAGAAATGTACCAATAGCTGTAATTGAAAGAGCTACTTGGCCAGATGAAAGAGCTATTATTGGAACTTTAGATGATATAGCGGAGAAGGTAAAAGAGGCTAAAATAACAAAATGTGCTCAAATTCTTGTAGGTGATTTTATAGATTGTGAATATGAAAAGAGCCTTTTATATGATAAGACCTTTACACATATGTTTCGAGAAGGAAAAAATAGATAGTGAAGGAGATGTTAAATTGGGAAAATTATATGTAATAGGAATAGGTCCAGGTGGACCTTCTCATATGACAATAAGAGCTATGGAGGCCATAAAAGAAAGTGATATGGTTGTGGGCTATAATAAATATATAGATATGATAAAACCCTTATTACAAGATAAAGAAATATTTTCAACAGGCATGAAGGGTGAAGAAGAAAGGTGTAAAAAGGCACTAGAGCTTAGTCATGACAAGATAGTTAGCGTAGTGAGTACTGGTGATTCTGGGATTTACGGAATGGCAGGTTTAATTCTTCAGCTTAGGATAGATGAGGAAGTTGAAGTTATTCCAGGAGTTACAGCATCGTCTGCTGCGGCATCTGTCCTTGGAGCACCATTAATGCATGATAACTGTAACATAAGTTTAAGTGACTTAATGACCCCATATGAATTGATTCAAAATAGAGTAAATCTAGCCGCAGAAGGTGATTTTGTTATATCATTATACAATCCTAAAAGTAAGGGTAGACCTCACTATTTAAGAGAATGCATAAATATAATAAAAACACATAGAGATGGAACTACTCCAATAGCTGTAGTTAAAAATGCGCTTCGCGATGGACAAGAGGTAAGTATATCTACATTAGATACCTTTGACGAGGACATAGTTGATATGTTATCGATTGTTATAATTGGTAACAGCCAAAGCTACGTAAAAGATGGTAAGTTTATAACACCAAGAGGTTACAAAGTTTAAAAAACAGGGGAAGATGGAGGGACGGTTAAATAACAAATAGACTTTTACCGTATCAATAAACAAAGTAAAGTAAGGGAAAGTTATTAACCGTCCCAGATATTAGTCATCATAAACATCACTTAGTTGTTAACCGTCCCCACTATTTTCTCACAATTTAAGGTAGGTAGGAGTGAATAAAGATGATAGGTTTAATTGTAGGTACATCAGAAGGGAAAAATATTCTCTCAGGACTAAATGAGTTTACAGAGGACATTCTTGTCTCAACAGCTACTGCTTATGGAGCAGAGCTTTTAAGAGATTATAAATATAAAGTGTTTAATGATAAGCCATTAGATTTAGGGGGGCTTATGCAAGTAATAAAGCACCATGATATAAAGATACTAATTGATGCATCCCACCCTTATGCTTTAGAAATTACTGAAAATGCAATTGAAGCATGCAAAGTCTATGGAGTACAATATGTTAGATATGAAAGGCCCTCTATTACAGAAAATTTTAAGGATAATAAAAACGTTATTGTGGTGGAAGATTATGATAGTCTATATCCGTATCTTTCAAAAGTGGAAGGATGTATTTTAAACACTACGGGTAGCAGGAATATAGAAAAGATTATAGGCTTTAAATTAAAAAATAGAGTAATACATAGAGTTTTACCTTCCATTAAGGTTTTAGAAGACATTTTGGAATTAGGAGTAAGAGTTGATGATATAGTTGCTATGAAAGGCCCTGTAGGTTACGAATTAAATTGCGGTTTTATTAAAGAATACAAGGCTAAGGCAATAATTATGAAGGATAGTGGAATTCAAGGTGGAACTTACGATAAAATAAAAGCGGCGGTAGATAACAATATACCTGCATTTATAATAGGAAGAAAAGATATGGAGTATTCAAATGTGTTTTATAGTGAATTAGAAATTGTGAAATTTATTTCAGGTTTAATGTAGCTTCAACTTTGACTCAGTGGGATTATGAAGATTAGTTGACTAGTTAAAGTATTATTATAATATATTATTTATAGTTATTAACTCTCCCGGCATATTTGCCCGCGCTAATTCCGCATATTTGTGCATAGGTGTATACATTTATAAATATTGGACAAATTAATATATATGGGTGTTTATGTATCAGTATTGATACACATAAATTATAGTGATATAATAATAATTATTATATAATTAGGAGGGGTTAACTTGAACAAAATAGCGTTGATTACAGATACTACGAGTGATTTAAGAAGTGACGCAATAGAAAAATACAATATAAATGTATTACCCTTTAGGATTATCTATTCTGATAGAGAGTATTTGGATAATATAGATATTACACCGCAGGAAGTTTATAATAACATGAAAAAAGAAGTACCTACTTCATCATTGCCGTCAATGAAGGATATGGAAGAATTATTTTTAAAATTAGAAGAAGAGGGATACACTCATGCTATAGCAATAACTTTATCCACTGGGTTATCTGGTATATTTAATGCTATGAAACTTATAAGTGAAAACCACCCAGGGATCACTACACATATATGTGATTCAAAGTCTATAGCACTTGGTGAAGGATTAATAGTAACAGAATGTGGAAAGTTAATTAAAGAAGGAAAAAGTTTTGAAGAGGTAGTTAAAGCTATTCCGTCTATTAAGAGTAGAATCCATTTATATTTTGTTGTAGGTACTTTAGAATATTTAAAAAAGGGCGGAAGAATAGGTAAAGTTGCAGGAACTATTGCCGAGCTTTTAAATATTAAACCTATAATTTCGTTTGATGACGATGGTAAGTATACTACATGCGAAAAGGTAAGAGGCAGGAAGCAATCTCTTAATAAACTTGTAGAACTTACGAATAATATTTTAAATAAAAAGAAATGTAAAGTTTATGTAGTGCACGGTGATGCCCTAGAGGAGTCAAAAAAAGTAATGGAAAAAATAAGCGACAATCCAAACGCTATTTCAGTAGAATTTGGAGGATGTATAAGTCCTGTATCAGGAGTTCATAGTGGACCAGGTCTAGTGGGAATGGTTTGCATAGAGGAACCATAAGTAAAAATGTCTGATATATTAAACAAAAAAAGTGAGATAGACATTAGGGCTCAGGAAAAAAAATTGTACTTAGAATACAAGAAAAAACTTTCGCAACTTCGAAAAGTTAAAAAAGAAAAAGAAGCAGTGGGGCAAGTATTTACAAAAGGGTTATTACCTTTATACGTGCTATATATTCTAAGTTTAGGAGAAACTAATGGGAATGATATATCTCATAAAATAGGCGAACGAACGAATGGTCTTTGGAATCCTAGTACAGGCGGGATATATCCTCTTTTAAAAAGGTTAGAAAAGGAACAAATGGTTGTTGGAGAGTGGAATAATTCTAAAAAAGCACAAAAAATTTATAAAATTACACAAGAAGGTAGACGACAATTAGAGCATAAAAAATATTTATTACAAGATAAAATAGAAGAAGCTCTACAAGTATTTAAAATTGTTTATGGTGATTTATATAATTAAAGTATATAAAATAAGTAGCTGCAAGTGAATTCACTTGCAGCTACTTATAAATTTACTAGCTTAAAGCTTAAGTTTTAAGTCTCCTTCCCTTATCCAACCTTTTTTTCTCATAATTTCTGAAAAAATCAAAGTTAGAACTGCAGGAGCTATAAAGTGTAAAAGCAATATTTTCATAACTATAATTGAGGTAGGAGCGCTTCCCTGCATAGCTGCAAGAGTTCCAAACTGACCTACGAAACCGCTAGTTCCCATGCCAGCACCTATAGAATTATTCTTCATAAAGAATACTGAAGTAGATAGAGGACCTAAAATTGCTCCAGCGAGTGTTGGAGGTATCCAGACTTGAGGACGTCTTAGGACGTTAGGTAACTGTAGCTTGGAGGTACCTAGTCCTTGTGATACTAAACCACCTACTTTATTTTCTCTATAACTAGAAACAGCAAAACCTATCATCTGGGCGCTGCAACCAACTGTCGCAGCACCAGCTGCAAGTCCAGACATGTTTAAAGAAATTGCTATAGCAGCACTACTAATTGGAGAAGTAAGTGTTAGGCCCATTAAGGTTGCCACAGCGATACCCATAGGAATAGGCATAAGGGTAGTAGCAGAATTTATTACTGCTCCTAAATTTGTCATAAAGGCTGAAATATAAGGACCGACAAATTTACCTGCTATACTACCAGCAACAATAGTAACAATAGGAACTATAAGAATATCAAGTTTTGTTTTTCCGGCAACCAAGTTACCAAGCTCTGCACCTATTACAGCAGCAATAAAAGCCCCTACTGGGCCTCCACCCATATACATATATCCAAATGCACCAGTTGCAGCCGATGAAAACATAGTAAGAGGGGTAACCTTTAAGCCCCAAGCTACAGCCACGCCAATAGCAGAACCTATTACAGGGGATTTAGATGAAATAATTGTTGTAAACTCTTTAAGGAAGTTTAATCCAGGAATTTTAGATGATTGACTGAGTATAAGTCCAATGATTAATGAAGCAAACAGACCTAATGCCATGGCACTTAAAGCGTCTACAAAATCTCGCTTAAAGACTTTTTTAACAATAGTTTTGAACTTTTCCATGTGTTCTCCTCCTAATAAATATATACTTTATTATGCTCAATAATTGTTATTTAATTCTTTCTGATATGTATATACCAATGTATATACATAGAGGTTGACAACATTATAACATCTTATTATAAACACATCAATAAGAAAAATAAAAATAAATAACTAGTGAAATATGTTAGCAAAATGACTGATTATTCCTGCCCAAATACACGAAAAGGTATAAAAAAAGATAAAGTGCTAGGAAAGCTTCCCAGCACTTTATGACTTATTGTATAATTTCTTAAACATTTAAACTACATAGGTATAACTAATTATTATCAAAATCTAAGTAAGAACTGCCATCAAGAGGAATTAAAGCTTGAAGACCTGGCCGATCATTCGCTAGACCTACAGCATAAACTGTATAAAAACGTTGAGGTTTTAGTCTAATATTAGGAACATATAATGCAATAGTCGTTGTTCCTGTTGGTCTAACTTCTAAAGTATAGGTACCAGCAGGAACTTCTATATAATCTGTAAATTGTTTGTACTTAATATTTCTGAATAAAATTTTGCCGTCTGGTAATGCAATATCAACAGCACCAGCATTAGGTGATAAATGAGCAAATTTAATATAAACCTTATCACTAGGGTTTATAATTCTAGGCTCAAGAACAAGTAATAAGTCAATGTTAGGCAATATTCCTATAGCTGCAACAGTATAAATTTTTTCAGGTGGAACAAATATATTTTTATCAAGTACAGGTGAGGTTTTAGTACCTGCTGCATATAATTTTACATTGTAATCACCAGTAACAACCTCTATATAATCTGTAAAAGCACCATAGGTAAGATTCCTGAATTTTAACATGTCATTAATATACACGTCAACCGCTGGGGATTTAGGTGAAGAATGAAGAACTCTAAAATACGAAGTCATTGGGCTTACTCTATATAGAGAATAAGGATTATTAATAGTTTCTGGACAATAGAACATAAAAGGCTCCCTTCTAACATATTTCTACTATATTAATATATGAAGAAATATGTCAGAAGGTTACTAAAATTATGCTTTATGAAAATGATATATTATAAACCTATGAATACATTACAGTCTAAATCATAATAATAATAATGATTAATATTGTTATCTAAAACATATCCTTCTTATTTAAAAAATAAATGACAAAGATTACAAGAAGTACAATGAATGCGACGACATACCAAAATCCTAAAGCACTATTCGGTATTCCAGATACATTCATACCAAATAGCCCAGAAACCATATTAGGTATAGCCATAACTATGGTAATAGCAGCAAGAAATTTCATTACTATATTAAGTTTATTTGATATAACAGAAGCGTAAGCATCCATAGTTCCATTTAAAATGTTAGTATAAATAGTACACATTTCTATGGCCTGTCTATTTTCAATAATGACATCTTCTAATACGTCTTTATCGTCATCATACATTTCAAGAAGGTCTAGTTTAAGCATTTTCTCTAAGGTAATTTCATTTCCTTTTAAGGAAGTAGAAAAATAAACAAGAGATTTTTCCAGTGCCAATAATTGAATAAGTTCTTTGTTTCTTAAGGTTTTATGTAGTTGTTTTTCTACTATGTAGCTTTTTTTATCAATCTGTCTTAAGTATATTAGATAATAGTTTGCAATTCTATATAAAATTTGTAGCATGAACCTTGATCGCTTAAAGGTAAAGAATGAGTTTATTTTCCCTTCAGCAAAGTCTGATAATACTTTACTGTTTTTTAAACAAACTGTAATTATTACTTTATCAGTATGAATCATAGCTATAGGGTAAGTGTCATAGGTTAAAGAATTATCATCCATATCTGTAAAGGGAATGTCTAGAATAATTAATGTACAATCTTCTATGTCAATACGGGAAGTTTCTTCTTCATCCAAAGCAGCCCTTAGAAAATCCATAGGTGCAGTAGTGTTTTTAGAAACGAATACTAATTCTTCATCAGACGGATCTATTAAGTTAATCCAACAACCCGGTTCTATATTCTCCAGCCTTGTTAACTGTTTGTTTTCTGCACTGCTATATATTGAAAGCATTACAACACCTCCTTGTGTAATTTCCTTTATATTATAGTCCATTGAAGGCGATATATACAAGTTATAATAAATTAAATAATTTTTAATATTTGCTATTATAGTAGTAAACCATAGTTGACAAGAAAGAGAGAATAATTGATAATAGTATATGGAAAGTTATACACATTAATTAAAAAAATGAGAATAATAATAGAGAAATTGGACTAAATATATTGTATAGTATTATTGAGGGGAGTGGGAGAATTCATGGATATGTATCCATTATTTATAATTGCTATAGCACTATCCTTAGATGCGTTTGGAGTTGCTTTATGTATAGGCTTAAACGATAAAACTACATTCGCAAATAAGGTAAGCTTTACAATTTCCTTTGGGTTATTTCAATTTTTATTATCATATATTGGGGCTTATGCTGGGTTCCTTTTTAATACATATGTAGCCTCAATGCCGACTATAATTGGCGGTATGATTATATCAGCAGTTGGAGTAATTATGATTAAAGAAGGAATTGAGAATCAAGGCAGTTGTCCACTACTTAAACCTAAGATGTATATTATTTTGGGGGTGTCAGTGAGTATAGATGCAATGGTTGTAGGGTTTACGGTATTAAATAATATAACGAAGGTTATGTTATTTAAAGATACATTGTTTATTGGTGGGATAACTCTAGTAATGGTAACGATTGCCTTTTTAATCTCTAAATATTTAAAAAAAATAGAAGTTGTAGGTAAATATGCAGATTACATCGGAGGAATAATATTAATTATTTTTGGGCTTAAGATGATGTTTTCTTAAAAGAAAGGATGATAAACATGTTAGAAAAATTAAAGGATTTAAATTCATTTAAGGCGTTTAAATATTTTAAAGAGATGAACGAAATTCCAAGAGGTTCTGGAAATGAAAAAGCAATAAGTGACTGGCTTGTAAAATTTGCAAAAGAACATAATTTAAAAGTTATTCAAGATAAAGCTTTAAATATTATAATTAGTAAACCTGGAACTTCCGGATATGAGAATGCGCCAAATATAATAATTCAAGGTCACATGGACATGGTCTGTGAAAAAAATATAGATGCAAAGCATGATTTCTTAAAAGATCCTATTGAATTTATTGTAGAAGGTGACAATTTACGAGCAAATGGTACTACACTCGGAGCAGACGATGGTATTGCAGTTGCATTTAGCCTTGTAGTGCTTGCATCGGATGATATTGCGCATCCACCAATTGAACTATTAGTAACTACTGGAGAAGAGATAGGTATGATTGGAGCTCAGGCAGTAGATCCTAAGAATTTAAACGGAAAAATATTAATTAATATAGATTCAGAAGAAGAGGGAAAACTTTTAGTAAGTTGTGCAGGCGGGGTACGTGAAAAAATAAAGCTTAAAATAGATTGGGAAAAGGCAGATAAAAGCTTTATAAGTGTTACCATAAGACTAAGAGGTTTAAAAGGCGGGCACTCTGGAATGGAAATAAACAAAGAAAGAGGAAATGCTAACAAAATTATGGGACGTTTTTTAATGGATTTAAAATCGGTTATAGATTTTAAAATAAATTCTATAAGTGGAGGAGCTAAAAATAACGCAATTCCTCGTGATGCGGATGCAATTATATTATTTAGGGAAGATGATAAGAAAAGAGTTATTGAAAAATTATCACAATGGAATTCAACACTTAAAAATGAACTAAATGGGATTGATCCTGATGTTAATTTAGCTATTGAAATCATGAGCACTAAAGTAAATAAAATCTTTTCAGAAGGAACTGCTACAAAAGCTCTTCAAATATTGTTTTTAATTCCGAATGGAGTTAAAAGTATGAGTATGGCAATAGCAGGCTTAGTTCAAAGCTCAACAAATATAGGGATAATTGAAACTAATGACGAAAACATAGTATTTGATTCTGCAATAAGAAGTTCTGTAAAAAGTTTAAAGAAGGCAATACGTGATGAAACTATAGTAATTGCAGAGATGGTAGGGGCAACTATTGAATTTGAAGCAGATTATCCAGAGTGGGAATATAATAAAGACTCTAAGATAATGGTAGTACTTCAAGATGTGTACAAAAATTTATATGGTAAAAGACCTGAAATATCAGCGATACATGCAGGCCTTGAGTGTGGTTTGTTTAGTGAAAAATTTGAAGGTAATATTGATCAAATATCATTTGGACCTAATATTTATGATGTACACACACCGGGTGAACATTTAAGTATATCATCAACAGATAGAACATGGAATTATTTAGTAGAAATACTGAAAGAAATAAAATAAAATAGTAAGGTGAATGAGATGGATGTAATTTCATATTTGAAACAAAATAATATTAGAATTACTAAGGCAAGAAAAAGTATATTAGAAATTATAATTTCTAGAAGTGAAGCCATAAATGCAAATCTAATATATGAGTTATTAGAAAAAGATGATATAAAAATAGACTTGTCAACGGTATATAGAACCCTAGATTTGCTAGAAAATAAAAAGATATTAAATAAATTTGATTTGGGGAATAATATGTATAACTATACTATGAATAATAATTCTCATAAACATATAATTGAGTGTGATTTATGTCATAAAAAAATGCTTATAGATTGTCCAATACCACAAATAGAAGAACAAATAAAAGCAAAGACAGGAATAACTCTTACAGAAAGTCATATTCTTTTAAAAGGCATCTGTAAAGAATGTAAAAAATAAGAAAGGATGAGTTTGATGCAATTTTCTTCATTGGTCTTAATGGAAATAGATAAAGAAACTAATCAATTTGTTAAAGAGCTTGGGAGTTATGAAGCTTCCGAAGGAGCGGAATTTGTTACGAAACTAAATTATTTTGGAGAATTAATTAACTTAACTTTTGATACACAGGTCGACGTTGAAGAATGGCAGTTTACAGCGATCTATGACAATTTTAATGAGGAAATTTTCAAATCCAAAGGATATTATATTGAGGCCGTAGATGATGAATATAACCCAACTTGGCTCGTTAAATTCAAATATTCGGATGAGCATATGGTGGTGCGCGAAGCTATAATTGAAATATGTGAATTAATAAAGCAAGAACTTAGAGAAGTTTTTATAAAAATCAAAGGAAAAGAAGAGGAATATAAATTTGAGCAGGAGTAAATTATGAAAGAAAAAAATTTAAAGGCCATCATAAATGGTATTACTCAGCAAAATGGTTATTTATTAGAAGATATAACAAGTAAGAAAAACAGATCGCAGCTGTGGACGGTGAGTAAAAATATTGGTGGAGTGTTATATAGATTAATATTTATAACGAAAAATAGTTCTAATGAAATATTGCAATATGATATTCCTGACGACAAAAAAAACATTTATATACTAGTCTCTGATAAGGACGATGGATCTGATAGGGAGCAAGAAGACAATTCATTAAATTATTTTTTAGAGAAACCATTAATTAAAGTTAATTTGTTAAAGAGAAAAGTAACATATTCTGAAAATGTGAATTTACAAGTTGTTGAAGACATAGTGTCTGTGATGAATAATGGCAATTTACATAGTAGTAGTCAAAAAATAAGTGCAGGAGATAAACCTTGGATTACAATGGGAATTATAGCTGTCAATGTTGTAATGTATATTGTTACAGCATATTTGAGTTTTGTTTATGCACAAGGTAGTATATTTAACAGTGATACCAATGTTCTAATCTTGCTCGGTGCGAAAGTTAATAATCTTATAGCGCAAGGCCAATATTACAGGTTTATATCTTGCATGTTTTTACATGGCGGGATTGTGCATTTAGGTGTCAATATGTATTCACTTTATGCTATAGGGCCTATGGTCGAAAAGGTTTATGGAAAGGCAAAGTATATTGCTATTTATTTTATTTCCGGAATATGTGCATCTATATTTAGTTATATTTTTTCAACAAATGTGTCAATTGGAGCATCAGGTGCAATCTTTGGATTACTCGGGGCAGTACTTATTTTTGCTATTAAATCTAAAGGTAAAACTGGAAATGCTTTTATAAGAAGTATTCTGTCAGTTATATTTATTAATATATTTATAGGCGCAACTTTACCGAACATTGATAATTTTGCTCATGTAGGTGGACTTCTTGGGGGAATGATTGTAGCTTTTATAGTTAATTTTAGAACCCAAGTTTAATAAGGCACATAAACATAAATAGCAAGCTTATATTAAAACTTGTTATTTATGTTTATGTACCTTTGTTTTAATATGCATTAATTTATATTTAAGTAATATTAATTATAATACGCCTACAAATTTTAATATTATAATTATTACAACGACTAAACCAATTAGTTGTAACATTAATGCACCTCCTTATACAAAAATGACGGTTTACTCATTAAAAAATAAAGATTCCTTAAATAACTTTAGTGTATAGGGAATCTTAAAATTTTATGCAACTCCATTATTTTTATCCTCAATAATATTAATCAAATCTTCGTGACATATGGTTTCCTTCTCAATCAATAAAGCTGTTACAGCATCTAAAGAATCTTTTTCATCAAGCAGGATACTTTTAACTTCTTCATATAAATCTGAAATCAAATTTTTACATTCTAAGAATACTGTTTCTTGATTTGTAAAACCTGATTCTTTTAGTTTAGCCATACTAAGTAAACCTAGGGATTCACCCATTCCATATTCTGTAACCATATTTGCTATAAGCTCAGTACTTCTTTGCAGGTCACTATAAGCACCAGTAGTTACATGATCTAGACCAAATGTAATTTCTTCAGCAGCCCTACCACCTAAAAGTACCATTATTTTTTTCTTTAAATGATCTTTATTTTGATAAAGCGAATCTTCAGGAATACTTAAAGTATATCCGCCTGCACCTTTAGTAGTTGGGATTATAGTTACTTTAGACACTTTATCCTTTGGCAACATTTTAAGCGAAATTAAAGCATGTCCCGCTTCGTGGAATGCGGTTATGTTTCTATCTTGGTCTTTAATATAATCTCTATCAACTTTTTCATAACCAGCTAGCATTATTGAATAAGCTTTATCCATATGCTCATTACTGATAAATACAGCATTGTCCTTACATGCAATAATAGCAGCCTCATTAGTTAAATTCTCTAGTTTTGCACCTGAAAAGCTAGTAGTTTTATGTGCCCATTCAGCATAATCTATATCTTTAATAGGCTTGTTTTTAAAATGAAGTTTTAAAATTTTCTCTCTAGCAGATACATCAGGTAGAGTGACCTCAATATGCCTATCGAAACGACCAGGCCTTAATAGTGCCTCATCTAGCATATCTAGTCTATTGGTTGCTGCAATCACAATTATACCCTCTGTTTCATTAAAACCAGACATTTCAGTTAGGAGAGCGTTAAGTGTTTGATCTTTTTCATCAGAACCACCACCAGGTCCATTATTTCTTTTTTTACCAATAGCATCAATCTCGTCAATAAATATAACCGCTCTACCTTGGCCTCTAGCTTTTTTAAATAAGCTTCTAATTCTTCCGGCACCAACCCCTACATATATCTGAACAAAATCTGAACCAGATACTGCATAAAAAGGTACATTTGCCTCGCCTGCCACGGCTTTTGCAAGTAAAGTTTTTCCCGTTCCTGGATCGCCATATAGAATTACTCCTTTTGGCATTCTAGCACCATAAGCAGAATATTTTTCAGGGTTTTTAAGGAAATCTACTACATCCTGTACACTATCTTTAGCTTCTTCATTACCTGCTACATTAGCAAAATTATAACCTATATCTTCTACTGCAGTAACATCAAGATTTGTAGCTGAAAACATGCCTTTTGACTTTCGTTTTGTTGATTTAAAGGCCATAATTCCAAGAACTATAAGTGATATAACAAAACCTGAAATTGATGCTATTTCAGAAGGACTAGTTAGGGTTTGCTCTGAAACATTTATTCCATCCTTTAACAAGTTCTCTTTGAAATTATTAGTTCTTGGATTGTCAGTTGTATAGATAGTACCATCGTTAAGTTTAACTTGAACTTTAGGTGAAGTTGTTACGTATACAGTTGAGATGGAACGCGTTGAAACATCTTTAAGAAAGGCAGTGTATTGTTTATCTTTTGATATTTTAAAAGTACTACTCACAAAGATGAGAAATACTAAAGAAAGAACTGCAGTGATAGCAGGAATCAAAATATATTTGTTTTTAATTTTATTCATATGATCGAAGCGAGTAAGCAACTATACTTTTAAAGTATTTGCGGAATCGCCTCATTCACCATCCTTTCGCATAATATACTTATTTTTGTTTCTGCTAATTTAAATGTGATACTATTATATCTGATATAATAGCTTGTATATTTTTTATGCTTTGTAGAATTGTGTCGATATATTAGCAACTTATAAGAGCTATTATAATATCTTTTTAAAGCCTTGTCCACCGAACCTAATAGAATATGGAAATGTAAATAATGTAAAAGATATTATTGATAATTTTATCTTTTGTTGTATAATTTATTTATGATAGTTCAAGGGGTATTCCATAATACCTTTAAGGTTCAAGAAAATTTTAAGCATCTTAGATGGTAGAAAAATATATTGTTTGATTAAAAAGGAGAAGGTCTAAAATGGGAAAGAAAGTTTATGCAATAAAAGAAGGATATAATTCTAGTACTAAAGAAAAAATAGAAAACAAGATAGTTGGCACTTGGGCAGAGTGCTTAAAATATGTAAAAGGTGTAAAAGGTGCTAAGTATAAAAGCTTTGAAGATATAAATGAAGCCGAAAAGTTTTTAAGTGATGGAGGAAATGTTTTTAAAAAGTCAGATAATAATTATCCTAAAGATTGCCTTCATATTTATGTTGATGGTAGCTATAATTCAACTACTTGTGAGTATTCTTACGGAATGGTAGCCACGCGTAATGAGGTAGTTCTACATATAGAGAGTGGCTCAGGAAAAAGTGATTCAGCTAAAAACATAAGACAAATAGCAGGGGAGCTTGAAGGTGCAGTAAAAGGTTGTAAGTACGCTCTGAGTAAAGGTGAGAAGAAAGTAGTAATATTCCATGATTATGTTGGAATATGCTACCATGCTACAGGATTTTGGGATAGAAAAGAGGAATCATCAAAGGAATACTATACGAAAATGCAAGAACTTATGAAGAGGGGAATAGAAGTTATATTTGTTAAGGTTGATAGTCATACAGGAGATTTATTTAATGAACTTGTTGATGAAAAATGCAAAGAAAAACTAGGTATAAAATCAGATAAGGTTGTAGAAAAATGGTTACTTAAAAACATTATAAATGTAGGCAGTGAAGAGGTAAAAGAAGAAATCCTGAAAATAGCTCCAAGCGGAAATGCAAACATAATTGTGATGAAAGATGAGAATGAAAAAAGTAAAAAGGAAAAAGATAAAGAAGAAAACAATCAAGAAGGAAAAAGAGCATATGGGTTTAATGATATTGTTAGTGAATATAGCTTAAACCCAGGAAATGCAAACATTATAATAGAGAATTTAAGTAGTATTGACAAAACAAAGTTTATTACTTACTTATTAGGGAAGATTAAATAAATATAGGATTTTAATATAAAATATGGGGGTAATAAATTGATCGATGATTTTAAAAATAGAAAAAAAGAACCATATTTGTGTTTTAGGGCGAATAATGTAATAGAAGTTAATAAAGAATTTATTGATTTTACAGGTTTTAGTATAGAAGAAATATTGGGTAAGTCATTGCTAGAAATAGGAGTGATGCTAAAAACTAGTTCGCAATTTTTACTAGATAATATAATTAAAAAGTATTCTGGATTTATATTTACAAAATTACTTTGCCCGCGAGAAGTTAATATATCACTTTACTATGATAATGAAACAAATGATGAAATTTATACTTTTGTCGAGAAATCAAATTTCAGACTTGAGGACAAGATTATTTTTGTAGAAGGAGCATTCACAGATGACATATCAGGTGCAGCTGTTTACAGTGTGCCTGATTTAATACTTCTTAAAGCGAATGAAAAGTATCTTGATTTAATTAATTCATCTTTTAATATTCATAGTAATTGCATAGGGAGACCTATTGGAGAAATTGTGAAAGAATTTGTAGGCAGCCAGGAAGAAATTATTTGGGATTCTATTCTTACAATGCGAAAAGCTAGCTATATAAAAGAATTTAGAGTTAATGATATTTCAAATGATGCAACTTATTGGAAATTTACTCAAATAGCTATATTTGAGAATAAAAACATGAAATACATATTCGAAACAGCTATAGAGGTTACTGAGAGGGTCTTTGAAAACCAAAATTTAGAGAGGCAAAATAGGATAATAATACAGCAAAAAAAACAATTAGAACAACATAATACACAGCTGGTTAATATAATTGAAAATTTATCTGAGGGGGTAATGTTTGCAAATAATAAAGGTGAATTTATAATGGTAAATTCAGAAGCAAAAAGGTTAATTTACCAATCAGACATAGGAATTAATATACGAGATGCTCTAAGAGAAACTGAAGTGTTTGATATGGCAGGAAATGAGATACCATTCGAAAAATTTCCTTCAGTTAGAGCATTAAGAGGTGAAAAATCAAAAAATGTTAAGATTTTTGTGCGTCATCCTAATAGGGAATATTTTGCGGAAATTAGCTCAATTCCTATTTATGATGCATTTGGTGAGTTAACAATGATAGTGTCATGTTTTCATGATGTTACAGAAATAATAGAGCAATCAAAAAAAATTGAAGAACAGAAAAAAGAACTAGAAGCTATTATTGAAAACATATCCGATTCTATTGCTATTTTTGATAATAAGGAACAGTATATATTGCTTAACAAAACTTCAAGGGAAATGTTTTTCTCGTCATATGATAGCATGGACGATATAAGTAATGGATATAAATCATCTGAGTTTTTTGATATCGATGGGAAGAAAATTGAATTAGAGAATATTCCTTCTCGGAGAGTTATGAGGGGAGAAAAGTTTAGGAATATGAGAATGATAGTAAAGTCTCCGTATAAAACATTATATTTAGATATTAATGGCACTCCTATATATGATAGCAAAGGAAATTTTAGTTTAGGAGTGCTTTGTAGTAAGGACATGACAGACTACTTTAAGCGGGAAGAAGTTATAAGAAGTAGATATGAATTTGTAAGCGGAATGATTAATACTTTTGATTTACCCGTTGTTAGGTTATCATGTCCAGACTTAAAAATTGTGGACATCAATAAAAAGGCATTTAATATCATAAGGTTACTAAGACCTAATGTTAAATCAATTAATGAAATAAAAAATAATGCGATTGAAAACTTATTTGAAATGTTTAAATCGAGTGAATACTACCACTGCGTTAGTCAGGTGTTAAAGGAAAAGAAAATTAAGTATTTAAATAAAAAAAATCTTTTGTTAAATGGACAAGAGGTATACTGGAATATTATATTTGAACCTGTACTCTGTGTAAATGGTGAGATCCGAGAAATATTAATATTAATAATAGATGTTACTACTGAAATTAAGTCTAATATTGTCATGGAAAATACATTAAAGTTACAGGGAGAATTTCTTGTTAATATATCTCATGAACTAAAAACACCATTAAATGTTATATTTGCAACTGCTCAATTATTTAATATGTATTGCGATAGTGGATCACTTGACGAGAAGAAGGATTCAATTATAAAATACATAGACTCAATTAAGCAAAATTCATATAGATTATCTAAAATTATTAATAACATTGTAGATTTGTCAAAAATTGAAGCAGGATTCTTCAAATTAAATTTATCAAATAACAATATAGTTGAAGTTGTAGAAGAAATAGTGATGTCTGTAACTTCACTTACTGATAGTAAGGGTTTAAATATTATTTTTGATACAGACAAAGAAGAAAATATCATTGCATGCGATACAGAGAAAATAGAGCGGATTGTGTTAAATCTTATATCAAACGCTATAAAATTTTCAGAGGTCGGTGATGAAATATTTGTGGATGTTAGGGATGAAAATGAATTTGTTGAAATATCAGTGAGGGATAATGGAATTGGCATTGAAGAGGAGTACTTGGATATGATATTTGATAGATTTAAGCAAGTAGATAAATCTTTATCGAGAAATGCAGAAGGTACGGGTATAGGCTTAAGTTTAGTTAAATCAATTGTAGAATTACATGGTGGTATTATACAGGTTGAAAGTAAGTTTGGGAAAGGAAGTAAATTTACAGTTAAACTTCCAAAGGTAAAGGTACTTCACGAAAATATGCTATATAGTAGCAATGTTCGGAGCAAAAATGAAAGTATTCAAGTAGAACTTTCGGATGTTTATTCTAAGTAACTAATATTTATAAAATATATGAAGATTATAAGATATGGATTAAGTTAGTGAAAAAGAAGATTTAGTTAGTATTACATGTAATTGTGAATTTTAAAAAAGTAGATTAATTATTATAAAAATGCACATCCTATAAAGAGTAACTAAAGAAAGGATGTGTAACTTATGAATAGTAAATTTATGTCAACAATTACAGCAGGTGCAATAATTGGAGTAGTAGCGGGCACCATGTTAATTCCTAACATGGACAGAAGCACAAGAAGAAGAGCTAAAAAAACAGGTAAGATGGTAATGAATATAGCAGGTGACATGTATGATAGTATGAAAGATTATATGTTATAAAAATTATTAAAGACTCCGAACTATATTAAAAATATGTGGTTTGGAGTTTTTATAGTTTACAGTTTTTGATATTTTTACTGGAAATTATGTTGAACCAATAATTGTATACAATTATTGGTTATAGTTTTTAATATTTTATTAAAAATTTATGTTGAACCTATAATTGTAAACAATTATAGGTTATAGTTTTTAATATTTTTACTAAAAATTCAAAACTTATTCATACATTCAGAATTATATAGGTAAACTATGTTATAATTGAATTAAAATTGTCGATTTGTTAAAATAAAAGTATTCTATATATGACCATGTTGTAAAGGAAGAGTGATTATGGAGATATTGTCTTTAGGAGAAAAGATAAAGAGAAAAAGAAAAGAACTTAATATGACATTAAAGGATCTTGCAGGAAACAGGATAACTCCAGGACAAATTAGTCTGGTTGAATCTGGGAAATCTAATCCTAGCATGGATTTATTAGAATATTTGGCAAGTACTTTAAATACCGCCGTTGAATATCTAATGGAATCAGAGGAAGCTCAAGCAGAGAAAATATGTTTGTTTTACCAGAATATTGCTGAGTCGCATATTTTAAATAAAGACTTAGTACAGGCTGAACAAAACATAGAAAAATCTATATATTATTCTGAACAATATAAGTTGGAATATAGAAAAGCAAGAAATTTATCTTTAAAAGGCGATATATACATGGAAAGAAAAGAAATTGCTGAGGCTCAACAGGTATTTCTTTCGTCAAATGTAATCTTTATAAAAAATAATTCTTATGAAGAGATAATTAAAACTTTTCTGAAACTCGGTATAATAACACTTGAACTTAGGGGATATCAGTCAGCTTCAAGTTACTTTAAGCAAGCTGAAAAAGTGTTTATGGATAATCAAATGGGAAATGATTTTTTATTAGGTAAAATATATTATTACATAGGGTTCACTTATTTTAAATTAGAAAATATGGAAAAGGCTATTAAATATTCATATTTAGCTCAAGAAAAATTTAAACAAATAGATAATAAGAAAGAATACGCTAATTCGCTTTTGTTATTAGCATACGAATATAACAGAAGAGGCGATATTAAGAATGCTATCAAGTATTCTAAAATTACTTTGAAGGTATTTAGTGAAATTAACAATTTAACATATGTATCAGAAATAGAAAACAATTTAGGAAGATTGTTTTATGAATTTGAAAACATGGAAGAATCTTTTATACATTTAAACAAAGCCAAGGAAATAAGGCAAAAGACTAATGATTCAAAGTTAATAGATACCTTAGTAAATATTTGTGAGAATTATATTAAACTTAAGTCTGTAAGCAAAGCTAAGGAAGTTTTAGAATATATATTAGAATATATAGAAGCTGGGAATTACAATGCATTATCTCATTACTATCTATTAAAATATAGAGTCGATTTATTAGAAGATAATAAGTTAGAAGCTGAGAAAACTTTATTACAAGCACTAAACTTTGCTAGGGAACAAAAGCAAATAAAGAAATCGGCTGAAATATCTATAATGATTGGAAAGTTCTATATTGAAGGTGCCAGAGGCTCAGACGCAGCTAAATACCTAAATGAGGGTGTAGAGTTATTTAGACAACTAGGAATAATAAAATAATTTAAGTAAAACTATTTTATGGTTAGGTGATGAGGATGAAAATATTATCAACGGGAGAAAAGATAAAAAGGAGTAGAGTATATAAAGGGTATACCTTAAGAGAGATATGTGATGATAAAATATCAGTATCTAAAATGAGTTGTATAGAGAATAATAAGGTAAAGGCTGAACCTTGGATACTCGAACTTATAAGTAAAAAGCTGGACATAGACATTGAATATTTGAATGAAAATGTATTAGAACAAGTTGAAGAGAATATTAAGTCATTGAAAGAGGATGCCATAAGTAGCAAGGATGTTATGAAAGGCAAGGAATCTGAGGGTGATAAGGATAAGGCTTTTGAAGCAAAAGTATCCTATAATTTAGAGTTTGCTGAAAAATATAATTATTATGATTTAGCTATTGAATTAATACATATGTTGTTTAATTTTTACTTGGATAAAAAGGACTTTGAAAAAACTCAATCTATTACGTCGAAGTATTATGATCTACATTTAAAAACAAACATAGAAGATAACCAATTAACCTACTACATAGACATGGCGAGACATTTATACATAAAAGAAGACTATCTCCAAGCTTCGAGCTACTATTGTAATGTGCGAAAAGGATTAAGAGAAAGCAAAACGCCTAATTATAAGAAATTAATAATAGTTACTTATAACGAAGCTGCCTGTAATATTATGCTGAAAGATTATGAGCGAGCATATGAAGTGGGAATAAGATTGTTAGAGTTGGTAGAGTATGTAGATACAGAATTTAAAGCAGCTGAGATATACCATATGCTGGCCATGTTATCCATAAGAATGGACAATGGTAAGTTTGCAGAATATGAAAAAAAGTCATATGAGCTATATAAAGATAAGGATTCTAGTAAAGCACTAGCTATTTTTAATTATGGATCTACAATGTTTGATTGTAATATGAAGAGTAGAGCAGTTGAATATATTAATAAGGGGCTAAGCGTATATCCTAAAGGCAACAAGGTAGGACTTGTTAGCTATATGTTAGATTGCGTTAATGAACTTATTAAAAATGACGTAGTAGAGCTTGCACAGGTTATTTCTGATGAAGTTCTAAATTATGCAATAAATTTAGATGATATTATGTTCATAGAAAAAAGTTATTATTATAAAGCTATTATTCTTGATAGACAAGGCAAAGCATCAAGTGCAGAGATGTATATGAATTTATCTTTAGATTCATTGTTAAAATTTGGACCAAAGCAAGACATATATATGCGTTACTTAGAAATGGGCAGTATGTACCATAAACTGAGTAATGTAGCTGATTCTATAAAGTATTTTAGTTTAGCGATACAACTTGAAAAAAAGATGTAGGCTTGGAATTTTCCAAGGCCTACATCTTTTTTTTGAGTTACAAGTTATTTAGTAGTTTCTCTGTTTATTATAAATTCCTTAGCTTTAATCTCTAAACTATCGTCTAGGGAAGTTAAAGCAACTTCATCATATTTGTTATTTAATGCTAGTGTAAGTATCCTGTCAGCAAGCTCTGGATTTTTAGATAGGAGGGAACCATGGAAATAAGTACAGAAAGTATTTTTATAAATGCAACCCTCGTTACCATCTTCTCCGTTGTTACCATACCCAACTTTAACTGTGCCAAGTGGTAATAAATCATTAATATAAGTTCTCCCAGAGTGATTTTCAAAGCCTACATAAGTTTCATCAAAGACTTCATTATGAATAATTGTGTTACCTATGAAACGTTTATCCCCACCTTCTGTGTAGATATCTAGAATGCCAAGGCCCTCTAGTTTTTCACCGTCGGGGGTAGTATAATATTTCCCAAGCAATTGATAACCACCACAAATAGCTAAAAACACTTTTCCACTTTCTATATATTCCTCCATTGCAGATTTTTTAAACTCTATTAAGTCTGGTGAGACTATAGCCTGCTCATAATCTTGTCCTCCACCAAAAAACACAATATCATAATCTTCTGCATTGAATATATCACCCATAGATACGTTAACGATATTTACTTGAATATCACGAAGCTCCGCTCTATGTTTCAATATTAAGATATTTCCTACATCCCCATATACATTTAATAAATCAGGATACAAATGACAAATATTAATTTCCATATTATTTTTGTTTACCTCGCCTTCTAATTTAGATTTGGTTTATTACCAAATTTTCTTTATGTAACCCTTAGTGTGTAAAAACTTTCTCAAATTTATCATGGCAGTATAGGTAGCTAGTATATAAACTATTTCACCATTGCAGGATTTAATCTTGTTAAGCAAGGTTTCTTCGTCACTACATAGGAGAAAGGAATCTGATGAAAAACCTGCAACCTTAAGTCTTATTGCCATATCATACATACGGATTCCTGATATCATAACTTTGTTTATATTGAGGCTAGTTAAACGTTCAAAATTAACATCCCATATCCACGAAACGTCTTTCCCATCTGCATAATTATCATTTAGCATAAGAGATAAATTTATTTTTCTTTTGTCTAAATTAATAGTGTTTACAGCCTCGTCATAGCCTGCAGGATTCTTAACTAATATTATTTTAACTTCGGTTCCCTCAATATTTAATGTTTCTTGCCTTCCAAAGCTACTAGCCACGTTTTTAAGAGATTGCTCTATAATCGTATCTTCAATATCTAATAATTTAGCTACCGAATATGCACATAGGGCATTATATATATTGTAAGTACCTGGTTGATTTATGTAATATTCTTTACTATTAAAATTAACTATGGAACCACTTGTGTTAAGTTCAATAATTTTATCTACAAAGTATGTGAGAGCTGGGCGCTTATATCCACAACCAGTGCAATGGAAATCGCCTAGATGATTGTAGGTGATAAAATTATATTCATAAGGAGATTTACAGATTGTGCAAAACTTAGCATCTGCATTAATATCTACTATTTTGTTATCATTAACTTTAGTACCAAAGCCGTAGTATATTAAATCATTTTTAACATCTAAGTTTCCAAACAAAGATTCATCTCCATTAAGTAGAAGAGTCGATGTAGGTACTTTATCAATTCCTTCAAGTATCTTCTTTAGTGTTGTATACACCTCTCCGTATCTATCCATTTGATCTCTAAATAAATTGGTAATAGTAATAATACGTGGGGTTATATATTCAGTTACAAACTTAAGATTAGCTTCATCTACCTCTATAACAGCGATTTTCTTCTCCACAGACTTTTTAAAAGAATAATTAGAAACAAAACATGCAACTATTCCTGTATACATATTTGCTCCAGTATTATTAGTAATTACTGGTTTATTGCTATCTTTTACAATGCTGTAGATCATGCTTGTAGTTGTAGTTTTTCCATTTGTACCGGTTATGAGTATAACCTCATAATTGTTAGCAATTGTTTTCAAAATATCTTTATCAAGCTTTAAGGCAATTTTACCGGGAAAATTAGTGCCACCTTGAAATATAAGCTTAGATAATTTCATAACAAACTTTGATACTAATATACTGAGTAATGACTTAATTTTAATTTTGAACACATCCTTTAATTATACTTCTATTTTTAAGTTAATATAATTTTATAACATAGTTGCTTAAATGTCTAACATATTAATGTAACTTATAATTAAATATTATAGCTTTTTAGCTATGTATTTGTTAAAATATAAATATAACACACAAAACGGTCCATAAAAAAATAGTATATAATTAAAAACTGAACCCAATAATCAATTAGTGAATTTTTGAATTAATTTAAAAAGAACTGCTTTAGAGCAATTTTTTTATAGTGAAAGGTGTGTTAGTTTGAAGCAACAAGGATATATCTACTCAATTTTTTCTGCTATATTATTTGGAAGTGCAGGCCTTCTTGTTAAATTAGCTTATGTAGGGGGAATTGATTCTATAAGTTTATTAACACTACAATATATTATAGCAGTGCCATTAATGTTTACAATGATGTATATTTTTAATAAAAAGTCTTTCAAAATAACAAAGAAACAAATAGTAAGACTAGCTGTGCTTGGCATTGTTGGAAATACATTTATGACGGTATTTTATTATACAGCGTTTAATTATTTACCAATGCAAATGGTTGCCATATTATTATATACTTATCCAATAATGGTTTTTATATATTCAGTCCTGTTTAAAAAGGAATCGGTAGGATATAAAAAGACTTTTGCTGTGTTTCTAGCATTTTTGGGTTGTGTTTTAACGCTAGACATTTTATCAGGACAGATTAAGTATTCATTAAAGGGAGTTATATTTGCCTTGATATGTGCAATGTTTTATGCCTTTATGAATATATATAGTGAGGAGAAATTGCAAGGACTAGAACCACTAGTAATCAACGCTTATTCTACTCTATTTTCATTAATGAGCCTTATTATATATAAGTTTCCTGCGTTTATTTTTAGTGGGCATGTAACTAAGAGACTTCTTTTGTATACTACGATACTTGCTATATTTTGTGAGATTATCCCTTTGACTTTATTATATGCTGCAATAAAATGTATAGGGTCATTAAAGGTATCTATAATAGGAAATCTTGAAATACCAACTGCTATGATTGTGTCATTTTTTATATTACATGAGCAAATCGCGAGTATGCAAATAATTGGAACTATTTTAGTGGTATGTGCAATATATATGATAAGAATTGAACCTAAAACTAAATAATACAAAAATTCCAACGGTATAAAGCATTACAAAACGTTGGGTTGATTTATGTAAATTTTCCTTTAAATATGATATACTCTTTAAATAAATGAGATTTTATTAGGGATGTAAAAATAAACTAGCAAATGGACTAGTTATTTTTTTGAGTATCTTTTAAAATTTATTTAATAAATAACAATTTTAGTAAAGCAAAGCTACCAAATAAGGAGGAATTATGAGAAAGAAGGGTATCATTTATAGAGTTTTAGTTTTCACTATTATAGCAGCAGCTGTAGTTCTTTGGGATTTTAAAGGTAGAACTAGTTTAAATACTAATGACATAGGTTTACAAGTTACTAAATGGGATAATTTTTATAATGGAAATAATATTCATTTTTATTATTTAAATCCTCAGAATGAAAACTTAACAAAACTTAAAACTAAATATGGACTAAATAAACTTATTGATAATAATGCAGATCAGCTAGATAACTCCATAAAGATTATGAAATTTATTAATAAGAGAGTTAAGGCCCAAAGTACTGCAATGTCCAGTGATAAAAGTGCCCTCGAAATAATGAAAGTGGCATTTAATGGGGATGAAATATCAGATAGTGATTATGCAATTATATATGAAGAGTGTTTAGCTTCTCTTGGAATTAACGTACGTCAAGGAATGCTAAGGAGTACTGATAAAAAAGTTAAAGGAAAATCATATTTTAATGTATGTGAAATATGGAGTGATAAATACCATAAGTGGATAATGCTCGATGGCGTTAATGGCTGCTATATGAGAGAAAAGCAAATACCACTCAGTGCTATTGAAATAATAAACAAGGGTATAGGAAACGTTCAAATAGTTAATTTAAAAGGTACTAGCAAGTATATAAAGAATATGTCAGGTTATTTTGAAAGCTATAGTATATCTATAGATAATAATAAATATGGTGAGTTAAAAAGTAATTCTAAAATTACTTATTTGAAAGATAAGCAGCTTCCTAAAATAGAAACAAAGGAGGGATTTATTCAACCTACTATATTTGTTAATAATCCACAAGTGTTTACTATATCTCCAAATTTGCAATATGTTAATACAGGCAAAGAGGAAACTGCTACTTTAATATTTGCGAAAAGGGATTTGAAAAACGACACCAAGGAAGTAGATGACTTTACCATTGGGGTATTTATGAATAGTTATATGTTGCCAAACTATTTTATAAGTGTTAATGGTTCTGACTATATAAAAGTAGAAACCTTTTATAGTTTACAAATTAAAAAAGGAATTAACTCTATTAAGTTATCACAAGATGGTAAAACCTTATCTAGGGAAGTAATAATAGAAAAATAAACATATTATAATAAATTAATTATTGTTAGAAGGGAGCACACATTAGATGAATTTGAACATTATATTGGCGTTTAAAGCTATAATAATAGCTATAGTAGAAGGGGTAACAGAATTTATTCCTATTTCCTCTACTGGACATATGATTATTGTTGGAGATGTTATAAATTTTAAAGGGGCATTTGCAACCAGTTTTGAGGTAGTTATTCAACTAGGAGCTATTCTTGCAATTATAGTTTTATATCGTATTAAAATATGGAACTCAGTTGTTGAGCTACTTAAGGGGAAAGCTTCAGGTATTAAATTTTGGACTAATATTATAATTGCATTTTTACCAGCTGCAGTATTCGGGTTTCTTTTGAATGATAAAATAGATGAATATCTTTTTAATTCGGGAACTGTGGCCGTGGGGTTAATAGTTGGTGGTATTCTAATGATTATTATAGAAAATAAATTTAGAAATAAGTATACTACAGAAATTATAGAGAAAATAAGTATTAAGCAATCATTTAAAATAGGTTGTTTTCAATGCCTTGCGTTATGGCCAGGCATGTCTAGATCGGCATCTACTATAATGGGAGGGTGGATTTGTGGCGTGTCTACAATTGCTGCAACTGAGTTTTCATTCTTCCTCGCAATACCTACTATGGTTGGAGCTACAGCATTAACATTATTTAAAAGTGGAATGAATTTTAGTAGTGGAGAAATTGTCACTTTGGTTATTGGATTTGTAGTTGCATTTTTAGTTGCAATAGTTGTAGTTGAAAGATTTGTAGCTTATTTGAAAAAGAAACCTATGAAGGTTTTCGCTGTTTATAGAATAATTGTTGGCATAGTATTAATATGTTTAATTAAATTTGGTGTTATATCATTATAAATTATGATAATGGAAGGTTATTAACATTCCATTCATAGTAGTGTGTCATTTATATTTTCTAATTGCTTGGGGTATATTATATAGAGTTTAGAGGGGTGTATATGATACATAAAATTAAAAAATCATGAAATTAGGTGTACAGTGCTCGGTTATATTCAAAGAGGTGGGATAACATCATCTTATGATAGAATACTTTCTACAAGGTATGGTGTTGCAGCTGTTAACCTAATTAATGAAGGGAAATTTGGAGAGATGGTTTGTCTTGCAGGAAATAAAATATCTTCTGTATCTTTAGAGGAGGTTATTGGACACCCGAAGAATGTAGATCCTAGTGGAGAATTAGTTAAAGTAGCTAGAAGCATTGGAATTTCCTTTGGTGATCAATAAGATTCTTCAATTTTTAAATGCTTGTTTAGTATTATAAATGAGTAAATTATCAATATAAATATTAAAAGCTAGGTAACTAGTCTTTTTTTATTTATTGAAAATTGTGAAATATTTAGTTGAGTTTTTTTACTTCCCTTGGAATTTTTTTATGTTTGTGCCATCACTTATAAGTACGATATTTTTATTTATATCAGTTCTATAGATTATAGAATTTATTTCTTTTAATTTGTCTAAGGTCTCTTTATTTGGATGACCATATGTGTTATAAGCTCCACAACTTATTACAGCAATTTTTGGAGAAACTTCATTTAAAAAATTTTGTGAGGTTGATGTCTTACTACCGTGATGACCAACTTTAAGTACTTGAGCTTTTAAATTGTAACCATTGTTAATAAGTTCTTGTTCAGCTAGTTCTTCGGCATCACCTGCAAATAAATAAGTAGAATTTCTATAAGAAACTTTTATAACACATGAGTAATCATTAGTATTTTCGTAGGTTGCGCTGTTGGGTGACAGCATAACGCAAGAAGTATTCGCACCTAAATCTAAATACATGTTAGGTTTAGCTATGTTTATTTTAAAATTTTTACTTCTTAAAGCTCTGATCATATCAACAAAAGATTGAGAGGAAGATATAGCTTTAGGTGCATAGAACTCTCCAACATCGAAGGTTTTAATTATACTAGCCATACCTCCTATATGATCTTCATGAGGATGTGTTGTAACTATATAGTCAAGTTTCTTAATATTATTCTTTTTTAAATACCTAATTAATTTTTGTTTTGAATCACTGGTTCCACTATCAATTAATAGGTTTTTATTATTTACTTGAATAAGTATACAATCACCCTGTCCTACATCAATAAAATGAGTAACTATATTATTTTTTAAATCTAAGTTTGTTTTTATTGTAGAGTTATAACCTACAGCAATGCAGATAGTTATAAAAATTAAAACAATGCAAATCAAGGTATATTTTAACCAGATTTTCTTTGGCATACGACTAATCTCCTATGTATATATTTGAAGTATATATGTAATATTAAAGCATATAAATGATTTTATCCAAATATATAAAAAAATATCAATACATAAGGAGAAATTTGAAATAAGGCTTACTAACTAGTATAATCATAGTTGTAATTTAATCTAAGCATGAAAGGAACAGATATATGAGAACTATATACTTTTATTTACTTATTATTATTAATCTAATTTGGATAAACTTTAAAAAATTAAAATTTAATAGCATAAAAACGAAAAAGTCTATTAAAGAGGCAGAGGTGTATCTATTTAAGGTAGCTACGAATTGGGCTAATTTCGTACTTAAGACTGCAGGTTTAAATTTAACAGTTGAGGGGAAAGAAAACATACCAAATGAGGCCTGCCTTTTTGTGGGAAATCACCAAAGTGATTTTGATATACCTGTAATACTTGCTAATATGGGCAGACTTACGGGTGCAGTTGCTAAAAAAAGTATGGTGAAGATACCAATAATGAGCTATTGGATGAAGCAAATACATTGCGTATTTATGGATAGGGAAAACCCAAGAGAGGCATTAAAGTCAATGGCTGAAGGTGTTGACAATTTGAAAAATGGGTATTCTATGCTTATTTTTCCTGAAGGGACTAGAAGTAGAAGTAACAATATGGGTGAATTTAAGAAGGGAAGTATGAGGCTAGCGATAAAGGCTGGAGTTCCTATTATTCCTATAACAGTTTATGATACTTATAAAGTAATGGAAGGTAATAATGGGAAAATAAAAAAGGCAAATGCTAAACTTATAATTGATAAACCTATATATCTTGATGGTATGTCTAAGGAAGAAAAAGCGAATATTTCAGATAGAGTAAAGAACATTATCCAAGGTAATTTAGATAGGGAACGTGATAAGAACTAAAAATTATATACGATATGTTATTTATTTTAATGTGCATAAAGAAAGAAGCAGCTAAATAAAATGGTTGCTTCTTTCTTTATGCTATGGGTTTATGAGTAATACTGTAGCTTTTGATCTAGTCATAGCTTCAATACTATATCGTATACCTTGAGTACCCATACCTGAGGATTTTGTTCCTGAGAAAGGAAAATGGTCAGGTCCTCTTTCGGGTTTATTGTTAATTTGAACAGTACCTACCTCTAATTGATTTGCAATATTAAAGGCATGATCAATATTTTTAGTATACACAGAGGATTGGAGGCCATACTCAGAACTGTTCGCAATCTCAACAGCTTCATTAATGCTATTGACTCTAATTACCGGGAGTACTGGCCCAAAGGGTTCTTCCCATGCGAGTCTCATATTAGTAGTAACATTATCAAATAATGTTGGAAAAATTAAATTATTATCTCGTTTATTTCCACATAATAAAGTAGCACCCTGACTTATGGCATCATTAATCAGATCTTGAACATAGTCTGCAGCTTTATTATCTATAAGGGGGGTTATCTCACAACTATCTTCTGGATTTCCCACTTTTAGAAGTTTTATATTTTTTAACAATTCATTTATGAGATCATCTGCAATATCATTTAAGACTAATACTCTTTTAACTGCAGTACATCTTTGGCCGGAATAGCTAAAGGCTCCCGCAACAATATCTTTGGCTGCACTATGTATATCAGCATCGCTTAAGATTATAGCCGCATCTTTACCGCCAAGCTCCATAATCATAGGAACCATACCAGCAATTACAGCTATATGTTTTCCGATTTCAGTGCTTCCAGTAAAGTTTATAAAATTTATATCCTTGTGAGTGACTAAATAATCGCCTATTTCAGAACTTTTACCTGTTATTGTGTTTAGTACTCCCTTCGGAACACCTGCCTCGTGGAAAAGGGCAGCTAGATGGAGCGCACTAATAGCTCCTTGAGTAGAAGGTTTAAAAATTACACTATTTCCACCAATTAAGGCTGGAGCAATTTTTGATGCAGGCAGGTTAATTGGATAATTAAAAGGGGAAATAGCAAGAACTATTCCTACTGGTACTTTGGATACAAAAGATATCTTATTTTTCTTAAAACCAGGGAAATTATCTGCACCTATAGTTTCGCCTTCTAAATGTTTGCCAGCGTCAGCAGTGAATCTAATAAAATCTGCAGTTTTTTTTATCTCAGCTATACATGAATCTTTATCTTTAGCAATTTCCTTTTGCATAATGTGTGACAAGTAATCTATATTCCCATCTAGCAATGTAGCGCATTTATGCAAAATTGATGCACGGGAGCTAATGGGCATATCAGCCCAACTCTTTTGATAAATTTTTGAATTTGCAATAACTGCGTTAACTTCGTCAAAGCTCATAGCTGGAATTGTGCCGACTAAACTATTATCTACTGGAGAGAAAATATCTATTGTATTTTTAGACGTAACCCAATCACCATTATATAAATTTTTGTAAGCATTATCTTGGCTCATACTATCGAACAAGAAAAATCACCTCGCTTTAAGATTGTTTTACCTGTATAGTATTAACCAAAGATAAGTATATTATTGCAGGACTAAAGTGATAATTAATAGTGTCTTTTGGTCATTAAATCCTCTATTATAGATATTTTAGACTGCAGTAATGCATTTTCATTTTCAAGTTTTAATATAGTATTTTCAGCTTCTTTATTTTTGTTACTTGCAATAGTTAAAGTTTTTTGTAGTTTTTTATTTTTGTTTAGTTTTTCGTCTATTGCTGGTTTATATTTTTTGCTTAAAGCAAAATTCTTATTGATTAAAAAGTATGTTTCGTTATAAAATGTAATTAAATATATCTTTATTTCTTTAGTAACACATTTAAAATTGGAAATAAGTAAATCTATTAATTTATTCATAAATAATCACCTCAAGTACATTCTACATAAAGAATACTATGAAAGGCAAGGTAATAATAATGGATAAAAATAATAATGAACGTTATTTAGAAAATATTAAACATAAGATTGAGAAACTTGATATAAAAGGGGAAGAATATGAATTACAATTAGTCCAGCAAATAAAGATCCTCGAACATAACAATGAGACAATTCAAAAATTTAAGTTTACCCATGATATGTTATATGACAAATATATTAGCTTAATAAGTTTGCTTGAGAAACAAGGGATAATTTTTGAGATTAACTTTAATGATTATAAGCCACACGAATGGGAAAATTTATTGGTAGTAAAAACAGGAAGTGGATATGAAATTCGAACTAAAGCTGGTCATAGGTTAAAAATGTTAGATGAAAATTATTCGAAGATTATTGGAGATATAAACAAAAAAGAAGAACATAGCTTAATTGTAATAAGAGTTACAGATAAAACCTCGCTAGTTCAACTTAGATTTAACTAAAGTAGAGAATATAGTATTTCGTAAATAATTACAAATAAAAGAAACTGAATTTGAAATTCAGTTTCTTTTATTTGTTGTAACATTCAATTTTAAAACTATTTAACCTCAGTTCTATCTCTGTCACTATCTCTGTCTCTTCCTAAGAAAGATAAAGCATATAGGCCACATAAACCTACTAGAGCAAAAATAATTCTTGTAAATGCAGTATTTGTACCAAACAAGCTTGATACTAGGTCAAATCGGAAAAATCCAATTAATCCCCAATTTATAGCGCCTATAATAATTAATACAAGTGCAGTAGTATCTAATGCTTTCATTGCAAACATCTCCTTTAATTAATTCTTGTTATTATTGTTTGCAATTTTGTAAAAAATATTACAATATTATAAAATAAATTATTTTATTTCACCATGTTTTTCATAATGAGCTATTTCTAATAAATTGTTGTTATTGTCAACAAATACTACTGTAGGTTTAATATTTTTTGCTTCTTCTTCATTAATTTGGCAAAAAGTCATAATTATTATTTTATCACCAGGTTGAACACATCTTGCAGCAGCTCCATTAATACACATAGTTCCGCTACCAGGATCCCCTGCAATAACATAAGTTTCAAACCTGTTTCCATTATCAATATCTACAATTTGCACTTTTTCATATTCTAGAATATTTGAGTTTTCCATTAGCGTTTTGTCTATAGTTATACTTCCAACATAATTTAATTTAGCATCTGTAACAATAGCTCTGTGTATTTTAGATTTTAACATAGTTAATATCATATTGATCCTCCTATATTTCTCTGTGATAGATAACAATTATTAATTGTTATCCATTCTGTATTTTTATAAGCACATAACAATTATTTTTTGGTATCACTCGTTTATTCTTTAGTAGTATTTTAACTTAAGCTTCCCATATAAAATTATCTATTAATCTCGTTTTGCCGATGAAGACTGCTATGGCAATAAGAATAGGCTTATTTACAAGTTCTACATCATTTAGCGACATTGCATCAACAACCTCTATATAGTCAATTTTAGCCAAAACCTCATTTTGAAGTACATTTCTTATAATTTTTTTTAAAAGTTCAGTAGATTTTTCACCAGATGACAACAATTCTTTACCTTTAGTTAAGCTCCTGTTTAAAACTAAAGCTGCTTGTCTTTCTTTTGATGACAAATAAGCATTGCGTGAGCTTTTTGCAAGTCCATCGTCTTCTCGTACAATAGGGCACCCAATAATTTCTATATCAAAATTCAAATCTCTTACCATTCTTTTTATTATAGCCAATTGTTGAGCATCTTTTTCCCCAAAGTATGCTTTATCGGCTGGAATTATATTAAAGAGTTTTGAAACTACAGTACATACACCGTTGAAATGACCAGGTCTTTTAGCACCACAAAGTCCTGTTGTAAGTCCTTGTACACTAACGCCTGTTACCATATCAGTGTAATACATTTCAGAGGTTTCTGGAGCGAATATTAGATGTGCTCCAGCTTTTTCACATAGAATTGAATCTTTATCTAAATCTCTTGGGTAAGATGATAGATCTTCATTAGGACCGAATTGTATGGGATTTACAAATATACTTACAACAACTTTTTCATTTTCTTTTGATGCACGGTTTATTAGGCTTGCATGGCCTTCATGTAGGGATCCCATAGTAGGAACTAAGGCGATGCTGTAACCTTCTTTTTTCCAAGATTTCATTTGATTTCGAGCTTCCTCAATAGTTTTTACAGTAATCATTTGCTAGAGGCATTTATAAAGTGTTCTTATTTATACTTTATTAATGCCAGCTACACTTCCTTTCTTATGTATATTTAAAATACGTTAATATAGTTTATTTAAAATTTCATCATCAATTTTAAAACAGTGCTCTTTAGCGGGGAAAGTTCCTTCATTAACTTCTTTAACATATAATTTAAAACCGTCTCTCATGAGATCTCCAACATTTGCAAAGTCTTTTACAAACTTAGGTTTAAAGCCATCAAACATATTAAGCATATCTTGATACACCAAAATTTGGCCATCACAGCCACCACCAGCACCAATTCCTATAGTTGGTATACTAATGCTACGTGATATAATATCAGCCAGTTTTGAGGGGATACATTCAAGTACAATAGCAAAAGCACCTGCTGCCTCTATTTTTTTAGCATCTTCAATAAGTTTCTGTGCATCAGTGGTATTTTTACCTTGGACTTTAAAGCCTCCAAACATATTAACAGATTGTGGAGTTAGACCAAGATGACCCATTACAGGGATTTGAGCATTCACTATAGCTTTAATTTGTGGGCAAACGATGGCACCACCCTCGAGTTTTATAGCTTGTGCTCCGGCTTCTTGTATAAATCTGCCTGAATTTTTGACCGCGTCATATAGTGATGCTTGATAGGACATAAAAGGCATATCACCGACTACAAGAGCATTTTTACTTCCACGAACAACAGCTTTAGTGTGATGCAACATATCATCCATAGTTACGCTTAAGGTGTCCTTATATCCAAGGCAAACCATACCTAAGGAATCTCCTACTAGAATTCCATTAACGCCACATTCATCAATAATCCTAGCCATGGAATAGTCATAAGCTGTAAGCATTGTTAATTTTTGAGCCGATTTTTTAGCTGATATAAAGGTTGAAACTGAATTTTTCAATTAATAGTCCCCCTTCATGCTTAAATATTCTTTAAGCTTTGTGTAATCTTTGTCTTTATGTTTCTTTTGGGATAAAGGTAGTAGATTTAGTGATAATTTTTTATATAATTCTACATCAATCTTAGGAATAGCATTCATGTGAAGGTTTACCGTGCCTATATCGTTTCTATCGATTGGACCAGTTAAAGCAGATTTGCATCCATCATGTTTTATATTATCAATATTATTTTGTATTAAAGGTAGTAACGCTTCTAAGGCATCATTTTCACTTAGCCCACATTGACTTAAGTAACTGCATCCAGTATTAATTAAAGATAAAACTAAATTTGATACTGTTACGCTAGCTAAATGGTAAAGTGCCTTATTATCTTTATCAATAACAAAAGATTTATTGCCTAATGAATGAATAAAATCTTTGAGCTGATCAATATGACCTTCTGGTCCTTCTATAGAAAAATAAGCATTTTGTAGGTTTTTGTATGAATTATATTTATCTGAAAATGCAAAAATTGGGTGAATCGAATATGCGAATGCATCTGAATTGTTTATATTTTTAAAAATGCTAGAGGTTAAAGAACCACTAGTATGACATATTATTTTATTAGTTAAGTTAAAATTTAATAATTTCTGCCAAACTTCGTGAATTGAATCATCAGGAGTAGTAATGAAAATCATTGAACTATCCTTTACCAAATCATTGATTGTCTCATAAGCTTTTGAATTAGTGAATTCAGATGCTTCTTTTGCATCTTTATATAATTCACTATAATATCCAGATAAAATTATTCCTTTCATGGAAAAATATTTTCCAAGAGAAAATCCTACCTTTCCTGATCCAATAAAGCCGATAACCATAATATCGCCTCCAATTTAATACAGTATAAAAAACGTCTCAGATAACTGAGAGTTAAATCCTCCTGTATAGCTGTCCCATTCATAAAGATATGAGCAGAAAAAATAAATCAAACCACTTTAGTAGATAAAGCTACTTTAGCAGGTTATTAATAATATGTTAAACAATTAAGTGCAGTTCTTATTAGATACTACCCATAAATATTTTAGCATAAAATTTTTTTAAATACAAATATAAATTAATAAATTAATACATATACTATTGATATATATTAAGAAATGTTTGATAATGTATAGTGTACTTTTATTTATAAAGAAGGGGGGATAAAATATGAATATATTCATACAAATACTTAGCATGATTGTATTTGCAATTATTGCTCTTGCATTATATTATGTTTTAAAAACTTATGTATTGTACAAGATTAAAATTAGTAAGTGGATAGTTCTTGGAATAGCTATAGTATTTTTTATAGTTCCTATGATCGTATGGCCAACAATGCCGACCTTTGTATCTAAATATGTAATACCAGGAATATTTGTTATATTTGCTTTATGGTTTATGGATTTAGCAGGTCTTATGAGAAAGAAGAAGAATGTTTCTAAAACAAATTATACAAGTACTAATTCGAAAAAAGATAAAAAAGATGACATAGTAATTAGGCCTAAAGCTAAGCCTAATAGAGTTAAAAACAATAAAAAATAATAGGAGAGAGTATAGATTTCTATATGAAATCTATACTCTCTTTTTGCTTTAAAACATTTTAATGCCACCTACGTAGGTTTCTAAAACATTTATATCCTTTATATTATGAGGTTTGCAGTGCATAATATCTTCTGACAACACAACAAAGTCAGCTAACTTTCCTAGAGATATACTGCCTTTAATATCTTCTTCAAAGCTCATATAAGAAGGACCTATAGTATAGGCCTTTAACGCCTCAACAACGGTTAAGTTTTCAGTATTGTTAAATCCACAAGTAGGATTACCTAGCAAATCCTTTCTAATAACTGCTGCATATATACCTTGCATAGGGTTAAACAGTTCTATCGGTGCATCAGAGCTAAAGGCAATAGGAATGTTTAAGCTAAGCATATGTTTAAAAGCATAGCTATTGTTTGAACGAGTTTTGCCAACTGCTTTTTCTACAATTGGGTGATCAGACATAACGAATGTTGGTTGAACATTAGCTATTATATTTAATTTCTTGAATTTGTTAAGTATTTCCTCATTTGTGAATGTGCAATGGACTATAGTTAGTCGTAAATCCTTATTGCTTGAGATAGATATAATTTTTTCATAAGAATTTAAAATAGTTTCAATAGCATTATCTCCTATAGCATGAATACTTATTTGAAAGCCAGCATTATGTGCAAGTTTTGTAATATGATTTAAAGATGCCTGATTATAAATTAATACGCCTGTAGTGTCATCATCACAGTATTCTTTTTTCATAGAGGCAGTTCTAGCACCTAAAGAACCATCTTCAAATAGTTTTATAGGACCTATCTTTAACATATTACTTCCAATATTTGAATGTAGTCCTAAACTAATTGCTTTGGACATACTTTTAACACTTGGTAAATTTAATTGAAGTATAAATCTTAGAGGAATAGCTCCATCGTTTTCTAATTCTCTATAGGCACATAATAAATTATCTATTGAGCCACACTCCGTTAAATCTTCAGTTTGAATGGTAGTAATTCCTACTTTCAAAGCATCCATAAAAGCAGACTTTAATAATATTTTTATCTGCTCCTTGGGCATTGTAGGAAGAAAATCAGAAACTATATTTAAAGCATTTTCTCTAAGTATTCCGGTGGGAATCCCATTTTCTTTATCAATAATACCACCATTTGGATTTTGAGATGAGGAATCTATGTTTAGTAATTGTAAAGCTTTAGAATTAAAAACTCCGATATGTCCACATATTCTTGCAAAATATATAGGATGATCTGTACTTATTTTATCGAGATCGTATCTATTAGGAAGTCTTTTATCAGAAAATAAATTATCATTCCAACCTCTAGAAAGTACCCATGCATCATTTGGAATACTACGATTTTTTATGTATTCTTGGCTTGCACGGACCATATCATTGATAGATCCGACATTTAATAAGTTAATATTATTCTTTTGAGCAGCGTAGGTTAAGAAATGCATATGGGCATCATTAAATCCCGGAACAACTGTATTGCCTTTAAAATCAAATACATCATCACAAGGTTTACATAAGCTCAATATTTCTCTAGTAGTACCTACAGCTTTAAAAATACCATGCTCTACATAAAAAGCCTCACAAAGCTTATTATTATTATCTAAAGTTATTATGTTTCCGTTAATAAATGCGGTCATTTTAAACATCTCCTTTAAAGTAGCAAAGACTCATTAGTTGTTAACTGTCTCCAATCAATTACCAAAATTAATTATAAATCAAAAGCCCCCATAAGTGGGGGCTTTTGATTTATTTATTAACTACATCCAGTAGTAGTTCCACACTCTAAACAAACTTTGCAAGTACCGTTTCTAACAAGTCTTGTACTTGAGCAATGAGAGCAGGTTTCAGAGTATAATCTTTCACCTTGAATTTTGCCTGTACTTATGTTTCCACCAGTACTTGTGCTAGTAGGGGAGGTAGCATTCTCAGCTTCTGCAAGACCTGTTGAGATTTCATTTTCATCAGGTATTAGAGGGTTATTTGGTATATCACTGTTATTATAGTTTTCAGGTTTAATTTGACATCTACTATAATCTCCTAATTCTATATCAATAATCTTACTAATTAAATCGGATATAGAAGAGACAGATTTAATGTATGGATGTTTTTGTACAAAACCATAAGGTTCAAATTTTTGTCCTCGAAGCATTTTAGAAATAGCTTCTCCGGGCACATGATGTTGAAGCATTACTGAAATTGCCTTTGAAAGGGAATTTAGTAACCCAGTAATAATAGTACCTTCTCTATCTGTAGTTATATATATTTCAGAAATTTCTCCATTTGAACGTCTATTAACAGTAGTATAAATTTTTACATCTTCTATTTGAGCAGGATGAGTAGTTCCATAACGTATTCCAATTGGCTTCTCTCTTGTAGAATGATTAGATGTTTCTTGTAATGATTTTGCTTTCTTTAAAAGAGCTTCATATGACAAATCCTCAAGTGATACTTCTTTATCTTCAGACAAAGTAGTATTTAAAGGCTGACTAGCTTTTGAACCATCTCTATATAAGGAGATACCTTTTACGCCTAGTTTCCAAGAACTTAATATAACTTCTTTAAAGTCTTCAATAGTTGCATTTTTAGGTAAATTGACAGTCTTTGATATAGAACCTGATATCATTGGAGTTATTGCTGCCATCATAAGAACATGTCCCATAAATGAGATATATCTTTGACCACTACCGCATTTGTTTGCTGTATCAAAGATAGGCAAATGTTCTATCTTTAAATGTGGAGCGCCCTCAATCTTTCCATCAACAATTTTTTCGTATTCAAAGCCGTTTTCATTAACTTTTTCTTTTCTTAGAATATATTCTAGAATATCATTTGTTTCATCCGTAGAATATCCAAGGTTATCCAAGGATTCTTTAATTACAGGATTTACGATAGTCATAAATCCGCCACCAGATAATTTTTTATATATACAATGACTAAAATATGGTTCAACTGATGTTGCACCACAATCCATTGCAAAGGAAATAGTACCAGTGGGAGCTAAAACTGTAACTTGTGCATTTCTAAAACCATATTTTTCACCACTACTTAAAACTTTTGACCAACAGTTTTTAAGGGTTTCACTTATATTACCTAGAGAGTTATTATTTAATATAGCATGGTTAACTTTTATAGGCTGATAATTTAAATTCTCATATTTACTATTTAGTGCTCCAGCAGCTCTAGCATGATTTCTTATAACTAATTGCATATGGTTTTTATTAGTTTCATATTTTTCAAAGGGAGCTAGTTCTTTTGCAAGCATTGATGAAACATAGTAGGACTGAGCAGTCATTATTCCACTTAGTGATGCAGCTATATTTCTAGCATCTTCTGAGTCATAAGGGTAGCCCATTACCATAAATAAAGAAGCTAAATTTGAGATTCCAAGACCTGTGGTTCTAAATAGGTAACTTTTTCTTGCTATATCTTCAGTTGGAAATTGCCCCCAATGTATTGAGGCTTCAAGAACTAATTGAGTAAGCCCTACTAAATGGACATATCCATTAACATCAAATTTCTTGGCTTTAGCATCATAAAATTTATAAATATTTATAGATGCTAAATTACAAGATGTATCATCTAAAAAAGCATATTCTCCACAAGGATTAGTTGAATTTATTCTATTATATTTAGCATTAACTACTCCATCTTCTCCACCAGGACAAGTATGCCATGCATTAAAAGTATCATCAAACTGAGGAGCTGGGTCAGCACATTGCCAAGCAGCATTATTAAAAGTATCCCATAATTCTTTAACACTTATTTCTCTATCAATTGATGAATCACACCTTCCTTTAAGTGTAATAGTCTGGTCAGGATCTTTTGATAAGTTATCTACCTTCATCATGAATTCATCCGAGAATCTTATAGAGTTATTTCCATTTTGGCCAGATACAGTCTCATAAGCTTCTCCTTCGAAACTACCATCATAACCCATTTTAGTAAGAGCACGTACTTTATCTTCTTCTTTAGCTTTCCAAGTCATAAATTCCATTATTTCAGGGTGATTAATATCAAGGCATAACATCTTAGCTGCACGCCTTGTAGTTCCACCAGATTTTATAGCTCCAGCATTTCTGTCAAGTCCTCTTAAAAAACTCATAAGGCCTGATGAAACCCCACCACTAGATAATTTTTCACCGCGAGCCCTTAGGCTAGAGAAGTTAGTTCCAGTACCAGAACCACCTTTAAATAATTTAGTTTCTGTTACATACTGCTCAGAAATTGAATGTTTGCCAAGTAGTTTATCTTCAATTGAAAGAATGAAACAAGCTGATGCTTGAGTTCTTGTATAAGCATCTTCACTTTTAACAATCTTTTTTAATTTTTCATCATAATAAAAATTATCTAAAGATCCACCTTTTATACCATAGGATAAGTTAAGCCCAGTATTAAACCATTGTGGAGAATTTGGTGCAAACATTTGATTTAAAAAAGCATATATTAATTCATCATATATGATGTTTCTTTCTTCTTCAGTTTTAATGATAGTCTCGTCAGTTAAGGCTTCACACCAGAAATTAACAAGCCTATGAGATACCATTTTCATACTATTCTCATAGCCTTCTTTGTTGTTAACACCAGATTTTCTAAAATATTTTGAAGCGATTATATCGCATGAATTCTGAGAGTAATGCTCTGGAAATTCTAAATCCTTCATATCTAAAAGTACTTTATTAGTTTTATGGTCTTTTAATAAAACATTTACTTTTTTCCAATTAAATAAATCAAAAACAGTAATAGTTTTATCTTTTTCTAGTTCAGTTGTAAAAACTCTTTTAATTAAATTTTTTATCTCCGCCATAATTAATACTAGCTTAAAAAAAACTAGTATAGACACCTCCTATTAGTTGCATATTAAATCTAAATCATGTAAAATGTACTTCGGTATGTTTGAAAATACTATACCTAAAAACTTTCTTGATTATTTAGGCTAATATTATGTGTGAAATAAGTATAATACCATATGTAGTAATTACGAAACAATCTCCACTACATATGGTATTATATAATAAAATTTAAAATAAATCAACAATAAATATTAACTTATAATGTGACAAATTATAGTCTCATTTATCAAATATAGTAGTATAATAAACATATATTTACGATACTATTTTTATGATAAACAAATTAATTTGAAAGAGGAGATGATGAAATTATGATACATCAATTCGATGGACAAATACCTAATGTACATAAAAACACCTTTATTGCTAGCAGTGCAGACGTTATAGGAAATGTAACTATAGGTGAGTACAGTAATATTTGGTTTGGAGCTGTACTAAGAGGTGACATGAACACTATGACTATAGGTGAATATACAAATGTTCAAGATAATTCGACTGTTCATAATGATCACGGTTTTGCAGTTAATATCGGAGATTATGTAACTATAGGGCATAATTCCATAATTCATGGTTGTAAAATTTCAAATTATACTCTAATCGGAATGGGGAGCACAATACTAAATGGAGCCGAAATAGGAGAATATACTATAATTGGTGCAGGTAGCTTAGTTACTCAAGGAAAAAAGATACCGACCGGCGTTTTATGCATGGGAGTACCAGCAAGAGTCATTAGAGACCTTACAAAAGAAGAAAAAGAGGGTTTAAAAGAATCAGCACAATATTATGCAAAGTTATCAATGAAGTATATTACAAAATAAAATGTATTTGAATATAGCATAGTAACCTTTTTGTAAAATTTATCTACTTGAAGGTTGCTATATTTTTTTGAAAACTTATTTTAAAAATATAGTTAAAATAGCTTTTATTTATGTTGCTTTTTTAATACAATAGAGTTATATGGATAAGGGTTTGTTAAGAGGTGAGAAAAATGATAAAATTAAATGGAATAGAAAAGATGACAAATGAGCAGAAATACAAATATATGCTTATTCTGTTAGAAGGGCAGCTCAGCTCAGAAGAAAATGATCTGGCAAATTTATCGAATGCAACCGCAATTCTAAAGGCAATTATGGATAAGATAAATTGGTCAGGGTTTTACATACTCAGAGATAATACATTAGTTCTTGGAATGTTCCAGGGACTGCCAGCATGTAACAGAGTAGAAATAGGTAAAGGCGTATGTGGATCCGCAGTAACAGAAAAAAAACTTAAGCGAATAGAAAATGTTCATGAATATTCAGGTCACATTGCTTGTGATAGTGCTACAAATTCAGAAATTGTTATACCTATAATAAAGGATGATGTGGTTTATGGAGTTTTGGATATAGATAGTCCGGATATAGGAAGATTTACGGAGCTTGATGAAAAGTATTTAGTACAATTTGTTGATAAACTTAACAAATATATAGATTGGACGAAAGTTTAAATAAAAGGTAGGAGATAATAAATGATAAACATAGGAGATTTAAATAGTTTAACAGTAGTTAGGCGTGCAGAATTTGGGTATTATTTGGGTGCTGGGACAGACAACACTAGCGATGACATATTATTACCAATGAAAAGTACAGTAGGTAGAGCGCTTAAAATCGACGATGAAGTTGAAGCCTTCATATATAGAGACTCAAGTGATAGATTAATTGCTACTTTAAAAAGACCACTCGCAAAGGTTGGCGACTTAGCTTATCTTAAAGTTGTTGACATGACTCCAATAGGAAGTTTTGTAGAGATTGGTTTAGAAAGAGACATATTAGTTCCTTTCAAGGAGGAAAATTATAGCTTAGAAACTGGTAAAAAATATCTTTTTTATATATACTTAGATAAGACTGGAAGACTCGCAGCTACTACATTTATTGATAAATATTTATACGAGACAGATTCATATAATATTGATGATGAAGTGGAGGGTACAGTATATGGAATCCAGACTAATGGTACCTTGATGATAGCTATTGATGATATTTATAGAGCGGTTATTCTAAAAAATGAGAATTATACTAGTATAACACCTGGAGATAGACTAAGTGTACGAGTAAAAAAATATTATGAAGACGGTAAAATGGACGTAACAGCAAGAAAGCCAAGACTTGAGGAAAGAGATGTAGTTGAAGAACAAATATTAGAATATTTAGCTAAATCTAATGGTTCTATGCCATATAATGATAAAAGTTCACCAGATGATATAAAGAAAATATTCAAAACTAGTAAAAACTCTTTTAAAAGAGCATTAGGTGGACTTATGAAAAGTGATCTAATTACTCAAGATGAAGATGGTACCACTTTAAAACAATAAGACATCTTTAAAATAATAAAATGCCGATGAATTAATTCATCGGCATTTTATTATTTAAATTTTAGATGAGCTACGTTTAAACATTTTTACAACTTCATTAAATAAAAGTGGCATTAAGGATAAGATAGTAACGATACCCCAATCTGCCAAACTCAAAGCATGAACACTGAAAGCATTTGCGAGTGGTGGCACAGTTATTATTAAGTTTTGTAGCACTATTCCTATAATTATAGCTCCAATTAAATATTTGTTTGTAAATAAACCTATTTGAAATATAGATTTCTTATCATTTCTCATATTAAGTGAATGAACAAGTTGAGAAACACTAAGTACTACAAAAGTCATAGTTTGTGCATGTTTTAAAGCATCTTGTGAAATATTTTTAGGGAATAAAGGGAATAAATTTGTTGTTCCACTATAATACTTTGCACCTATTATGAATGCCACTAAAGTTACTACACCAATTAACAATCCGTTAAGAAGCAAACTTACAGTTGCACCCTTAAATAAACTATCTTTCGGGTTACGTGGTTTATATTTCATAACGTCGGGGTCACCAGGATCTACACCTAAAGCTAAAGCTGGTAGTGTATCTGTAATTAAGTTAATCCATAGTATATGGATAGGTCTAAGAGGCGATGCCCATCCTAGAAGTATTGCAAGAAATAAAGCTATAATTTCTCCAACATTACATGAGATAAGGAATACTACAGTTTTCTTAATATTTGTAAATATATTCCTTCCTTCTTTTATAGCAGAAACTATAGTTGAGAAGTTATCGTCTATTAATATCATGTCAGCAGCACCCTTAGCTACATCAGTACCTGTTATACCCATGGCAACACCTATATTTGCCATTTTAAGGGATGGAGCATCATTTACTCCGTCTCCAGTCATAGATACAATGTTGCCTTTGGATTTAAGAGCCTTTATAATTTTAACTTTATGTTCTGGGGACACTCTTGCAAATACGCTTATATTATCAATTTTACTAATTAGTTCAGAATCCGACAATTTATCAAGCTCAGTGCCAGACATAACTGCGGATGAATCTTCAGTAATATTAAGTTCTTTGGCTATGGCAAAAGCTGTGTTTTGGTGGTCACCGGTTATCATAACAGTTTTTATTCCAGAGTTTTTACATAAGGAAATAGAATCTTTAACCTCAAGTCTAGGTGGATCTATCATACCTACAAGTCCAATAAATATCAAATCATTTTCTAAGGAATTGATATCTACATGAGAAGTTGGAAGGATTTTATAAGCTGAACCTAGAACTCTTAATGCGTTGTCTGACATATTGTTAGAGGCAGTTAAAATTTCTTTTTTTATGCTTTCAGTAATATCTACTATGTTACCTTTTATATAGGTTTTAGTGCATAATTTGAGCAGGTTATCAATAGCTCCTTTAGTCATTACATAATACTCATTATCGTATTTATTTACAGTAGTCATTAATTTTCTATCTGATTCAAAGGGGATTTCATCAATTCGTTGATGCTTTTTTTCTAAATCATCTTTGAAAGTTTTGTAATTAACTCCAGTTACCAATAGAGCAATTTCAGTTGGGTCACCTGTTTTTGAGTTTTCAGAATAGGTAGCATCATTACATAAAATGAGACTCTCAAGCAAGAGCTTATGTTCAGTGTTATTTATGTTTAGACTGTCTATATTTTCTGAATAACCACCTGAGTAGAATTTTGTTACTGTCATTTTATTTTGAGTTAGAGTTCCTGTTTTGTCTGAACATATAATATTTACTGAACCTAAAGTCTCAACAGCAGGTAGTTTACGTACAATAGCTTTCTCTTTTATCATCTTTTGAACACCCATAGCAAGCACTATAGTAACTATAGCAGGAAGACCTTCAGGGATAGCAGCTACGGCTAAACTAATAGATGTAAGGAGCATTTCAAAAAGATCCCTTTTTTGAAGAACGCCAACTACAAACATAAGAGCACATATGAGGAGAGCACCTATACCAAGATATTTGCCAAGCTGGGCTAGTTTATTTTGAAGAGGGGTTTGGGCATCTACTTTTTCATCGAGCATTTTAGCAATTTTACCTATTTGTGTATTCATCCCAGTGTGTACAGCTATCCCAACACCTCTACCATATGTTGCGAGTGTAGACATGAAGAGCATATTCTTTTGATCACCCAGTGGAATATCATCTCCAGTTAAGACTAGTGATGCTTCTTTATCTACTGGCACAGACTCACCTGTAAGTGTAGATTCTTCAATTTTTAGATTAGCAGTTTCAAGTAGCCTTAAATCACAAGGCACATATCGTCCTGCGTCAATGATAATAATATCTCCAGGTACAACTTCCTGTGATGGAATTTCTTTTAATTCACTATCTCTTCTAACTACAGCCTTAGGTGTAGATAATTTTTTTAATGCATCTAGAGCTTTTTCAGCTTTTGACTCTTGAATAATGCCTACTGAAGCATTAATAATAATAACAATACCAATTATTATTGCGTCACTTGTTTCACCAAGTAGTGCAGATATCGCTGCCGCTACAATTAAAATGTAGATTAAAATATCGTTTAATTGAGCAAAAAACATAGCTATTAGAGTTTTAGGCTTTTTAGATGCTAATTGGTTAAGTCCGAATTTTTCTCTTTGTAATTCTGCTGCCTTTTGAGAAAGTCCAGTTATTGGATTAGTTTCCAATTCTTCTAAGACCTCATCTATTGTTTTGTTAAAGAACATGAATATATCACCTCGTCTTATAGTATTTGTTATAACAGTGTAATTTATTAAAAATAAAAATAGGTTATATCATATTTTTATGTGGTATTAGAAAATATATTCAACAATGTTTATATAGGTATTAAAGAATAAAATATAATACCTAATATTCCTGAAATCATTATTACTGAAATCGGATGAAGTTTATTAGTTAACAAGAGTATTAAAACTATAATTCCAATAACTATGCTTTTAATGTCTTTATATGATTCTTTACCCAGGGACACAAAAACAGAAATTATAAGTCCAATCATAGCAGGTCTCATACCTGCAAGTGCTGCCTTCATTACAGTGGATTCTTTAAATTTTAGTAAAAAATGGTTGGCTATGGAGACTAGGAAAAAAGAAAATGAAATTACACCTAGGGTTGCAGCAACACTACCGAATACACCAGAAACTTTAAAACCAACAAAAGTAGCAGAATTTATTGCTATTGGTCCTGGAGTCATCTGAGATATACCAATAATATCTATAAACTGTTTGGCGGTAATCCACTTATGATTTTCTACAATTTCTCTTTGAATAACTGGAAGCATAGCATAACCTCCACCAAAACTAAAGGCACCTATTTTTAAGAAGGATAAGAAAATTTTTATAAGAATAGACATTTACTTCGCCTTCTTTCCAAGAAATATTACCCCATATAAAGCAGATAAAAGTATAACTATAACAGGATGTACTTTTAAAAGTAATATACTAGCAATGGTTACTAAAATTATAATAAGATTTACATAACTTTTTTTTAGAGATTTGGATAAGCTTACTACAGCTATGAGTATTAGTACTGGCACTGCAGCAGATATACCTTCAAATATCAAATTCACATAATAATAGTCACGAAACTTTATAAAGAAAACAGCAATGCATAATATTATAAAAAATGATGGCAAAATTACTCCTAAAAGTCCAATCACAGCACCAAGTAAGCCACCAATTCGATAACCAATAAATATGCTGCTATTAACAACTAAGGCTCCAGGAAAGGTCTGAGAAATAACAACTATATCTAAAAAATCTTCTTTTGAAATCCACTTTTTTTTGGTTACAATTTCAGTCTCAATGAGTGGAATCATGGCATATCCTCCACCAAAGGTAAATGATCCTATTTTAAAGAAAGTCCAAAACATATTTAGTAATCTATTTATTCTACTCACCTCTAACAATCAAATTTTTATCTATATTAATAGAAATAAAAATATCTAGTATCATTTGAAAAACAAACCTATGTTTATAATCTATAATATTTACCATTTAATTATACTAATATAAAGAAAAGTGGCAACATATAAGCAAAAATAAATTCATTACGGCAAAATATTTTTAAAATGGGGCTAGAATTTATTTTCGGAGCTATTTTTTTCCATGAAGTTCGATATAATATATATAACAATGTATTTAAGATAAGAAGCACTAATAAATGCAAATGGGGGGTGAAAACACAATGGAAATATCAAGAACTAGAAGAAATTCAACTGTTTCAACGGAAAAAAAACCTGTTTCTAGTAAAATGGATTTTTCTCAAAATTTTGGTTTTGCTAGGCAACATAAATCGGAAGAAAAATTAATGGAGATGATGGATGATATAAAAAAGAAAGGTAATAGGTTTACTATTACAAAATCCTTTTCAGATGTCAAAGCTTATAAAAATTTAATTAAGCAATACTTGGACTCTGTTTTAAAACACATGTACGAGGTGAAAAAGGATATTAGTTTTTGGCAAACGCAATATTTTATAACGGTTGAGACTGTTGACACAAAACTTGAAGAACTTACTAAGCTTTTATTAAATCAAGAAAAAGAAAATCTTAGTATAGCAAATACTATCGACGAGATTTCAGGTCTAATTGTAGATATTTATAAATAAAAAAAATACAAATATTGTGTAAAGTTTGATGCAGTCACCTTACACAATACAATATATGTACTCCTTTAAACTAAAGGAAAGAGTTAAAACTAGCATCTGATGGCATTCTAAGATCTCCTCTTGGGGATACACTTATAGTTCCTACTTTTGGACCATCTGGTAGAGCTGAGCGTTTAAATTGTTGAGTAAAAAATCTTTTTATAAACTTATCTAACCATTTAACTATTTCAGCTTCTGTGTAATCATCTTTAAAAGCCTCTTTCGCTAAAAACAATATTTTTTTAGTAGAAGCTCCTTGTTTCATAAAATAATAAAGGAAGAAGTCATGTAGTACATAAGGTCCTACTATGTCTTCAGTTTTTTGAGTGATTAAACCACTTTTATCTTTAGGCAAAAGCTCCGGACTTACAGGAGTATCAAGAATATCTAAAAGGATTTCTGTTACTTCTTTTGAAGATTCTTTATCCGCTACATATTTAACTAAATATCTTACCAATGTCTTCGGGATTGAGCAATTCACAGAGTACATGGACATATGGTCCCCGTTATATGTGCACCAACCTAAGGCGAGTTCTGATAAATCACCTGTACCTATTAATAGACCACCTTCTTTATTAGCAAGGTCCATAAGAATTTGAGTTCTTTCTCTTGCTTGAACATTCTCATAAGTTACATCATGTTTTTCAACTGGATGACTTATATCTTTAAAATGTTGAAGGCATGCATCAACTATATTAATTTCCCTAAGATCTGTCCCTAAATTCTTACATAAATTCACTGCATTCATATATGTTCTATCAGTAGTTCCAAAACCAGGCATAGTTATAGTAATGATGTTTTTTAATGGTATTTTTAACTTATCAAAGGTTTTAACTATAACAAGGAGTGCTAGTGTCGAATCAAGCCCCCCGGAAATTCCAACAATAGCTTTATTAAGCCCCGTATACGAGAATCTTTTAGCCAGTGCTGATGATTGAATATTAAATATTTCGCCGCAACGTATATCACGTTGAAGTTGATTAGAAGGAACAAAAGGATATTTATCTATTTTCCTATCAAAAGCTCCAAAATCTAAGTCTGAAAATTGAAAATGAATTTCAATAACTTCAAACGGACATATAGAGGTACTATTTCTAAAACTCATATTTTTAAGTCTTTCACTATTTAATTTATTTATATCTATAATAGAATTAATAACTTCGTTTTCTCTTTGAAATCTATCATTCTCTTTTAAGATTAAACCATTTTCACTAATTAAAAGATGACCACTAAAAAGTAAATCTGTAGAAGACTCGAAAACACCAGAGGATGCATATAAATAAGAACACATACATCTTGCACTTTGAGATGAAACTAAAGATTTTCTGTAATCTGCTTTGCTTACTAATTCATTGGATGCTGATAAGTTAGCTATTATGTTTGCTCCTTGAAGAGCTAAATAGCTGCTTGGTGGAACGGTTACCCATAGGTCCTCACATATTTCAAAACCAAATTTAATATCGTTACAAGTAAATAATAAATTTGTTCCAAAAGGAATCTCCTTTGTAAAAGAAAGATTTATAACCTTGTTAATTATCCCAAGACCCTCAGTAAACCATCTTTTTTCATAAAACTCTGAGTAATTCGGAATGTAGCTTTTTGGTACTATTCCTAAAAGTTTACCGTTAAATATTACATACGCACAATTATAAAGACAATCATTACTATATAGAGGGGATCCAACAGCAATTAATATATCTTTGTTTTTAGAAAACTCACATAGGGATTTAATTGCACTTTCAGATTCCTCAATTAGTCTACGTTGCATAAATAAATCAGCACAGGTGTAAGCTGTTATGCAAAGTTCTGGGAAAACTATAAATTTTGATTTTTCGTTTATTGCATGCTCGATACAACTTTGTATATTAGTTAAGTTAAATTCTATATCTGCCACACTAACAACTGGACAAGCAACTGAAACCTTTATAAAAGAAGTTTCCAAACTAATTCACGACCTTTCTCTGGTTTTTCGAATATAGTATATGCATAAATGACTTGAAATAACAAATATTTACTCAAATTATATCATTATTTTAGTTTAATTAGTAGGTGCAACTAATGATTATTTTACCATGTTTAAATAAGGTAAAACACCATGTGGTATTATATTACATATAATACAATAGAATAAATTATTATTAAGTTTAAAAACTACAATATTATATAATAATAACAATGAAATTTTTATTATTAATAAGTTATATAAAATTGTATTATAAAGTTCATAAAAGATATATAATTAAAATAGGATTAATAGTGCAATAATGAAGTAGATTTAATAATATTATTTAATATCCATAAGGAGGATACGATATGAAATGGACGCCAATGATATTTTGGGTAGTTGTAGCATTGGGGGCATTAGCCATTGATATTACAACTAGTAGTTTTATGTTTGTATGGTTTGCTATAGGTGCTATCGCAGCAATAATTGCTATTGGTTTAAATGCTTCGGTAATTGTTCAAGTATTTGCTTTTGTAGCAGTTAGTGCAGTGGTTATGGCCATCGGGTATCCTATTGTTAAGAAAACCATAAAGAATACTGTGAAAAAAACTTTGACTATGGAGGAAGGGTATGTCGGGCGCGAATTTACAATAACAAAAGATATTGATGAAAAAGCAAGCATTAAATTCCAAGGGATTTATTGGACTGTAAAGAATGTGGGAGAACCTTTAAAAAAGGGTGACTCGGTTCAAATTACTGGTATCGAAGGAAATAAATTATTAATAGCTAAAGTATAGTTATATTAAATTCGAGGAGGAATTTGTTATGGGAACAATTATAGGCTTGGTTTTATTACTAATAATAATTATTATGATTTTAACATCTATTAAAATTGTTAATACTGGGTATGTGCTTTTAGTAGAAAGATTTGGTCAGTTTCATAGGATACTAGAACCGGGTTGGCATTTAACAATTGTATTTGCAGATTTTGTTAGAAGAAAGATTTCTACTAAGCAGCAAATATTAGATATTCAACCACAGAATGTTATAACTAAGGATAATGTTAACATATCAATTGATAATGTTATATTCTATAAGGTTATTAACTCAAGGGATGCTGTATACAATATTGAGGATTATAAATCAGGTATAGTATACTCAACTATTACTAATATGAGAAATATTGTGGGAGACATGACTTTAGATGATGTATTATCAGGAAGAGATAGAATAAATTCTAGGCTTCTTGAAATAATCGACGAAATTACGGATGCTTATGGAATAAAAATATTGTCTGTAGAAATTAAAAACATTGTTCCACCAGGTGAAATACAACAAGCTATGGAGAAACAAATGAGAGCAGAGAGAGATAAGAGAGCATTTATCCTCACAGCAGAAGGTGAAAAACAAAGTTTAATTGAAAAAGCAGAAGGACATAAGCAAGCTCAAATATTAAATGCTGAGGCTGAAAAACAAGCAAATATTAGACATGCAGAAGGACTTAAAGAATCTCAACTTCTTGAAGCAGAAGGTAAAGCTCGCGCTATAGAAACTATTGCAATTGCAGAAGCAGAGGCTATAAGAAAAGTAAATACAGCTATCATAGAGTCAGGTACTAATGAAACTGTAATAGCATTAAAACAGATAGAAGCTCTTAAAGAAATGGCGAAAAATCCAGCTAATAAACTTATACTTCCAAATGAAACATTGTCAAGTTTCGGTAGTATAGCAGCAATAGGTGATATGTTAAGAATGAATAAAAATAGTGAGAATATTTCAATGCCAAACAAATCAATCTAAACTGGTACCTATGTCAAGTACATTCTAAAAAAAGGTGCCAACAAAACAAGAGACGATTCCTGTACTGTACAGGGGTTATCTCTTGTTTTGTTTTTTAAGCCTTTTATTCTTGTAATACATAAAAGAAGAAATAGATTTTCGATTTAAATTGAAAATAATTATATGGGATGAAGAACTATTAAAAATCAAGATCTTAATAATTTTAAAAAAAATGAAAAAGTTTACATAAACCTATTGCAGAAAACGCAAAAGAGATGTAAAATAAACTTATTAAAGTGAGTTTAAAAAGATATTTCAGTTTAATCTAAATACTTAAACGAAAGGGAAGATAAATATGATTATTAAAAAAGTTACAGATAATGAGTTCAAAAAATATGGACATGTTTTAAATAATTATAATTGTTCTGAATTAATTGAAAAAATGAAAACGACACCAGTGCCAAGTAATGTAATTTATGAACCATCAATTAAAGAATTAGAAGATTTAAAAATTGCTGAGGATTTAAGAGCAAGAGAATTTGGTGAATTACCAATTCAAATAGGATATTGTAACGGTAATAATTATTTACTAAACGCAGTTGAATATCATCGTTCATCTGAAATAAATGTTGCAGTAACTGATTTTATTTTACTTTTAGGTTGTATCCAAGATATCGATCAGGATTATTCATATGATACTTCAAAAATTGAAGCCTTTTTAATTCCAGCTGGTACTATAGTAGAGATTTATGCAACTACACTTCATTATGCACCTTGTAATGCAAATGAAAATGGATTTAAGTGTGTGGTTGTTTTACCAAAGGATACTAATCTACCACTCGAAAGTAAAATTAATAAATCTGGTGAGGATGCATTACTATTTGCTAGAAACAAATGGTTAATTGGTCATAAAGATACTGATCTAGGCGCTCAGGGAGCATTTATAGGACTAAAAGGAAAAAATATTTCAATAAAATAATAAAATAATAGAAAATAAAATTATTAAAATAAATATTTATAATAAATTGGAGGAATTAAAATGATAAATTTACCACAATTAAAATTAGGAATCGTTGCAGTAAGTAGAGATTGTTTCCCAATGGAGTTATCCGCTAATCGTAGAAAGGCAGTAGTTGAAAATTTCAAAAAATCTAAGGTCGATATATTTGAATGTCTAACTACTGTTGAAAATGAAACACATATGTTAAAAGCATTAAAAGAAGTTAAAGAGGCAGGAGTAAATGCATTAGTAGTATACCTTGGAAATTTTGGTCCTGAAACTTCAGAAACACTACTTGCAAAACAGTTTGGTGGACCAGTGATGTTTGCTTCTGCTTCCGAAGAAAGTGGAGATAACTTAATGAATGATCGTGGAGATGCCTATTGTGGAATGTTAAATGCAAGTTATAATTTAGCACTACGTAATATAAAGGCATTTATACCTGAGTATCCTGTTGGAACAGCTAGCGAAGTTGCAGGTATGATTTCAGAATTTGTGCCAGTTGCGACTTCTATACTAGGACTCGATAATTTAAAAATAATCTCTTTCGGACCTCGTCCACAAGATTTCTTAGCATGTAATGCACCAATTAAACAGTTATATAATTTAGGTGTTGAAATTGAAGAAAATTCAGAACTCGATTTATATGCATCATTCAATACTCATTCTAATGATTCAAGAATTCCAAAGGTAATAGCTAGCATGGAAAAAGAATTAGGTGAAGGAAATAAAATGCCTGGTATTTTATCAAAGCTTGCTCAATATGAAATTACATTACTGGACTGGATGGAAGAACATAAGGGTTCAAGAAAGTATGTTGTTTTTGCAAATAAATGTTGGCCATCATTCCAAACTCAATTTGGATTTGTACCTTGTTATGTAAATAGCAGGTTAACCGCAATGGGAATTCCTGTATCATGTGAAGTTGATATTTATGGTGCATTAAGTGAATATATAGGTACATGTATAAGCCAAGATGTTGTAACATTACTTGATATTAATAATACAGTACCAGCTGATATGTATGAATCAGAAATTAAAGGTAAATTTGATTATACATTAAAAGATACTTTTATGGGATTCCATTGTGGTAACACAGCAGCTTGTAAATTAACAAGTGGTACCATGAAAAACCAAAAGATTATGGCAAGAGCACTTGAACCAAATAAAGAACCAAACATAACAAGGGGAACACTTGAAGGAGATATTATTCCTGGAGATATAACATTCTTCCGTTTACAAAGCAATGCAGAAGCAGAGTTAACAGCATATGTAGCAGAGGGTGAAGTTCTACCAGTTGCAACTCGCTCATTTGGATCTATTGGTATTTTTGCAATCCCAGAAATGGCAAGATTTTATCGTCATGTATTAATTGAAAAGAGATATCCACATCATGGTGCTGTTGCATTTGGACATCATGGAAAAGCAATTTACAATTTATTTAAATATTTAGGTGTTAAAGAATTAGGATTTAATCAACCAAAAGGAATGCTTTATAAATCAGAAAATCCTTTTAAATAATTATCGAATAACAAAAAATATTCTAAATAAACGAATTTTTTTTAGGAGGAGATTACATGACTTATGTTTTAGGTATAGATATAGGAACTTCAGGTACAAAAACTATATTGTTTGATGAAAAAGGTAATAACATTTCAAGTGCTTTCAAGGATTATCCATTATATCAACCTGAAATTAGATGGGCGGAGCAAAACCCTGAAGATTGGTGGGATGCTGTAGTAGTTACAATAAACTCAGCAATACAAAAAAGTGGAGTGGATATAAAAGACATTAAAGGAGTAGGTTTATCTGGGCAGATGCATGGCTTGGTTATGATTGATAAAGAAGGGAAGGTTCTAAGACCTTCAATAATATGGTGCGATCAAAGAACTACAAAAGAATGCGATGAAATAACAAAGTTAGTTGGAGCTGAAAGGTTAATTGAAATAACAGCTAATCCTGCATTAACAGGTTTTACTGCATCTAAAATTATGTGGGTTAAAAAGCATGAACCAGAAACTTATAAAAAAACTTATAAAATACTTCTTCCAAAGGATTATATAAGATTTATGCTTACTGGCGAATTTTGCACTGAAGTATCAGATGCCAGTGGAATGCAACTTTTAGATGTGCCTAACAGAAAATGGAGTGATGAAGTATTAGAAAAACTTCATATTGATAAAAACTTACTTGGAAAAGTTTATGAGTCACAAGAAGTTACTGGAGTAGTTAATAAAGTTGCGTCGAAACTTACGGGACTTAAAGAAGGAACTAAGGTAGTTGGAGGAGCAGGAGATCAGGCGGCTGGTGCCGTAGGAAATGGTATTGTTAGGCCGGGAGTTATATCTTCGACAATAGGAACATCAGGTGTTGTTTTTGCTCATACTGATAAAGTTACTATAGATAAAAAAGGACGAGTGCATACATTTTGTCATGCGGTACCAGGCGCTTGGCATATTATGGGAGTTACCCAGGCAGCAGGATTGTCTTTAAAATGGTTTAAAGATAATTTATGTGTTTTAGAAAATCAAAATGCGGCTTCCTCAGGTATTGATGTATACGAGGAGTTAAATTGCGAGGCCGGATCTGTAAAACCGGGTGTTGATGGGCTAATGTATTTACCTTACCTTATGGGTGAGCGAACTCCACATTTAGACCCTTATGCTAGAGGCGTATTCTTTGGCCTTAATGCAAGACATAACAAAAATGATATGCTTAGATCTGTCATGGAAGGTGTAGGCTATAGCCTTTTGGATTGCATGGATATTATTAACGAAATGGGTATAACTGTGAATGAAGTAAGGGCTTCAGGCGGTGGTGGTAAAAGTGAAGTTTGGAGGCAAATTCAAGCGGATATGTTTAACTCTGAAGTGGTTACTATTAATTCTAGCGAAGGGCCTGCTCTAGGAGTAGCAATTTTAGCTTTAGTAGGTGTGGGAGTTTACTCATCTGTAGTAGAGGCTTGTGATACTATTATTCATAAGGTTACTTATCAAAACCCAATTAATGAAAATGTTGAATTGTATAGTAAATATCATGAAATTTATAAGCGATTATATACAGCATTAAAACCTGAATTCATTTATTTAAAAGATAGAATTAAAAACTAGGAGGAATTAAAAATGAAATTATTTATTGATACAGCTAATGTTTCTGATATTCGTGAAGCTAATGAAATGGGTGTTATTTGTGGTGTAACTACTAATCCATCCCTAATAGCAAAAGAAGGTAGAGACTTTAATGAGGTTATAAAGGAAATAGCATCTATTGTAGACGGACCTATAAGTGGAGAAGTTATTTCATTAGACTCTAAGGGCATGATAAAAGAAGGAAGAGAAATAGCTAAGATTCATAAAAACATGATTGTTAAAATACCAATGACGCAGGATGGTCTAAAGGCTGTTAAAGTACTTTCTAATGAAGGAATAAAAACTAATGTAACATTAATATTTAGTGCAGGACAAGCTCTCCTTGCTGCAAGAGCAGGGGCTGCTTATGTTAGTCCTTTCATAGGAAGACTTGATGATATAAATGCTAATGCTATGGATCTCATAAGAACTATTGTAACAATATTTAAAGTACACGCAATAGATACTGAAATAATTGCTGCAAGCATAAGAAACCCAATGCATGTTACAGATGCTGCAGTTGCAGGTTCCCATATTGCTACAGTGCCTCTTAAAATAATTAAGCAAATGATAAAACACCCATTAACAGATAATGGAATAGAAAAATTCATTAAGGATTGGAATGACACATTCAATAGATAATTAGGAGGGCGTTTATGAATAAAGATAATTTGGCAATAAATACAATAAGAATGCTTTCAGCAGAAGCTATTCAAAAATCTAATTCGGGACATCCGGGATTACCACTTGGGTGCGCTTCTATGGCCTACACTCTATGGGCGAAACAGATGAAACATAATCCGAAAAATTCGAAGTGGCAAGATAGAGATAGATTTGTATTATCAGCAGGACATGGTTCCATGCTTATATATTCATTACTTAATATTTTCGGATACGATTTGAGTGTAGATGATATTAAAAACTTTAGACAATTTGGAAGTAAAACTCCAGGACATCCAGAGTATAAACATACAGATGGAGTGGAAACTACTACAGGTCCTTTAGGTCAAGGGATTTGTAATGCTGTAGGTATGGCTATTTCTGAAAGTTACCTTGCAGAAAAATTTAACAAACCGGATTTTAAAATTATAGATCATTATACATATACTATTGCTGGTGATGGCTGTTTAATGGAAGGAATTTCAAGTGAGGCATCTTCATTAGCAGGAACACTAGGACTTGGAAAACTTATAATGATGTATGATTCTAATAATATATCGATTGAAGGAAGTACCGATATTGCTTTTAGAGAAGATGTTGCTAAAAGGTATGAAGCTTATGGTTGGCAGGTTATAAAGGTAGCTGATGGAAATAATACAGAGGATATAAATTCTGCTATAGTTGATGCTAAAAAAGAAGATAAAAAGCCAACTATTATTATAGTAAAGAATATAATAGGATTTGGTTGTCCTGATAAACAAGGAAAGGCATCAGCACATGGAGAACCACTTGGTGCGGATAATATGATTTGTATGAAAAAGAATTTAAATTGGAATTATGAGCCTTTTACTGTTCCAGAAGAAGTTAAAACACACATGAAAGATTTTAATAAACAAGCAAATGTTAAAGAAGAAGAATGGAATAAGTTATTCGAAGGATATAAAATGGCTTATCCAGAGCTTGCTAAAGAGTGGGAGCTTTGGTTTAGTGGTAAAATAGCCACTGATCTATTAGGCGATGAAAGTTTTTGGAGTTTTGATAAACCAATGGCAACAAGACAATCTTCGGGAATACTTATTAACAGATTAGCAAAGCTTGTTCCAAACATAATAGGAGGTTCAGCAGATCTTGCTCCTTCAAACAAAACTTATATGAAGGGCAGAGGAGATTTTTCAGCGGAAGATAGATCAGGGGCGAACATGCATTTTGGAGTAAGAGAACATGCAATGGCAGCTATCGCTAATGGAATATATCTTCATGGTGGTTTAAAAGTATTTGTATCTACGTTTTTCGTATTCAGTGACTACATGAAGGGTGCCATGAGACTTTCATCAATAATGAAATTACCAATACCCTATGTGTTAACTCATGATAGTATTGGAGTTGGAGAAGATGGACCAACACATGAACCTATAGAACAGTTAGCAGCACTAAGATCTATACCAAATATGACAGTATTTAGACCAGCAGATTCAAAAGAGGCAGCAGCAGGTTGGTATTATGTTGTAGCTAAAGCGAAAGGCCCAGTATCACTTATTTTAACAAGGCAGACATTGCCGCTATATGAGGATTCTGGGAAAAGAGCTCTTAAGGGCGGATACATAATTAAGGACTGTAAAAAAGAAACACCAGATGTAATTTTAATTGCATCAGGTTCAGAAGTGGAACTTATCTATAAGGCAGCTGATGAATTATTGGCAAAGGGAATAGCGGCAAGAGTTGTAAGTATGCCTTCCTTTGAATTATTTGAAGCTCAGAGCATGGAATATAAAGAATCAGTACTTCCCAATAAAGTGAGAACAAGAGTTGCAGTAGAAGCAGCTACCTCATTTGGTTGGCACAAATATGTGGGTCTTGATGGAGTCGTGATCTCAATCGATCACTTTGGTGCATCAGGTAAAGCAGAAATTCTATTTAAAGAGTTCGGATTTACAGTTAACAATGTAGTTGATACTGTATTGGGATTGAAAAATAAAAAGAACTAAACTTAGTTTAAACAAAATAAAAAGTGGTATCTTAATTAAGATACCACTTTATTATTTATGTCTTAATTAAGACAAAAAATGTTATGATATGAGAGAAACTAATGAAATGGGTGTTATAATATGAAAAGTTTAAAAACTATAAATCAAGAAACAATAAAGATAACAAATCAAAAAAAAATAATTCAATTGTTATACAGGGAAAAACAACTTACAAATCTAGTAATATCTAAAACCATTAAGGTAAGTATTCCAACGGTTATAAGTAATGTTAGGGAACTTATAAAACAAGGATATTTAGATGAAACTGAGGTTGGGGAATCTTCTGGAGGAAGAAAACCCGTAATTGTTAGATTTTTACCAAATTGTAGATATTCTTTTGGGGTACTTATTACAAAAGAACAGGTTAGGATTATTATGACTGACCTAAATTTTAAGATAGTAGTCCAAAAGATTATTAATGTGACTGATAAGATAGATGATTTCAACAGTGTTATTTTAGAAATTAAAAAAGAAATTAATAATATTATTAGTACAAACAATATACCATTATATAAGATATTGGGAGTAGGTTTTTCTTTACCTGGTACGGTAAATGAAGAAAAGTTAATTTTAAAGAATGCACCAAACTTGAAGTTGAAAAATATATGCTTTAAAAATTTTGAACGTGATTTTCCAGTCCCAATATTTATAGAAAATGAAGCTAATGCGTCGGCATATGCAGAAGCATTTATAAATTTTAATTATGTTGAAAGTAGTTTGGTTTTTATATCTATAACAGAAGGTATTGGTACGGGTATAATAATTACAGATAATGTTTATAAAGGTTACAATAAGCGTGCTGGAGAATTTGGTCACATGACTTTAATAAAAAACGGAAAACAATGTAATTGTGGTAAAAAAGGATGCTGGGAATTATATGCTTCTAAAAAAGCATTACTGGATGAATATAAAAAGGCATACAATATTAAAAATAACAGTTTAAAGGACTTTATGGGGATGTCAAAAACAGATAGTAAGGCAAAAGAAATATTAGAGGCTTATTTAGAATTTTTAGCTGAAGGAATTAAAAATATAATATTGATATTAGATCCAGGATGTATAATTATAGATGGAGAAATATCCGATTATAAGAGTATTATTGAGACAGAATTAATAGACAAAATATTTAAGCAAAATGATTTTTATGATAAAAAAGAATGTAACGTATCGTTTTCTAATTTAGAAGGTAATGCATCTATATTTGGAGCGGCATTCTTGCCAATGAGAAAATTATTTTTTTTAGATGAAAAGGTAATTTAGCTATAATTATTTATTATACAAATTTTTTACATACAATTATGCGACATCATTTTAATTTATGATTGGTTACATAACATTATTGATAGTGTATCTATTGTGCCTTACAGTTCAAACCTGTTCACTGCGCTAACTAAATACAGAAAAAGCTGTTGTACTAATTTCTCAGTGCAACAGCTTTCTTAAAATTCTAACTACAAATATTTTTCTTGTCATTCTCACTAGCATGTGCCCTAAGAGTAGCTTCAATCTCCTCAAGAGAACGATTACGCGTTTCAAATACCTTAGATTTAACAAACCATATTGAAACAAAACAAAGGACACCATAACCTATGAATAAACTACCAGTCCCAAAGAAATTCAGTAATGGAGGAAATGTTAATGATACAAGCATGTTAGCACCCCAATTAATTACACTACTGAATGAGTTGCCTAAACCTCGAATATTTAGAGGGAAGACTTCACCAATCATGACCCACATTACAGGCCCCCAAGTAGCTGAGAAAAAACCAATATAAACGGTTAATGCGATAACGCAAATAATTGCAGCAGTTAATGACCCATGAGAGAACTTCATTGAAACGCTCATAATTAGTAAGGAAGTTCCCATTCCAATAGATCCATAAATCAACATCTTTTTACGATCAACTTTATCCATGATCATGACAGCTACAACAGTAACAATAACGTTAAAAATTCCAATTCCGATGTGGGCAAGTAAAGCCGCTTGAACACCAAAGCCAACCTCAGTAAAGATAGTTGGTGCATAGTAAAGAACTGTATTGCAGCCCATAACTTGTTGAAAAATAGCTAGTCCAGCACCAATAACCAATGCTGGGTGAACAAATTTACCGAATAATTCTTTAATTCCACCACTTTTGATTTCAGCTTGTTTCTTAATCTGGATAAGTTCATCATTAACAGCACTTTCATTATGTTTATTCATTTGATCTAAGACATCTCGGGCTTCATCAAGTTGACCATCTTTAACTAAAAAACGAGGACTTTCTGGTAATACAAGACCTCCTAGGAAAAGAATTGCGGCTGGAATAGCAGCAAATCCAAGCATCCAACGCCAACCACTATACAAATCGGAGAAACTATAGTTAGTTATATAGGCTAATAAAATACCACTCATTACCATTAGCTGGAACAAACTTGACACAGAACCACGTTTTTCTGCAGGTGATAATTCAGCTAAGTATGTTGGAATTAAAGCAGAGGAAGCACCTACTGCCATACCAAGAACAATACGTGATAAAATCAATGTCGAAACCCCTGGAGAAAATGCTGATCCAAGTGCACCAATAAAGAAAATAATTGATGATAGTAAAATCAATTTCTTACGCCCGTACTTATCAGACATTGGTCCAATAATTGCAGCCCCAAGAACAGCCCCTAGTAATACAGAGCTAACAACCCAGCCTTGTTGCCATGAATCAAGGTGCATTTGTTTTTGAATAAACAGAATTGCACCTGAAATAACTCCAGTATCATAACCAAACAAAAGGCCGCTAAGTGCACCGAAAACATATATTAAAGAAGTGCTAATTTTTCTTTTTACCCTCATTTAAACCATCCCCTATTTTTATTTAATTTAACTTAGTTGTAAATTTATTATCGCATGGGTTTGTAAATATTAAACGGTTTCATAATTATTAAAAAGTTTCTTATAAGTTATTATCATCCCCTATTTTTATTTAATTTAACTTAGTTGTAAATTTATTATTGCATGGGTTTGTAAATATTAAACGGTTTCATAATTATTAAAAAGTTCCTTATAAGTTATTACCATCTCCCATTTTTTATTTAATTTAATTGTAATTTTATTATCGCATGGATTTGTAAATATTAAACGATTTCATATTTACTAAAAAACTTCCCATGAGTTATTTTAATAAATTTAGTATAACACATGAGAAAAACTTTTTCAAGGCGTTTTAAAAAGTCTGAAAAATTTCACGCACTATACTAAATATGATAGGGTTATTAGAAAATATTCAAATTTAATATTAACGTAGAAAAAATATAATAATGGTGTATAATATTTATACACCATTAATTAATAGTACAACCAATGTTATGATATAAGAGAAACTAGTGAAATGGGTGTTATAATATGAAAAATTTAAAAATTATAAATCAAGAAACAATAAAGATAACAAATCAAAAAAAAATAATTCAATTGTTATACAGGGAAAAACAACTTACAAATCTAGTAATATCTAAAACCATTAAGGTAAGTATTCCAACGGTTATAAGTAATGTTAGGGAACTTATAAAACAAGGATATTTAGATGAAACTGAGGTTGGGGAATCTTCTGGAGGAAGAAAACCCGTAATTGTTAGATTTTTACCAAATTGTAGATATTCTTTTGGGGTACTTATTACAAAAGAACAGGTTAGGATTATTATGACTGACCTAAATTTTAAGATAATAGTCCAAAAGATTATTAATGTGACTGATAAGATAGATGATTTCAACAGTGTTATTTTAGAAATTAAAAAAGAAATTAATAATATTATTAGTACAAACAATATACCATTATATAAGATATTGGGAGTAGGTTTTTCTTTACCTGGTACGGTAAATGAAGAAAAGTTAGTTTTAAAGAATGCACCAAACTTGAAGTTGAAAAATATATGCTTTAAAAATTTTGAACGTGATTTTCCAGTCCCAATATTTATAGAAAATGAAGCTAATGCGTCGGCATATGCAGAAGCATTTATAAATTTTAATTATGTTAAAAGTAGTTTGGTTTTTATATCTATAACAGAAGGTATTGGTACGGGTATAATAATTACAGATAATGTTTATAAAGGTTACAATAAGCGTGCTGGAGAATTTGGCCACATGACTATAATAAAAAACGGAAAACAATGTAATTGCGGTAAAAAAGGATGCTGGGAATTATATGCTTCTAAAAAAGCATTACTGGATGAATATAAAAAGGCATACAATATTAAAAATAACAGTTTAAAGGATTTTATGGAGATGTCAAAAACAGATAGTAAGGCAAAAGAAATATTAGATGCTTATTTAGAATTTTTAGCAGAAGGAATTAAAAATATAATATTGATATTAGATCCAGGATGTATAATTATAGATGGAGAAATATCCGATTATAAGAGTATTATTGAGACAGAATTAAAAGAAAAAATATTTAAGCAAAATGATTTCTATGATAAAAAAGAATGTAACGTATCGTTTTCTAATTTACAAGGGAATGCATCTATACTTGGAGCGGCATTCTTGCCAATGAGAAAATTCTTCTTTTTAAATGAAAGGGTAATTTAGTTATAATTGTTCAATCATTTACAAGTTTCTATCAAAGGCTTATTCAAAAAAAGTAAAAAACTATTCTAACTCTAATGTTTAGAATAGTTTAATTTATTGAGCATCAACTTATTTAATTTAAAACATAGACTGATGGTAATTATAATGTCATAACCACTTTTTTTACTAAAGGATTTAAACCTTCAGGAGTAGTGTCCGTTCTATAGGCAGCATTACAATCAGGCTTTATTTTTATGCTTTGTATGCGACTTATTATTTATTTTCTGAACTGAGTAACCGAATTTTCCCAAGGGTTTAGAGTTAACACTGAAATATTCACCATGAGAATAGGTAATGAGATCTGCTTTTTCAAAATGTATCTTCCCATTAACATCTATTAAAGAATTGTCAACATGAGTATTTACAATTTCAGCTAAAAATAAATCGTGGCTACCTAAAGTTGTAATGCTTTTAACTTTGCATTCGAGAGATATGAAGCACTCAGATATTATTGGGGCTGTAACATCTTTGCTGCTATCCATGGTAAAGTTCATTTCGTTAATTTTATCTATTATCTTTCCAGAACGTACACCACAGTAATCAACTTCTCTAACCATTTTAGAATTCGGTAAATTTACTACAAAGTCACCACTTTCTTTTATATAATCATAGGATAGTCTTTCAGGTTTTATGGCTACAGTAATCATTGGGGGTTTAGTACAAGCCGTGCCTATCCATCCCACCGTAAAAACATTTACTTTACCTTCTTTATTTTTTGAGGTAATTAATACTACTGGAACAGGATTTAACATTGCACTGCCTTTAAATATAGTCTTTGTCATGTGTTTTCACCTCTATATTCTAGACATACATTAGTAGTATGTCTTTATTTTCTTATAACATTATTCATTATACAATACCTTAAAACATTTATAAAGTCGAAAATTTAAGCTGAAAAATGCTTTATATATTTAAGGGAAAATGTTATTATTATAAAAATAAAAGGAGCAATTAAGTTTTTACCATCCTGATCAGTAATAATTTCTAAGCAATATGGTATAATAATGTATATAAGAATGAATATAGGTATGGTGATAATTATGACAATAGCAGGAAAAATGATTTATGGTGTTGGAAAATTAGTAGGAAATACCGCGGGATATGGTATCGAGATAACGGGAAATGTTATATCTTCTATAGCGGAAAAAGCGGGTAGAGAAGAACTAGCGCAAATCAGCAAGAAGTATAGCAAAATAGTATCAAAGGTAGTGGGTAAAACCTCAAAAATAACAGCGGCCGTAACAGCTGTTGTAGTAGATAAAACTATTGATGTGGCTTTCAATACTGCAAAATATATTGCTCAAAATGCTGTAGAAACAAATGTACGTATTTATGGACAATCAGAGAAATTTTACGATGAAGATAAATATATAGAGGTGGAATATAAAGTTTTGGAGAAATAAGGGTCCATATGTTAAAAAATATACTTTGATGCAACATTTTTTTAAAAGTTGACTAATATTACTTTCCAAATATATCTTTTAGTGATATAATTTTTATTGAGAGTAAATATGAAATATGGCTATGAGAAATGAGAGCCACACTAAAAAGTCTATTAAGCAGTAGATTTATATAGTGTGGCTTTTTTGTATTTAAGTGTTTTAATTGTTAGCGTAGTAACAGTGCTATATTTGTGATTATTTTTTAGAATAATAATTATAAAATTATAAAATAAAGAAATATCATGTACATATAAATAATAGGGGATGAAGTTATGATATCGGAAAGTTTTACGTTTAAGCATAAGGGCAATTTAGATATATTCGTATACAAATGGCTACCTAATGAGAATATAGAAGTTAAGGGAGTAGTGCAGATAGCACATGGGATGGGAGAGACAGCATCTAGGTACGAAAGTTTTGCAACGTTTTTAACAGATAATGGGTTCGTAGTCTATGCTAATGATCACTTGGGTCATGGAAAAACTGCAGGTCAAATTGAAAAATTAGGAGACTTAGGCGAGGACGGATTTAATTCAATGGTTGAGGATATGCATGGACTAAATGAAATAATTAAAGCAGAAAATGTGGGCTCGCCTATATTTTTACTTGGTCATAGCATGGGATCTTTTTTAACTCAAAGATATATTTGTTTATATGGAAACGAATTAAATGGCGTTATACTTACAGGAACTTGCGGTAGGCGAGGAATTATTATTGATATAGGCAGAATAATAGCAAAAGTTGAGATTAAGAGAATTGGAAGATGCGCTAAAAGCATTCTACTAAATAAATTAATGTTTGGAAGGAATAACAATTCGTTTAATCAGAGTAGAACAGCCTTTGATTGGTTAAGTAGAGACAACAAGGAAATAGACGAATTTGTAGATGACCCATACTGTGGGTCAATTTTTACAGCAGGATTTTTCTATGATTTTTTAGGTGGGCTGAAGGGCATAGAAAGCATGGCTGAAATTAAAAATGTTCCTAAAAATTTACCTATATATATTTTTGCGGGAGACAAAGATCCTATAGGGAAAAATGGTGTGGGTGTTCTAAGGCTAGTTAAAACTTATAATAAACAGGGAATTAAAGATTTAGTTTATAAAATTTATAAAGATGGGCGGCATGAGATGCTTCATGAAACTAATAAAGAGGAAGTATTTATGGATGTAGTGAAATGGATTAATATGCACATATAATCTAAGCGCATTTTCATGAATTATGATATAACAAAAAGTATATATTGCTTGAAATGCTTTCACTTCACCAAGTAATTCTATAAATTATTTTATTTACAACTACTAAAAAATACAAATTCGCTTGCGCTCAAACATGTATTTTTCTTGACGTATCTCAAAATAGAATAAATAAAGAATTACTAAGGCTTGTTCAAATATATTCTACGCAATATATACTTTTGTTAGCATAATCTATTAAAAAGGACTTTGTTCAAAATAGTGTGGATAAATTTTCTTAGTATATGCATAATAATATGAACTTTCTCCGGAAGCAACCTTGCACTGCGAGCTTTGCAATAAGAAGAGCAGAAACACTAGAATTCCTTAATGGAATTTCACGTTTCAAGCCCTTATTTCAAGTCACGCAGGAGAAAGTTCATAGGTCTTCACTCTTATTATTTATTGTTACTTAGGGTCATATTTTTTCATCTTTTGATATTTACGATCCACAAAATGAGTATGAAGTAGCTCATGAGCCTTTTCACTGTAAGGGGAACCTAAAAATTCACTATAAAGTTTTTGAATATAAGGATTTTCGTGAGATTTTCTTATAACTTTATTATCATCTTCTTTGTAAATAGCCTCTACTCTCTTTTGTAGTATATCAATATTACCGTAAATATATGGTTGGCCACCGCCCCCAATACAACCACCTGGGCATGCCATGATTTCAATTATATGGTAGGTAGATTCACCACTTTTTATAGATTCAAGTAGCTTTCTGGCATTGCCTAGACCACTGGTTACTGCTACATTTACATCCATATCTTTTATTTTAACGGTTGCTTTTTTAGAGCCTTCAAGCCCCCTAATGGAATGAAATTGTAATGCTGGACCGGTTTCACCAGTAATCCACTCATAAGCAGTACGGACAGCGGCTTCTAGAACTCCGCCGGAGGCTCCAAATATAACGCCAGCTCCAGAGGATTCGCCCATTGGATCGTCAAAATTATCATCTTCTAAAGAAGCAAAGTCGATACCGGCTTCTTTAATCATTTTCGCGAGTTCCCTAGTGGTTATTACAATGTCTACATCTCTTAAATCATCATGTTTTAGTTCATCCCTTGCAGCTTCATATTTCTTGGCAAGACAAGGCATGACAGATACTACTACTATTTTTTTAGGATCTATGTTCATTTTTTCTGCAAAATATGTTTTAGCTATAACGCCAAACATTTCATGTGGTGATTTACAAGTAGATGGAATATCTAACATTTCAGGATAGTCATGTTCTAACATATTTATCCAAGCAGGGCAGCAACTTGTGAGTATAGGCAATTTACCACCATGTTCAAGTCTATGTACAAATTCACTAGCTTCCTCCATTATAGTTAAGTCAGCAGCAAAGTCTGTATCAAAAACATAATCGAATCCTAGTGCACGTAGAGCTGATACCATCTTACCAGTTACTACGGTGCCAGGCTCTAAACCAAATTCTTCTCCAAGAGCAGCTCTTATGGCTGGTGCAGTTTGTACTATCACCACTTTAGCTTTGTCGTCTATAGCATCCCAAACATTTGGAGTGAAATTTACTTCTGTTAAGGCTGCAGTTGGGCATACTGCAACACACTGACCACAGAAAGTACAGTTTGTTTCAGCTAAGGGTGAATTAAAAGCAGGAGCTACATTGGTTGAAAATCCTCTATTTATTCCAGACAAGACCCTGCAGGTTTGAACTTCATTACACATAGTTTCACACCTTCTACACAAAATACATTTATCTAGGTTTCTTATAATAGAATAACTTGAATTGTCAGTTGGATAATGGGACATTTTGCCTTCATATCTAATTTCTCGAATATCCAGTTCTGCGGCTAGGGATTGGAGTTCACACTTACGATTTTTCTCACATAACAAGCATTCTTTAGGATGATTAGAAAGCAAAAGCTCTACTACTGTTCTACGTGCTTTTATGGCTCTAATGGAATTTGTTTTTATGACCATCCCATCACTTACAAGCGTTGAACAGGCAGGAGCTAAATTTCTACGTCCTTCCACCTCTACTACACATACTCTACATGAACCGGGATCGTTTATAGTTCTGCCATCATGAAGCTTAAAGTAACATAAAGTTGGTATATGGATATTAAGGCTTTCGGCAGCTTTTAGAATAAAAGTACCTTGAGCTACTTCTATTTTTCTGTTATTTATAGTTAAAGTTACTAAATTCAAATTTATCACCTCTCTTAAGTATTACTTTCGTGTTATGGCGTCCACTGGGCACTCTTCATAACATGAACCACATTTAATGCATCTATCCTTGTCAATAACATGTAGCTCTTTAACTTTTCCGCTAATGCAGGTAACGGGACAAATTTTAGCACAACGAGTACAACCTATACATTTATCTGTAATTTCATACATTAATAAGTCTTTACATACTCCAGCAGGACAGTGTTTATCTTTTATATGAGCATTGAATTCCTCTTCAAAATACCTTAGATTACTTAGAATAGGATTTGGAGATGTTTGACCAAGACCACAAAGAGCAGTATCTTTTATAATTTGACCTAGCTCTTTTAAGTTAACTATATCTTGCTCTGTAGCCTTACCTTTTGTTATTTTGTCTATTAGTTCATACAATCTAGTATTTCCTATTCTACAAGGAGTACATTTACCACAAGATTCTTCTAAAGTAAATTGGAGATAGAATTTTGCAATATCTACCATGCAGTTATCTTCATCCATCACAATCATTCCACCAGAGCCCATCATTGACCCTATTGAAGTTAAAGATTCATAGTCTATTGGGGTATCTAAAAGAGAAGCGGGAATGCATCCTCCAGAAGGTCCACCAGTTTGAACTGCTTTGAATTTACGTCCATTTTTAATGCCGCCACCAATATCGTATATGATTTCTCTTAAAGTAGTCCCCATTGGAACTTCAACTAAGCCAACATTATTGATTTTTCCTGCAAGAGCAAAAACTTTAGTACCTTTAGATGTTTTTGTTCCTATAGAGCTGAACCATTCTACACCTTTATTTATAATGGCAGGTATGCATGCAAAGGTTTCTACATTATTGACACTGGTAGGTTTATCCCAAAGACCACTCTGGGCAGGGAATGGGGGCTTATTTGTGGGCTCTCCACGATACCCCTCAATGGAGTTTATAAGAGCAGTTTCTTCTCCACAAACAAATGCGCCAGCACCATATTTTAAGCTTATATTGAAACTAAAGCTAGTTCCTAAAATATTGTTACCCAAAACACCACACTCGCGTGCTTGATTAATAGCTATTTTAAGTCTATCAATGGCGAGTGGATACTCAGCTCTTATATATATATAACCTAGGGAGGCACCTATTGCGTATCCAGCAATGGCCATAGCTTCTAAAACACTATGAGGATCGCCCTCTAGTATGGAACGATCCATAAAAGCACCGGGGTCTCCTTCATCTGCATTACATATAATATATTTTTGATCGGCTTCATGTTTTTTAGCAAAAGACCATTTTGTGCCTGTAGGGAAACCACCACCACCACGTCCGCGAAGCCCAGAATCAGAGATTAGTTTAATAATATCATCTTGGGACATGGTAGTAATAACTTTGCCAAGAGCCATGTAACCTTCCTGCGCAATTGATTCTCTTATATCTTCAGGATTTATAAGACCACAGTTTCTAAGTGCAATTCTGTGCTGCTTTTTATAAAAAGACATTTCATCTTGTCTTTTAACCTTTTGTTTCAAAGTCGGTTCCTCGTATAATAACCGGTCTATTATATTACCTTTAAGTAAATGCTCTTGTACTATTTCATGCGTATCCTCTGGTTTTACTCCAATATAAAAGACATTATCAGGATCTATTTTTACTATAGGTCCTTTTTCACAAAAACCAAAACAACCTGTTAGATGAGCATTTACTTCAAGGGACAAACCTGCCTCTTTTATCTTTGTGTTCAAGTTATCAATAATTAGTGCACTATCAGCAGAGTGGCAACCGGTTCCACCACAAACTAATATTTCACGGTTGCATCTAGTATGTTCCACGCTTAATTCTTGTTCATGAGAGAATTTTCGAAGTTTTAGTAATTGTGTAAAATCCTCATGAGCTTTTGTAAGATCCTTAAAATAATTGATTTTATTCAAGGTTAAATCCTCCTCGCTATTTCTTAGGTAGATAAGAATTATTAATTAATATCTACCTCCTATTCTGAGTATTCTTCTAAAATTTTAATTACATCATTGGTTTTGAAATGACCATAAACTTTACCGTTAACAGTTACTACTGGAGCGAGTCCACAGGCACCTATACATCTAAGTGATTCAAGAGTATAGTTTTTATCAGGTGTGGTTTCTCCAATAGATATATGGAGCCTTCTTTCAAATTCACCTAAAATATCTGAAGCTCCTAGTACAAAGCAAGCCGTTCCAGTGCATATATTTATAACATATTTACCCCTAGGTAATGTAGTGAAATATGAGTAAAAGGTTATAACACCGTATACTGAGGCTGTAGGAACATTTAATTTTTCTCCAACAAAATCTTGAACTTCATTAGGGAGATAGCCAAATATTTGTTGTGCTTTATGTAAGACCTCAATTAAAGAACTGCGGTTATTAGGTACAGTTTTAATAAAATCTTCTAGTTTTATGAATTTTTCATTAGATAAGTTTTCTAAACACACTATACAAACCTCCTTGCTATTATCTAGAATATAAAACAATTATCAATGATTATATACAACAATATACTTTGGACAAATATTAATAATAGTATTTTCAATTTTAAATTATAATATCCCATTAAACTTTAAAATGATTTTACATATGTTAAAAGGTAATTAGATATTTTGGAATATAAATAAGCTAATGTTTATATACTAAACATATTGTGATTTAAATTTAAATGAAGTTGTAGTATAGTTTACATAAACATCACAATGTGTGAAGCGTAATATCATAATATGTAATTTGATAATGTACCTTAGTGGATTTTAAATTTATAAAATGAAAGAAGGAAATTTTAGTGAGTGAGGTTATAAAACTTAAAACAAGAGATGCAATTGATAGTAATTATAAATGGAACGTTGATAAAATGTATAAAGATTCTGAGCAGTGGGAAGAAGATTTTAGCATACTAAAGTCTAAGGCTCCAGAAATGCAAAGATTTTCTGGAAAACTGGGAACGGCAGAAGATCTATTATCTTTTTTAGAAAGCAATGTAGAGATTGAAAGACTTTTAGATAAATTACTTGTATATGCGCATTTAAGAGGGGATGAGGATACAGGTAATGCTAAGTTTCAAGTCCTTAAAAATAAAATTGATGCATATGGTGCAGAAGTTTCTAGTTTTACAGCATTTTTTATTCCAGAACTATTATTACTACCAGAGGGAGCTGTAGATCAATCAATTAGTAAGTTACCAGCACTTAAATTATATGAATTTTATTTATCAGATATCATAAGTCAAAAGAATCATACTTTAAACGCAGAAGGAGAAAAGCTTTTAGCGTCTGTTAGCGATTGTTTAAATGCCCCGGGAAATATATTTGGGATGCTTACAAATGCAGACATGACCTTTCCATGTATAAAAGATGAAAAAGGTAACGAAATAGAGTTAACTGAGGGAAACTACAGCAATTTTATAAAATCAAAAGAGCGAAGAGTAAGAAAAGATGCTTTTGAAACATTATTTTCAACTTATAAAGGATTTAGCAATACTTTAACGGCATCTTTAACATCTTCAATAAAAAACTTTATATTTTATGCAAAAACAAGAAATTATTCTTCAGCATTAGAAAGTTCTTTAAAGCCTAACAATATTCCAGTAGAGGTTTACCAAAATGTGGTTCATACAATAAATAACAATTTGTCATCCCTTCATAAGTATGTAAGTCTTAAAAAGAAACTATTAGGTCTTGATGAAATTCATATGTATGATTTATATGTGCCAATAGTTGAGGCTGAGCAGGACCATATTGAATATCAGGATGCTGTTAAAATAGCATTAAATGGTATTAAACCTTTAGGTGAAGAGTATTTAAATATATTTAAAGAAGGAATTAATGAAGGCTGGGTGGATGTATTTCAGAATAAAGGTAAACGCTCTGGAGCATATTCATGGGGTTGTTATGACAGCATGCCATACGTACTCTTAAATTATAATTATGAGCTAAATGATGTATCCACTCTTGCTCATGAAATGGGACACTCTATCCATTCGTATTATGCAAGAAAGACTCAACCATATATATATTCAGGGTATGAGTTATTCTGTGCGGAGGTTGCATCTATAACTAATGAATGTCTTCTAATAGATTACTTAATTAAAAATGAGACAGATAAGAAAAAAAGATTATTCTTAATAAATCAACAATTAGAGGGAATAAGAACTACTGTATTTAGGCAATGTATGTTTGCAGAGTTTGAAAAAATAACACATGAAAAGATTGAACAAGGCATACCATTATCCCCTGAGGATTTATGTGCAATTTATCATGATTTAAACGTAAAATACTTTGGTGAAGAGATGGTAGTAGATGAGGGTATAGATATGGAATGGTCAAGAATTCCTCACTTTTACAATGATTTTTATGTGTATCAATATACTACAGGTTTTGCAGCAGCTAATTCTTTCAGTAAAATGATAGTAGAAGAAGGCGAAAGTGCTGTAGAAAGATATATTGGATTTCTAAAGAGTGGTGGAAGTGACTATCCAATAAATATACTTAAAAAAGCAGGGGTAGATATGTCGTCGCCTAAACCTTTAGAGGATACTATAAAAAGATTTGATGAATTATTAGGGATGCTCGAAAAAGAGATTTAGCAAAAGGAAGGTATATATTACTACAATTGCGTTTCTCTTGGCGACTCCAAATAAGAACTAAAAACAAGAATTTCTAAATTTAAATTTAATAGTTTCTGCGTTTCTTAACTGTAGTCACTAAGAGAAATACCATATCTAAAACCTAATTATATTTTAGACTAAAATTGAATATGTAATGAAAAAATACAGGTGTATATGACTAATGGATTATGTTTTTACATAGTCTTTTTGTTAATTAGTATTATTTTTATGGCTAATACAGTAGAATATAAAAATAATTATACGAGGGGGCTATTATGAAGGCAATTGTTAAGGGCAAGGTAGCTGTTAGCAAGTCAATGGAAAAAGCTAAGAGCGTTAAGGCAAAGTCCAAGATAAAACCTACAGAAAGTATTGCAAGGCAAGGAAATCTTAAAAAGAAGAAAAAAGGGAAATAAAATGTATGTATATATATTTTATTTTAGGAGTATATAGTTATTATCACTATAAAAATACACAAAGGCGGATTCTTAGGAATTCGCCTTTGTGTATTTTTAATTATTTTCTAGAAAGTCAATTACTGATTTATGTTTGCTTTAACAATATTAAAGTATATACTTAATATTATTAAGATACATATTCAATATATTTCAAATAAAATTAAGGTGTGATGCTGAAATGTCAATAGAGGTAATACCTGATTGGTTAGCTACTTTAGATGATGAGGATATAAGTTTCATTAAGAAATTTATAATATCTTCAGGGTCATTAAAAGAAATTGCAGGTATTTATGGGGTCACTTACCCAACTGTAAGACTTAGATTAGACCGTTTAATTCAAAAGATACAAATATCAGAGGATACCACAAACGAGCCTTTTGTTTCACTTATAAAGAAATTGGCAATAAACGAAAAATTAGATTTTGATACTGCTAAAATTTTAATTTCGGAATACAAGAAAACAAAAAAGGAGATTGATTAAAATGGCGAATTTATTCGGTGTTATAGTAGTCCCAATACTTTTAGTAGTAATTATTATGCTACAAATATTTTTATCAAAAATAGAAAGCAAATGGCTTGGTTTTATATTGCCAGCATTCAATGGTGTTTTTTCTGTTATAGCGGTTTTAGGGATGGCTTTTTTTGAAAAGTTATCAATTATTGAAATTATAATACAAGCCACTATGGTGTTTTTATTATGGAATATTCCAACAGCTATTTTAATTTCTATATATTATTCTTGCCGTAAAAAATTAAAGAAGAAAAAAGAAATAGATAAAATGAATATTCAGGATTTGCATTAGAAAATTATAATATCTTTTGATTTCTATTCTTTAGCGAGTTAAGGAAAGTATATATTATGTAAAGTGCATTTGAGCAAGTTTTAGCATCATTCATTAACTTTAGTTTAGAATTTATTAGCGAAGGGAAACGCAATTGAAATAATATATACTTTTCTTTTTACTTGTTCTTTTTAATGTACCAATATATAGGCAATCCAATTAAGGTAATTGCAATTCCTATAAATGCTTTTAATGTATCAGTTAAAATTGTACTTACTAAAATATATATACCACCGATAATTCCGATTAATGGAACTATTGGGTAAAATGGTACTTTATAAGGTCTTACTAAATTTTTATGTTTTGTTCTTAATATAAAGATGCCGGCTACAGCCATTGTGAAAAAAATCCATAGAACAAAGACAACAAGGTCAGTTAAGGTATTAAAAGAGCCACTAAATATGTATATACAAGTAAGCGCTGCTACAAAAATATAAGAGTTTAGTGGAGTTTGATATTTTTGATTTACTTTTCGTAAAAATTTACTATAAGGCAAAAGTTTATTTTGGGCCATAGCAAAAGGGATTCTAACTCCTGTCATTAGGTAACCATTTAATGCTCCAAATATTGAAATTAATATACCGGCAGATATAAATAATGAACCAGCTTTTCCAAATAAAACTGAGGCAACATCAGAAGCTACTTTATTGGAATTTATAACAGATGCTATAGGAATTACATTTATAATTGCTAAATTAAATAAAACATATACTATTATAGTAATGGTTAATCCTATAATTATGGACCTTGGTATGTCTTTTATAGGATTTTTAAGTTCTCCTGCCATATTGCTTACACTTACCCACCCGTCATATGCCCAAAGCGTTCCAAGCATAGCTGCTCCAAATCCAGCACCAGCTGCTGTAGTACCTACCGGTAATGAAAAACTGTGAGCTGTTCCTTTTATAAGGCCTAAGGCAATAATAATAAAAAGTGGTATTAGTTTTGCTATAGTTGCAATAAATTGAATTTTACTAGCAAGTTTCGTTGATAATACGTTTGCTGTAGTAATGACTAATAGCATTAGTATTGCAAATGATTTTTGCTCAAGTCCACTCATAGGTACAAAATTAGTAGCTTGAGTTGCTAAAACTATTGCAAGTGCTGCGACAGAACCCGGTACGTAAATAACTGTTTGTACCCATCCGAATAAGAATGCCCATTTTTCGCCATAAAGTTCTTTAAGATATATAAAGATACCACCAGTTTTTGGAATAGCTGCTGCTATTTCAGCTATAGTAAGGCCTGATGCTATAGTTATAATACCTCCTGCTACCCATGCAAGTATACCTATAGTTGGAGAGCCTGCATTTTTAAATACAATAGAGGGTTTAAAGAAAATACCAGAACCTATTACCATACCTATAACTACGGTAATGGCTTCTAGAAATCCAATTTCCCTTTTTAACTTTTTTGGTAAAATAATGACGGAATTCAAATTTTTTGAAGCTTTCAAAATAAATCATCCTTTCTTTTGTTATCATTAGTTTGTTGAATAGTATTTTTTCCTCCTTGTTAGCTAAGAAACATTACTTAATAATGTGAATATTGACGGATGTATATAAGTTTAATAGCAAATTTAAATATAGTCAACAGAAGTTTGTTTGAAATATTGCTAAACCATACTATATAAAATAGCATCTATATGCGCATTTGAAGAATAATCAGAGATATTAAGAGTTAAAAGTGCTGTTTTTACATCTGATACATGATTTACACCTATAAGGTTAGATTCTATGTCTAATATATCAAGTTTGCTAAAAAAATCACCATATATCTTAATGTTTTATATTATTCCGTCGACAACTTCAATATTAAATTCAATTGTAATAAATGAGAATTTATTTTCATTTATGAAATTATATTTTGGTGAATAATCAAAATTCCATTTCCGAGTAGAATACTTTTCGGTCCTTAGTTAAAGGAAATATTTTTTCGCTTTAAGGAAAATATTCTTGTAAATGGCATAAACTACTTAATATAGGCAAAGGTGAAGGACTTAAGAGGTGAAACTATCCATGCGTTGCCTGTTAAAAAAAGCTTATAAGATAAAAAATGGAGTAACTGGTGCTAAATAAAAATATAATAGAAGCAATACAATAGAAAATATGAGATAATTATTATATATTCTAGTGAATGATTGGAGGAATGAAAATGAGATTATTGCTGACAAACGATGACGGTATAAGTGCAAAAGGCATATACGCTTTAGCTAAGGAACTTGAAAAAGATCACGAAGTAATTATTGTAGCGCCAGATAAGGAAAGAAGCGCATGTGGACATTCTATAACACTTACAAGGCCGCTTATAGTGAAAGAAAATAAAATTAAAGGATTAAAATCAAAAGCTTTCAGTGTAGATGGAACACCAGCAGATTGCGTAAAAATTGGAATTAATAAACTTATCAATGGTAAAATAGATATGGTGATATCAGGAATTAATAGAGGCTTTAATTTGGGCACAGATGTTTTATATTCGGGTACAGTTTCTGCAGCAATAGAAGCGTGTATTTATAAAATACCAGCCATGGCAATTTCTATGGAGATTAAGGACAATATTGAGACTTATGATATGGCAGCTAAATATGCTAGAGAGATACTGCTTAAAGCTAAAGACAATAACATTAAAAGCAATATTGTGTTAAATGTAAATATTCCTTTACTAAAGGAGAATGAAATAAAAGGGATTAAAGTATGTAAAATTGGTAGTAGATTGTATAACAACAAATATATAGAATCTACTGGAGAAAACAATGAAACACAGTATGAAATTAAAGGCATGGTAAAAGATATTCATGAGAAGGATTCGGACACAATATATTTTAAAGAAGGATATGTTACTGTAACGCCTCTTCATTATGATCTGACTAATTTTAGTATATTAAATGATGTACGTAAATGGTTTTAATAATACAGAAATTTAGAACGTTTAATATTCGTTAGGAAATATATAAAGTAATATAAACTTATGCAAGAATTATAAGAAAACCAGTGAAATTCATTTAATCCTAATTAAATTTTACTGGTTTCGTGCATGCATTTTTTATTGAATCTTTTCAAATTCTGATTTCGGAACTCCACACAGTGGGCAAACCCAATTACCAGGAATATATTTAAAATTAGTTCCAGGTTTTATTCCATTGTCTGGATCTCCTATTTCCGGATCATACTCATATCCGCATACTAAACAAACATACTTATCCATAAGAACATCTCCTTTAAAATTAGTTAATATAAACTAGCTAAAAGCCTTTTCTATAACTTTGAATTTTTATATACTATTTTTGTTCTTTAAATAATTTATTTTATATATTATCATTCCCTTTTTTATTTAGTTAAATCAAATTAAATTCTTGTAAGATTTAACAATAATTTATTAAACTGCTTAACTTAAATGTTATTAATAGACTGATACTATTGAGTTTAAGTAGTTAAGTATTAGTTAATGATGTTGTTAAATTTAACAATAGTCTTTTAATACTATAATTTGCTATTGACAAGGATGATCTTTTTCTATATGTTTAGTTAACATAAAAGTAACTTTATCTAAATAGATTTTAATTTAATATTATGTAAGATGGTGAAAATAATGACGTTACAACAACTAAAGTATGCAATTGAAATAGCAAAATGTGGCTCAATAAATATTGCAGCTAAAAAACTATTTATTACTCAACCTAGTCTATCTAAGGCAATTAAAGAGCTTGAGCTTGAATTAAATAAAACTATATTTGAACGAACGAACAGAGGAGTTAGTGTTACTGTTGATGGCGCTGAATTTTTAGGTTATGCAAGACAAGTAATAGAACAAACGGAATTGTTAGAAAAAAGATATTTTAATGTAAAACCGTCTATGCAACATTTTTCTGTATCTACCCAGCATTATGCCTTTGCGGTAAATGCGTTTGTTGATCTTATAAAAGAATATGGCATTGATGAATACGAATTTAATTTAAAAGAAACAAAAACCTATGAGATTATTGACGATGTGAAAAATCTTAGAAGTGAAATAGGGATTTTGTATATAAATGAATTCAATTCAAAAGTTTTAAATAAACTGTTTAAGGAAAATAATTTGATTTTCACAAAGTTATTTGTAGCTAGACCTCATGTTTTTGTTAGCATAAAAAACCCTCTATCAAATCTCAAAGAGGTTACACTTAAGGATTTAGAAGATTATCCTTATCTATCATTTGAACAAGGAGAATTTAATTCCTTTCACTTTTCAGAAGAGATATTAAGCACAATTTCTCACAAGAAGAAAATAAGAGTTAACGATAGAGCAACACTTTTTAATCTATTAATAGGTTTAAATGGGTACACTATCTCAACTGGAATTATAAATTCTGACTTGAACGGAAATGATATTATAGCTGTGCCGTTAAATGTTGAAGAGGAGATAAGGGTAGGTTGGATTTCACACAAAAATATTAAACTCAGCCAACTTGCAAACATCTACATTAATGCACTTAATGAAATAATAAAAAAAATATAACCTATAATTTGTCTAGTTATAAATTTTAATTGCTTGTTATAGTTAAAAACTATAGCAAGCAATAGTTTTTTGGAGTTATACTATAAGCAGAATTCTTTGATATGATTAGTATAAAGAAATTTATATTAAAAGGAGCAGTCTTGAAATACAGGGGGAAATATATGAATATTAAAGTAAGTCCATTAATTTTTGATGGTGCAATGGGCACATATTATGCAAGCGTTTGTAAAAATCCATTATCCAAATGTGAGCTTGCAAATATTTATGATAAAAATACAATATTAGATATACACAAGGAATATATAAATGCAGGATGCATGGCAATTAGAACTAATACATTTGGAGCAAATAAAGTAAGTCTTGAAAATGAAATTGATCTAGTTGAAGAGGTTATTATAAAAAGTTACGAGATTGCACAAGAGGCTACGAAAGGAACTGATGTTTTAGTATTTGCAGATATTGGACCAATTCCATTTTTAGAGAACACAGATTTATGGGAGGCATACAAAGAAATAGTAGATGTGTTTTTAAACCTTGGTGCATCATATTATATATTTGAAACATTTAGCAGTGATGAATATATGGTGGAGATTTCAAATTATATTAAGGAGAAAAATCATGATGCATATATTTTGATGGAATTTGCAGTTTCACCGGAAGGTGTTACTAGGCTTGGTAATTCAGGTGAAAAATTTATAGAGAAAGTTTCACAAATAAAAACTATAGATGCATGTGGGTTTAACTGCTTTTCTGGACCATATCATTTATTAAAATATATTAAAACTCTTAATATATCTAATAAGACAATCTCTGTTATGCCAAACTCAGGGTATCCGACAATTGTAAATAACCGTACTTTTTTTAACAATACCAAAGAATATTTTGCAACGCAAATGTTAGAGATAGCAAAACAAGGTGTGGCAATACTAGGTGGGTGTTGTGGTACAACCCCAGAATTTATAAGAGAAACAGTTACAAAAATAAAAGGGTTATCTGCGCATGAAATTGTTCCAAGTAAACAAACTAAAAAAATTAAGAATGAGAAACCAATAGTTAAAAACCTTCTACTCGAAAAAATAAGGATAGGTAAAAAAATTATTGCGGTAGAATTAGACCCGCCACTTGATACAGGTATAGATTTCTTTATGAATAGTGCTAAAAAGCTAAAAGAACAAGGGGTTGATGCAATAACAATTGCAGATTGTCCTATTGCTAGAGTAAGGGTAGATAGTAGTCTACTGGCTTGCAAGTTAAAAAGAGAAATTGATATCACAACTATACCTCATATGACATGTCGTGATAGAAATATTAATGCGACAAAGGCTCTGCTTCTAGGGTTAAGTATTGAGGGAGTGAATAATGTTTTAGTGGTGACTGGTGACCCTATACCATCGGCTGAGCGAGATGAGGTAAAGGGAATGTTCAGTTTTAATTCTGCAATACTTGCAAATTATATTACAAATTTAAATGATACAACATTTTCATCTCCTTTTAATATTTGTGGGGCTTTAAACATAAATGCTATTAATTTTAAAAGTCAACTAGAGCATGCTAAAAAGAAAATTGAAAATGGTGTAACTATGTTTTTAACGCAACCAATATTAACAAAGCAGGCTGTAGAAAATTTAAAATTAGCACGCACTGAATTACCTGCAAAAATCTTAGGAGGAATTATTCCAATTGTGAGCTATAAAAATGCTTGTTATATGAATAATGAAATTTCTGGAATAAGTGTATCAGGGGAAATAATAGAACAATACAAGGATATTACAAGAGAAGAAGCCGGAATTCTTGCAATTAAAATATCTACTGATATTGCTCGGGAAATCTACCCTTATGTAGATGGGTATTACCTTATTACACCGTTTAAAAGAATTGATATTATTTCAGAAATCATTAAGAGTATAAGCTTTATTAATGATTAAATGAAGCAATTCATTAAAATAACAGCTCCATCATGGATAATCTCATGATGGAGTTGTTATTTTGTTTTTAAATATAAAAAGTTAGGATTGTCCCCAATCAATTATGGAAATATTGACAAGCATTAATGAGTATTATATAATGAACATATGAACAACAGTTCATGTGTTCATATGAATGGAGGGAAATAGATGGAGAAAGATATGGAGTTTTGTAATTGTTCGACTATTCACGAGGACATAGTAGAAAAAGTGAAAAAACTAATACCACAAGAGGAAACTTTATATGACCTCGCAGAGCTTTTTAAAGTTTTTGGAGATAGTACAAGAATTAAAATTTTATGTGTGCTATTTGAAACAGAAATGTGCGTTTGTGATATAGCAGCTCTTCTTAATATGACTCAATCAGCAATTTCTCATCAACTACGTGTACTTAAAAATGCTAGACTTGTTAAGTATAGACGCGAAGGTAAGGTTGTGTACTATTCTTTAGATGATCAGCATGTTCAACAAATTTTTAACCAAGGACTTATACACATAAAAGAACTTAGGTAATACTCTATTACATAAAGAAAAATTAATAATATAAATCAGATAAAAACTTTGAAAGAGGGGGAAAAAAATGAATACTATAATAAGGAGAGAATTCATTTTACAAGGTCTAGGTTGTGTTAATTGCGCAAACAAAATTGAAACTCAATGTAAAAAAATAGATGGAGTAATAGATGCGAATATAAATTTTATCAGCAAAAACTTAGTAATTCAATTTCAAAGTGAAGAAAAAGTATTGAAGGTTATAGATGAAACAGAAAAAATAGTTAAGAGGATAGAACCTGGTGTTAAGTTTATACCAAAAGACGTAAAGGTCGTTAAGCATGGAGAAAAGGATCATAACCATGATCATGGTCATACAGACGAGGATGAAGGAATTAAAAAAAGTAGAATTATACGTTTTTCAGTAGGGGTTACGCTTTTCATTATAGCAGTTATATTCAAGTTGGATCATTTTGTTGAATTTGCTTTATATTTTATAAGTTATTTATTGATTGGTGGAGAAGTCTTAATAGTTGCAGTAAAAAATATACTAAAAGGAGAAGTTTTCGATGAAAATTTCTTAATGTCATTAGCTACAGTAGGGGCGTTTTCTATAGGGCAATTTCCAGAAGGCGTTGGGGTAATGCTCTTTTACCAAGTAGGAGAATTTTTTCAAGATGTAGCTGTAAATAAATCAACAAAGTCTATATCCGCACTAATGGATATAAGACCAGATTATGCAAATAAAAAATTGAAAGATAAAATTGTAAAAGTAGATCCAGAAGAAGTTCACATTGGAGATATTATAATAGTAAAGCCAGGAGAAAAAGTACCTTTAGATGGTATTATTGTAGAAGGTAAATCTTTAGTGGATTCATCTGCCTTAACGGGTGAATCAGTTCCAAGACAAGTTGAGAGTGGTAATGAAATCTTAGCAGGATGCATAAATAAAAATGGATTATTAACTATAGAGGTAAATAAGGAGTTTGGAGAATCAACTCTAGCAAAGATATTGGATTTAGTTAAAAATGCTAGCAGTAAAAAGGCACCAACTGAAAATTTTATAACTAAATTTGCAAGATATTACACTCCAGTTGTAGTTATAAGTGCAACGGCACTTGCCATATTTCCACCACTATTGATACCTGGAGCTTCGTTCTCGCAATGGATATATAGAGCGTTAGTATTTCTAGTAGTATCTTGTCCTTGTGCATTAGTAGTATCTATTCCACTTGGCTTCTTTGGAGGAATAGGTGGTGCATCTAAAAGTGGTATATTAGTTAAAGGTGGAAACTACCTAGAGGCATTGAATAGCGTTGAGATGGTAGTTTTTGATAAGACAGGAACACTTACTAAAGGAGTGTTTGAAGTTACAGAAATGAACGTAGAAGGAGCAATAAGTAAAGATGAATTATTAGAGTATGCAGCATGTGTTGAAAGCTATTCTAATCATCCTATTGCAACATCTATATTAAAAGCTTATGGCAAGGATATACACAAAGAAGATATTAAAAATGTTTCTGAAATAGCTGGGGAAGGCATTAGAGCAAAAGTAAAAGGAAAACTTGTACTAGCTGGTAACTCGAAATTAATGGATAGTATGAAAATTACCTATAATAAACATGAGAATTCCGGCACAATAATATATGTAGCTATAGACAACAAATATGCTGGTAGTATTATAATATCTGATGAGATAAAAGAAGACTCTATTAGCGCTATAGGTAGTTTAAAAGCTATGGGAGTTAAGAAAATAGTAATGCTCACTGGTGATAATAAAGATATAGCTTTGAATATTGGAAAAGTCCTTGGTGTAGATGAGGTTTACTCTGAACTTCTACCACATGAAAAGGTTGAGAAGTTAGAGGCTCTACAAAAAGAAAAATCACCTAAGGGAAAAATAGTATTTGTAGGAGATGGCATTAATGATGCACCTGTGCTTGCAAGAGCTGATATCGGCATTGCAATGGGTGGAGTAGGTTCTGATGCTGCAATAGAAGCGGCAGATATAGTAATAATGACCGACGAACCCTCAAAAATTGCGCAGGCTATTAGAATTGCTAGAAAAACAAAGAGGATTGTAATGCAAAATATTATATTTGCTCTAGGTGTAAAAGTAGCTATTTTGATATTGGCTGTTTTTGGAATTACAACTATGTGGGAAGCGGTTTTTGGTGATGTTGGAGTTGCACTAATTGCAGTGTTAAATTCAATGAGAGCCATGAAGGACTAAATTTAGTTTCACAAAATAAAAAGTTTAACAAGAACAGAAAATTCTTGTTAAACTTTTTTATGAGTTTTATTGTTTCATAGCAGCTTTCATATGAGTAACTAATGGATCAGCAATGGTACCAACTATAATTTGATAGTTATTGCTTCCAACATTCATAACAGCAGTAGCTCCAAGTTGCTTTAATTTAGGTTCATCAATAAGAGAATTATCTTTAAGCGTTAATCTTACTCTTGTAATACAAGCATCTATATTATCTATGTTCGATTTACCTCCAACAGCTACGAGCATGCTAATAGCTCGAACACCTAGTTCTGAATTATTTAGCTTAGCAAGTGCAGGTGCTTTTTCGTCATCACCTCTACCTGGAGTTTTTATGTCAAACTTCTTAATAAAGAATAGGAATACAAAATAATAAATAACAGAAAATATTAAACCTATTATTATTAAAAGTACTGGCTTACTTGCAATTCCAAAACTAAGTACATAGTCAATTAAACCAGCAGAGAAACCAAAGCCAGATCTAATACCAAGAGCAGCACATATAGCAAGAGATGCACCCGTTAATATAGCATGAATGAAATATAGTACTGGGGATAAGAACATAAATAAAAACTCTATAGGTTCTGTTATACCAGTTAGGAAAGCAGTAAAAGCAATCCCCAAAAGCATACCACTTACAGCTTTTCTATTCTCTTTCTTAGCTGCAGTAATCATTGCAAGGCATGCAGCAGGAAGTCCAAACATCATAATAGGAAAAAAACCTGTCATAAAGGTTCCGGCAGTTGGGTCTAAAGCAAAGAATCTTGTTAAATCGCCTGTAACGACTTTACCTGCAGCGTTCGTAAAAGTACCAAACTGGAACCAAATAAGTGTATTAATAACATGATGTAGCCCAAATGGGATAAGTAATCTATTTAGGAAGCCGTAAAAGAAAGCACCTATAGCACCAGAGTGAGCAATAATGTTTCCAGCATTGTTAATTACATTTTGAATAAGAGGCCAGATGTAACCAGCGCCTACTCCGAGTATTAGTGTATAAAAGGATGTTACAATTGGAACAAACCGCTTACCACCAAAGAATCCTAAGAAATCTGGGACTCTTATACTCTTATATTTGTTGTATAAGTATCCAGATAATATACCAACAGTAAATCCCGCAAGTACTCCCATATCTATATTTTTATTAAAGGTTAGAGCGACGTTAGTTAATACAAAGTAACCAACCGCAGCTGCAAGTCCTGCAACTCCGTTATTGTCATCTGCAAGTCCTATAGCAATACCTATAGCAAAAATTATAGGTAAGTTACTAAAGATGGCATTGCCGGCAGCGAACATCCATGTAATATTAAAAACATCTGGAGATCCGAATCTTAATAAAATTGCGGCAGCAGGCATTACTGCAACTGGCATCATCATAGCTTTTCCAAGCTTCTGAAAATTAGACGAAAATTTGTTGCTTTTAGACATTTTATTACCTCCTCGTATTTTTTAATAATAAAAAATAAATTAAAGTTTATATTTTTTTAATATAAACAAAAAAAGCGTGAAAGGATATACCCCCTTTCACGGTTACACTCTTATTATAAATGTTATAATAAAATTAAGATATGATTTTTCTACTGAAATTAATATTAATTGATTATAATATAATATTTAAATTTTATTTATTAATAGAAATAGGTTGTAAAAAAACTAAATTTGTAATATAATTGGTATATACAACATAACAACATGATAACATGCTAAGTGTATTTATGAATACATAAATTTATATATAATTGAGGAGGGAAAGTTTTGAAAAAGGTGTCAAAGAATAATCCTATTCCACTTCATTATCAGATAAAGGAAATATTACAGGAAATGATAGAAAATGAAGTTCTAAAGCCGGGTCAATCTATTCCAACAGAGCGGGAGATTTGTGAAATCCAAGGGGTCAGTAGAATGACTGTAAATAAAGCTATTATGTCCCTTGTAAACGAGGGGCTAATTTATAGAGAACAAGGAAAGGGAACTTTTGTGTCTATTCCTAAGGTTAATCGTGAAATATCAAGACTTAAAGGGTTTACTGAGCAAATGGAGGAAAATGGTCTAATTTCAAAAACGAAAATATTATCTTATAAAATAATCAACGCAACAAAGCAATGTAAATTTGAACTTAAAATGCCAGAAAATGAAGATAAGATATTTGAAATTAAAAGACTTAGATTTAGTGATGAACAACCCGTTGCGATTGAAACAGCATGTCTCCCATATTTTTTATATAATGGAATGACTAGAGACATGATTGAAGATAAACCACTGTATGGCATATTTCGTGAAATATATGGATATCATCCATACAAGGCAACACAATCGATTGAACCTACAATGTTAAGTGAATATGAAAGTAAACTATTAAATCAAGAAAACGGTGCTTTGGCATTAATATTTAGGCAAACGACCTATATGGAAAATGAAACACCGATTGAATTAACTAAAGCCATATACAGAAGTGACAAGTATAAATATCAAATAACGTTAAAATAAGCGTATGGATTGAACATACGCAAGTATTAGCAATATTACAATAATTAAAATACTAAAATATTTGATGGGGTGATGAATATTAAAGCTATAGTTAATGGGAAACTTATTATGAAGGACAGAATAATTCATGAGCACGTAATAATTTTTGATTCTAAGATTATAGGCATTATAGATAACGATAACTTCGCTGAGTATAAAAAAGAATGTAAGGAAGAAATACAAGTGATAGACGCTAAGGGTAATTACGTATCACCTGGTTTTATTGATATCCATATTCATGGTTCTGGTGGTTATGATACTATGGATGCAACGGAGCAAGCGTTAAGGGTTATAAGTTCTACAATAGCTGCAAACGGTGTAACAGCTTATTTACCTACTACGATGACTATGGATACTGATAATATATATAGAGCATTAGACGCAGTAAGGGGAGCAATGAGTATAGAAATTAAAGGTGCAAAAATTCTTGGGGTTCATATGGAGGGACCTTTTATAAATGAAAAATATAAAGGAGCCCAGAAAGCAGATAATATTATAAAGCCAAATTACAATATCATAAAGGATTATTTAGATATTATCAAAATGATAACCCTTGCGCCAGAAAAGGATGAAAATCATAGCTTTATAAAAAAGGTAAAAAATAATTCTAAAATTACATTGTCAGTAGGTCATTCAGATGCAAGTTATGAGGAGACACTTAAGGCAATTGAGGATGGAATAACTCATGCTACTCATGCATTTAATGCTATGACCCCATTAAATCATAGAAAACCAGGCGTTGTAGGTGCAATATTTACAAGTGATATAACATGTGAGCTAATTGCAGATTTAATACACATTCATCCAGCAATTTATAATATCCTTATAAATGCAGTTCATAAAGATAAAATGGTACTTATAACAGATTCCATGAGAGCTGGTTGTATGAGGAGTGGTATGTACGAGCTTGGTGGACAGAAGGTAATAGTTAAGGATGGAGCGGCTAAACTTCAAGATGGAACACTCGCAGGAAGTGTATTAACACTAAACAAAGCAGTGTTAAACATGCTTAATAACAGTGATCTAGAAATTTATGAGGCAGTTGCAATGGCAACACTTAATCCAGCAAAAGTTATTAATATAGATAATAAAAAAGGAATCCTAGAGGTTGGAAATGATTCAGATATAATTATTTTCAATGATAATATAGATGTGTTTACTACGATAGTTGAAGGAAAAATAGTGTACGAAACTCAAGAGTAAATTTTGAGTATTATTATGAGGTGGTGCAAATATGAGAATAATAGTTATGGATAATTACGATGAAATGAGTAAAAGAGCAGCGCTTATGATTACAAGTCAGGTTATGTTAAAGCCTGATAGTGTTTTAGGCCTCGCTACTGGAGATACTCCACTTGGCATGTATAAAGAATTAATTAAATTGTATAACAAAAAAGAAGTGGATTTTAAGGAGGTTAGAACCTTTAACTTAGATGAATATTATGGAATTAATAGAGAAAATCTTCAAAGTTACTATTATTTCATGAATTCTAATTTATTTAATAGTATAAATATAGCTAGAGAAAATATTAATATGCCTGATGGCATGGCAAAAGATGTGAATGCTAGCTGCAAGGGTTATGAAAACAAAATAAAAGAACTTGGTGGCATCGATATGCAAGTTTTAGGTATAGGTGGAAACGGTCATATTGGTTTCAATGAACCCAATGTAAATTTTGAGGCAGAAACGCATTTAGTTAATCTTGAAGAACAAACAATAGAAGCTAATTCTAGGTTTTTTACATCAATAAAAGATGTACCAGTAAAAGCCATAAGTATGGGAATTAAGACAATAATGAACTCGAAAAAGATTATTTTACTAGCCAATGGATTAAATAAAGCGAAAGCCATAGAAAGAGCTGTTAATGGTAAAATAAATCCTAATATACCTGCATCGATTCTACAACTTCATAATGATGTAACTATTATTATAGATAAAGAAGCAGCAAGTAAACTATAAAAACAAAGCACCTGCGCTAGGCATTAGTGAACTGAACCCACAAAAACGGACATTGAATAAAAAGGACCTTCTGTTGTAGAATAAATATATACAATAGGAGGTTTTTTCTATGAAGACAAAAGGACGTAAACAATTTG